>NZ_CP139348.1:1203471-2406943 GCF_038561965.1 Stutzerimonas stutzeri | reverse complement strand
CGACGTGCTGACCATTGGCATGTACGAAGCCTCGCTCTGGGGCGACAAGGGCTGGCTGGCACCGATGACCGATTTGCCCGAAAACTACGATCTGGAGGACGTTTTCCCTTCTGTTCGCGAAGGCCTATCGGTAGACGGAACGTTGTTCGCCCTGCCGTTCTATGCCGAAAGTTCCATGACCTACTACCGCACCGACCTGTTCGAGCAGGCGGGTCTGGACATGCCCGAACATCCCACCTGGACCCAGATGGCCGAGTTCGCTGAAAAGCTGCACAAGCCTGGCGAAGACCAATACGGTATGTGCCTGCGCGGCAAGGCCGGCTGGGGCGAGAACATGGCGCTGGTCACCACGGTCGCCAACTCGTTCGGAGCACGCTGGTTCGATGAGAAATGGCAGCCTGAGTTCGACGGCCCCGAGTGGACCCAAGCGGCGAACTTTTATGTGAATCTGTTGAGCAAGTTCGGCCCACCGGGCGCTTCGAGTAACGGCTTCAACGAAAACCTTGCGCTGTTCAACAGCGGCAAGTGCGCAATGTGGGTCGACGCTACGGTAGCGGGTTCCTTCGTCACGGATGCTTCCCAAAGCAAGGTTGCCGACAAAGTAGGCTTCACCTTTGCGCCCCAGGAAGTGACGGACAAGGGTTCGGCCTGGTTGTATTCCTGGGCGCTGGCAATCCCTACCAGCTCGCAGCAAAAGGAAGCCGCCAAACTCTTCGCCGCATGGGCCACTTCGGAAGACTACGCGAAGCTCGTTGCCGAAACCGACGGCGTTGCCAACGTGCCGCCAGGTACTCGCGAATCCACTTATAACGAGGCATACATGGCAGCCGCGCCGTTCGCCAGGATCACGTTGGAATCGTTGAAGCAGGCCGATCCAGCCTCACCTTCTGCCAAATCCGTGCCTTACGTCGGCATCCAGCTGGTGACCATCCCCGAGTTCCAGGCCATCGGCACCCAGGTCGGCAAGATGTTCTCCGCAGCGCTTACCGGACAGATGCCGGTCGAGCAGATGCTCACAGCGGTTCAACAGTCCACGACGCGCGAGATGAAGCGCGCCGGCTATCCCAAGTAGGCATCCCAAGTAGGCAACGTCCCTTCCTAATCGAAGGTGATCACCGGACAGGGCTCGCCCGAGCCCTCACGGCCTTCTTTCCGCCGGAGCATTCCTATGGCCACCCCATCCACAGCCTTACCCAAGGCGTCTATCACCGATACGGCAAGCGAGCCGAACGAGCGTAAGCCACGCCGCTTCGGCCCCAGCTGGTTTCTCGTCAGCCCGTCCGTTGCACTGTTGCTGCTGTGGATGCTGGTTCCGCTGTCGATGACCGTCTATTTCTCGGTGATTCGCTACAACCTGCTCTATCCCGGCGAAAACGACTTCGTCGGGCTGGAGAACTTTCATTACTTCCTGACCGATGCCGGATTCATGCCCGGCATGACCAACACACTGATCTTGGTCGGCAGCGTGCTGATTATCAGCGTCGTGCTCGGCGTATTGATCTCGGCACTTCTCGAGGCGGCGGACTTTGCCGGCCGCGGGATCGTTCGCGTGATGTTGATCTCCCCGTTCTTCATCATGCCGACCGTCAGCGCGCTGGTCTGGAAGAACCTGATTTACCACCCGGTCTCGGGCATTCTCGCCGCCGTCTGGAAGTTTTTCGGCGCACAGCCGATCGACTGGCTGGCGCAACACCCGCTCGCCTCGATCGTGATCATCGTGTCCTGGCAATGGCTGCCCTTCGCCATCCTGATTCTGATGACGGCCATGCAGTCGCTCGACCAGGAGCAAAAAGAAGCCGCCCGCCTCGATGGCGCCGGCCCCATCGCGATCTTCTGGCACCTGACCCTGCCGCATCTGGCACGCCCCATTGCCGTGGTGGTGATGATCGAGACCATCTTCCTGCTCTCGGTGTTTGCCGAGATCTTCACCACAACCAGCGGCGGTCCAGGCTATGCCTCGACCAACCTTGCCTACCTGATCTACACCCAGGCACTGCTGCAGTTCGACGTCGGCATGGCATCGGCCGGCGGCTTGATCGCAGTGGTAATCGCCAATATCGCGGCGATCATCCTGGTGCGGATGCTCGGCAAGAATCTCACCGAAAAATACTGAGGACAGACCGATGCTGACGCTCAAACAAAGTCGCCGCCTCAATACCCTGGTGGTCGGGTTGTTCGCCTGGGCCGTGGCGCTGCTGCTGTTCTTCCCGATCTTCTGGATGCTGATGACCAGCCTGAAGACCGAGATCGACGCCTTTGCCACGCCGCCGCAGTTCATCTTCACACCCACGCTGGAAAACTACCTGCAGATCCAGGAACGCAGTGGCTACTTCAAGTACGCCTGGAACTCGGTGACCATCTCCTTCGGCGCGACTGCCCTGGGCATGCTGATCGCGATACCCGCGGCTTACTCGATGGCCTTCTACGAGACCAAACGCACCAAGGGTACGCTGCTGTGGATGCTGTCCACCAAGATGCTTCCACCCGTGGGCGTGCTGGTGCCTATCTACCTGCTGGCCAAGCAGTTCGGCATGCTCGACAGCCGCGCGGTGCTGATCATCATCTACACGCTGATCAATCTGCCGATCCTGGTGTGGATGATCTACACCTACTTCAAAGACATCCCGCGCGACATCCTTGAGGCGGCGCGTATGGACGGTGCCACGCTGATGCAGGAGATGGTTCGCGTGCTGTTGCCGATCAGCAAGGGCGGGCTCGCCTCGACCATGCTGCTGTCGCTGATCCTGTGCTGGAACGAGGCCTTCTGGTCGCTGAACCTGACCTCCTCCAACGCCGCCCCGCTGACCGCCTTGATCGCGTCGTACTCCAGCCCTGAAGGGCTGTTTTGGGCCAAGCTTTCGGCGGTCTCCACCCTCGCCTGCGCCCCCATCCTGATTTTCGGCTGGATCAGCCAGAAGCAACTGGTCCGCGGCCTGTCGTTCGGCGCTGTGAAGTAATGCCGCCGAGCTGAAAAGAACAACAGAGGATTCCGAACATGGCAGACCTGAAAGTCCATAACCTGAGAAAAAGCTTCGACGGCAATGACATCATCAAAGGCATCGATCTGGACATCCGCGATCGCGAGTTCGTGGTTTTTGTCGGCCCATCCGGCTGTGGCAAGTCGACCCTGCTACGGCTGATTGCCGGGCTCGAGGAAGTCAGTAGCGGCCGGATCGAACTCGACGGCCGCGACATCACCGATGTCAGCCCGGCCAAGCGCGACCTTGCCATGGTGTTTCAGACCTACGCACTGTATCCGCACATGACGGTGCGCAAGAACATGTCCTTTGCCCTCGACCTGGCCGGCGCCGACAAGCAGGAAGTCGCCCGCAAGATCGAAGCCGCCGCCCGTACGCTCGAACTCGAGCCACTACTCGAACGCAAGCCACGCCAGCTTTCCGGTGGCCAGCGCCAGCGTGTCGCCATCGGGCGCGCCATCGTGCGCAATCCCAAGGTGTTTCTCTTCGACGAGCCCCTGTCGAACCTCGACGCGGCGCTACGCGTTCAGATGCGTCTGGAGCTGTCGCGCCTGCATCAGGAACTGCAGGCAACGATGATTTACGTGACCCACGATCAGGTCGAAGCCATGACCCTGGCGGACAAGGTAGTGGTGCTCAACGGTGGGCAGGTCGAACAGGTCGGTTCGCCTATGGAGCTCTACCACAACCCCGCCAACCTGTTTGTTGCCGGCTTCCTTGGCACACCGAAGATGGGCTTCTTGCAGGGCCGCATCAGCAAGGTCGAAGCCACCGGTTGTGAAGTTGAACTGGACGCAGGCTGCCGGCTGTATCTGCCGCGCAGCGGCCCATCACTCGCGGTGGGGGACGTCGTCACCCTGGGTATCCGCCCCGAGCATCTCAACCGCAGCACCGATGGCAATTGTCAGCTTGAGGTCAAAGCCGACGTCAGCGAACGACTGGGCAGCGACACCTACTGCCATGTCATCACCCAGGCGAACGAGCCGTTGACCATGCGCATCCGGGGCGACTTCACGCCCCGCTACGGCGAATCGCTGAAGCTGACCCTCGACTCTGCCCACTGCCATCTGTTCGATGGCAACGGTCTGGCGGTCGGCCAATCGCTGCAACAGGTGGCCTGACGCTCCAATCGGAGCCCGTATGTTGGCGAAATCGCCGCCCACCGAGGCAGCGATAACGCCCTCGGCTTTTCCATTCTCACGCCCAGCGAGGCCTGACATGAAGTTGAAACGACAGAATCTGCCGCAGCTGCCAGCCCATATCGCGCGACCCGCCTACGCTCTGGATCAGATCAAAGCGGGCATAGCCCATATCGGCGTCGGTGGCTTCCACCGCGCCCACCAGGCGGCCTACACCGATGCGCTGATGAACATGGGCGAAGGGCTCGAATGGGGCATCTGCGGTATCGGCACGCGCGCCGATGAGCTGGCGATGCGTGACGCCCTATCCTCGCAGAATTATCTGTACACCCTGGTGGAGCTTGACGACCGGCCGGATACCGAGGTCCGGGTGATCGGCAGCATTCGCGAAATGCTACTGGTGAGCGAGGACGGCTCCGAGGCCGTGGTCGCTCGGCTGGCTGATCCGGCGATCCGCATCGTCTCCCTGACCGTCACCGAAGGCGGTTATTGCATGGACGACGGCACAGGGGAGTTCAACCCCACCCTGCCGCACATCCAGCACGATGTGAAAAATCCGCGCACGCCGATCAGCGTGTTCGGCCTGCTGTGCGCAGCCTTGGCCAAACGCCGCGGGAACGGCTTGCCCGCCTTCACAGTGATGTCCTGCGATAACCTGCCGCACAACGGGGATGTCACGCGCAAGGCGACGCTGGCCTTCGCGAACCTGGTCGACTCGGACCTGGCCAATTGGATCGCACAGAACGTCACTTTCCCCAATGCGATGGTCGATCGCATCACGCCGATGACCAGCGCAGCGCACCGCAAGGATCTCCGCCAGAAACATGGCATCGATGACGCTTGGCCGGTGGTCTGCGAACCCTTCGTGCAGTGGGTGCTGGAGGACAAGTTCGTTGCTGGCCGGCCGGCTTGGGAGCACGTCGGCGTTCAGTTCACCGATGACGTCTCGCCGTATGAGGAGATGAAGATCAAGCTGCTAAACGGCAGCCACCTCGCGCTGACCTATCTGGGCTTTCTGCGCGGCTACCGCTTCGTCCACGAAACCATGGCCGACCCCCTGTTCGTCGAGTACATCCGCCAGTACATGGACGAGGATGTCACGCCCCAATTGGCCCCTGTGCCAGGGATCGATCTGACGCAATACAAACAGACCCTGATCGAGCGTTTTTCCAATTGCGCCATTGCCGATCAGTTGGAGCGTGTCTGTTCCGACGGCTCGTCCAAGTTCCCCAAATTCAGCGTGCCGACCATCAACCGCCTGATTGTCGACAACGCCGAGCTGGATCGCGCGGCACTGGTCGTAGCGGCTTGGGCGCTGTACCTGCGTGGTGTCGACGAGAACGGTGACAACTACAGAATCCCGGACCCGCGTGCAGCGTTCTGCCAGTCGCTGGTCGAAGAGGATGAAGGGCTCGCCGAGCGCCTGCTTGGGCGGGAAGAGATCTTCGGCACGCAGATAGCCCGCTCGCCGGCCTTCCGTGAGGCGTTCGAGCGCAACCTGCTCCGCCTGACGACATTGGGCGTCAGCGGCACCCTCGACCTGTTGCTTACGCGTTGACGGAGCAGACCATGTATCTCGGTATCGATTGCGGCACCCAGGGCACCAAGGCATTGCTACTCGATTCGGCCACCGGAACGGTGCTGGGTCAGGGTTCAGCCAGCCATGAGCTGATCAGCGGCCCGAACGGCCGCCGCGAACAGCGCGTCGAGCAATGGACCGATGCCTTTGAAGCGGCAACCGCGGCGGCGCTAGCCGAGGCCGGTATAGCGGGTGATCGCGTGCTTGGGATCGGCGTATCGGGCCAGCAGCACGGTCTGGTCACGCTTGATAGCGACGGCAAGGTCATGCGCCCTGCCAAGCTCTGGTGCGATACCGAATCGGCAAACCAGAACCAACGGCTGCTGGAGTGGCTGGGCGGCGAGCGCGGCTCGCTGGAGCGGTTGGGGGTGGTCATCGCGCCGGGCTATACGGTATCCAAGCTGTTGTGGATGAAAGAACAACATCCGCAACTGTTCGAACGGATCGCTCATATCCTTCTGCCCCATGACTACCTGAATTACTGGCTGACCGGTCGCAGCTGTAGTGAGTATGGCGACGCATCAGGGACCGGTTATTTCAATGTACGCGCACGACATTGGGACCTGGAAATGCTGCGCCACATCGATTCCAGCGGCCGTCTCGAAGCGGCGCTGCCGGAGCTGATCGGCCCAGATGAGGCTGTCGGCAGGCTGCGCCCGGAACTGGCACATCGTCTGGGTTTGAACCCGGACGCCATCGTATCGAGCGGTGGCGGCGACAACATGATGGGCGCCATCGGTACGGGAAACATCCATCCCGGCACCATCACCATGAGCCTCGGCACGTCCGGCACCTTGTACGCTTTCGCCGAACAGCCGCGGATCAGCCCGCAGCCATCGGTCGCGACATTCTGCTCATCCAGCGGCGGCTGGCTGCCGCTGATCTGCACCATGAACCTGACCAACGCCAACGCGGCTATTCGCGACCTGCTGGAGCTTGATCTTCAGCAGTTCAACGAGCTGGTGATGCAGGCCCCTATCGGCGCAGAAGGCGTAACCCTGCTGCCGTTTCTCAACGGTGAGCGTGTGCCCGCCCTGCCCCAGGCCACCGCGAGCCTGCATGGCCTGACGACAGACAATCTGACTCGCGCCAATCTTTGCCGAGCAGTGCTCGAAGGCGTGACCTTCGGCCTGCGTTACGGGTTGGATCTGCTTCGTGAAAGCGGGGTTCGCAGCGAACGAATCCAGTTGATCGGCGGCGGCGCGAAAAACCCACAGTGGCGCCAGATAGTCGCTGACATGATGGCGACGCCAGTGGTCTGCACGACGCACAGCGAAGCCGCCGCGCTGGGTGGCGCTATCCAGGCCGCCTGGTGCTACGCAAAACAGACGGACCCAACCGCCAGCCTTGATGAACTATGCAAGCGCTGCGTCAGCCTCGACGAGGCTACGGCGGTAGAGCCCGACCCATCAGCAATCCAGGCCTATGAACAGGCCTATCGACGCTACCGGGATCTAGTTAGCGCCACCTATGGTCAGCAAACTCCGCCCGATATGACGACGGTCGCGCCGTGATAAGCCGGGCATTGTTCTCAAGCTAGATAGCCGTGCTGTTGAGCACCAGAGACGCAGAGTCAATTCTTGGAAGAGTCCGTCGTCTGCCTGCACACCTGTTCGCGGGCAAGCTCGCTCCTGCAAAAAAAACGGCACGCCGTAGGAGTGAACTTGCTCACGAATGAATGAATGTTCAGCAGACCTCGCAAGTCACTGCACACAAAAAAGGCAAAGCCACTGTGCGTGACCTTGCCTCGGGGTTTGCTTCAGGACTCGAGAAGTATCAACGACTGCGCAGCATTTCCCGCGGGAAGTACTTGCCCAGCTCATGCTTGGCGATCGAGGCGCGATGCACTTCGTCCGGACCGTCGGCGAGGCGCAGGGTGCGCTGCATGGCCCACCAATGCGCCAGCGGGAAGTCTTCGGAAACACCGGCACCGCCGTGGATCTGGATGGCGCGATCGATCACCTTCAAGGCCACGTTCGGTGCGACGACCTTGATCTGGGCAATTTCGCTTGCCGCGATCTTATTACCGACCGTGTCCATCATGTAGGCCGCGTTGAGTGTCAGCAGGCGCGCCATGTTGATCTCGATGCGGCACTCGGCGATGTGGTCGAAGTTGGCGCCCAGGCGTGCCAGCGGCTTGCCGAAGGCGGTGCGGCTGACGGCGCGTTCACACATCAGTTTCAGTGCGCGTTCAGCTACACCGATGGAGCGCATGCAGTGGTGAATGCGGCCTGGGCCGAGGCGGCCCTGGGCGATCTCGAAACCGCGTCCTTCGCCGAGCAGGACGTTCTCGTAAGGCACGCGCACGTTTTCCAGCAGCACCTCGGCGTGGCCGTGCGGTGCATCGTCGTAGCCGAAAACGGGCAATGGACGCAGCACCTTCACCCCGGGGGTATCCATCGGCACCAGGATCATCGAGTGCTGGGCATGGCGCGGCGCGTCCGGGTTGGTCAGACCCATGAAGATCATGATCTTGCAGCGCGGATCGCAAGCGCCGGATGTCCACCACTTGCGACCGTTGATGACCCACTCGTCGCCCTCGCGCACCGCCCGGGCTTCCATGTTGGTGGCGTCGGACGAGGCCACACCCGGCTCGGTCATGCCGAAGGCCGAACGAATTTCGCCGCGCAGCAGCGGTTCCAGCCACTCGCGCTTCTGCGCCTCGCTGCCGTAGCGCACCAGCACTTCCATGTTGCCGGTATCCGGCGCCGAGCAGTTGAACGCTTCCGGGCCGAGGCCCGAGCTGCCCATGATTTCCGCCAGCGGCGCGTATTCAGTGTTGGTCAGGCCGGCGCCCAGTTCCGATTCCGGCAGAAACAGATTCCACAGCCCCTCTGCCTTGGCCTTGGCCTTGAGCTCCTCGACGATGGCGGTCGGCTGCCAGCGATCACCCTCGGCGACCTGCTGGTGGAACACCTTTTCGGCGGGATAGACATGAGCATCCATGAACGCTTGCACGCGCTCTCTGAGCTCTTGAACCTTCGGGGAGTAGGCGAAATCCATGGGCGGCAACCTTCTGGCAGGTAATGTTTTGTAGTTTTGAATGCTAGAGGAGGCCTGGTGATTTATCTAAGCTATTTTCCTCGTGTATAAACATTCATCACCGATATATGATCGGCGAATCCGATACACGCCGGAGAGCACAACAATGAACCTGAACAAGGTCGATCTGAATCTATTCATCGTCTTCGACGCCATCTACACCGAAGCGAACCTGACACGCGCCGGGCAGATCGTCGGCATCACCCAGCCCGCCGTTTCCAACGCCCTCGCCCGTCTGCGCGAAACCTTCAACGACCCGCTGTTCGTGCGCACAGCGCAGGGCATGGTGCCGACGCCAATGGCGCAGAACATCATCGGCCCGGTGCGTAATGCGCTGCAGCTGTTGCGGGTTTCGGTGCAGGAAAGCCGCACCTTCAGCCCGGCGCAGGCGAACAAGACCTTCCGCATCAGCATGACCGACCTCACCGAGGCTGTGATGCTACCGCCGCTGTTCCAGCGCCTGCGCCGCCTGGCGCCGAACGTGAAGATCGAGAGCATGCTGGCCAAGCGCCGCGAAACCACCAAGGAACTGGCCGCTGGCCGCCTGGATTTCGCCATGGATGCGCCGCTCAACACCGATCCGCAAGTGCGGCACGTCAAGCTGCTGGAAGACCGCTACATCTGTGCCATGCGCCGCGGCCACCCGCTGGCCAAGGACAAGCTGACCCTTGAGCAGTACCTGTCGCTGTCGCACATCCACATTTCCAGCCGCCGCAGCGGCCTCGGCCTGGTGGACCTGGCGTTGGGCAAGATGGGCCTGCAGCGCAAGATCGCCCTGCGCTCGCAGCACTATCTGATGGCAACTCAGGTGATCGACCAGACCGACATGGCTGTGACCGTTCCCGAGCGTTTTGCTCGTCGCCACAACCTGCACCAGATCGACCTGCCGGTGGATATCCAGCCGCTGGAAACCCACATCTACTGGCATGAAAGCACCGATCAGGACCCGGCCAATCGCTGGATGCGCGAGCAGATGATCGAGATTGCCCAACAGGTAACCGCGCAACAGGACCTCTAATGCCCCGGCGGGTAAAACCCCGCCTCAGGCACTGTCGCGCATCACTACCTCAAAGCCCACGTCAACACAGCGCTCGGCAGGCTGCTGACCACGCATCAGGCTCAGCAGCATCTGCGCCGCCAGCTCGCCGATTTCACCGCGGCGGGTACGCACTGTGCTCAGCGCCGGGTGCATCCAGGCTGCGGCCGGCAGGTCATTGAAGCCAGCAATCGCCAGCCGACCCGGCACATCCAGCCCCAACTGATGGGCGCGAAACAGCGCGCCGAGTGCCAGGTCGTCGTTGTTGAAGAACACCGCGTCGATCTGCGGATGCTGCGCCAGCAACCGATCCAATAATTCTGCGCCAAGACCGATGGAGGACAACTGCGGCGTCAGCAGTTCCAGCGTCGACTCGTAGCGCCCGGCATGACGCATCGCCTGGCGATAACCTTCGGCGCGCTGCAAAGTGCGTGGGTCGAGCTGCGCCGCGGCGAAGGCAACGTGGCGATAGCCGCGTTCGAGCAGCGTACGAGTCATGGCCACGCCAGCATCCAGCTGCGAGAAGCCGACGCAATAGTCATCCGGCCGTTCGCTCAGCTCCATCAGGGTGACCATCGGTGCGGTGTAGTTGGCCAGCACCGCACGCGCGGCGTCGCTGCGCTCGAACCCCGTGATCAGCAACCCGGCCGGCTGATGCGCCAGATAGGCGCGCAGCAGTCGCTCGTCCTCGTCGGGTCGATAGTGGCTGACACCGATCATCATTTCGTAGCCCGCTGGCATCAGCACTCGCTGGATAGCCTCGACGGTGTCGACGAACACCGCGTTGGACAGCGAGGGGATGATGACCGCCACCAGATTGGAGCGCGAACTGGCCAGGCTGCGCGCCGCCGGATGCGGCACGTAACCGAGCGATTTGACCGCCTGTTCGACGCGCTCGCGCAGCGCATCGGAAACCAGATCCGGTTGCGATAACGCGCGCGATGCCGACATCAGCGAGCAGCCGGCGCTGCGCGCGACATCGGACAGGGTTACGCGCTCGGCGGAGCGACGGCGGCGTGTGGTCATGCGCTATCCATTGTTGAGGGCGGCGAATTCTAGCAGCGGCGTCGAGCGAAGCAGTCCTACTGCGCCGCCTTTTTCACCTCAGCCTGAACTTGATCGAACAGCTCCTGCCCGACCGCGTCGATCACCGTCTGGATCGCCGGCTGTGCCTGCTCGCGCATGCGCTGGATCTCGTCCGCACTGACTTCGTTGATCTGCATGCCACGCTCTTTCAGTGTCGCCAATGCCTGGCTGGCCTCACGGCGAGTGTCCTCGCGCTCGGCATCGCGCGCTTTCTCAGCTGCCTCCATGAGAATGCCCTGCTCTGTCGCCGACAATCCGTCCCACCAGCGCTTGGAAACCGTGACGATCCATGGGCTGTAAACATGGTTAGTCACGCTGAGGTACTTCTGCACCTCATAGAACTTGGACGAGAGGATGGTGTTGAACGGGTTTTCCTGGCCGTCGACCGCCTTGGTTTCCAGCGCCGTGAACAGCTCGGAGAACGGCAGCGGCACCGCGTTGGCGCCCATGCGCTTGAAGGTGTCGATAAACACCGGATTGGGCATCACGCGCAGCTTGATGCCATTGAAGTCCTCGTATTTCTCGATCGGACGGGCGCTATTGGTCACGTTGCGAAAGCCATTCTCCCAGTACACCAGCCCGACCAAGCCTTTCTCTTCGAGCTTGTCCATCACCTGCCGGCCCACCGGGCCGTCCAGTACCTGATCGGCCTGACTCGCGTCGGTGAACAGGAACGGCGTATCCCACACCGCCATCTCCTTGCTGATGCCGACCAGCGTCGCGGTCGAGCCCACCATCATTTCCTGGGCGCCGCCGATCAATGCGTTCTGCATCTGATCATCCGAACCGAGGCTAGCGGAGGCGAACGTACGCATCTTTAATTTTCCGCCCGAGGCCTTGGCCACTTCCTCGGCCAGCAGCTTGGCCGCCCTGCCCTGGTTGCTGTCCTCATTGAGCCCGTAGCCGAAGCGGATCATGCGCGGGCGTATGTCGTCCGCCGCCTGAACCTGGCCGACGCTGAGTGTGCTGCCGAGCAAGGCGGCGGCCAGTGTGCTGATGAGAAGTCGTTTCATGTCACGGTACCTTTCTTGTTGTTGGACGTTGGGTTGTTTAACGCTGGGGTTGCACGACCGGCGTTACCGCAGCCAGGCCAGGGGTACGGTGATGATCGAGGGCACAGCGATAAGCAGCCCGACGATCACCAGATAGATAAGGAAGAACGGCATCACGCCACGCACCAGGGTTTCCATGCGTAGCCGGCCGATGCCGCCGACGACGTTGAGTACGGTGCCCACCGGTGGGGTGATCAGCCCGATGGAGCCGATCAGCACGAACATCACGCCGAAGTACACCGGGTCGATGCCAGCCTTGATCGCGATAGGCGCCAGCACCGGGCCGAGGATCAGGATGGTCGGCGTCAGGTCGAGCACCATGCCGACCGCGATCATCAGCAGCATGATGGCGACCATCAGCAGTTTCGGATCCTGCGCCAGCGGGCCGAGCATCGCGGCGATCTCGTCGGGCAGTTGCGCCAGGGTGATCATGTACGCGGACACCGTCGCGGCGGCACAAAGGAACATCACCGAAGCGGTGGTGCGGCTGGCGCGGGTCAGCACCTCGACCAGCGCGGCCCAGTTGAGTTCGCGATAGAGCAATGTCGAGACGGCCAGGGCGTAGACCGCAGCGACCACCGCCGCTTCGGTCGGGGTGAACAGACCACCACGCAGCCCGCCGACGATGATCACCGGCAGCATCAGCGCCGCAGCACCGTCCACCAGCACGCGGCGGCGTTCTGCGGCGCTGGCCTTTTCCTGTTTCGGCTCATCGATCCGCCGGGCAATCAGCGTCCAGGCAACGATCAGGCCCATGCCCATGATCAGCCCTGGCACCATGCCGGCGAGAAACAGCTGGCTGATCGACGTGCCAGTCACCACGCCGTAGATCACGAACGGCATCGACGGCGGAATGATCGGCGCGATGATCCCGCCCGCCGCCACCAGGCCCGACGACGAGCTCAGCGGATAACCGCGCTCGCGCATCATCGGCAGCAGCAGCGTCGCCAGCGCAGCGGTATCGGCCAGGGCCGAACCGGACATGCTCGCCAGCAGCACCGAGGCGGCAATCGCCACGTAACCCAGGCCGCCACGCTTGTGGCCGAAATAAGCCTGCGCCATGGCGATGATGCGCCGCGAGATGCCGCCAGCGTTCATCAATTCGCCGGCCAGAATGAAGAACGGCACCGCCAGCAGCGGGAAGCTGTCGGCACCGGCCTGAAGGTTCTGCGCCAGCAGTTGCACGTCCCAGAAATCCAGGTACCACATCAGCACCGAGCCGGTTAGCAGCAGCGCGAAGGCGATCGGCATGCCGAGCGTCATGAAGCCCAGCAGCGATGAAAGGAAGACGACGACGGTCATACAAGGTCCTCGGTTGGGCGGTGCCCGTATTGTTCTGAATGCGGTGTCGCTTCAGTCCGCAGTGATATTTGCGGTAGGCGCAGCCGGTGGCTGATCGCGTCGCCAGACATTGACCAGCTGCAGCAGCGCCAGAACGGCCAGGGCAACCATGCTTGCCGCCACTGGCAACATCGCCAGGCCCAGCGGATAACCGACTACCGGGCTGTTGATGGTCCAGCCGAACTGCATCTGGTTCCAACCGCCCCAGGCCGCCAGGCAGCTCGCAGCTGCCACCAGCAGCCAGCTGATGGAGTCGACGACACGGCGGAACAGCCGCGGGAAACGATCGCGCAGCATGGAGAAACTCATCAGCTCGCCGCGGCGCATGCTGGAAGCGACACCGACGAAGACCAGCCAGACGAACGCAAGCCGCGACAGCTCCTCGGCGCCTGTCCAGCCGGTGCCGAAGGCGTAGCGCAGCACCACGCTGGAGAACACAACAATGACCATGAAGGCCATCAGCGCCGCCATCAGCCAATCGGTCAGGCGATCGAACTGTTGGGCGACCGCCCCGCTGTAGATCGGTGCGCTGGTCAGTGGCGGCGCCGTGGTAGCGCTATCTAACGGACGCGCGGAAAGATCGACGCGCGTTTCGATAAGCTCATCCAGTCCGGCGCCCTGCATCCACTCGACGATCTCGCGCAAAACGACTTCGCGGGGCTGGCTGGCGTCCACCGTCAATACGCCGGGCTCGCCCTCGGGCGATTCGAGGGTGGCGAACTGGCTGTCGACCAGGGAGATCGGCATGAAATGCCCTGCGCGGCCACCGACACGCTCCAGCGCGGTTTCGTAATCAATGGCCAGATGGGCGAAACGCAGCTCCGGGACCGCACTGCGCAGCAGTTCACGGTAGCTGCGCTTGAGCGCCGAGCAAGCCAGCACGAAGCCGCTGCCTGCCGCCAGGGTCCGCTGCATTTCAGCGATCAACGCATGCAGCCACTCCACGCGGTCGGCGTCGGACAGCGGCGTACCGGCACGCATGCGCGCCACGTTCTCTGCTGGGTGGAAGTTGTCCGCTTCGATGTGCGGCAGGCCGAGCGCGTCGGCTACGGCGTGGCTGGTCTCGGTCTTGCCGGAACCGCTGACGCCCATGACGACCAGAACCGGAAGCGCGGAAGCCTTTGAGGTATGCACTGAAGGCATGCGAGGAATCCATTGTTGTGCTTGTTTGGCCGAATGTTAGCGCTATCACACGCAGCTATAAAACTACCGCTCGTCGACCACGCAGTGACGAAGCGGCTGCATCGAAGCGGTATCCCCGGTCGACATTCGCCGCCGCGCGATTACAATCGCGGCCCTGTGCAATCGAGGACTCCGAACATGCCCAAAGCCATGTGCCGCCACATTCTGGTCAAGACCGAGGCCGAAGCCGCGCAGCTGAAAAAGCGCCTGGCCAATGGCGAGGCATTTGACGTACTGGCGCGCAAATACTCGACCTGCCCGTCCGGCAAAAAAGGCGGGGATCTAGGCGAAGTGCGCCCCGGGCAGATGGTGCGCAGCATCGATCAGGTGATCTTCAAGAAGCCGCTGCGTGAAGTGCACGGGCCGGTGAAGAGCCAATTCGGCTATCACCTGGTGCAGGTCTTCTACCGCGACTGAGGCTTGCGCGCTCAGCCAAAACGCTGCAACTGCATCTCGCGCAGGCGACTCAGCGTGCGGCGGAAAGGAAAGGCCAGATAGCCCTCGGTATAGAGTTCATCCAGCGCGACCTGCGCCTCGATATAGAGTGGAATCCGCCGGTCATAACACTCATCCACCAGCGCGATGAAGCGGCGCACGGCATCATCCCGAGCAGCGAGCTTGGGTATCTGGCGGTCGCCCGCCTCGACCCGCGCGGCCGCGTCTTCGGTACCGCGGGCGATGCGCCCATCACGCGGCGTGCCGCCCAGCCTCGGTATGTCAGCAATCAGGATCGCCGAAAAGCGGTCGCACAGCTCGATGAAGTCCAGCGCGGAAAACGGCTGCTCGCAGAGATCAGCGAAGCGGCACCAAAGCACCAATTCGCTACGCCGCACCACGTTCAGCTGGCGACGACTGAGTGCCAGCGGCTCGGCACTGACCGATCCAGCGACGAGCGCCTCGAACGTCGCCTCCAGCGCGCTGCTGTTGTCGGGCTGGGCGATCCAGTAACGCTGCTGCGCTGCGCCGGGACGCAGGCGGTGATCGGCGCCACCGTCCACATCCACCACATGCATGTGCTGCACGATGGCATCGATGGCCGGCAGAAAACGCTCACGATTGAAGCCGTCGGCGTAGAGCTGCTCCGGCGGCTGATTGGAGGTCGCGACGACCACCACACCATGCTCGAAGAGCACCTGGAACAGGCGCCCCAGGATGATGGCGTCGCCGATGTCACCGACAAACAGCTCGTCGAAGCACAGCACGCGAATTTCTTCCGAGAGCTCTTTGGCCAGCGCTTGCAACGGATCCGCCGTGCCGTTGAGCTGGAACAGCCGGATGTGCACCCAGCGCATGAAGTGATGAAAATGCTGCCGCCGCGACGGAACGGCCAGGCTTGCGTGAAACAGGTCCATCAGCCAGGTCTTGCCACGCCCGACCGGACCCCACAGATAAACGCCGAGCGGCGTTCCCGCGCCCGAAATCAATGCCTCATGGCAGGCCTGGAGCCGTGCCACGGCGAGCTGCTGAGCGGCATCCGGGACGAAACCGTCCTGTGCCACAGCCTGCTGATAGCGTTCAAGGGGCGAGTCGGCGTACATGATCGTCCGGCGCAAAAGCCGCCATGGTAGCGCACGCTGGCTCGCGAACGCTCCCACAGCGCCTCGACACTGAAGCCGCGCGCTGCCGGAACACAGCTGAGAGGGTTGGCCACCTATTTAGTGGTGGTGATCCGCCTTGCGAAAGCTTAAGGAAGTGAACATGCCCCGGACGCGGGCATCCGGGTCGTCATTCGCAACACTGGTGGATGCTGCAATTACGTTGAACTCGCGATTACGCACTGGCACGAGCGCTTTACCTTGTGCATCAGTCGTCGCCACCACCTTGTCAGGGTCATTGATGTAGTCGCCAATCAGCTCGATTCCTTCAGCTGGCTTTCCGTCAAGGAGGACCTGAACCGGCAGCGACTCACCCATGTCGAGGGACAGCGGGTCGGTCTGCGGCACGATGACCAGGCTGAGCTTATCCAACGGGGGAAGTTTTGCGCCTTCCTTCAGCACCGCCAGGCTGTATTTGTAGTAACGCCCGGAATCCAGTGCGCCAGCCACCTTGCTTGCACCGACGTTGAGCCATTTTTTGTCCGGAGCCTGCGTCCAATAACCATTGTCCAGCGCAACGGTGATTACCGCAGGTGGATTCAAGGGCTGTAGCCGAGCATGGTCTTCAAGCCGCTCGACTGTGACTGGGATCTGTTTGCCTCGCTGATCAGCTGCCCATGCGCCGGAAATCTTCTTAGCGTCATAGGCGTTGTCTTCCGCGCCGTGCCCATAGATCACCTCGATATTGCCGCGGCGCTCTTCGGTCCACATACCGTGGGCCCAGCTTTGCCCGGCGGCCAACATAAGCGTTAGTACCGCCGCGACTCTCACGTGTTGTTTGTTCATTTCAAATCCAAATATAAGCGAAGAAACTTGCCCGGCATGGCAGGCCTAGCCGGGCAAGGGATTACAGATCGAGCGACAGGCTGACGCTCAGGTTGCGCGGTTCACCCGGCATGACCCAGAGATTGCTGTAGGAGCGCTCGTAGTAGGTGCGGTCGAAGGCGTTGTTCAGGTTCACGCCGAGGGTCAGCTTTTCCGTCGCCTTGTAGCGCGCCAGCAGATCCACAGTCGTGTACGACGGCAGCTCGAAGTCGCTATCGGCCTGCCCTGCCCGATCACCCACGTAGTTCACGGCGCCGCCTAGCGAAAGACCACGCAGGTCGCTGTCCAGGAATTCGTAGGTAGTCAGCACGCTGCCGCTATGGCGTGGCACGTTGAGCAGGCGGGTGCCACTGGCCAGCCTGTTGTCACGGGTAATCTCCGCATCGACAAAGGCATAAGAGCCAATGACGCGAATCGCATCGGTCAGCTGTCCGGCCAGCTGTAGGTCCACTCCGCGGCTGCGCACTTCGCCGGCGGCAATCTGGAAGCCGTCATTGGCCGGGTCGCTGGTCAGCACGTTTTCCTTGGTCAGGTGGAACGCGGCGGCGGTGAGTCCTAGACGGCCATCGAACAGGTCGAGCTTGACCCCAGCCTCATATCCAACGCCCTCTTCCGGATCGAAAGTCCCGCCGCTGGAATCCGCACCGTTGTTCGGTTTGAACGACTGCGAGGCGTTGGCGAACAGCCCGACCTCCGGCACCAGCTGATAGAGCACGCCCACCCGAGGCGTGACCTTTTCATGGGTCTGCACGGTGCGCCTGCCGGCAACCTCATTGTCCAGGCGTTGCTCGTAGTGGTCATAACGAGCGCCGACAACGCCGAAAAGCTTGTCGGTAAAGCGCATCTGATCCTGCAGGTTCAGCGCCCGGCTATGCACTAGCTCGTTGCGGTCGACCGTACGCGCGGGATTGAACGCCGGACGCGGCGCACCGTAGACCGGGTTGTAGAGATCGATGGTGCGTAGATTGTCGGAGCGCAGCATGAATTCGCTCAAGGCGTAGCGCTCGTACTCGGTGCCGATCAACAGCTGATGCTCGATCGAGCCGGTATCGAAACGCCCGCGCAGCTCCAGTTGGGTGATCGCGTCCTGCCAGTCGTAGTCGCGATAGCGCAAGTTGCGGGTCAGCGTGCGGCCGTCTGCTGCGACCCCTGCCGCTTCGGTCGCATAGCCATCCATCCGGCCCTGCTTGTAGTGGCTGGCCAGGCGTAGCGTCCAGACCTCGTTCAGATCATGTTCGAGTTCGGCCTGCAGCGTTTCGTTGTCGTTGCTGATCGGCCCATCCGAGGGTTCTCCGTAAAATGCGGAGCGGGAAACCTTGCCCAGCTTTCCACCTGGAGCGACAACGCCGCGATCGAAGGTCTGGCGGTTGCGCACCACCTCGGCCTGCACCAGCAGCCGCGTATCAGGGCTCAGTTCCCAGCTGAAGGACGGCGCGACGAACTGGCGCTCAGCCTCGCGGTGGTCGCGAAAACTGTTGTTGTCTTCGATGGCGATGTTCATGCGATAGAGCATGTTGCCGTCTTCATCGAGTGGCGTATTCACGTCCAGCGCGGTGCGATAGCGATCCCAGCGGCCAGCGCTCAGATCGAGACGGGCAAAGCTGTCGAGCTGCGGCCGCTTGCTGACGATATTGATGGTGCCGCCTGGGTCGCCGCGTCCGTAAAGGCTGGCGGAAGGCCCCTTGAGTACTTCGACTCGCTCGATATTGGAAGCGTCCGGCGGGTTCATGAAGCCGCGGTTGACACTGAAACCGTCTTTATAGAACTCACCGGTGGTCAGCCCGCGGACGCTGTATTCGTACATCGTCAAGCCGCCGAAGTCGTTCTGCCGGGCGACGCCGCCGGCGAAGTCCAGCGCCTTCTCTACGCGCGGGCTGCCGAGATCCTGCAGCACGGATGCGGGAATCACGCTGATCGACTGGGGTATTTCCTCGATAGGTGTGTCGGTTTTGGTTGCACTGCGTGTGCGTTGCGCGCGGTATCCCTGAACGGGCCCGTCTGCACGTTCCTGGTCCGCCGTAACGGTAATGGAATCCAGCACCGCCGCCTCCTGCGCACCGGCCAGAGGCACACCAACCAACATCAGCGCCGCTCCAGCGCCTACCCACTTCGATACTGTACTTCCGCTATTCATGCTCAAACCCAAGACATCGATGTTATATCGTAACAATGCTGTCTGTTTGGCGCATGAGTGTCAATGGAACGATTCGTATCTGCTTCTTTGGTCCGCGGTTTGCGTAACGAACGCGGCGTCCCGGCCGTGACTCAGCGCTTGAGGTCGGGGTACCGGGTATGCAGCTGCGGAAACTCAGTACGCCTCTATCGCCCTTCCTGCGGCTATCCAGGCATCCGAATAAAGTGCGTTGGGCTACCTGATGGTCGCCCTATCCTCGGATGCTGGAGCTAACGCCATCAGGCTTCATTGATCCGGCATCAGCAGCTCAGGCACCTCGCGTCCGGCGACAAACAACTCGTCGACCAGGCGCGTCACCTCCGCCTCGTTGCGCACGCGATACCACTTGCCCGCCGGATAGACGCTCAGCGTCGGGCCTTGATCGCACGGAAACTGACATTGGGTGCGGGTGATGTGCACGCCACCCTCGCATTCAAGCCTGCCCGCAGCCTTGAGCTTTTCCCGCAGCCCTTTCCAGAGCGGCAAGGCACCGCGACGGGTGCAACGCGGGCCATTGCACAGCAGCACACGGTGCTCGTGTAAGGGAATCTTCGACCAGGCGTGCGCGGCGGGAAGCGGCGCGACATTGATACACGGCAGGTGCAATTCCGGCCGCTCGATCAAGGCGCAGGCCGCTTCGACAGGCAGCGCCTCAGCGGTGCCAATCGCGCTGGCTACGAAGATGCGATCAGCATCGTCGAGCTGCATGAGTTCGCTACGCAGCCAGTCGAGATGAGCACTGCTGGTTTGCGGCTCAAGGTCGATCACCAGAAGCGGCCGAGCGCTTTCACCGACCGTCTGCCAAAGCAAATCGTAGCCCGAGCCCGTATCAATCACGTCCCGCAGTGCCTGTTCGCCACGCAGCGCGACCAGGCGCGCCCTGAAAACCTCGGCGAACGAGCCTTCGGACAAATCGGGGCCGACGAACAGGATTCGGGCGTAGGGTGCAACAGCGGTAGTCATTGGCTCTCTCCTTAGCGGCGCGCAGTCTAGCAGCGACGGTCGAAAAGGAGCGATCAGCCCGTAGAAACACCGGTGAGCACGCCGAGGGCCATAAGCGCGGTAAGGAGATCATCTCGACGCAGGAACTCCCTTGTTACCGCCGGGAGCATCGGCCGGCGCAGGAACAGCACCGGCAGACCTCGCTCGCGAGCCACCTGCAGTTTCGGCTCGGTGGAATCGCCGCCGCTGTTCTTGCTGATCAGCACATCGCTGTTCAACCGTTCAAACAGCTGACGCTCGGCTTCAAGGCTGAAGGGGCCCCGATCACCGATGATCTCGGCGCGTTCAGTCGGCGCCTGTGCATCCAGGCAGCGCACGGTCCAGTGCTGGTGAGCAGGAATTTCATGCAGGTGCGCCAGCGGTTCGCGTCCGAGGGTGAAGAAGGGTCGCCGGAAATCGTTCATAGCTTCGGTCAACTCTGCCCAACCACTCACCTCGTGCCAGTCGTCGCCTTCGCCTGCCTGCCAGGCCGGCCGCCGCAATGCCCAGCACGGTATGCCGGCCTGCTCCGCCGCGCTTGCAGCATTGGTGCTGATCTGCGCCGCGTAGGGGTGCGTGGCGTCGACCAGCAGGTCGATACATTCCGCCGCGATGAAGGCTGCCAGACCCTGCGCACCCCCAAAGCCGCCGACGCGGACCTGGCACATGAGGTCAACGGGCACGCGGCCCAGACCGGCGAGACTGTAGATGTGCGATGGCCCGAGGCTGCGCGCCAGCCGCAAGGCATCGCCCGTGCCGCCGAGCAGGAGGATGCGCTTCATCGCGGTTTCTCGACCTGCAGCAGCGTGATCGGCAACGCACCACGCCAGGTGTCGAACCCGCCCAAAGGCTGAGCATGCGCCACCGAAATCCGGGTCAGCTCGCCGCCGATGCGTTCACGCCAGCTCATCAGAAGCGCCTCGCTCTGCAGGGTCACGGCGTTGGCCAACAGTCGTCCACCCGGCTTCAAGCTGGCCCAGCAATGCTCCATCACACCCGGAACCGTGACGCCACCACCGATGAAGATCGCATCCGGCTCGGGAAGGCCCGCCAACGCCTCGGGTGCGCGACCGGCCACCAATTTCAATGCGGGAACGCCCAGCGCATCGCGATTGTGTTCGATATGCGCCTGACGCCCGGCATCGGCCTCCACCGCGATGGCCCGGCAGCCGGGATGAGCACGCATCCACTCGATGCCGATGGAGCCGCAGCCGGCGCCGACGTCCCAGAGCAATTCGCCGGGCATGGGAGCGAGGCGAGCCAGGGTCAGAGCCCGCACGTCCCGTTTGGTCAGCTGGCCATCGTGTCGGTAGAGATGATCGGCAAGACCGGGTGTGAGCGGCAAGCAATTGGCATCCACGTCGGCCATACACTCGACTGCCAGCAGATTCAGATCGGCGATCGCATCGAATGCCCATTCGGCTGCGAGGGCGTCCAGACGGCGCTCCTTTGCGCCGCCCAGGTGCTCCAAGGCGGTCAGCCGACTAGCGCCGAAGCCCCGGCTCGTCAGCAATTGTGCGACCTGAGCAGGGCTCGTTCCGTCATTACAGAGGATCAACAGACGCGCGCCGGGAAATATCCGGGCGTTCAGCGCCGCGAGCGGCCTGGCAACCAGAGAAACGACCTCCACGTCCTGCAATGGCCAGCCAAGGCGTGCCGCCGCCAGAGACACGGACGACGGCGCTGAGAACGCGCGCATCTCTGTGGCATTCAAATGCCGTGCGAGAGTGGCGCCGATGCCATAGAACATCGGGTCACCACTCGCCAGTACGCACAAGGGCGTACCGCGCCGTGCGAGCACCGGCTCGAGGCTGAACGGGCTCGGCCAGCGTTCTAACCGGCACTGCAGCTCGGCCGGCAATAGCGCCAGCTGCCGTTCGCCGCCAATGATGCACGTCGCCTCACCAAGCGCCTGTCGAGCCACGTCGCCGAGTCCTGACCAGCCGTCTTCGCCGATCCCTACCACCGTCAACCAGGGTGTCATCCGCCTCCCCCACATCGCTAGGCCAGCCTTCGTCGGGCGACAGCCTTGACTGTCGCGTCATCGGGCAAAGCGGGCATAATAGCGCCTTCGTCGGTGCCCGCCGCGACTACGCCAAGGGCCTAAGAGGGAATACGGAGCGATCTCATGATCGTGACCGAGCTGCCCCCGCAACTGTAAACAGCGAATCCTCCGCACGCATGCCACTGGGAAACCGGGAAGGCCGCGGATGATGAAGACCTGTCAGCCAGGAGACCTGCCGACGACGCTGGTCGCGAGTGCCAACATCGGGCGGGGTGTACCGATGCCAACTGAGTTCGCCGAACTCAGCCGGTCTGGTCGCCGCGTCTTTAGTTTCAGGTGACACCGTGCGCGACCATGTCTCATGAGTGAACTGCCCATTCCACGCCCCAGCGCGTGCCCCGGCCTGCTGCGCATCGTGCAGGCACTGGACGGCGGCATCTGCCGAATAAAACTGCCCGGCGGCACCCTTGCTA
Organism: Stutzerimonas stutzeri; assembly: GCF_038561965.1. Lineage (NCBI taxonomy): Bacteria > Pseudomonadati > Pseudomonadota > Gammaproteobacteria > Pseudomonadales > Pseudomonadaceae > Stutzerimonas > Stutzerimonas stutzeri. The sequence continues at coordinate 2,384,456 of NZ_CP139348.1, read as the reverse complement.
ACAATCAGGCGCGTGCAATTGCCGACGCAGCGCAGCGCTTTGCCAGCGGCGTGCTTGAGCTGACCAACCGCAGCAACCTGCAGATACGCGGCGTCCGCACCGAGGCGGAACGGGACCTTATCCGCGCGCTGCTGGAGGCGAACCTCGGGCCCTCGGTTGCCGACGCCGACGACGTGCGCAATCTCATGCTGAGCCCCGCTGCCGGCCTGGATCGTCAGCAGCACATGGACACCCGTCCGCTGGCAGCAGCACTACTGGCGCTGCTGGAGGACAACCGAGCCCTGCACGCCCTGTCTGCCAAGTTCGCCCTCCAGCTCGACGGTGGCGAAAGTCTGTGCATGCTCGAACACGCCCATGACCTCTGGTTGCGCGCCCTCCCCGGCACTCCGCAGCGGCTGGCATTCGGACTGGCAGGCTGTCCGACCGACAGGCCGCTGGGTCTGGTCGCTGCAACTGATGCCGTGCAGCTGGTTGAAGCGATCCTGCTGATTTTTCTGGAAAGTGCCGGACCGGAGCAGAGGCGCATGCGCCAGCTGCTCGAATCCATCCCGGCCGAGGTTTTTTTGCTGCGGATACAGGCGCGCCTGCCATTCGTTGTATTGCCGGTACCGGCCGACTGGCCACGACAAAACCCGGCGGCAGACGCGCCAGTTGGCATCATCATGCAGCGCCAGCCAGGGTTGGCCATGGTTGCTGCCAGCGCGCCACTCGGGCGGATAGACGCTCAACAGCTCCTCGCCGTCGCCGAACTGGCGCGGCTGCACGGCGATGGCAGCCTGCGACTGACGCCCTGGCAGGGCCTGCTGATTCCGAATGTACAGGTCGACGACGCAGATACCCTGCTCGGCGCGCTCGACCTGGCGGGACTGCTCACCGACAACGCCGCCCCGCTGGCCAATCTGATTGCCTGCACCGGTTCTGCCGGCTGCGCACGCGGGCTGGCCGACACCAAAAACGATGCGCTGAAACTGGCGAGATGCCTGCAACAGCACGCTCCGCACCCGCGGGTACACCTCAGCGGCTGCCCGCGCTCCTGCGCGGCTGCGCATGTCGCGCCGTTCACGCTGCTCGCCGTAGGCGACGGCCGCTACCAACTCTACGGACGCCAAGTGGGCATGGCCGGTTTCGGTCAACCACTAACGCCACCAATGGATATCGAATACGCAGGCGCGTGGCTCGCCCAGCACCACGCAACGGGACGCACCAATGCTTGATTACATCCGCGACGGCCAGGAAATCTACCGGCGCTCCTTCGCCACCATTCGGGCAGAAGCCGACCTCAGTGCGATTCCGCCTGACATGGAAAAACTCGCCGTGCGGGTGATCCACGCCTGTGGAATGGTCGATATCGTCAGCGATCTCGCCTTCTCTCCCGGTGCCGGAGCGGCCGGTCGTGCAGCGCTGCAGGCCGGCGCGCCGATCCTCTGCGACGCACGTATGGTGGCCGAAGGCATCACCCGGCCGCGCTTGCCGATGGCCAACCCGGTCATCTGCACCCTCCACAACGACGGCGTGCCGGATCTGGCGCAGACGCTCGGCAATACCCGCTCTGCGGCGGCGCTGGAGCACTGGCGTGAGCATCTGCAAGGCAGCGTGGTGGTGATCGGCAATGCCCCGACCGCGCTGTTCTACCTGCTGGAAATGCTCGACGCCGGGGCACCAAAGCCAGCGCTGATCATCGGCATGCCGGTCGGTTTCATCGGCGCGGCGGAATCCAAGGACGCGCTGGCGGCGGACAGCCGCGGCGTGCCCTACGTGGTGGTGCGCGGTCGGCGCGGCGGCAGTGCGATGGCGGTGGCCGCGGTCAACGCCCTTGCCACGGAGGTGGAGTGATGGAAGGCAAAGGGCGGCTGATCGGCCTTGGCGTAGGGCCGGGCGATCCGGAACTGATCACACTGAAGGCCCTGCGTCTGCTGCAGAGCGCGGCGGTGGTCGGGTATTTCGTGGCCAAGGCGAAAGCCAGCAAGGGCCAGGGCGGCAACGCCTTCGGCATCATCGAGCAGCACCTGACTGACGCGCAGCAGCGCATGCCGCTGGTTTACCCGGTCACCACCGAAAAACTCGCGCCGCCGTTCTCCTACGAGGATGTGATCAGCGATTTCTACGATACCTGCGCGGTGCAGATTGCCGCTGAACTCGACGCCGGACGCGACGTGGCGGTGATCTGCGAAGGCGATCCGTTCTTCTACGGCTCCTACATGTATCTGCACGATCGTTTGGCGGCTCATTATCCGGTCGAGGTAGTGCCCGGCGTCTGCTCGATGCTGGGCTGCACCTCGGTGCTCGGCACGCCCCTGGTCTACCGCAATCAGAGCCTCTCCGTTTTGTCCGGCGTGCTGCCGGAGCCGGAACTCAAGCAACGCCTTCGCGACGCCGAAGCGGCGGTGATCATGAAACTCGGGCGCAACTTCGAAAAGGTTCGCCGCGTGCTGCAGGAGCTTGGGCTTGAGCAGCGTGCGCACTACGTCGAACGGGCCACCATGGCCAACCAGAAGATCGTCCCGCTGGATCAGGTGGAGCCGATGTCGTCCCCGTACTTCTCGATGATCCTCGTTCCTGGCGAGAAATGGCGCGGCTAGAAGCCATCCTCATCCACCCGTCTACCCTGATTTATCGGATGCACTATGCCCGGCCCCGAAACCCCAGCACCCGCCATTGTCGTACTCGGCGCCTCCGCCCTCGAAACCGCCCGACGGATCCAGCGCCTCTACCCTGAGGCGCAGATTCACGGGCTCCGAGGCCGCACGGACGAGGTCGACAGGCCGTACGAAAACTTCGGCGAGCACCTGCGCGATCTGTATCGAGCCAACACACCGATCATCGCGCTCTGCGCAGCCGGCATCGTGATCCGCAGTCTGGCCCCGGTGCTCGGCGACAAGGACAACGAGCCTCCGGTACTGGTGGTCGGTGAAGATGGCAGCGCCGTGGTGCCCTTGCTCGGCGGCCTGGCAGGCGTAAACCGCATGGCCCGGGAGATCGCCGACGCGCTGGAGGTCAACCCGGCCATCACCACCAGCGGCGAGCTGCGCTTCGGCGCCTGCCTGCTCTCCCCTCCGCCCGGCTACGTGCTGGCAGATCTGGAACAAGGCAAGCGATTCGTCAGCGATCTCCTGGCAGGTGCGCCGGTGCGGGTCGAAGGACCTGCGCCCTGGCTGGATGAACTCAGCCTGCCACTCGACCCGAATGCGAAACACCGGGTCACCGTCAGCCCGCTCAGGCAGGACGACGCTTCCGCGCTGAGCATTCACCCCCGGCAGGTCGCGATCCATATCGAACACGGCGGCCCGGAACTGGATGCGGAAGTGCAGCAGCTTATCGATGAATCTGGTCTATCCCCGCATAGCCTGGCCTGCCTGATCGCCCCGCCCGACCTTATTACGAGCGCCGAACTGCAACAGGTCGCCAGCCAACTGGACCTGCCGATCCGTTACAGCGATGACGCCGAACAGCTGCCGCCGCAGCACAGCCGCAGCCAGCGCGTGCGTCTGTTAATGGCAGATGGGCTCATCGAGGTTGAGAAGATTGGTCAGCCGCGCGGCTCGCTGACGGTGATCGGCCTCGGTCCCGGCGCACCCGAGTTCATGGTGCCTGCGGCGCGGCAGGCACTGGACGAGGCGCAGGACCTGCTCGGTTACGAAACCTACATCAAGATGGCCGGCCCGCTACGGCCGGGTCAGGTCAGCCACAGCAGCGACAACCGCGAGGAACTGCAGCGCGCGGGCCACGCCTTCGAGCTCGCCGCCAGTGGTCGTCGGGTCGTGGTGATCTCATCCGGCGATCCCGGTGTATTTGCCATGGCCGCGGCCGTACTGGAAGCACTGCACGCATCAAGCGACCCGCGCTGGCACGCCGTCGATCTGCAGATCCTGCCGGGCGTCTCTGCAGCGCTGGCGACCGCGGCAAGAGCCGGCGCGCCGCTGGGTCACGATTTCTGCATGATCTCGCTATCGGACAATCTCAAGCCCTGGACGCTGATCGAGAAGCGTCTGGAGCATGCTGCAGCGGCCGATCTGGTCATGGCCTTCTACAACCCCATTTCCAAGGCGCGACCCTGGCAGCTCGGCCGGGCCCTGGAGATCCTCCGCCAACAGCGCACGCCGGACACCCTTGTGGTGCTGGGCCGGGACGTGGGGCGACCAGCCGAAATGCTGACCGTCACCACGCTTGGGGAACTAGTACCCGAACAGGTGGATATGCGCACGCTGGTCATCATCGGCTCGTCGCAGACCTGCCGGTTCGCCAAACCAGGCGGAGGCGACTGGGTTTACACCCCCAGAAGCTATCCGGCCTTCTAAACCGAGCCCGCGTTTTAGACGTGCTCAATACCAGTAAACCCATTACCCTAGCGACGCTTGATGGTTCTGCCCCAAAGGCAGAGGCAAGAGGGAAGCAGGTACGCCCACGGGCTATTCCTGCGCTGCCCCCGCAACTGTGAACGGCGAGTTCACCTGCAATGAAGTCACTGGCCTGATCGGCTGGGAAGACGCAGGTGCACGACGACCCGCGAGCCAGGAGACCTGCCATCAGCGTGCCGATCCCGGCGCCTTTCAACCCGCATCCCTCGGAGGGAGAACGATGCATATCGAACCTGGCGTACTCAACGCCGCAAAAATCGTCTTTGCCAACGCCGCAGCCGTTTCCACATTGGCCGTATTCCTGCCCAAGCTCATGTGGCGGCCGGACATCTGGATGAAGACCCTGCTCGCCGCGCTGTTCTTCTCGGTATTTATGGAGGTCTTCCATATGCCGGTCGGCGCCTCGGAACTGCACTTCGTAGGCGCGTCGGCGGTGTATGTGATCTTCGGTTTCGTGCCGACGCTGTTCGGATTCGCCATCGGCCTGCTGCTGCAAGGGCTGCTGTTCGAGCCGACCGATCTGGTGCACCTGGCAGTCAACTCGCTGTCGCTGATCCTTCCGCTGATCGCCGCCCATGGCCTGCTCGGTCGGCACTTCTTCGCTGAAGGCGGACGCGTCATCCGCTGGGCCGAGGTGGTCAAGTTCGACGCCGCGTTCTACGGCGGCGTGGTGCTGATGGTCGGCTTCTGGCTGTCGCTGGGTAACGAACCCACGCCGCTGCAGAATTGGGCGCTGTTTGCCGTGTCCTACCTGCCACTGGTGCTGCTCGAGCCGCTGTTTACCTGCCTGGTGGTACGTACGCTCAAGCGCTATGGCGACAACCCGCTGATCAGCCGTTTCACCACGGTGAAAACACTCGCGACCGCCTGATCTAGGCTTGCCCAGCGCTGGCGATCACGCCTCGTCAGCGCTGCGGCGCCGCAGCAAGTAGCTGTCCATGATCCAGCCATGCCGCTCGCGCAACGCGGCGCGGGTGCTGCGAATCTCCTCCGCAACCTCCCCGACCTTTCCGGCAATCAGCACTTCATCCGCAGTGCCCACGTATGCGCCCCAGTAGATATCCATCTCCTGATCGACGAACAGGCAATAGGTGTCCCGCGCATCGAGCATCACCAGCACGCTGTCCAGCCCCTCGGGGAAGCCTTCGGCCAGTCGCCGGGCGGGCATGACCTGAAAGGCCTGGCCAATGCTGTTGAAGCAGACCTTATGCCGGGCTGCCAACGCTTGCAGGCTGGTGATACCAGGAATCACCTCGTAGCTGATCGGCTCCGGGCTGGCCTGCACGATGTCCTCTACGATACGCAGCGTACTGTCATACAGCGCCGGGTCCCCCCAGACCAGAAAACCGCCCACCTCACCGTCGGCCAATTCGTGGTGAACCATCTGCTCGAATACCCGCTGCTTGTCCTGATTGAGGTCGACAACGCTGGCCCGGTAGTCAGCGACGCCTCGAACGCGCTCGGGGCATTCCGCCTCGACGAAGCGATACCCCGGCGTTTCGATGAAGCGTTCGCAAATGTGTTTGCGCAGATGAATGAGCGAGTCCTTCGAGGCGCCCTTGTCCATCAGGAAAAACACGTCGACGCGGTTCAGCGCCTTGATCGCCTGAACCGTCATAAAGTCGGGATCACCTGCGCCAATGCCGATAATCAATAGGGTTTTCACGGATTCCGGCTCCATTGCGCTCAGGGTTTGTTGTTCAAAGTTTGTCATTGAGGGCCGCGAGCGTATCGATGTGTCGATACTCCGCGCCCAGTTGCTCGGCCAATTGCCGTGCGCGGCCGAGGCGAATCGGCGAACTCTCGATATCCACCAGCAGGGCCGGACAACGGCTCGGTTTCAGGGCGTCCACGTCACGCAGCCGGCCATCGGTGAAGACCAGCAATCGATGCTGCTCGGCGGGCTTCAGCCGTTGCCGACGCGTCTGCCATTCAGCCGCCTGCCGCAGTGCGTCCAGCAAGGGCGTACCGCCTCCGGCACCGAGATCAGCCAGCCATTGCTGCTGTGCAGCTTCGACCTTGCGGCCCGGCCAGACCCAATCGGCGCGCGTTCCGTTGGCCTGCATCAAAGCCAGACGGACACGTTTACGCCGGGCCTGTTCGAAGACTTCGCCGAGCAGCCCCTTGGCCTTGCTCAGCGCGCCATGTCGACGCGTCGAGCCCGAAGCATCGACGATGACCAGCCACAGCTCGCTTGCCCGCAGGCTGCGCGGGCGCATCACCAGATCTTCACGGCGGTGCGGTCGCCCATTGAGCAAAAAGGTGGCTGCCCAGTCGATCCGTCCCGCTGCGCCACTGCGAGCGGCGCCCTGCCGACCGCCGTTCAGGTTGCCCGGTGCTGCTCGTGCATCCACGCCGCGGGCGTTGCGTGGGCGGATGCTCAGGACTTTTTTGGCCATTGCGGTGGCTCACGCCGTGCGCCCACCGGCTGCGCCTGGGCCGGCAACTGCCCCCAGTCACCCGCGCCCTCGTTTTGCTGCCGAGGCGCGCCGGGCTGGTCGGCCTCGCGTGGCGGCGGTGATTGCGGGGCAGTCGAAGGAGGAGTCGCTTGCCGCTGACGATGGCGTAACACGAAACCGGCGACGGCCTCGATATCTTCATCCTCGATTCGCGCTGAGGCACGCCAGGCCGCATGAGCACGGGCCGCGCGCAGCCAGACCAGATCCGCGCGCAATCCGTCGACCTCGGCGGCAAAGCAACGCTGGCTGATCTGCTCCAGTGCGGCATCGTCCAGAGGAACGTCCGCCAACAGCGTCCGAGCGCTCTGGCAGCGCGCGCGCAACGCCTCCTGCTGAACCGACCAGCTGTATAGGAAACTGCTCGGATCGGCATCGAAACTCAACCGGCGCCGCACGATTTCCGCACGCTGAGCAGGCTGCGGTTGGGCGTCGAGCGCAACGTTCAAGCCGAAGCGGTCGAGCAACTGCGGCCGCAACTCGCCCTCCTCGCCATTCATGGTGCCGACGAGCACGAAGCGCGACGTGTGGCGATGGGACACGCCGTCACGCTCGACGTGATTGACGCCGCTGGAGGCTGCATCGAGCAACAAATCGACCAGATGATCCGGCAGCAGATTGACCTCATCGACATAGAGCACACCGCCGTCGGCCTTGGCCAGCAAGCCCGGAGAAAACTCGGCGCGTCCCTCGCCCAATGCGGCATCGAGGTCCAGCGAGCCGACGATGCGCTCCTCACTGGCGCCCAGCGGCAAGGTGACGAACTGGCCGCTCGGCAGCAGGTCCGCCAGCGCTCGCGCCAGGGTCGACTTGGCCATGCCGCGAGGCCCTTCGATCAGCACGCCGCCAATCGCCGGATCGATCGCAGCCAGGCACAGGGCCAACTTCAGATCATCGGCACCCACCACGGCGGCCAGGGGAAAGTGACTATCGGGCATGGCAGGCATCCGTAGGGGCAAAGAGGAATATGTAGGGTGGGTTAGCGGCGCAGAACTCGGGACAGCGATACGCAAGCGATCGTGACGCGCCGCGTAACCCACCACGCCATGGCACGCACCACACCGATGGCGGGTTAAGCCACGTCGATATCATGCGGGCATAGGACAAGCGCGACTCGCCGCTAGCCGACCCCAGTGAGTCAAAGGAAATGCCGGGACTCATGATTCCTCACTGTCGATCAGCAGGTTTTCCAACGCTTCCCGATAGTCGCCGGGCTCTTCCCAGAGTCCGCGCTGTTGCGCCTCCAACAAGCGTTCGAGGATGTCTTTCAGCGCCTCGGGGTTGTGCTGCTGGATGAACTCGCGAGTGTCCCCGTCCAACACGTAGGCATCGGCCAATAGCGCGTACTGGTGATCGTCGATCAACTCGGTGGTGGCATCAAAGGCGAACAGGTAATCCACGGTGGCCGCCAGTTCGAAGGCGCCCTTGTAGCCGTGGCGCTTCATGCCGGCGATCCACTTGGGGTTCGCTGCACGCGAACGCACCACCCTGCCCAACTCTTCTTTCAGGCTGCGGATTTTCGGGTTGTCCGGCTGGCTGTTGTCGCCGTGGTAACTCGCGACCGACCCGCTGCGCAGGGTCTCGGCGGCGGCCAGCATGCCGCCCTGAAACTGGTAGTAGTCGTTGGAGTCGAGAATGTCGTGCTCGCGGTTGTCCTGGTTCTGCAGCACCGCCTGAACCTGCTGCAGCCGCTCGGCGAAGCGCGCCCGTGCTGGCAGGCCTTCGGCGTCTTTGCCATAGGCATAGCCACCCCAGTTCAGGTACACCTCGGCTAGGTCTTCGCGGCTCTGCCAGCGACGATCATCGATGACGTTCTGCACGCCCGCACCGTAAGCACCCGGCATGGAGCCGAATATCCGCCAGCCGGCCTGGCGCCGCGCTTCCGCTTCCTCAAGGCCACCGTCTTCAAGTTCGAGCGATTCGCGCCAGACCCGAGCCGACAGCGGGTTCATATCCTCTGGTTCGTCGAGATCTGCCACCGCCTGCACCGCCTCGTCGAACACGCGGATCAGGTTGGCGAAGGCATCGCGGAAAAAGCCGGAAACCCGCAGCGTCACATCCACCCGCGGCCGACCCATCTCTTCGAGCGGCACGATCTCGAAGCGCTCCAGCCGCCCGCTTCCGGGCTGCCAGACCGGCCGCACGCCCAGCAGCGCCATGGCCTGGGCAATATCGTCGCCACCGGTGCGCATGGTTGCAGTGCCCCACATGGACAGGCCGAGTTGCCGGAGGTAATCGCCGTGATCCTGCATGTGCCGTTCTAGCAGGCGCTCGGTCGCCTGCGCGCCGATTCGCCAGGCCGTGGGCGTGGGCAGGTTGCGCACATCGACGGTATAGAAGTTACGCCCGGTCGGCAGTACATCGAGACGTCCCCGGCTCGGCGCGCCGCTGGGGCCAGCCGGGACGAAGCGGCCCTGCAACGCGGCCAGCAAGCCGGCCATTTCTTCGCTCCCGCAACTGTCGAGCAATGGCGCGATTCGGTGTTGAAGCTGCTGCAGCACTTTGCGGCTGGCCGGACCGAGCCCTGCGGATTCGCCTTCGATCAGCTCCAGCGCAAGCAGCTCCAGGCGCTCACGGGTATCGCCCGCCGTGCGCCAGAAGCTGGCATCGCAGTGTGCCAGCAAGTCCGGACGCGGCCCGTGCCAGGGCGCCGCCATGTCGCAGTCGATGGGATCGAAGCCCAGGGCCAGGTCATCGGCCAGGGCGCGCAGCAGACTCGCATTGGCGCCCTGCCCATCACCGCGCGGAATGCGCAGCAGCGCGAGCAAGGTGTCGCGCCGCAGTTGCCCGCCAGGGGACTCGCCGAACACGTGCAAACCATCGCGAATCTGCGACTCCTTCAGGTCGCAGAGGTAGGCATCGAGCTGCGGCAGCCAGCTGTTGGGATCGTCGCTAAGTTGCAGCCCCAGCTCGCGGTCGAGGTTGGCAGCGCGCACCAGCACCAGAATCTCGCTGCGCAGTTCCGCGGCACGGCGCAAGTCGAGCTGGCTGGCTTCGTAGTATTCGTCGGCCAATCGCTCGATATCGCGCAGCGGGCCGTAACTTTCGGCGCGGGTCAGCGGCGGCATCAGGTGATCGATGATCACCGCCTGGGTGCGCCGCTTGGCCTGAGCGCCCTCGCCCGGGTCGTTGACGATAAAGGGATAGATGTTCGGCATCGCGCCGATCACCACGTCCGGCCAGCAGCTGTCGGACAGACCGACGCTCTTGCCCGGCAGCCATTCGAGATTGCCATGCTTGCCGACGTGAATGACCGCATCGGCTGCGTAGCCTTTGCGCAACCATCCATAGAACGCAAGATAGCCATGCGGCGGAACCAGATCGGGATCGTGATACATCGCCGCCACGTCCAGCTGATAGCCACGCGCCGGCTGAATGCCGACGAAGGTCGAACCGAAGCGCAGCCCGGCAATCATCAGCCGGCCGGCGCGGAACATCGGGTCCTGCTCGGGCATGCCCCAGCGCTCGATCACTGCCTGCTGATTGGCGGCCGGTAACTGCTCGAAAAAGGCCCGGTATTCCTCCATTGCCAAACTCTGCGCGCAAGGTCGCAGATCCAGGTTGTCGAGATCATTGGTGACCCCACCGAGTAGCTCGTGAATCAAAGCGGTGCCGCTGTCCGGCAGATCGGCAACCGGATACCCCTGCGCCTGCAGCGCACGGAGAATGTTCAGCGCGGCTGCCGGGGTATCCAGCCCGACACCGTTGCCGATGCGCCCATCTCGTGTGGGGTAGTTGGCCAGGATCAGGGCGACGCGCTTGCCACTGTTCGGCAGCCGCGCCAGCCGCGCCCAGCGCCAGGCCAGCTCGGCCACGTGGTCCATGCCCGGCAGATGCGGCTGATAGCAGATCACGTCGCTCTGGCTGCGCTCGCTGCGCCAGGCCAGGCCCTTGAAGCTGATGGGTCGGGTGATCAGCCGACCGTCCAGCTCCGGCAGCACGATATGCATCGCCAGGTCACGCGAGCCCAGACCCTGCGCATTGGCCTGCCACTGTTCGTGGTTGTCTAGCGCGCAGATGGCTTGCAGCACCGGAACGTCCAGCTGAAACGGCCGCAGGTTTGGCGCATCCGGGCTGGACTGGGCAAAGCCTGTGGTGTTGATGATTACCCCGGCGGCGCTCTGCTCCAGCCAGGTTTCGACCTGCGCGAGGCAAGCCGCCTCCTTCAGGCTGGCGACCGCGATGGGCAAGGGGTTAAGCCCTTGCGCAGTCAGCCTTTCGCAGAAGGTGTCGATAAAGCCGGTGTTCGCTGCCTGTACCTGGGTGCGATAGAAGATCAGCCCGACCACCGGTGCATCCGCGTGCCAGTCGCGCTGCCAGTCAGCCAGCGTCGCGGATGGATGGCGCGGGTGATAGATCGCCACCCGCGCCAGCGCCTCGGGCTCACGCCAGGCGTAGTCTCGGCCCAACCAGCGGCTGGCGATGCAGTGGTAGAACTGGCGCGCGTTGTCGACGCCGCCCTGGCGCAGGAACTGCCACAGCCGGCGGCTATCCTCGGCAAGAACGTTGCTCAGCTCGCTCAATTCGGGATCGGCGCTGTCATCGCCCGGGACCATGATCACAGTCGCGCCGCGCTGGCCCAGCTCCACCAGACGCTCGATCCCGTAGCGCCAGTAACTGACGCCGCCGTGCACGGAAATCAGGATGACCTTTGCATGCTGCAACACCTGCTCGACATAGAAGTCGATCGACGCGTTGTTGCCCAGCTGCGCCGGACTCGCCAGGCGCAGGCTGGGGTAGTCCTCGGGCAGTTGTCCGGCCACCTCGGCAAGCAATGACAGGTGCGAATCACCCGTGCACAGCACGACGATTTCCCCGGGCGTCTGGCCCAGGTCGGCAATGCTGTCGGCCGGCAGTTGCTGGCCGGGCTGGGTGCGCAGCAGATGCACGGCCGGTCAGCCTGCCAGTGCAGCGTTCAGTTCAGCATTGATCGCCGAGGGGTCGAGCGCCTGGCCGATGATGATCAGCCTGCTGACGCGCGCCTCACCGGCCTGCCAAGGGCGGTCGAAGTGCTTGTCGAACCGTTGCCCGACGCCCTGCAACAACAGGCGCATCGGCTTGCCCGGAACCGCAGCGAAGCCCTTGATGCGCAGGATTCCGTGCTTGATCACGGCGCTCTTCAGTACCTGCAGCAGCTTGTCTTCAGGCACCTCCGGCAGCTCGACCGCAAACGAGTCGAAGGCATCGTGATCGTGCTCCTCGTGGTCTTCCAGATCGTGATGAGTCTTGCGCCCGTCGATGTGCAGTTCGGTTTCGCAATCGAGACCCAGCAGCACGCTCAACGGCAGCTCGCCGCCATGGGCCTCGATGACCTTGACCGCTTCGGGAAGCTCCTCGGCCACCTCGGCCCGGACCGCAGCGAGTGCGTCGGGGCTCAGCAGGTCGGCCTTGTTGAGGATGACCAGATCGGCGCTTGCCAGCTGATCGGCGAACAGCTCATGCAGCGGCGACTCGTGGTCGAGATTGGGATCGAGTTTGCGCTGAGCATCGACCTGGTCCGGGAAGGCTGCAAAGGTGCCGGCCGCAACCGCCGGGCTGTCGACCACGGTAATCACCGCATCGACCGTGCACGCGTTACGGATCTCCGGCCAGTTGAAGGCCTGCACCAGCGGCTTGGGCAATGCCAGACCCGAGGTTTCGATGAGGATGTGGTCGAGGTCACCACGACGCGCCACCAGCTCGCGCATCACCGGAAAGAACTCTTCCTGAACGGTGCAGCAGAGGCAGCCGTTGGCCAGTTCGAACACTCGGCCGTTCGCCTCTTCTTCGCTGCAACCGATGGAGCACTGCTTGAGGATTTCGCCATCAATGCCAAGCTCGCCGAACTCGTTGACGATCACGGCAATCCGTCGCCCTTCGGCATTGCTCAGCATGTGGCGCAGCAAGGTGGTTTTGCCGGCACCGAGAAAGCCGGTGACGATGGTGACGGGAAGTTTGGAAAGGGTTTTCATCGTGGCCCTGCGAGCATCGGAAAAAGATGAGCAGGCAGGCGGACACTTACGTGGCGACGTGCGCCAACAAGCACCACCGGAGCACCCCGCCCGGTTGTCAATTGTGTGGCGAGGCAGGTCTCCTGGCTCACGACCGGGCGACGCGGGGTGCGTCTGCCAATATCCCTCGCCTTCCCGCGCCATGCGCAGTGGCTGGTGTGCTCGACAAAGCACTCCCAAGGGTCAAGTCGCTTACAGTTGCGGGGGCAGCCACGGCTTTCCGTGTTCCCTCTTAGCTCTGGCATCGCCAGAGAACCTCGACGTGTGAAGGCTACGCAGAGGCCGGGAGCGGGTCAATCGCCCGGTTGACGCTCGGGAAAGCTTCGTGCTGTTCTTGCGCGCCGTTTTCATGACCGTGATCAGCTGCGGTCCACCCTTACGAGCGCTATGCCCATCCCAACCGCCATCGAAAATTCATCCGCACCCGAGTCCCGTCCAGTATCGGGCGAGTCGCTACTCGTCGCAGGGCTGGGGTGCCGCAAGGGCTGCAGCCGGGTCGAGCTCGAAGCGCTGCTGCATCGCGCCTTGCGGGATCACGGATTGACGACTGTCGCGCTCAGCTCCCTGGCCAGTAGTGAGATCAAGGCGAACGAACCGGGTCTGCAGGCGCTGGCCGCGCACCTGAGGCTACCCCTTGCATTGCTGTCTGCCACGCAGCTTGCCCCCTATGATGCGGCGGTCAGCGAGCATTCGCCGCGCAGCAAGGCCCTGACCGGCAGCGCTGGACTTGCCGAGGCCAGCGCCCTCGCACAGGCCGACCTCATGGGTAGTCAGAAAGCCCGATTGCTGTGTCGAAAGCTGCGCTCCGCCAATGCGTCCTGCGCCTTGGCTATCACCCGTCTTCCTTGATCTGGAGTTTGCATGACCGTCTATTTCATTGGCGCCGGCCCTGGCGATCCGGAACTGATCACCGTCAAAGGGCAGCGTCTGGTGCGCAGTTGCCCGGTCATTCTCTACGCCGGTTCGCTGGTCCCGGCCGCCGTACTTGAAGGCCATAGTGCCGAACAGGTGATCAACACAGCCGAGCTGCACCTGGATGAAATCATCGAGCTGATCCAGCAGGCCGATGCGCAGGGCAAGGATGTGGCACGGGTGCATTCGGGCGACCCGTCGCTGTACGGTGCCATCGGCGAGCAGATCCGCCATCTGCGCCGGCTCGGCATCGCCTTCCAGATCGTTCCGGGCGTGACCGCGACGGCGGCCTGCGCTGCACTGCTGGACGTCGAACTGACGCTGCCGCAGGTCTCCCAGACATTGATCATGACCCGCTACGCCACCAAATCGGACATGCCACCCGGTGAGCATCTGCACGATCTGGCCCGACATGGCGCGACCATGGCGATTCATCTTGGCGTGCAGCATCTGTCACGCATCGTTGCCGAGCTGGAACCGCACTACGGCACTGACTGCCCGATCGCCGTGGTGCACCGCGCCAGCTGGCCCGATCAGGATTGGGTCATGGGCACGCTGGCCGACATCGAGGCGAAGGTCAGCGAGAAAGGCTTTCGCCGTACCGCCTTGATCCTTGTCGGCCGCGTGCTGACGGCTGAAGCCTTCGCGGACTCAGCGCTGTACAACGTCGACACGAGGCACCTGTACCGTTCACCGGACGGCTGAATCACAGCGCTTAGCGACACTGCGCCGCCATTGGCTGAGGTTGCCGTGGTCTGATGAGCGGCCTTTCGTCTTGCTGCAAGACAGACGCTGGCTGTGGATTGAATTGCCAAGTGTTACCATTCACCACTTTCACGCCGCGCTACCTGCTTACCGCCTCGTCAGCACCGGCAATACGACGCCCGACATACCTACGCAACCATGTGCCCATCGGCCAGCCTGATCTCACGTTCAGCGCAAGCCAAGCTGGGCATAGCGTCCAGATGTTGCTCTTAACCTAAGCCAATGGCTGGGCTCGATCTCCAATTGGAGCGGGCTCGAAAAGCTGCCTGCCAGAATCAGAATGGTATGGGCTGGCATAGGGAACAGAGAAAGGCGCTTAACCACCCGTTGTTAATTCCCGCAGGACAAGTCTTTGATTTCTACCGCTAACATCACCATGCAGTTCGGTGCCAAGCCGCTGTTCGAAAACGTTTCCGTCAAATTCGGCGGTGGCAACCGCTACGGCCTGATCGGCGCCAACGGCTGCGGCAAGTCGACCTTCATGAAGATTCTCGGTGGGGATCTGGAGCCTTCCGGTGGCCAGGTCATGCTCGAACCGAACGTACGCCTGGGCAAGCTGCGCCAGGATCAGTTCGCCTACGAAGAATTCAACGTGATCGACACCGTGATCATGGGCCATGAGGACCTGTGGAAGGTCAAGGCAGAGCGCGACCGCATCTACTCCTTGCCCGAGATGAGCGAAGCGGACGGCATGAAGGTCGGCGAGCTCGAAGGTGAGTTCGCTGAGATGGACGGCTACACCGCCGAATCCCGTGCCGGCGAATTGCTGCTCGGCCTGGGCATTCCGCTGGAGCAGCATTTCGGCCCGATGAGCGAAGTCGCACCGGGCTGGAAACTCCGTGTATTGCTGGCCCAGGCGCTGTTTTCCGACCCGGACGTGCTGCTGTTGGACGAACCGACCAACCACCTGGACATCAACACCATCCGCTGGCTGGAAACGATTCTGACGGCGCGTAACAGCACCATGATCATCATTTCCCACGACCGTCACTTCCTGAACTCGGTCTGCACTCACATGGCCGACCTCGACTACGGCGAGCTGCGCCTGTTCCCGGGCAACTACGACCAGTACATGACCGCGGCCACCCAATCGCGCGAGCAACTGCTCTCGGACAACGCCAAGAAGAAGGCGCAGATCGCCGAGCTGCAGACCTTCGTCAGTCGGTTCTCGGCGAACGCCTCCAAGGCCAAGCAGGCCACCAGCCGCGCCAAGCAGATCGACAAGATCCAGCTGGCCGAGGTCAAGCCCTCCAGCCGTATCAGTCCGTTCATCCGCTTCGAGCAGACCAAGAAGTTGCACCGCCAGGCAGTGACCGTGGAGCGCATGTCCAAGTCGTTCGACGATAAGGAGTTGTTCAAGAATTTCAGCTTCACCGTCGAAGCCGGCGAGCGCGTCGCGATCATCGGCCCCAACGGCATCGGCAAGACCACCCTGCTGCGTACCTTGGTTGGCGAACTGACCCCGGACAGCGGAAGCGTCAAGTGGACCGAAAGCGCCGACTACGGCTATTACGCTCAGGACCACGCCCACGATTTTGAAGATGACGTCAGCCTGTTCGACTGGATGGGTCAGTGGACCCCTGGCGGCGAGCAGCTGGTGCGCGGCACCCTCGGCCGCATGTTGTTCTCCAACGATGAGATTCTCAAGTCGGTCAAGGTCATCTCCGGTGGTGAACAGGGCCGCATGCTGTTCGGCAAGCTGATCCTGCAGAAGCCCAACGTGCTGGTTATGGACGAACCGACCAACCACCTCGACATGGAATCCATCGAGGCACTGAACCTCGCGCTGGAGAACTACCCAGGCACGCTGATTTTCGTCAGCCACGACCGTGAGTTCGTCAGCTCTCTGGCAACGCGGATCATCGAGCTGTCCGCGAACGGCGTGACCGACTTCAGCGGCAATTACGACGACTATCTACGCAGCCAGGGCGTGATCGTCTGACTTTCGCCGATTGATCAGGCGGCCCTAGTGGCCGCAGCCCCCCTCTCGCCCATGCGAGTGGGACACGACAACTCTCCTTGTGGAGAGCCAGTCGAAGGCCGGTGAGCGGGCGCCTTCAGTGCGTCAACCTCTGGCGGGAAAATGCCTCGCCAGGAAGCCCTGCAGCAGCTCGTTCACCCGAGCTGCCTGTTCGTTCTGAATCCAATGCCCGCAGGGCGCCAACACGTGCTGCTCTAGATCCGGTACCCACTCCGGCATCTTCTTCAGCGTATAACCCTCCAGCTCGCCAACCGGGTCATGCTTGCCGATCAGAAACATCGTCGGTTGGACGATCTTCCGCCCCTGTAGCGGCTCGGTTACCTGCCAGTTGCGCTCGAAGTTGCGGTACCAGTTCAGCGCACCGCGAAAGCCCTGCTCGGCGAAGGTCTGACGGTATACCGACAGGTCCTCTTCCGAGCACCATTCGGGCAAAGGCCCCGCCTGCATGTCGTCTTCGAATAGCGTGCCGTCGGCAGGCTTGTCCTGCAGCAGCAGGTTTCGCTCCTGGTAGTACATCAACAGACGCAGCGTGCGATCGACGTCAGCGTCCAGTTCGCCCTCGGCTCGCCCAGGCTCCTGAAAATAGAGGATGTAGTTGAACCGATCACCAGAGGTCTCGCGCATGATTTCGGTAGCGGGCCGGCGCGGCCGACCGGCGAACGGGACCGACATCGTG
The DNA here is from genome assembly GCF_038561965.1 of Stutzerimonas stutzeri. Taxonomy (NCBI): domain Bacteria; kingdom Pseudomonadati; phylum Pseudomonadota; class Gammaproteobacteria; order Pseudomonadales; family Pseudomonadaceae; genus Stutzerimonas; species Stutzerimonas stutzeri. Next base: position 2,367,321 of record NZ_CP139348.1, on the reverse strand, counting down.
ACCAGAGCGGCGACGCGCGCGGGTTCTAGCAGCGCCAGATACCAGGCAACCATCGCGCCCCAGTCATGCCCGACCACAGCGACGTGCCCATGCCCGAAGTGGTCCATGGCCGCCCGAATATCCCCGCACAATGTCAGCACGTCATAGGCCGCTACCTCGGCTGGCGCACTACTGCGCCCGTAGCCGCGCATTTCTGGGATAAACACGCGATACCCGGCCGCCACCAGCGGGTCGATCTGATTGCGCCAGGAATACCAGCACTCGGGAAAGCCGTGCAGCAGCCACACCGGCTTGCCCTGCTCAGGACCGGCGCAGTAGAGGCTGAGGGAAATACCGTTGAGGTCGAGCTGAAGATGATCCGCGGCACTGTTCATGGAACCTCCTGATGGAGGCTCCACTATGGCAAAGCCTGGCACGCTTGTGCGTGCCATCAGCCGAACGAAGGCTAGGCCATCGACCCGGTGGATCAGACCTGGACGCTGGTCCAGTCGATAAGCCCTAGCTGCCAGGTGCCGAGAATCAAAAGACCGAAGCCGATCCGGTACCAGGCAAACGCCGCGTAGCTGTGGTTGCCGATGAACTTGAGCAAGGCCCGCACTGCGAGCATCGCGAAGATGAACGACGTCACGAAGCCGATGGCGAACACGGCGAAATCACCGGGCTGAAACAGGTCGCGGTACTTGTAGCCTGAATACACCGCCGCGCCGACCATGGTCGGCATGGCGAGGAAGAAGGAGAACTCGGTTGCCGCCTTGCGCGACAACCCGAACAGCAATCCGCCGATGATGGTCGATCCGGAACGCGACGTACCGGGCACGAGCGCCAGGCATTGGGCGAAGCCGACCTTCAATGCCAGAGCCCAGTTCATGTCATCGACTGTCTCGGCGCGAATCGCATGATCGCGGCGCTCGGCCCAGAGCATGACGATGCCGCCAAGCACCAGCGCAGTGGCAACGGTAATCGGGTTGAACAGGTATTCGTGAATCAGATCGGCAAAGGCGACGCCGAGCACCACGGCTGGCATGAAGGCAATCAGCAGGTTGCTGGTGAACTTCTGTGCCTGACGCTCCTTGGGCAAGCCAACAACCACGTCAATGATCTTGCGGCGATATTCCCAGATCACCGCGAGGATCGCGCCGAGCTGGATGATGATGTTGAAGGCCAACGCCCGCTCGCCACCGAACCCGATCAGATCCGCCACGATGATCTGGTGGCCCGTGCTGGAGACCGGGAGAAACTCGGTTACACCCTCGACCACACCCAGAATCAACGCCTGAATCGCAACCCAAAGATCCATCTATTCCCCTAAAGCGATGCAGTCCATCGCGACTCAATGCAACCAAGGTATATGTCAAAAAGCCATCCGGCCGGCTGTTCTGACTCGTCCAAGAGAACTAAATTCCTTGGCAGACGAAAAGGAGCTCATTTTTAGCCACCCCCGGCCGAAAAGCTATACAGAGCGCCGCGCCACGACCGGTACAAAGCGGTCGGAGTGAACCTGTCTGAACGACCGACCCGCGAAAACAGAACGATAAGAAAGTCCCACCTGGAGCCCTATTCATGAATCTGCTGCGAAATGTCCCCATCAGCAAGCGCCTCTGGCTGATCCCCGTGGTCGCCATCGTCATGCTGTTCATCCTTGGCGTACTGATGATTCAGCAAGTGCGCTCCGATTTGTATCGCGGCAAGCAGGAGGCGACCCGGAACGTCGTGGAAGCGGCCTCTGGGGTTTTCGAACACTACCGCAAGCTTGAAACCAGCGGTGCCATGAGTACGGCCGAAGCTCAGCAGGCGGCCATCGAACAGATTCGTCTGCTGCGTTACGACGGTCAGGATTATTTCTGGATCAACGACCTTGGTCCGACCATGATCATGCACCCGATACAGCCGAAGCTCGATGGCCAGGATCTATCGAAGATCAAGGACCCTGAAGGCAAGGAGCTGTTCAACGAGATGGTCAAGATCGCCCAGCGCGACGGCGCCGGTCTGGTCGATTACATGTGGGCCAAGCCTGGCGCCGAGGACCCCGTCCCGAAGATTTCCTACGTGCAACTTTTCAAACCGTGGGGCTGGATCATCGGCTCGGGCATCTACGTTGACGACGTGGAACAGGAGTTCTGGAATTACCTGACCCGTTTCTCCCTCATCGGCCTTTTGATCTCGGCAATCATGGCCGTGCTGGTGGCAATCCTGATTCGCAGCATCGTTCGCCCCCTGCGTCACACCATGGCCGCGATGGCGAATATCGCCAGCGGCGAAGCCGATCTGACCCGCACCCTGGATGTTTCCGGCAACGATGAGCTGAGCACCCTCGGCCGCGACTTCAACCGCTTCACCCAGAAGCTGCGTACCGTGGTCGGCCAACTGTTCGAGACCGCTGGTGCGCTGGACCATTCTTACCGCTCGCTTAGCCAATTGGCTGATCAGACCCACGAGCAGAGCCAGCAGCAGATGCTGCAGATGGAACAGGTAGCCACAGCTGTAAACGAAGTCACCTACGCCGTGCAGGAAGTGGCGAAGAACGCCGAGCATGCATCCAGCGAGGTCGGCACTGCCGAAAGCCAGGCAGGCCAAGGCCAGCGCAATATCGAAACGAGCCTGCGGCAGATCGATGAACTGTCAGCGACCATTGGCCAGGCGGTGGATGTAATCCAGTCGCTGGCTGACGAAACCACGAAAATCGGCTCGGTACTCGAGGTGATCCGTTCGATTGCAGAACAGACCAACCTGCTGGCGCTCAACGCGGCAATCGAAGCCGCTCGTGCCGGTGAGCAGGGCCGTGGCTTCGCAGTGGTAGCCGATGAAGTTCGCCTGCTGGCGCAGCGCACTCAGCAATCGACGGCCGAAATTCACAGCATGATTGAGCGCCTGCAGAAAAACTCCGGTGCTGCGGTGAATGTCATCATGGAAAGCAATCGTGCCTCCCAGCTCACCGTCGAGCAGGCCAGCCAGGCGGGCGAGAGCCTTGGCGAGATCGCCCAGGCCCTGCGCAACCTCTCCGGCTTGAACGCATCGATTGCCAGCGCAACGCTGCAGCAATCCCATGTGGTCGAAGACATCAACCAAAACGTGACCCAGGCGGCCGGGCTGGCGCAGCAGAGTACTCTGGCTGCCGAACAGTCCAGCGAAGCCGGCAAGCGACTCGGCGAACTCGCGGATCAACTGAATCGCCTGCTGAGCCAGTTCAGGGTCTGACGGCTGGGCCTGCGGTCCTCAGCGGACCGCAGGCACCTGGACGAAGCGGTGTCCCCCCTTCCCCGCACTAAGGCGACGCACGATTAGCCCGCGTCACACTTTTTCCATGGCGACCGGTTGTCGCATCAATCAGCGCACATGCCTGCCACGCCTCGCCCGCCGGGCTAGGCAACAGTCCTGAATTTCCAATATTTACAGAGAGTTAGATTCTGCCTTCGAACCGAAGAGGTCGAAGCGTCAAGGTTATACTTTTGGCTAATTGCAAAGGCCGTCAAACTTTTTTGACTTCGCATGTGACTTGCCAGTCCTCTGGGTACATCAACTGCAATGTAAGGCCAATGCCAATGCGCTTGGCTGCAGACATTTTGGGTATCACACAGAGAGACATGCCCCATGCACACCCCGCTGCGTATCAACGAAGCCCTTCTGATCACCGACCGCGCCTTCAAGCCTTTCCAGTGCGTTGCCTGGACGCTGCCCGAAGGAAACGGTGAAGTCAGCATCACCGTCGTCGACCGCGACGAAGCCCGTCTGCTAGGCCGCTGCAAGATGTCCAGCAGCGTGTTCACCGATCCCGTGAAGCTCGGCGAGACCCTGGAGCAAACCCGTGCACAGCTGAGCCGTGACGGCGCACAGCTGTCGCCTTGGCACATGCCCGATTAATCATGGGCTGTTTGATCAAAGGCCTGCAGCAGTGTGCTCCAGGCCTTTTTTCATGCTCCAGGTTTGCCTACAGCCCGCCGCCAACTGATCCATTCGTGTGATTGGCGGTCCTAAGAGCAACAGGCGAAACAGGAGAAGCTCATGAAAGGTGCAGAAGCGTACGTCAATGATCAGTGGCAGAGCTGCGGGCTGGCGGATCTTGCGCAAGATCCCGAGGCACATACCGTCACGTTGCACTTCATTGTGCCGCGTGACACTCAGATGCCCGGTCTGATCGATCACATCAGCGACGTTGCACAGCGGCATCTGGAAGATTTCTATGAGGGCCGCAAGGTCACTCACAAGCCAGTAGTCGGCTCGGTTGTAGGCGACGGTAGCGGTGATGGAATCGATCTGGAGTTCGAGGTAGCAGCCGCAGGCTGAGCTGATCTGCCCAGCACGTCCAGGAACAAGCCAAGCGTGTTTTCACCGCACCGGCACTCCTGAAAGGAAGATTCAAGATGACCCCGTTCGACCTGCAGCGCATGCTTCTGCACGAATTCCCCTTGATGTTCGTCGCGGAGGTGGCGCTGCGGGCGCTGCTTGCCTTCATTGCCGTATTTGTTTTTCTCAAGGTCAGCGGGCGCCGGGGCATTCGCCAGTTATCGGTGTTCGAGCTGGTCATTATCCTGACCCTGGGTTCTGCCGCGGGCGATGTGTCCTTCTACGACGATGTTCCGCTGCTGCCCGTGGCGGCGGTATTTGCCACCCTATTGGCGCTCTATCGTCTCACCGTGTTCCTGATGAACCGCAGCCCACGCTTTGGTGCCTGGCTGGAGGGTCGGCCGGTCACCATCATTCGCGATGGGATCTACGAGCTGCGCAGCCTCGATAACCTGAACATCTCAGCCGATGAGTTTTTCATGGAGCTGCGCCAACAAGGTGTCGAGCATCTCGGCCAGGTCAGGCTGGGCATTCTAGAAAACGACGGCAATGTAAGCCTGTTCTTCCATGCACCCGACGCTGTTCGCCCAGGGCTTTCGGTGCTTCCCCCGGAGTATCGACCGGTTTTCCGGCAAGTGCCGGCGGCTGGGATGTATGCGTGCAGTCGCTGTGGCTTCCCCCAGGCGCTAGAGAGTCAGCAGACGCAACAATGCCCACGCTGCGCCAACCAAACCTGGTCAAAGGCACTCTCCACGCTCAGATCGCGCTGATGCACGGTACGAACCGCAATCTCGCTCGCCGGTCAGTTGTTAGAGGCTGCAGGAACACATAGTCCTTTGCATCGCCTTCCTTTCAATCAGCAGCAGGAGCACACCATGCTTGGCGATTACTCATCCATCAACGACCACCTCGACACCGCGCGCAAACATGCTGACCAGGCAGAAACCGAGGCCAAACCCGAGCTCTATCGTGAAGCCGTGGACGAACTGGTCGCGGCGATTCGATTGCTGATGCGCAACAGCGACGAAAAAGACAGTTGAGCCCATCCGAGCGCCTCGCCAGCGTTTAGCCTGGCGGGGCCACAGCGGGAACCGCCATGCATGCGCAACGACACCGTGATGGATGAGCCTTTACCGCTGGCCGAAGGTACCCGCCCCGTTCCTGTCGACGAAACCAGCGATACCGGGACGCTGCTATGCCCCACCCTGCCGCCGGATCTGCATTATGTCGATGATTCCCAGCCGGGTATTCGGCGCAAACGACTGCGCGGCACGTTCGCCTACTTCGAGCCTAACGGAGAGCGAATTCGCGACGACGAAGCGATACAACGGATCAACAAGCTGGCGATACCGCCAGCCTATCGCGATGTTTGGATATGTCCCGACCCGCAGGGACATTTGCAGGCAACCGGTCGTGACGCACGCGGCCGCAAACAATATCGCTACCACACCCGCTGGCGCGAAATCCGCGACAGCGACAAGTACGAACGGATGCTCGAATTTGGCGAAGCCCTGCCGAAGCTACGCGGCAATCTGGAAAAGCATCTCGCGCTACCTGGAATGCCGCGTGAAAAGGTCATGGCGTTGGTCGTCATGCTGCTCGAATCCACACTGATTCGGATTGGCAATTCCCGTTACGCACGAGACAACCGATCCTATGGGCTGACCACCTTGCGTACACGCCACGTGGAAGTGCGCAGCACCTCGGTTCGCTTCCACTTTCGCGGCAAGAGCGGTGTGGAACAGGAGGTCACGTTGCGTGACCGTCGATTGGCGAGGCTCATGCGGCGGTGCATGGAACTGCCTGGTCAACAGCTGTTTCAGTATCTCGATGAAGATGGCCAACGTCGTGGCGTCAGCTCCCACGACGTCAATCTCTATCTTCGCGAAATGACCGGCCGCGACTTTACAGCCAAGGATTACCGCACCTGGGCAGGCAGCGCGTTGGCGCTGGAGCGGCTACGCAAGTTGGATGCAACGCCGGAAAGCGTTGCACGGCAGAATCTGCTCGAGACGGTCAAGCAAGTCGCCAGTCAGCTGGGTAATACACCCGCCGTGTGCCGCCAGTGCTACATCCATCCCGCCATTCTGCAAGCGTTCAACGAGGGAAAGCTGGGCAGCCTGAGAGCGGCACGCAAGCGCAAGTGGCTCAGTGCTGAGGAGGTCGCGCTTCTTACTTTTCTGCGTAGCGCCGCAGGCTAACGACGCCGAGATTATTGCTGATGCAGCGTGACCCGATTGCGCCCAGCCGCCTTCGAGGCATAAAGCGCGGAGTCCGCACGCTCGATCAACTGCGCATGGCTGCTAGTGGGGATGCTGAGATCGGCGACGCCCAAGCTGATGGTGAAACGAATGCGGTGCTGCTCATGCTGCACCTCGCGATTTTCCACGGTCTGCCGCAATCGCTCGGCAAACGTCATCGCACCCTGCTTGTCGGTGTCTGGCAGCAGCACCACGAATTCTTCGCCGCCGTAGCGTCCCGCCACATCGGAATCGCGCAGATTCTCGCGAATCAGTTCGGCGACCTGCTGGATCACGGTATCGCCAACCTGGTGTCCGTAGGTGTCGTTGATCGCCTTGAAGTGATCAATATCGAACATCACCAGTGCCGCCTGACTGTCATAGCGGCGATGGCGGGCATAATCGAGGCGCAGCATCTCTTCCCAGTGCCCGCGGTTGTAAAGCCCGGTCAACCGGTCAGTGCTCGATAGACGCTGCAGCTCGCCGTTTGCCGCCTGTAGCTGGCGACGGTTCACGGCGACATCGGTGACGTCGTAGATGATCAAGCAGACCTGATTGATGCTGCCATTGATCCCCTTGAGGGGTAGCAACGTCGTGTTCTGGTACATGAAGTCTTCCAACCCGGTGATCGGCTGGTAGTTCTTGAAACGCAGCAGATAAGGCCGCTGCTCCCAGATGGTGAACGACGGAGTGCCGAGGGTCATGACGCTCTCCACCTTACGGCGAAACCAGTCCTCGTCCACTTCGGGAAACAGCGTGAAGAACGACTGATTGCGCGCATGTTCGGGCTGCAAGCCGGAGCGATTCTCCATGAAGGTATTCCAGACGTCGACGCGATAGTCTCGGTCCAGCACCACGACGCCCACATCTATGCTCTGGACGATGGCCAGCAACCAATGCAGTTCGTTCAACTCGGCAGAATGGCTCATGCTCACTCCATCAGGTGGGCGAGCTTGCGTGTCAGCAGCTCGACCGAATCTTCAGTGAACAGCAACAACAGATCAAAGTGGATATCGTGCCCTTCCAGGCTGTAGCTGATTTCCACCGCCAGCGTTTTCTTCCATCGCGCGCTATTGACTCTTATCAGCTCGTCGATCGAAGCGTGCTGGCCCAGTACCTGCGGATGCCCCTGTGAAAAAACCACTTCGATCTGCTCGGCGATGCCACTGAGGCACGCGCTTATCAGCAGGCTCGAAAGGTCCAGGAGCATTTCCATCTCCAGGTAGTCCTGCCTGCGCATCAGTCGCGCCATATCGGCGACTTCCGAATCATGAAACAGCAGCAGCGCTTCCCCGGCGATGCCACCGCCGATGTAACCCTGGCAGACCGCCGTCAGCTTTTCCCCGTGCGCCGCATCGGCAAGTGCCATATGCAGCTCGCCAACTTCGAGAATATTGACGTTGGGGATTGGCAATTGGATGAAGACACCAAGCACCCGCGCCAGCAGCGCCGCAGCCCTGCCCATGGCGATATTGACGACTTCACGGAAAGTGTCGCGGAAGCTGATCCGCTCGCCTGCGACGCGGCTGATCAAGGAGGACACGTCGTCCAGCAGCCCAAGACTGGCCAGCGTCTGGTGCAGATGCACGGGGTCGGCTGGCTTCTTGATGAACGCCAGCGCACCGAGCGCCAGGACGCGGCGCACCGCCTCGTCCTGGATGTCGGCTGAAATCACGATGGTCTTGCAGCGCAGCTGCTCCTCGCGCAACTGCGCGAGTACCTGATAACCATCCAGTTCGGGCATGGTGAGGTCGAGCAACAGGACGTCGATGCCCCCCTCGCGGATGCGATCCAGCGCCTCGACGCCGGTGGCCGCCTGACTGACGACGACCGGCCAGCCGGCGGGCAGCGTATGTAGCAGCTGCTTGCGCGCCAGCGCGGAGTCATCGCAGATCAACAGGGAAATAGCAGACATGTGGTACGAGCTCTCGTTGCCCGATCAACACCTTGGCGCGAGAGCTTATCGCACGCCGGCCGCGCTGTGCGCGCAATGAAGGCAAAATAGTGGCATTTCACCTTAAAAACTGCCGAACGGCCCGACTGCCCCGCTCAGTCGGGCCTCGATTCACCAGGCCGCGGATCAGTAGTAGGCGTTTTCCCGGTTGGTGTGATCGGTCACGTCGCGCACACCCTTGAGCTCCGGAATCCGCGCCAGCAACGTTTTTTCGATGCCTTCCCTGAGCGTGACGTCCGCCTGGCCACAACCTTGGCAGCCGCCGCCGAACTGCAGCACCGCGATGCCTTCTTCAACAACGTCGATCAACGTGACCTGGCCGCCGTGGCTGGCCAAGCCAGGGTTGATTTCGGTCTGCAGGTAATAATTGATGCGCTCGTTCAGCGGGCTGTCTTCATTGACCATCGGCACCTTGGCATTTGGCGCCTTGATCGTCAGCTGACCTCCCATGCGGTCGGTCGCGTAGTCGACCAGCGCGTCCTCCAGGAAAGGTTCGCTGGTGCCGTCAATCCAGGCCGTGAAGCTCTTCAGGGCCAGCGCGGTGTCGTCCGGCTTTTCCTCGCCCGGCTTGCAGTAGGCGATGCAGGTTTCCGCATAAGGGGTACCCGGCTGGGTGATGAAGATCCGAATGCCGATGCCCGTGGTGTTCTGCTTCTCAAGCAGGTCAGCCAGATAATCGTGTGCAGCTTCGGTAATAGTGATCGCGCTCATGAGAACTCCTCGCAGACATGCGCCGCAGTGTACGCCAAACCACTGCCGTGGTTAAGTCCTAGTAATTTAGTCGGGATAAGGAGATACCGATACCCGATGCGGATCGAGCCAGCCACCGCGCGCCAATCAGAGATTCTCGTAGCGACTCATGTCGAGCACTCCCGCTTCCACTGGATCGGTCTCTTCCAGATATCGGGTGAGGTCGTTGAAGTATCGCCAGAAATCGGGATGGCTTCGACGTATGCCCCAACGCTCAACCAGGCGCTCGAAATCACCACTCTCTTTCGCTTGTTCCAGCGCCGCAACGAACGCTGGCACGTCGGATGCGGGCAGGCTGAAGAGGAAGTTCGGATAGCTGCTCAGAATGCCGGGATACACCGTCAGGGTGTCCAGCCTAGGCTGCCAGCGCAGCGACTCGCCATACATGAACGCCACATTACTGTGCGCTCGGTTGCGCAGCAGGCTATAGATCTCGCGGCGGTCGCCATACTCGATGCGCAGCAGCGTGGCTTCCGGTAGCTGCTGAATGACCGGTAAGCCCGCAGCGATTTTGCTGGTCAGGCGACTGAGCGCCTGTTCGGCAAGCTGCAGCGGCACAGGCTGATCCGATCGGTAGCAATGGCCACCCTGGCAGCGATTGATCGGATCGGGCGCCGCATTGATGCCGGTGTACCGCGCCAGCAACTGTCTCGCAAACGCACGCTTGGCGTCAGCCTTGCCCAGTTCGAGCAGCGAGGGGGTCGAGCTGTCGATCGAGGTGTAGGCCAGCAGCAATTTCAGCTGCCCGCCTTTCTCGTACCAGCCGTTCAGGATCGCCTGCCGGGACGCGGCCGGCAGCAACCGGAGGAAGTTCAGCTCGGCACCATTGCGGATCAGGTCGAAGTACAGGCGCGTCTGGCCCTGGTGGGAGACATTACCGAACACGTCGAAATTGACCACCAGTTGATAGTAGGTGCGCTCAAGCAAGGGAAAATCCATCCACCAGAGCGTTTGCGGGATCTCGCCGATCAGCCCTTTGCGCACCGAAGAGCTGTCATGCTGGCGAAAGATGCTGAGCAGGGCGTTGTCGTTACCGGACCAGATCTGTTTCCAATCCGCAGGCTTGTTGGCGTAGGCCTGCGTACGCAACTGCTCGTACTGGTTGCGTTTAACGCGGTAGGTTTTCCAGAACGCGAAAAGGCCACCCATTTCATCGAACTGTCCCGGCATCGCCAGCAGCGGTGTTGTCTGCTCGCGGTAGCGGCGGTCGGTCACGTACAGGTCGTGCTGCGGATCCTGGAAAAACACCCAGAAGTTATCGCGGATCACGTCGGTAGCAATTTGTCCGCGACACACCGGCCCACGGATGAATGTGCGCACGAAGTACTCGGCGTTATCCAGCATGAACTGGTAGCGCACCTCGGCAGGAATCGCCTGGAATGTCTTGAACGGGTTGGCCCGATGATTCGCGCCATAGCCAGGCACAGCATCCACTGTCCAGGCGCCATCGAAGAAAAGCGATTGCACCCGCGCCAGCTTTGTCGCGCTCAACCGGTAGGTGATGTGTGTCTTGTGCACGATCACGTCGCTGATCGGACGCAGGCGATAGCTGAAACGAGTGCCTGGATCGTCGTTGGGGCGACGCGTCGCGATGGGGTCGACCGGCTCACCGCTGGGCGTACGCGAGCGCACCACCTGATAGAAGTGACCGCCCTCGCCCCCTTCGAAATACAGGTGCGCAATATAAAGGTGCTCATACAGCCAGCGGCCGACCAGGCTGCCGCGTGCACCGGGCGTGTTGAGCAGGCGCTCCCATTCGGCGATCTGCGAAGCGTCCACTGCCGAGGGAGTCAACTGCCGATGCTCGACCGGCGCGCCCTGCTCCAGCCAGCGCTGCACGGTGCTGTACTCGTTATCGCTTAGCCCGGTGACGGCGAACGGCATGCCGCCATGGGCAGTCTTGCGCGCATAGGTATCGAACTCTCCCGGCCGAGGACAGCTGTTTTCCCGGCCGATGCCAATATCCAGACCCGGTGGCAGCTTGGCGTTCGGCACCAGCGGCTGGCTGCGCCCCAGCTCCAGCATGCGCGCCATCAGCGCCGCCTGATTGTTCTCGGCACCAAGCACCGAATGAAAGCCCTTGCGCCGCCAGGCCGCATCGCCATCGGCATCGAGAAACAGCCGGGTCGGCTGCTGCGCCTTGACTCGAACACCGTTGTAGACCGGCAACTTATGCCCGCCACGGGACGCACCCTCACCACTGCCAAGATTGAGCTGACAAGGCGAGTCGTAACAGGCATGGCAGGCAACACACTTGGCGGTAAAGATCGGCTGAATGTCGCGCTGATAAGAGAGGTCTTCAGCCTGTACGGCCCTGCCAGCAAGCAGGAGCAGACAGCTGAGCCAAAAGCGGAGGGACATGAAACGAACGCCTGAAAGTAAGCGTCCATTCTATTCGTCTCGGTGAGCAGCCGCTTGCCTGCCCAACTTGAATAATCCTCATGGAAAAGCGCGGAAGCTCAAAAAGCATGCAGCTTTGCTATCATTCGCGCTCTTTTGTCCCAGCTTTTTCAGGTAGTCCCCATGTCCACTCGCAGCTCCCGTCTCCAGGCCCTTCAGCAAGCGCTCAAAGAGCGCATCCTGATTCTCGACGGCGGCATGGGAACCATGATCCAGAGCTACAAACTGGAGGAGAAAGACTACCGCGGCGCGCGCTTCGCCGACTGGCCACAGGACGTCAAAGGCAACAATGACCTGCTGCTGCTGAGCCGCCCGGATATCATCCAGGCCATTGAGAAGGCCTACCTCGACGCCGGCGCCGACATTCTCGAGACCAACACCTTCAACGCTACCCAGGTTTCTCAGGCCGACTACGGCATGGAATCGCTGGTGTATGAGTTGAACGTCGAAGGCGCACGCCTGGCGCGTGAAGTGGCCGACGCCAAGACCGCCGAGACGCCGGATCGTCCGCGCTTCGTCGCTGGCGTACTCGGCCCGACCAGTCGCACCTGCTCTATTTCCCCAGACGTGAACAACCCCGGCTATCGCAACGTTACTTTCGATCTGCTGGTGGAGAACTACGTCGAGGCCACTCGCGGGCTGATCGAGGGCGGTGCCGACCTGATCCTGATCGAGACCATCTTCGACACGCTCAACGCCAAGGCGGCCATTTTCGCCGTGCAGCAGGTGTTCGAGGACCAAGGCGTCGAGCTGCCGATCATGATCTCCGGCACCATTACCGATGCATCCGGCCGCACCCTGTCCGGGCAGACCACCGAGGCCTTCTGGAACTCGGTACGTCATGCCAAACCGATCTCCGTGGGCTTGAACTGCGCGCTCGGCGCCAAGGACCTGCGTCCGTATCTGGAAGAACTCTCCAGCAAAGCCGAGACCTTCGTCTCCGCGCACCCCAATGCGGGCCTGCCGAACGCCTTCGGCGAATACGACGAAAGCCCGGCAGAAATGGCCGCGGTGGTCGAAGAGTTCGCCGCCTCGGGCTTTCTCAACATCATCGGCGGCTGCTGCGGCACTACGCCGGCGCATATCCAGGCGATTGCCGAGGCGGTCAGCAAATACCCGCCGCGCGCCATTCCGGACATTCCCAAGGCCTGCCGCCTGTCGGGCCTGGAGCCCTTCACCATCGACCGCAGCTCACTGTTCGTCAACGTCGGTGAGCGCACCAACATCACCGGTTCCGCCAAGTTCGCTCGCCTGATCCGTGAAGAGAACTACACCGAGGCACTGGAAGTCGCCCTGCAGCAGGTCGAAGCCGGCGCCCAGGTGATCGATATCAACATGGACGAGGGCATGCTGGATTCGAAGGCGGCCATGGTCACCTTCCTCAACCTGATCGCCGGTGAGCCGGATATTTCCCGCGTGCCGATCATGATCGACTCCTCAAAGTGGGAAGTGATCGAGGCAGGCCTCAAGTGCATCCAGGGCAAGGGCATCGTCAACTCGATTTCCATGAAGGAAGGCGTCGAGCAGTTCAAGCACCATGCGCACCTGTGCAAGCGCTACGGCGCGGCCGTCGTCGTAATGGCTTTCGATGAAGCGGGCCAGGCCGATACCGCCGCACGCAAACGCGAGATCTGCAAGCGCAGCTACGACATCCTGGTCAACGAAGTGGGCTTCCCGCCGGAAGACATCATCTTCGACCCGAACATCTTCGCCATCGCCACCGGCATCGACGAACACAACAACTACGCGGTCGACTTCATCGAGGCCTGCGCCTACATCCGCGACAACCTCCCCTATGCGCTGACCTCGGGCGGCGTGTCCAACGTGTCGTTCTCGTTCCGCGGCAACAACCCGGTGCGTGAAGCGATCCACTCGGTGTTCCTGTTCCATGCGATCAAGGCGGGCCTGACCATGGGCATCGTCAACGCCGGCCAATTGGAAATCTACGACGAGATTCCCAAAGAGCTGCGCGACGCGGTCGAGGACGTGGTGCTGAACCGCAGCGCCAACGGCACCGAAGGGCTGCTGGCGCTCGCTGACAAATACAAGGGCGACGGCTCCGTCAAGGAAGCCGAAACCGAGGAGTGGCGCGGCCTGCCAGTCGGCAAGCGGCTGGAACACGCACTGGTCAAAGGCATCACCGCCTTCATCGTCGAAGACACCGAGGAGTACCGCCAGCAATGCGCGCGCCCCATCGAGGTCATCGAAGGCCCGCTGATGAGCGGCATGAACGTGGTCGGTGACCTGTTTGGCGCCGGCAAGATGTTTCTGCCGCAGGTAGTCAAGTCTGCACGGGTGATGAAGCAGGCAGTTGCCCATTTGATCCCCTTCATCGAGGCGGAGAAAGGCGACAAGCCCGAAGCCAAGGGCAAAATCCTGATGGCCACGGTGAAAGGTGATGTGCATGACATCGGCAAGAACATCGTCGGTGTTGTGCTCGGTTGTAACGGCTACGACATCGTTGACATGGGCGTGATGGTGCCGGCGGAGAAGATTCTGCAGACCGCCATTGCCGAGAAATGCGACATCATCGGCCTGTCCGGCCTGATCACCCCGTCGCTGGACGAGATGGTCCACGTCGCCAAGGAAATGCAGCGCCAGGGCTTCAGCCTGCCGCTGATGATCGGTGGCGCCACCACCTCCAAGGCGCATACCGCGGTGAAGATCGATCCGCAGTACAACAACGATGCCGTGGTCTATGTAACCGATGCTTCGCGCGCGGTAGGCGTTGCCACGACCCTGTTATCGAAAGAACTGAAGCCGGCCTTCGTCGAAAAGACTCGCGAAGAGTACGCGATGATCCGCGAGCGCACCGCCAACCGCAGCGCGCGCACCGAACGGCTGAGCTACGCCCAGGCAGTCGCCAACAAGCCGCAGTTCGACTGGACTGGCTACACGCCGGTCAAACCGAGCTTCACCGGCCGCCAGTTGCTGGAGGACATCGACCTGCGCACGCTGGCCGAGTACATCGACTGGACGCCGTTCTTCATCGCCTGGGACCTGGCCGGCAAGTACCCGCGCATCCTTCAGGACGAAGTGGTCGGCGAAGCGGCCACCTCGCTGTTCAGCGATGCCCAGGCGATGCTGAACAAGCTGATCGACGAAAAACTGATCCGCGCCCGCGCGGTGTTCGGCTTCTGGCCAGCCAACCAGGTGCAGGACGACGATCTGGAAGTGTATGGCGACGGCGGCGAAAAGCTGGCCACCCTGCACCACCTGCGCCAGCAGATCATCAAGCCGGACGCCAAGCCCAACCTCTCCCTGGCCGACTTCGTCGCGCCGAAAGATAGCGGCATCACCGACTATGTAGGCGGCTTTATCTGCACCGCCGGCATCGGTGCCGAGGAGCTGGCCAAGGCCTATCAGGACAAGGGCGACGACTACAACTCGATTATGGTCAAGGCGCTCGCCGACCGCCTCGCCGAAGCCTGCGCCGAGTGGTTGCATCAACAGGTGCGCAAGCAATACTGGGGCTACGCCAAGGATGAGCAGCTGAGTAACGAGGAGCTGATCCGCGAACAATACAAGGGCATCCGCCCTGCCCCCGGCTATCCAGCCTGCCCGGATCACACCGAAAAAGGCACGCTGTTCCAGCTGCTCGATGCCGATGGCATCAGCCAGGTCACGCTCACCGAGCACTACGCCATGCTGCCAACTGCGGCGGTCAGCGGCTGGTACTTCGCCCATCCCGAGGCGCAGTACTTCGCGGTCGGCAAGATCGACAAGGATCAGGTTGAAAGTTACAGCCAGCGCAAGGGCGAAGACATCGCCATCAGCGAGCGCTGGCTGATGCCAAATCTGGGTTACGACAACTGACGTTACCGTGCCCTCCGGCACAGCAGCGCGCAGCGAAGCGGCAACGGCCGGCGGCGGTATCGACCGCCGGCCCGGCCGACCGGCAATACGACGAGGCGCGACTCGCTAGCGAGAGTTCCGAGCGTTTTGCCGCTGCGCCAACCAGTGCTCGAATGCTTCGACTGGTAGCGGCCTCGAGAGTAGAAAGCCCTGCGCCTCGTCACAGCCAATGGATTTCAGAAACTCATAAACCTCAGGCTCTTCGATGCCTTCGGCCACCACGCTGTAGCCCAAATCGTGGGCCATGCAGACCATCGCCTTGACCAGCGTCTGGCTGCGCGGACGCTGGTCAAGAAGCGAAATGAACGAACGGTCGATTTTCACTACTTGAGCAGCGATCTTCTGCAGATAGGACAGGCTGCTATAGCCTGTTCCGAAATCATCAATGGCAATGCTGATGCCTGCTGCTTGCAGAATTTCCAACTGACTGGACGCCGCGGGGCTGTTGCCGATCATCGCGCTTTCAGTCAACTCGAGCTCTATCGCTGATGAAAGCAGGTTGCGCTCGGCAAGAGCTGTAACCAGATTCTGCGCGAAATCCGGCTCCTCCAGATTCAGCGCTGTGACGTTGATCGAGATACAGACCTTCAGCCCAAGGCTTTGCCATCTTGCGGCCTGCTCTACCGCCTGGGCGACGACCCATCTGGTGAGCGGTCGCGCCATCCTGGTCTGCTCGATCAGCGGAATGAATTCTGCGGGAGAAACGTTACCCAGTGACGGATGCTTCCAGCGAATAAGCGCCTCAACACCAACGCACGCCCCGGTCTTCATATGAATCCGGGGCTGATAGTCCAGGCGCAGCTGGCCTATGTTTGTCAGTGCGCTACGAAAGTCGTCCAGGAGGACGAAGCGTCGTTGATAACGGGCATCCAGCTCGCTCGAATAGAGCCCGACGCCGGCCTCCGACTGACCCGCGTCCTGACTGGCGCAATGTGCAACGCGCAGCACATCCTCGCCGAGGCGTTCGCCCAGGCGGAAAGGTGCTACGCCGATGACAGCGCGCGTCATCAACGCCCCGGAATCATCCGGAACAGGCACAGCGAGATTCAGGCGCAACGCGCTGGCCATGTCGACCGCTTCCTGCTCGCCGGCCGCTTCCATGACATGGACAAATTGATTGGGGCTAACGCTGTAGAGCTTGACGCCCTTGTCCAGCGATCGCTGCAAGCGCATCACGGCAGACTTGATCTGCTTGTCGAGAAACGCAGGGCCCATCACCCGCTGGATGGACATGATCTGCTCGATATCCACCAGGTCGGTGAAAAAAGCGAACAACGCCTTGCCTGGCTGGTCGCGAGCGAGATCCTCAAGATCCTCGAGAAACTGGCTGCGATTGGCTAATCCGGTCAGGGGGTCCACACGGCCGTACGCATGCTGCATTTCGATCTGTCCCATGACCATGGATGCCAGATCACGTAGCACCGCTTGTTCATGATCGGTGATGTCGCGCGGCTCGGTACCGAGCACACACATAGCTCCGAGCGTGTAGCCGTCTCGGGTAACCAGCGGAGCCCCCGCGTAAAAGCGGATCCCGGACTGCGCAAGCGCGCTGTCGCTGTAGAACGGCGAAGCCAGCAGGTCACTGACGACCAGCACTCCGGAACTATCGGCAACCTCTGCGCAGCACGCCTTGAATCGCGGGATCTCCGTATGGGCTACCCCCACGCGGGATTTGAACCATTGGCGATCACTGTCGGTAAGCGAAACCGCCGCTATTGGCAGGTCGAACAGCTGGCTAGCCATTCGCGTGATCCTGTCGAAGCTTTCGCTTGGCGGTGTATCCAGAATATTCAGCTGCCTCAGCGCGAATAATCGTTTTTGCTCGTAGTGCGACATGGCGCGTTCAACTCCAGACATCATTTCATAAGCGCCGCGAGTGGATTCACCCCAAGGGCCGCGGAGGACTTCTGCCAAGCCGGCTCGTCAGATGCGGCCCATCAATAGGTGACGATGTCGTAACGCATTGCGTAAGCAGATAATCGGCTGCGACCTGCTCATCTTGATGTCCATTGATCGCCATTAGCGGATGTAGCTAAAGTCGCCAGGCTGGCCGGTAGACGCCTTCGGGCGTTTAATGCAGGCCTTACAAAACCCGCTCCTCTAGGACCGCCTCACCATGCCCGCTGATACCCACTATTTGCTCGACCAGCTTGAAGCCGCCGACATGCTGATCATTGACGAGCTGCATGCCTGGCAGTTCGAGCTGAACGAAGCGCTGCTTGATGATGCCGACGCCGCGGCCGAGGCCAATCAGCCATTCGCCAGCGAAGACACCCTGCTGACCATCGACCTAGTCGACGGCCGTACCCGCCGCCAGTGGCAGTTCAGCTATAACCAGATCATGGAGGCCCAGCTCCAGGCCGATGGCGAGAGCTGGCTGCTGGAAGGCCCTCACCAATTGCGGTGCCTCAGCGCCATCGGCGGCGAGGACGAAGCCGAATAGCGCCGTCTTAACCGCCTCGCCCGACCCTGGCCACGGATGGCATTGGATTCGCAATTGTGGTTTTCCCTGCAGATGCAGCTGACTTTGCGCCATCCATAAGCGGTCGTTCGATATAGCGATAGCTCAGACCAGCAACGATCAGCGAGACCGATATGCACGCGGCCAGCCGTGGCAGCAGCGGCTGGTCGTCGAGCCAGCTCATGCACAGCAGCCAGACCGGGATGTGACACAGGTACAGCGAGAACGATACCTGCCCGACTGCCTCCAGCGGACGTGACAGAACACCGAAAATCGCCTCACTGGAACAGACCGCCAGCATGAATGGCACGGCCAGAACCAGCGTCGTTGCTGCCCAGCGAAATGACGCGAGCGGTTCCAATGCGATGGCCAGAATGCTCGCCGAAACAACCGCCAGGGCGCTCACCAGGACTTTTCGGGTGGCCGTCATCGCCTCGATGTCGCACTCGACGACGCGAAACTGCTCGAGCGACGACAGCTTCCATAGCAATAACCCCATGAACAGACCGTTCGCCCGGAACAGCCACTCGGGGGCGAACGGGTTGGCGAAGCTGAACCAGAGCACAATACCAATCACCGCCGGCCAAAACGCCCGGCGCAGCAGAAGCAATAGCGGGAACAGCAGATAGAACTGCACCTCCAGCGCGATCGACCAGAAGTAGCCGAAGTCGGTCTCGTGCAGGCCGTTAAAGACATTGGCGAGAAAGAATGCTGCGCTCGCCGTCACGCCCAGCAGCGTATCCAGCGTGTAGGCAGGCGCGCCGCGCGGCGGCTCGACAACACTGAACAGCAACACCACCGCTGCCCAGAACCACGTCGGAAGCAGCACGCGGCGGATGCGTTTCTTATAGAACGCGTACACCGCCTGGGCATCGAAACACTGCTGCTTGCGCAGAAAGGTCGTGCCCATCAGATAGCCGGAAATGAGAAAGAACAGATCGACGCCAACGCCCGGCAGAAAGCGCTGCAGCAAGCCATCCCACCCGTCTGCCTCCGCGCCGACCAGCATTACCGACGCGTGGGCCAGCAGCACCATCACGATCGCCAGCCCACGGAGAAATTGAATGTTGCGATTCTTGCCGTGCCGCGCTCCGGCATCACTCATAAGCAGTCCGATATCCGCAAGCCGCCGCGACTACCAGTCACTGCCTGGGTCATTCAGGATCAACTCCATCTCCTCGGGGCCTGGTTGAGGTCTGGCCGGCCTCCTGCCGTGCCCTTGCCTCAACCAAGACCCGTCGACATCCGGGTTGTTCAATCGCCGTACGGCTTGTGGCCTGCAGCAACGGGCCTTCGCGTCCGCTATGATCGCGCCCCTCGTTTGGCAAACCCGGTAGTACCCATGTCGCCTCTAGAACTGATCGCCTCGCTACTCGGTGTCATTGCCGTATGGCTGACGGTACGTCAGAACCCATGGTGCTGGCCCATCGGCCTGGGCATGGTGTCGCTCTACGCCTGGTTCTTCTTCGACGCCAAACTGTATTCGCAGGTGTTGCTGCATAGCGTTTTCGCCGCCATGCAGCTCTACGGATGGTGGGCCTGGACGCACGGTGCCGTGGGCGACCGAGGCCGGCCCGTCACCCGAGCCAGCACGCGCGAAGTAACAATCGGCATTGCCGGCGCGGCGCTTGGCAGCCTGTTGCTCGGCAGTGCCATGGCCAGCTTCACCGAGGCTGCTTTTCCCTGGCTCGACGCCGGGCTCACCGCCTTCAGCCTGCTTGCACAGCTGTGGATGGCACTCAAACGGCTGCAGTGTTGGCCGCTGTGGATCGTCGTGGACCTGCTGTTCGTCGCCTTCTTCAGCTATCAAGGCTACTGGCTGACCGCCGGCCTCTACGCGCTGTTCACCGGGCTTGCCGTTATGGGGCTGCGCGAATGGCGCATGGCATTGGTGACGTCACGATGAAGGTGCTGGTGCTTACCGGCCCGGAGTCCAGCGGCAAAAGCTGGCTTGCCGAGCGGCTGCTGCGCACGTTCGGCGGGGTGCTGGTCGGCGAATACGTGCGTGACTATATCGAGCTCACGCAACGCGATACGACGCTTGCCGACATCCCGACCATTGCCCGCGGGCAGTTGGCCCAGGAAGATGCCGCGCGAGCCCGCGCACCGCACCTGCTGATCCTCGACACCCACCTGCTGAGCAACATGCTTTGGAGCCGCACGCTCTTCGGTGACTGCCCCGCCTGGCTCGAGGATGAGCTACTGGCGAGGGATTACCACCAGCACCTATTGCTCTCGCCAGAGGGCGCCGAGTGGCATGCCGACGGCCAGCGCTGCCAGCCCGATTTCAGTGAACGAATGGACTTCTTCGAGGCTTGTCGCAACTGGTTGCAGCAGCGCGACCAGCCCTTTATCGAGGTCGGCGGCAGTTGGTCCGAACGCGAGCGTCAGGCCATTTCCCATACCCGCGCACTGCTGGGTGAATGACCGGCTGTCAGCCTATGGCTGGCGGTCAGGACGCAGCAGCAGGCCGATGGCAAGCACGACCAACAGGCTGCCAGGCAACCAGTGCATGCCCATGCGGGTCGGCTGATCGAAGAACAGCAGCAGCATCGAGACAAACGGCACCAGGTAGCTGTAGGCCGTGACCGCACCGGGACTGAGAACGGAGGTCGCTCGCTGCTGAAGAAAGAAGGTCATCGCGCTGGAGAACACGCCGAGGTAGATCACCAGCAGCAGATCCAGCAGGTTCATCCTCAGCAGCATCGCCGGGCGCTCCCAGATCAGGCCCATCAAGCCGATCAGAACCGCGCCTGCGATCAGGCTCCAGAACGTGCGCAACCCTGCCTGCCGCGGCAGTACGCCGTTCGCCAGCCCCCATTTGCTGAGCACCGGGTACAACGCCGAAGCGACACAGCCGAAGAAGAAGCCCAGCTCGCCCAGGCCCAGCTGCATGTCAGAGAAATCGCCACCGTTCTCGGCCCATGCCAGGCCGAGTGCCCCGCTCGCACCAAGCGTCAGTACCGCCAGCAGACGACCGGCGGGTTGCTCGACGCCGAGCCCGCGGCCCAGGCAATACGCCAATAGCGGCACGCTGACGAACAACGTCGCCATCGACAGCGCGCTGACCCGATGGGCCGCCCAGAACATGGTGCCGAAAAAACCCGCCAGGCATAGCCCCATGGCGGCGTAGAGCAACAGCGTGCGCCAACCTGGACGCCCTTCGCTCTGGCTCCAGGCCAGCGGTGCCAGCACCAGCGCCGCGATGCCGAAGCGCATGGCGGTCAGCAGCAACGGCGGCAACCCATCGCTGAGCAAGCCCACGGCCGGAAACGACAACCCGACGAAAAGCGCCCAGAGCAGCATGCCGAGGTGCGCACGGGAGGTTCCGCCGCGGCTATCGCTGCCTTGTGTCTCCAGCGCATGGCCGCTTGGGCTGGTATTTGCGGCGGACGGATGGTGGCTGCGGTTCAAGAAAAGTCGCTCCCGGTTCGTTGCCTCGCAGCCAATTTGGCGATTACAGACGCGAGGGGGACCGACGAATGACCCTGATCGAGTGGCTGAGGTTCGGTTTTCGCGTCACGCTGATCGGGCGTCGGGTGACCGTGTCGATCGTGATATTCCAAAATCCGGTGCTCGGCACCACGATCTTCGCCGGAAATGTATCGAACGCGCCGCCATGGTAGGTGTGGCGACCGCCGTTCTTGAAACTGCGGAAGTTCGCATCGTTCATCAGGCGGATATTGCAGGTCTGCGAGCATTCGACGACGACGATATCGTCCTCGTTGAGGTGCTCGCGCTGGTGTATGAATTTCATCGACTGCTCCGACAGCGCACTTGGCGGCAAAGCGGCTAACGATAGCATGCACACCCCTCGTACCGGCCTGGTTGTGATCACCGCTTTGAGTGGAACAGCGTACCGGCCGCACTTGTGCTCGGGTTGTTCCATAGCCGGGGTTGTGTATCCTCTATGCACCTATCCGACAACTGTCCCTTCCATGCTCTGCACGTCACTCCCCTGCTCTTCAAGCCTGCCCGCGGGAAGCCGACTGCTGTTTCTCTTCGATACCGGACTGCTGGCCCTCTGGTGAATCGCGGCTCGCTACGCGCCCGACCACAATGCCAACCCAGTTCATCGAGGAATGCCGCCCATGCTTGCGGTCCGTAATACCGTTCAAATCGAAGCCCCAATCGTGCGCAACGCGACCCGTTGCGGTTTTTTCATGGCCGGCTTCGGCCTGTCCGTCTGGGCGCCGCTGGTGCCTTATGTGCGCGAACGCATCGAGATGACCGATGCGGTGTTCGGCCTGTTGCTGCTGTGCATTGGCGTCGGCTCGCTGACCTGGATGCCGCTGTCTGGCGTACTGGTGAGCCGCTGGGGTATCCGTCCGGTGCAGCTTTGCAGCGTCGTGTTGCTGGCATTTGCCTTGGCCGGCATGGCGCTGACCGATTCGATGTGGCTGCTGGCTCTGGCGCTGTTCTGCTTCGGCGGCAGCCTGGGCGTCATCGACGTGATCATGAACATTCAGGCGGTGCTGGTGGAGACGGCAGTCGGCCGCCGGCTGATGTCGAACTTCCATGGCATGTACAGCCTCGGCGCCATCAGTGGCGCGCTGCTGCTCACTGGTTTGCTGACCTTCGGCCTGGCGCCGGAGGTAGGCAGCTTTCTGATGATCGGGCTGATCATTGCGGCGAATCTCGGCCTCGCCCGCGGCTTTCTGCCGAACCGCGCACCGGGCGGCGGCTTTGCCTTCGTGCGGCCCACCGGGGTGGTGCTGTTAGTGGGGCTGATGTGCTTCGTCGTCTACCTGGCCGAAGGCGCAGTGCTGGACTGGAGCGCGCTGTACCTGACCGGCGAGAAAGGCCTGGAAGTGGCCAAAGGTGGCCTCGGCTATGCGGCGTTCGCGCTGATGGTGACAATCGCACGTTTCGCCGGCGGCTCCCTTGTACATAGCCTCGGCACGGCGCGGGTCATCGCTTTCGGTGGGTTACTCGCTGCGTTCGGCATCGTCCTGAGCCTGGCCGCCGAGCACTGGGCTGTCGCGCTGATCGGCTACGGCCTTTGCGGACTTGGCTGTGCCAACGTCTCACCGGTACTGATTTCATCCCTGAGCAGGCAGGATGGCATGCCGGTGCAGTTGGCCGTCACCGTGGCGACCACCATCGGTTTCGCCGGTGTACTCGCCGGTCCGGCCATGATGGGCGTAGTCGCGCATTTCAGCTCGCTGGGCATGGCGTTTGCGCTGCTGGCAGTTCTGCTGCTGGGTATCGTGCCGTTCTGCCGTCGCTTCACCGCGTGACCCCGGATAGAATGCGCGCCCTATGCGAATCCTAGACTTCCAGCAATGCCTCGCCGATATCGGCGCCAAGCCCCATCATATCGGGCGGATGACCCGTGCGTGGCTCAAGGGCCTGCCGCTCGATGTCGGCCGGCGCCAGCAACAGGCTGAGGATTTCCTGCCGCTGAGCGTGCGCGAAGGCTTGCCCGCGCTAAGCGCCAAGCTCGACGGCCTGGCGCGGCTGCGCTCCGAGCATCCGGCGGCCGACGGTTCGGCGCGCCTGCTGGTGGAGCTGGCCGATGGGCAGATGGTGGAAAGCGTGCTGCTGCCGCGCGACGGCCTGTGTGTATCCAGCCAGGTCGGCTGTGCGGTGGGCTGCGTCTTCTGCATGACCGGTAAGAGCGGCCTGCTGCGCCAGTTGGGCAGCGCCGAGATCGTCGCCCAGGTCGCCCTCGCCCGGCGCTTCCGCCCAGTCAAGAAAGTGGTCTTCATGGGCATGGGCGAGCCCGCCCACAACCTCGACAACGTGCTCGAGGCCATCGACCTGCTCGGCACGGACGGCGGCATCGGCCACAAGAATCTGGTGTTCTCCACCGTCGGCGATATGCGCGTGTTCGAGCGCCTGCCGCAGCAGCAGGTCAAACCAGCGCTGGCCCTGTCGCTGCACAGTACCGATGCGACGCTGCGTCAGGCGTTGTTGCCAAGGGCGCCGCAGATCGCACCGGACGAACTGATCGAACTCGGCGAAGCCTATGCCCGCGCGACGGGTTTCCCAATCCAGTACCAGTGGACGCTGCTCAAGGGCATCAACGACAACCAGGACGAGATGGATGGCATCCTGCGCCTGCTCAAAGGCAAGTACGCGGTGATGAACCTGATCCCCTACAACAGCCTGGAAGACGATGAATTTCAGCGCCCCGATGGCGAGCGCATCGTGCAGATCGTGCGTTATCTGCACAGCCGCGGCGTATTGACCAAGGTACGCAATTCGGCCGGCCAGGATATCGACGGCGGCTGTGGCCAGCTCCGTGCACGGGCTGAACAGGTGCTCGATCGCAAGCGGCGCGCTGATAGCGGCGCCTGAACCCACCTCGCCGAGCACTGTCCCAGCGCAATACCCTCAATGGCCAACACCGGCCTTACCCAGCAAGGAAAGCGCAAAGCCGCATGCATACATTGGAACAATTGGAACGTGGCGAGCTGGCCGGCACCCGCCGTCTCGACCTCTCGGCCGATCTGCAGACCTTTCCCGAAGCGATCTTCAGCCTTGCCGATACGCTGGAGGTGCTGAACCTCTCGGATAATCGCCTTGACGCGCTGCCAGCCGACCTTTCTCGCCTGCGCAAGCTGCGCATCCTGTTCTGCTCGGACAATCTCTTTACCGAGATGCCAGCCTGCCTCGGCGACTGCGCGCAGCTGGAGATGATCGGCTTCAAGGCCAACCAGATCCGCCATCTTCCTGCTGCGGCGCTTCCGCCGGCATTACGTTGGCTGATTCTCACCGACAATCAGTTGCAGGCGTTGCCCGAGGAGATTGGCAAGTGCCGACGCTTGCAAAAGCTGATGCTCGCCGGCAACCAATTGGCTGCGCTGCCGGACGCGTTAGCGAATTGCACCAACCTCGAGCTGCTGCGCATCGCTGCGAACCACCTGCAAGCGTTGCCCGACTGGTTGCTGACGCTGCCGCGCCTTAGCTGGCTGGCCGCTGCCGGCAACCCCTTTAGCGACACCAACGAAACGATGAGCCTCGCTCGCCATTCACTACCGGCAATCCCGCGTGAACAGGTCATCCTGCACGAGCAACTGGGCCAGGGTGCGTCCGGCATCATTCACCGTGCCGAATGGCATCCTGCCGGGCGGTTGCCGAGACAGATGGCCGCCAAGTTGTTCAAGGGCCACGTCACCAGCGATGGCCTCCCCCATAGCGAGACGGCCGCTTGCGTAGCTGCCGGAGCCCATCCAAACCTGATCGACGTTGCCGGGCCGCTGGCCGAACACGCGGGGCAGACGCCGGGCCTGCTGATGGATCTGGTCGAGCCGATCTTTCAGCCGCTGGCCGGTGCGCCGTCCTTAGCCAGCTGTACGCGTGATTGCTATGCCGACGATAAAACCTTCACTTTGGAGCAGGTGCTGCGCATTGCTCGAGGCACCGTATCGGCGGTGGCGCACCTGCATGAGCGAGGCATCCTCCACGGTGACCTCTATGCGCACAATCTGCTGGTCGAGCCCAACGGCGAATGTTTGCTCAGCGATTTCGGCGCGGCATCTTTCTTCGAGCCAGACAGCGCTATCGGAGAGGCCCTGCGGCGCGTCGAATCCCGCGCCTTCGGTTGCCTGTTAGAGGAATTGCTGCAACGCTGCCCGGGCTTCGATAACGACCCACGCCGGCATACCCTGAGCGAACTGCAGAATCAGTGCATGTCCGAGCAGCCAGCGCGCCGCCCCGACTTCAGCCAGCTGCACATCACACTCGCCGCGCTCTGACGCGCCTTACCTGAGCGACCCGCAATGACGTCACCCGCAGCAGACGAAGAACGCACGCCCTACCCCAAGCCCTATTCAGACGCGCCCGGGGAGCACGACCCCTTCATCCGTGGCCTCAAGCAGCGACTGCCCGAGCATTTGCGCGAATCCTTCAGCGCGGAGCAGCTCGACGCATTGCGTGGCGTATTCGGCGCGCGGTCATGGGTCAAACATCGAGTCGACCTGCGCGGCACGGTACGAGTCTGGCGCGATCGTTACTACTTCGCGATCGTTGCTGGCCGTAACAAGCGAAACCTTACCCGTCCGCAGCAAAATCTCTCGCTGATAGCCAAGGCTGCGCTGGCGACCTTTTTTCTGCTGTTCTCGGGCCTGGTTGGTCTGGTGATCCTCTATCTGCTCAAGTCCGCCCTGGGCATCAATCTGTTCCCGGATTTCTCTCTGGGGCTGTGGGACTGGTTCAAAGAGAGCCTCTGAAGCGAGCGCTGACCGGTAGACGGCGAGACTGCACAGCTCAGCTAGACTCATGAAAAACCGTGATCCGAGGCAGCCATGAGTGATAAGCAGGAGAAGAACCTGACGCTTCGAGAAATGCTGGGCAGCGTATTAGCCGCCGCGCTGGGCGTGCAAAGCGGCAAAAACAGAACCCGGGATTTCAGCCAGGGTAAACCCAGCCATTTCATCATGCTTGGCGTGGGATTTACCGCACTGTTCGTGCTGGTGATCCTGGGATTGGTGAAACTGGTGCTCTACTTTGTCGGTTGAGCTGGCCGCTACTGGTGGCTGACCCAGAATATAGCCGTGCCCACGGCTAGCATGATCAAGGCGAAGATCGCCGCGGCGTCCACTACACTGTCGCGCTGGTCGTTTCTCACGAGTCTTTCCTCTAGCAATTCAAACAGGTCAACCGCCTGTTTCAGCCAGTTAAGACCACGGAAGGAAGTTGCTCAAGGGCAGTGAGCCATAAGTCCGTTTCGCTTGGTTTAGTTCTAAACATATTCCCAAACATCACTTTTGCGCATAACCGACAGCTGGTATCGTGCCGCCCTCCCTAAATGGGTGCGCGGCCGTGCGCGCGAATGCTGCAGACAGCCTGAAAACAGGACATTTATGTACGTTTACGATCAGTACGACCAACACATCATCGAGGACCGGGTCCGGCAATTCCGCGACCAGACTCGCCGCTTCCTGGCCGGCGAACTCGCTGACGAAGAATTTCGCCCGCTGCGCCTGCAGAATGGCCTGTACATCCAGCGCTACGCGCCGATGCTGCGCGTAGCTGTGCCCTACGGCCTGCTCTCCTCCACCCAGGTGCGCAAGCTTGCCGAGATCGCGCGGCGCTACGACAAGGGCTATGCGCATATCAGTACTCGCACCAACGTGCAGTTCAACTGGCCTGAGCTGGAAGATGTGCCCGACATCCTGGCCGAACTGGCCACCGTGCAGATGCACGCAATCCAGACCAGCGGCAACTGCATCCGCAACACCACTACCGACCAGTTCGCCGGCGTAGCCAAAGACGAGCTGATCGATCCGCGTCCGTGGTGCGAGATCATTCGTCAGTGGTCGACCTTCCACCCCGAATTCGCCTTCCTGCCGCGCAAGTTCAAGATTGCCGTCAACGGCGCCGTCAGCGACCGCGCCGCCATCGAAGTGCACGATATCGGCCTGGAAGCAGTCAAGAACGAAGCCGGCGAACTGGGCTTCCGCGTTTCGGTTGGTGGTGGCCTCGGCCGGACCCCGATCGTTGGCAGCTTCATCAATGAGTTTCTGCCGTGGCAGCACCTGCTGAGCTATCTCGACGCCATCCTGCGGGTCTACAACCGCTATGGCCGCCGCGACAACAAGTTCAAGGCGCGCATCAAGATCCTGGTGAAGGCACTCACGCCGGAAGTATTCGCCGAGCGCGTCGATGCCGAATGGGCGCACCTGAAAGACGGCCCGACGACCCTTACCGAAGCTGAAGTTCAGCGCGTCAGCAAGTTCTTCGTCGATCCAGAATACAAATCGCTGGAAGACCAGAGCGCAGCCCTCGCCCAACTGGACGCCGAGCACCAAGGTTTTGCCCGCTGGCGCCAGCGCAACGTGGTTGCGCACAAGAAGCCCGGTTACGCGGCGGTGACCCTTTCACTGAAGAGCACTGGTGTCGCTCCGGGCGATGCGACCGACAAGCAACTCGATGCCATCGCTGAGCTCGCTGATCGCTACAGCTTCGGTGAGGTGCGCAATTCCCACGAGCAGAACATGATTCTGGCCGACGTCGAACAGGCCAAGCTGTTCGAACTCTGGCACGAACTGCGCGAGCTGGGTCTAGCCACGCCGAACATCGGCCTACTGACCGATATCATCTGCTGCCCCGGCGGCGATTTCTGCTCGCTGGCCAACGCCAAGTCGATCCCGATCGCCGAGGCCATTCAACGTCGCTTCGACAACCTCGATTACCTGTTCGACCTGGGCAACATCGACCTGAACATCTCAGGTTGCATGAACGCCTGCGGTCACCACCATGTCGGCCATATCGGCATTCTGGGTGTGGACAAGAAAGGTGCTGAGTTCTACCAGGTGTCCTTGGGCGGCAGTTCCGGGCGTGACGCAAGCCTCGGCCAGATCCTCGGCCCATCCTTTGCTCAGGACTCGATGCCCGACGTGATCGAAAAAATCATCAACGTTTACGTGGAGCAGCGTACCGAAGATGAACAGTTCCTCGACACTTTCCGCCGCATCGGCATTGATCCCTTCAAGGAGCGCGTCTATGCAGCGAATCATTAAGAACGATCAGCTGGTCGACGAAACCTGGCATCTGCTGCCCAAGGAGCAGACGCTCGACGATCTGTGCAACAGCGACGATCTGATCGTCCCTCTGCACCTCTGGTTAGATCACGCACACGCCCTGAAAGCCCGCGATGGCGGCCTCGGCGTATGGCTCGATGCGCACGAGCAGATCGAAGATATCGCCGATGACCTGGAGCATTTTCAGGTCATCGCCCTGAATTTCCCGAGCTTCACCGACGGCCGCCATTACTCCAGCGCCCGCCTACTACGTGAGCGCTACGGTTATAAGGGCGAAATTCGCGCCATCGGCGATGTGCTACGTGATCAACTTTTCTATATGCGCCGCTGCGGCTTCGATGCGTTCGCCATTCGTGCCGATCGCGACCCTATCGATGCCCTGGAAGGTCTGAAAGATTTTTCGGTGACCTATCAGGCCGCGGCTGACGATGACCGCCCGCTGTTCCGCCGTCGCCAGCCCTGACATAAGCAAGGCGCAATAGCTGTAAATAAAAAGCCCGCCAATTGGCGGGCTTTTTATTGCGTCATTGGTACATCCAGAAATTGGGATGCTCAACTGGTGCGGCAATCTCGGTCGCCTTTTTTCCGGAAGCGATCTGTTTGATTTTCTCGGCGAGCTTCTTCATGAGCGGATTTCCTTGGTTGCGTTCGGGAGTGGCGCTAGAGTCCGCCAAACGCCGCTTCGAAAGGAAATTCATTGCCACTATTACGCTGATAAACCGTTCATCAGGCGCAACTGATTCAATCGACACGCACCAGTATGCGTCCCACTTGGCCACCGGCCAGAATGCGCTCGATGGCCTCTGGCAATTGCTCTAGACCGATCTCGTGAGTCAGATCTTCGAGGTTGGCCAGCTTCCACTGCAACGAGAGCTTGTCCCACATGGACGCCTTGACCACCAACGGAATCTCCACCGAGTCCACGCCCAACAGATTGACCCCACGCAGAATGAAGGGCAGCACACTGGCCTGGAACTGCGTACCGGCAGTAAGCCCGCAACAGGCTACGCTCGCGCCTCGCTGCAGGGACTTGACGACATTGAACAGGATATCGCCGCCGACGGTATCAACCGCCCCGCCCCACTGTTCCTTGAGCAAGGCCTTTTCCACACCGGCCTGCAGCGCGGCCCGCTCGACAACCTGACTAGCACCCAGACGGGTCAGAAAGTCAGCCTGATCGGCCTTACCGGTGACTGCCGCCACCTTGTAGCCGAGGCTAGCCAGCAGCGCGACCGCGATGCTACCAACGCCACCCGTTGCCCCGGTCACGAGAATGGAAGCGTCGCCCGGCTCAAGCCCGGCCTGTTCAAGCTTGTCGACACAAAGCGCTGCCGTGAGCCCGGCAGTGCCGAGAATCATCGCTTCGCGCAGGGACAGGCCCTGAGGCCGCTTGATTACCCAGGCCGCCGGAACGCGGATGTACTGTCCGAAGCCACCGGCAGTGTTCATGCCCAAGTCGTAGCCGGTGACGATCACCTCGTCGCCTTCGGTGAACTCACTCACGCTGGAAGACGCCACGACACCCGCCGCATCAATCCCCGGTGTGTGTGGATAGGACCGGGTGACGCCGCGGTTGCCGCTGGCCGAAAGCGCATCCTTGAAGTTCAGCGAGGAATAACGTACCCGGATGAGCACCTCGCCGGCTGGCAGCTCGTCGACGCCGCGCTCGACGACTTTGGATTCGAAACGGCCTTCGGCCGCCTCGCTGACTTGTAGTGCCTTGAAACTGCTCATCGAGGTTCCCCTTGTCATTGCCAAAAACGTTGTTCGTTCAGCCGGCTCCAGCCTTTCAGCAAGCCGTGCTCCATGACCGTGCTGGCCGCCATGCCGAAGCGTTCCGGCAGGCTCTTTTTCTGGATGTAATGCAGCTGGAACAGTTCCGCTTCCTGGGCCCGTTCGGCGAGGTACTGATCACTGGTCTTGAGCTCGTCCGCCAGCTGCTTGCCCAGCGCGGCGATACCGAGCCACACCTCACCCGTCGCGACTTCATCTATGGCGAGATTCTGTCGGTAGCGGGCGACGAAGTTCTTGAACAGCTCATGGGTGGTTTCCAGGTCCTCCTGGAATTTCTCCCGGCCTTTCTCGGTGTTCTCGCCGAAAACGGTCAATGTCCGCTTGTGTTCGCCGGCGGTGAGCACTTCGAAATCCACGTCGTGCTTCTTCAGCAGCCGGTGAACATTGGGCAGCTGCGCAACTACTCCGATGGAACCGAGGATTGCGAATGGCGCCGTGAGAATGCGATTACCAATGCACGCCATCATATAACCGCCGCTTGCGGCCACCTTGTCGACGCAGACCGTCAGCGGCACGCCGGCATCCCGGATACGGACCAGTTGGGATGCGGCCAGACCATAGCCATGCACCATTCCGCCGCCGCTTTCCAGGCGCAAGACCACTTCGTCCTGCGGCGTCGCCATTGTCAGCAGCGCTGTGATTTCGTGGCGCAGATTTTCAACGGCCGATGCACGAATATCGCCATCGAAATCGAGGACAAACACCCGCGCAGGCGTTTCAGGCTTCTTGTTCTGCTTGGCCGCCTTGGCTTCCCGCTTGCGCAACGCCTTGAACGCGTCCTTCTCAAGCACAGCCAGCTCCAGCCGCTCGCGCATGGATTTGTAGAACTCGTTGAGCTTGTTGACTTCGAGATGGCCACCGCCCTGCTTGTTGCGCCCCCGGCGCATCGAAGCGAGAGCGATCAGCACGACCACGATTGCTAGCACTAGCGTGACGGTCTTGGCCAGGAAGCTGGCGTAATCGACAAAAAATTCCACGTATTCCCCTCGATGAGTTCGGTCGCCGACATAGACTCTTCGGCAGCAAGCCGCCAGCATACCGGCGGGCCTTTGGCTGGGCTAGCGCGCGCGATTCAAACAAACGTTCGAATTATCGTTGACACTCCCGGACGATGTCCCTACCCTCGCGAAAAACAGTGCCGGCCGGAGCAGCAAGCATGGGCAGTATCTACCTGATCAGACATGGTCAGGCGTCATTCGGCGCAGAAAACTACGACGTGCTCTCTCCTCTCGGTTATCGCCAGTCCGAAGCGCTGGGCGACTATCTGGCGCAGCTCGATGTAACTTTTGATCGCTGCCTGAGCGGCGAACTCGATCGTCAGCAGGACACTGCCCGCACGACGATGGCCCGATTGGGTAGCCAGCCAGAGCTTGAAGTCGACGCCGCCTTCAACGAATTCCATGCCGATGCGGTTATCCGCGCCCACCTTCCCGACCTGCTCAAAGTCGAGCCGAATGCGATGCACATCCTGCGCAATGCGGCAGATCATCGCGCCGACTTTCAGCGGTTGTTCACTTATGTCGTGCATCGCTGGATTTCCGGCGAGCATGAAAAAGAAGAACTCGAGAGCTGGCAGCATTTTCTAGAGCGCGTTCGCAGCGGCCTGGAACGCGTACTCGATCAAGCCGGCAAGCGTGATCGCATTGCCATCTTCACGTCGGGCGGAACCATTACTGCGTTGTTACAGCTGATCATCGGTGTACCGCCGGTCAAGGCATTCGAGATGAACTGGCAGATCGTCAACACTTCACTCAGTCTGTTGAAGTTTCGTGATCGGGATGTCGCGCTCGCCTCCTTCAATAGTCATGCGCACCTGCAACTTCTCAAGAATCCGGAGCTCGTCACCCATAGATGAGCCCAGCCCCACGCGGCCTCGCGCTGCGTACCCATAACGACCAAAAAAGGAAACCCTCATGAGCAACGTCGCCGAGACTTTCAAAGGCATGCAGTCGAAGTTCAACCCCAGCGCTGCTGCAGGCCTGGACCTGGTCTTCCAGTTCAACATCACCGACGCCGAGAACTATTACCTGGTCGTCAAGGATGGCACCTGCGATCTGCAGCAGGGCGACTCCAGCGACGCCAACGTCACCCTGATCATGGACAGCGAAACCATGCAAGGCATCGTCAGCGGTGAAACCGACGGTATGCAGGCCTTCATGGGTGGCAAGCTGCGCGCCGAAGGCGACATGATGCTGGCTATGAAGCTCAGCGAACTGTTCCCAGCCTGACACTGACGCCAACCGCTGCGATGCAGAGAAAACCGAAGTCCTGGACTTCGGTTTTTTTATGCCGACGAAATGGGGGTGATCGAATCAGGGAGCTTGATTGATAGGCAACACTCCGACCAATAACAGCGGGCATCGCTTGGTCTGGAGCATCTCCCACATTAGATTACTGAATCATCTTGGGCACCGAGCATAAGTAGAAGGGATAACAATGGCGCTTACAGATCAAACCACCCGCGTCCGAGAAGGCGAGGATCTGCCGATCGAGATCATCGACCGATACCTGAAGGCGCACATCCCTGGCCTGGACGGTGAACTGCAGATTTCCCAGTTCCCCGGCGGCGCCTCGAATCTGACCTACCTGTTGCAATACCCTGGCGTCGATCTGGTTTTGCGCCGCCCTCCCTTCGGCCATAAAGCGAAATCCGCCCACGACATGGGCCGAGAATTTCGCATCCTCAACCAGCTCAACGAGGGCTTTCCCTATTGCCCGAAGGCCTACGTCTACTGCACCGACGAGTCGGTGATAGGGGCCGAGTTCTACGTCATGGAGCGCGTCAATGGGATCATCCTGCGCTCCGAACTGCCGCCTGAGCTGAACTTTGACGAAGCCCAGACCCGCGCCCTCTGCGAGAGCTTCATCGACAAGTTCGTCGACCTGCATAACGTTGATTACCAGGCCTGTGGCCTCGGTGATCTAGGCAAGCCAGAAGGGTATGTGAAGCGCCAGATCGAGGGTTGGAGCGAGCGCTATGAGCGCGCAATCACTCCCGATGCGCCCGCTTGGGATGCGGTCAAAGCCTGGCTGAAAGACAAGATGCCGGCCGATCATCCCAAACCTGGGATCATTCACAACGACTACCGCTTCGACAACGTCATTCTCAACCCGGACAACCCGATGGAAATCATCGGTGTACTGGACTGGGAAATGACCACCATTGGCGATCCGCTGATGGATCTGGGCAATACGTTGGCCTACTGGATCGAAGCCGATGATCCCCAGCCGATGCAGGCGATGCGTCGGCAACCAAGCCATCTGCCTGGTATGCATACCCGCCAGGGCTTCGTTGACTACTACGCCCAGCGCGCCGGCATCGAAATTCCCTGCATCGATTTCTACTACACCTATGGCCTGTTTCGCCTGGCCGGAATCGTCCAGCAGATCTACTACCGCTTCTATCACGGCCAGACCCAAGACCAACGTTTTGCCCAGTTCATTCACATGAACAAGCTGCTCGAACAACGGGCACTGCAAGTGATCGGGCAGTCGAGGCTCTGAAGCCAAACCAAGACCCGTGGCCGCCACGGGAACGAACAAGAAAAGAGGAACGCCCAATGTCCAAGACAACCCTGTTCGACCTAGACGGAAAGATCGCTTTCGTTTCCGGAGCCAGCCGCGGGATCGGCGAAGCCATCGCCAAGTTGCTCGCCCAGCAAGGCGCCCACGTGATCGTATCCAGCCGCAAGATCGAGGGATGCCAGGCAGTGGCCGACGCGATCGTGGCCGCTGGCGGGAAAGCCACTCCAGTCGCCTGCCACATCGGTGAGATGGAGCAGATCCAGGCAGTTTTCGCCCAGATCCGCGAACAGTTCGGCCGCCTCGATATCCTGGTCAACAACGCCGCAACCAATCCGCAGTTCTGCCACATCCTCGACACCGATGTGTCGGCCTTCCAGAAGACCGTCGACGTGAACATCCGCGGCTATTTCTACATGTCTGTTGAGGCCGGCAAGCTGATGCGCGAGAACGGGGGCGGCAGCATCATCAACGTCGCCTCCATCAATGGCGTCACGCCGGGCAACTTCCAGGGCATTTATTCGATCACCAAGGGCGCTGTGATCAACATGACCAAGGCTTTCGCCAAGGAATGCGCGCAATTCGGCATTCGCTGCAATGCCCTACTGCCGGGCCTGACCGACACCAAGTTCGCCTCGGCGCTGGTCAAGAACGACTCGATCCTGCAAATGGCGCTGCAGCACATTCCCCTAAGCCGTGTCGCCCAACCGAGCGAAATGGCCGGTGCTGTGCTCTATCTGGCCAGTGATGCGTCCAGCTACACCACGGGCGTGTCGCTCAACGTTGATGGCGGTTATCTGGCCTGACGCGTTCTGGGATAAACAAGAAGGGAGCCTAACGGCTCCCTTCTTGTTTTCCAGCTATCAGCTACCAGTTCTTCAGCGCCTCGGTCGCCGCGGCGTTCGTCGGCCTGGCGATCAGCCCTGTCGGAGCGAGCTCCACAGCATATGCGGCGCCATCGGCGATCGGCATGTAATCCACGCGCAACAGCTGCGCATCGAACAGATGCATGTCGCGCTGCCCGAGTTCAAGTGTTTGCCAGATGTCTACACCCAGAGGCTTCTCGCTCAGCAAAACGCGGCCATGGCGCGAAAGGTTCTGCTGTTCGACAGCGAGATAGCGTCCGGAGAGCCGCTCCAGTCGATAACCTGACTCCAGTCCGATCAGCTCGGCGAGGCTTTTCCAGCGGAGCACATGCAAGTCTAGCTGCCAAAGATCGCCCTCCAGTGTTGCCGTGCGTGTCTTGTTCCCTTGCTCAAGCCGGACTTCATAACGTTGCGGGGCCTGGGCGTGAAAACTCAGGGTGACCAGCGGTTCCTCGCTCGGCAGCGCAGTGTAGGTACTGACGTCGTAGCCAAGCATGGCGATTAGTCCAGCAAGGGCAAGGACAACGAAACCGCAGGTTCCACGCAGCCAGCCCATCAGCCAGGTGCCCCCCAGCAGCAAACGCAGCGCTACCAGCAATACGATCACAGCCAGTAACGCGATCACGATCGCGAGCCCGATATATTGCATAGCCAAGCGTCCTTTTCATTGGGTGCGACATTATCCGCAGCAGCCTTCGACACAGCCAGCACCGGCATGGGACGCCGGTCACGGGCTGACGTTGTTCTTGGTGCAGAGCTGGACGCCGGTCGTTCAATCTCTCCACTTTCGCCAGCATGACAGCCGCACTATCCTGCGCTGTCCTTCAGCCCATCGAGGCCCGCATGCCCTTCGCGCTTGAGCTCGCGCTCGACCCTTCGACACTGGTAATTCTGTTCGCCGTAGCCTTCACTGCCGGATTCATCGACGCCATCGCTGGCGGTGGCGGGCTGCTGACTATCCCCGCGTTACTGACTGCGGGGCTGCCGCCACATCTTGTGCTGGGTACCAACAAGTTGTGCGCTACCTTCGGCTCGGCCACCGCCAGCTATACCTTCTATCGCCGTCGCCTGTTCGAGCCCGGGTTATGGCGCCGCGCGCTTGCCGGCACCGCAATCGGAGCGGCACTCGGTGCAGTTCTCGCGCAGTTCATGCCGGCGAGCTGGCTCAACCAGCTATTGCCCTTAGTCGTATCTGCCTGTGGGATCTATCTGTTGTTCAGCCACATGCCCACGCGGGCAAGCAGCGATGTGACACCAATCGGACGCCAGCGGCAGTGGCCGCAGAGCCTTTCACTCGGTTTCTACGACGGGGTGGCCGGGCCCGGCACGGGTGCGTTCTGGACGGTCAGCAGCATGCTGCTCTACCCGCTCGATCTGCTGCGGGCTAGTGGTGTTGCGCGAACGATGAACTTCGTCAGCAACGCGGTTGCGCTGAGCGTGTTCGTGATCGGCGGCCATGTCGCCTGGGTGCTCGGAATCGGTATGGGTCTGGCACTGATGGCCGGCGCTTATTTCGGCGCGCGCACGGCAATCCGTGGCGGCTCACGGTTCATCCGTCCCGTGTTCATTTTGGTGGTTCTCGCAATGAGCCTGCGTCTAGCCTGGCAGCACTGGTTCGGAACGGCCTAGACGGCGAGCCAGATACAGCTCTATCAGATAACGCGCGATGGACTGGCGAGGGGGCAATGCCGGCAGGTTGTCGATGGCGAACCAGCGCGCGTCTTCGATCTCCTCGGGCTGAAGCACGATCTCGCCGCTGGCGTACTCGGCATGGAACCCAAGCATCAGCGAGTGTGGAAACGGCCAGCCCTGACTTGCGACGTACTGTGGCGGATGGATGGCTACGCCGACCTCCTCCCGCACTTCGCGCGCCACGCACTGCTCCACCGACTCGCCCGGCTCCACGTAGCCCGCCAGGGTGCTGTAGACCCCTGGAGCGAAACGCGGCGAGCGAGCCAGTAGCAGCTCATCCCCGCGGGTAACCAGTACGATCATGCTGGGCGATAGTCGCGGGTAGTGCTGAACGCCGCACGCCAGGCAGTGCATCGCGCGCTCGCCGGCGCGCACCTGCATCGGCGAACCACAGCTGCCACAGAAACGATGCTGGCTTGCCCAGGTACCTATTTGCGTGGCGTACCCTAGGAGCTGGAACAGATCGCGATCATCTTCCAGCATGAACTGGCGCAGGCCCTGCCAGCGCGCACCGGGCACCTCGGCGGGAGATTCCAGTTCGAAAAGAAAAACCGGCTCTCCGTCAAAATGACCCAGGCCTTGCTCGCTTAGCAGCGGCAGATCCAGGCGCTTGAGCCAGTCCCGCGGGAACAACACGCCATTGTCGTCAAGGAGGAACTGCTGCCGGCAGTGCACCACTGCCCAGCCCCCCGGCACCGAGGGGTCGAGCAGCGCCGCCTGCCAGCGCAGACTCATTAGGCCGCTACCGGCATGCCCAGCGCGCGCACGCTCTCGCTGGCCAGATCAAGCACGCTCACACGTGAATCGTCACGGCGCAATACCGCTCCGCCTTCGAGGTAATACTCCAGACTGGTCAGGGCATCGGCGAGAGTTTCCAGCAGCTGCTCAGGCGGCATCTGATTCGACTCCAGCATGTGCTTCTGAATGAAGTCGGCACAGGCACCGATCAGTTCCGCCGCACGCTCCTGCTCGAGGAAACGTAATCCGCCTCGGACGGCCTGCAGGCTGAACGGCACGTTGGCCAAGTGCAGTTTCTCGCCATTGGATTCCAGATAGGCGGTAATCGCCCGCTTGGCCAGCGCAAGCCCGGCGGTCGCTTCGTCGATTACTACAATGCGAGCCTCGGTCAGCTGATGATTGGCGAAAGCTTCCGCTTCCATTCCGGGGCGGGCGACTTGGGGCTTGGTGTCACGCCGATCGCCACGCTCTAGGCTGGCAACCATGCTCTCGACGTAAAGCACGGCGTCGGCAAGACGCTGAATAACCTGCGGCTCGGGCGCATGCTCCAAGCTCCAGCTGGAGACATCGCTCAGCTGCGCCTGCAGGGTGCTGGCTGCTGACGATAGACCAACCATGCCGAGGGTCTTGGCCATCTTGCCGAGCAGGTTATGCAGGTTCGAATAGGCTTCCGCTTGCGCGGTACCACGCTCGATCAGATCCAGCAGATCCTTCAGGCTAGCCAGCTCCTCGCGGATCGCAGACGACAGCGAACGCATGACCGCCTGACCAGGACCAGCCAGGCGCTGAGACTCCTCCTCGAGCAGGTGATCAGTGAACGGCAGCGAACTCAAGGAAAAGACCTGGCGAACCTGGCTGGCGATAGGTCCTTGGGTGTCCGCCAGAGCAACAACGTACAGAAGTTCTTTGAGCAGGCTGCGTGGGGCTTCGTATGAAGAATTGCCGAGCACTTGCTTGAGCTCGCGGTCGAGCCGTGAAAATAGCTGTTTGCGCGATTTGCGCGGCAGCAGCTGTCCGTCGAGTTGCGATTCGAGGGCGGCACTGCCGATCCAGCATAGCCGGCTTGCCGGTGATTCGATGAACAGCTGATCCAGGCGCGTCAGCGCACGACCCATGAGCTTCAGGCTGGCTGGCAGATTCTCTTCGCGGATGAAACCCAGCAGCCCAACCTGATACATCTGGCGCAGGCGCCGGGCCTCAGCAACTGGCACAGCACCCGAGCGGGCCGGTACATCCGCTGCAGGGCGAGGATGATCGAGACGAACGCTGAAGAAGAAACTCTCAGGTAAGGCCGGCTGCACACAAGCCTGTCGCAGCGCGTTTATCGCCGGAAGCAGCAGCTCGGGGATTTCCTGGCGGCTGGCATCGACGCTTTCGAGATAACGTCGCAATACATAGAGCGCGTTACTCAGTGCGGCGAGCTGGACATCGCGGTCTTCGCCGGCACCAACGGGGATATCGGTAGCCAGCTGCAGGATTTCCTGCGCAAGCAACTCGGCTCCGGTCAGCTCGATGAGGTTGAGCGTGCCGCGCACCTGCTTGAGGTTTTCCACGGCTTGCTGCAGCAGGCCGCCGTTGTTGCGATCGATGATGAAATGCTCAAGGCTCTGCTCGGCCTCTTCCATGGTGGCGAACAGTTCGTCACGTACCAGACCAAGTGAAGTAGCTCCAGTAACCATGCCTAGTGCGCCTCCCGCGCAAACGTGTGATAGCGCATCAGTCGGCAAAGTCCGGCTTCTGTTTGCTCATATGAGCGGCGATGGCGACTTTTATATCCGCAGATTGCAGCATGGCCGCATTCCACGTAGCGATATATTCGAGGCCGTCATCGACACGGTGATCACGCATATAGCGGATCATTTCCTTGGTTCCGCGAATGGCAATCGGTGACTTGCGGGCGATGTCCCGAGCCAGCTCGAGCACGCCATCCATCATCGCCTGCTGGTCGGCATAGGTGCGATTGACCAGGCCGATGCTACGCGCTTCTTCGCCCTGGATCGTGCGGCCAGTAAACGCCAGTTCACGCATCATGCCATCGCCGATAATTCGTGGCAGGCGCTGCAGGGTCCCGACATCGGCGGCCATGCCCATGTCGATTTCCTTGATCGAGAATTTTGCGTCCGCCGTGCTGTAACGCATATCGCAGGCCGAGATCAGATCAATGGCACCGCCCAGGCAGTAGCCCTGAATCGCCGCGATGACAGGCTTGCGGCAGTTGTCGACGGCATTGAACGAGGCCTGCAGGGAAAGGATCTTGCGGCGCAGCTGCTCGGCGTTGCGCCCGACGTCGCTGCCCAGCTGGCTGCCGACCGAGGCCAGCAGCTGCAGGTCGATGCCGGAAGAGAAATGCTCACCGGCCCCGCTGAGGACCACTACGCGCACCTCGTCGGTGGCATCAACCCAGTTGAAGATATCGATGATCTCCGACCAGAACGCGGCATCCATCGCATTGATCTTCTCGGGTCGGTTGATCACGACGCGGGCAATCTTGTCTGCCAACTCTACGCGGAAGGCTTTGTATTCGGTCACGCTATCATCCTCGACAGCAACGGGCGCATGGAAGGCGTCATCGCGGGCACGCCGGACGACGGTGGGCAACTATAACAACTGGTGCCACAACGAGTGAATGTCGATGCAGACGATGTGATACAGACCACGCCGCCAGCCGACCTGTTCATGCCGCAGTAGACAGCCTGGATCGTAGCCAAATGATCATTCGCGAACGCAGTCGACGGTATACGCACTTCCATCCGGGCCTGCCTCGTGCTGCAGCCCATGCACGTCGGCATCGAACCCTGGAAAGCGCTCGGCAAAATCACGGGCGAAGCGAAGGTAATCGAGAATCGAGCGAGTCTCCCCGGTAAAGCGCTCGCCCGGCATGATCAGCGGGATGCCCGGCGGATACGGCACCAGCATGACGGCGGCGATGCGCCC
Source organism: Stutzerimonas stutzeri (assembly GCF_038561965.1). Taxonomy (NCBI): domain Bacteria; kingdom Pseudomonadati; phylum Pseudomonadota; class Gammaproteobacteria; order Pseudomonadales; family Pseudomonadaceae; genus Stutzerimonas; species Stutzerimonas stutzeri. The sequence continues at coordinate 2,327,344 of NZ_CP139348.1, read as the reverse complement.
TTCCAGCGCGTCGATCGGCACCGCTTCGACCTCGCCGCGTACCAGCTTGTCATAGGCCTGTGCCGGGGTCATCGCCGGTTCCGGCAATGCCGTATACATCCTGCGCATGGCTCGCGCCGTGGCGTTTTCGCAGTAACAGGCATGCAACGCATCGCAAAGGTCGCGCAGGCCCATCCCCGCGTAGGTCGCTGCGCCGGCGCGCACGATTGATGGCAGCGCATCGACCAGGGGTACGTTGGCATCGTAGTGACGCTTGAACTCCAGCAGCTCAGTTAGCAGCGTGCTCCACTTGCCTTTGGTGATGCCCATGGAGAACAGCACGAGCATCGAGTAGAGCCCGGTCTTCTCCACCACCAGACCGCGTTCCCAGAGAAACTTGCTGACCACAGCCGCCGGGATGCCGCTCTTGCCCAGCGCACCAGACGCGGTAAGCCCAGGCGTCACCAGCGTGACCTTGATCGGATCGAGCAGTACGTAATCGTCCGCAATGTCACCGAAGCCATGCCAGTCGGCCGTCGGCTCCAGCAGCCAGTCTGGGGTTACCAGCGCCTCCGCGCCATCGACCAATGGTGGCTGCCAGATGCTGAACCACCAGTCATCCGCATCGATATTCTGGCGCAGATTGGCCAGTGCTCGGCGAAAGCTCAGCGCCTCGTCGAACGTCTCCTGAATCAGCGAGCGCCCCGCCGGCCCCTCCATCATCGCCGACGCGACGTCCAGAGATGCCAGGATGCCGTACTGCGGCGAGGTGGAGATGTGCATCATGAAGGCTTCATTGAAGCGGTCACGGTCGAGCTGGCGCGTCTGGCTATCGAGCACATGGATCATTGATGCCTGGCTGAACGCAGCCAGCAACTTGTGCGTGGAGTGCGTGGTGAAAACCAGCGGGCCCTGCTCGCGGGTATCCATACCGTAGCGGCCATCGTAGAACTCGTGAAACGCCGCATAGGCATACCAGGCCTCGTCGAAATGCAGCACTTCGACGTTGTCGGCGAGGGTGCGCTTGATCAGGTTGGCGTTGTAGCAAAGCCCGTCATACGTCGAGTTCGTAACCACTGCCAGCTTGACCTTGGGCGGTCGACCGCGGGCCAGCGGGTTGGCGGTGATCTTGGCCTGAATGGATTCGCGGGTGAATTCTTCCAGCGGGATGGGCCCGATGATGCCCAGCTCGTTGCGGGTCGGGCTCATGTACAGAGGTATCGCACCAGTCATGATGATCGCGTGCAGAATCGACTTGTGACAGTTGCGATCGACCAGCACCAGATCGTCCCGGGCGACCATCGAGTGCCAAACGATCTTGTTCGCCGTCGAGGTGCCATTGATCACGAAGAAGGTGTGGTCGGCACCGAAGTTACGCGCTGCACGAGCCTCGGCCGCTGCCACCGGACCGGTGTGATCGAGCAGTGAACCGAGCTCCGGCACCGAAACCGAGAGATCCGAGCGCAGCGTGTTTTCCCCGAAGAACTGATGGAACGCCTGGCCGACCGGGCTTTTGCGATAGGCCACACCCCCACCGTGACCGGGCGTGTGCCAGGAGTAGTTCGACTCACCGGTGTGCTTGACCAGCGCGCGGAAGAATGGCGGTAGCAAATCCTCCAGATAACCGTGCGCGGCCCTGGCGACCTGGCGCGCAAGGAACGGCACGGTGTCCTCATAGAGATACAGCAGGCCGCGCAATTCATTGAGATCGGCCATCGCCTCGGCTGGCGCATTCTCGATGGTGATCTGCTCGCCCAGGGCGAAGATCGGCAGGCGCGGAGCGCGGCGACGGGCGACCCGGATCAGCTCCACCACATCATGCAGCAGACGCTGATTTTCACCGGCCCCCTCTGCGGCCACCAGGATGCAGGCCAGCCCGTGGTGAGTCGAGGCAACAATGCGCCCTTCGTTGGAACTGGCTGTCGGCAGGATATTGAAGCCGTCGCGCTCCAGCTCCGAAGCGATGCCGCGTACGCGTTCGCCCGCAACCGTGTCAGCCTTGATATCGCGGTGAACGATGAGAATGGGGAATTTCAGGTCTTTATACATGCGCGCTCTCTGCGGACGAATCATCTACAGGGTAGAAGCGTCCGCAACAAAGGAACAGCGCATCAAGACGACAATCATCGCGGGCATCGCCGTAGGAAGCGGCGATGCAGTCAGGTTCAGCCTTCGAGCTGAGCCCACAGCGGGGCCGCACCCGCCGCTTTTTCGATCGCAGCCATGCGCGCCATGTGCGCCTCGAGTTCTTGCTCGCTGGCACGCAGCACCGCGGTGCGCGGTCGATCAGCCGGCAGCCGCCGGATCGGGCTGGGCTGCTGCCGGCCACCATCGGAGCTTTCGCCGTCGCCGGCGAGGGACAGATTGGTCTGCCCGCCGGTCATGGTCAGCCAGACATCAGCCAGAATCTCGGCATCGAGCAGAGCGCCGTGCAGATCCCGGCCGGAGTTGTCCACGCCGTAGCGCTTGCACAATGCATCGAGGCTGTTGCGCTGCCCAGGGTGGCGCTCGCGCGCCATCAGCAGGGTATCGAGCACCGAGCAATGGTCGGTGATCTCGGCACGTTCCTGCTGGCCGAGCAGAGCAAACTCGTTATTAATGAAGCCAAGGTCGAACGCAGCGTTATGAATGACCAGCTGCGCGCCTTTGATGAACTCGAAGAACTCGTCAGCGACATCACGGAAACGTGATTTGTCGACAAGAAACTCGTTGGTGATGCCGTGAACGGCGATCGCCCCCTCGTCCACCTCGCGATCAGGCTGCAGATAGACGTGGTAATGCCGCCCGGTCAGGCGCCGGCCGATGACTTCGACACAGCCGATTTCAATGATCCGGTGGCCGTCGGTCACCGGCATGCCGGTCGTTTCGGTATCCAGCACTACGCTGCGCATGTCGTTTCGCTCACTTACACAATCGGTTGACGTTTGGCCTGCACCACACCGCGATTAGCCAGCAGGTCGGCGTGCTCGTTACCCGGATGACCGGTATGGCCACGGACCCACTCCCAGGTCACCTCGTGGCGATTGACCTGCTCATCGAGCTGCTGCCAAAGGTCGACATTCTTGACCGGCTGCTTGCTTGCCGTTTTCCAGCCACGCTTCTTCCAGTTGGGCATCCAGTCTTTGATGCCCTGCATGACGTACTGCGAGTCGGTCACCAGACGCACCTTGCAAGAGCGCTTCAGTTCGGCGAGCGCGCTAATGGCAGCCATGAGTTCCATGCGGTTGTTGGTGGTTTCGGGCTCGCCGCCCCAAAGTTCACGCTTGACGCCCTTATAGATAAGCAGCGCACCCCAGCCGCCCGGACCAGGGTTGCCTTTACAGGCACCGTCGGTATAAATCTCGACCCAGTCGTCACTCATTTTTGATCGCTTACTCTGTTTACCGGCAGGGTCAGGTCTTCAAGGGAGCCGGTGCTGCTCGGCGTCGCGGCGACTGATCTTGGCCACCGGCATCGGCAGCAATTTGCCCATCCGCTCGCGCCGCTCCTGGCGCAACGGCCGCAAGCCAATCATCAGCTTGCGTGCCACCAGCAGATAAAAGCCCCCGGTGGGCGCCTGCAGCTGCTGCCCAACCGACTCCAGTCGCGACAAACGCGCCTGCCATTCGCTCGAAGAAAGCGGCGGACAATAGCACCCGAAGCGACGTTTCTCCAGCGCGAATCCCAGCAGGTTCAGCCAGTCACCAACCCTCGATGCGCGGATGCAGCGAGCTTCGCGAAACACCTCTCGCGATAGCAGGCGGCGCACGCCCCAGGCGCTCCAAGGGTTGATTCCGACGATCAGCAGATGCCCACCCGGGCGCACGCCGCGTGCCGCTTCACGCAGCAGCCCATGGGGAGAAAGGCTGAAATCCAGAGAGTGCTGCAACACCACGACATCAGCCGCGTGCTCACCTAACGGCCACGCCTGCTCCTCGCAATGAATTTCCACCCCAGGCAAAGGCGCACCCAGGCGGACGCTGCGTTTGATGTTTTGCGGCTGTACCGGCTCGCCACTGAAGGGGCCGTTGTGCACTAGATAGCTGCCGAAGCAACGCGCCAGCTCTTCGGTCAGAACGTGCTTTTCCTGAACCAGCAACTGCTGGCCCAGCGGCCCTTCGAACCAGTCAGATGCCTGGTTGATCATGGACAGCCAATGGTCACTGCCCTGGGTGGACGGTCGATCGTTCATCGCTCGGCTCCGTTCGCCGTGCGGATCTGCGCGGCGCTGAGTTCGCTCGGGTTCAACTTTTTCATGGGACTGCTAGGATGCGCCTTTGTCACTCGCTTGGCGACCCGCCCCATGCTTAAGATCGAAGCACTGCCCGCCTTCACCGACAACTACATTTGGTTGCTGCAGGATGATGCAACGCAACGATGCGTTGCCGTCGACCCAGGTGACGCTGCGCCGGTACTAAGTTGGTTGCAGTCTCACCCGGACTGGCAACTCAGCGACATCCTGATTACCCATCACCATCACGATCACGTTGGCGGCGTCGAACGGCTCAAAACGCAGACCGGCGCCCGCGTTTACGGGCCTGCGGCCGAGAACATTCCCGCGCGCGATGAGGCGCTGAGCGATGGCCAGCGCATCCGGGTGCTGGATAAGGAATTGCAGGCGATCGCGGTTCCGGGGCATACGCTCGGGCATATCGCCTACTTTCACGCCGATGCCGAGCAGCCCTGGCTATTGAGTGGCGACACGCTATTCGCGGCGGGGTGCGGCCGACTGTTCGAAGGCACGCCCGAGCAGATGTTCGACTCACTGCAACGTCTTGCCACAATGCCGGACCGCACGCTGATTTACTGTACGCACGAATACACCCTAAGCAATCTGCGTTTCTCCCAGGCGGTGGAGCCAAGCAATCCGGACATCCAGAATCGTATGCGCGAGGTAACCGAACTGCGTGAAGCGAACCGCTTCAGCCTGCCCACTCGAATGGACATCGAGCGCGCAACCAACCCCTTTCTGCGCAGCGGCGTTGCGGCTGTCCAGCACGCTGCAAGCGAGCAAAGCGGTCGGAAACTTGAGGGTGACGTCGCGGTTTTTGCGGCTTTGCGCGCCTGGAAAGATCGTTTCTAACAAGCTCGACAGGTTCCCGAAACGGAGCCTGCAAACTTGACCCCACCAGGGTGCGTTCCTAGAATCCCCCGAATTTTGTTTCCGGGGAAGATTCCAGCCAATGCCGCCAGCTCCCAAGAAACGCCACGAAACGGACGCCTTGGCAGCCTCTGGTCGTGCGTTGGCCCTCGCCATATGCGTAGCCCTAGCGGGCTGTCAGAGCAATGCCGTGCGCGACGAGGCCCGCGAGCAGACCAGGCGCACGGTAGTGCCTGTGGCGCAAGAGCCTATCTGGCTTAGCGACACCTCCGTCATCACCGAACATGAAGATATATGGGAGCGAATCCGCGGCGGCTACAAGCTGCAGGATCATCTGGACGCCAATCCCCGTATCGAGCAACAGCGCCTGCTGTTCTCCAGCCGCCCGAAGTCCATCGAGATCGTCAGCGAGCGCAGCAGTCCTTTTATCCATTACATCGTCGAGCGCCTCGAAGAGCGCGACATGCCGCTGGAGCTGGCACTGCTGCCAATCATCGAAAGCTCCTACGACCCCTTCGCCTACTCCCCTGCCCATGCTGTCGGGCTCTGGCAGTTCATCCCCTCCACCGGCCGGCACTTCAACCTTCGCCAGACCAGCTGGTATGACGGCCGCAGGGATATCACCGCATCGACCAATGCAGCGCTGCGCTACCTGAGCTACCTGCACGGCCTTTTCAACGGTGACTGGCTGCTCGCCCTGGCGGCTTACAACGCTGGCGAAGGCACGGTCAGCCGAGCGATCGAACGCAATCAGAAGCTGGGCCTGCCAACCGACTACTGGAACCTCCCGCTACCACGCGAAACCCGCGACTATGTGCCGAAGCTGCTGGCGCTCTCGCAGTTGATCCAGGCACCCGAGGCCTACGGCATCAACCTCAACCCGATCGCCAACGAGCCTTACTTCGAAGTCGTCGCACTCAAGCAGCGCATGGATCTGTCGCGAGTAGCCAAACTTGCCGATCTGGACGAGGACGAGCTCTACCAACTGAATCCCGCCTTTACCCGTCGCGTCACCCTGGACGGCCCGCAACAGCTGCTAGTGCCGTTGGAAAAAGCTGAGATGCTGGCGGCAAACCTGGCGCTGATGAAGCCGCAGGACCTCGTCGACTGGCAGCAATATCAGGTGCGCGCCGGCGACACGCTGGGCGTAATCGCCAACCGGCATCACCTGACGGTTAATATCATCCGCGATGTCAATCGTCTGAAGAGCGACACGCTGCGCATCGGCCAGGTTCTGAGCATTCCAACCAGCAGCGATGCAAAAGCCTCACGTGAGCTGCTGCATGCCGTCACGCGCCAACCGGCGTCGACTCCGCGCACTTACCGAGTCAAGACGGGCGACAACCTTTGGGATATTGCCAAGGCTCAAAGAGTATCGGTACGCGACCTGCAGCGCTGGAACAAACTTTCCGGCAGCCAATTGAAGGTTGGTCAGGCACTGTTCCTGCAAGGTCCGGCAACCAGCACGCAGGCGAGAAAAAGCAACTCGCCTACCTACTACAAGGTGCGCAAAGGCGATTCACTGTACGAGATAGCCAAGCGCTTCAATGTGCAGCTGACCAATCTGAAAATCTGGAATCCGAAAGGCACCGAAGTACTGCGGCCTGGTCAGTTGCTGACGCTCTATCTCCCGAACTAAGCCGCACGCAGCTCAACTGACCGGTCGTTTGCTCAGCGACTCCAGGCAGCGACCGGTCAATTGCGTGAAGCGCTGGAACGCAACGAATTGCTCGTGTTTCAGCGCTCGCCCGGAAACCCTGCAATCACCATAAATCACGCCGATTTCGCGAGTGCCAGCCATCAGCGGCGCGATGAAGAACATGCCGTTACCAAACCACTGACGCAGCGGCTGAGTCACCAGATCTGCCAGGTTGTAACTCGCTGGCACACCCATCCAAAGCGGCTGGCGATGGCGCAAGGCATAGCTGAATACATGCGGTTGCTCGGGCTGATCGGCCGGCAGGACGAAGCCCTGTAGCCAGGTTTCGGTCTCCTGGCCCACCGCGCAGCGCGCCTTGAAACGCGTCTGCTGGTCCGCCAGCACCGCTACCATTACCCGCTCAAGACCCACCCCGTGATGCAAGCCTTTCAGCAGCGTATCCAGGATCATTCCTGCATCGCCTCCGCCAGAGGCCATCAACCCCAGATCCTGCAGCGATTGCTGCATGAGCAACAGGTTCGGCTGCAACAGAGCAGCCTGGCGCTGAGCCTGTTGCAAGCGAATCTGTTCAGGGTCGGTACTGGGTATAAGCCTGCCCAGACGGCTGGCTCCGAATGTGGTCGCTACCTGCACGGTTTCATCGGCGCTCGCCAAAATCTGCTGCAGTGCGTCGGCCTCCTCCACGCCGGTGAATTCGGCAACAGCTTTGGTCAGCGCGGCCATCTGCTCACACTCCCAGCCGCCCAGCGCGGCTTCACTGATCTGCACGCCGAGTGCTACCGCTCGAGCAGCCGGATCGGAGCTGGCCACCTGGCTATGTGCGAGGCTGGTCAGCTCTCCCAGATTCCAGCTGCGGACCAAGCCAAGACTGAGCTGCCGAAAACTCGTACCCAGTACAGCCTGAACCGCCTCGTCAGCCTTGATGCCCGGTTGCGTCAACTGGAGTGCAAGCTCATCGACCTGCTCGCCCCCGCAGCCCCAAAATGCCAGTTCGCCGATGCTGTAGAGCAGCGCAGCGATGAACACCTCTTCTTCGTGGCGGGACAGTACGTAGCCGGCTATATTTCGCGCCTGCACAGCCGCATGAAACGAGCGAGCGAGCAACTCCAGCAATTGTTCCCGCGGGGCGCGTTCGAGCAGGCTATCGATCAGCGTCACCGACAGGCTGATCAGACGCACATTCTCGAAGCCGATCATCACGATCGCCCGGGAAATCGTCTTGATGGTTTCCTGTGAAGGATTGTAATAACTGCTATTGCCGACCCGGAGCACCTTGGAAGTCAGGGATGCATCACGCAATAGCACGTCGGCAAGCTGCTGCACCGAGGCATGCTCGTGCACCGCAAGACGCTGAAGGTCTTTGACCACAGACGCCAGCGCAGGCAGCTCCGATTGATTCAGGCGGTCGACCCACGCCTGTAGACCCTGGGCACGTACATCCAAGAGGTCACCTCTCCACAATGCCATTACGGGAAATGAAGCGCAGTTTGCCCGAGTTGCCTGGCCTTTTTCCAGCGCATACAAGCTGTTACTGTACCGGCCCGAGAAGCCCGTAAGCGCCAAGGATCGGATCCCCCGTCTGATGCGAGCCCTGCTACTGTTACTGACCTGCCTGGCCTTGAGCTTTCCCGCCCTCGCCACCATCAGCGAAAGCCATGGTTATGCGCAGTTCGGCACTCTTAAGTACCCAGCCTCATTCACCCACTTCGATTGGGTGAATCCGCGCGCGCCCAAGGGTGGCCAGATCAAGCTGATGGCATCCGGGACCTTCGACACGCTCAACCCGTATACCTTCAAGGGCACCAGTCCAAGCGCGACGCCTGGCTTTCTGCAATACGGCATCAGCGAGCTGAACGAACCGTTGATGGTAGGCACAGGCATTTACGATCCGTCCGGCGACGAACCCGCCTCGAGCTACGGGCTGATAGCCGAATCGGTGGAATACAGCGACAACAACAGCTGGGTGGTTTTCAACCTGCGCGAGGAAGCGCGCTTCCATGACGGCAAGCCGATCACCGCTTACGACGTCGCCTTTTCCTACCGGCTGCTGATCAAAGAAGGTCATCCGCAATACCGCACCAACCTGCAGGGCGTGAGGCGGGTCGATATCCTCAACCGCCACCGCATCCGCTTCGTCTTCGAGCAACCGAACAACCCGTTGCTCATCATGCGCCTCGGTGAACTACCGGTGCTGCCGCAGCATTACTGGAAGGACCGCGACTTCAAGGCGACCACCTTCGAGCCGCCACTGGGCAGCGGCCCCTATCGCATTACCCATGTGCAGCCTGGCCGCCAGGTAGTGTTCGAGCGGGTGCGTGACTGGTGGGGTGCCAAGCTCCCGGTCAACCAGGGCAAATACAATTTCAAGCGAGTCGACGTCGAGTTCTATCGCGATAGCGTCGTGGCCTTCGAAGCGTTCAAGGTCGGTGAGTTCGACTTCTATATCGAACACCAGGCAAAAAACTGGGCCAACGGCTATCAATTTCCCGCAGCAATGCGCGGCGAGATCATCCGCGACGAAATACTTCACCAGATTCCTACCCAGACCCAGGCGCTGTTCATGAACGGCCGCCGCTCGACCTTCGCCGACCTGCGCGTCCGTGAAGCCCTTGGTCTGATGTTCGATTTCGAATGGACCAATCGTGCCCTTTTCTATGGCGCCTATAACCGCAGCGAGAGCTACTACCCCAACAGTGACTTCACCGCGACCGGCAAGCCTGAGGGCGGCGAGTGGCTGCTGCTGTCGCCCTATCGCAAACAGCTGCCTGCCAAGCTATTCACCGAGCCGTTCCAGCTTCCGCAAACCGATGGTCGCGGCATCCCGCGTGAAACGCTGCGTCGTGCACTGGGCTTGCTCGCCGAAGCCGGCTGGAAGGCCTCGGATGCCGGTCTGCTGAACAGTGCCGGGCAGCCCCTGCGCTTCGAGATCCTGCTGGTCAACCCGCGGCTCGAGCGCATCCTCCAGCCCTATGTCGAGAACCTCGCACGCATTGGCATCCAGGCCAACCTGCGCACCGTCGATGGCGCACAGTACAAGCAGCGGCTCGACCATTACGACTACGACATGATCCTGATGACGCTGGCGCAAAGCCTCAGTCCCGGGATCGAGCAGCACCTGTATTTTCATTCCAGTCAGGTCGATGTCAAAGGCGGCCGCAATTACGCCGGCATCGCCAACCCGATCATCGACGACCTGATTGCCAAGCTGCTGGCCGCGCAAACACGCGACGAGCAGGTCGCAGCCGCCCGCGCCATCGACCGGGTGCTGCTGTGGAATCACTACACCATTCCAAACTGGTTCATCAGTAACCACCGCCTGGCGTACCGGAACCGGTTCGCCCATGTCACCACGCCGCCCTATACCCTGGGTTTGCGCGCCTGGTGGCTGAAGAGCCTGGAGAAGACCAAATGAACAATCGCGTGCGCTTTCCGCTACTTCGCGCCGGCCTGCTGAGTCTGCTCTGTTTCGCGAGCCTGGCCGAAGCTGCCCCGCGCCATGCCCTGACGCTGTATGACGAGAAACCGAAGTATCCGGCCGATTTCGACCACTTCGAGTACGTAAACCCGGACGCGCCCAAAGGCGGCACCCTGCGCCAGGCTGGCTTCGGCAGCTTTGACTCGCTCAACCCCTTCATCAACAAGGGGGTCGCTGCCGACGACGTCAACCTGATCTACGACACCCTGACCAGCAACAGCCTGGATGAGCCGTTCACCGTCTATGGGCTGCTAGCAGAGAAGATCGAGAAAGGCCCTAACAACAGCTGGGTGCGCTTCCATCTGCGGCCGCAGGCGCGCTTCCACGATGGTGAACCGGTGAAAGCCGAGGACGTGGTGTTCACCTTCGAAACGCTGATAAGCAAGGGAGCGCCCCACTACCGCAGCTACTATGCCGACGTGGAGAAGGTCGTTGCCGAGAGCACACGACGGGTTCGTTTCGATTTCAAACACGCCGGTAATCGCGAACTGCCGATGATCCTCGGGCAGATGGCAATCTTGCCGAAGCACTGGTGGGACGGGCGAGACTTTACCTCCGGCAGTTTGGAAATCCCGCTAGGCAGCGGGCCCTATCGGATCGAGAAGGTCCAGGCCGGTCGTTCAATCCGCTATGCCCGTGTAGAAGACTACTGGGGCAAGGACCTGCCGGTTAATCGCGGGTTCTACAACTTCGACCGCATCAACTTCGACTACTACCGCGACAACACCGTGGCGTTGCAGGCGTTCAAGGCCGGGCATTTCGATTTTTGGGAAGAGCGCACAGCCAAGAGTTGGGCCACCGCCTACGACATTCCCGCGGTTCGGGACGGTCGCATCATTCGCGACGAGATCGCCCATGAGAACCCCGCTGGAATGCAGGGCTTCATCTTCAATATTCGCCGCCCGCAACTTCAGGACCGTCGTGTTCGCGAAGCCCTCGGGCTGCTGTTCGACTACGAATGGACCAATCGCCAACTCTTCAATGGCGCCTACACCCGCACCCGCAGCTATTTCGACAACTCCGAACTGGCCTCATCCGGCTTGCCGGGTGAGGACGAACTCAAGGTCCTCGAACCGCTGCGCGGCAAGGTGCCAGACGAGGTATTCGACAAAGCGTTCGAACTGCCGCGTACCGAAGGTAACGGGGTGATTCGCGAACAGCAGCGCCAAGCGTATCGGCTGCTGACCGAAGCGGGCTGGAAGGTCGAGAGCGACCGGATGCTGGATGCCCAGGGCAAACCGGTAAAACTGGAATTCCTGCTGGTTCAAGCAGAATTCGAACGGGTACTGCTGCCCTACAAGCGCAACCTGGCGGATCTCGGCATCGAACTGGAAATTCGTAGGGTCGACGTTTCGCAGTACATCAACCGCCTCCGCTCGCGTGATTACGACATGATCGTCAGCGGCTTCGGCCAGTCCAATTCGCCCGGCAACGAACAGCGCGAATACTGGCATTCGGCGAGCGCGGACAACCCGGGCAGCCGCAACTTCATCGGCCTGAAAGACCCGGCAATCGACAGCCTCGTCGAAGGCCTGATCAGCGCCGACTCGCGCAAGGAACTGGTTACCCATACCCGCGCGCTCGATCGCGTACTGCTCTGGGGCCATTACGTGGTGCCGAACTGGCATATCAAGACCTGGCGCGTGGCCTATTGGAACCAACTGGCTCATCCGCAGGTAACGCCCAAGCAGGACATCGGCCTGATGACCTGGTGGCGCAAACCCGATGCTAAAGCACCAGTCGCAGACCCGGTCGAAGCGAAGAAAGCCGAGGAAGCTGGAGCGAACACGCCGGCCGATGACGTCGAGGCGGAGCGCTAAGCATGCTGGCTTATATTTTTCGCCGCCTGCTGCTGATCATTCCTACGCTGTTCGGCATTCTGGTGATCAACTTCATCATCATCCAGGCCGCGCCAGGCGGCCCGGTGGAGCAGGCGATCGCCAAGCTGGAAGGCTTCGAAGGCGCCACCAGCCGCATCGCTGGCGGCGGTTCGGAAGTTGCGGTCGCAGGCACCAGCTACCGGGGTGCACAGGGTCTTGACCCCGAACTGGTTGCCGAGATCGAGCGTCTGTACGGCTTCGACAAGCCGCCGGTAGAACGCTTTTGGATCATGCTCAGCAACTACCTGCGGCTGGATTTCGGCGAGAGTTTCTTCCGTGACGCCAAGGTCACCGATCTGATCATCGAGAAGATGCCGGTGTCGATTTCGCTGGGTCTGTGGAGCACGCTGATCATGTACCTGGCCTCGATCCCGCTGGGGATCGCCAAGGCCACCCGTCATGGCAGCAAGTTCGATGTCTGGACCAGTTCGGCGATCATCGTCGGCTACGCCATTCCGGCGTTCCTCTTCGCCATCCTGCTGATCGTGCTGTTCGCTGGCGGTAGCTATTGGAACTGGTTCCCGCTGCGCGGCCTGACCTCGGCCAACTTCGACGACCTGACACTGGCCGGCAAGATCATCGACTACTTCTGGCACCTGGCGCTGCCGGTCACCGCATTGGTGATCGGCAACTTCGCCACGCTGACGCTGCTGACCAAGAACAGCTTTCTCGACGAGATCAACAAGCAGTACGTGATCACCGCGCGGGCCAAGGGCCTGAGCAAGAACCGCGTGCTTTATGGCCATGTGTTCCGCAATGCCATGCTGATCATCATCGCCGGCTTTCCAGCTGCTTTTATTGGCATGTTCTTCACCGGCTCGCTGTTGATCGAGGTGATCTTCTCCCTCGACGGGCTCGGTCTGCTCAGCTTCGAAGCGGCGATCAACCGCGACTACCCGGTGGTTTTCGGCACCCTCTTCCTCTTCACCCTGCTCGGACTGGTGGTGAAGCTGATCGGCGACCTGACCTACACGCTGGTCGACCCGCGCATCGATTTTGAAAGCAGGGAGGCCTGAGATGCAGTTGTCCCCCCTAAACCAGCGCCGGCTGGCGCTGTTCAAGGCGCACAAGCGTGGCTGGTGGTCGCTGTGGATCTTCCTTGCGCTATTCGGGCTCAGCCTCGGCGCAGAGATCATCGCCAACGACAAGCCGATCGTCGTGCGTTATGACGGCGAATGGTTCGTCCCGGTGTTCAAGCGCTATCCGGAAACGGCATTCGGCGGCGAATTCCCGCTGCAAGCCAACTACAAGAGCCCTTACATCCAGGAGCTGATCGCCGAAAAGGACGGCTGGATGATCTGGCCGGTCATTCCATTCAACTACTCGAGCATCAACTACGAGCTACAGGTGCCCGCCCCCGCGCCACCCTCGCTGGAAAACTGGCTGGGCACCGATGACCAGGGACGCGATGTACTGGCCCGGGTGATTTACGGTTTCCGCATCTCGGTTCTGTTCGCCCTGACGCTGACTTTGATCAGCTCGGTGATCGGCGTGATCGCCGGCGCCCTGCAGGGCTTCTACGGCGGCTGGGTCGATCTGGTCGGACAGCGCTTGCTGGAGATCTGGTCGGGCCTGCCGGTGCTCTATCTGCTGATCATCCTCGCCAGCTTCGTACAGCCGAACTTCTGGTGGCTGCTGGGCATCATGCTGCTGTTTTCCTGGATGAGCCTGGTGGACGTGGTGCGGGCCGAGTTCCTCCGCGGGCGCAACCTGGAATACGTACGTGCCGCGCGGGCGCTGGGCATGCAGAACGGCGCGATCATGTTCCGCCACATCCTGCCCAACGCCATGGTCTCCACCATGACTTTCATGCCGTTCATTCTCACCGGCGCCATCGGCACGCTCACCGCTCTGGATTTCCTCGGCTTCGGCTTGCCGGCAGGCTCGCCATCGCTCGGGGAGCTGGTCGCTCAGGGCAAGGCGAACCTGCAGGCGCCCTGGCTGGGCATCAGTGCCTTCATGGTGCTGGCGGTGATGCTGACACTGCTGGTGTTTATCGGGGAGGCGGCGCGCGATGCCTTCGACCCAAGGAAATAACATGGCCGAACAACCGATAGCCGAGAATCTGGTCGAGGTCCGCGACCTGGCCGTCGAGTTCGTCACCGGCAACCAGGTCCAGCGTGTCGTCGAAGGCGTGACCTTCGATATCCGCAAAGGCGAAACCCTGGCCCTGGTCGGCGAAAGCGGCTCGGGCAAATCGGTGACGGCGCATTCCATCCTGCGGCTGCTGCCCTACCCGCTAGCCCGGCATCCCAACGGGCAGATCCTGTTCCACGGCCAGGACCTGCTGAAAGCGGACGAAAAGGCCATGCGCAAGATCCGTGGCAATCGCGTTGCCATGGTCTTCCAGGAGCCGATGACCTCGCTCAACCCGCTGCATACCGTTGGCAAGCAGATCAACGAGGTGCTCGAGATTCACAAGGGCCTGCGTGGCAAAGCCGCGACCGAGCGCACCCTGGAGCTACTGGAGCTGGTCGGCATTCCCGACCCGCGCAAGCGCATCCGTGCCTACCCGCACGAGTTGTCGGGCGGGCAACGGCAACGTGTGGTGATTGCCATGGCGCTGGCCAACGAACCCGAGCTGTTGATCGCCGACGAGCCGACCACTGCGCTGGACGTCACCGTGCAGCTGAAAATCCTCGAGTTGCTGAAGGAACTGCAGGCTCGCCTGGGCATGGGCCTGCTGCTGATCAGTCATGATCTCAACCTGGTTCGGCGCATCGCCCATCGCGTATGTGTCATGCAGCGCGGTCGCGTCGTCGAACAGGCGTTGTGTGAAGATCTGTTCCGCGCGCCTCAGCATCCGTATACCCAGGAACTGCTGGCGGCAGAGCCCAGTGGCGGTCCCGTAGCGGTCGAGGAAGCGGCACCATTGCTGGAAGTCGATGATCTGCGCGTGTGGTTCCCGATCAAGAAGGGTTTGCTGCGGCGCACCGTCGACCACGTCAAGGCAGTCGATGGTGTGAACTTCAGCCTCCCCAAGGGGCAAACGCTGGGCATCGTCGGCGAAAGTGGTTCCGGCAAGTCCACCCTGGGGTTGGCTATTCTCCGGTTGTTGGGGAGCCGCGGCGAGATCTGCTTTCAGGGCCAGCAGCTGCAAAGCATGTCACAGCGCCAGGTTCGGCCGCTGCGACGGCAGATGCAGGTGGTCTTTCAGGACCCGTTTGGCAGCCTGAGCCCGCGTATGTCGGTCGGGCAGATCGTTGGCGAGGGGTTGCATATCCACCGGATGGGCACTGCCAAGGAGCAGGAACAGGCAATCATTGACGCGCTCGTGGAAGTTGGTCTCGATCCGGAAACCCGGCATCGCTATCCCCACGAGTTTTCCGGCGGGCAACGGCAACGCATTGCCATTGCCCGAGCTCTGGTGTTGAAGCCGGCGCTGATACTGCTCGACGAGCCGACTTCGGCGCTCGATCGCACGGTACAGCGACAGGTGGTGGAGCTTCTGCGCTCGCTGCAGGCCAAGTACAACCTGACCTATCTGTTCATCAGCCATGACCTGGCGGTGGTCAGGGCGCTGAGCCACCAGATGATGGTGGTCAAGCAGGGCCAGGTGGTGGAACAAGGTGCGGCCGCTGACATTTTTGCGGCACCGCAACATCCGTATACACAGCAGCTGCTGGAATCCGCCTTTATGGCGCCCGGCACTGCCGAACAACCAGAAGAGGGACAAGCACATGGGTTTTCTCACCGGTAAGCGCGTACTGATCGTCGGCGTTGCCAGCAAACTGTCGATTGCCTCGGGCATCGCCGCCGCCATGCATCGCGAAGGCGCAGAACTGGCTTTCACCTACCAGGGCGACAAGCTCAAGGGTCGCGTCGAGGAATTCGCCGCTGGCTGGGGATCGAGTCCTGAGCTGTGCTTCCCCTGCGACGTTGGCAACGATGAAGAGATCGCCCGCGTATTCGAAGAGCTGAGCAAGAAGTGGGACGGCCTGGATTGCATCGTGCACTCGGTCGGCTTCGCTCCGGGCGACCAGCTCAACGGCGACTTCACCGAAGTCACCACCCGTGAAGGCTTCAAGATTGCTCACGACATCAGCGCCTACAGCTTCGTTGCTCTGGCCAAGGCCGGTCGCGAAATGATGAAGGGCCGCAATGGCAGCCTGCTGACGCTCTCCTACCTGGGCGCCGAGCGCACCATGCCGAACTACAACGTGATGGGCATGGCCAAGGCCAGCCTGGAAGCCGGCGTTCGCTATCTGGCGGGCAGCCTCGGCCCGGAAGGCACTCGCGTGAACTGCATCTCCGCCGGTCCGATCCGCACCCTGGCCGCCTCCGGCATCGCCAGCTTCCGCAAGATGCTGGCCGCCAACGAGAAGCAGACACCTATGCGCCGCAACGTCACCATCGACGAAGTCGGCAATGCCGGTGCCTTCCTCTGCTCCGATCTCGCCTCGGGTATCAGCGGTGAAATCCTCTACGTCGACGGTGGCTTCAACACCACCGCGATGGGCTCGCTGGAAGACTGATCGGTAACTCGACAGCCGATCTTGCAAACAACGAACCCCGCCATCTGGCGGGGTTCGTGTTTCTGCGTCGGTAACGCCATCAGCCGGCCGTTACCGTCATGCCGCCATCAGCCATGACTACCGAGCCGACCATGAAGCTCGCCCGCTCCGAGGCGAGGAACGCGACGATCTCGGCGATCTCTTCCGGCTGCGCCGCACGACCGATGGGTGCGGCTTGTCCATGCTGCGCAAGAAAGCCCGGGCCGTCCTCGACCACATCGTTGAGGATGTTGGTCACCACGTCACCCACGCCGATGGCATTGACCCGAATGCCATGCTCGATCACCTCCAGCGCCAGCGTTCGGGTCAGCTGTGCCAATGCGCCTTTCGATGCCGTGTAAGCCGCGATGGTCGGAAAGGCGAAGTAGGACGCGTAGGAAGCGATATTGACGATCGCCCCCGAGCGGTTGGGCATCATTGCCTTGACCGCTTCACGGCAATGCAGGAAGGCCGCGGTGGCGTTGACCGCTTGAATGCGCTCCCAGTCCTGGCGGGTCATGTCCACCACGTTCTTGTTGATAATGATGCCGGCGTTATTGACCAGAATATCCAGCTGGCCGAAATGTTCGATTGCCAACCCGACCGCATGCTCGGCTGCGCCATCCTCGGTGATGTCTGCCAGCAGCGGCACCAGCCCCGGCCGAGCGAGGTGCTCGACGGCCGGATTGATGTCCTCGGCGACAACCTTGGCGCCGCGCTCGTGCAGCAGCCAGGCGATCGCCCGGCCGATGCCGCTGGCGGCGCCGGTGACCAGCGCGACCTTGCCTTCGACTTCCTGGGCGACAGTATGCTTCGAATCGATCATGGTGCTCTCCTCCCGATACCGGGGCGCCATACGGCGCCTTCGTTAGTGACGGGTTCAGTCTCGGTCATCGACACAGGCCGGGCTTTTGCAGGCTTGCGCTGGCTGTTGCAGTTCTGCGCGCAACAGTGGGGCATGCGGACACCTATAGGCCGGGCGCTAGCCCGCCAAAACCGCGCGCCTGGATGATGTACCAGAGCCCACCCCACGGTTTGCGCGCCCATTCGCCGGCGTGGGAATGAACCGTAAATATCCTTGAGCCGCCGCATCAGGCAGCCGCTACGCTAGGCTAGCGAGGCCAGCCGCTTGCGGTTTTTGTTCTGGAGATCCCTCGTGCCTCGGCCATCCAATGCCCCTCCCCTGTCAGATACTGGCCGCGCCCCGGCCCGGGCGATGAGCCATTACCTGCCTGGTGAAACGCGGGCAACCATCCTGCAGACGCCGCTGCAGGACGTTGTGGTGCAGCTCTTCAGCCATCGCACGATCGTCGAGCCGATTCAGGTGCCGGCGGTAGTTGAACCGCTGCTGGTGCTGGTGCTGGCCGGCACGGCACGAGTCGAGGAGCGCGCGCTGGATGAGCCGTGGAGCGAGGCCACCGTCACGGCCGGCGACTTCTTTCTGACCGATACTCACGAGCCATACGAAATGCGCTGGGAGACGCTGGAAGGCGAGCGCTTCGAGGTGATGCACCTGTACCTCGGACTGCCGCTCATTGAACAGGCGGCACGTGAGTTGCTCGGACCACAGCGCACAGCGATCGGCCTGCTCGATGTTTCAGGGGCGCGGGACGAAACGGTTCGCTGGTTGATGGAGAAACTGCACCACGAGTTGCTCGATCAGCGCCAGCCCAGCCTGCTGTGCCTGCGTGGCCTGGCCCAGGCACTGGCCGTGCATCTGCTGCGCCACTACCGGGATCCGCAAGGCGACATCCGCCGTAGCAATGCCTTGCAGGCCTACAAGCTGCGGCGAGTTATCGACGTAATGAACGCGCAGCTGGCTGATGAGTTCAGCCTTGCCAGGCTGGCTGGTACCGTTGAGTTGAGCGAATACCACTTCAGCCGGATGTTCAAACGTGCCACCGGCCTGGCGCCGTCGCAGTTCTTCATCGGCTTACGCATGGCACGAGCTCGGCAACTGTTGATCGAAACACAGCGCAGCGTTATCGAAATCGGATTGGAGGTGGGCTATTCAAGCCCGAGTCATTTCTCTCAGGTTTTCCGCCGCGCGGTGGGCATCACGCCCAGCGCCTATCGTCAGGCCTGAAAGCCACGGCCTACCGCACAAACGAAAAACCCCGGCCACGACGACCAGGGTTTTCGTTTGCGGAAACCCGACGGATCGCCGGGTTTCTGCTTCACAGGCTTATCAGCGCTTGGCGACCTGATCCTTCGGCAGCTTGAAGGTCCAGACCATGCCGCCCTGGTTGAACTCCTTCACTCGCTTGGCAACCTCGCCGCCCCAGAGCGGGACTGCACCACCCCAGCCGGAGAGAACGGAGACGTATTGCTCGCCGTCCATTTCCCAGGTAACCGGAGAACCGATGACACCCGAGCCGGTGTTGAACTCATAGAGTTTCTTGCCGGACTTGGCGTCGAAGGCCATCAGGAAGCCTTCGGGGTTGCCGGTGAACACCAGGTTGCCCTTGGTGGCCAGCACACCGCCCCACAGCGGCGCGTAGTTGTTGTAGCGCCAGACTTCTTTGCCGGTCTTCGGATCGATGGCGCGCAGCACACCGATGTAGTCATCGTTGAGCGGATGAATGGTGAAACCGGCGCCCAGGTAGGCTGCGCCTTTCTTGTACGCGGTGCCTTCGTTCCAGATGTCCATGCTCCACTCGTTGGAGGGAACATAGAACAGCCCGGTGTCCTGGCTGTATGCCATCGGCATCCAGTTCTTGCCGCCGAGGAACGACGGCGCCACGGTTACAGTCTTGCCCTGCGCGCCAGCGTCGTTGGGTGAACCCGGACGGTTGGCATCGTCATAGATGGGCCGGCCGTTCTTGTCCAGGCCCTTGGCCCAGGTGATCTTGTCGACGAACGGAAAGCCACGGATGAACTTGCCATTGGTGCGATCAAGTACGTAGAAGAAGCCGTTGCGGTCGGCAGTACCAGCTGCCTTGATGGTCTTGCCGCCTTCCTGATAGTCGAAGGAGACCAGCTCGTTGACGCCGTCATAGTCCCAGCCGTCATGCGGTGTGGTCTGGAAGTGCCACTTGATCGAGCCGTCGTTCGGGTCCAGCGCCAGACGCGAGGACGAGTACAGGTTGTCGCCAGGACGCAGGTGCGAGTTCCACGGCGCCGGGTTGCCGGTACCGAACAGCAGGGAGTCGGTGTCCGGGTCGTAGTAGCCACCCAGCCACGGAGCCGCGCCGCCGGTTTTCCAAAGATCGCCCGGCCAGGTCTTGCCTGCTTCGCCGCCGGAAATACCGCTCTCGACCTTCTTCCCATCCTTCCACACGTAGCCCATGTGGCCTTCGACCGTGGGACGGGTCCAGAGCAGCTCGCCGTTCTTCGGGTTGTACGCTTCGACCTTGCCGACCACGCCGAATTCGCCACCGGAAACACCGGTAATGAGCTTGCCCTTGACCACCAGCGGAGCGGCTGTCAGTGAATAACCAGCCTTGTAGTCAGCAACGGTTTTCTTCCAGACGACCTTGCCGGTGTCCTTGTTCAGCGCCACCAGCTTGGCATCCAGCGTGCCGAAGATCACCAGATCGTCATACAGCGCCACGCCACGGTTGATCACGTCACAGCACGGCATGATGCCGTCGGGCAGGCGCGCATCGTACTGCCACAGTTCCTTGCCGGTGCGGGCATCGACCGCGTAGACACGGGAGTAAGAACCGGTGATGTACATCACACCGTCCTTGATCAGCGGCTGCGCTTCCTGACCGCGCTGCTTTTCACCGCCCAGAGAGAAGCCCCAAACCGGCCGCAATTGATTGATGTTATTGGCGTTCAACGCGTCCAGCGTGCTGTAGCGCTGGCCCTGCAAACCTATACCGTTGGTCACGATCTGGTCGGTAGACTTGGCGTCGTTGAGGATTTCCTGGTCGGTTACGGCCCAGGCGTGCAGGCTGGACATCGCCACCGCGGCGCATAGCGCCGTCAAGGCGAAGGGCTTGCGAAGACCGGTGTGCTTCATTGCGGCTACCTCTGCGGGTTCATTGTTATGCCGGGAAGTTTTCCCGGTCTGAGGTTGATTCTTGGTTTGCACCGCCTCGGCAACAATTGCCCGCAGTACCGATTTTCCTACTCCCTTGGTAGCAATACGCCTTCGCAGGCCACGAAACCCGTGGCTTTAAGGGCCGTATCGATGATCAGCGGCACCGAAGTCGCAGCGATCCGGCCAGAAAAGAGTATTCCGCTGTGCTGGCCTAGGCCCTAAAACGGACGTCCCCTCGCTCAGAAGGATACGAGCCATGTTTCGCCGCTCCCTGGCCATCGCCCTCGTCGCATTTACCGCAACAAACACGCACGCAGCCGAACCGATCCGTATCGGGCTCAACTACCCGAGTACCGGCAATTACAAATCCGAAGGACTGGAACTCAGCCGCGGCGCCTTGCTGGCAGTCGATGAGATCAACGGGCGTGGCGGCCTGCTGGGCCAGCCTCTGCAGCTGGTCAGCCTGAACTCCGCCGCACGTGCCGAAAAAGCACAGGCCAATGTCGAGCGCTTCGCCAATCAGGGCGCGGCGATGGTGTTCGGCGGCGCCAATAGTGAGGAAGCCCTCGCCGCCGGCCAGCGCGCACGCGAACTCGGGCTGCTCTATTTCCCCACGCTCGGCTACGCCAACGAAATCACCGGCCGCGATGGGCATCGCCACCTGTTTCGTGAGTCCAACAGCGCCTGGATGAGCGCTCGCGTACTCGGCGAATACCTCAGCTGGCACATGCCCAACCGGCGCTATCACTACGTCAGCCTTGACGATGCCTGGGGTCGCAGCATGGAGCAGGCTTTGCGCGAAGCGACCAAGAGCCGCGACCGAGCGCGCCACGGCTATTCGAAAATCGCCGAGCGCGGCGCGCGGCGCGGCGATTACCTGGCCGCTCTGCAGAAAGCCGCCTCGAGCAATGCGGATGTATTGGTGATCGTGCTGCTGGGGGAGGATCTGGTGCAGACCATGCGTTTGGCGCACACCCTGGAACTGGGCAAACGCATGCAGATCATCGTGCCCAACCTGACCCAGAGCATCGTCGAACAGGCCGGGCCGCTGGTGATGGAACACGTCATCGGTACAGAGGCCTGGACCTGGCGCGTGCCACAGCTGGTCGGCAGCACCGAAGGCCAGGCATTCGCTGATCGCTACATCGCCCAGCACCAAGCCTATCCCGGCAGCACCGCTGCGTCCGCCTATGGCATCGTCCGGCAATGGGCAGACGCCGCCCAACGCGCTGGCAGCACTGCCACAGAAGCGGTGATCGCACGGTTGGAAAACCATCGTTATCAGCTACTCAAAGACGAGCAGCACTGGCGCGACTTCGACCACCAGAACGTGCAAAGCATCTACGCAGTGCGGGTCAGGAACCGCAGCGAGATCATGCAGGACCGCTTCAAACAGGATTACTTCACCATCATCCATCGCATGGACGGCGAAGCGGCTGCACCAAGCCTGGACGAGTGGCAGCAGGAGCGCGGTGATCAGCTCCAGCTGGAGTGATGTGAGTGTTACTGGTCGACGCGTTCCAGCGCTTCGACCTCGTAACGCGGATACAGATGGCTGACGCTGCGAATTAGCTCGTACCGCGTCAGGCTGATACCGGCGAAACGCTCGGGGATCGGGCTTTGGATCACCTCATTCATATCCGCCCCGCTGCTCGCAGCATCGCGCAGTAGCCCGTCTAACCAGCCAAGGTAATCGCGCATCTGCCGGAACGGCTCGGCGTCATCCGCTACCGGGCCGTGGCCGGCAACCAGGCGTTTCCAGGGCAACGCTTCGAGGGTTGTCAGATCATCCAGCCAGACGTTCAAACCAGGGCTGTTCGGTGTGGTCAAGGCGCGCTGGTAGAAGAGAATGTCGCCGGCGAAGAGCACACCGCTGCGTTCGTCGAGAATGGCCAGATCGGCGCCGGTATGCCCCTGGAGTGCCAGCAAGCGCAGGGAGCGCCCAGCCACTTCCAGCGTGCCCGGCTCAACGGTTTCGCTTGGCAACACGACTTCAGTGCCGCGCATCCAGTCGCCAACCAGGCGATACATGTTCTCGGCCATCGCGTTGCCCTGCTCGCGCAGCAACTCGGTGGTGCCAGCCAGCGCAGCAATGGGCACATCGGCAAAGGCCTGGTTGCCCAGCACGTGATCAGGGTGATGGTGGGTGAGCAGAACCTTGATGACCGGGCGGTCGGTGACGCGGGCAATGGCCGCACGCATTGCCTCGCCGTAGAGCCTGGACGGCCCGCTGTCGATAACGATCACCCCTGCTTCACCGACAACGAACCCCGTATTGACGATATTGCCGCCATTGCGCTTGTCGAAGTTATCCGTCGAACCTTCCAGCAACCAGACGTCATCGGCGATTTGCCGTGGTTGCAGCGTGTAGCTCAGCTCGGCCTGTACGGGCAGCGTCAGGCAGAAGGCGAAGATCAACATGAACAGGCGCATGACGCCTCCTTGGCTAGGTTTGCTCGCTCACAGGTTTCGCGGCGCGATTCAGAATGCGGCTTCGAACTCGTTGCCGTTGTTGTCGCGCAGCCACAGATGGGTTTCCTGACCACCCTTCACTTCCAGGCTCAGGTTCGGGTTCTCGGCAACCGCGGGATACAGCTCCAGCTCCGCCATGACCTTGCCGTCTGCATCGCGCAGCTCGGCCTGGTTGAGAAAAAACTCAGGAATACCACCGACCAGACCGTTATCCATGGGATGGGATATCTGCAGGCGCAGCCGGCTGAATTCGCCGCGGGGAAAGCGTGCACCAACCACCTCGCCCAGGTGGTCTTCCCAACCAGCCTGCGCGCGCACGACGCTCGGCGCCGTGCAGCCACCGCCGGCCGCTTCGACCCGCGCCGAGCCGATGTGCCAGACGCCATCGCGGGTCAGCACAGCGGCACGGATCGGCGTCGCCTGTTGCACCCGAATGCGAATGGCCACCAGCGGCACGACCTGCTCGCCTGGGGTAAAGGTGAAGATCCGCGGGATGGGGTTGAGGTCGGCCCAGGCTTCGATGCGCACCACCTCGTCACCCAGGGCACGGGCGTCGATATGCACCGGCACCTGGCGCGAATCCTCGGCGAACGGGGGCACGTGTACCTGAATGCGCTCATCGAACACGTAGGGCTCGCTGTTGAGCAAGCCCTTGTGGTGGTACTCCCACATCACCGATTGCAGCGGGTCAGGCTCGAACGCTGATGCGCTCGATGCGTGGAAGGCAAACAGCAGCAGCAAGACTCGGATGCTCATGTCGACTCCTCGAACGGCGATCCGCAACGGAACGGATCGGCATGGCGCAACCGGTCAGTGCCCGGCCACGTCGCTCTCCACATCCTGGTACAACCCGGGCAATTCGTAGGTCAATCCGTGGCGGGCGTAGAGCTTTTCCAACTCGCCATCGAGAATCAGCGGCTCGAGAACTTCTTCCAGCGCGTACGCCAGCTGCCGGTTCGACTCATGCACTGCCATGCCCAGGTCCCAGACCTGCTTGCCCATGTTCGGATAGGCGTTCTCGGCGAGTTTCAGATGGTCGTCGCCGGCCTGGGCGAGCAACCATTCAACTTCTCCGCGCATGGCCATGGTGGCGTCTACCTCGCCTTGCTGCATGGCGGCGAACGCCTGCGACACGCTCGGGTAATGGTGGGTGTTCTTTGCCAACCGGCCTTCGAATACCGAGGACAGGTAGAACGAGGGCACGCTATCGACCTCGACGCCAATCGGGTGGTACTGGAAGATCGCCACGCTGGGGACCTCATCGATGCGCTGGTCGTCGTAGGCCGCCTGCCAGCGCTCGCGCTGGTAGGGACCAAACATCACCACCAGTTCGTTGATCATCTCGCCGAGCTCGTTACGCTTGTAGGCGAACTCGCGGTCATAGGGCACACGCAGCATCACGTCGGCCAGTACGTCCGGCCTTAGGTAGTGCCCTTTCCAGATGAAATTGCGCAGGTCATCGTCCAGAGTCTCGTCCGGTGTCACCCACAACACTTGCAGCTTCAGGCCCAGGCCATCGGCGAGCTTGCCCGCAAGCTCTACATCGACTCCACGCGGCTCGCCGTCCTGCTGGTAGCTGTACGGGGGAAAGCTCTCGTACATCGCCACCTTGAGCACGCCGGACTCGATGATGTCATCGAAGGCACGCACCTTGACCACATCCGCCTGCGCCAACGCGCAGCACAGGGTCAAGCACAGCGCGAGGACCAGCCGCGCGGCATTCATCACTGCTTGGCCGCTTCGCTTTCAATGTAGGTGCGGATAGCCCACAGCGCTTCCTGGCTGAGGGTGTCCGCCATGCGTGGCATGTACACGGCACCATCACGGACTGCGCCGTTGATCACGCGCTCCTTGTACCACTCGTCACCGTCGTAGCTGGCTTCCAGCTCTCGCAGATCCGGTGCGATACCACCGGAAATCGCTTCCAGGCCATGGCAACGAGCACAGTTCTGGTTGTACGCGGAGGAACCGATCTGCACCGCCAGATCATGATGTTCGCTCGGTGTGCGGTAGGGGTTTTCTTCCAGCCATTCTTCGCCGATCGCCGGCAATCCCTTGGTGTTGACCGCCTGCGGCGTCACGTCGCCGTGTGCCATTACCAAGCCGGACATACCGAGGAAACCCGCTGCCAACAGTGAGCGCAAAAAGATCTTGTTATTCATGACTACCACCCTCTATTCGAGAACCTGTGCAAGGCAGCCCCATCGGAGCGCATGGTGGTCATGTTGGCCGTGCAAGCGGGCGGGCAGAATCCTGCTTTGGATGCCTGCATCTCCTCCCTTGGTACTGGGTTTTGCTACCAACTTTGGCACTCCACTGGTAGCAAGGCTAAATCACCCGGGGTTTGGGAAGGATTCCCGGCATCGGCGGGAGGTTTTCCGTGTCGGCCGTCCCGCCGTGCTCCCAATAATCGAATCGCCAGGCCACCGGCATACGGCGGCCTTGTCCGAATCGACCAAGGGAATCGCAACCATGACAACAAGATCGAACCCCGGCAACAAACGCCCGCTCGCCATAGCCGTGCACTGCCTTGCACTGGCCGGCAGCCTTGCGCTGGCCGGTGCCGCGCACGCCAAGCCGGTCAGCTGGGAAGACATTGCCAACGATCACGTCACCACCAGCAACGTGCTGCAGTACGGCATGGGCACCAACGCCCAGCGCTGGAGCCCACTGGCGCAGGTCAACGAAAGCAACGTGTTCAAGCTGACGCCCGCCTGGTCATTCTCCTTCGGTGACGAGAAGCAGCGCGGGCAGGAGTCCCAGGCCATCATCCATGACGGCGTGATCTACGTAACCGGCTCCTATTCCCGCGTTTTCGCGCTGGATGCCAAGACCGGCAAGCGCCTGTGGAGCTACGCCCACCGCCTGCCAGACGACATCCGCCCGTGCTGCGACGTGGTCAATCGGGGCGCCGCCATCTACGGCGACAAGATCTATTTCGGCACCCTGGACGCCCGTCTCGTGGCGCTGAACAAAGACACCGGCAAGGTCGTCTGGAACAAGAAGTTCGGCGATCACGCCGCTGGCTACACCATGACCGGCGCACCGACCCTGGTGAAAGACGGCAAGAGCGGCAAGGTGCTGCTGGTGCACGGCAGCTCGGGCGACGAGTTCGGCATCGTCGGCAAGCTGTTCGCTCGAGACCCGGATACCGGCGATGAAGTCTGGATGCGCCCCTTCGTCGAGGGCCATATGGGCCGTCTCAACGGCAAGGACAGCACGCCCACCGGCGACATCAAGGCGCCCTCCTGGCCGGATGATCCCAACCACCCAACCGGCAAGAAGGAAGCCTGGAGCCAGGGTGGCGGCGCGCCGTGGCAGAGTGCGAGCTTCGACCCGGAAACCAACACCATCATCGTCGGCGCCGGCAACCCTGCGCCGTGGAACGGCTGGGAGCGCACCAGCGACGGCGGCAACCCCAAGGATTACGACAGCCTCTACACATCCGGTCAGGTTGGCGTCGACCCGAGTACCGGCGAGGTGAAGTGGTTCTACCAGCACACCCCCAACGATGCCTGGGATTTCTCCGGCAACAACGAGCTGGTGTTGTTCGATTACAAAGGCAAGGACGGCAAAGCGGTCAAGGCCACCGCGCACGCTGATCGCAACGGTTTCTTCTATGTGGTGGACCGCAAAGACGGCAAGCTGCAGAACGCCTTCCCGTTCGTCGACGGCATCACCTGGGCCAGCCACATCGATCTGAAAACCGGCCGGCCAGTGGAGAACCAAGGCCAGCGTCCGCCCAAGCCGGAACCTGGCGAAAAGCACGGCAAGTCGGTCGAAGTCTCTCCGCCCTTCCTTGGCGGCAAGAACTGGAACCCCATGGCCTACAGCCAGGACACCGGCCTGTTCTATGTGCCGGCCAACCACTGGAAGGAGGACTACTGGACCGAGGAAGTCAGCTACAAGAAGGGCTCGGCCTATCTCGGCCAGGGCTTTCGCATCAAGCGCATGTATGACGACCATGTCGGCATCCTGCGCGCGATGAACCCCACCACCGGCAAGATCGAATGGGAACACAAGGAAAAGCTGCCGCTGTGGGCCGGCGTACTGGCGACCAAGGGCAACCTGGTGTTCACCGGCACCAGCGACGGCTACTTCAAGGCCTTCAATGCGAAAACCGGCGATGAACTATGGAAATTCCAGACCGGCAGCGGCGTGATCTCGCCGCCGGTTACCTGGGAGCAGGACGGTGAGCAGTACATCGGCGTGACCGTCGGCTACGGCGGTGCCGTACCGCTGTGGGGCGGAGACATGGCCGTGCTGACCAAACCGGTCGCACAAGGTGGCTCGTTCTGGGTATTCAAGCTGCCTGAGTGGGAGAAAAAGACCGCAAAACGATGAGCTGATCGTGCCCGTCACGACGACGGCACGCCTCACTCGCCAAGGTACAGCGGTTCACGCAGCGGCTCTGGCCTGCTGGCCCGGGTTGGCGCTCTCGCCGACAGGCCAGGCCCGCTGCGCGGCCGCGTTTTGCATCCTTTCCTTTCGGATCATCACCATGAACACACTCCCCCGACTGCTATTGCCGCTAGTCCTGATCGCCAGCCCTGCTTTCGCGGCAGACGACGGTCCGCTGACCGTCAACGGCTGCATCCTTCAGCCCGACAGCCAGTGCGCCAACGCCGATTTGCGCGGCGTCGACCTGAGCAACCAGGACCTGCGGCGAATTAACCTTGCCGGAGCCAACCTCTCCGGCGCCAATCTACGCCACGCCAACCTCGACCTGGCCAATCTGGAAAAAGCCGACCTCACCGGCGCCACGCTGAACCGCGCCAGCTTGCAACAGGCCAACCTGCGCCTGGCCAACTTCACCAACGCCCGGCTGATCGCCGTGCAGGGCTGGGGGCTGTTCGCTCAAGCGGCACAGTTCAAGGGCGCCGACCTCACCGGTGCTTACCTTGAGTTTGCCCGTATGAGTGGCGCAAAGATGCACGACAGCAATCTGCACGCCGCCGATCTGGAGATGACCTGGCTGAGCAAGGCCGACCTCAAGGGTGCCGACCTAACTGACGCCAACCTGCAGGAAGCCAAGCTCAACGACGCCAATCTGGCCGACGCGGTGCTCACCGGTGCTCGTCGGCATTACGCGACCTTTCAAGGCACGAATATGGCGGGCTGCAAGGACTGCCCGCACGATTGGGAAAAGTAGCCCCGGCTCGGTGCGCAGCGGCGATTGAGCGGCTCGATCAAGGAAATCTCGTAAACCGTGGGGTCGCGGGCTCAGGAAAAGCATTTCAACGCCGATCAAGTAAGTGGGCGGTCCTGCCCATCACTGGATGCCGAGAAGATGTTCAACAATAACCTCAAACGAGAGCTGGCCGAGTTACGCGAGGACGTCGCGATCAATCGCCAGATCAAGGACTCGTTGTACAGGGAAATGATGGTCCTGGAACTGGACCGGCAGGGACGCATCCAGCACGCCAACGAACTCTTTCTCAGCGAAATGGGTTACCGCCGTGACGACATCCTCGGCCGCGCGCTGGACGATTTCTTCACCGCCCAGTTTCGCGCGGAGCCGAACCACACGCGCCTCAAGACGGCCATGCAGCGCGCCGAACACGTCAGCGGTGCCTACCGATTGCTGCGTGCCGATGGCCAGGAAGCCTGGCTGCGTTCGATCTGGCAACCGATCAAGGCCGCTGACGGTACGCTTCAGCACTTCACGTTGTGCGCCACCAACCTGACGCGCACCATCGAAACCTCCCGCGAGCATGAGTCGGTGATCAACGCGCTGATGCGCTCGACCGCGGTCATCGAGTTCGACCTGAGTGGGCATGTCATCACCGCCAACCAGCGCTTTCTCGACGGCATGGGCTACCGCCTCGAACAGATCAAGGGCAAGCACCACCGCATGTTCTGTGATCGTGAAGAGTCGGATTCGGCGGCATACCGCGAGTTCTGGACCAGCCTGAACCGTGGCGACTACATTGCCGATCGCTTCAAGCGTATCGATGCGCACGGCCAGACCGTCTGGCTGGAGGCTTCATACAATCCGGTTCACGATGCCTACGGCAAGCTGTACAAGGTCATCAAGTTCGCCACGGTGATTACCGAGCAGGTCAATCGCGAGCTAGCCGTTGCAGATGCTGCAACCATTGCCTACGACACGTCCCAGCACACGGATCTCAGCGCCCAGCGCGGCGCGCAGGTGGTCCAGCAGACCGTCGATGTGATGCATCGTATCGCCCAGCAGATGCAGGAAGCCTCCGACGGCATCGAGGCGCTGGACAAGCAATCGCAATTGATTGGTGCCATTCTCAAGACCATCAGCGGGATTGCCGATCAGACCAACCTGCTGGCACTGAATGCTGCCATCGAAGCGGCCAGAGCCGGCGATCAGGGGCGCGGTTTCGCGGTTGTTGCCGACGAAGTACGCCAATTGGCCGCCCGCACCAGCAAGGCCGCTGAGGAAATCGTCGGCGTGGTGCAGAAGAATCAGGACCTGGCGCAAGCCGCAGTGCACAGCATGTCCGCCAGTCGCGGCCAGGCCGAACAGGGGCTGGAATTCGCCAACCAGGCAGGTGCGGTGATCGTCGAGATTCAGGATGGCGCACAGCGCGTGGTCAGTGCGGTCGGGCAGTTCGCCAGTCAGCTGAAGAACTGATTCATGTCCGGTGGCTGCGCCCCGGGCAGCCACCGGATTTGCAAGGAGCAACACGTGAGTCAGAAGCCGATCATCCATATCCCTCAGCACCCGGCCATCGAGCAGTTGCCGGCTTTCGCTGGCCTGGCGCGCCAGCGCATCGTTCTACCCAAAACGCCGGAGGCTTTCAGCGCGGCGGTGAGCGAGATCGTTGCGGCCTCCTGGATCGGCTTCGATACGGAGTCCAAGCCAACCTTCAAAGTCGGGGAAGTGTCCCACGGTCCTCATCTGATCCAATTCGCCACGCCCGATACTGGCTATCTGTTCCAGATTGGCACCCCCGGCTGCCTCCATGCCGTCCGCGCCGTACTGCAAACCCCGGAGGTCATAAAAATCGGCTTCGGTCTCAAGTCGGACCGCTCGCGCCTGCATGCAAAGCTGGATATCCATGCGGCCAGCTTGTTGGATCTGGGTTCGGTACTTCGCTATCAGGGTAAGAAGGGCCAGGTCGGGCTGCGCGGTGCGGTGGCAGCCATTCTCGGCGCACGCATAGACAAATCGCGCAGAGTGGCTACCTCCAACTGGGCAAACGCCGTCCTGACCGACGCCCAGCAGGCCTACGCGGCAAATGACGCCTACGCCGCACTGCTGGTTTTTCTCGGCTTGAGCCCAGAGCACCAGGCACTGCTGCTGCAGTACGCGGGCACGTCAGGCCAGGAACAACGCAACCGCCTGTCCACAGGTATCTGAAACCGCACCGCCCTCCCCGCTCCCGGCCGATCAGCCTGCGCGCGTGATTCGTTGCATCAACGAGAGCGCCGCGTAGGCAAGTACCCCCAACGCAGCGGACAACCAGAGCGCACCGTTGCCCACCTCATCCATCAGCAACGCGAAAACCAACGGTGAGAGGGCCTGGGCGAAGCGTGCCGGCATCATCAACAAACCCTGGCGCAGGCCATACCCGTTCGGGCCGAATAACGCTAGCGGCAACGTACCCTTGGCAATCGTCAGAATGCCGTTACCGCCGCCATGCAACACCACGAATGCCGCGGCCGCGGGCGCGCCGACCAACATGACCCCAGCAGCCCCGATGGGATGCGCGATAGCTGCAAGGCGTGCGGAGAACAGTGGATGGAAGCGCTGCAGCACGACGAACTCCAAGCAGCGCGCGCCAACCTGAGCCGGCCCGACCAGCGCCGCAACGCCGATGGCAGCGGCAGCCGAGAGCCCCGACTCCTGCAGCAAACGCGGCAAGTGCGCGGCCATCGCCGTGCTGGTGAACCAGGTGGCCGCGAAGACGAAGGCCAGCAGCGCCATAATCAATGCTGACCCCGAACTCGTCGCCGGGGCCTGTGATTGTTCCGGGGGTGAAGACGCAGTCTGAATACCGACGGGGATCAACAGCCGGTTCAGCGGTAGCCCGATGACCAGGTGCGCGCCGGCCCAGGCCAGGCACGTTGCCCGCCAGCCGAACTCCGCGTTCAGCCAACCGCTTATGGGCCAGCAAACGGTACTGGCGAAGCCGGCGAGTAGCGTTATGCCGGTGATCGCCCCTCGCGCATCGCGGCCGTAGATACCGGTGAGCGTGGAAAACGCAGACTCGTAGAGCCCCATCGCCATGCCGATTCCGATTACCAACCAGCCGAGCCAGAGCATCGACGGCCCGCTTGCAAGCCCGAGAATCGCCAGCCCGCCTGCGAAGACGATGCTGGACAGCGCCAGCACATCGCGACCGCCATGCTGATCGATGCGCTTGCCGGACAGCGGCCCGAGCACGGCGGTGACGACCAATGCCATGGAAAATGCCGCGAATACATTGCCAGTCGAGATGCCCATCTCGCGCGCCATCGGCTCGGCAAGAATTGCCGGGAGGTAATAAGTCGAGCCCCAGGCGAGGGTCTGTGCGCTGCCCAGGGCCAGGACTATGCGCAGTCGTGACGACACTCAGCGGCTCCAGTCAGGCTCTAGGCCCGGTGCGATGGTGATGTGATGGGTGCGGGTCATCCATGTTCCTGTAGCCACCGGCAAGGTGAGGGGGCAGGCTTAGCAGAATACGCAACCCGCTGAAGGTTCGCCGTGCCCCTGCTGAATGCGCCGTCAGTGGAATAAAAACATGCCGAGCATCGGCTCGGCATGGGTGGCTCTGGGCGACTGGACGGTTATAGCGCATCCCAGCGATAACGTACGCCCAACCAACCGGCACGTGGTGCTCCGGGTGCGATGAACTGCTCGTGACGCCATTCATCCGGGTCCGTTTCGAAGGCATTACCGACGCCTACGAACGGGTTCTCCGCCAACGCACCGCCGGTGGCGTAGCGCTTGTCGAACAGGTTGTCGAGCCGACCGAACAGCGTCCAGCCACGTGCCAGGCGATAGTCAGCCGTGAGGTTGACCACCGCATAACCGGGTAGCTTGCCGCGTCCCTCGAATTCCTCGTTGGGCTGATGACGATTGTTCTCGTTGCCACGCACGTACTGCGCCGAGTACGCCAGGATGCTGGTGCCGACACGCAAACGCTCGTTGAGATTCCAGTCCAGCCCCAGCTTGAGGTGATGCTTGGGCAACCCGGGAAGGTAGTCGCCGCGGGCAATACGGATCTCATCATCCGGGCAGCCGCCCTCGCCTTCGGTGCTGTTGTTTTCGGCCAGGATGCAAGCCGTGGAGCGGAAGGTAGCGTGCAGATAGGTGTAATCCACTCGCCAATCGAAAGGCCCCTGTTCGCCCGCCAGGCCCAGCTCGATACCCTGTCGCCGGGTCCGTCCGAAGTTGGTGAAGTAGCCCTTGCTGCCCCCGGTGCCAACGAATAGCAAGTCGTCATGGTTCATGCTGCGAAACGCCGTCGCGTTCCAGCGTATGTCGCCCGCCAGCTCGCCGCGCAGGCCGAACTCCAGGCTGCGGGTGACCACCTGTTCGAGAAACGGATCGGCCGCCATGGCGTTTGGCAGGCTGCAGGGGTTCTCCGGGTCGGCACAACCCAGTTCGATCGGCGTGGGTGCCCGATTGCCCTGAGAAAAGCCGCCATAAACAGTCAACGCCGGGCGCAGTTGCCAGGCAAAGCCCAATGCCGGGTTGAGCTTGCGATAAGTGAAGTCGCCGTTCAGCGCATCACCCATGCGATCGGTATTGATCACGCGGGTTCGGTTGTAGCGCAGCGAACCGGTCAGCTGCAGCGTGTTGCTCAGCGACCAGGTGTCGGTGGCGTAGAGGCTGGAGGTACGGGTGCGCCCGAGCAAGCTGTTCGCTTGCTCCTCGTCTTCATTGGCTACGATGCCGCGCGCATCGGTAAGCGCGCCGCCTTGCTCGCTCTGCTGGAAACTTGCGCGCGTGTTGTCATGAGCCAGCCCGAAGGCAAACTGGTGGGCGCCGACGTAACGGCTCCACTGCAGTGCCAGTCCATAAGCACGCTGCGCGGTACGGGTGCGGTTCAGTACGCCGCTTTCCGGCCCTGCGCCGATGAAGCCGCCGTCCTCCCACTCTTCGTATTCGTCCTCGTACTCGTCGTTGCCATCGCCATTGAGGGTCGCGGTCCGCGTGCGCCGCAGATACACCGTGCCGGACAGCCGGTCGCTGTCGTTAAGCCAGTGACTGGCAGAAAGCGCCATCAGGTGGCTGCGATTCTCTGTCTGGTCAGGGTAGGTGAAGATCGCCTTGCGCCGCTGGTCGTGCATGCTTTCTGGAATCAGGCCGTTGCCGATCAGGTCGTTGTCGGCGTGAGCCAACGTCAGCGCCAGGTCGGTCGTTTCGGTCGTCCAGGCGAACTTGCCGAACAGCTGGCGAACCTCGGACGGCGAATGGTCACGCCAGCCGTCTTCATCCATGCCCTCGGCGGCCAGGTACCAGGAAAACTCCTCATGCCTGCCGCCGTGCTCCACCGATCCACCCTGGCGTCCGAAGGAGCCGCCATAAAGCTCTGCCGAACCACCCGGATGGGTATCGCCGCGCTTGGTCTGCAGTGCCAGCGCGCCACCCAGGGTGTTCAGTCCGTACAGCGGATTGGAACCCGGAACCAAGGCCATGTTGGCGATGGCGGTATTGGGAATCAGGTCCCAATGCACCACATCGCCGAACGCTTCGTTGACCCGCACGCCATCGAGAAATACCGACAACCCCTGGGGCGTACCAAGCAGGGGGGACGCGCTGAAGCCACGATAATTGAGATCCGCCTGATAGGGGTTGCCCTGCGTCTCGTTGACCGTAACGCTGGGTAGCCCTCGCTGCAGCTTCTCGGCAAGCGACTGGCCGCCCAGCTCGCGCAAAGCGTTGTCGTCCAGCGTGCGAATGTTGGCAGGCACCTGATCCTTGGGCAGGTCGATGCCTGGCAGCGGCGTCGTCGCCACCACATCCTGGCGGCCGAGATCGAGCGGCTGGTCGGCATGAGCGAATCCAGGCAACAGGCTGGTGATGGCGAGGGAAAGCAGCGTGCGTCGGGGCGTCCCGCGGCAACAAAGCTGATACGGCATGGGTGGTCCTTGTTTTTGTTGGCCAATCGGATCGGGCGAACTGTCGGCGCTTGACGGGCCAGAAGTTCGTTGGTGGGCAAATACTGGCAACCCGCCAGGTACGATTATCGAGAGGCGCGATGCAGCGCTGACAGGGAAGAATTCCCGGCTACTGCGGGAAAAATTCCCGGCAGCGCGGCGATTGGTCGTACGACCAGCGCAGTAGCCCGGAGCACGACTTTCGACACGCACGAACCGGCCTGGGAATGCTCAAGGCAAGACGAGGCCTGGAGACGTGATTGCGGCCTTATGGATATGGCGCGCTGCGTCTGCGATGCAAGCGGAAGGCAGAAATGCAGCTGTGTCGCTAGCTGGGGTCAGGCCTCGCAAACCATACGGTCACCGATACGCAGCAAGCCCTGATCGATGGCCAGGTGCACCAGCTCGGCCTGCGAGCTGACCTCAAGCTTACTTTTGAGCAGCGCCATGTGGTTCGAGACGGTCTTGCTGCTGATGCACAGCCGCTCGGCGATTTCTCGATTGCCGATACCCCGGGCCAGCATGATGAAGATCTCCATTTCACGTGGAGTCATCTCTGCCAGCCGCCCCTTGACCGGCGATTGCGACGGCCGCTGGCACGCCAGTTCGGTAGCGAGCGGCTGCTCGATGAAGGTCTGGCCGGCGAGTACCTTGCGCACCGCCTCGACCAGCACATCGGGCGCGCAGCGCTTGGTCAGGTAGCCGGAGGCGCCGGCATCCAGCGCCTGCCGAACCAGCGCCAACTCGTCATGCATGCTGAAGATCAACACCGGCATCAGCGGCAGTCGCTGGCGCAGGCGGCGGCAGGTCTCCAGACCACTGATGCCAGGCAGACCCAGATCAAGCACGACCAGGCTTGGAATCGTCTCCTGTACCTGCTCGAGCGCCTGCTCGCCGCTGGCGGCTTCGCTAACGGTCACTTCGGGAAGCAAGGCCTTGAGCAGGCTCGCATAACCCTGACGCACTACCGCGTGGTCATCCACCAGCAGAATTTTCATGACGTCGCTCCTTGCAAAGGCAACTTGAGATAGAGAGCCCAGCCCCTGCCGGCGCGATGCCGCACACGCAAGCGAGCCCCGAGACAACGCGCATGTTCGAGCATCGAGCGCAGGCCAACACCCGGGCGCTCCGCTGGGCGGCCATGCCCGTCGTCACGGATCAGCAAACGCAGCACGTGATGGTCACCGCGCA
Organism: Stutzerimonas stutzeri; assembly: GCF_038561965.1. Classification (NCBI taxonomy): domain Bacteria; kingdom Pseudomonadati; phylum Pseudomonadota; class Gammaproteobacteria; order Pseudomonadales; family Pseudomonadaceae; genus Stutzerimonas; species Stutzerimonas stutzeri. The sequence goes on along the minus strand of NZ_CP139348.1, from coordinate 2,292,062 downwards.
GATCGAGACATACCCGAGAGGCACGCGCATGTCGCGCCACGTTGGTCAGCGCCTCCTGCACCATGCGATACAGATGCACCTTGGCCTCCATCGACAGCGCAGGCATGGTGCCGCGCAGGCGAAGCTCGCATGAGACTCCCTGGGTGCTTTGCCATTGCTCGGCGAGTTGCCTGATGGCGTCCTCCAGACTCAAGTGATCGAGCATTACTGGGTACAAATCGCGCACCAGCGTGCGAAAGCCGTTCTGCAGATCGATGCTGTGCTGTTCGAGATGGGCAGCGGTTTCGCGCACTGCGGCTGGCTGATCGGCCTGGACCCGCAACAGGCAGACCCGGGCCCGAATACCAGCGAGGTATTGCCCCAGATCGTCATGCAGCGCCTGCGCCAGGCGGGTGCGCTCGCGCTCCTGCAGCGCCAGCAACGCCTGGGTCAGGCGCTCGTTGTCGACCCTGGCCTCTTCGAGGGCAGCAGCCATGTGGTTGAAGCGCTCGGCAAGCTCGCGCGCCTCGGCGAAGCGATGCATCGGCAAGCGGGTGTCGAGCCGGCCGTCGGCGATTCGCACCAGCGCACCGAACAACTCGCCCAGTACGCGCATCCCGGGGCGCAGCGCCCAACGAATCGCCAGTAGGCAGAGCATCAGCGCCAGGCCGAACAGCACCAGCAGCTGTACTAGCGAATCCCTGACCTCCTCGACTTCGTCGCTTGGATCGACGCTGATATGCAACCGCTGGCCATTCGACAGTTGCAGCACCGTGGGCGCGGAAAGTTCGGTCGGATACAGCCAGGCGCCCAGCCAGTCGCTTAGCACCGGATCGGCAGCATCAGCCTTGATAGTGTCCGCTTCCAGCCAGCGAACACGGACATGCCGCAGGCTGTCGGTGAGTCCAGGCCGCAAGGAATCTGGATCACGCTCGGCCATTTCGCCGAGGTAGCCAACCACCGCGGCAGCGGCATTCAGCTCACGCTGCACGTCATGGCTGGCCTGGCGCAGCAAGACTGCCAGGCAAACCATGGTGACCAGCGTGAAGAAAAGCGTGACCAGCAGATTGATTCGCCAGAGTGCGGACATGTCGGCCATTTCCCCGAGTCAGCGTCGCCGAGCGCGAGGCCGCATCACTTGACCACGAACCGGCCTTCCATGCCCTTGTTCTGCAGACCCTTGCAGTAGAACGGAAAGCTGCCCGGCTTGACTGGCAGAAAGAAGATCTCGGCTTCACCGGCGTCCTCGAACTCCAGCTCGACCAGCGTGATGGCCTTGATCTCTACGCCGCCGGCCTCGACCTTGCGCAGGAAGATCGACTGCGCGAACTCGGGGGCCTGGAAGGCGCATTCCTTTTGCCCGTCTGAGCTGATCTTGAGTTGATAGGCGACGCCGGTTTCCAGTTGGTACTCCTTTTGCGAGACAGCGTAATCGCTTTCTTCGGAGCCGAATTTCAGGTCTGGCAGAGCCTGGGTCCGGCGAGTCAGATCGCCAGCGGCGTGGCTATGATCGAAGCCGATCAGGCTGCCAATCAGCAGAAGGTTGAACAGCAGCGCTTTGATAGTGGGCATGGGGATAGCCTCATTATTGTTTTCGGTGCCCCATCCTAAGGCGCCCCGCTTCGTCCAGCTTCCTACCTTGGTAGCGCCCAAACCGGCAGGTCGCATTGCATCGCCCCCGCAGCCATTCGATTACGCGCATCGAAACCGACCAAAAAAGCACGTTCTCGACTTATTTCCGTACGCCGACGGTACTGACTTCGGTAGCGGCCCGCTAAACCAGTACCAACGTAGCAGTACCAAGGTACCGATCAACTTAATGGTCGGCCGGCCGCAATATTCAGGTATGCGTGATGCCGTTTGGACATCAACTCGATCTTCGGCGACTGGGCAGCTGTATCGCCATCCCTGGTACGCCACCGCTGGTTCTTTTGCGTTATCAGGAGTTGGAACCGTGATCTCTCTCAAATCCATACAGCAGCGAATAGCGATTACGGGCGGCTTATGCCTGCTCGCGACGGCAGGCATATTGATCGGCTACAGCGTCTACCTTGCCAGCACGACTCAGCAGCTGGTTTCCGGCCGTGTCAGTCAGCAGGCACAAGAGGATGCTTTGCAAACGCTGCAGCACCTTGGTGGCAAATACGCCGGGGAGATCCGCTCGGAGTTCACCGAGGCACTGGAAGCCGCCCGCGGGATGGCGACCACATTCGCAGTCGGCAAGTCGAGTTCGACGAACTCCGGAGGCCTCCAGATCGGGCGTGATCAGGTCAATTCCATTCTGCTGAACGTGCTCAAGAGCCAGCCCGATTTCAACGGTACCTACTCGTGCTGGGAACCGGACGCCATCGATGGCCAGGACTTCCTGTTCACCGATGCAGGGAATGGCAACAACGGGCAGACCGGCCGCTTCACGCCGTACTGGACCCGTGGCGCAGACGGCAAGATCGCCGTTCAGCCGCTGGTCGAGTACGACACCATGGACAAACACCCCAACGGGGTGCTCAAGGGCGGCTGGTACATCGGACCCAGGGAGACACTCAAGGAAAGCGTACTCGGCCCACTGCCCTACATCGTTCAGGGTAAGCAGGTGTGGCTGGCGACACTCTCGGTGCCAATCATCGTCGACGGCCGCTTCATGGGCGTAGCGGGCACCGACTACAACCTGGACTTCGTGCAGAAGATCAGCCAGGAAGTATCTGCCAAGTTGTTCGACGGACAGGGCGAAGTGGCAATCATCAGTGATCAGGGACTGATCGTCGCGGAAAGCCGCTTCCCGAATCTGATCGGCCAGCACTTCCAACAGGTCCTGCCTGATGGCTGGCAGACGGCGCTGAACTCGGTGCAGAAAGGCGAAGAACTCGCCCGTCTGGATGACAATGGCATGGTCGTGGTATTCGCCCCCATCGAGCTGGGCCGCACTGGAAAGCCGTGGTCGATGATGCTGAAAATCGACAAGGAGATCGTGCTGGCCAAGGCGACCGAACTGAAAGCCGAGATGGACGCGCAAAGCGCCCGGAGCATGCTGCAACAGATCGGCGCGGGCGTGCTCGTCTCGCTACTCGCGGTCATTGCCCTGTGGATTTCCTCCCGGGCGCTGGCGCTGCCCATTCGCAAAGCGGCTCAGCTGGCCGGGGCGATTCAGAAAGGTGACTTCTCCCAGCGCCTGGCGCACCAGTCTGCAGACGAAGTCGGGCAGCTGTCCGCCAGCCTCGACCGGATGGCAGACAGTCTTCAGGAACAGGTGCACGTCGCCGAGCGTATATCCCAGGGCGACCTGGCGGTCGAAGTACGGCTGGCATCCGAGCAGGATCAACTCGGCCTCGCGCTTCGGCGGATGGTGGACAACCTGAACGGGTTGGTTTCTCAGGTGCAGCTGAGCTCCGAGCTGATCAACGACAAAGCGGGCCAGGTCACCACGCTGAGCCAGGACCTTTCCAATGGCGCAACGGAATCCGCCTCGGCGGTCACCCAGATCAGTGCGACCGTCACCCAGATGGCCGCGCAGATCCGCCAGACCTCCGAATATGCCAGCGAAGCCAACGCCCTTTCGCGCAGCTCAGAACATTCGGCTCGCGGCGGCAATGAGCTGATGGTCACACTCAAGGCCGCCATGCAGGAGATCAACCAGTCGGGGCTGGACATCACCAACATCATTCGGGCAATCGAAGAGATCGCCACGCAAACCAACCTGCTCGCGCTGAACGCAGCCATCGAGGCGGCCCGAGCGGGCGAGCATGGGCGCGGATTCGCAGTGGTTGCCGATGAGGTCCGTCAGCTGGCAGCCCGCAGCGCCGAAGCTGCACAACGCTCCACGCGGCTGATTCAGGAGTCCAACGCACGCACGATCAAGGGCATGGAGATAACCGACGACACGGCACGCGCACTCGAGGCGATCGTTCAGGGCGCGGCGCAGGTATCGCAGCTGGTGGACGAAATCGCTTCCGCGTCGAGCCAACAGGCATCCGGTATCGAGCAAGTCAGCCTGGCCATCGGCCAGATCGATGAAGTCGTTCACCACAACAGCACCAACTCAGAGCAGTCGACGCAAGCGGCACAAGAACTGACGCAGCAAGCGCAGCAAATGATCGTTCAGGTCGGACGATTCAAGGTCAGGCGAATTCGCTGACAGGTCAGAGGCGGCGCACCTGCTGCGCCGCCTCGTTGCGCTTTTCTACGACCTTGGTACACAGCGACTGGTACTTTCTGCATATTCCCCCGCTCCGCCATGGTTCCTATGCTGCCTGCAACGTCACAGGAGCTGCCCATGCGCCATGTATTTCGACGACTCGGTTTCCTGATCGCCCTCACCTGCTGCGCCCCTTGGGCGGCGGCCGCCCCCAGCCAGGAGCTATCGATACGCATCGGCTACCTGGGTTATCGAGCGGATACCGGGCCAGTGCTCTCCAACGTCATTCCTGAACCGGAAGATGCCGCCCTTCGCGGCGCCGAGCTGGCCATTACCGATAGCAACAGCACCGGACGCTTTCTCAAGCACAGCTACGCGCTCGAGGCGGTCACCAGCGAAACGGCGGAGGACCTGCTTGAACAGGCCACCAAGCAATACGCCGATGGCTTGCGCCTGTTCGTGGTCAACGCCCCGGCGGCAACCTTGCGCCAGCTGTCCGACGCCATGCCGGAAGCACTGCTGATCAACGCCGGCAGCGCCGACGACGCGCTGCGCAGCCAGAGTTGTCTGGCCAATGTTCTGCACACACTGCCGAGCCGCAGCATGCTCGCCGACGCGCTAGGCCAGTTCCTGGCGGCGCGGCGCTGGAACCGCTGGCTGCTGATCGCCGGGCCCACCGCGGATGATCGGGCCTACGCCGATGCGCTGCGCCGTGCCGCAAAGCGCTTCGGGCATCGGATCGTGGCGGAAAAAGCCTGGAGCTTCGACAACGACCAACGCCGCAGCGCCCAGGCCGAGATGCCGCTATTCACCCAGGCCGCCGAATACGACGTGGTGCTGGTGGCCGACGAGCGTGGCGACTTCGGCGAGTACGTGCCCTACCAGACCTGGCTGCCAAGGCCGGTTGCCGGCACTCAGGGTATGACCGCCACCGGCTGGCACAAGACTGTGGAAACCTACGGCGCCGCGCAGCTGCAGAAACGTTTCGAAGCGCATGCCAAGCGCTGGATGAATGACCGCGACTTCGCCGCCTGGATGGGCGTACGCAGCTTCGCCGCCGCAATCACGCGCTTGCGCAGCACGGACCCCGCCGCGATTCGCCAGTTGTCGCTCAGCGGCGAGCTGCCGCTGGATGGTTTCAAGGGCCGCAAGCTGAGCTACCGCGCATGGGACGGTCAGCTGCGCCAGCCGATCCCGCTGGTGCACCCACGCGCGCTGGTTTCGAATTCCCCGCAGGAGGGTTTCCTGCACCCCACCAGCGAACTGGATACCCTCGGCTTCGATGCGCCGGAAAGCAGCTGTCGCCTCAGTGAGGTTCGCTCATGAAAAGACCATTGACTATTGGCTTGCTGGGCCTGGCGGTGCTTTCCAGTGCCGCCGTGCAGGCAGACGAGATGGGTTACGAAGCCTATGTGGACAGCCCGAAACGCATCAAATGCCTGTACGGCTACGTGACCGCCAAGACCGGTAACTTCGATGCAGCAAGAGCCATCTTTGAAGACTGTGTGGCGCGCTGGAATGACGTCTACTCGCTGATCTCGTTGGCGCAGATGTACGAGAGCGGCAACGGCGTAGAAAAAGACCTGAACAAATCCGCTGCGCTGCTCAAGCAGGGCGCGGAGCAACCGGACAAGGCCAGCTACGTCAGCTTGGCGCGCTATCACTGGGGCGTCGCGCTGGCCGAAGGGCGTGGCGTCGAGGCTGATCCAGATGCCGCACGCACCTGGTTGCGCCGCGCCGCCGCCGATGGCCAACCGGAAGCGGACGAATACCTGCAGCAGCTGGACCACACTCACGCGCCAGCCTCCAACACACAATAACGACAAGAGAACCCGACCATGCCACGAACTGCCCTTGCCGCCGCAATTGCCCTTGCCGTCAGCCTTGCTGCGGGCTCGGCTGCGGCCGCGACTGCCTACGTTTCCAACGAGAAAGACGACAGCATCAGCGTCATCGACCTGAATAAGATGGAAACGGTCGAGACCCTGCAGGTTGGCATGCGCCCGCGTGGCCTTACCCTTTCCAACGACAACAAGCTGCTCTACATCTGCGCCAGCGATTCGGACACCGTTCAGGTGATGGACCTGGCCACACGCCAGATCATCAAGCAGCTGCCATCCGGTGCAGACCCGGAACAGTTCGCCCTGCACCCCAACAACAAGTGGCTGTACATCTCCAACGAGGACGATGCGCTGGTGACAGTGGTCGACGTCGAGAAGGAAGAGGTGCTGGCGCAGATCGATGTTGGAGTCGAGCCAGAAGGCATGGCGGTGAGCCCGGACGGCAAGTGGGCGGTCAACACCAGCGAAACCACCAACATGCTGCACTGGATCGACACCAGTACCAACGAGCTGGTGGACAACACCCTGGTCGACCAACGTCCGCGTCACGTCGAGTTCACCAAGGACAGCAAGCAGCTCTGGGCCTCGGCAGAAATCGGCGGCACCGTCAGCGTCGTGGATGTCGATAAGCGTGAGATTCTCAAGACGCTGACCTTCAAGATCAAGGGTGTGCACCCGGACAAGGTGCAGCCGGTGGGCATCAAGCTCTCCGCCGATGGCAAATACGCCTTCGTCGCGCTTGGCCCGGCAAACCACATCGCGGTGGTCGACGCTAAAACCTACGAGGTGCTCGACTATCTGCTAGTCGGCCGCCGCGTCTGGCACATGGCGTTCAACCCCGATGAAAGCCTGCTGCTGACCACCAACGGTGTCAGTGGCGACGTCTCGGTGATCGACGTCGCCAAGCTCAAGGTCATCAAGTCGATCAAGGTTGGCCGCTATCCGTGGGGCGTGGTGGTTACGCCATGAACGCGCTGGAGGTCAGCGATGTCGGCTTCGCCTACGGCGCTCGCCGGGCGCTCGATGGGGTGAGTTTCACCGCGGCGCAAGGCCGCTTCACCGCATTGCTTGGCCCGAACGGGGCCGGAAAGTCGACGCTGATTGCATTGCTGACTCGCCTGTATGACCTGCAACACGGCCAGATCCGCATTGCCGGATTCGGCCTGCGCGAAGCACCACGCAAGGCCCTGGCACGCCTGGGCGTGGTCTTTCAACAGAGCACGCTGGATCTGGACCTGACCGTGGAACAGAACCTGCGCTACCACGCGGCGCTGCATGGGATGCCCCGAGCCGTGGCGACCGAGCGCATCGAAGTTGAACTGCAGCGTCAGCAGCTCGGGGAGCGCCGGCGTAGCAAGGTACGCGAACTCAACGGCGGGCATCGCCGGCGCGTGGAAATCGCCCGCGCACTGCTGCACCGCCCCGATCTGCTGTTGCTCGACGAAGCCAGTGCCGGCCTGGACCCCGCCAGCCGCCAGTCGCTCAACCAGCATGTGCGCATGCTCTGCCAGGAGCAGGGCATGAGCGTGCTGTGGACTACGCACCTGCTTGATGAAGTCCACGCGGATGACGATCTGCTGGTACTCAATCGCGGCCGGCTGGTCGCTCAAGGCAGCGTGGCCAGTGTGGCCCTGGACGGCGAGGATCTGGCGGCAAGCTTTGCACGGCTGACCGGCGACGCCACACAGGTCTCGACGTCGACATCACCAACGCTCCAGCGAGCAAGCACAGCCCCGTGCTTCGCGGAAGCCGCTAGCCTCCCGGTAAATGCCTCCGCCCCGGAAACAGCGACGCCAGAAGCCGACCCCGCGGCTGCCCGTCGTCCAAGCGCCCCTCTCAATCCCGGGCGGGAGACCTTATGACTACCTACTGGGAATGCCTGCGCGGCATCGTCATGCGTGAATGGCTGCGCTTCGTTCAGCAACGCTCGCGGTTCTTCAGCGCTCTGGTGCGCCCCCTGCTGTGGCTCGTGGTATTTGCTGCCGGTTTTCGCGCGGCGCTTGGCATCGCCATCATCGAGCCGTACGACACCTACATCACCTACGAAACCTACATCGTTCCAGGCCTGGCATGCATGATCCTGTTGTTCAACGGCATGCAGGGTTCGCTGTCGATGGTTTATGACCGGGAGATGGGCAGCATGCGGGTATTGCTGACCAGCCCGCTGCCGCGCAGCTTTCTGTTGGCCAGCAAGCTGGTGGCCATTGCGCTGATCTCATTGCTGCAGGTCTATGCGTTTCTGGCCATCGCCTGGTTCTACGGTGTCCAGCCACCGCCGCTGGGCCTGGTCGCCGCCCTGCCCGCCTTGCTGCTGGTGGCGCTGCTGCTAAGTGCCTTGGGCTTGCTGCTGTCCAACGGCATCCGCCAACTGGAGAACTTCGCCGGCGTGATGAATTTCGTCATCTTCCCGATGTTCTTTCTGTCTTCGGCGCTGTACCCACTGTGGAAGATGCGAGACGCCAGCGAGTGGCTGTACTGGATCTGTGCGATCAACCCATTCACCCATGCCGTGGAGCTGGTACGAAACGCGCTCTATCTGCGCCTGGCTCCCACTGCACTGATGGTCTGCCTTGGCCTGACACTGCTGTTCAGTCTGCTCGCGGTCATCAGTTTCAACCCGCAACATGCGGCGCTACGGCGCTCGGCATGAGCGAATTAGTACTTTGGTAGCGCTTTTCCCCTCCATCGTAGGATTTAAAAGACGCGCCCATTGTTCTGTAATCGGCCTACCGAAACGCCAAGGACTACAACCATGCTCAGGTCGCTGCTGCCCTTGCTCTTTGCCGCGCTGCCTGGACTCGGCATGCCCCTGATCGCATCGGCCGAGGATCAGCTCGCCTTGTTCTCCGCCGACGGCTATCGCCAGACGCAATACCGCAGCCCGACGCCGCCTTCGATCGACGGTGCACAGACCCTGGATACCGCCGCATTGCAGGCATTGCTGGAACGACAGCCCGACGTGGTCTTGGTGGACGTGTATCGCAGCCAATGGCTGGCCGGCCAGTTCATCGCCAGCGAACCCCATGCCAATCTCCCAGGCAGCCTCTGGTTGGCGAATACCGGCGATGGCGATCTGCAACCCGAATGGGCAAGCTACTTCAGCGAAAATCTCACACGCGCCAGCCAGGGCAATCTCGAGTGGCCAATCGTGTTCTACTGCCGCTCCGACTGCTGGCTAGGCTGGAACGCCACCAGGCGCGCCCATGCGTTGGGCTATAAGAAGCTTTACTGGTATCGAGACGGGGTGGACGGCTGGGAACAGGCGGGTCTGCCCTTGCACCCGGCTACGCCGAAGCCCCTGCCTGGCGACGACTAGCCTCCCGATCCAGCATGCCCCACCATAATCACAACAAAGAGGTGACCGGCCTTGTACAAGATTCTGATCGCGGACGACCATCCGCTGTTTCGTGAAGCCATCCACAACGTCATCCGCGATGGCTTTCCGGACAGCGAGATCCTGGAGACCGCCGACCTGGACAGCGCATTGGCGCTAACCCTGGAACACGACGATCTCGACCTGGTGCTGCTGGACCTGAACATGCCAGGCATGCACGGCCTGAATGGCCTGATCAATCTGCGCAACGAGGCGCCGACCATCCCTGTGGTCATCGTTTCCGCCGAGCAGGACAAGCAGATCGTATTGCAGGCGATAACCTATGGCGCCGTTGGCTTCATCACCAAGTCTTCGCCACGAGCGCAGATGACCGACGCCATCCAGCAGATTCTCAACGGCAACGTCTACCTTCCTTCAGACATCATTCGCAGCCAGAAGCCCACCAGCCGCCATTCCCATCACAACGAACAGTCGATTCCGCCGGAACTGCTGCAAGCCCTGACCCGCAAGCAATTGCTGGTATTGGAGCGCATGACCAAGGGCGAGTCGAACAAGCAGATCGCCTACAACCTCGATATCGCCGAAACCACGGTGAAGGCGCATGTCTCAGCAATCCTGCGCAAACTCAACGTACACAACCGCGTCCAGGCAATCCTCTCGGCCGGTGATATCGACTTCACTGCCTATCTGCGCCGCTGAAGCGCGGCGCACGCAGCGCTCGGCTTCAGACTAGTCGCTCGCCTGGGCACCCTCGAACCAGGCGAGTTTTTCCCGCAACTTCACCACCTCACCGACGATCAACAATGTCGGTGCCTGGACCTGCTCCTGTGCAATCAGCTCTGCAAGGGTGGCCAGCGTACCGCTGAAAACCCGCTGGCTGCTGGTGGTGCCCTGCTGCACCAGCGCCGCTGGTGTATCAGGCGAGCGGCCATGTGCAATCAGCTGCTGACAGATCACCGGCAATCCCACCAGCCCCATGTAGAACACCAGCGTCTGCCCCGGCGCCGCCAGCTCTGCCCACGGTAAATCGCAGCTGCCATCTTTGAGATGACCGGTGACGAAGCGTACCGACTGGGCATGGTCGCGATGGGTCAGCGGAATGCCGGCATACGCCGCGCAGCCGCTGGCCGCGGTAATGCCGGGCACCACCTGGAACGGCACGCCATGGGCCGCCAGCTCTTCAATCTCCTCACCGCCGCGTCCGAAGATGAATGGATCACCACCCTTGAGTCGCAGGACGCGCTTGCCCTCCTTGGCCAGGGTCACCAGCTTCTGGTTGATCTGATCCTGCGGCACGGCATGATCCGAGCGCTGTTTGCCGACATAGATGCGGTCGGCATCACGCCGGCACAAGTCGATGATCGCCGGGGCGACCAGTCGGTCGTAGAGGACCACGTCGGCCTGTTGCATCAGACGCAACGCGCGGAAGGTCAGCAGATCCGGATCGCCCGGGCCGGCACCAACCAGGTAGACCTCACCCAGCGCGCGGGGCGCGGCACCTGCGAGCTTTTCGGCAAGCAAGCGTTCGGCCTCAGCGGTACGCCCAGCCAACGCCTGCTCGGCAATGGCACCCTGAAACGTTTCCTCCCAGAACACCCGACGCTGCTGTACGTCGGCAAACCTGGCTTTGACTTGGGCGCGAAACTGCTTCGCCAGCCCGGCGAGTTGCCCGTATGCAGCCGGAATCCAGGTTTCGATACGCGCACGAATAAGACGCGCCAGCACCGGCGCATCGCCGCCACTGGACACGGCGATGACCAGCGGCGACCGATCGACGATCGCGGGGAAGATCACGCTGCATAGCTCGGGCGAGTCGACTACGTTCACCGGAATGCCCAAGGCGTTGGCGTGTTGCGATACCGAAGCATTCAACGGTTCGTCGTCGGTCGCAGCGATGGCCAGCACACAGCCCTGCATGTCCCGCGGCTCGTAGCCGCGATCGAGGCATTCGCCACCACCCGCCTCTACCAGCTCAACCAGTTGCGTTTCGATGCTCGGCGCCACCACCCGTAGCCGCGCTCCGGCCTCGCTCAACAGTCGAGCCTTGCGCAACGCAATCTCGCCACCACCGACAATCAGCACCGTACGGCCTTTGAGGTTGTGGAACAGCGGGAGGTATTCCATGGGCGAATCCTGGAGGGTCATTGGAGGTACGGGCATCACAGCCATTACGGCCGCGATGCCCCTTGTCGAATATCAAGGATCCGGTCTGATGCCAGGATCGCGTTGACGCAGCGCCGCACGTCAGCCGATGACGTCGATGCCGCCCATGTAAGGCTTCAGCACCTCCGGCACTACCACGCTACCGTCGGCCTGCTGGTAGTTCTCCAGTACGGCGACCAGGGTGCGGCCTACGGCCAGGCCGGAGCCATTGAGTGTGTGCACCAGTTCAGGCTTGCCGGTTTCCGGGTTGCGATAGCGCGCCTGCATGCGCCGGGCCTGGAAATCGCCGCAGTTGGAGCAGGAGGAAATCTCGCGGTACTTGTCCTGGCTCGGTACCCAGACCTCCAGGTCATAGGTCTTGGTCGCGCCGAAACCCATGTCGCCCGTGCACAACGACAGCAGACGGTACGGCAGCTGCAGCAGCTGCAGCACCTTCTCGGCGTTGCCGGTCAGCTCTTCCAGCGCCTCGAAGGATTTTGAAGGCTCGACGATCTGCACCATCTCAACCTTGTCGAACTGGTGCTGGCGGATCATGCCGCGGGTGTCGCGGCCGGAAGCACCGGCCTCGCTGCGGAAACACGGCGTATGCGCGACGAACTTCAGCGGCAGCTGCTTGGCATCGAGAATCTCGCCGGCAACGATGTTGGTCAGCGACACTTCGGCGGTAGGAATCAGATAGAAATCGGCTTCGCCCTCTCGGCTGATCTTGAACAGATCTTCCTCGAACTTCGGCAGCTGGCCAGTGCCCAGCAAAGCCGGAGCTTGTACCAGATAGGGCGTGTAGGCCTCTTCATAGCCATGCTCGCCGGTGTGCAGGTCGATCATGAACTGCGCCAGCGCACGATGTAGACGGGCAATCGGACCGCGCATCAGGGCGAAGCGGGCACCGGACAGCTTGGCGGCCGTTTCGAAATCCAGCCAGCCATGCTGTTCGCCCAATGCGACATGATCCTGCACGGCGAAGTCGAAGGTTTTTGGCGTGCCCCAGCGACGAACCTCGACGTTCTGGTCCTCGTCGGCGCCAACCGGCACGGACTCATGCGGCAGGTTGGGAATGCTCAGCATCAGGTGGTCGAGGTCGCTCTGGATACGATCCAGCTCGAGTTTGCCGGATTCGAGTTCCGAGCCCATGCGATCCACGTCCGCCAGCAACGGCGCAATGTCCTCACCGCGCTGCTTGGCCTGGCCGATGGACTTGGAGCGCGCGTTGCGCTCAGCCTGGAGTTGTTCGGTGCGGGTCTGCACGGTCTTGCGCTGAGCTTCCAGCGCCTCGATGCGCGCCACGTCCAGCTGGTAGCCACGGGTGGCCAGGCGGGCCGCCACGTCCTGTAGCTGAGTGCGTACCAGTTTCGAATCAAGCATGGTGGGTCTCGTCTGTGAAAGCTTGGATAAAGGGCGAAGAGGGAGCGAAGTTTACTGTGAACCGGCGTCGGTTCATAACCTTGCGAGCGTGAGCCCAACCCAGGCCGCGAGCAAGCCGCCAAGCACGCTGCCACCGACGTAGGCAAAGGCGGTCGCAAGCTGACCACTTTCGAGCAGCCGCAGTGCATCCAGCGAGAAGCTGGAGAAGGTCGTCAATGCTCCGAGGAAGCCGATCAGCAACGCGCCACGCAGCTCCGGAGAAATATCCGGCCGGGCAAGGAAGGTCGCGTAGAGATAGCCGATCAACAAGCACCCGAGCAGGTTCACTGCCAACGTGGCCAGATAGAAATGCCGGGGCCACTGTGTACTGACCCAAGCGGCGACGGCAAAGCGCAGCAATGTTCCGATCACACCACCGCAGGCGACGGCGAAGGCCATGCGGATCATCGCTTTCTCCGCTGTACGGGGCTATCGCGATCGAGCTGGGCAAGATGCTCGAGCTTATCGCGGATCTTGCTTTCCAGCCCGCGCGGAGCGGGATGGTAGTAACGACGCGGCTCCATTGCCTCGGGAAAGTAGTCCTCGCCAGCAGCATAGGCATCCGGCTCGTCATGGGCGTAGCGGTATTCGTTGCCGTAGCCGAGCTCTTTCATCAGTTTCGTTGGCGCGTTTCGCAGATGCAGCGGCACTTCCTGCGAGCCGTTTTCCGCAACGTCGCGCATCGCTGCCTTGAACGCGGTGTAGACGGCGTTGCTCTTCGGCGCGCAGGCGAGATAGACGATGGCCTGCGCCACGGCCAGTTCACCTTCCGGACTGCCCAGGCGCTCCTGTACATCCCAGGCATTCAGGCACAGCGGCAGCGCACGCGGGTCGGCATTGCCGATTTCCTCGCTGGCCATGCGCACCACGCGCCGGGCAAGGTACAGCGGGTCGCAGCCGCCATCGAGCATGCGCGCAAACCAGTAGAGTGCTGCATCGGGATTGGAGCCGCGGACTGACTTATGCAGCGCCGAAATCTGGTCGTAAAAGGCCTCGCCACCCTTGTCGAAACGGCGGCGGCTGTCACCCAGCAGGTCCTGCAGCAGGTCGGTACTGATGCTGCCGCCCTCCTCGGCCAGGTCGGAGGCGTTCTCCAGCAGATTGAGTAGCCGCCGCCCATCGCCGTCAGCCGCGGCCAGCAGCATCTGGAAGCTTTCTTCCGGCAGTTCCAGATGCAGATCGCCCAGGCCTTTCGGTTCGCTCAGCGCCCGCGCGACCAGCTTGCGTAGAGCCGCTTCGTCGAGGCTTTTCAACACGTAGACGCGGGCACGCGAGAGCAACGCATTGTTGAGTTCGAAGGAGGGATTTTCAGTGGTAGCGCCGATGAAGATCAGCGTGCCGTCTTCAACATAAGGCAGAAAGGCGTCTTGCTGCGACTTGTTGAAACGATGCACTTCGTCGACGAACAGGATGGTACGCCGGCCATACTGCGCAGCCTGCTGTTTGGCGATCTCCACCGCCTGGCGGATCTCCTTGACCCCGGCGAGCACAGCCGAAACCGTCTCGAAATGGGCATCGGAAACCTTGGCCAACAATCGCGCCAGCGTGGTCTTGCCAACGCCAGGCGGGCCCCAGAACACCATGGAATGCAGCGCGCCCTGCTCCAGCGCCTCACGCAGCGGCTTGCCCCGCGCGAGCAGATGCTCCTGCCCGACGTACTCGTCGAGACTGGCGGCACGCAACCGCGCGGCAAGTGGCTGGGAGACTGGTTCACGGCTGAACAGGTCCATTGCGGACGGTTACCTCAATTGCAGCGGCCTGCAATTACGCAGGCCACCGGAAACGAAATGCCGGACGTAGGTCACTCGGAGATGACGTCGGCACCCTCGGGGATTTCGAAGGTGAACAGGTCAGCCTTCAGCGGCTGGTTCATCTTTACGCCCATGAACAGGATATTGGTGCGCTGACCGACGCTGTCGATCAGTTGCATGTCGTTGATCACACCACCGCGGAATGACAGGCGCAGATTGTCGAACAGCGTGTCCTTGGCCTTCGGCTTGAGGGTGAAATCGACAACGTCGCCGGCCTCCTTATGGGAAACCTCGAAGTTCTCGCTGATGGTCGACACGTCACCGGAGAGCAGCAGCGCAGGGGTATGCGTCAGACGCTGGTCGAGTTGCTGAACGGTGACCTGCTCCAGGTCCGGATCGTACAGCCAGACCTTCACACCATTGGAAACCAGCAGCTGCTCCATAGGCGCGTCGGTATGCCAGCGGAACTGGCCGGGGCGCTTCAACGACAGCTCGCCGGACGTTTCCTGCAGCTGGGTACCGCTGCCATCGAGCGACAGCTGCGAGAAGCGGCCAGTCAGGGTTTCGGCCTGGTTGAGCAGGCCGGTCAGTCGTTTGGTGGATGCAGCCTGGTCGGCGTGAGCCGGGGCCAGGGCAACCATCAGGACAGATGCACACAGCAAACGGATCAATTGCATGTAACCCTCAAGCGATTCAATCGCGCATAGGCGGCGGCGCGAGGACTTCCCGCGAGCCATTGGTATTCATGGATGTCACCACACCGGCCATTTCCATGGCTTCGATCATGCGCGCGGCGCGGTTATAGCCAATCTTGAGTTTGCGCTGCACCGCGGAAATCGATGCACGGCGGCTTTCGGTGACGAAGCGCACGGCCTCGTCGTACAGCGGGTCTTCTTCACTGCCTTCTCCGCTACCTTCGCCACTGCTGCCATCAAAGCCGTTGCCAGTGTCTTCCACGCCAACGAGGATTTCCTCAATGTAATCGGGCGCGCCACGGGCCTTCCATGCCTCAACCACCCGGTGCACCTCTTCGTCGGAAACGAATGCGCCATGCACACGAATCGGCAGGCCGGTGCCCGGCGGTAAATAGAGCATGTCACCGTGACCCAACAGCTGTTCGGCACCGCCCTGGTCGAGGATGGTCCGCGAATCGATCTTGCTCGATACCTGGAACGCCATACGGGTCGGGATATTGGCCTTGATCAGACCGGTGATCACATCCACCGATGGACGCTGAGTGGCGAGGATCAAATGAATGCCCGCCGCCCGCGCCTTCTGCGCGATACGTGCGATCAGTTCTTCGACCTTCTTGCCGACGATCATCATCATGTCGGCGAATTCGTCCACCACCACGACGATGGTCGGCAGGGATTTCAGCGGCGGCGGCTGATCGTCCATGTTTTCGCGACGGAACAGCGGATCGGTAAGCGGTGTGCCCGCCTCTTCGGCGTCCTTGACCTTGCGATTGAAGCCGGCGAGGTTACGCACCCCCATTGCCGCCATTAGTTTGTAGCGACGCTCCATTTCGGCGACGCTCCAGCGCAGCGCGTTGGCCGCCTCCTTCATGTCGGTAACCACCGGGCAGAGCAGGTGCGGAATGCCTTCGTAGATCGACAGTTCGAGCATCTTCGGGTCGATCATGATCAGCCGCGCCTCTTCCGGCGTGGACTTGAACAAGATCGACAGAATCATCGCGTTGACGCCCACCGACTTACCCGAACCGGTGGTACCGGCTACCAGCAGGTGCGGCATCTTCGCCAGGTCGGCAATAACCGGCTTGCCGCCGATATCGTGGCCAAGGGCGATGGTGACAGGCGACTTGGCGTCGTCATAAGGCGCGGAAGAAAGCACCTCGGAGAAGCGCACGATCTGGCGATCCTCGTTGGGTATCTCGATGCCTACCGTGGTCTTGCCTGGAATCACCTCGACCACGCGCACGCTGATCACCGCTAGCGATCGCGCAAGGTCCTTGGCCAGGTTGGAGATACGACTGACCTTTACACCGGCCGCTGGCTGAATCTCGAAGCGAGTGATGACCGGGCCCGGATGAACCGACTCGACGATGACCTCTACACCGAATTCCTTCAGCTTGATTTCCAGCAACCGCGACATCGCCTCCAGCGACTCAGGCGAATACTGCTTCTGTTGTTTCTCGGCAGCATCGAGTATCGAGATCGGCGGCAAGCTGCCTTCGATCAGCGGGTCGACGAAGAGGTTGGCCTGCTTTTCTTTCAGCACGCGCTTGCTCGGTTCGGCAGCTTTGGGCGGTGCAGCCGGGGCGATCACCGGAGCCACACGCTTGTCGCGCTCGCTCATGTGCTTGGCCAGGGCATCATCACGCTCGATGATGCGCTCCTTGATCTTGGCCTGCTCACGGCGGTCGCGCACCATCGGCGCAGCCACCTCGCTCACCACATCGTCCACTTCGCGCAGCTGGGCAACCATCTGCTTGCGCTCGGCCCGGGCATTCCACCAGCGGCTGAAAGCGCTCTGAATCAGCTCGATCAGATCAAGCGTGATCTTGCCGGTGATGTCCATTACCTTGAACCAGGACAGATCAGTAAAGACGGTCAGGCCAAACAGGAAGAATGCCAACAGCGCCAGGGTACTGCCCTGCACGTTCAGCGAAAGCACGGCAAGCTGGCCGAGGCTTTCGCCGAGCGCTCCGCCTGCGGACGCCGGCAAGCCAGGTGCTGCCTGGAAATGGATATAAGCCAAGGCCGAACCGGACAGCACCAAAAATACCAGCCCGATCAGACGCCATGAGAACAGCCAGCCATTCCATTCCCAGGGCTGATGCCTGGCACGGAATACCTGCCAGGTCTTGACCCCGAGCAACAGCGGAAACAGGTAGGCGAAATAGCCCAAGGCCATGAACAGGACATCGGCAAACCAGGCGCCAGCGCGCCCCGCTGCGTTACGCACCTGATCGATATTGCTTGTATGCGTCCAGCCCGGATCGCCTGGATCGTAGGTCAGCAAGGCCATCCAAAGGTAGACGCAGAGCGCACCGAGCGCTATCAACGCGCCTTCCTTGAGGCGATAGTGCAACTGTTGTCGCCAGACGGTTGCCGGCGCGGTAGATGAGGAATTCTTCAAAACGCTTTCTTTCCTGCGCCTGCGGCGCGATGAACCGTAGTCAGCCAGAACCCCGGCATTGTACGGGTTTGTCGATTCGATGGCATGCGGGTTCCGCGGCGGCTTGGGCTTTTGCCAATGCTTCGGTGTAGCATAAACGCCCGATTTCCCGGCGCGGCTCGACTGGAGCACGCTTCTCTATTTGCAACAAAGGCTTATGAGGGCTTTTTATGAGTGAAGTCAAGCATTCGCGTCTGATCATCCTCGGCTCGGGCCCGGCCGGTTATACCGCTGCGGTATACGCTGCCCGCGCCAATTTGAAGCCATTGATGATCACTGGCATCCAGCCCGGCGGTCAGCTGACCACCACCACCGAAGTCGACAACTGGCCCGGCGACGTCGAAGGCCTCACCGGCCCCGACCTGATGGTCCGCATGCAGAAGCACGCCGAGCGCTTCGACACCGAGATCGTCTTCGATCACATCCATACCGCAGAGTTGCAGCAGCGTCCGTTCACGCTGCGCGGCGACAGTGGCGTGTATACCTGCGATGCACTGATCATCGCCACCGGCGCCTCGGCGCAGTACCTCGGCCTGCCTTCGGAAGAAGCGTTCGCCGGCCGCGGTGTATCGGCCTGCGCGACCTGCGATGGCTTTTTCTACCGCAACCAGGTGGTCGCGGTGATTGGTGGTGGCAACACCGCTGTCGAGGAAGCGCTGTACCTCTCCAACATCGCGAAGGAAGTCCATCTGGTCCATCGCCGCGACAAGCTGCGCTCGGAGAAGATCCTGCAGGACAAGATCATGGACAAGGCGACCAACGGCAATATCCGTCTGCACTGGAATCACACCCTCGAAGAAGTACTCGGCGACGCCAGTGGCGTTACCGGCGTGCGTCTGAAAAGCACCCTCACCGGCGAAGAAAATCAACTCGACCTCGCCGGCGTGTTCATTGCCATCGGCCACAAACCGAACACCGACCTGTTCCAGGGTCAGCTGGACATGAAGGACGGTTACCTGAAGATCAGGGGCGGCGGCGAAGGCGATGCCACCTGCACCAGCATTCCCGGAGTCTTCGCCGCTGGCGATGTGGCTGACCATGTCTATCGCCAGGCAATCACCTCTGCCGGCGCTGGCTGCATGGCTGCCCTGGACGCCGAAAAGTACCTAGATAACTGATCAAGCGGCGGGCCCCGGCCCGCCCTCCCCTTTTTGTATCTGCGTGGCGATATGCTCACCTGGCTGAAGCGCGACGACCTCGAATTCCCTCCTCTCGAAACGGCTCTGCATGAACCCAACGGCCTTCTGGCGGCCGGCGGCGATCTGAGCGTCGATCGGCTGTTGGCGGCCTATCGACATGGCTGCTTCCCGTGGTACCAGGACGGCCAACCACTGCTGTGGTGGTCCCCCAACCCTCGCACCGTGCTCTACCCGAACGAACTGCATGTCTCGCGCAGCCTGCGCAAGCGCATTCGCCAGGGCGATTTCCAAGTGACGTTCGACCGAGCCTTCGGCGACGTGATTCAAGGCTGCGCCGGCCCTCGCAGCTATGCAGACGGCACCTGGATAACCACACCTATGCAACGGGCCTACCTCAAGCTGCACGACATGGGCGTTGCGCATTCGGTGGAGGTTTGGCAGAACGGGCAGCTCGTCGGAGGACTCTACGGCTTGGCTATGGGTAGGCTATTTTTCGGCGAGTCGATGTTCAGTCGCGCGACCGATGCGTCCAAGGTCGGCTTTGTCACACTGGTAGAGCGATTACACGCCTGGGACTTTGCCCTGATCGACTGCCAGATGCCAACGCGGCATCTTGAGAGCTTTGGAGCCCGCAGCATTCCACGGGAGGCCTTTGCCGCGGCACTTGCCGAGCATCTGGATCGCCCCGGCGCAGCCGACTGGCGCGCCTAGTCGACTACCGCAAGCTGACCTACACTCAGCTCATGATTTCTGAGAGTTGACCATGACTTCACTGGCTCGCCTCAAGTTCTACGCCACCCAGCCCCATGCGTGCAGCTACCTGCCCGATGAACAGGCCACCACCCTGTTCCTCGACCCCAGTCAGCCAATGGATGCGCACGTGTATGCGGAGCTTTCAGAGATGGGCTTCCGGCGCAGCGGCGACCACCTTTACCGTCCGCACTGCCAGCGCTGCTCGGCCTGCATCCCCGCGCGCATTCCAGTCGACGCACCAGACCTCAGTCGGCAACAGAAGCGGATCCTCAAACGCAACGCAGACCTGGAAGTTCGCTGTGTTCGTCCGTCATTCAGCGAAGAGCTCTATACGCTCTATGCAACCTACATCGAGAAGCGGCACGCGGATGGCGATATGTACCCGCCCAGCCGGGAGCAGTTCAACACCTTCCTGGTGCGCGACCTGCCCTTCTCGCGGTTTTACGAATTCAGACTGGCCGGCAGGCTGCTGGCCGTCGCCGTCACCGATGTGCTACCCAATGGCCTTTCAGCCGTCTACACCTTCTACGACCCCGAAGAAGAACGCCGGAGCCTGGGGCGCTACGCGATCCTTTGGCAGATAGGCGAAGCGGCGCGGCTTGGCTTGAGAGCCGTCTATCTAGGCTATTGGATCAAGAACTGCCGGAAGATGAATTACAAGACCGAATATCGTCCAATCGAACTGCTGGTTAACCAGCGCTGGGTGACGCTTAGCTGAAGTCCTTGGCTCATCGAGTCATTTCGGGCACAATGCTTGCCGCTTTTGCCCGCGCACGCATGCGCCGGGTCACTCATTTGGACACCGAGGACTTTACTGAATGTCGAAAGAAGACAGCTTCGAAATGGAAGGTACTGTCGTCGACACCCTGCCCAACACCATGTTTCGTGTGGAGTTGGAAAATGGGCACGTCGTTACTGCGCACATCTCCGGAAAGATGCGCAAGAACTACATCCGGATTCTTACCGGTGACAAGGTTCGCGTGGAACTGACCCCCTACGATTTGAGCAAGGGTCGCATCACCTACCGCGCCCGCTAAGCGAGTCGCGAGAAAAAATGCCCGGTTCTTACCGGGCTTTTTTGTTATGTCGCATATTTACCTAGCGCACTAGATCGGTTGGCCATAACGAAAACGCCCGGCTAAAAGCCGGGCGCTCGATACAACTGACAGTTACGCCAGCTCGGCAGTGGTCTCGAATTCGAAGAACGGTTCACCGTCGCGAATATCGATATTCACCACCCCGCCATGCTCAGCCAATTCTCCAAACAGGATCTCTTCGGCCAGGGGCCGCTTGATCTTGTCCTGAATCAGCCGCGCCATCGGCCGCGCACCCATCTGCGCGTCATAGCCATGCTCTGCCAGCCAGCTTCGGGCAGCATCCGACACCTCCAGCGTCACATGCTTGTCCTCGAGTTGCGCCTGAAGCTCGATGAGGAACTTATCAACGATACTCTTGATGACTTCGTGACTCAGGCGACCGAACTGAATGATGGTATCCAGACGGTTTCTGAACTCAGGCGTGAAGCTCTTCTTGATGACTTCCATCGCATCGGACGCATGATCCTGCAGCGTAAAGCCAATAGACGCACGCGCTGCTGTTTCCGCACCCGCATTTGTGGTCATGATGATGATCACATTACGGAAGTCAGCTTTACGCCCGTTGTTATCGGTGAGCGTGCCGTGATCCATAACCTGCAGCAGCAGGTTGAAGACCTCCGGATGCGCCTTCTCGATCTCATCCAGCAGCAATACGCAGTGTGGCTGCTTGGTAATAGCCTCAGTCAGCAGGCCACCCTGATCGAACCCGACATAACCCGGAGGCGCGCCGATGAGCCGAGACACAGTATGGCGCTCCATGTATTCGGACATGTCAAAGCGGATCAGCTCAACCCCCAACGCCCGTGCCAACTGGCGTGCAGCCTCGGTTTTGCCTACGCCCGTAGGCCCAGCGAAGAGGAACGAACCAACCGGCTTATCCGGCGCCTTGAGGCCTGCGCGGGAAAGCTTGATCGCGGTAGCCAGTGAATCGATTGCGTCGTCCTGCCCGAAAACCGTGAGCTTGAGATCGCGCTCGAGGTTGCGCAGCAATTCCTTATCGGAGCTGCTGACATGCTTCGGAGGAATCCGTGCAATCTTTGCAACGATATCTTCGACCTGCTCGACATCAATGCATTTGACCCGTTGATCCTCAGGCTGCAAACGCTGGTAAGCCCCAGCTTCATCAATGACGTCAATCGCCTTGTCAGGCATATGGCGATCATTGATATAACGCGACGCCAATTCAGCCGCGGCACGAAGCGCCTCGTCGCTGTATTCAATGTTGTGATGCTGCTCGAAGCGCCCCTTCAGGCCGCGCAGTATGCCGATTGTGTCTTCGACAGACGGCTCGCTGACATCGACCTTCTGGAAGCGTCGCGCGAGCGCGCGATCCTTTTCGAAGATTCCACGAAACTCCTGGAAAGTCGTGGAGCCAATGCAGCGGATTTCGCCAGAGGAAAGCAACGGCTTGAGCAGATTGGAAGCATCCATTACCCCGCCCGACGCTGCACCAGCGCCGATGATGGTATGGATCTCATCGATGAAAAGAATCGCATGCGGACGCTTGCGCAGTTCGCCGAGCAACGCCTTGAAGCGCTTCTCGAAGTCGCCCCGGTACTTCGTACCGGCCAGTAGAGCACCCAGATCCAAGGAATAGACGACGCTATCGGCCAGCAGATCCGGGACTTGGTTATCTACGATGCGTTTGGCCAGACCTTCGGCAATAGCGGTCTTGCCAACACCGGCCTCACCGACGAGCAGAGGGTTGTTCTTGCGCCGGCGCGCGAGGATCTGCGCAACTCGCTCAACTTCGCTCTCACGCCCTACCAGCGGATCGATCCGCCCTTGCCGCGCTAGCTCGTTGAGGTTACTGGCATAGGCATCAAGCGGATTGCTAGACGCGCCCGGCTCGCCGCCGTCTTCGTCCTGCATCTCGGCGTCGCTTTCCGGACCTCCAGCGTTGCCGGGAATCTTGGAAATGCCATGCGCAATGTAATTGACGACATCAATACGCGCCACATTCTGCTGCTTGAGCAGAAAGACAGCCTGGCTCTCCTGCTCGCTGAAGATAGCTACCAGCACGTTAGCGCCAGTGACCTCACGCTTGCCGGAACTCTGGACGTGGAAAACCGCACGCTGCAGAACGCGCTGAAACCCTAGTGTAGGCTGGGTCTCGCGCTCTTCATCGTGCTGTGGAATGAGTGGTGTGGTGGAGTCAATGAATTCCTGCAGATCGTGGCGTAGCTTGTCCAGGCTCGCACCACAGGCCCGCAACACAGTTGCAGCCGCTTCATTGTCCAGTAGGGCCAAAAGGAGGTGTTCAACCGTCATGAATTCATGACGCTTGGTACGTGCCTCTTTGAAAGCCAGATTCAGAGTGACTTCGAGCTCACGGTTCAACATAGCTTCACCTCTTTCCCCAGCAATGGGAGTTAACCGTCCTTCTCGATCTCACAAAGCAGCGGGTGCTGGCATTCCCTTGCATATTGATTCACTTGCATCGCTTTGGTTTCGGCCACGTCACGGGTATATAGCCCGCAGACTGCCTGCCCCTCGGTATGGACGGCCAGCATGATCTTGGTGGCCTGCTCCCTGCTGTGATTGAAAATGCCTTCCAGCACCTCGACGACGAAATCCATCGGCGTGTAGTCATCATTGAACATGACAACTCTATACATCGGTGGTGCCTTCAGCTCCGGCTTGGCCTCCTGAACAGCGAGACCAGACGCGTCGTCTTCGTCCTCTAAAGGCCGATCCTGATTGAATGTTAGTCGAATCTGAGCAAATGCATGCATGCGCATAACGGTTCTAGGTCGTGGCGTGGAGCCAGATAAATATGGACAGCTTCGCAGCCAGCTGACGAGTCGCCTTGACTATCGGCAAAACGGTGATACAAACAGTATGTGCCTACAAGGGCAAACGGGTTGCGCAACATGAGGCCTCGGGCTGCATAAGCGCGGAATGAAATGGATGTTACTCCAGTAATGGACTCCTTTGCAGAGGGATAACAGCATGCTAAGCGGTAAGGTCAAGTGGTTCAACAACGCCAAAGGTTACGGCTTCATCGTAGCAGACGGCGGCGATGAGGACCTGTTCGCCCACTACTCGGCCATCCAGATGGAAGGCTACCGAACTCTGAAAGCTGGGCAAGCAGTCATGTTCAATATCCTGCAGGGTCCGAAAGGCCTTCACGCAATCGACATCAGGCCTCAGCAGGCCCTGTCTGAAGCGACGACCCCTGTAGCTGCCCAAGACGTCTCTACGGTAGACGCCTGACGCTTCATGAAACAAAAAAGCCGATCAGATGATCGGCTTTTTTTCATCGCCCAGTTACATATGGCTGATCATCGCGTCGCCGAATTGCGAGCAGGACATCAGCTTAGCGCCGTCCATCAAACGCTCGAAATCGTAGGTCACGGTCTTGGCTGCGATCGCGCTTTCGGTCGATTTGATGATTAGGTCAGCAGCTTCTACCCAGCCCATGTGACGCAGCATCATCTCGGCGGAAAGAATCAAAGAACCTGGGTTGACCTTGTCCTGACCGGCGTATTTCGGCGCGGTGCCGTGCGTCGCTTCGAACATGGCAATGGTGTCAGACAGGTTCGCTCCCGGAGCAATACCGATACCACCCACCTCGGCAGCCAGAGCATCTGACAGATAGTCACCATTTAGGTTGAGCGTGGCGATTACATCGTACTCAGCCGGTCGTAGCAAAATCTGTTGCAGCATGGCATCAGCAATAGCGTCCTTAACGACGACGTTCTTGCCGGTATTCGGGTTCTTGAATTGCATCCATGGGCCACCGTCCAGCAACTCAGCGCCGAACTCATCGCGCGCTACCTCGTAGCCCCACTCCTTGAAGGCACCTTCGGTGAACTTCATGATGTTGCCTTTGTGAACGATGGTGACCGAGCTACGGTCATTGTCGACGGCGTATTGCAGGGCCTTACGAACCAGTCGCTTGGTGCCTTCAAGGGAAACCGGCTTGACGCCAATGCCACAATTTTCAGTGAAGCGGATCTTCTTGACACCCATTTCCTCGGTGAGGAACTTGATGACTTTTTCTGCTTCTGGGGAACCCGCCTTCCACTCGACACCAGCATAGATGTCTTCAGAGTTCTCGCGGAAGATCACCATATCCACATCGCCCGGCTTCTTGACCGGACTCGGCACGCCTGTGAACCAGCGAACCGGGCGCTGACATACGTAAAGATCGAGTTCCTGACGCAGCGCAACGTTCAACGAGCGGATACCGCCACCAACTGGGGTCGTCAGCGGGCCTTTGATTGACACCACGTAATCGCGGACCGCTTCCAGGGTTTCCTTCGGCAACCAGGTGTCCTGATCGTAGACCTGCGTCGCCTTCTCGCCTGCGTAGATTTCCATCCAGGCAATCTTGCGTTGGCCGCCATAGGCCTTCTGAACAGCCGCATCCACGACCTTGATCATCACCGGGCTGATATCGACACCGATACCGTCCCCCTCTATATAAGGAATGATCGGATTATTGGGGACGTTCAGGGTGTTATCGGCATTAACGGTAATTTTGTCACCGCTGGATGGCACCTGGATCTTTTGGTATCCCATGCTGGACTCCGTCTTCGTGGTTAGACATCGATCGTCGTTTGAGGGTAACCCACTCGAATCGCCTGAAACTACATGTTCGTTCGTCGTATGCGCAATGCCGTTCTGCCAGAGGGTGGCTCAATGGTATACTTCCCGGATGACTAACAAGTCATAAGGGACGAGCCTGTCTTGTACAAGACCCGCCTCTTGAAACCACTGAGTTGCTACCGCGGCTCTTCGGTTCAAATGCTCGACACTCTATTGGTGCATCCATCATCACCGCGGCGAATCCCCTTCTGGTTCATCTAGACGGAGACCAGAGCGCCTACCCGGCGCACTCGGGATTCTGTGCACGCCCAGCAAGAAGAGAGTTAACGCTAAATGTCCACCCCCTCGAAGATCATCTATACCTTCACCGACGAAGCTCCAGCCCTGGCCACCTATTCGCTTCTTCCAATTGTAGAAGCCTTCGCAGCCTCCGCTGACATAGCCGTCGAAACACGCGACATCTCTCTTGCAGGGCGCATTCTTGCGAGCTTTGCCGACCAACTGGAAGCGGAAAAGAAAGTCGACGACGACCTGGCCAAGCTGGCCGAGCTGACAGTCCAGCCGGATGCCAACATCATCAAGCTGCCGAACATCAGCGCCTCCGTACCGCAGCTCAAGGCAGCCATCGCCGAGCTGCAAGCCCTCGGCTTCGGCATCCCCAACTTCCCGGAAGATCCGCAAACCGAAGCGGAGAAAGACGTGCGCGCTCGTTACAGCAAGGTCCTCGGCAGCGCCGTGAACCCTGTACTGCGTGAAGGCAACTCTGATCGCCGCGCGCCAGCCGCCGTCAAAGCCTATGCCCGCAAGCACCCGCATTCCATGGGCAAGTGGAGCAAGGCTTCGCAGTCCCACGCCGACTACATGCGCGGCGGCGACTTCTTCTCCAGCGAACAGTCCGTCACCATGGACAAAGCCGGTGACGTGCGCATCGAGTTCGTCGGCAAGGACGGCAAGGTCGAAGTCAAGAAGCAGCTCGCCCTACAAGAAGGCGAAGTACTCGACGGCATGTTCATGAGCTGCAACAAGCTGCGTGCGTTCTTCGAAGAAACGCTGCAGGACTGCAAAGAGACCAACGTGATGTGGTCGCTGCACGTCAAGGCCACCATGATGAAGATCTCGCACCCGATCGTCTTTGGCCATGCGGTCAGCGTTTACTACAAGGACGTGTTCGACAAGTACGGCGAGCTATTCAAAGAGCTGGGCGTCAACCCGAACAACGGCATCAGCAGCGTCTACGACAAGATCAAGTCCCTGCCCGCTTCGCAGCAGGAAGAAATCCTGCACGATATCCATGAGGTCTACAGCCACCGCCCGGAAATGGCGATGGTCGATTCGGTCAAGGGCATTACCAACCTGCACATCCCGAGCGACGTAATCGTCGACGCCTCGATGCCGGCAATGATCCGCAACTCTGGTCAGATGTGGGGCAAAGACGGCAAGCAGAAGGACACCAAGGCGGTGATGCCGGAAAGCACCTACGCCCGCATCTATCAAGAGATGATCAACTTCTGCAAAACCAACGGCGCTTTCGATCCGGTCACCATGGGCAGCGTGCCGAACGTTGGCCTGATGGCACAGAAGGCCGAGGAATACGGCTCGCATGACAAGACCTTTGAGATGCAGGCCGACGGCACCATGCGCGTAGTCTTGGCCGATGGCACCGTGTTGATGCAGCATGAAGTCGAGAAAGGCGATATCTGGCGCGCCTGTCAGACCAAGGACGCCCCGATCCGCGACTGGGTCAAGCTGGCCGTCACCCGTGCTCGCCAGTCGGACACTCCGGCGATCTTCTGGCTTGACCCGGAGCGCGCCCACGATCTTCAGCTGCAGAAGAAAGTAGAAGCCTATCTTCAGGATCACGACCTGAGCGGCCTGGACATCCGCATCATGGGTTACAACGAAGCCATTCGCGTCAGCATGGAGCGCATGATCCGCGGTCAGGACACTATTTCGGTGACCGGCAATGTGCTGCGCGACTACCTGACCGACCTGTTCCCGATCATGGAGTTGGGCACCTCGGCGAAGATGCTCTCCATCGTTCCGCTGATGGCGGGCGGCGGAATGTACGAAACCGGTGCGGGCGGCTCCGCACCGAAGCACGTACAGCAGCTGGTCGAAGAAAACTACCTGCGCTGGGACTCGCTCGGCGAGTTTCTGGCGATAGCGGTTTCTCTGGAAGAAACAGGTATCAAGACCGGCAACAACAAGGCCAAGATCCTTGGCAAGACGCTCGATCAGGCAACCGGCAAGCTGTTGGACAACAACAAGTCCCCGGCCCGCAAAGTTGGTCAGCTGGACAACCGTGGCAGCCACTTCTACCTGGCGCTCTACTGGGCCCAGGCCCTTGCCGCGCAGGACGAAGACGCCGAACTGAAGGCCCACTTCACTCCAATGGCCAAGCAGTTGACCGAACAGGAAGCGACCATTGTCGCCGAACTGGCTGAGGTGCAGGGCAAGCCGGTAGATATCGGTGGTTACTACCGTTCCAATCCGGAACTGACCAGCAAGGTCATGCGCCCAAGCGCGACCTTCAACGCGACGCTGGCTGCGCTGAACGCCTGAGTCACGCCTGAGCGTTACACGAGCCCCGGCCTAGTGCCGGGGTTCGTGCTTTCTGGGCGGAAGTGGCTGCTATCATCCCGTCAATTACACGAGGCAGCTCCTATGGATTGGCAACCACACATCACCGTCGCAACCGTGATCGAAAACCAGGGCCGCTTCCTATTGGTAGAAGAACTCAAGGCCGGCCGGTTGGTACTTAATCAGCCTGCCGGCCATCTGGAAGCCAACGAGAATCTGCGCGAGGCCGCGGTACGGGAAACGCTGGAAGAAACCGGCTGGGAGGTCGAGCTCACGGGCGTCGTCGGTATCTACCTATACACGGCTCCGAGTAATGGCGTGACCTATCAGCGCGTGTGCTTCGCTGCCAAAGCCCTGCGGCATGACCCACAGCGCACGCTCGATGACGGCATCGTCGCGGCTCTATGGCTGAGCCGTGAAGAGCTGGCTGAGCAGCCTGAACGCTGGCGTAGCGAGCTGGTACCCCGCTGCATCGATGACTACCTGGAGGGCCCGCTGCATTCGCTTGACGTGATTCGCAACTGATCACGGCTTCGTCAGCCAGCGGCAGCCTGTTAGAATTCCGCCCCCTTGCAGAACCTCAGTGTATTCCCATGTCTGTAACGCCCTTAACCGCCCCGGAAAAAACTCGCGTAATCGTCGGCATGTCCGGCGGAGTGGACTCTTCCGTTTCGGCCCTTCTGCTTCTCGAGCAGGGCTATCAGGTCGAAGGCCTGTTTATGAAGAACTGGGAAGAGGACGACGGCACGGAATACTGCACCGCCAAGGAGGACCTGGCCGATGCCCAAGCCGTCTGCGACCGGATCGGCATCAAGCTGCACACAGCCAACTTCGCCGCAGAGTACTGGGATAACGTCTTCGAACACTTCCTTGCCGAGTACAAGGCTGGGCGGACACCTAATCCGGACATCCTTTGCAATCGCGAAATCAAATTCAAGGCATTCCTCGAATACGCACTGATGCTCGGGGCTGACCTGATCGCTACCGGCCATTATGTGCGGCGCAGGGACCTGAATGGGCGCAGCGAGCTGCTCAAAGGGCTGGACCCGAACAAGGACCAGAGCTACTTCCTCCATGCGGTTGGCGGCGACCAGCTGAGCAAGACGCTGTTTCCAGTTGGCGAACTGGAAAAGCCCGAAGTACGCGCAATCGCAGAAAAGTACGACCTCGCCACGGCGAAAAAGAAGGATTCCACTGGTATCTGCTTCATCGGCGAGCGACGCTTCAGTGACTTTCTCAAACAGTACCTACCGGCGCAGCCGGGCAACATCGAAACCATTGACGGCGAAGTGATCGGCCGCCACCACGGCCTCATGTATCACACCATCGGGCAGCGTCAGGGCCTGGGCATAGGCGGCCTGAAAGATGCCTCGGACGAGCCGTGGTACGTCCTGAGCAAGGACCTGCAGCGCAATGTACTGGTGGTCGGCCAGGGCAATGATCATCCGTGGCTGTTTTCCCGCGCCCTACTGGCATCCGATATCTACTGGGTGAACCCCATCGACCTCAGCGCCCCGCTCAAGCTGACCGCCAAGGTTCGCTATCGTCAGGGCGATCAAGCCTGCACACTGGAAAAAACAGCGAATGGTTATCGCGCGCTGTTCGAAGCGCCGCAGCGGGCCGTGACGCCTGGCCAGTCGGTCGTGTTCTACGACGGCGATGTGTGCCTGGGTGGCGGCGTGATCGAACAGGCCGAACCTTGGTTCGAGGGCCGCCCATGAAGTCCGTGGACGAGCAGCTCATCGCACTCGGCGCAGTTTTCGAAGCCGCAACGCTGGTGGATCGCATCGCTCGCACCGGTCAGCTGCCGAACGCCTCGCTCGGCTGCATGCTCGGCAGCCTGCTGGCACGCAACCCGCAAACCACGCTGGAAATCTACGGCGGCGATGATCTCAACCTGCGTGACGGCTACCGCGCACTGGTTGGCGCACTGGAGCGCGACAGCAGCACGCTGCAGCGAGAACCACTGCGTTATGCGCTGGCGATGATCGGCCTGGAACGCCAACTGGACAAGCGCGATGACATGCTCCAGGTCATCGGCAGCCGGCTGGACCAGATTCAGCAGCAAGTCGAGCATTTCGGCATTACCCACGAAAATGTCGTCGCCTCGTTCGGTGGCCTGTACCAAGACACCTTGAGCACCTTCCGTCAGCGCATCCAGGTCCAGGGCGACATGCGCCACCTGCAGCAAACCGATAATGCTGCCAAGATTCGCGCCCTGCTGCTGTCCGGCATCCGTTCGGCGCGCCTCTGGCGCCAGCTCGGCGGGCATCGCTGGCAGCTGATCTTCAGCCGTCGCAAACTGCTCGACGCGCTCTATCCGCGCGTTCGCTCCACCCAGAGCGAAGACCATTAACCGCAGCGAATGTGCCGGGCTCAGCCGGTGCATTCGTGTATAATCTGCGCCCTCTTTTCGTTGCCTGACTGTCCGAGAATGCCCTCTATGCAGCTTTCCTCGCTCACGGCGGTTTCCCCCGTCGATGGCCGCTACGCCGGCAAAACCAGCGCCCTGCGCCCGATCTTCAGCGAATTCGGCCTGATCCGCTGCCGTGTTCAGGTAGAAGTCCGCTGGCTTCAGCGCCTCGCTGCTCACCCAGGCATTCCGGAAGTCCCCGCCTTCTCCTCCGAAGCCAACGCCGCGCTGAATCAGCTGGCCGAGAACTTCCAGCTCGAACATGCCGAGCGCGTCAAGGAGTTCGAGCGCACCACCAACCATGACGTCAAAGCGGTTGAATACCTGCTCAAGGAACAGGCCAAGCAGCTGCCCGAACTGGCCAAGGTCAACGAGTTCATTCACTTCGCCTGTACTAGCGAAGACATCAACAACCTGTCTCACGCGCTGATGCTGCGCGAAGGTCGCGACAGCGTCCTGCTGCCGCTGATGCGCCAGATTGCCGAATCGATCCGCAGCCTGGCTGTGCAGTTCGCCGACGTACCGATGCTTTCGCGAACCCATGGCCAACCTGCGTCGCCGACCACCCTCGGCAAGGAACTGGCGAACGTCGTATACCGCCTGGAGCGTCAGATTGTGCAGGTCGCAGCCGTTCCGCTGCTGGGCAAGATCAACGGCGCCGTAGGCAATTACAACGCCCACCTGAGCGCCTATCCGGATATCGACTGGGAAGCCAACGCGCGCGAGTTCATTGAAGGTGACCTCGGCCTGACCTGGAACCCCTACACGACGCAAATCGAGCCGCACGACTATATCGCTGAGCTGTTCGACGCCATTGCACGCTTCAACACCATTCTCATCGACTTCGACCGCGACGTATGGGGCTACATCTCGCTCGGCTACTTCAAGCAGAAGACCGTAGCTGGCGAGATCGGCTCGTCGACCATGCCACATAAGGTCAACCCGATCGATTTCGAAAATTCCGAAGGCAACCTCGGTATCGCCAACGCACTGTTCCAGCATCTGGCGAGCAAGTTGCCGATTTCCCGCTGGCAGCGTGACCTGACTGACTCAACGGTGTTGCGCAACCTAGGCGTCGGCTTTGCCCACAGCGTCATCGCCTATGAGGCCAGCCTCAAGGGTATCGGCAAACTCGAGCTGAACGCAGCCCGCATCGCCGAAGACCTCGACGCCTGCTGGGAAGTGCTGGCGGAACCAGTCCAGACCGTCATGCGCCGCTACGCCGTGGAAAACGCCTACGAAAAGCTCAAAGACCTGACCCGCGGCAAAGGCATCACGCCAGACGCACTGCAAACGTTCATCGACAGCCTCGACATCCCGGCTGAAGCCAAGGCTGAACTGCGCAAGCTGACCCCGGCCAACTACATCGGCAACGCTGTTGCCCAGGCCAAGCGCATCTGAGCAACCCCATGCATGCACGCCCGGCTGTGCCGGGCGTTTTTATTTTCAGCTCTGTATATAGAGCAAGGTGTTACGCATGACTTCTGATATCCCACTTCAAATTCTGGGCGGCATCAGCGCTCGGGAATTTCTGCGCGACTACTGGCAGAAGAAGCCCCTTCTTATCCGCCAGGCCATTCCGGACTTCCACAGCCCCATCTCACCAGACGAGCTGGCCGGGCTTTCTCTGGAAGAAGAAGTCGAATCCCGACTGGTCATCGAGAGCGGCGAAACGCCCTGGGAACTGCGCCGCGGCCCATTTGCCGAGGACACCTATCAGCAACTCCCCGAGCGCGACTGGACCCTTCTGGTGCAAGCCGTGGATCAGCTGGTACCGGACGTTGCCGACTTGATCGAGCACTTTCGTTTCCTGCCCAACTGGCGCATCGACGATGTGATGGTCAGTTACGCCGCACCGGGCGGCGGCGTCGGCCCACATTTCGACAATTACGACGTGTTCCTGCTGCAGGCACATGGACAGCGACGCTGGCGTATCGGGCAGATGTGCGACAGCGATAGCCCGATGCTTGCCCATGGGGATCTACGAATTCTGGCCGACTTCCACGGCACCGACGAATGGGTGCTGGAGCCAGGCGACATGCTGTACCTGCCTCCCCGCCTTGCCCATTTCGGAACCGCAGAAGACGCCTGCATGACCTACTCGGTCGGCTTTCGCGCGCCAAGCGCGGCCGAAGTGCTGACTCACTTCACCGATTTTCTCGCGCAGTTTCTACCGGACGAAGATCGCTACAGTGACGCCGATCTGCAGCCGACCGACGATCCGCATCAGATTCAAAGCGACGCGCTGGATCGCCTGAAAGCACTGCTCGCCGAACATATGAACGATGAGCGCCTACTGCTTACCTGGTTTGGCCAGTTCATGACCGAGCCTCGCTATCCAGAGCGTGTAGAAGGCCCTGGCATCGACGAAGCCGAATTGCTCGCCGCCTTGGAAGATGGCGCCCTGCTGGTCCGCAATCCCGCTGCTCGCTTGGCCTGGAGCGAGGTAGATATCGGACTGCTATTGTTTGCCAGCGGGCAGAGCCGGTTGCTTCCTGCCAGGCTGCGAGAGCTTCTCAAGCTGATCTGCTCGGCTGACGCGCTACATGTTGAAAACGCCGGCGCTTGGCTGAGCGACGAAGAAGGGCGTAGCCTTTTGTGTGAACTGGTCAAACAGGGAAGTCTGGAGTTTGCTGATGAATAGCGTTCAGGTGCGGATCGCCGATTGGCAGCAGGACAACGCCGAATTGCGGCGTATCCGCGAAGCGGTTTTTATTGCCGAGCAGGCGGTTCCACCCGAGCAGGAATGGGATGCCGATGATGCGGAAGCCATTCATTTCCTTGCATTGGAAGGTGACTACCCGATCGGCACCGCCCGCCTACTGGCCGACGGGCAAATCGGACGGGTAGCGGTTCTGCGCGACTGGCGAGGCATGAACGTCGGCGATGCGCTGATGCATGCGGTCATTGCCGAGGCTGAGCATCGCGGTCTCGCGGAACAGAAATTGACCGCTCAGGTTCATGCCACCGCATTTTATGAGCGTCTTGGTTTCGAAGTCGTCAGCGACGAGTTCCTCGAGGCCGGCATTCCCCATGTCGATATGCTCCGCCGCAGCCACTGATCCCACATGAGCAATAGCGCCCCGGACGAACAAGACGATCCGGCCGAACTTCCGGCCATCGACTTCCATTCCCCGGGGCGTTTTACGGTGCATAACCCTCAGGCTGACATCCCCGAGCCCCGAGCATGGGACGCCGCCCCTTTCCAGTTAGGCCAGAACACGGCACTGCACCGTTTCGACAAACCCATCGAGGTTCGACAGCATGCATTGGCCATGCTGCAGCAGACAAAGCGTTGCCTCTGTATCTTCACCACGGATCTCGAGCCCTGGCTGTATCACCACAGCAGCGTCCAACAGGCTTGCACTCGCCTTCTGCTCTCGCATCCGCGCACCCAGCTGCGCATCCTGGTCGCCGATCCGACACGCGCCGTCAGAGAAGGCCACCGTCTCCTGCAGCTAGCCCGTCGACTGACCAGCAACGTGCATATCCGCAAGCTGAATCCCGACCATCCAACGACCAGTGGCGCGTATCTCATTGCTGACGACTGCGGTCTACTGGAAAGGCCCAAGGCTGATCAGTACGCCGGATACGCCCTGTACCGCGACCCCGCTCGAGTGCGCGTGCGCCAGGCGGAATTCGACAAGGCGTGGGATCATGGACTATCGGATGCGAACCTACGGAGCTTTCTGCTATGACCCTTCGTACCTTGCTGTTGGCCGCCTCGCTCAGCCTCTGCCTGCCGCTGCAGGCAGCGACTGAAATCATTCAACTCAACAACCGCATGGCCGAGGATGTGATTCCAGTGGCCGAATCCGTATTGGGCAACCAAGGTCGAGTTACCGCTTACGGCAATCAACTGATCGTCAACGCACCGGACTCGATGATCAGCGAACTGCGCCGGGTGATTGACCAGCTGGATGTCGCGCCGAAGCGTTTGCTTATCAGCGTCGACACGCAAGACTCGGCAAGCAGCAGCGCAGGGGGCTATCAGGTAGATGGAACCATTCGTTCCGGCGATGTGGAATTCGAAACCGGGCGCGGTGAGACAGGCGGTCGCGATCGCGTGCGAATAATCCGTCGCAGCACCAACAGCCGAGATGGCGGCGTTCAGCAAGTGCAGGCCAGCGAAGGTTACCCAGCCCTGATCCAGGTTGGTCAGAGTGTGCCGCTGATGACGCAGGGCACAGACGGTTACGGCCAGATTTACCAGCAGACGCAATATCGTGACGTTCTTCGAGGCTTCTACGCGACGGCCACCGTGCACGGCGACCGCGTACAAATCACCATCAGCAGCACTCGTGATCGGCTCGCGCAGGGCCGCAGCGGCGTGGTCGAAGTGCAGAATGCCGATACCCGAGTCAGCGGCCGGATCGGCGAATGGATCACCATCGGCGGCATCGATGAAAGCGCCAACTCCGAGCAGCGCGGCACGCTACGCCGTTATTCGACGCAAGGTAGCCAGAACCTGTCAATGCGCCTGAAGGTCGACGTTCTGGACTAACGGCAACGCCTGTCTAGACCCCTGACAGGAGAATGTAGTGCCGCAAAAAAAACACTACAAAACGATTGACGATGCCTTTTCAGCGGAGCATTATTGCCCCGCTCCCGCTAACCAGGGGCCCTGGCAAGGGTCTCCGGGGCGTGCTCAAGCCAACCAGCCGAGCCGTTCCGTGACTGCACTGCCCACAAGGCGGACTGACGAGGTTGCGACTGGAACGAGTCGTCCTGAGGGACGGGGTAGCGATTGACGCATCAGCCAGACTGACCGCTTCTCGTTGTTGTAGCGCACACGGCAGCCACGCCGGCTGTGGGCGCAGCAACCGGAACCAGCCCGGCGATCGTATCCCCCCTTCTCTTGGTTCAATCCTCGTCCCGGTCGATATTTCGACGCTCTGCCGCGTGTTGCCCGCAATGATCAGCGATACCACGTAGGTTTCGGTGGGAAAAGTCGGTGCTCAACCACACTCATTTTGAAGGATTGAACATGTCCGCATATCAAGACGACATCAAGGCAGTTGCCGCCCTGAAAGAGCAATACGGCAGCAGCTGGGCCGCCATCAACCCTGAGTCTGTCGCTCGCATGCGCGCCCAGAACCGCTTCAAGACCGGTCTGGAAATTGCTCAGTACACTGCCGACATCATGCGCAAGGACATGGCCGAGTACGACGCCGACTCGTCCGTCTACACGCAGTCCCTCGGTTGCTGGCACGGCTTCATTGGTCAGCAGAAGCTGATCTCTATCAAGAAGCACCTGAAGACCACCAACAAGCGCTACCTTTACCTGTCCGGCTGGATGGTTGCTGCTCTGCGTTCCGACTTCGGCCCGCTGCCGGACCAGTCGATGCACGAGAAGACTGCAGTCTCCGACCTGATCGAAGAGCTGTACACCTTCCTGCGCCAGGCTGACAGCCGCGAGCTGGACCTGCTGTTCACCGCGCTGGACGCTGCTCGTGAAGCAGGCGACACCGCCAAGGCTGCCGATATTCAGTCGCAGATCGACAACTACGAAACCCACATCGTACCGATCATCGCCGACATCGACGCCGGCTTCGGCAACCCGGAAGCGACCTACCTGCTGGCCAAGCGCATGATCGAAGCAGGCGCTTGCTGCATCCAGATCGAAAACCAGGTTTCTGACGAGAAGCAGTGCGGCCACCAAGACGGTAAAGTGACCGTTCCGCACGCTGACTTCCTCGCCAAGATCGCCGCTGTTCGTTACGCCTTCCTTGAGCTGGGCATCGACAACGGCGTGATCGTTGCTCGTACCGACTCCCTGGGTGCCGGCCTGACCAAGCAGATCGCCGTAACCAAAGAGCCGGGCGACCTGGGCGACCTGTACAACTCCTTCCTGGATTGTGAAGAAGTATCCGCTGCCGACCTGAACAACGGTGACGTGGTCCTGAACCGCGAAGGCAAGCTGCTGCGTCCGAAGCGTCTGCCGTCCAACCTGTTCCAGTTCCGCGCTGGCACCGGTGAAGCACGCTGCGTACTGGACTGCATCACCTCGCTGCAGAACGGTGCCGACCTGCTGTGGATCGAAACCGAGAAGCCGCACGTTGGCCAGATTGCTGCCATGGTTGACGAAATCCGCAAGACCATCCCGAACGCCAAGCTGGTTTATAACAACAGCCCGTCGTTCAACTGGACGCTGAACTTCCGTCAGCAGGTATTCGATACGTTCGTTGCCGAAGGCAAGGATGTTTCCGCTTACGACCGCGCCAAGCTGATGAGCGTCGAGTACGACGAAACCGAACTGGCCCAGGTTGCAGACGAGAAGATCCGTACCTTCCAGCGCGACGGTTCGGCTCATGCCGGTATCTTCCACCACCTGATTACCCTGCCGACCTACCACACTGCCGCGCTGTCTACCGACAACCTGGCCAAAGGTTACTTCGCCGACCAGGGCATGCTGGCCTACGTGAAGGGCGTCCAGCGTCAGGAACTGCGTCAGGGTATCGCCTGCGTTCGTCACCAGAACATGGCTGGCTCCGACATCGGCGACAACCACAAGGAGTACTTCGCTGGCGAAGCTGCTCTGAAAGCAAGCGGTAAAGACAACACCATGAACCAGTTCCACTAAGAACAGGTTCGTAGCCTTTACAGCTGCGATGTAGTGAAAAAGCCTCGGCACTTGTGCCGAGGCTTTTTTTTGCCCGAACGAAGCGTGCATGCGCCTGCGCTTCGTCGGGCAAACTCGAAACTGTCATTCTGTTGTCGCATATGCAATTTAGCGTCATGGCTCCGACAACAATTGTTATGGAGCTGCGCCGTGATTACTGAGAACAAAGACATTCTGTTCGGCAACGGGGACGAGTTGCCCAGTAACCATTCAACGAATCCGCATATCCAGGATGTAATCTCCATTGGTCGCCGCAAAGTGCTTGCTGGCGGCGCAGCAATGGGCGCCCTGGCATTTCTTGGCGCGTCGCTTCCGGGACTTGTACAAGCAGCCGAGCCGGCGGCCCGTACACTCAAGGATATTCCGTTCAAGCGCCGTACCCGCCTGCCCTTCACCCCGGTTGCGGTTACTCGCGCAGATACCATCACGGTTCCTGCCGGTTACTCCGCGACAACGTTCATCCCGTGGGGCGCTCCTATTACTGGTCGCTATCCAGCCTGGCTGGAAGATGGCAGCAATAGCGCTGAAGACCAGGCTCAGCAGGTGGGCATGCATCACGACGGGATGCACTTCTTCCCAATGAACGCGAAACACGGCGGGCGTCAGAGCGACCACGGCCTGCTGGTCCTTAATCACGAATACATCGACGCACCCCTGCTCCACCGCAACGGCCCAACGGTGGTGGACGGCAAGCGCACCAACGTCGACGAGGTTCGCAAAGAGATTAATGCGCATGGCGTGTCCGTGGTGGAAATCCGCCGCGGCCCACGAGGCGAATGGTCGGTACTGCCGACGGCTCGGAATCGTCGCATCACCGGCGCCACCCCGATGCGTATCGAGGGTCCCGCACGTGGTCATGCCCTGATGCGCACGCGCTATAGCCCGAGCGGTACATCGACCCGAGGTACCCTCAACAACTGCGCTAACGGCTATACGCCG
This sequence comes from Stutzerimonas stutzeri, assembly GCF_038561965.1. Classification (NCBI taxonomy): domain Bacteria; kingdom Pseudomonadati; phylum Pseudomonadota; class Gammaproteobacteria; order Pseudomonadales; family Pseudomonadaceae; genus Stutzerimonas; species Stutzerimonas stutzeri. The sequence continues at coordinate 2,254,229 of NZ_CP139348.1, read as the reverse complement.
TGGGGCACTTACCTCACATGCGAAGAGAACTGGGCCGGGTATTTCGCCACCGCCGATGCCGAAATACCACGCGAACTCAGCCGTTATGGCATACGCGGCAGCGGTCGCTACGGTTGGGAAACAGTCGCGGGCGATGAATTCGAGCGGTTCAACGCGACACGCATGGCTGCTGCTCCGCAAGCAGACTATCGCAACGAGCCAAACACCTTCGGCTGGGTCGTCGAGATCGATCCGTTCGATCCGAATGCGACTCCTGTAAAGCACACTGCCCTAGGTCGATTCGCCCACGAGGGTCTGGTATTCGCCCCGGTCAAGCCAGGTCGCCCTGTCGTCTGCTACTCAGGCGACGACTCGCAGAACGAGTACATCTACAAGTACGTCAGTCGTGACAAGTACCGGCCGCAGCGCAGCGATGGCCGCCTGCTGGATGACGGCGTTCTTTATGTGGCGCGTTTCAACGCCGACGGCAGTGGTGATTGGCTCGCTCTGGATTATGCAAACCCGGCATTCAAACGCGCCTGTGAGGCGGCCGGTGTCCAATTCGCAGATCAAGGCGAGGTCCTGATCAACACCCGACTGGCCGCAGACATAGTCGGCGCAACCAAAATGGATCGGCCAGAGTGGGGCGCGGTGAATCCGGATACCGGTGAGGTCTACTTCACTCTCACCAACAACAGTGGCCGTCAGGAGGCGGATGCCCCCAACCCGCGTGCACCTAACCCGTTTGGTCATATCATCCGTTGGCGAGAGGAGAGCCGTGATTTCTCCGGCACGCGATTCAACTGGGATCTCTATCTTCTTGCCGGACCACAGGAAAACAGCCGCAGCCCGAAAGGCAAACCGCTCGATGACAGCAACATTCTGGCCAGCCCTGACGGCTTGTGGTTCGATGATGAAGGGCGCCTATGGATTCAGACCGACATGAGCGGCAGCCAACTGAGCGCAGGGCCATTTGGTAACAACCAGATGCTGGTATCCGACCCCAAAACCGGCGAGACCAAGCGGTTTCTGGTCGGACCCAAGGGCGCAGAGGTGACGGGGATCACGGCGACACCTGATTTCCGAACCCTATTCATTAATATTCAACATCCCGGTGAAGGCTCGACTCCAACGAACTACACGAGCACATGGCCGGACGGCCCAGGCCGCAGACCTCGTTCCGCGACGGTTATCATTACCCGCGAAGACGGAAAGCGGTTGATGTGACCATCGAGGGGGCTGGCTCATGCCAGCCCCCTCCTCTCTACGACGATGCCCAACTAAGCAATATCAGACTCTTCGGGTGAGGTAAAAAGCCCCCAGGTAGAAATGAACAGGGCGGCCACCAACGGGCCAATGACAAATCCGTTCAATCCAAATAACGCCAGCCCCCCTAGCGTCGAAATCAGTACGACGTAATCGGGCATCTTGGTGTCCTTCCCAACCAAGATCGGCCTGAGAATGTTGTCCACCAGACCGATCACCAACACCCCATAGAGCGTTAGCACCACGCCTTGCCAGATCGCTCCAGTCATCAGGAAATAGATGGCTACGGGTGTCCAGATCAACCCTGCACCCACGGCTGGCAACAACGATAGAAACGCCATCAGTACGCCCCATAACAAGGCGCCGGAAATACCGAGCACCGCGAAGATGATCCCGCCCAAGGCGCCTTGGGTTAGGGCAACGACGATATTCCCTTTGACCGTCGCTCGTACCACGCGCGTGAACTTGTTGAACAAGCGTCGCTTCTGCGCATCGCTGAGCGGAATAGCCTTTCTGATTCGTGCAACCAGCTCGCGGCCGTCCCTTATGAAAAAGAACAGCAGGTACAGCATCACGAAGAAGCTGATCAGGAACTGGAATGTACCCTGGCCAAAGCTAAACGCCTTGGTGGCAAGGAACTGACTGCCCTCGAGCGCACCGGAAGCAAGCCGCTCGCGCATCGATTCGAGGTCCCCGAAGCCGAAGCGTTGCAGTTGCTGCTGTAGCGACTGCGGCAGCAGCTCTCGAAAGCTCGTCACCCAGCTGCCGATGTCCAGTTCCCCGCTTTCGATCTGCTTGTAGAGTGTCGCGCCTTCTTGAACCAACATTCCCGTAGTCAGGATTACAGGGAGAACGGCAACCAGTAGGCAAACCAGCAGCGTAAAGAGCGCTGCCAGGTTACGTCGCTGATTGAAGCGCCGGTAGAGATACCGCTGCAGAGGAGCAAAGATGATTGCGAGGATGACTGCCCAAAACACTGCCCCGTAGAACGGCAATAGGATCCAGCCAAACGCGAAAGAAACCACCACGAGCAGCGCAAGGAAGACCTTTTGCTCGAGCGTCGAATTTACCATTGTTGACCCTGCCCGCTGCGTTCAGTCCTGTTTAGTCAACGGGCGGCGGTACGAGTGCGGGTCGGCAGCCTAATCACTGTCGGGCCGTCGCCGAGCAGACGGCCCTAAGAGAATTGAGCGTGCTACAGGGTCATCGCCGCCAGCCAGCCGAAAGCCAGCAGCGGCAGGTTGTAGTGCAGGAAGGTCGGTACGACGGTGTCCCAGATATGGTTATGTTGGCCATCAGCGTTCAGACCGGCTGTCGGCCCAAGCGTGGAATCGGAGGCCGGCGAACCGCCGTCGCCCAGAGCACCTGCAGTTCCGACCAGGCTGACGATCGCTAGCGGGCTGAACCCGAGTTCCATACCCAGCGGCACAAAGATCGCGGCGATGATCGGCACGGTAGAGAATGACGAGCCAATGCCGATGGTCACTAGAAGACCGACCAGCAGCATCAACAACGCGCCCACAGCCTTGCTGCTTCCGATCCATTGAGTCGATGCATCTACCAGCAATTTCACCTCGCCGGTTTCACGCATCACTTCAGCAAACCCAGCGGCGGCGATCATGATGAAACCGATCATGGCCATCATCTTCATGCCATCGGTAAAAAGATCATCCGCTTCTCGCCAGCGCACCACCCCGGACACGGAGAAGATTACAAACCCAACAAGCGCGCCGAGTATCATCGAGTCCAGCCACAGCTGAATCACGAAGGCCGCTGCAACGGCAACGGCGGCTACCAACAGCGTGAGCGGACTGTAGCTAACTGTGGTCTTTTCAACCGTCTCAATCCGTGCGAGGTCATATTCCCGAGGCTTGCGATAACTATAAAAAGCGATCAATAGCCCAGTAACCATTCCCATCGCTGGAATGAACATCGCCTGGGTAACTTTGATGCCGGCGACATCCGCGCCGCTCTTCGCAACGTTTGCCAGCAGAATCTCATTCAGGAAGATATTGCCGAACCCAACAGGAAGAAACATATAAGGCGTAATGAGGCCGAATGCGAGAACACAGGCAATCAAACGTCTATCGATCTTCATCTTTGACAACACGAAAAGCAGAGGCGGGACCAGAAGCGGAATAAAGGCAATATGGATAGGCAGAATATTTTGAGAAGACACTGCTACCGAGAGCAGCAATCCAATCATCAACCACTTAACCGCGCCGGCACCATGAGCGCCTTGCTTACCAACCAGAGTCAGGGCCTTATCAGCGAGGGCATGCGCCAGCCCGCTTTTACCGATAGCCACGGCGAATGCTCCGAGCAAAGCGTACGACAATGCGACCGTTGCTCCACCGCCAAGCCCCTTATTGAACGCAGCAAGGCTGCCTTCCATCCCTAACCCGCCGATCAAGCCACCTGCCAGAGCTCCAGCAATAAGCGCAACCACTACATGCACGCGACATAGACTCAAGATCAGCATGATGCCGACTGCCGCAACAACTGCGTTCATTCCAATTCCCCATAGAGGCGGCCTAGGCCGCGTAAAAAGCGCCGTACTCTGCTACAACGAAACGGAAGTGTCAAAGAAGCGGAGATTCGAGCGTTAACCAACCCACTTATGCCATCTGACGCTGCCCTGTCGCCTTTAGCTGATGCTGATCCGCCTTTGGGCTGGCACTTCAATCGGTTCAGCTAATAGAGCCTTGGCGGCATCGCTAGCGAGCAGGCTTTTAGTCGCCACGATACTCGCAGCCACTGGTGCAGGTTTCATGAATACGGATACGCGATAGCTCTGGGAGCAATGGCTTGAGTTCGTTCCAGATCCATTTCGCCAAGTTTTCGCTGGTAGGGTTTTCCAAACCAGGAATGTCGTTCAGATAGTTGTGATCCAGTAACTCGTACAACGGCTTGAATATGGACTTGATCTCACCGAAGTCACGAATCCAACCCGTATGAGGATCTATCGGACCGCTGATATACAGAGCAACCCGAAAGGAATGACCATGCAGCCGCCCGCATTTATGGCCCTGCGGCACATGAGGTAAACGGTGGGCAGATTCGAACGTAAATTCTTTGAAAATTTCCACGATATCAACTCGGTAACCTAGTCACTGGATCGAAGCGCGATTCTACGCGTTTTGACGATATGACACTCGCGTTTGCTGCCTAGAGGTCGACGTGCACCGCTATCAGCAACAAGCAACGGCAACAACAAGGCAAATTGATCGATGTTTCGACCAAGAACGACTCTTGTAACCATGGGCCCACGCAGCTTCCTGCACAAGCCCGTCACTATCGACCTGTAGCTGTTGCGCAGCGATCAATCAAGCCATCGGCTGCTACCTAAAGAAGCGAAGCATGCGCGCCAAAGAAATAACCAGAAAAAACGGTAGCAGATGGAAAGTCCGACGGTAGATGCTCCGCAGGTCTGCAATGCCGGTGCTCCCCCTCCCTGCCGCCCTCTGCCGCCGACCCTAGGCCGCTCGACCAGCTAGCCCTAGCCATCCGAGGTGACCGTTAAGTTAACCTTTCGATGATCAACGACAGTACGTGCCTATCGCAGCTTTCTTTTGGGCAAAAGCAAACCCCCGACCCGCTTTCGCGGATCGGGGGTTTGGGAAAGGAGCTTGACGATGACCTACTCTCACATGGGGAGACCCCACACTACCATCGGCGATGCGTCGTTTCACTACTGAGTTCGGGATGGGATCAGGTGGTTCCAACGCTCTATGGTCGTCAAGCAATTCAGTTGCTGTCTCGGGGTTTAGCCGCTACAGCCAATTGGGTATGTGATCAGGTAATGCGTGTTCATGCTGATTTTCGGCTTTTCTGTCGACTTTCCGTCTAACAGCCAAATTGTTTGGGTGTTATATGGTCAAGCCTCACGGGCAATTAGTATTGGTTAGCTCAACGCCTCACAGCGCTTACACACCCAACCTATCAACGTCGTAGTCTTCGACGGCCCTTCAGGGAGCTCAAGGCTCCAGTGAGATCTCATCTTGAGGCAAGTTTCCCGCTTAGATGCTTTCAGCGGTTATCTCTTCCGAACGTAGCTACCCGGCAATGCCACTGGCGTGACAACCGGAACACCAGAGGTTCGTCCACTCCGGTCCTCTCGTACTAGGAGCAGCCCCTCTCAAATCTCAAACGTCCACGGCAGATAGGGACCGAACTGTCTCACGACGTTCTAAACCCAGCTCGCGTACCACTTTAAATGGCGAACAGCCATACCCTTGGGACCGGCTTCAGCCCCAGGATGTGATGAGCCGACATCGAGGTGCCAAACACCGCCGTCGATATGAACTCTTGGGCGGTATCAGCCTGTTATCCCCGGAGTACCTTTTATCCGTTGAGCGATGGCCCTTCCATACAGAACCACCGGATCACTAAGACCTACTTTCGTACCTGCTCGACGTGTCTGTCTCGCAGTCAAGCGCGCTTTTGCCTTTATACTCTACGACCGATTTCCGACCGGTCTGAGCGCACCTTCGTACTCCTCCGTTACTCTTTAGGAGGAGACCGCCCCAGTCAAACTACCCACCATACACTGTCCTCGATCCGGATAACGGACCAGAGTTAGAACCTCAAAGTTGCCAGGGTGGTATTTCAAGGTTGGCTCCACGCGAACTGGCGTCCACGCTTCAAAGCCTCCCACCTATCCTACACAAGCAAATTCAAAGTCCAGTGCAAAGCTATAGTAAAGGTTCACGGGGTCTTTCCGTCTAGCCGCGGATACACTGCATCTTCACAGCGATTTCAATTTCACTGAGTCTCGGGTGGAGACAGCGCCGCCATCGTTACGCCATTCGTGCAGGTCGGAACTTACCCGACAAGGAATTTCGCTACCTTAGGACCGTTATAGTTACGGCCGCCGTTTACCGGGGCTTCGATCAAGAGCTTCGCTTGCGCTAACCCCATCAATTAACCTTCCGGCACCGGGCAGGCGTCACACCCTATACGTCCACTTTCGTGTTTGCAGAGTGCTGTGTTTTTAATAAACAGTCGCAGCGGCCTGGTATCTTCGACCGGCATGGGCTTACGTAGTAAATACTTCACCCTCACCGGCGCACCTTCTCCCGAAGTTACGGTGCCATTTTGCCTAGTTCCTTCACCCGAGTTCTCTCAAGCGCCTTGGTATTCTCTACCCAACCACCTGTGTCGGTTTGGGGTACGGTTCCTAGTTACCTGAAGCTTAGAGGCTTTTCCTGGAAGCATGGCATCAACCACTTCGCTTTCTAAAAGAAAGCTCGTCATCAGCTCTCGGCATTAAGATCCCGGATTTACCTAAGATCTCTGCCTACCACCTTAAACAAGGACAACCAACGCCTTGCTGGCCTAGCCTTCTCCGTCCCCCCATCGCAGTAACTAGAAGTACGGGAATATTAACCCGTTTCCCATCGACTACGCTCTTCAGCCTCGCCTTAGGGACCGACTCACCCTGCGTCGATTAACGTTGCGCAGGAACCCTTGGTCTTTCGGCGTGCGAGTTTTTCACTCGCATTGTCGTTACTCATGTCAGCATTCGCACTTCTGATACCTCCAGCCAGCTTCTCAACTGACCTTCACAGGCTTACAGAACGCTCCTCTACCGCTCAACTTACGTTGAACCCGTAGCTTCGGTACCTGGTTTGAGCCCCGTTACATCTTCCGCGCAGGCCGACTCGACTAGTGAGCTATTACGCTTTCTTTAAAGGGTGGCTGCTTCTAAGCCAACCTCCTAGCTGTCTAAGCCTTCCCACATCGTTTCCCACTTAACCAGGATTTTGGGACCTTAGCTGACGGTCTGGGTTGTTTCCCTTTTCACGACGGACGTTAGCACCCGCCGTGTGTCTCCCGTGCTGACACTTGCTGGTATTCGGAGTTTGCATCGGTTTGGTAAGTCGGGATGACCCCCTAGCCGAAACAGTGCTCTACCCCCAGCAGTGATACACGAGGCGCTACCTAAATAGCTTTCGAGGAGAACCAGCTATCTCCGAGCTTGATTAGCCTTTCACTCCGATCCACAGGTCATCCGCTAACTTTTCAACGGTAGTCGGTTCGGTCCTCCAGTTAGTGTTACCCAACCTTCAACCTGCCCATGGATAGATCGCCCGGTTTCGGGTCTATTCCCAGCGACTAAACGCCCTATTAAGACTCGCTTTCGCTACGCCTCCCCTATTCGGTTAAGCTCGCCACTGAAAATAAGTCGCTGACCCATTATACAAAAGGTACGCAGTCACCTAACAAAGTAGGCTCCCACTGCTTGTACGCATACGGTTTCAGGATCTATTTCACTCCCCTCTCCGGGGTTCTTTTCGCCTTTCCCTCACGGTACTAGTTCACTATCGGTCAGTCAGTAGTATTTAGCCTTGGAGGATGGTCCCCCCATATTCAGACAAAGTTTCTCGTGCTCCGTCCTACTCGATTTCACTTCTAAGACCTTTTCGCGTACAGGGCTATCACCCACTATGGCCGCACTTTCCAGAGCGTTCCGCTAAAATCAAAGAAGCTTAAGGGCTAATCCCCGTTCGCTCGCCACTACTAAGGGAATCTCGGTTGATTTCTTTTCCTCAGGGTACTTAGATGTTTCAGTTCCCCTGGTTCGCCTCACACACCTATGTATTCAGTGTGTGATAACCATCTTATGATGGCTGGGTTCCCCCATTCAGACATCTCCGGATCAAAGTCTGTTTGCCGACTCCCCGAAGCTTTTCGCAGGCTACCACGTCTTTCATCGCCTCTGACTGCCAAGGCATCCACCGTATGCGCTTCTTCACTTGACCATATAACCCCAAGCAATCTGGTTACTGTCTAATAACGTGAAGACGACATTCGCCGAAAATCCGCATTCTGCCCATAAAGAGCAACTCGCAAATTTTACCTTGACTTGAATAATTACCAGTGAAAGTAACTACCCAAATCTACTTCTATCACATACCCAAATTTTTAAAGAACAGTTCTGGCGCAAAGACCAGAAATCAATACCCTCAAACATCCATCAGATGCCCAAGCAGCACTCATTTCTGAGCTTTCAGCGATTATCGAGTTAATGGTGGAGCCAAGGAGGATCGAACTCCTGACCTCCTGCGTGCAAAGCAGGCGCTCTCCCAGCTGAGCTATGGCCCCATCTACAGATCGGCCACATCCCATGACAATTGGTGGGTCTGGGCAGATTCGAACTGCCGACCTCACCCTTATCAGGGGTGCGCTCTAACCAACTGAGCTACAGACCCAATCGTCTCTCTCGGGTCGAAACCCAATCGCTTTTCGCTAGTGAATCAAGCAATTCGTGTGGGAGCTTATGAAGAAGCTGAAGTCTTCGATTAAGGAGGTGATCCAGCCGCAGGTTCCCCTACGGCTACCTTGTTACGACTTCACCCCAGTCATGAATCACTCCGTGGTAACCGTCCCCCCGAAGGTTAGACTAGCTACTTCTGGAGCAACCCACTCCCATGGTGTGACGGGCGGTGTGTACAAGGCCCGGGAACGTATTCACCGTGACATTCTGATTCACGATTACTAGCGATTCCGACTTCACGCAGTCGAGTTGCAGACTGCGATCCGGACTACGATCGGTTTTATGGGATTAGCTCCACCTCGCGGCTTGGCAACCCTTTGTACCGACCATTGTAGCACGTGTGTAGCCCAGGCCGTAAGGGCCATGATGACTTGACGTCATCCCCACCTTCCTCCGGTTTGTCACCGGCAGTCTCCTTAGAGTGCCCACCATTACGTGCTGGTAACTAAGGACAAGGGTTGCGCTCGTTACGGGACTTAACCCAACATCTCACGACACGAGCTGACGACAGCCATGCAGCACCTGTGTCAGAGTTCCCGAAGGCACCAATCCATCTCTGGAAAGTTCTCTGCATGTCAAGGCCTGGTAAGGTTCTTCGCGTTGCTTCGAATTAAACCACATGCTCCACCGCTTGTGCGGGCCCCCGTCAATTCATTTGAGTTTTAACCTTGCGGCCGTACTCCCCAGGCGGTCGACTTAATGCGTTAGCTGCGCCACTAAGATCTCAAGGATCCCAACGGCTAGTCGACATCGTTTACGGCGTGGACTACCAGGGTATCTAATCCTGTTTGCTCCCCACGCTTTCGCACCTCAGTGTCAGTATTAGCCCAGGTGGTCGCCTTCGCCACTGGTGTTCCTTCCTATATCTACGCATTTCACCGCTACACAGGAAATTCCACCACCCTCTGCCATACTCTAGCTTGCCAGTTTTGGATGCAGTTCCCAGGTTGAGCCCGGGGCTTTCACATTCAACTTAACAAACCACCTACGCGCGCTTTACGCCCAGTAATTCCGATTAACGCTTGCACCCTTCGTATTACCGCGGCTGCTGGCACGAAGTTAGCCGGTGCTTATTCTGTCGGTAACGTCAAAACAGCAAGGTATTAGCTTACTGCCCTTCCTCCCAACTTAAAGTGCTTTACAATCCGAAGACCTTCTTCACACACGCGGCATGGCTGGATCAGGCTTTCGCCCATTGTCCAATATTCCCCACTGCTGCCTCCCGTAGGAGTCTGGACCGTGTCTCAGTTCCAGTGTGACTGATCATCCTCTCAGACCAGTTACGGATCGTAGCCTTGGTGAGCCTTTACCTCACCAACTAGCTAATCCGACCTAGGCTCATCTGATAGCGCAAGGCCCGAAGGTCCCCTGCTTTCTCCCGTAGGACGTATGCGGTATTAGCGTTCCTTTCGAAACGTTGTCCCCCACTATCAGGCAGATTCCTAGGCATTACTCACCCGTCCGCCGCTGAATCAGAGAGCAAGCTCTCTTCATCCGCTCGACTTGCATGTGTTAGGCCTGCCGCCAGCGTTCAATCTGAGCCATGATCAAACTCTTCAGTTCAATACTGCTTGGGTTTTGAGAAAACCCTAAACTTGGCTCAGCAATCGCAAATCTCTTTACAAGTAAAGAGTAACTCTCGAATACTCGAGTGTTGCTTTGTGATGCTGATAATCTAGCTGACCATCAGTCTTACATTCACAAGCACCCACACGAATTGCTTGATTCAGTTGTTAAAGAGCGTTTCGATCAAGTCTTTCGTCTCAACCGAGGCCGCGCATTCTACAGCAGCCTTGTTACCTGTCAAGCTGTTTTTGAAGAACTTTTTCTTTCTTCTCAACCGCTTGCGCCTTCGATCAACTCTCATCTCTCGTTAGCGGGAGGCGAATCATACAGCGTTCAAAACCGCTGTCAACCACCTCTTTCAACCACCTCTTTCAACCACCTCTTTCAACCGCTCCCGATCAACCTGACCGAAGCCACCAACAGGACTCAACCACCACCCTGTCAGCCCGGCGCATTCTACTTGAATTCGCCATCCGTGCAACCCTTTTATTTCGCTAACCTTTTGATTTACAAGAGGTTTTGCTTAAGGACTGCGCCGGAGAAGGTGCGCATTATAGGAGCCTGAAAACTAACGTCAACCGTTATTTTCGATCACAGATCGCACCGCCGGATATTTAGGAGGGCATCTGGCGGTACCTATATATAGAAGCTACAAGCACCGCCTCAATCCGCGCGCGTTCCTTCAATCCCAAGTCGCTAGCCATTACACTAACAGCCTTCCAATCAGTCATGGCTTCCCATGTCCAGGCAAAGCGACGCACAGTTAGACCTGCTCTTGTTCCCGACCTGGCTTGTTCCAGTAGAGCCGGCCGGTGTTGTGTTGCAAGGCCACGGCCTTGGCATTCGAGACGGACGCATCGCACTAATCGCCCCCCGAACTGAGGCTGTGAAGTATCCGGCTAAGGAGACTCGCGACCTTGCAGGCATGCTCCTCGCGCCAGGCCTGATCAATGCGCACGGTCACGCGGCCATGACGCTTTTCAGAGGCCTCGCCGACGATCTCCCCCTGAAGCGATGGCTGGAGGATCACATCTGGCCGGCCGAATCGCGCTGGGTCAATGAAGAGTTCGTTCGCAGCGGGACCGAACTGGCTATTGCCGAACAGTTGAAAGGTGGAATCACATGTTTTTCGGATATGTATTTCTACCCGAACGTGGTCAGCGAACTGGTACATAAGCACGGGGTGAGAGCCCAGATCGCTATTCCAGTTCTGGACTTTCCCGTCCCAGGCGCTCGCGACGCTGACGAAGCGCTACGCAACGGGGTGGCATTGTTCGACGACTTGAAGCATCACCCACGAATGAGCATTGCGTTCGGGCCGCACGCTCCTTACTCCGTGACAGATGACAAGCTCGAGAGCATCCGCGTTCTCGTAGCGGAGATGGACGCGGGCATCCATATGCACGTTCATGAGACGGTACAGGAAGTTCAAGAAGCACTGCGCAAGCATGGCGAACGTCCGTTAGCACGACTGGCTCGGCTACAGCTACTCGGACCACGGTTCCAAGCGGTGCATATGACTCAGATTAACGATGACGACCTTGGACTGCTTACCGAGCACAACTGCAGTGTCATTCATTGCCCTGAGTCCAACCTAAAACTTGCCAGCGGTTTCTGCCCCGTGGAACGACTATGGGAAGCAGGTATCAATGTGGCGATCGGCACCGACGGGGCGGCAAGCAACAACGACCTGGATCTTCTCGGCGAAACCCGCACTGCGGCTTTACTGGCGAAGGCCGTCGCCAACTCGGCCACGGCCCTGGACGCGCACCGTGCGCTGCGCATGGCGACGCTAAATGGTGCGAGAGCCCTTGGCATCGACGACCACACAGGCTCGCTTGAAATTGGAAAGTTTGCCGATCTGGTCGCGCTGGACCTTTCTGGCCTTGCGCAACAGCCAATATACGACCCCGTCTCCCAAATGATCTACTCCACCGGCAGGGACGCCGTGCGACATGTCTGGGTAGGTGGCAAGCAACTTCTGGATAATGGCAGCCTGACCCGCATGGACGAGCAGCGCGTAATTGCCAATGCCCGCCAATGGGGAAAACGAATTGCTAGCACAGACAGGCATTGATAGTGCAGTGCTGATAGCGCGGCTTGAAAGGCACCTGACATACGAAAAAGCGGCGGCCACCAGGGCCCCACATCATCTGAGCTGGCAACATGAGCATTTGCGGCTCAAGCTTATTCCTCAAGCTTTCAAACGGACCGGACCATGAGCAACGTCGACCATGCTGAAATCGCCAAATTCGAAGCCCTTGCACATCGCTGGTGGGATCGCGAAAGCGAGTTCAAGCCACTGCATGAGATCAACCCGCTTCGCGTGAATTGGATAGACGAGCACATATCGTTGGCTGGCAAGAAGGTCATTGATATCGGATGTGGCGGCGGAATCCTCAGCGAGGCTATGGCACAGCGAGGAGCCGAGGTCACCGGTATCGACATGGGCGAGGCACCGCTTTCAGTAGCGCGCCTACACCTTCTCGAATCGGGTCTGGATATTGATTATCGACAGATCACGGCTGAAGCCATAGCGGAAGAGACGCCCGAGCAATTTGACATCGTGACCTGCCTTGAGATGCTCGAACATGTGCCAGACCCAGCATCGGTGATACGGGCCTGCAGCAAACTGGTCAAGCCGGGCGGGCATGTGTTCTTTTCGACAATCAATCGCAATCCGAAAGCCTATGCGCTTGCCATCATTGGCGCAGAGTACGTGCTGCAGTTGCTTCCACGTGGCACCCATGATTTTAAAAAGTTCATCCGGCCTTCGGAGCTTGGCGCCTGGAGCCGCGACGCCGGGCTCGCCGTGAAGGACATCATCGGCCTTACCTATAACCCGCTTTCCAAGCACTACAAGTTGTCAGCGGACGTCGACGTCAATTACATGGTAATGACCATCAAGGAGGCCTGATGCGCCTGCGCGCTGTTCTGTTCGACATGGACGGTACCCTGCTGGACACCGCTCCCGACTTCATCGCCGTGTCACAAGCCATGCGTATTGCTCGAGGGCTTACGCCAATTCCTGAACAGCAGATTCGCGATGTCGTGTCGGGTGGAGCGAGAGCCATGGTGCTAAGCGCATTCGATGTCGACCCGCTATCTGACGAGTTCGAAGAGCTGCGCCTCGAATTCCTCGCGCGGTATCAGGAGAATTGCGCCGTACATAGTCATCTATACGACGGCATGGCCGAACTCCTCGATGACATCGAGCGGGCTAACCTGTTATGGGGCGTAGTGACCAACAAACCGCTGCGTTTCGCCGAGCCGATCATGCGCCAGCTGGGCTTGGCGAAACGCTCTGCTGTTCTGATTTGCCCGGACCACGTAAGCAAGAGCAAGCCCGATCCCGAACCAATGCTGCTCGCATGCAAGCTACTCGACCTTGACCCTTCATCGGTGCTCTTCGTAGGCGACGATCTGCGGGATATCGAGTCCGGCCGTGCAGCCGGAAGCAGAACAGCTGCGGTTCGCTATGGCTACATCCACCCCGAAGATAATCCAGGTAATTGGGGCGCAGACGTGGTGGTCGACCATCCACTGCAGCTCCGGCAGATACTGGACAGCGCGCTGTGCAGTTGCTGAAACGGGATTAATGAATAGCTGCTTTAGCTTATCGTTCGGCAACACAGTCGAGCGCCAATACCATCATTAAACGAGGCAACCGATGTTCGAGTACTCCGCCCGCCCCGACCTGCTCGCAGGGCGCATCATTCTAGTAACGGGTGCCGGTCGCGGCATCGGTGAAGCGGCGGCTAAAGCCTATGCCGCTCACGGCGCAACGGTGTTGCTGCTCGGCAAGAACGAAGACAACCTAAATCGTGTTTACGACGACATTGAAGCGGCCGGCCATCCGCATCCAGCCGTCATCCCGTTCAACCTGGAAACCGCCTTGCCGCACCAGTACGACGAACTGGCCGCCATGATCGAGCGCGAGTTCGGCCATCTTGACGGGCTGCTGCACAACGCCGCAATCGTCGGTCCGCGCACGCCGCTCGAGCAGCTGTCCGGCGACAACTTCATGCGAGTGATGCAGGTGAACGTGAACGCGATGTTTATGCTGACCAGCACACTGCTCCCGCTGCTCAAGCTCGCCAAAGACGCCTCGGTAATCTTCACGTCGAGTAGCGTCGGCCGCAAAGGCCGAGCTTATTGGGGCGCCTACGCGGTATCTAAATTTGCTACCGAGGGCCTGATGCAGGTGCTCGCAGACGAAGTGGATGAAACCGCGCCAGTACGTGCCAATAGCATCAACCCCGGCGCAACCCGCACTGACATGCGCGCAAAGGCATATCCTGGCGAGAACCCTCAGGTCAATCCGCTTCCAGATGAGATCATGCCGGTCTATCTGTATCTGATGGGCCCCGACAGCGCCGGAGTTAATGGCCAGGCGCTGGACGCGCAATAACCACGCCTTGCGCGGAAACAAAAACGCTGCGCAGTGGCGTCGAACCATTGCGCAGCGCTGGATACAACAATCAGGAATCAGGTGCGTTTGCTACGCCCGAAGCCTGGACGCTGACCATCTCCGGCCGGCCTTTTACCTGGACCTGAAGGGCGCCCTGCCCTGTCATCGCGCTTGCCGCCTTTACGCGTACCGCTCGGACGCTCGGCCACGGGTGTCCCACGACTCTTGTCGCTACGCTCTTCGCTAACACGCGGCTTGCGCCCGCCTTGATCGTCCCGTTGGGTCCGCGGCTTGTTCGAGCTTGGTACATCAGCCTCGTTTGATGAACGAAGCACGCGAGGTCGACGCTCGCCACGACTCAGAGGCTTCGCCACCTTACGCTGCATGCGGTCGATCTTTTCCTTGGCCTTGGCCTTCATGCTCGGCAGTGCAATCGGCTTGAGCCCGACCTCCTGACTGAGGATGTCGACTTCGGTTTGCGACATTTCGCGCCAACGCCCCATCGGCAGATCGGAGGTCATGAACACCGGACCGAACCGGACCCGCTTCAGGCGGCTCACGACCAAACCCTGGGACTCCCAGAGCCGACGAACCTCACGGTTGCGGCCTTCCATCACTACGCAGTGGTACCAATGGTTGAATCCCTCACCGCCAGGCGCTTCCTTAATGTCGGTGAAGCGTGCCGGACCATCCTCTAGCATGACGCCGGTCTTCAGCCGCTCGATCATCTCGTCGTCGACTTCCCCACGCACGCGTACCGCATACTCGCGGTCCATTTCATACGAAGGGTGCATCAGGCGGTTGGCCAGCTCTCCATCCGTGGTGAAAAGCAAAAGACCGGTGGTATTGATATCTAGACGGCCGATATTGATCCAGCGTCCTTCCTTCGGCCGCGGCAACCGATCGAAAACCGTCGGACGACCTTCCGGGTCGTTGCGAGTGCAAATCTCGCCGTCAGGCTTGTTGTAGATCAGTACGCGTCGAACGACTTCGTTGGCTTCTTCCCGCTTGAGCAGGCGACCATCGACGGCAATGGCATCATGTGAGTCGACCCGCTGGCCAAGGCTTGCGATAGCACCGTTGACCTTGACGCGGCCTTCCGCGATCCACTTTTCGACATCACGGCGCGAAGCCATGCCCAGGCGAGCCAGCACTTTCTGCAGCTTTTCGCCATGGGTTACGTGTGTGCTTGTTTCTTCGTGCTCGGTCATGGGCACCTCCCGGTGTGGCAATCCGATTGAAAGGGCGCGAATCATACGCGCATCGCTGCGGCTACGCTACGCACCAACGACAGCGTAGCAGCGATTCAAAAGGTAGCCTCGGCGTGCTATGCCAACGCCGCAAGGGCCTCGGCCGTGCGCTGCTGAATGCCTGACCAGTCGCCGCTGTTGAGGCTTGCGCTGTCGATCATCCAGGTACCGCCGACACACATTACATTTGGCAAAGCCAGGTAGTGTGGGGCGTTGGCCGCCGTCACGCCGCCGGTTGGGCAGAAGCGAACGTCCGCGAAAGGCCCGCCCAAGGCCTTCAGCGCGGCGATGCCGCCGCACACCTCCGCCGGAAAAAGCTTGAACCGCCGATAGCCGAGCGCATAACCCTCCATTAAGTCGGACGCACTGCTGATGCCCGGCAGCAACGGCACGGAGCAGCTCACTCCGGCTTCGAGGATTTCTCGGGTCGAGCCAGGCGTGACGATAAACTGTGCCCCCGCGGCTTCGACCTCATCCATCATTCGTCGATCGAGCACGGTGCCCGCACCGATGCAAAGATCGGGACGCTCTTCGCGCAGCCGCCGGATTGCCGTCAGGCCATGACTGGATCGCAGGGTGATCTCCAACGCGCGCAGACCACCAGCGGCAAGCGCATCGGCAAGCGGCAGGATTTGCTCTTCACTGCCTATCGTGATGACCGGAAGAATCCGCGCATCCACACAGATTCGTTCAATCAGAGCGTTTTTCTGGTCCATGGTCATGCAAGAGTCCTCGGGCCTCATGGGCACCAGTAAATCTCGAGCGGAGAATGTAGGAACGCGCGGATCGGCATTTGCAGCGGATCGGCAATCAAAGCGGCGCGCAAGGTTTCAAGCTTGTCGGCTCCCTGAATAGCCAGGCACTGCATCCGGGCGCTGGCTAGGAGCGGATAGGACATCGTCAAACGAGCGTGCGGCGCTACGGGAGCCTGCATCGGCAGACAACGCTCCGCACAATCCGAGCGCAACGCATGTGCCAAGTTAGGACTACCTGGGAACAGTGACGCCGTATGGCCATCGTCGCCCATACCGAGTATGAGCACGTCGATTGGCCACCGAAGCCGCGCAAGGGCTTGGTCGGCGAGCGATGCCGCCTGGACAAGGGAATCAGCGGGCTGATACAGCCCGATCAGAAGAGCGTCACCGGCAGCGTTCTGCAGCAGATGACGGCGCACCAGGCCTTCGTTACTTGCCGGCTCTCCAACAGGTACCCAGCGCTCATCGGCCAGGCTGACCTGAACCTTCGACCAATTCAGCTCTCGCGTCGAAAGCTCTTCGAAAAACGTGATCGGACTGCGCCCGCCAGATACGACCAGACTGGCAACGCCATGGGTCTGCACGGCATAGGCGAGTGCACCAGCAACACTGTCAGCCATCACTTCTGCTTGTCGCTTCGGGTCAGCCGAACTGTGCGCAATCACTCCGATCGGTAGATCCAGCTCAGAGATCGCCATACCACGTCCTCCCGTCTCGGGTGATCAACGCAATCGAAGCGACCGGCCCCCAGGAACCGGCGGGATATAGCTTTAGCGAGGCACCGAGGCGATTCCAGCCCTCGATAAGTTGGTCGCACCACTGCCACGCGTACTCGATCTCATCCCTGCGAACAAAAAGGTTCTGGTTGCCTTGCATGACTTCAAGCAACAGGCGCTCGTACGCATCGGGAATGCGGGTGCTCTTGTAAGTGTCCGAGAAATTCAACTGCAGTGGCCCGCTGCGCAGATGCATGCCCTTGTCCAGTCCCTGCTCCTTGGTCATGACTTGCAAGGAGATGCCCTCGTCAGGCTGCAGCCGGATGATCAGACGATTGCTGATCAGTGCGCGTTGCTCAGGCGCGAAGATATAGAAAGGCGGTTCCTTGAAATGGATGACTATTTGCGAGAGCTTCTGCGCCATGCGTTTGCCGGTGCGCAAATAGAACGGCACGCCCGACCAACGCCAGTTACAGATATCGGCGCGCAGCGCCACGAAGGTTTCCGTGCTGCTCTCGGCGTTGGAGTTTTCCTCGTCGAGGTAACCCGGCACCGAGGCGCCAGCGACGTTCCCGGCCGCGTACTGGCCACGAACCACCCGCTGATGGATCGACTCTGCGGTGATTGGCGCAAGCGCTTTGAGTACCTTCACCTTCTCGTCGCGAATGCTGTCGGCCGTCAGGTTGCTCGGAGGGTCCATAGCTATCAGGCAGAGCAACTGCAGCAGATGGTTCTGCACCATGTCGCGCAGTTGGCCGGCCTGGTCGAAGTAGCCCCAGCGCCCTTCAATCCCCACCGTCTCGGCCACGGTGATTTCGACATGGGATATGTGGTGCTGGTCCCATTGCGTCTCGAACAGGCTATTGGCGAACCGTAGCGCGATCAGGTTCTGAACGGTTTCCTTACCCAGATAATGATCGATGCGATAGATGCGGCTCTCGGGGAAATGCTCTGCGACCGCATCGTTGATGACGCGCGAAGAATTCAGGTCATGCCCGATAGGCTTCTCTAGAACGACTCGCGTCTGCTCCGCCAACCCTGCGGAGGCCAGATATCTGCAGATATCCCCGTAAACGGCTGCGGGCGTCGCGAAATAGGCGATCAAGGGCCGGTCAGCCGGCACGCATTCGCTCAGCGCCAGGTAGTCCTCGGGCCGACGAAAATCCATTGATAGATAACTCAGCCGAGCGTTGAAACGCTCAAGCGCTTTTTCATCGAGTTCCGCAGCAGGAATTCGGGTGCGCAACGCCTGTTCGATCCGCGCCTCGTGAACGCCAGGCTCACCGCCCTCGCGTGACAGCGCCAGAATCTGGGTATCGGGGTGCAACAGACCGGCACGATCCAGCTGATACAAGGCCGGAAACAGCTTGCGCAGGGCCAGGTCACCCAACGCGCCGAACAATGAAAAGGTGGTGGATTCTACCGTGATGCCTGGCATGGTCCGTCCGCTTGAGTGCTGGGGGTCACTGACGTACTGAGCGCATAACGATGAATCAACCGGTCAGACGTGTCGATCAGCGCTCAGATCATTCGTCACATGCAACAGACCCGCACGAAGGGCCAAATGCTCAGAAAAAATCGGTGAGATTTGCCCGCTCCGCACCCAGGCACTCGCTCGACGACCTGGCCGAGCGCTGCACATGCCAACTCAACGCTGCTCGAGGCGCGAGCGGAACAGCGCCTGATGCTTGCGGCACTGCTGAGCCGCCAGCAGGAATACTCCATGCCCCCCGCGCGAAAACTCCAGCCAAGTGAAATCCACTTCGGGGTACAACGCCTGCACATGGACCTGACTGTTACCGACTTCGACGATCAGAATACCGTCATCGGTGAGGTGATCGGCAGCCTCAGCGAGCATCCTTCGCACCAGATTCAGCCCGTCTTCGCCGCACGCCAATCCGAGGGCCGGCTCATGCTGAAACTCCTCTGGCATGTCGCCGAAATCTTCCGCATCGACGTAAGGGGGGTTTGAAACAATCAGATCAAAACGCTGACTGGGCAAACCATCGAAGCCATCTCCCTGCACGGTGTAGACACGTTCTTCGAGGCCATGGTGCTCGATATTTCGATTGGCCACCTCGAGCGCATCGAATGACAGGTCCGCCAGAACAACTTCAGCTTCGAGAAACTCATAAGCGCAGGCTATGCCAATGCAACCCGATCCGGTGCATAGATCGAGTATTCGGGCCGGCGTACCGGGCAGCCAGGGGTCGAAGCGATGCTCGATGAGTTCGCCTATCGGCGACCGCGGGATCAGGACTCGCTCGTCGACAATGAACGGCAAGCCGCAGAACCAGGCTTGCCCGAGAAGATAGGCGGTCGGTACGCGCTCTTCGATACGCCGGTGTAACAAGCTCTGCAGATGCTCGCACTCGTCGAGTTCCAGTCGACAGTCCAGATAGCTGTCCGACATTTCCCAGGGCAGATGCAGCGCCCCTAGTACCAACTGGCGGGCATCATCCCAAGCGTTGTCGGTGCCATGGCCGAAAAACAACTGCTCCGCCTGGAATCGACTGACAGCCCAGCGAATATGGTCACGCAGCGTACGCAAGCGGGAGATTGAAGCGGTCACAAGGGCATCTCCTGTAAAAGGGCGCGAGTTTAACAGGCAATCCAGACACTCGGGCTATGCCCGTGACACCGGAAAACACCGGCCTGCGCCGTTGTAAATGCGCTGTTCGCTTCATGCATCTATCGACTGCCGGTATTACCCTTCGCAGCCCGACATGGTTTCCAACCCATGCTCACCCTTGCTGGTCTATGGCTAGACCGCCTGGTCAGCGCCAAGGCGCTGCGAAACATCAGTCGGAAGGTTCACATCAGCGCGTTCTGGCGCCACAATCAGCCCCCTCACAGCACAAGGAGTCGACAATGACCAAGCCACAGACCATGCTTCAGCTCAGTGGCCGCAGCTATAACCCGGCGACGCTGGCGAACGCGACCCTGCTGGTCATCGATGTGCAGGAAGAATATCGCAGCGGTGTGCTGGCCTTGCCCGCACTGGATCGTGCACTCCCGGAAATCAAAAACTTGCTGGCCGCTGCACGCGAGGCCGGCGCACCGATCGTGCATGTGCACCACCTTGGCATCAGCGGCGGTCTTTTCGATCCGCAGGGCTTTCGCGGCCAGATCATGCCTGAAGCCGCTCCCCAGCCTGGCGAGGCAGTGGTAGCCAAGCGACTTCCGAATGCCTTCTCCGGCACCGAACTGCATGAACTGCTTCAGAAGCTGGGCCGCCTTGATCTGATCGTTTGCGGATTCATGACTCATTCGAGCATCAGCACCACCGTTCGCGCCGCCAAGGACTACGGCTATCGTTGCACCCTGATCGACAGCGCCTGCGCCACTCGCAATTTGCCGATGGGCGAAGGCAGCATTGATGCCGAGCAGGTCCACCGTATCGAGATGACGATCCTCGCTGATAACTTCGCCGTTTGCGTCCAGGACGTGGCAGCACTAGCGCTCTAGAGCTCTGTACCGTTCAGGTCGCTCCTGCCCGGTTGCAGCCTGCTAGAACGGCATGTGTCAAATATTGGAACGCCTGGACGGAACGCTTATCCGCCAGGCGCGGTGGCTGGGGTAAACTGCCTGCCTGTCTGGAGGCCCCATGCAAGACGACGACTTTTCCCTCTTCCAATCTTCCGTGCGCGGCGTCAAGCCGATCACCCATGATCGCGCCGAGACTGGCAAGGCGCGTAGCAATCGTGAACAGATCGCGACCCGCCGCAGCAATGCGACCGTAAGTAACGACACGACTCGTGTCGACGGCCTATCTGATCAGTTCGTCATCGACGTAGGCGCCGAGGACGAGCTGTACTGGGCTCGCGATGGCGTGCAAGACAGCCAGGTCCGCAAACTCAAGGCAGGCCAGATTCCATTCGAAGGAAGCCTCGATCTGCATGGCATGAGTGTCGAGAAGGCCCGCGAGCTGCTATGGGACTTCATCGCCGAAGCGACCCGGCTCGAAGTACGCTGTGTCCGCGTCACCCATGGCAAGGCTGCGCGGCTCGACGGCAAGCGGCCGCTGATCAAGAGCCACGTCAACACGTGGCTGCGGCAGCATCCACAGGTGCTTGGCTTCACCTCCTGCCTGCCACGTCATGGCGGAACCGGAGCGATTTACGTAATGCTCAAGCGCACCATGCTCGAAGGCCGTGATGAATGAACCGCGTCCGGCAGATCGCTCGGTATACTTGCCAGCCAAGCGGCCGCCCCCTACCCTTCGCATTCGCGACCTCATGAAGCCTGACAGGTAGTTCAATGCCCCTGGAACAACACTACACCGCGATCCTTGGCCAGCTTGGCGAGGACGTTAGCCGCGAAGGCCTGCTCGACACGCCCAAGCGCGCCGCCAAAGCCATGCAGTATCTGTGCAAGGGCTATCAGCAGACCCTTGAAGAAGTCACCAACGGTGCGCTGTTCAGCTCGGACAACAGCGAAATGGTGCTGGTCAAGAATATCGAGCTGTATTCGCTGTGCGAGCATCACATGCTGCCTTTCATCGGCAAGGCACACGTTGCTTATCTACCCAACGGCAAGGTGCTGGGCCTTTCGAAGGTGGCCCGAATTGTAGACATGTATGCACGCCGCCTGCAGATTCAGGAAAACCTGACTCGGGAAATTGCCGAGGCAATGCAGCAGGTTACCGGCGCTTCAGGCGTTGCGGTGGTCATCGAAGCTCAGCACATGTGCATGATGATGCGCGGTGTGGAGAAACAGAATTCGTCGATGGTTACGTCGGTGATGCTGGGCCAGTTCCGCGATAACGCCGCGACCCGCAGTGAGTTTCTCGGCCTGGTCAAGTAGCCTCAGGCGCATAGAAAAACAGGGCCCTTGCGGCCCTGTTTTTGTTCAATCGTACATACCGACATGTCGTGGATGACTAGCCACTCGCTCCAGCCAGAGGCGAATTGCGGGATAGGTGTCGAGCTTGAACCCTCCCTCTTCAGCCACATGTGTGTAAGCGTACAACGCAACGTCGGCGATTGAGTAATGCTCACCCACTAGATAGGGCGTGCGCAGCAATTGTTGCTCCATTACGTTCAACGCGTGGTAGCCATCGAGTTGCTTGGCCTCATACTCCTCACGGCGATCCTCAGGCATACCGAGATACACCTTGATGTAGCGGGCAACAGCCAGAAACGGCTCATGGCTGTATTGCTCGAAGAACTGCCACTGCAGCACTTGGGTTCGCAGTCGCGGATCAGCTGGCAAGAATTCGCTGCCGTCGGCCAGATAGTTGAGGATGGCGTTGGACTCCCACAGGCAGGCGCCATCTTCCAGCTCCAGAACCGGGATCTTGCCATTCGGGTTCTTCTTGAGAAATTCCTCGGAGCGGGATTCCCCGCGGAGGATATTGATCGGAATCCATTCGTACGGCTGATCAAGCAGATGCAGCATCAGCTTGACCTTGTAGCAATTACCCGATCTGTAATCACCATAGACTTTGAACATGACTCCCTCCAATGACCCGCAACGCAGGTCAATAATATTCCTCAGGCAGCTTCCAGCGCTTTAGCTTCGCGGATGACCTGCGCCAGGCGGCGCAACCCTTCCTCCATTCTCTCAGCGGCAACGTGACTGAAATTAAGCCGCAGATAACCGGGATTGGCATCCGGATCCACGAAGAAAGGCTCGCCGGGCATGAACACCACATCGTTGGCGAGCGCCTGGTTAAGCAAGGTCCGCGTGTCCAGTGGCTGCTTCAGCGTCAACCAGAAGAACAGTCCACCCTGCGGCAGCTCCCAGGTCGCCAATTCACTAAAGTGCTCGCTGAGCGCAGCCTGCATGGCATCGCGACGAGTACGATAGAAGTCGCGCAGCTCTGCCAGATGCGTCTGATACCGCTCACTGCCCAGCCATTGCAGGGCTTGCCACTGCCCTATGCGATTAGTATGTAGATCGGCCGACTGCTTCAGCCGCAGCAGGTACGGATAGATATCCGGTGAAGCGATCAGATAGCCCACGCGCAGCCCAGGCAGCAACGTCTTGGAAACGGTCCCGGTATAGATCCAGCTCGCTCGTTGCAGACGCGAAACGATCGGCCTGGCACTGCCCTGATCGAATACCAACTCCCGGTATGGCTCATCTTCAAGCAGCGTCACGCCGAACTCGTCGAGCAAGCTCGCAACGGCGTCACGCTTGCTTTCGCTGTAGCGCACAGCAGATGGATTCTGGAAGGTCGGGATCAGATAAGCGAAAGCTGGCGTATGTTGCTCCAACGTGGCGCGCAGCACGTCCAGATCCGGGCCATCAGCCTGCTGCGGGACGGCCAGACAGTGTGCACCGAACAGCTGAAAGGATTGAAGTGCGGCGAGATAGGTAGGCGCCTCGACCAGCACCTCAGTACCTGAGTCGATAAACAGCTTCGACGCGAGGTCCAGCGTCTGCTGCGAGCCACTGACGATCAAAACCTGACTCGCCTCGCAAGGCACGCCAAGCGCTCGCGCTTGGACGGCAATGGCCTCACGAAGAGCGGGTTCGCCTTCACTCATGCCGTACTGCCCCATGCTTGCCGGCAATTCGGTCCAATCGACGGTTGGCAGCATCGCCTCGGCCGGCAGCCCGCCAGCGAAAGACATCACTTCCGGGCGCTGGGCTGCAGCGAGAATTTCACGAATAAGGGAGCTTTTCAGGCGAGTAATACGTTCGGAGAAGGCCATTTTCATACCAGATGCGAGGCGCTGCGAAATAAGTCAAACTTCTTGACCGAAATTACGCCTCTCATGATAAATACGTCAACATGCCTGACCTAAAAAAAAGCACAGTACAACGCCAGATAATGGAGAGCTTTTTTCTCGGCTACCAAGCCTTCACGGCCAAGCCTGACGAAATGCTCGCCCGCCGCGGCCTGTCCCGCGTGCACCACCGCATCCTGTTCTTCATCGCCAGCTACCCGGACCTCAGCGTCAAGGAATTGCTGAGCTACCTCGGCGTATCCAAGCAGGCGCTAAATACGCCGCTACGCCAGCTGATCGAAATGCATCTGGTGGAGAGCCTTACTGCAGAGGATGACAAGCGCAAGCGCATGCTGCGCTTTACGGCGGAGGGAGCGAAACTGGAGCAAGTCCTGCGCAGAGAACAGGTCCGCTTGCTTCAGCGCGCATTCGATGATGTCGGCGAACAGGCCGTCGATGGCTGGCTGGAAGTCAACCAGGCGCTTGCGATGGAGAAGGCTAAGGGCTAGACGGAATTTGTGCTTCGATCAGATTATTTCATCGTCTGACTGTTTTCGCAGGCACAAAAAAGGGCGACCGAAGTCGCCCTTTTTTACATGAAGAACCCGAACTTAGTTCTGGTTTTCCATTTGAGCACGGATCAGATCACCAATGGTGGTCGGGCCGGTGCTTTCTACGTCCTGCTTGGTACGCAGCTCTTTCATCGCATCCTTTTCGTCTTCGACGTCTTTGGACTTGATGGACAGGCTGATCACGCGGGACTTGCGGTCGATGCTGATGATCTTGGCTTCGACTTCGTCGCCTTCCTTCAGTACGTTGCGCGCATCTTCAATGCGGTCACGGCTGATTTCGGAAGCTTTCAAAGTTGCTTCGATATCGTTGCCCAGATCGATGATGGCGCCTTTGGCGTCAACTTCTTTCACGGTACCGCGAACGATGCTGCCCTTGTCATTGACAGCGGCGTAGTTGGAGAACGGATCGTCTTCCAGCTGCTTGATGCCCAGGGAGATGCGTTCACGCTCCGGATCGACCGACAGGATAACGGTGTCCAGCTCGTCGCCCTTCTTGAAGCGACGCACGGCTTCTTCGCCAGCTTCGTTCCAGGAAATGTCGGACAGGTGAACCAGACCGTCGATGCCGCCGTCCAGACCAATGAAGATACCGAAATCGGTGATCGACTTGATGGTGCCGGAGATGCGGTCGCCCTTGTTGAACTGGCCAGAGAAGTCTTCCCATGGGTTGGACTTGCACTGCTTGATGCCCAGGGAGATACGACGACGCTCTTCGTCGATGTCCAGAACCATGACTTCCACTTCGTCGCCGACCTGAACGACCTTCGACGGGTGGATGTTCTTGTTGGTCCAATCCATCTCGGAGACGTGCACCAGACCTTCGACACCCTCTTCCAGCTCGGCGAAGCAGCCGTAGTCGGTCAGATTGGTGACGCGCGCCTGAACGCGGGTGCCTTCCGGGTAACGAGCCTTGATGGCAACCCATGGGTCTTCGCCCAGTTGCTTCAGGCCCAACGATACGCGGTTACGCTCGCGGTCGAACTTCAGCACCTTGACATCGATCTCGTCGCCAACGTTGACGATCTCGGACGGGTGCTTGATACGCTTCCAGGCCATGTCGGTGATGTGCAGCAGACCATCGACGCCACCCAGGTCAACGAACGCACCGTAGTCGGTGAGATTCTTGACGATACCCTTGACCTGCTGACCTTCCTGCAGGGATTCCAGCAGAGCTTCGCGCTCGGCGCTGTTCTCGGCTTCCAGCACGCTGCGGCGGGAAACGACAACGTTGTTGCGCTTCTGGTCCAGCTTGATGACCTTGAACTCGAGCTCTTTGCCTTCCAGGTGAGTGGTATCACGCACCGGACGGACGTCGACCAAGGAGCCTGGCAGGAACGCACGGATGCCGTTAACGTCGACAGTGAAGCCGCCTTTAACCTTACCGTTGATAACGCCCTTGACCACTTCCTCAGCGGCGAAAGCTGCTTCCAGAACAATCCAGGATTCCGCGCGCTTGGCCTTTTCACGGGACAGCTTGGTTTCGCCAAAGCCATCTTCAACCGCGTCCAGAGCAACGTGGACCTCGTCACCCACCTTGATGGTCAGCTCGCCCTGCTCGTTGTAGAACTGCTCGACCGGGATGACGCCCTCGGACTTCAGACCGGCATGAACAGTGACCCAGTCACCGTCGATGTCGACCACGATGCCGGTGATGATGGCGCCCGGCTGCATGTCGAGGGTTTTTAGGCTTTCTTCAAAAAGTTCTGCAAAGCTTTCGCTCATGTTTATTCCTGCTGTTTTCGGACGAGGATCCGCCCAATCTCCACATTCCAGACAATGTGGGTTCATTCATATAAAAAAAGGCCTGTGGGACTGGATCTGGTCTCCCACATGCCTCCTTGTTAACGGGCCCGAGATGCACATCGTAGCGACTGCGCCTGCTCAAGGTCCGTTTGGCCGCCTTTCGGCGTTCCGTTCATCCAGCCAAATCGCGGTCGGCGACTTCGCTCAGAATCTTTTGCAGCACTTCTTCGATGGAGAGCGTAGTGGAATCCAGTTGAATGGCATCGTCTGCCGGCTTCAACGGTGCCACCGCACGTTGGGTATCACGCTCGTCGCGCTCCCGGATCTCCTCAAGAAGACTCGCGAGATTAACATCATCACCGCGAGCCTTCAACTGCAAGAAGCGTCTGCGAGCACGCTCTTCTGCGCTCGCAGTAAGAAATATCTTCAGCGGCGCGTCGGGAAAAACCACCGTACCCATGTCACGTCCGTCGGCAACCAAGCCAGGGGCCTCGCGAAATGCCTTCTGTCGCTGCAACAAGGCTGTGCGAACCACCGGCAACGCCGCTACCTGGGATGCGCCTGCGCCAACACTTTCATTGCGAATGGCTTCGGTGACCTCCTCCCCTTCGAGCGTGATGATCATGCCGTGCCCGTCGCGAGCCGCACCGAACTGAACGTCGAGGTGTTCGGCAAGCACTTTCAATGCTTCTTCGTTGGTCAGATCGACTCCGTGGTTACGTGCAGCGAAGGCCAGAAGACGATACAAGGCGCCGGAGTCGAGAAAATTCCAGCCCAGCTTGCCCGCGAGCAGAGCCGCGACGGTTCCCTTGCCTGAACCGCTCGGTCCATCAATGGTGATGACCGGTACGGGCCTGATCATGAATCTCCCTCCGAATGAACGTGCATGCCAGCACGCTGTGCCAACGCCAGAAAGTTGGGGAACGATGTCGCCACATTGGCGCAGTCATGGATGCGGATCGGACCGCTCGCGCGTAGCGCTGCCACACTGAAGGCCATGGCTATGCGATGGTCGCCATGAGCCCAGACCTCACCGGAGCCAATCGCACCTCCTTCGATGACAATTCCGTCGGGGGTCGGTTCAGCCTTGACGCCAAGTGTCTGCAAGCCGTCAGCCATGACCTGGATTCGGTCTGATTCCTTCACACGCAACTCCTCGGCGCCACGCAGCGTGGTACGGCCATCGGCGCAGGCCGCTGCCACGAAGAGCACAGGGAATTCATCAATTGCCAGCGGCACCAGGTCCTCGGGAATGTCGATGCCCTTGAGCTGTGCGCCTCGCACACGGATGTCCGCCACCGGCTCGCCGCCCACTTCACGGAGATTCTCAAGAGAGATATCTCCGCCCATCAGTTTGAGGATGTCGATTACACCGGTGCGGGTCGGATTCACCCCAACGTGCTCGAGCACGATCTCCGAGCCTTGAGCGATGCTCGCTGCAACCATGAAGAAAGCCGCCGAGGAAATATCTGCCGGCACTTCGATATGAGCAGCTTGCAGCTTGTGTCCAGGCTCGACGAGCGCGGTACTACCCTTGACGGTTACCGGATAGCCGAAGCCGCGCAGCATGCGTTCAGTATGGTCGCGCGTCGGGGCCGGCTCGGTCACAGAGGTTTGGCCGGCAGCGTACAGGCCAGCCAAGAGCAGGCAGGACTTGACCTGAGCGCTGGCCATCGGCATCTCGTAATGCATTCCAGACAGACGCTGGCCGCCTCGAATGATCAGCGGAGGCCGCCCTTCCGGGGCCGTCTCGATCACCGCACCCATTTCGCGCAGCGGCTTGGCAACACGATTCATCGGACGCTTGGACAAGGATGCGTCACCGGTCAGCGTCGTATCGAATGGCTGCGCAGCGAGCAAGCCGGACAGCAGCCGCATGGAGGTCCCGGAGTTGCCCAAGTAGATCGGACCAGGCGGAGCCTTGAGGCCATGCAGACCCACACCGTGAACGGTCACACGACCCTGCTGCGGGCCTTCAATGACGACGCCCATATCACGGAACGCCTGAATGGTAGCCAAGGCATCCTCTCCCTCGAGAAAACCCTCGACTTCAGTCGTGCCTTCGGCCAATGAGCCAAGCATGATCGAACGGTGGGAAATGGATTTGTCGCCCGGAACACGCAGATGGCCAGTCAGGCTGCCGCCGGGGTTGGCGAGGAAAACGAGGTCATTGGAATGCATAACGTCCACATAGGCTCGGCGAGCCAGTATTTTACTGAAATGTTCCCGGGCAGCCTTGGCGCGGGTAAATACGCCCAACAGCCTGTGCCCGTCCCCTTCATCGACCGCGGCGCGCAGCGCGTCGAGGTCGGCACGAAAATCATCCAGGGTATGCAGCACAGCTTCGCGATTGGCGAGAAAGATGTCGTGCCACATCACCGGATCGCTACCAGCGATACGGGTGAAATCGCGAAAGCCACCCGCCGCATAACGGAATATCTCGAGATTTTCATGGCGCTTGGCGAGCGAATCAACCAGACCGAAGGCCAGTAGATGCGGTAGATGACTGGTGGCAGCCAGTACCTCATCGTGATGCGCTACCTCCATATGCTCTACATCCGCACCAAGCGCCGACCAGAGTTTGCTCACCAGCGCGAGCGCTTGCGGATCGGTACTCTCCAGCGGCGTCAGGATCACCTTGTGTCGCCGAAACAGCGTGCTATTAGCCGCCGTCACACCACTGAGCTCCGAGCCCGCAATGGGATGACCAGGCACGAACCGCGACGGCATACTGCCGAATACGTTACACGCGCACCGCACGACATTGCCCTTGGCGCTGCCGACGTCGGTGATCACTGCATCACCGAGCTCAATGCTCGCCAGCTCGGCGAGTAGCTTTTCCAGCGCAAGGATAGGCGTAGCAAGCTGAATCACATCAGCCCCATGACAAGCCTCGGCGAGTGTATCGGCGCAGCGATCCACCACGCCCAGCTCGACCGCCAGCTCACGCGCACGTGCATCGAGATCGAAGCCGACCACCTCGCGACAGAGACGAGCCTCACGCAGACCCTTGGCGAACGAGCCGCCGATCAGCCCGAGACCGACCACCACTAGGCGATTCACAATAGGCGCAGACTGCTGGCCGTGACGAACGTGATTCACTGAGCGAGGACCTGGCGCAGCACATCGAGAAAGCGTGCATTTTCCCGCTCGGTGCCAATGGACACACGCAAGAATGTCGGCATGCCGTATCCGGCTACAGGTCGCACGATCACACCTTCGCGCAATAGCGCCTGATTGATCGGCGCCGCATCACGAGCGAAGTCCACGGCAATGAAATTGCCCCGCGAAGGTATCCACTCCAATCCCAGCTGACGGAAGCCCGTTTCCAGCTGAAGCATGCCGGCATCATTCGCCTTGCGACTGGAGACCAGGTAATCAACGTCATCCAGCGCCGCACAGGCACCGGCCAGCGCCAGACTATTCACATTGAATGGCTGCCGGACGCGATTCAGCACATCGGCAATCACCGGCGAGCAGATCGCATAGCCGACTCGCAAGGCGGCAAGCCCATAAGCCTTGGAGAAAGTGCGCGAAACCAACAGATTCGGATAGTCGGCCAGGAACGCCAGGCCATCCGGCAACTCCTGCCCTTCGGCATATTCGATATAGGCTTCATCCAGCACCACCAGGACTTGTTCCGGTATACGCGCTAGAAATGAGCCCAGCGCAGCGGCGTCGAACCAGGTTCCGGTGGGATTGTTCGGGTTGGCGACGAAGACCACGCGAGTGTTCTCATCAATGGCCGCGGCCATAGCATCCAGATCATGCCCCCAGTTCTGCGCCGGCACGGCACGCCCCTGCGCACCGACCGCCTGCGTTGCAATCGGATATACGGCAAAGGCGTGCTCACTGAATACCGCATTCAGACCCGGCGCCAGATAAGCGCGAGCGACAAGTTCCAGGATGTCGTTGGAACCATTGCCCAGCGTGACCTGATTGATACCGACCGAATATCGCTCGGCGAGGCGCTGTTTCAGCGCAAAGCCGTTGCCATCGGGATAGCGAGTAAGCTCCGAAAGCTCGGCCCTGATCGCATCAAGCACTTTCGGGCTTGGCCCCAGGGGGTTTTCGTTGCTGGCCAGCTTCACGATCCCGGCGGGATCCAGGTTCAGCTCTCGCGCCAGCTCGTCAACAGGCTTGCCCGGTACGTACGGAGACAGCTTCTGCACCCCCGGCTGAGCCAGGGCGAGGAAATCACAACTCATAAAAAGCCTCAGGCTTCCGGCAGCTGGTACAAGCTGCTCGCCTGTCCCTCGCCGCCTGAAGCCGTAATGTCAAAGGACTGCTTTGGGGTAGGAACCCAGCACTTTCAGCGCCACGGCTTCCTGACCGATTCGCTCCAGCACATCTTTGATCAGCGGATCCTGGTGATGGCCGATGCAGTCGATGAAGAATACGTAGGTCCATTTGCCGCTGCGCGAAGGGCGGGTCTCGATCCGCGTGAGATCGATTCCATTGGAATGGAACGGCATCAGCAACTCATGCAGCGCGCCTGGCTTATTGCGCATGGAGACGATGATCGAGGTCTTGTCGTCGCCGGTCGGCGGCACTTCCTGGCTACCGATGATCAGGAAACGCGTGGAGTTATCCGGGCGGTCCTCGATCTTCTCGGCCAGCTTGGTCAGACCGTATAGCTGAGCAGCCATGTCGCCGGCGATCGCAGCAGAATTCCATTCGCTTTTGACCCGCTTGGCCGCATCGGCATTACTGGAAACGGCTACGCGCTCGACATTGGGATAATGTGCATCGAGCCACTTGCGACATTGCGCCAAGGATTGAGCGTGGGAGTAGATCCGTGTGATGCGATCAGTCTTGGTCGTTTCGCCCACCAGCAGATGGTGGTGAATACGCAATTCCACTTCGCCGCAGATGACGATGTCGTGCTCTAGAAAGCTGTCCAGCGTGTGATTGACCGCACCTTCGGTGGAATTTTCCACCGGCACCACGCCGAAATTCACAGCCCCCGCAACCACTTCGCGGAACACCTCATCGATAGCAGCCATCGGCTTACTGATCACAGCATTGCCGAAGTGCTTGAGTGCAGCGGCCTGGGAGAAGGTGCCTTCCGGACCCAGATAGGCTACCCGCAGAGGCTGCTCAAGAGCCAGGCACGAAGACATGATCTCGCGGAACAAACGCGCCATTTCCTCGTTGTCGAGCGGTCCGCGATTGAGCTCCATGATGTGCTTGAGCACCCATGCCTCACGCTCCGGACGATAGAACACCGCCGATTCACCCTCAGCCAGTGCTGAGGTCTTTACCCGCGCGACTTCCTGGGCGCAGCGGGCGCGCTCGCTGATCAGATCGAGAATCCGCTCGTCGAGGCTATCGATTCGAACCCGCAGGGCCTTTAGCTGATCGGCGTCGCTCATCAACCGTGCTCCTTCTCGAACTCAGCCATGTACGCTACCAACGCTTCGACCGCATCCAGGCCGACAGCGTTATAGATCGAAGCGCGCATGCCGCCAACGGAGCGATGCCCCTTGAGGTTCAACAGGCCGCGTGCGTCGGCGCCAGCCAGAAAAGGCTTGTCCAGACGCTCATCAGCCAGACGGAACGGTACGTTCATCCACGAGCGGGCATTGATCGCGATCGGGTTGGTATAGAAATCGCTGGCATCGATGGCGCCGTAAAGCATGTCCTTCTTGGCGCGATTGCGCTGCTCCATCGCCTCGACGCCGCCCTGCTCCTTCAGCCACTCGAAGACAAGGCCAGACAGGTACCAGGAAAAGGTCGCGGGCGTGTTGTACATCGAGCCGTTATCCGCAGCGATCTTGTAGTCGAGCATGGTCGGGCAGGCGGAACGCGCGCGGCCGAGCAGATCCTCGCGAACGATGACGACTACCAACCCCGACGGACCGATGTTCTTCTGCGCACCTGCGTAGATCAGGCCGAAATTTGAGACGTCGATGGTGCGCGACAGGATGTCCGAAGACATGTCGACGACCAAAGGCGTATCGCCAAGATCCGGGATCCAATCGAATTGCAGACCACCAATGGTCTCGTTGCTTGCATAGTGCAGATACGCAGCGCGCTCACTTGGCTGCCACTCGTTCTGCCCCGGAATGGCGAAGTAATCGAGGGGCTTGGCGCTTGCTGCGACGTTGACGTTACCGAAGCGGCGCGCCTCTTCGATTGCCTTGCGCGACCAGATACCCGTATCGATGTAGTCGGCAACCCCATTTTCGGGTAGCAGGTTCAGCGGGATCTCGGCAAATTGCTGACTAGCGCCGCCCTGCAAAAACAGCACCTTGTAATTCGAAGGAATCGCCAGCAGGTCGCGCAGGTCCTGTTCGGCCTTTTCCGCGATGGCGGTGTATTCCTCACTGCGGTGACTCATCTCCATGACCGACAGGCCCTTGCCATGCCAGTCGAGAAGCTCCGCCTGGGCGCGCTGAAGGACGGCTTCGGGAAGCGCAGCCGGACCGGCACAGAAGTTAAAGGCGCGTTTGCTCACTGCTGTTCTCTCGCTCTTGCTCGATGTTGATTCCCGGGACGCAGCGGCCGGTATCTACCGACCGCCTCGCTACCACCTTCCCGGTGTGCTGCTGTAGGGATAGCTTTCGCCAATCAGTCTTCGTCGTCAGTAGGCACAACATCCGGCGACACGTCACCGGCACCACCGAGCAGCTCGTCCTCGCTAGGTTCGGTACTGAGTACAGGCATCTCTTTCTCGAGGGAGTCGTCATCGAGCAGTGCTTCGATGTCGTCCAGCACGTCTTCCTCGGATGGCTCCTGCACACGCTCCAGGCCAACAAGATGCTCGCCCTTGCTCAGCTTGATCAGCGTGACGCCCTGAGTGTTGCGGCCCAGCGATGACACCTCATCCACTCGGGTCCGCACGAGCGTGCCCTGATCGGAAATCAGCATGATCTCCTCACCTTCTAGCACCTGAACCGCGCCGATCAGCGGACCGTTGCGCTCATTGGTGACCATGGCGATCACGCCCTGACCGCCACGACCACGGCGCGGGAACTCTTCTATTGATGTGCGCTTGCCATAGCCACGAACGGAGGCAGTTAGAATCTGCGCACTCGACTCAGGAATCAGCATGGAAATGATCTGCTGCCCTTCAGGCAACCGCATGCCGCGTACACCACGAGCGTTTCGGCCCATGATGCGAACCTTGCTTTCCTTGAAACGGATCACCTTGCCGCCATCGGAGAACATCATGACCTCCTGGGCGCCATCGGTCACTGCCGCTGCGATCAGGGTGTCACCATCCTCCAGCTTCAGCGCAATGAGACCCGAGCTACGCGGTCGGCTGAACTGCACCAGGGGTGTCTTCTTGACCGTGCCTTTGGCGGTAGCCATGAAGATGTATGAACCCGTCGGCTCATCTTTCTCGTCGCTGTCGGCGTCATCGCTTTCGACGTCGTCAGCATCTTCGTGCTCGATGACGAGGCCTTCCGCGTCGTCCAGGTCGTCGTCCCCTTCGGCAGCCTGCTTGCGCAATGCTTCCAGGTCCACCTGAAGCATGGCGGTGATTCGTTCGCCTTCGTCGAGCGGCAGCAGGTTGACCAGTGGACGACCGCGCGAGGTGCGCGACGCTTCGGGAATCTCGTAGGTCTTGAGCCAATACACCTTGCCCTTGCTGGAGAACAGCAACAGCGTGGTGTGACTGTTGGCGACCAGCAGGTGCTCGACGTAGTCCTCTTCCTTGACCCCGGTTGCGGCCTTGCCACGCCCACCGCGACGTTGCGCCTGGTAGGCCGCCAACGGCTGCGACTTGGCGTAACCGCCGTGGGAAATGGTGACCACGCGCTCTTCTTCGGTGATCAGGTCGGCAAGCGTCAGATCCAGACGCGTTTCGAGAATCTCGGTGCGACGCGCGTCGCCGAAGTCGCGTTTGACGCCTTCCAGCTCTTCGCGAATGACCTCCATCAGACGCACAGGGTTGGTCAGGATACGGATCAACTCACCGATCTGAGTCAGGATTTCCTGGTATTCGCTGAGGAGCTTTTCATGCTCGAGCCCAGTCAGGCGATGCAGGCGCAGATCAAGAATGGCCTGGGCCTGCTCCGGCGAGAGATAGTACTTGCCGTCACGCAGGCCGTACTGCGGATCGAGGCCTTCCGGACGGCAGGAATCGGCCCCGGCACGCTCGACCATCGCTTCAACGGCGCTCGATTCCCAATCCTTGGCAATCAGTGCTTCCTTGGCTTCGGCCGGCGTCGGCGAAGCCTTGATCAGGGCGATTACCGGGTCGATATTGGACAGCGCGACCGCCTGGCCTTCGAGAATGTGCCCGCGCTCACGCGCCTTGCGCAGCTCGTAGACGGTCCGACGGGTCACGACTTCGCGGCGATGGCGTACGAAGGCTTCGAGCAGTTCTTTCAGGTTCAGCGTACGTGGCTGGCCGTCGATGAGCGCCACCACGTTGATACCGAACACGCTTTGCAGCTGGGTCTGAGCGTAGAGGTTGTTGAGTACGACCTCCGGCACTTCCCCGCGGCGCAGCTCGATCACGACGCGCATGCCATCTTTGTCCGACTCGTCGCGCAGCTCGGTGATGCCCTCGAGCTTTTTCTCTTTAACCAGCTCGGCGATCTTTTCGATCAAACGTGCCTTGTTCAGCTGATAAGGCAGCTCGGTGATGACGATCTGCTGGCGACCGCCGACCTTGTCGATATCTTCGATCATCGAGCGGGCACGCATATAAATGCGCCCGCGGCCGGTGCGGTAAGCTTCGACGATACCCGCGCGGCCGTTGATGATGCCTGCGGTGGGGAAGTCCGGGCCCGGGATGAACTGCATGAGTTCATCGATGGTGATGTCGGCGTTCTCGATCAGCGCCAGGCAACCATCGATCACTTCACTGAGGTTGTGCGGCGGGATGTTGGTCGCCATACCAACGGCGATGCCGCTGGAGCCGTTGACCAACAGGTTTGGAATCTTGGTCGGCATGACTGCCGGAATCTGCTCGGTGCCATCATAGTTGGGCACCCAGTCGACGGTTTCCTTGTCCAGGTCCGCCAACAGTTCGTGCGCCAGCTTGGCCATCCGCACTTCGGTGTAACGCATGGCTGCGGCGTTGTCGCCGTCCACCGAACCGAAGTTGCCCTGACCATCGACCAGCATGTAGCGCAGCGAGAAGGGCTGCGCCATCCGCACGATAGTGTCGTAAACCGCCGAGTCACCGTGAGGGTGGTATTTACCGATCACGTCACCGACCACACGGGCGGATTTCTTGTACGGCTTGTTCCAGTCGTTGCCCAGCTCGCTCATGGCAAAAAGCACACGGCGATGCACAGGCTTCAATCCGTCGCGCGCATCCGGCAGTGCACGACCGACGATTACGCTCATCGCGTAATCGAGATAGGACTGCTTGAGTTCGTCTTCGATATTGACCGGGAGGATTTCTTTGGCCAGTTCGCCCATGGAAGCCTGGTTCCTTATAGTCAGCAGGGTCCTGCGATTAAGCGCGGAATGGTATCACAGCTGGCGAGCCGGAGGCTTCAGGAAGCACATTCGAGAGAAAGGACTCGGCCAGCGAATACCCGATTCAATGAAGCCGCTTGCGGCTCATCAACGCGGCGAGCTTGGCGGCATTTGGCCGCTCTACCACGCCTTTTTCAGTCACGATGGCATCGATCAGGTCGGCAGGCGTGACATCGAACACCGGATTGAATGCCTCGATATCAGCCGCAAAACGCTGACCATTGACCTCCAGTAGCTCACTACCGGAGCGCTCCTCGATCGGGATATCTTCGCCACTCTCCAATGCCATATCAATCGTCGAGCTCGGCGCCACCACCATGAAGCGTACGCCGTGGTGCATAGCGAGAACCGCGAGCTGGTAGGTGCCGATCTTGTTTGCCACATCGCCATTGGCGGTGATGCGATCCGCACCTACGATTACCCAGGAAATGCCTCTGGTTTTCATCAGATGAGCAGCAGCGGAGTCGACATTCAACATGGCCGGCACGCCATCGCCGAGCAATTCCCAGGCCGTCAGCCGGGAGCCCTGCAGCCACGGACGCGTCTCATCGACATAGATCCGCTCCACCAGCCCCTCGAGATGGGCTGCACGGATGATACCGAGCGCCGTACCGAAGCCGCCCGTCGCCAGGGCGCCCGTATTGCAATGGGTGAGCAGGTTCTGCGGATTGCCTTGATGCCGGCGAATCAGGTCTACGCCAAATTGCGCCATCGACAGATTCGCCTCGCGGTCGCTTTCATGAATCGAAATAGCCTGGGCCTCGAGCGCTGCGCAAGGGTCTTCACCCGGCTTGAGACGCTCCAGCCGCTCGCGCATCTGGTTGAGCGCCCAGAACAAATTGACCGCAGTGGGTCGGGAATCAGCCAGCACCCGGAAGTCTTCTTCCAATGCCTGTCGCCAGTCACCGCCATCAGCGATGCGTGTGCGCGCGGCGAGGGCCAGGCCATACGCCGCGCTTATTCCGATCGCAGGCGCGCCACGCACGACCATGTCCCGAATCGCCCCGGCCACCGATTCCGCTGAGTCGTAGCTGCACCAAAGCGTCTCGGCAGGAAGCTTGCGCTGATCGAGCAGGTTCAAACGCCCGTCCAGCCACTCGATCGACTTCACCTTCTCCGCAGCCAACAAACGCTCGCGCATGGCATTCCCCTCGTTCAGCTTCGTCGAAGCAGGACCCATCATGCGCCCCGCACAGCAAACAAAAAGCCCGGATCGCGGGCGAACCGGGCTTTCATCTTGATATGGCCGGGAAGCAGCTAGTTGGACGTTGCAGCCTCGTCCCGGGCGCGAATCCTAATCGACTGATTTTCCGAGCACAAGCAGCGCTTACGGAGCGATGCAGGGCCTTCCGATCATGATCCGCGCATGTACTGGGCAAGTTGTCTCAAGGTTGACTCCCGTCCCGCCCGAAGCAGATAAGAAACCAAATCACCAAAACGGTGCGCTCGCTCATCGCGTCGAACTTGACCAATTCAGGTCAGGCCAAATACTGTATTTATATACAGTTATTTTGGATGTTTTTTCATGACTACAGTGGTCGCCCTCGACCGCCTGCTGGATACCCGGCGTATCTGGCGTGGCCAGGCCGTTGTTTCTCGTTCGGCCACCCAACCGACCGGAAACACAATGCTGGATGCTTTTCTGCCTGGCGGCGGCTGGCCGGAATCGGCACTCAGCGAGCTTCTCGTCGCGGCCACCGGGATCGGCGAACTGCGTCTGCTATGGCCGACCCTGGCACGGCTGACCAAAATCGGCGAGCGCGTGGTGCTGATTTCGCCGCCCCATCGTCCTTACCCCCAGGCCTGGGTCGCTGCCGGCGTAGATCTGCGACAGCTAGTCATCGTCCAGGCAAAGGGACGCGATGCATTGTGGGCTGCCGAACAGTGCCTGCGCTCGGGCAGCTGCGCCGCTGTCCTGTGTTGGCCGCGGCAGGCAGATGACCGGGCTTTGCGGCGCCTGCAGATTGCCGCCGAGACCGGCCAAACCCTTGGTTTCATCTATCGGCCGCTGCATGAAGCAGACAATCCATCACCGGCCGCACTGCGACTGACCATCGAGGCGCAACCGGCCCAGCTACGCGTAATCAAGTGTCGCGGTGGTCTGGCTCCGGCTACCCCTCTCCCAGCCGCTGCCTGGCAATAGCACATGCCTATGCTCTGGGCTTGCATTCTGTTGCCTCAACTCGCCATGGACGGTGTGCTA
Source organism: Stutzerimonas stutzeri (assembly GCF_038561965.1). Classification (NCBI taxonomy): domain Bacteria; kingdom Pseudomonadati; phylum Pseudomonadota; class Gammaproteobacteria; order Pseudomonadales; family Pseudomonadaceae; genus Stutzerimonas; species Stutzerimonas stutzeri. The sequence goes on along the minus strand of NZ_CP139348.1, from coordinate 2,216,368 downwards.
CGCCATCGCGATGATCCCGATTCGCCACTGGCCCTGCTCGCCGGCCCACCGCAGCGGCGTGTGCTGCAGGCCGTCAACGAAGCCGCGCGCAATCTCGGCCTCAAACCTGGACAGTCGCTGATCGCAGCCCAGGCCCTGACCCGGGGCTTTGCCACAGCCGAGTATGATCCGGTCACGATCGAACGCTGGCAGCGCTTCCTTGCCTCCTGGGCTTACAGCTATAGCGCGCAAGTCAGCCTGCATTACCCACGCTGTCTGCTGCTGGAAGTGCATTCCAGCCTCAGCCTGTTCGGCCCCTGGCCGTGCTTCGAGGCACGCTTGCGTCAGGAGTTGACGGCCTTGGGCTTTAGCCATCGCATCACCTTGGCCCCCAACCCGGCGGCGGCACGGATCCTAGCCAACGCTCATGACGGGTTGGCCATAACCGATGCTGCCGGGCTGCGTCAGGCTCTCGACCCATTGCCTGTAGAACGTCTTGGTCTGTCCCGTGAGGTGACCTCTTCCCTCATTCGCATGGGCCTGCGCCGTCTACAACAACTGCTTGCCTTGCCTCGTGACAGCCTGGCCAAGCGCTTCCCCTCTGAAGTATTGGCTCAACTCGATATCCTGCTTGGCTACCGGCCACTTGCACTGGATTTTTATCGACCTCCGGACGTGTTCGATGAACGCCTGGAATTGAATTTCGATGTCGAGTCACACCAGGCCCTTCTCTTTCCACTGCGTCGCCTGACCGCTGACCTTGCCGCCTACCTGTCGGGACGCGACAGCGGTGTGCAGCGCTTCGTCCTGCATCTGCAGCATCGCAACCAGACCGATACGCAAATCCCGGTCGGCTTGTTAGCCGCCGAGCGCGAAGCGTCCATGCTCTTCGAACTGACCCGCGGACGCCTGGAGCAACTGCAGCTGACGGCGCCGGTACAAGCCTTGCGCCTGCTCGCTCGCGAGCTGCCAGTGTTTACTCCAGAACATCGCCAGCTGTTCGACGAACGCCCTCAGCAATCGCTACCTTGGAAACAACTACGCGAGCGGCTTCGCACGCGATTGGGCGACGATGCCGTACAGGCGCTGGGTGTCCGCGCCGACCATCGTCCCGAATGCACTTGGCTGCCCAGCGAGCAGACGTCTCATGTCGCGCTCCCGGCCTGCAGTTCGAGGCCTGGCTGGCTGCTCGACACACCGGTACCGCTATCCGACACCTCCATACGCATCCTTGGTGACTCCGTGCGAATCGAGTCCGGTTGGTGGGATGGGGGGGACATTCGGCGCGACTATTACCTGGTAGAAACCCGAACCGGCCAACGCGGCTGGGCGTTCCGCAGGCTCGACAGCGAAGGCCCGTTGCTGCTGCACGGCTGGTTCGCATGACCGCCGATTACGCCGAGCTGCATTGCCTGTCCAACTTCAGCTTCCAGCGCGGTGCCTCCAGTGCTCAGGAACTGTTCGAGCGTGCCGCCCGACACGGATACCGCGCCCTGGCGATAACCGACGAATGCACCTTGGCCGGCATTGTTCGTGCCTGGCAGGCATCAAAGAAAGCACGCCTGCAGCTGATTGTCGGCAGCGAGATGCGGATTGAGAGTGGCCCTAAGCTGGTTTTGCTGGCCGAGAACCTCACGGGTTATCAGGCCTTGTGCCGGCTGATAACCCGTGCCCGACGCCGCGCCGAAAAAGGACGATATCACCTGCTGCGCGAGGATCTGAGTGAACAACTCGACGGCCTCATAGCGATCTGGACTCCCCAGCATCACATTGATGGCGACGCCGACGGCCACTGGTTGCGCGAGCGCTTCCCCACTCGCCTATGGCTGGGGATTGAGTTACATCGCAGCGGCGACGATGCACGGCACCTGCGCGACAGTCTTGCGCTGGCCGGGCGCCTAGATATCCCTCCGGTCGCCTGTGGTGACGTGCATATGCATGCCCGCGGCCGCCGCGCCCTGCAAGACTGCATGACTGCCATCCGCCACCACCTGCCAGTTGCCGAGGCCGGTGCATACCTGTTTGCCAACGGCGAGCGCCATCTTCGCCACCGCGAGGAGCTCGCCGAACTCTACCCGCCAGAGCTGCTGGCCGAGACGCTACGCATCGCAAAGCGCTGCAGTTTCGATCTCGGCCAGTTGAAATATCACTACCCCCATGAGCTGGTACCAGCCGACCACAACGCCACCTCCTGGCTGCGCGCGCTGGTCGAACGGGGTAGCAGTTGGCGCTGGCCGGACGGCGTCCCAGCAGATGCCCGAGCGCGAATTGAGCACGAACTGGCATTGATCGCCGAACTGCGTTACGAGAGCTACTTCCTGACGGTGCACGACATCGTTCGCTTCGCCCGTGAGCAGCACATCCTCTGCCAGGGTCGTGGCTCGGCAGCCAACTCGACGGTGTGCTATGCCCTAGGCATTACTGAACTGAACCCCGCGGGCAGTCGACTGCTGTTCGAACGCTTCATGTCCCGTGAGCGCAAGGAGCCGCCGGATATCGATGTCGACTTCGAGCACGAGCGCCGTGAGGAAGTCATCCAGTACATATTCCGCCGTTATGGCCGCGGACGTGCCGCGCTCGCCGCGGTGGCCAGCACCTATCACGGCGCTGGCGCGGTTCGCGACGTCGCCAAGGCGCTCGGCCTACCAGCGGACCAGATCGACTCGCTGGCCGACTGCTGTGGACGCCGGCATGAGGGAGCGCCGTCCGCTACGCGCCTGATCGAGGCCGGTTTCGACCCGGACAATCCACTGCTGCGCCGTGTGTTGACGTTGACCGCGTCGCTGATCGGATTCCCTCGTCATCTGTCGCAACATCCCGGGGGCTTCGTCATATCCGAGCACCCGCTGGAAACTCTGGTACCGGTGGAAAACGCGAGCATGGCCGAGCGCACGGTAATTCAGTGGGACAAGGACGATCTCGACCTGGTCGGCCTGCTCAAGGTCGACGTACTGGCGCTCGGAATGCTCAGCGCACTGCGCCGCTGCTTCAACCTGATCGAACACTATCGCGGGACTTGCTGGACTCTGGCCAGCTTGCCGCAGGAGGATCCGGCAACCTACGCCATGATCAGCCGCGCCGACACCGTCGGGGTATTCCAGATCGAATCACGGCCACAAATGGCGATGCTCCCGCGGCTGCGGCCGAAGACCTTCTATGACCTCGTGATTCAGGTGGCCATTGTTCGTCCCGGGCCAATCCAGGGCGACATGGTGCATCCCTATCTGTGCCGCCGGAACGATGAGGAGCCAGTGGTATATCCCTCCGAGGAACTCATCCCAGTGTTCGAACGCACCCTTGGTGTACCCCTGTTTCAAGAACAAGTCATGGAGCTGGCCATGGTCGCAGCCCAGTACACAGCGGGCGAGGCCGACGAGCTGCGCCGCAGCATGGCCGCCTGGAAACGTCACGGTGGCCTGGAACCACATCGAATACGCCTGACCTCGAGGATGCTCGCCAGAGGCTACACACAAGAATTCACCGAGCGGATCTTCAGGCAGATCGAGGGCTTCGGCAGCTATGGCTTTCCCGAGTCCCATGCAGCCAGCTTCGCCCTGCTCACCTACGCCAGTTGCTGGTTGAAGTGCCACGAACCGGCGGCCTTCGCCTGCGCACTGATCAATAGCTGGCCAATGGGTTTTTACAGCCCCGACCAGATATTGCAGGATGCCCGCCGCCACGGCATCGAAGTACGCCCGGTAGACGTGCGCCATAGCGAATGGGAGTGCAGCCTGGAACCGACCAGTGACCCGCAACCGGCTATCCGCCTCGGCCTGCGGATGATTCGCGGCCTGCGTGAAGAGGCCGCGCGACACATCGAGGGAGAACGGCGGATATGCCCGTTTAGAGATGTCGAGGATCTGAGCCGGCGAACCGGGCTCGACGCTCGCGCCCGCGAGCAACTGGCCGATGCCGGTGCTTTGCGCGGTCTGGCCGGCCATCGGTACCAGGCTCGTTGGGCAATGGCAGGAATCGAACCACAGCTGCCACTGTTCGCCGGCCTGCCGACCGAGGAAGCATCGGTGAGTTTGCCGCTGCCGAGTTGTGGCGAAGATCTGCTTACCGACTATGCCACTCTGGGCACCACACTCGGCCCACACCCATTGAAATTGCTACGCCCCCAACTCGCAGCCCAGCGCTGCCGAAGCTCACGCGACCTGGCCGCACTGGAGCACAAACGCCCGGTCAGCGTTGCCGGCCTGGTGGTTGGTCGCCAACGTCCACAGACGGCAAGCGGAGTTATCTTCGTCACGCTAGAAGACGAGTTCGGCATGATCAATGTCGTGGTATGGCACGACTTGGCCGAGCGCCAACGTCGGGTGCTGGTGCAATCGCAGATGCTGCGCATTGACGGCTACCTGGAGACAGCAGATGGCGTACGCCACGTAATCGCCGGTCGGTTGACCGACCTCACGCCCATGCTCACGGGCCTGGACGTACGAAGTCGGGATTTTCAATGACCGCCTGCCGATCCGTTTTTCAAGCAGAGTCCCGTGGCGGGATGACCGCACTACTTCGCTTCATCCATACGACGGGCACAGACATGGATGCAAAGCACCCTTTGCCAATCAAAGCGTCGCAAGCGAGGCTTGCCGCAGCGTGTCGCTCTGCAGGCGCGACCATTTCCAAACGATCCGTGACAGGCGAGCTGCAATCTCGTCGATCTCAGCTTCGGAGCAGATCAAAGCCGGCAGCAGGCGGATCGTTCGTTCCCGCGAGACGCTGATCAGCAGGGCTTCATCTTTCAATGCGCAGGTCAAAAGCTCGGTACATGGGCGATCCAGTTCGATGCCTACCATCAGACCGAGTGCGCGAATCGCTACAACGCCTTCGCACCCCGCGAGCCCTTGCCGAAGTGCGCCTTCCAGGCGCTGCCCCATGACCCTCGCATGTTGCGGTACACCATCTCGCTCCATCACATCGACCACGGTGCAGCCGATTCGACAGGCCAAGGGGTTGCCGCCAAAGGTGGAACCGTGGTGACCAGGCGAAAAGAGATCCGCCGCGACGCCTCTGGCTAAACACGCACCGATTGGATAGCCGTTGCCAAGGCCCTTGGCCAAGGTGATCACGTCCGGCAGCACTCCCGCATGCTGGTACCCAAACCATGCCCCCGTACGGCCGAAGCCGGTCTGCACCTCATCCACCATGAACAGCCAGTCGTTGGCCGTGCACAACTCTCGCAGCGCCTGCATATATTCAGTCGGCGCAATACGTACACCACTTTCGCCTTGAACGGGCTCAACCAGCACCGCAACGATATTGGGGAACTGCGAAGCGAGCGACCTGACTGCATTGATATCGGCGTAGGGCACCCGCATGAAGCCTGGCATAAGCGGCTCGAAGCCCCGGTGTACGCTTGGGTTACCGGTCGCAGCCAACGTTGCGAGTGTACGACCGTGAAAACTGTTCTCCATTACCAGCACGACCGGCAGGGCTTCGCCTCGGCGGGTTGCGTGCAAGCGAGCCAGCTTCAATGCGGTCTCGTTTGCTTCCGCGCCTGAGTTGCAAAAGAACGCCCGACGCATTCCAGAGATCGCACAAAGCCTCGAACCAAGCGAGTCCTGCCACTCGATGCCGAACAGATTCGAGGTATGCATCAAACGACCGGCCTGATCGGCAATGGCGGCGGTTATTTCAGGGTGAGAGTGACCGAGATTGGTTACGGCAACCCCCGCGATGGCGTCGAGATATTCCCGCCCATGAGTGTCCCAGAGGCGGGCGCCCTTCCCGTGGGTGAAGTAAACCGGCTGCCTGGCATAAGCATGCATCAGATGAGCGCTTTGATCGTCCATGACCTGTCACTCCACTGCTGAGAGAAGCGCTGAACGCTGCGTTACGGGCCGGAAGCTGCGCTCCGTACCCAGTACTCGGATTCCGCTGGGCCCGACCTCCAGGTAGCGGCGTTCGCCATCGGATACCTGCATCTCGATGCAATAGCCCTCGCCCGCAGGCAGACGTTGAGCGATGTCTTGTACGGCCTCCAAGGCCCATGGCGCATCGGACTCAAAATGACCTAGATGCTTTTGATCACGGCGAATGTTTAAACGATAGACGGGCATGGAGTCATTCCTTGGCGAAGAGAGAGGTGCCAAATGCTGGCAAGCGCAGCTCAGCCGAATTGCTTTGGCGTGTAAGGGCTAGGGAATCAATGACTTGGCGGCAGGCAAACTTAACGGCGTGGGTAAGCTCCATCCCCCTCAGCAATGCGGCGGCCAGGGCTGCACTGAAAAAATCTCCGGTGCCCTTGGGCGAGACGCTGACTCGCTCGTGCTCGATCACCTCTGCAGACTCTTTCGTAGCCACCACCACGTACATACGTTCGCTTGGCCACTCATGTTGAGCTGCACTGGTGACGACGACCCACTGGGTACGCCCGGTCAGCAAGCTGCGCGCGGCATCGATAACCTGCTCGACGGTTTCAACGCAGCGGCCGGATAGACGAGCCAGCTCGAATGCATTGGGTGTCAGGCCATTGGCGAACCGAAGCAAATGAGTCTGAAAGGCACTCACCATCGCAGGCTCTACATACATGCCGCAGTCATCATCACCAAGGACGGGGTCCAGCTGAACGCGTATACCCGGGTGCCTCTCCAGTACCGTGCCCAACCAGCGGGCAAGTACCGCCGCCTGTGTCGTGCTGCCCAGATAGCCCACCAGCACGGTTCTTACCGAGCGCAGCGCATCCCGGGCTTCCAGATCTTTGAGGTAGCCAGCGAACCAGCTAGTCGGAAGCGCACCGCCATGGCAGGTGGAGTAGTGAGGCGTATTGCTGAGCAAGACGGTGGGTATGGCCCCCACGGAGAGACCGCCGGCATTCAGTACGGGCACGGCGATGCTGTTTCCTACGCACCCGTAGACAACCTGCGATTGGATCGAAATCACGTCCAGTGGAAGCGGCTCTGCACCCGACACGCCGGTGAAATCGATGCTGACAGCCATCAAACACATACTCCATTGCAGCCTGCTGGTGAGCCACGGCTGAAGCTATCCGCTCAAGCTGCGTGGGATCGATTGCCTTGAGGTAGCAACCGCTTTCGCAAAGTGTAAGATTGTCCTGTGCCCAAGTAAACATTGTCATAGGACAATATGAAAACTAAAAACAAGACCGCAATCGACATCTTTGAAACGATACGAAGCCAAGTGCAGGCGCAGCAGCTAACTCCTGGTCAGTCGCTACCGCCCGTGCGTCAGCTGGCATCGGAACTCGGGGTCAACCGCAACACCGTCGCCGCGGCGTATAAACGATTGGTCGCTGCAGGTGTTGCTGAAACCCGAGGACGGCTGGGCACGGTGGTTTGTGAAACGGCCGGGCCCGGTGAGCAGGAAGGCGGCATCGGGCACTCTCGATTGATTGATTTATCGAGCGGCAACCCGAACCCCATATGGCTGCCTGATCCGGCTCTCGCACTGGCACAACGGCAATCACGCCTGCGGCTGTACGGCGACGCGCCGGTTGATCCGACCTTTCAGGACGTGGCCTATCGATGGCTGGTTGACGATTGCCCTTCGCCTCCGGAAATCGACCTGGCCCATGGCGCAGTCGACGCAGTTGAGCGCCTGCTGGCCGCCTATCTTGTATCCGGCGACAAGGTTGCGGTCGAGAGCCCTTGTTTCATCAGCAGTATCAACACACTGCGCATTGCTGGCCTGCAGGCCGTCGGTGTCCCTGTTGACGAGCAAGGGATGCAAACTGACGCGCTTGAAGCCGCACTAGCGAAGGGTGTGCAGGCGGTGCTGATCACCCCCCGCGCTCACAACCCTACCGGCTCAAGCTTGAGCGCTGAGCGGGCCGCACAAATACGCGCCGTGCTTGAGCGACACCCTCAGGTTCTAGTGCTCGTCGATGATCACTTCGCACTGTTATCCGAAGCGGCATTCCACCAGGTCATCCCCGCCTCCAGCCGACGCTGGGCTCTGATCAGGTCCGTATCCAAAGCGCTTGGCCCGGATCTGCGACTCGCTGCTATCGGCAGCGATCGGGAAACATCACAGCGGCTTCGGTTGCGGCTGGCTTCAGGCACAACCTGGGTGAGTCACCTTTTGCAAGATATCGCTCATACCTGCCTGACCTCGCCGCTGGTCGGAGCAAAAATCGAACGCGCTCGAGCGGACTACAAGCATCGCCGAGATCTTCTGCTCGCCGCACTGAGGGCCCATGGTGTACAGGCCGGACATCCGTGTGATGGGCTCAACGTCTGGGTGCCGCTTGATGAAGATGTCGAACCGATCATTCTCCATCTGGCCCAGCGGGGCTGGGTCGTTCGCAGCGGCACGGGCTTCACCGTGCAAGAGCAGGTGCGCGGCATTCGCATCACTACCTCGACGATGGACGCGGACCAGGCGGCCCGCTTCGCCGAAGACTTGAGCCTCTGCATGCAATGACCCAGCACTCCAGGCGATTTGCTGCACTCGTTCAGTTAACCGTTCGGCGACGCTGCTTCAATGCATGAGCAACATCGCGCGCTAAAGCGGGCACGCTGATAGGGTTCAGGTTGCCGATACTGACGCGTACAGCCGCCGGGCTTTCCAACCTGAACGGCGAGCCCGCCTGGATGGCCCAGCCCAACGATGCCAGCGTCTGGACCACAGAGGTCTCATCCGAGACGGGCAGCCACACATGCAGGCCCTCCCCCTGAGTGGGCACGGCTATGCCTAAGTCATTCAGCCCCTGGACCAAGGACGAACGCCGTTGCAAATACTCAGCCCCCACTGCCGATAGGCGATTGCTATCGAGCATTTTTTGCCAGAGGCGCCCTGCAAGCCTCTGTAGCAAAAGGCTGACCCACCGGGGGCCGAGCGTCTGCTGGTGGTGCATGCTCTTGAGCACGCTGGAGGTGCCCGTGACCACCGAAACGCGCAAGTCCGGCCCAAGGAATTTGCTGACCGACACAACGTAGACCCAACTAAGAGGCTCACGACCGAAGCTCAAGGGTTCGGCAGCGCTGAGCGGCCCCCAATGATCGTCAAGAATGAGCAGCGTATCGGGCGCATCTGCAAGCCTGTCGACCCACTGCTTCCAACGGCGACTACTTATGCAAAAGCCGGTGGGGTTATGCGCACGCGGCGTCAAGATGACCGCCGCCGCCGAGCGAAGGATTTCAGTAGAGGGGACCATCGCGCCCTCTTCGTCTACGGGTACGGGAACCGCCTTGAGTCGCAGGCTCGCCAGTAATGCCAGCGCTGGCGGCCAGCAAGGATCTTCCACGATTACCTTGTTTCCTGGCCGGCAACGCAGGCGAAGCGCCCGCTCTACGGCGTCGAGCGCTCCCGAATAGATGCCCAGCTGCTGACAGGGAATTCTCTGCTCAGCCAGCCACCGGCCCGCAACATCAAGCAGCTGTGGGTCATTACTTTGCACGTCATAGCCGGACTGGCTCTCCGTGAGCCAGCCAGCCTCGATGGCAGGCAGTGTAGCCCCGTCAATATTTCCAGAGGCCATGTCCCGCAAACCTTCCGGAATGGTGGTTTGCGTCTCGGCCGTCGGCATCTCACTCGCCACACGCGTACCGCGCCGTCCGTCGGTAACTATCAGGGCCGCATCACGCAGCAGCTTATAGGCCGCCGCCACAGTGTTTGGGCTGACTTGAAGCTGCTGCGCGAGTGATCTGACGGCAGGCAGCAGGGCGCCATCCGGGTAAAAACCCGAACGAATTTGCTGTTCGATCGATTCAGCGATCTCGACAGCGGTCGATCCGCTAGCTATTGTATTCATACATTCATTCTATTGTATTGGTACATAAATGCAAACCGCCCTCGTCATCCGCTTTCTCGCTTTCGAAGATCTCGGCTCGCTGCAGCAAATTCTTGATAGCCGCGGATACCAAATCGAAACATTGGACGCGAACCTCGACTCGTTCGCGAATCACGATCCGTCAGCACCAGACCTGGTGATTGTTCTCGGCGGCCCAATCGGTGCATTTGACGAAGCGAAGTACCCGTTCCTCAAATCCGTGCTTTCGTTCGTCGAACAGCGGCTTCAGTGCGGCAAGAAAATACTGGGAGTTTGCCTTGGCGCTCAGCTGATAGCACGAGCACTGGGCAGCAACGTCGGCCCCATGGGGAGAAAAGAGATCGGCTTTGCACCGATATCGCTAACCGACGAGGGCTTGCAGTCCTGCCTGGAGCCACTAAGTGGCGGGATACCGGTGCTGCACTGGCATGGCGATCAGTTCGAAATTCCAGCGGGAGCGACGCGGCTGGCAGCAACCGAAATCTGCCCAAACCAGGCGTTTTCGGTTGGCACATCGGTTCTAGCCCTTCAGTTCCACCTCGAGGCCAATCCGCAGCGTATTGAGCATTGGCTGGTCGGCCATGCAGGTGAGCTCGACAGCATCAAGCTCGACCCCCGCGTGATCAGAGAGCAAGCACAGGCATGCGCCGACGAACTGCTCGCCGCTGCACAGACGGTCTTTGCATCCTGGCTGGATCGGAACTGACGGAGCCGCATAAATGCTACTCGGGACGATTCAAACCATCATGACCGGAACAGCGGTGCCATTTACTCGGCCCGAGACCTTCAGTGGAATCGACAAAAGACCGCGCACAGGCTCGGTCGGCGTCGGGCTTGAGGGGCTCGAAGGTGACGAGCAAGGAGATCGACGTGTTCATGGCGGGCCTGACAAGGCTATCCACCACTACCCGTACGACCATTATCGCCACTGGAGACAAGCGTTCGGAGATCGAAAGCTACTGCAAGCCCCAGGCGCCTTTGGCGAAAACATATCAACTGTAGGAATAACCGAAGAAAACATCTGCATGGGAGACATCATCTCGTGCGGATCCACGGTGCTGGAGGTTTCGCAGACCCGTCAGCCTTGCTGGAAACTCGATGATCGGTTTGCCGTCCGGGGCGTTGCCCTCGAAATGCAACGCAGCGGCAAAGTTGGCTGGTACTACCGGGTGCTCAAGCCTGGGGCATTTGAAGTCGGCGCAGCGCTGAACCTGATCGACCGACCGAACGCCGAGTGGCCACTGCGCAGAGTGCTTCAGCTCCTCTACGTGAACCCGATGGACCTGGACGCATTGACGCGCTTGCAGTCGCTTCGATTGCCGCCCTCCTGGGAGAAGATTGTGGCAAATCGCATTAGGACCAGCACCGTTGAGTCTTGGGCCAAGCGCCTGGGCGGGCCGGGATTCGACGCAGGCGAATCGCATGGATGACGCGCTGTCCCCCAGAGCGCGCCGATTCAACCGAGTCACCGGTGAGGGCAAGACGTGAATAACACTAACGAAACGCTGAATTATGAGGTGGTACGCCAGTTTACGTTGGCGGCACTTGTGTGGGGCGTGCTGGGCATGGGAATGGGCGTGTTCATTGCCGCGCAGCTCGTCTGGCCAGGTTTGAACTTCGACTTGCCATGGACAAGTTTCGGTCGGATTCGTCCGATCCATACAAACCTTGTCATCTTTGCATTTGGCGGCAGTGTCCTGTTCGCTACCTCGCTGTTCGTAGTGCAGCGAACATGCAAAACCCCGCTTATTTCTTCTGCGGCTGCGAGTTTCGTATTCTGGGGATGGCAGTTAGCGATCCTGGCGATGATCGTAAGCTACGCGCTGGGCTATACCACTTCCAAAGAGTACGCAGAGATGGAATGGCCGATCGCCGCCTGGGTTACGGCGGTTTGGGCGATATACTGCTACTTGTTCTTCGGGACGATCGCTAAACGAAAGACCTCCCATATCTACGTGGCAAATTGGTTCTTTGGCGCATTCATCATCGTGACCGCAATGGTCCACGTCATCAATCATTTAGCGATACCGGTAAGTGCATTAAAGTCGTACTCCATATACTCGGGAGCAACCGATGCAATGATCCAATGGTGGTACGGTCACAGTGTTGTAGGATTCATCCTCTCAATTGGCTTTCTGGGAATGATGTATTACTTCGTACCTAAACAAGCTGACCGGCCAGTCTATTCATATAGACTTTCAATAGTACATTTCTGGGCGATCATCAGTTTATATATCTGGGCCGGCCCTCACCACCTGCATTACACCGCTCTACCGGACTGGGCCCAAAGCTTGGGTATGGCCATGTCAATTATTCTGCTGGCACCAAGCTGGGGCGGGATGATCAATGGAATGATGACGCTTTCAGGTGCGTGGCATAAGTTGCGGACTGACCCAATCCTTCGCTTTCTGGTTGTTTCCCTCGCGTTCTATGGCATGTCAACGTTTGAAGGTCCGATGATGGCAATAAAGACCGTCAATGCGCTTTCTCACTACACTGACTGGACCATCGGCCACGTCCATGCAGGCGCTTTGGGATGGGTGGCGATGATCTCCATTGGCACGCTGTACAACATGATCCCCGAGCTTTGGGGCAAGAAAAAAATGTACAGCGTCAGGCTCATCAACGTGCACTTCTGGCTCGCAACGGCTGGAACCGTTCTTTACATAGCCTCAATGTGGGTAAACGGCATCACACAAGGCTTGATGTGGCGAGCTGTAAATGACGACGGTACCCTGACCTATTCGTTCGTTGAAGCGTTGGAAGCGAGCCATTCGGGTTATGTAGTGCGCCTTCTAGGCGGATCACTTTTTGTGATCGGGATGATATTGATGGCCTACAACGCGTGGCGCACGTTAGTTATACCTGCGGAGCAGTTGAGCCCTGCCCGACGCCCCTCTGCTGCCGAGGCAATTTAATGAGTTTTTTAATGATGCTGGCTACGACGTTGGCCAGCTTCTGGCTCCTCGCTTGTTCAATCCGGATTGATGACAGATCAAGAAGCCCTAGACGCCTCCCAACTCCCATTTGCTGACGAGCCCGACTACCAGCCCCAGATCTTATTTGAGGCATAGCCAACACAAAACCAGAACACCTAACTTCAACTATGGCGAAGCAACTTGTTTCGCCAGCAGTTCCGGCCGCCCAAAATAATTAATTAACAAGGACACCGACAAACGGCACCAGCTCGTAACAGAGTCGCAACATATAAAGACAACCATTCAACTTACGAGACCACCAGAAGAGGAGAAACATCATGCACGCAGCGCAACCCGCAGGACAGCATAACTCCGTAGCAGATATGCTAAATAAGCTGTCAGAACTTTGGGAAACAAGGGCAGCCGTTAACAAGCCACAAGGAAAATATAATGAACTTGCATTTGATCCAAGCCGAAACGACTACAGCGAGTCTCTTCTACCGTTCCGCAACCACGGGGCATGGGCCAGAGCACCAGAACAGATAAAATCCAAGTGCCTGTCATATGCTTGGATCATATACAACTTAAAGACGATATATATCGAATGCGATATTGTCACTCCAGCGTGCGAAGACATAATAAAAACACCTCCTAGCAACACAGGTAACCGTGCAGTTCTCCAGAACGTCATGGCAGAAGCTTTGCTGGACGAAGCGCTTCATACGAAAATGTCGTTGAATGCATGCAATTATATCTATGATCGCAGAAATCTAGATTATTTCGACTTCAGCGATTTTAATTTAATCAAATGGCGCAATGAAGTAATTGGGAGTTGTACGGCAGAGTGGGAGCGGCGTCTAACCCGATTCGGTATCGCATGCGCGAGCGAAACGCTGATCACCGATTACCTGAAGACAATGGCCGAAGATGATTCGATCCAGAAAATTTGCCATCAGGTAACCAAAACCCACGCAATGGACGAGTGGAGTCACTCCAGCGTGTTCAGCTTCGTGGCAGCCGACATTGTAAACGGCTTGGCCCTATCGGAAAAAAACCATCTGGAAAAAATTATACGGAGAACCGTTTCCATGTTCGCCAACAATGAGCTGAAAGCATGGGAACATGCTTTTGCACTTGCTGGCCTTCCTTATTACCAAGAAATTATTAATGACAGCGCGGAGCTTGGCGAAATCAACGTCTATACCGACTCCGTCGAGAACCTCATTGAACGCATTGGGCTTTAGTCCTAACGTTCACGGCACTAATAGGTGCACATAAAAACAATTCGGCATTATCAGGCAATAGAGGCTCCCATGGAAGACATTATGTTTCTTCGATGCGAACAGGCTTGCGAAGTAGCAAGGAACGTGAAGACATTTAAGTTACGCATTCTAGATATCAGTCACAGCACCACCCCAGAACCAGGACAGTACATATCCATCGTATTTCCCGACTGCAGCGGAATACGTCAACAACGCAGCTATACAGTTATCGGAAAGCCAGAAAACGACTTGATAGTCATAGCCGTTCAACGAACCGGACGCGGTGGCGTTTCGGATAGGCTCCATGCCGATCTCAAGGAAGGGGTCGTGGTTGGCGCGACGGGCGCCGCTGGTGAGATCACATCTGAAGCCTTGATTGGCGCCAGTGAGCTGGTACTGCTAGCCGGAGGCATAGGGATCACGCTTCCTTATGGCCTTATAAAATCCCTCTCGACGCTTCACGACGCCGGCCTTCCCGTACCCAAGACTACCCTTTTTCTAAGCGCACCAGACGTAACCGATATCCCCTTCCTTGGCGAACTTCTCAAGCTTGACATGAGCACCGACTGGTTCAGCATTCGCTTGTTCATCACCCGCAGCCCTATCCGGCACAGTACTGTTCAGTTCCGAAGCGGCCGCATACAGGCCTCATTGCTCGCCGAGCATGCGCAGCCGGATACGGTAATTATTTGCGGGGGCCATAGCTTCGCTCAGTCACTTCACGAGCAATGCAATCAAGTATATGAGAGGGCGCACTATCTCATTGAATCATTCTCCGCTCCGGAAACTGACGAAATCACGAATGGTCGTCCCCACCCTGTCACGCTATACATCGAGGGCATCGACAAAGAGCTCGTCATGCAATCGGATCAATCGTTGTTGGATGGGCTCGAAGCCCACGGCATTCCGATAAAGACCCAGTGCAGGACCGGAGTCTGCGGTAGTTGCAAGATTCGCATCAACAGTGGCGACATACATCGCAGCGCCGATTTTGCGTTGAGAGCGACTGAACGCGCGGCGGGCTATGCATTGGCATGTTGTTCTTTTCCTCAAGGCAAGGCCGTTTCAATTTCACTCTGATGACCTTTTTCGGGGGGTTAGTCTTTGGCATCCGCTAGCCCGCCGATTACAAAACCAGCTCCCGTTCAAGATATCCGCCTTTATTCTCGAGATCCAAATGTCCAATAACAGTCAGTCAGCCCCCATTCCCTCCAAGATGGCGTTCAGTCGAATCGATCGCCTTCCTGCTTATGTTTTCAATGTCACAGCGGAGCTGAAGCTCGAAGCGAGACGCAGGGGGGAGGATATCGTCGATCTCAGCATGGGTAATCCGGACGGCGCGACTCCACCGCATATCGTGACAAAGCTCTGTGAGGTCGCTCAGCGGGACGATACGCACGGCTATTCGAGTTCAAAAGGCATTCCTCGGCTGCGCCGCACGATCACCCAGTGGTACCAGAGTAGATACGACGTCGAGATTGATCCGGAAACCGAGGCAATCGTGACGATCGGCTCCAAGGAAGGGCTGGCACACTTGATGCTCGCTACGCTGGACGCCGGGGATACGGTGCTCGTACCCAACCCGAGCTATCCGATCCATATCTATGGCGCGGTGATCGCCGGCGCTCAAGTCCGCTCCGTTCCACTTGTGTCAGGCGTGGACTTTTTCATCGAGCTGGAGCGGGCCATTCGTGAATCCATTCCAACACCGAAGATGATGATCTTTGGCTTTCCGTCGAACCCGACGGCGCAATGCGTCGAACTCGATTTCTTCGAGCGGGTGATCGCGCTCGCCAAGCAATACGGCATCTTGGTCGTGCATGACCTCGCCTACGCGGACATCGTGTTCGATGGCTGGCAAGCCCCCTCGATCATGCAGGTACCTGGAGCCAAGGATGTAGCAGTCGAGTTCTTCACGCTGTCGAAAAGCTACAACATGGCCGGATGGCGCGTTGGCTTCATGGTGGGCAATGCCGAACTCGTTAACGCCCTGGCTCGTATCAAGAGCTACCACGACTACGGCATGTTCACCCCGCTTCAGGTCGCCGCAATAGCGGCGCTGGAGGGCGACCAAAGCTGTGTGAAGGAAATCGCTAAAACTTACCAAGCCCGCCGAGATGTTCTGGTCTCGGGGTTGCGAGCTCTCGGTTGGATGGTCGAGCAACCCAAAGCAACCATGTATGTCTGGGCAAAAATACCCGAGCGATACCAACACCTGGGCTCGCTTGAGTTCGCCAAAAAGCTGATGGCAGAGGCCAAAGTCGCCGTTTCCCCCGGGGTCGGTTTTGGCGAATATGGCGATGATCACGTCCGCTTTGCGCTGATAGAGAACCAGAGCCGTATTCGCCAAGCACTGCGTGGAATCAGATCCATGCTAAACGCCAGCTACCCGCCAGTTTCTTAGGCGGGCCCAGCTAAATAAGCGGTACCGCATGTTCGCGGGCGGTGCGAGCCGTGCATCGCGCTGCCTATACGGGGCCGGTTATGGTCGCGCGGATATCATCTGCCAACTGGCGTACCCGAGCTTCGCTGGTGTCCCACGAGCACATGAAGCGTGCGCCGCCAACGCCGATAAACGTGTAGAACATCCAGCCGCGGTTTCTCAGCGCTTCCAGCGCCGATGGCGGAAGGCTGACGAACACGCCGTTTGCCTGTACCGGGAACATCAACTCGACGCCAGGCAAGTCCTGAATCAGGGCCGCCAACAACTGGGCACAATGGTTGGCGTGCTCGGCGTATCTATGCCAGGCGCCGTTCTCGAGCAGTCCGACCCAGGGCGCCGAAAGGAAGCGCATCTTGGAGGCGAGTTGGCCGGCCTGCTTGCAGCGATACTCGAAATCGGTGGCCAGTTCGCGATTGAAGAACAGGATGGCCTCACCTACCGCCATACCGTTCTTGGTGCCCCCGAAACAGAGCACGTCGATGCCGGCTTTCCAGCTAAGCTCGGCTGGCGGCATGCCCAGATGAGCGCAGGCGTTGGCGAAGCGGGCGCCATCCATGTGCAGGTGCAGCCCGAGGTCTTTGCAGGTGTCGCTGATGGCACGCAGCTCGTCGGGCTGATAGACGGTACCGACTTCCGTGGCCTGGGTCAGGCTCACTACGCGTGGCTTGGGGTAATGGATGTCCTTACGCTTCAAGGCAATCTCACGAATGGCCGCCGGCGTGAGCTTGCCCTGCTCAGTTCTGCCGAGCAGCAGCTTGGAGCCGTTAGAGAAGAACTCTGGTGCACCGCATTCATCCGTCTCTACATGCGCGATGTCTGCACAGATCACGCTGTGGTAGCTCTGGCAGAGGGACGACAATGCCAGGGAATTGGCAGCCGTGCCGTTGAAGGCGAAGAACACCTCGCAATCGGTATCGAACAATGCGCGGAAATGGTCAGCGGCGCGGGCGGTCCATTGGTCATCGCCGTACGCCCTATCGTGGCCCAGATTCGCCCTCGCCATGGCCTCCCAGGCTTCGGGGCAGATGCCGGAATAATTATCGCTGGCAAATTGCTGTTTGTCGGTCGTCATCGAATCCTCCTCGCATGACACTGCCGGGCCGTTGGTGGCTGCACGTTACGCTGTAGAGCCCAAAAGATGCGAGCGCAAACGATAAAGTGCCGGATGGCGGGTACGACTTTGCTGTTCCCGCTCACCTTGTACGGCGTGAATGCGGGTGGCGTCCACCAACAGCGTGGCGGGTTTCCGGTAACCAACCGTAGCCACCCTGCCCTTGCTCCACGCGGGCTCGCGCACCGCGGACTGTAGGCCTATAGGGAACGGATGCGTAGAGACAGGCTGATTCGAGTGGCCAGTTCCAGAACTCTTACGATCGAAAGCGCTGCGCAAATCCGTGTAGTGAGCGGGAGCACAGAGTAATCGCATGTTCGTAACCCGCGCTCTTTTCCTTTACCTGAAGCGCAGGCGAGCACGCTGAATGGAGCGGCTGTGCTCAGGGCGTGGGCGATTCACAGGGCTCGATCCGTTGACATATGTTAATGAGCTGACAGATCTGCCAGGGGATCATCGGCGCCTCTTGCTCTGCATAAGCCCATAACAATGAAAAATAATTGCCCTGCCACCGTTTATGAACTCATCTTGGCGTCTGCCCAGAAAGTGCCCAAGTCGACCGCTATTCACTACGTCGAAGACGCTGATGACCTCAATCCTGGATATGCTCAATCCTACGAGCAGTTGTTAAGCAAGCTGCACAAGTCGGTCAACATGATGAGGACGCTGACTGGCAAACGTCGGCCTGTGGTGTCACTTCTCCTACCGAATATTCCGCAAGCTCAAACCTTACTTTGGGCTGCCGAGTCAGCTGGTGTCGCCAACCCTTTGAATCCGCTCCTTAGCGAAGAAGCGCTGTTTCAACTGATGGAAAAAGCCAAGACGGATCTTATCTTCGTGATGGGCCCTATGGAGGGCAGTGACCTCTGGGGAAAAGCTGAACGGGTTGCTGGTCGACTTACCAGCCAGCCACAGTGCGTCTCGGTTCTAAGCGCGGCAGGCTCACTCCATTACGACGCCCTGGTGAACCGCTACGCAGACATTCCTTTGGGTGCAGATGCGGCGCCCTCACCGGGAGATATCGCTGCGTACTACCATACCGGCGGGACAACCGGGACGCCGAAGTTAGCCTGCCACACTCACGCCAATCAGACCGCAGGCGCGCTTGCCGTTGTGCAGAGCATGCAGCTGACGGAATCTGATATCGCCATTAATGGCCTGCCGATCTTTCATGTAGCAGGCGCGATAGTGAACAGTTTGGCGATCCTAGCGGCCGGCGGCCAATTGGTACTCCCGACCGCGGCGGGCTTTCGCAATCCTTCGGTGATACGGAACCACTGGCGCTTGATCCAGCACTTGGGCGTGACCATCAGCAGCGGTATTCCCACCTCGATGGCATCCATGCTTGATACGCCCGTAGAACACAACGACATCGGCACGTTGCGCTTTCTGGTTTCGGGCGGAGCGCCTGTTCCCCTGAAGCTTCATGAGCTCGCCCAGCAAAAGCTGGGACGACACCTGTATCAAGCCTATGGCATGACAGAGTGCAGCGGTGTCATTGCGCTTCCCAACCTTTCCAAGCCTCCAGTGTGGGGGAGCGTTGGTCAGGTTGCTGCTCCCTCAGAGGTGCGCATTGACTCCGGAGAAATTTGCATCCGAAGCCCCATGGTATCGCCTGGCTATCTCGGTTCAGAGAAGCAGCTCTGCGAGGACGGCTGGTTTAGGACCGGAGACCTGGGTCGAGTCGACGAAGAAGGCAATCTGTTCATTACCGGACGCGCTAAGGACCTGATAATTCGCAGCGGCCACAACATTGACCCGGGATTGATCGAGGGATCTCTGGAGCAACACCCAGCAGTGGGTATGGCAGCTGCGGTTGGCATGCCTGATAAATATGCAGGAGAACTGCCTGTCGCCTTCGTACAGCTCCGGGCAGGGGCACATGCCACTTGCGAAGAGCTGCAAGAGTTTGCAATGACTCATATCGATGAACGACCTGCTTGCCCCAAAAGGATTGTCGTCTTGGATACACTGCCGATAACTGCTGTGGGCAAGGTCTTCAAGCCGAAGCTGCGTGAACACATTACTGAGCTGCTCCTTGAGGAGCTCATCGAGCCACATGTGGGGAAGGTCACCATCAGTACCCGTCACACCGAAAGCGGCGAGCTTGTTGTTCGGTTAACAGATGTGCCAAGTACGCAGGAGGCGTGGTGTCGCAGTGTGGTTGCGCAGTTGAACCTGCAGCTAGAAGCGCTAATCACCCAACATGACGTTTAATACGCGATAGGGAGGCGGGCTCTATGCCCAGGTAGCTTGCCAGATGATATTGGGCCACTCGGGATACGAGCCACCCCTGATGCTCAATCAGCCACCGGTAGCGAGCCTCACTGTTGCAAGTCAGCAGCAAGGCCTCGCGCTCCTCATTGCGCAGCATGATTTCTCGGATGTATCGGTTGAGCAAACCTTGAAGCGGCTGCCCGGTTTCGCTCAGATCGTCAAAAACACTGACCGGCAATGCTGCCAGTTGGCAGTGCTCGACCGCCGCGATCGTATAGGTACAAGGTTGACGCTTGAGGTATGAGCTAAGTGATCCGATTAACTGGCCTTCTCGGAAAAAAGCTTTGTTCCATTCCTTGCCGTTTGGCGATAGGTAGTAATAGCGAGCCGTGCCGGCGAGCACCATGTAGAAGTACGTCGGTATCTGTCCCGCTTCAATGACGACCTCATTCTTTGCAACTGACCGCAGCCGGGCAAGATCAGCCATTGCCGCCAGCCATTTCCCATCTGAAAGTCCAAGTGCCTCTAGCTGGGTCTGCAACGTTCTCCTTGCTGCTTGCGGCTGCATCTATCTCACCTTCACGCTTAGAAAACAGGCACCAACTTGGAGTGTGCCATGCTTTTTTCGCATCGAGAAAAAGGGGGGCGAATTGAACTGACCCTGATTTTACGGAGACCTCGAATGTGACTATACCGTCAGGTAGGAAGGTGTCCCATGATCGACAAACGTACGTATCAACGCCACAGCCCAGAGTTCAAGCAAGAGGCTGTACGCCAGCTCACCGACACGAATAAGTCCTGGACGCGCAGGACCAGAACTAAGCCGCCGGGCTGTACCGTTGCAGGGAAGCGGCGATCTGCAACCTAGTCGAATTTCAAGGCCCCAGTCGTCCAGCACTCACTGCGCTCTACCTTGAACATTTGGCCCCACCTCGCGATTTGCCCGTCGACCATGTGGACGACGAGTCGTTGGCTCCGTACATCCGAGACCGACTGGCTGGCCGATTACGCGGCAACCGGCAAAGCATTTGCGGCCTGTCTCCACCGCGGACAATAAACCTTGCGATCGAGAGAGTCATACGTGTCTTGGAGCTGTGTGCCTGAAGTGACGCGATGAGACAAGACGACTCTGGCGCGATACGGCCACGATGATTACGCAGCTGCACCTCAGACGTCGACGCGCCAGGCCCATACGCTATCTTGGTATGAACAGATCCTGCTCTGTTCACCAACTGTCCGATCATTTGCGAAGGATGGCCCTCAACAGATCCATAGCGGCTCTCGGGAGCAGGAGGTAGCCAAGTTAGGATTGAGAAATTCCGCTGCCGGAACTTGGAAACAGCATGTTCTTCATCATCTGGCCGACCTCAGCGGGCAACATGACTACGCGGGGGTGAAGTACGGCGACGAGCGCCTGATCGTGCTGATCCATGCCGCCAAATCGGTGATCGAGAGGCAACGAGGTTCGGACCCAGTGTGAGCCCTACGGGTTGGCCACCCTACCCCAACGCATCGAATGATGGCTCTGCATGGCGCAAAGCAAGGAAGCGAGCGGCAGCGATGTATGAGCAGCGCTTCCGGCATAGCACCGCCGGATTTTGCTTCGATCCGCGTGCATGACCTGAAGCACACGTTCGGCCGCAGGCTTCGCGCCCGCGCTTGACGGAGGAAGACAGGACGATCCTGTTGGGCCACAAGAACGGCAGCATCACCAGCCACTACTCGACGGCCGAACCGGGCAAACTGATCGATGAGCCCAACGGGATATCGGCAACCGACTCGTGGGGGGCGACACTAACGATATTGAGGAGGAAGGCAGGATGAAGGAAGCCCTGCAAAAGTCCCACAACGAAAAAGGCCGGTGCTTTCGCAACCGACCTTTTTCGTTGATTTGTTTGGTCGGGACGGAGTGATTCGAACACTCGACCCCTTGCACCCCATGCGGGTTATCGAACACCTATCTTGTTGTTTTTAAATACTTTTTCAACGGCGTCCTACTGCAATCAACGCCCTACACTGTTCAACGATGCTCAACGGATCCCCGCAAAACTCCCACCACACCATCTGCTCGCAGCCGAGCCCTCTACTTCTATTATATCGAGTGTGTGAAGCCTGCCTTGAACCCGGGCGACCGCCAGTCGCCGATTTCTTAACTAATCGGTCAACAAGCCGATAGCGCACCATCGCCATGCCCTCCGTTGGGCCGGCTGTCTCAAGGTTCAGGATCCATGCTCTCTTTGCGTACCATCAAAGCTCGCTACACCGCTGCCTTCATCGGCTTCGTTCTTCTGGTCATGCTGCTCACGATGCTGGGCATCAAGCGCTTCGTTACCCCACAGCTTATGGAGGCAGGCGAAACCATCGTCATGTCGCAGGTCACCGAGATCGGCGAACACATCTCGTTGGAACTCGCCCGTGTCGAGGCGCAGGCACGCAGTATCACCCAGACGGTGCCGATGCTCGCCAGTGACGAGATCGACCGGGTCCTGCCGGGTCTCGTGGACCAGTACGGCGACATCAAGGTATTCGGTGGTGGGATCTGGCCACTTCCCGAGGTCCGCACGCCGGGTCGCGCCAAGCACAGCACCTTCTATCACCGGGATGCGTCCGGGAAACTGATCGTCAATACCCACTGGAACTCGGCCGAATCGCGCAACTACTTCGACGAGCCCTGGCATAAGGGGGGCCTGCTGGCGCCGCGCGGCAAATGCGTCTGGGCGGCGGCCTACCAGGACGACGCCAGTGCCGAGCCGCGCACCAACTGCGCGATGACAATCTATAAAGAAGGCTCACCCTGGGGCGTGTCGACCATCGATCTGACCCTCGGCTTCTTCAACCGCCTGGTTGCCGAAAAGCAGGACGAGATCGGCGGCGAGGTCATGATCATCGAGGCCGATGGCAAGATCCTCAGCAACCAGCCGCAGCTTGGTTCGGACATGGTGCTGCGCAACGTGTCGGAACTGGCCAGCCAATCGCCGTTCATCGCGACGGTGCAAAAGGCTCTGGCCAGCACAACGCAACCCTTGCGCCGCAACATGTTCACCAGTACGACCGGCGACGCATTCACTTTCTTCATGGCACCAATCGAAGGTACGCCGTGGTTCCTCGCCGCAGCCCTGCCGACCGCCAAGCTCGAGGCACGAAGCGATGAGATGCTCGGAACGCTCGCGTTCCTGCAGATCCCGATGGTGGTTGTCCTGCTCGCGCTGATGCTCGTTGCGATCAGCCAGCTAATGAAGCGACTTACGGTCCTGAAGACAAATATCGATTCCCTTTCCGCAGGCGACGCCGATCTGACCAAACGTATCGATATCAAGGGCGAGGACGAAGTCGACCAGGTCGGCCGCTCAGTTAACGGCTTCATCGGCTACTTGCAGAAGATGATGATCGACGTAAGCGATGCCACCACCCAGATCCAGTCCGAAATCGCTCAGCTCAAGCTGCTCTCACGCTCGACCAATGAAGCGCTGGCCCGGCACGCCTCGGAAACCGACCAGGCCGTTACCGCGATCAACGAGATGAGTTCGACGGCCGAGTCGGTTGCCCAGAGCGCCAGCGACACGGCGAGCTTCACCCAAACGGCCAATCACAACGCGGTTTCCTCCAGGTTGGTGGTCGACGATGCATCGAGCAGCGTGCGCTCGCTGGTCAGCGAGGTGGAAAGCGCAACGGCGAAAGTCCAGGCGATGCAGGCCGATGCCCAGCGCATCAACGATGTACTGGGCGTCATTGGAGACATCGCCGGGCAGACCAACCTGCTTGCGCTGAATGCGGCGATCGAGGCTGCCCGAGCCGGCGAACAGGGCCGTGGCTTCGCGGTCGTTGCTGACGAGGTCCGCGCACTTGCCGCACGCACTCAACAGAGCACGTCCGAAATCAATGAAACCCTGCAGCGGCTGAAGGATGCCGTCGGATCTGCCGTGCAGGCCATGGAACAAACCAAGGCGAGCTGCCAGGCGACAGCCGACAAAACGGCTCAGGTCACCGTTGGACTTGATGAAATGACCAACTCGGTCGTTCACATCAATGATCTCAGCACCCAGATCGCCACCGCGGCGGAAGAACAGAGCGCCGTAGCCGAGGAGATCAACCGGAACATGGTCGCCGTGCGGCATGTTGTCGACGAATTGGTCGAAAGCGGTGTGAGCGTCGATCGAAGCACAGAGTCCTTGCTCAGCACCAATGCTCGCCTGACGGCGCTGGTGAATCGATTCAGGGTTCGCTGATAGAGCGATCGCAAAAAAGGCCCCACTGGGGCCTTTTTTTGCACCGCAATCTTCTACTCATAAGCCACGTTGCGGCCAGCCTGGCCCGCCCGCGCTCCAGTGGGTGGCCGGAACATCGATCGTGGCGGAGCATATCGATCAAGGTCACTTCGGTCATCTGCCCGACGATCCCGCACTGTGGCGCCTCGTCGACTCATCGCGCACGGCATTCACCATGGCAGGGCACGGCCACGTCGCGACGGCTCATAAATGCGCACCATGCGAATGGTCGTCTTGCGCAGGGTCATCGGTTAAGCCTGGAGTCTGCCCCTGCCAGAGCGCCGGCCAGCGTCCTCTGCTCGTAGTGAATCCTGGAGGGCTCGGGCTTTCTGCCCACAACCGCGGAACCAAACAATTTCCCCGCCGGTGCCCGGCTTCCTCGCGACGCAAATTGTTAGGTCCCTACGGTCCTTCTCTGCGTTACGGCTGCAAGCAGTGCGGCCCGCCCTCTCCCACCGACCGGATCACAACGAGGACGCGATAGGCGCGGCCCTCAATCCGAAAGGAGAAACACCATGGCCAACATCGGCACCTTCACCACCCTCAACGACGGCTTCACCGGAACGCTGCATACCCTGACGCTCAAAGCGAAGATCGCCTTCGTGCCCAACGAAAAGGGCACAGCCAATGCGCCCGATTATCGCATTCTCACCTCGGGCGGAGTCGAGATCGGGGCCGCCTGGCAGAAGCTCAGCCAGAACGATCGCCCCTACCTGTCGGTCGCGCTCGATGATCCGGCTTTCCCCACCACCGTATACGCACGGCTGCTGGAAGGATCCGAAGGCTCCCACGTATTGATGTGGAGCCGAAGCAAGACCGAATGACGCCAAGGCGCCCTGGCAATCCAGGGCGCTTTTTTTGTGACCCAGTTCCGCATGCGCTGAGCCATGTGCGCTACGGTTTGCGCGGGGTGAAAACGACCCCGCACTGCTTGCTCTTCACAAACCAGTGAGGAGCATTGGGCGCCCGAAGGGGCGCTTTTTTTTGTCCGCGTTCTGGACGACTTAAACTACGGGTGCGGCCACGGCCGATGATAGGCGCAAGGCCTACGCGCGCAGCTTGCGTCGTTGCCTGTCATATCGTGCCAGAGAGTTAATGGGGCGGACTTGCTGTTTTCCTTCACCTTGTCACGGCGTGCTCGCCGTCAAGGGCTTCACCCGCGTCGCGTTTTCGCGGCTGGCGCCGGCTTCGCCCCCTGACTGCTTGCGCTGCGCCGTGCCGGGTCGGGTCCGGGCAATCTCGCCCGAGCAACCGGAGCACCGATATGTCGAACGACACTTCCTTCGCCGAATCCATCCTGCTGGTTCGAGACGATGCGGGCCGTTATGTACCGGCAACCCCTGAACAGATACTCGATGCCGCGCGGCGCGCCATCGATCTGAAGATGAAGAGAGGCGCAGCATTCACGTCGCCAGAAATCGTCAAGGACTTCCTGCGGGCCAAGCTCGCAGGTTTCGAACACGAGATGTTCGCTGCCCTGTTCCTGGACAACCGGCACCGGTTGATCGAATACATAGAACTGTTTCGCGGCACCATCGACGCTGCTTCGGTGTACCCCCGCGAAGTGGTGAAGGAGGCCCTGCGGCTCAATGCAGCGGCGGTGATCTTCTCCCACAACCATCCAAGCGGACATCCCGAGCCGAGCGAAGCGGACAAGGCACTGACCAGACGCCTCAAGCAGGCGCTAGAACTTGTCGACGTGCGCACCCTCGACCACGTAATCGTGGCTGGCCATGCATCGGCTTCACTCGCTGAACAAGGGCTCGTCTAATTCAAAAGGGGGCGCAAGCCCCCTCTCTTCAACGGGCCGCCAAGGAGTCGACCGAGTGATGTCGTGCAGGCGAGACGGCGGAACTGCTTGCTGTACGCAAACTCCCGAGGCCGGCGAAGGTCGGCATGCTGAAATATCAGTCGTTATTCAAAAGTCAGCTTCGCCCCGGCGTAGAACGTGCGGCCGGGGGCAGGCTCGTAGTAGCGGCCGAAGTTATCGTTGATTCGTAGGTTGTCGTAGTAGTCACGATCGAACAGGTTGTCGATACCAATATAGGGCTCCCACTGCTGACCGCCCCACTGCAGCCGCCAGCCCAGGCGGGCGTTGGCTACTGCATAGCCGGGCACACGGTCGAGGTTGGCGTTGTCCGCGTACTGACGGCCATAGGCATTGACGTTGACCCGCGCATGCCAATCGCTGCGGTCGTAGCTGGCCTCAGCGAACAGGCTCTGCTGCGGTATCCCAGGAATGCGATTGCCGTCATAGCCCTGGAATTGCTCGAAACGATAGCGGTTGTAGGCCCACGCTCCGGTCAATCGCCAAAAGCGCCCCAGCAACCAGTCCCCGCTGAGCTCGACACCGTCGCGGCTGGAGCGGCCCGCGTTTGTGTAGAAGGTGCGTCCGTCGACTTCGGGGATCAACTCGTCTTCGATGCGCATACTGTAGAGCACCGCTTCGTAGCGCAACCCGGGGTGCTCACCCTTAATGCCAATTTCGCGGTTGACCGACTGCGCCGCTCCGAGCGATGGATTGAAGCCGCCCCCGGTTGGATTGGCCATTTCATTGATCGTAGGGGTCTCGAACGAGGTCGCGTAACGCACGTACGCCACGTGATGGGCGTCCAGTTGCCGGCTCAGGCCCAGGCTGTAGTTCCAGTCTTCCAGGTTGCGCTCGCCCGAGGCATCGCCGTCGCTCAGATAGCGGTCATTTGCCTCGAGCCGCACGCTGTCATAGCGCAGACCTGCGGTGAGCAGCCAGGCGTCGCCCAGGTTCACCTGGTCCTCGATAAACACACCCCGGCTGTCTGCCGTTTCGCGCTGGCGCTGAGTGAGGACGCCCGTGATGCCGCCAGGCAGGTTGTCGTTGCGAGAGCGATCATCCCGCTGACTCTCCAGATCCACCCCAAAGGTCAACTGATGGGGCAAGCCCGCCAGCTCACGGTGAAAGGTACGCTGGGCACCCACCCCGGCGAACCAGCGGTCGTAGGCTGTCTGACCATTGGAGCGCAGCGGGAGGCGGTTGCTGAACTCACGCTGGCCATAATAACTGCGCAACTGGTAAGTATCGTCGCCTGCAGCCTTACCATCCCAAACCAACGAAAGGCGTTGCTGCTGGATGGTCTCGTCTGAATTGAACTGAAGGCTTTGTGGCCGCGCCTGGGAACGATCAGCCCGGACCTGATCCAGGGTCAGCCCACCGGGGTCTTCGGCCCGGTTGTCGATTGCATGCAGGGTGAAACCGAGCGTGCCGCCCTCCCTCCGCCAGCGCAGCTTGCCGGTGAGGTGGTTGGTTTCGGCGGTCCCGTGGCTGCGGTAGCCATCGAGTTGCGTTGCGTTGACCGCCAACAATGCGCCCAATGCTCCGGTGCTGCCACTGGTTTCCGCGCGCATCCGGCGATAGCCCAGTTCGCCTCCCGTCACCTCGACCTGAGTGCGCGGCGTGTCCCCTGGCTGCCGCGTCTGGATCGCCAGAACGCCACCGGCGGCATTGCCGTAGATGGTCGACGAGGGACCACGAATCACCTCGATGCGCTCGACCAGCGAGGTATCGAGGCCGTCCATTTCGGTCTGCCCGTCAGGCATCGTCAAGGGCACCCCGTCGACCAACACCCGCACGCCGCGCACACCAAAACTGGAACGGGAACCGAACCCGCGAATCGACAGGCGCATGCCCTGTGCCAGGTTGTAGCGGCTCTGCGAAAGCGCGCCCGGAACGGGCCCCAGCAGGCTGTCGAGGCTGAGCAACTGCTCGCCCGGATGGTCCTGCGCGTCGACGGCGGACACCGCCATCGGCAAGGTAAACCAGTCGGATTCCGCTCGAGGCGAACTCACCCACAAGGGATCGAGAGTGAGCGGCTCGCTCGTCTGGGCGAGCAGTGAACCGGATACCAACAAGAGCGATCCGGCGAGCAGTAGTCGATGCATGATTGAGCCTTGTTGTTATTGAGTGACGATGCTGTCACCGACCTCTGTTGAAAAGAGCCTCACCAGAGGACGCGATTGGGCAGCCTTGGAGCCCAGCGCTCCGGCACACGTATTCCAAACTACAGAAACGACCGGACGCGGGAAATCCTCCCTTAGGGTCATCAAGGCAACGCACATGCCAAGCGAGCCCGACGACTTCACCGTTTACCATTCATGCCCCGAAACAGCCCTCAGCGCGCGGTCCTGCTGTTCCGGCAGTGCCTTCTGAATCGCCGCTCCGCATACAGATGGTGATCGCGCGGCCTGGGTGCGCCTTTCCGCTGTCGCCAAGACGCGACAGTTGTCGCAGCCGTGCAACGGTCAAGGTGCGACAGGCCGCACCAACCGTGGACGATCTGGATCGCGTCAGCCAGCGCCAGTGCTAGCTTTGCGGCCAAATTGGAACGCCTGGCACAGCGGTTGCTCTCTCCGGTTTAGCTGCCCTGCGGGGCGGCCATAGCCAATAACAAGAGAGAGCCTTCGATGAATCAGTTCGATCCCTGTTCGGGCCGACGGCCCACCGCTCTGCTTGGCGCCAGCCTTGCCGCGCTACTGTCCCTTCCGCTGCACGCCGCCGATGTGGACGGCCAGCGCATCGCCAATGCCGACGCAGAACCCGGCAACTGGATGAGCCACGGTCGCGACTACGGCGAGCAGCGCTACAGCCCACTGAAGAACATCACCGACGAAAACGTCGACAAACTCGGTCTGGCCTGGAGCTACAAGCTGGACATCGATCGCGGCGTGGAAGCCACACCCATCGTGGTCGACGGCGTGATGTACACCACCGGCCCCTTCTCCATCGTCTATGCACTGGATGCACGCACCGGCAAGGAAATCTGGAAATACGACCCCAAGTCCGACCGTTCCCGCGCCGGCGAGGCCTGCTGCGATGCGATCAACCGCGGCGTCGCCGTGTGGAAAGGCAAAGTTTACGTCGGCGTGCTCGACGGTCGCCTCGAAGCCATCGACGCCAAGACCGGAGAGCGCGTCTGGTCGGTCGACACCCGCTACGACAAGGAACGCAGCTACTCCATCACGGGTGCGCCACGCGTCGTCAACGGCAAGGTGGTGATCGGCAACGGCGGCGCCGAGTTCGGCGTGCGCGGCTACGTCACCGCCTACGATGCCGAAACCGGCGATCAGGCCTGGCGCTTCTTCACCGTACCCGGCGACCCGGACAAGCCGGCCGAAGGCAACGGCATGGAGATAGCCAAGAAGACCTGGCATGGCCGCGCGTTCGTCGAGCAGGGCGGCGGCGGTACCGCCTGGGACTCCTTCGCCTACGACCCGGAGCTGAACCTGCTCTACATCGGTGTCGGCAACGGCTCGCTGTGGGATCCGATCTGGCGCAGCGAGGGCAAGGGCGACAACCTGTTCCTGTCTTCCATCGTCGCGGTCAATGCCGACACCGGCGAATACGTCTGGCACTACCAGACCACGCCGGGCGATGCCTGGGATTACACCGCCACCCAGCACATGATCCTGGCTGATCTGGAAATCGAGGGCAAACAGCGCAAGGTGCTGATGCAGGCACCAAAGAACGGCTTCTTCTACGTCATCGATCGCGCCACTGGCGAGCTGCTCTCGGCCGAAAACATCGTGCCGATCAACTGGGCCAAGGGGGTCGATCTGAAGACCGGTCGCCCCATCGTCGATGATGAAGCCGCGGCCTACTGGAAGGGTGAGAAGAAGGCCAAGCTGGTCCAGCCGGGCTTCTGGGGGGCGCATGACTGGCACCCGATGTCCTATAACCCGAACACCGGGCTGGTCTACATCCCCGCGCACATCATGTCCGCCTGGTATGAGCACGTACCTGATGCGCCTGCGCGCAACAAGTTCAAGAGCATGTACCAGCTGGGTCTGAAGACCGGGATGATGCCCGAGGATCCTGAAGGCCTTGGCAAGTACGCCGACACCTGGTCCGGCAAGCTGATCGCCTGGGACCCGGTCAAGCAAGAGCAGGCTTGGGAGGTGCCCTACGTCACCATCTTCAATGGAGGGACGCTGACCACCGCCGGCAACCTGGTGTTCGAGGGCAGTGCCGACGGGCGGGTCATCGCCTACGCGGCCGACGATGGCGACAAGCTCTGGGAGCAGCCGGCCGCCAGCGGCGTGATGGCCGCACCCATCACCTACAGCGTGGACGGCGAGCAGTACGTGACCTTCATGGCGGGCTGGGGCGGTGCGTTCTCCACCTTTGCCGGCGCCCTGTCGCTGCGTGCCGGCGTGCAGCCCTACGCACAGGTGCTGACCTACAAGCTCGGCGGCACGGCTGAACTGCAGGAGCCGGCACCGCGCAAAGACGCCCCCGAGCCGCCACCGCTGACGGCCGATGCTGCGACGGTCGAAGCCGGCGCCAAGCTGTATGACGGTTACTGCTCGCAGTGCCACGGTATTCATGCGGTCAGCGGCGGCGTGCTGCCGGATCTGCGCATGCTGACGCCGGAAACGCACAAGCAATTCCTCGGCATCCTCCATGGCGCGCGCGTTCCCGATGGCATGCCCTCCTTCGCCGAGGCGTTCGATCGCGAACAGATGGAGCAGATCCACCAGTACCTGATCAAGCGCGCCCACGACCGTCTCGAACACGGCCCGGACGACCTGCCGCAGCCCACCCAAGAAACGGCCAGCAACTGAGCACCAGGAGATCGACATGACTGACGCAATCACCTATCAGAACTATATCGACGGCAGCTTTGTCGCCTGCGACAACCTCGTCGACGTGCGCAACCCGGCCACTGGCGCCCTGCTCTCACGCGTCCCGGAGTCCGATTCGGCCACCGTCGAGCGCGCCATCGCGGCCGCCCGCACGGCGCAGAAAGACTGGGCGAACAAGCCAGCCAAGGAGCGCGCAGGCTATCTGCGCACCATCGCCAGCAAGATTCGGCAGAACGCCGAACGCCTTGCCCGCGTCATCACCGAAGAGCAAGGCAAGATCCAAAGTCTGGCGCTGGTGGAGGTGAATTTCACGGCCGATTACATGGATTACATGGCCGAGTGGGCGAGACGTATCGAGGGGGAAATCATCACCAGCGACCGCCCTGGCGAGAACATCTTCCTGTTCCGCAAGCCGCTGGGCGTGGTCGCCGGCATTCTGCCGTGGAACTTCCCGTTCTTCCTGATCGCCCGGAAGATGGCGCCCGCACTGGTCACCGGCAACACCATCGTCATCAAGCCCAGCGAGGAAACGCCGAACAACTGCTTCGAATTCGCCAAGCTGGTGGCCGAGACCGACCTGCCCAATGGCGTGTTCAACGTGGTCTGCGGCAGTGGCGCCGGCGTGGGCAGCGCCCTGACAACCAGCAGCGGCATCGACATGATCAGCTTTACCGGCAGCGTCGGCACCGGCTCACGGATCATGGCCGCAGCAGCGCCCAACGTCACCAAGCTCAACCTGGAGCTGGGCGGCAAGGCCCCGGCCATCGTGATGAACGACGCCGATCTCGAACTGGCCGTGACGGCTATTCGCGCCTCCCGAATTATTAACACAGGCCAGGTCTGCAACTGCGCAGAGCGCGTCTATGTTCAGCGCGGCGTGGCCGATCAGTTCATCGAACGCATCGCCGGGGCCATGGCCGAAACCCGCTATGGCGACCCTATTGCCCAAGCGGATGTGGAAATGGGCCCGTTGATCAACGAGGCCGGCCTGCGCAAGGTCGAGCAGATGGTACGGACCGCCCAGAACCAAGGCGCTCATCTGATCACGGGCGGTGCCGTGGCCGATCTCGGCCAGGGCTTCCACTATCAGCCAACCATCCTTGCCAATTGCTCACATGACATGGAAATCATGCGCCAGGAGATCTTCGGCCCGGTGCTCCCAATCCAGATCATCGACGATCTCGACGAAGCCATCGCCATGGCCAACGACTGCGAGTACGGCCTGACCTCCTCGATCTACACGCGCGACCTCTCTACCGCGATGAAGGCAGCCGCCGGCCTGGATTTCGGCGAGACCTACATCAATCGCGAGAACTTCGAGGCGATGCAGGGCTACCACGCCGGGGTGCGCAAGTCCGGCATCGGCGGTGCGGACGGAAAGCACGGTCTTTATGAGTACACCCATACTCATGCGGTGTATCTACAAAGCTGAGTGAGTTGCGGTAATCCAGAACCCCGCCCCGGCGGGGTTCTTGTTCTTTGGTCGAGCGACGACCAGCGCCAGATCCTAGGTGGACCGGGCGGCCATGCGCTCCGGGCCACCGAAAGCACTGACTCGTAGTCGAGACATCATTTGCGCAGCGCCGCCAGGTCGTAACGGTGCAGCTTGCGATATAGGGTGGCGCGGTTGATGCCGAGGGAACGAGCCGCAGACGCGACGTTGCCACCGTGCTGTTCAAGTGTCGTTTGCAAATGGGCCGCCTCGGCTGCATCCCGGGTCGTCGTCAGCGATTGTGCCGATGACGACCGTTCCACGGGCACCGACACGACTTCCGGCGGCAGGCAGTCAGGACCGATCATCCCGTCGTCGGCGAGCGCGACGGCACAGCGCAGCACGTTGATCAGTTGGCGCACATTGCCAGGCCATCCATAAGTGGCCAGGCGTTCCATTGCGTGGGTGGTCAGCTCGATATGCTCATCCCCGGCCTCACGTGCCAGGACACGACGAATCAGGCTCCTACGATCCGCACGGTCACGCAAGGCGGGTAGCCTCACCGTCAAGCCATTGAGCCGATAGTACAGGTCCTCACGAAACTCCCCCGCAGCGACCATCGCTGGCAGGTCGCGGTGCGTTGCGCACACAAGCTGTACGTTCAGGGCGACTGGAGTCGCAGCGCCCAGCGGTACCAGCTCCCGCTCGGCCAGCACGCGCAGCAGCCGCGTCTGCAAGTGCGCCGGCATGTCGCCGATCTCGTCGAGGAACAGCGTCCCGCCATTGGCCTGCTCCAGCTTGCCCTTCATCCCTTGCCGGCTGGCGCCGGTAAAGGTGCCGGCACGGTAGCCGAACAGCTCGCTCTCGATCAGCGACTCGGGGATCGCGGCACAATTGAGCGCGATGAAGGGTCCGCTGGCACGCACGCTCGCCTGATGAATCGCCCGCGCAAACGCTTCCTTGCCGGTCCCCGTCTCGCCGGTCAGCAGCAGCGAGATGTCGCGATCAAGCACGCGGCGCAGCTTCTGGACGGAGCGCTGCAGGTCAGGGTCCTCCCCTGCCAGGTGATCGAGCGTCGGCTCTGCCGGAACCACCCTCAGCCCGCGCTCATTTCTGGAGCGCCGCGTGGCGGTGGCCGGCATGCGCAGCGCGACCTCCAGTGCCGCTCCACCGGCTAAGCGCAAGGACGCACTGCGATGGCCGCCCTGGGTCAGGGTGATTAGCTCGTCCAGTGATATGGACAGGACATCCTGGACTGCTGCCCCCAGCAGAGGGATCCCCTGGGCGGCGGCTAGAAAGGACGCCCGATTGGCACCGAGGATGCAGCCCGCGCCATCAATTGCCAGCAAACGCTCGTTGCCCAAATCACCCGAATCGCCGCCCAGGGTCAGCATGGCGCAACTGGCATAGCGTTGACGGAAACTGGCGTTCTCGATCAGTCGCGCGTACAGGCTTACCAACTGCAGCGTTAGGTACTGCGCCTGCTTCGGCCCGCCACTGTTGAGACACGAGGCATTGAGGCAGCCCAGCAATGCACCCTGGGGATCGAACAGCGGTGCCACCGAGCAACTCAGCAGGGCGTTGCTGCTGAGAAAATGCTCGTCCCGGTGGATGATCAGCGGCTGGCTGGCGGCCAGCCCGGTACCGATGCCATTGGTCCCCACAAGCGACTCGTCCCAGCAACTGCCAATCACCAGCCCCGAGTCCGAATAGGGGCTGTGCTGCCCTGGCAGTCTCGCGTCGAGCGTGATACCGCGCCGATCGCTGAGCAGCACCGCAAAACCCGCGGGGTTCAGGCGCCGCGCGAGGCCTTCCACGCCCTGGCTCGCAATCGCGAGAAAGTCATGGTGCTCCTCTTGATGCAGGCGGATCTCGTGGTGCTCAAGCTGAACATGAGAGGCAGGTTTAGCGGGATCGAGCCCGTGCTCGTAGACGCTGCGGTACCAGGATTCAGCAATCAACCGATCCGGATTGGAGCCTCGACCAGAGAAGTGCGTAGCAACAAACGCTGAAAGGTCGCTTGGAAGCTCAGATGGTGGGCGCGCGATCATGCGGGACTCCAAACCAGGCGCCGAGTCGGGCCGTGCGTAATTGTTTGTATTGGCAGGCAACGCAGCCAAGCCCAAGCCTAGCACGGCCACATTACTCCAAGACGGGCGATCTGCTCACGGGCGCTGCGAGGTAAACGTATCGGTATCACGCTCCATACGGATGGAGCAGCCCGTGTTCCGGACGGTACGTCTCGATGGGGTGAGGACATCGAGCGAAACCGAGGCTTGTCGATGCTTGGAGCGCCACGAAACTGGTGCGCCCGAGCAACACGAACTCGTCAATGGTGCCCTATACCGCGGCGGGGCTCCGAGGCTCGAAAGGCGAACCCGGGTTTCACGGTGCCCTTCGCCGCTCCGTCCTTTTTGTCTACCTACTGGTGCATCCTCTTTCAGGCCAGGTCTGGCAGCAGGAAGTTGCCGGGCCCTTGTTTATCCAGCGTAGGCACCTGGGCTTCGTCCTTGAGATCGACACCGGACAATTGCCGCCGGCAGGCTTCGCGCATCAGGTACATCAGACGGAAGGCGGCCATGCCGTAGCTCAGACCCTCCAGACGGACATTGGAGATGCAGTTGCGGTAGGCATCGTTGAGGCCAACGCGTGGGGCCCAAGTGAAGTACAGGCCGAGGCTATCCGGCGAGCTGAGCCCGGGCCGTTCGCCGATCAGAATCACCGTCATCTTCGCCCCAAGCCGCTCGCCCACTTCGTCGGCCACCGCCACGCGGCCCTGCTCAACGAGGGTAATCGGCGCCAGCGACCAGCCTTCGGCAGCCACCTGTTCGAGCACACGCATTAAAAAAGGCAGGCTGTGGCGGCTGACGGCAAGGGATGACAAACCATCGGCGATGACGATGGCCAGGTCATGGCCGCCCCCGTGTTGCTTGACGTGATCATCCAGCAGCGCAGCGGACGCTTCGTCCAAACGCCGGCCCAGATCAGGACGCTGCAGGTAGGTGTGGCGATCACTGGCAGCACTGTGCAGCAGCAGCGTGCCATGCCCCCGGGCGTGCAGTTCTTCACGCAGGGCTGCGTGGTCGAATGGCAGGTGCACAGCGTCTCGTGCCTGGGCATGGGCGAACTGGAAATCGAGCTGGGCGCCGGTCGGCAGGCTGGTGCCGGCACGGCCCAGCGCGATGCGCGCGGGGGTCAGCTGGCGCAACTGTTGCCACGGGTTCTCTGTGGCAGGGGCGTTATCGGTCATACGTACCTCTGCATAAGTGAGCGAAGTCAGGAAAGTTGTGCCAGGGCCTGGCGGAAGGCGGATGGCAGTTCGTTACCCAGGCGCAGTTGGCCGTCGCGCTGCTGGAGGATGCCCATGTGCGCCAGCCATTGCTCGAACTCCGGTGCCGCGCGCAGACCGAGCACCTTGCGCGCGTAGAGCGCGTCGTGGAAGGAGGTGGTCTGGTAGTTGAGCATCACGTCGTCCGACCCAGGGATGCCCATGATGAAGTTGATGCCGGCAGCGCCGAGCAGCGTCAGCAGCATGTCCATGTCGTCCTGGTCGGCTTCGGCGTGGTTGGTGTAGCAGATGTCGCAGCCCATTGGTACGCCGAGCAGTTTGCCGCAGAAGTGGTCCTCCAGACCGGCGCGGATGATCTGCTTGCCGTTGTAGAGGTACTCCGGGCCGATGAAGCCGACCACGGTGTTGACCAGGAAGGGATTGAAATGACGGGCCACCGCATAGGCGCGGGCCTCGCAGGTCTGCTGGTCGACATCGTGATGGGCGTTTGCCGACAGCGCGCTCCCCTGCCCCGTCTCGAAATACATCAGGTTGTTGCCGAGCGTGCCGCGCTTGAGACTCAGGCCGGCCTCGTAACCTTCCTGGAGTACCTTGAGGCTGATACCGAAGCTGGCGTTGGCCGCCTCGGTGCCAGCGATGGACTGGAACACCAAGTCCAGCGGCGCGCCGCGTTCAATGGCCGCGATGGAGCTCGTAACGTGGGTCAGCACGCATGACTGGGTGGGTATTTCGTAGCGCTGGATGACGGCATCGAGCATCTCCAACAGGGTGCAGATCGAGCTCATGCTGTCGGTGGCCGGGTTGATGCCGATCATCGCATCACCGTTGCCGTAGAGCAGGCCATCGAGCGTGCTGGCGGCGATGCCTGCGGGATCATCGGTGGGATGGTTGGGTTGCAAGCGTGTGGACATGTGGCCGCGCAGGCCCATGGTGTTGCGAAAGCGGGTGACCACGCGAATTTTCTGCGCGACCAATATCAAGTCCTGGACACGCATGATCTTCGACACCGCCGCCGCCATCTCTGGCGTCAAGCCGGGGGCCAGGGCGCGCAGGCTGGCCTCGTCGGCATGATCGCCCAGCAGCCAGTCGCGCAGGCCGCCTACGGTCAGGTGGCTGACCGGGGCGAAGGCGCTGGCATCATGGCTGTCGATGATCAGTCGAGTGACTTCGTCGCGTTCGTAGGGAATCACCGCTTCGAGCAGAAACTGCTTGAGCGGCACATCGGCGAGGGTCATCTGCGCTGCCGCGCGTTCGGCGTCGCTGGTTGCAGCGACGCCCGCCAGGCAGTCGCCAGAACGCAGCGGACTGGCCTTGGCCAGCACCTCGCGCAAGCTGTCGAAACGCCAGGTCTGGCCACCGATACTGTGGGAATAGGTTGCCATGGTCGGGCTCCTGTTTTCAGGGTGAACGGCGACCCGGCGAGCACGCTGCCGATGAGGGCGTTAAGCCTCTTGCGGCAGCAGTGGCCCGCTTTAGGGATCGTCGGGGTTCAGGCGTGGGCGGCGGCTTTCGGGATCGGCAGAGAGCCGTCGTGTAGCGATGAGCCCGGATATTCATCCGCATCGATGATGCCGGCGGCGCGATCCTGCTGTTCCAGTTGCAGCGCCTTGGGTACCGACAGCCAGTAGGCAAGCCCCACGGCAGTGAAGCCGGCGAGCATCTTGCCGATCAGCACCGGCAGGATGATGGTCGGCTGGAAGTTGGCGGTGAACGACAGGTGATCGCCCAACAGGAAGGCTGCGCACACGCCGAAGGCGATGTTGATCACCTTGTCCTTCGGCGGCATGAAGCGCACCAGACGAAACATCGCAAGGATATTGGCGATGGTCGCCAGCATGCCGGCGCTGCCAACGGCGCTCAGGCCGACCCTGCCGCCGAGCGCTTCCAGCGGCCCACCGAGGTACTTGCGCAGCAGGTAGACCATTGGAAAGGCACCGGCCAGCATGATCCCGATATAACCGGCCGTCTCCAGCGCGCGGGTCTGATCCTCGGCGTCGGCGATGATCGGGTGGAAGCCCCAGCCCCCGAAGACCACGGTGAAGAAGCCCGTGAAGTACTCGACGATGGAGAACACCAGCACCAGTTTGATCATGGCATCAAGGCCGCGTCCGAAGGCGATAAAGCCCTTGATCATCAGGTCCGGCAGAAAGCGCAGACCGGCCGCCAGCGCCACCACGAAGACGATGATCGGCAACAGGTTGGCGAAGATGCCGCCAAGGCTCATTGCCAGCTGATAGGTGGCCTCACCGTTGGTGGCGACCACCTCGCGCACTGCGGGATTGCTCAGCATCAGTACGACGCTGGCGATCAGCACACCGACTGGGATACTGAGGATGCCCGACATGATGCCCAGCGCCATGTACTTGTGGTCACGCTTGTCGAGCATGGCCAGACCCATGGGGATCGAGAAGACGATGGTCGCGCCGCCCATGAAGCCGGTGATCAGCGCCATGATCAGCGCTTCCTTGCTTTCAGTGAGCGCGGCGGCCAGGTGATAGCCGCCCATGTCCGAGGCGATGATCATCGTCGCTGCCAGCGCCGGGTCGGCGTTCAGCGCATCGAAGAACGGCCCGAACACGCTCTCGATCAATACCGTCAGGTAAGGGATGGAGGCCATGATCCCGGCCGCCGGGACGAAGATGTGCCCCGTGGCATGGATACCCTCCATGAACTCGCGGCCGAGGCCTTTTTCGCTGTCTCGAATGGCTGCGAAGGCCCCAAGGACCGCGCAGAACATGATGACGTAGAGGACGTAATTGCCGATCTGATCCATTGCTTTGCCCTTTTATTGTTTTTACCAGGCGCCAGAGACCCATCCTCAGCGGCAGCTTGCTACCGCTGGAGAAGGAATCACGGAGTTTGATGCGCCGGGGCTGAACGCACGCAAGCCAGCCCCGGTGTTCTGCGTTAGAAGAAGCCCAGCGGGTTGATGTCGTAGCTGATCAGCAGGTTCTTGGTCTGCTGATAGTGGTCGAGCATCATCTTGTGGGTTTCACGGCCGACGCCGGATTTCTTGTAGCCACCGAACGCAGCGTGCGCCGGGTACAGGTGGTAGCAGTTGGTCCACACGCGACCGGCCTTAATGCCACGACCCATGCGGTAGGCGCGGTTGATGTCGCGCGTCCAGACGCCGGCACCCAGGCCGAACTCGGTGTCGTTGGCAATCGCCAGCGCTTCAGCCTCGTCCTTGAAGGTCGCAACACCGACTACGGGTCCGAAGATCTCTTCCTGGAACACACGCATCTTGTTGTGGCCTTTGATCAGCGTTGGCTGCACGTAGTAGCCGGTCGATAAGCTGCCTTCGAGCTTCTCGGCGGCGCCGCCGGTGAGGATCTGCGCACCTTCCTGCTGAGCAATCTCCATGTAGGAGAGGATCTTGTCGAACTGCTGCTCGGACGCCTGAGCGCCGACCATGGTGTCGGTATCCAGCGGGTTGCCACGCTTGATCGCCTTGATCTTCTTGATCACCACTTCCATGAAGGGCTCGAAGATCGATTCCTGGATCAGCGCACGCGACGGGCAGGTGCAGACCTCACCCTGGTTGAAGAAGGCCAGTACTAGGCCTTCAGCGGCTTTCTCGATGAATGCAGGCTCGGCATTCATGATGTCTTCGAAGAAGATGTTCGGGCTCTTGCCACCCAGCTCCACGGTGCTCGGGATGATGTTCTCGGCGGCGCAACGCATGATGTGCGAGCCGACTGGAGTCGAGCCGGTGAAAGCGATCTTGGCGATGCGGGTGCTGGTGGCCAGCGCCTGACCGGCTTCGCGACCGAAGCCCTGGACGATGTTCAGCACGCCCGGCGGCAGCAGATCACCGACCACTTCGATGAATACCATGATCGACAGCGGGGTCTGCTCGGCCGGCTTGAGCACGATGCAGTTACCGGCAGCCAGGGCCGGAGCCAGTTTCCAGGCGGCCATCAGCAGCGGGAAGTTCCACGGGATGATCTGGCCGACAACACCCAGCGGCTCATGGAAGTGATAGGCCGCGGTGTGCTCGTTGATCTCGGCGGCGCTGCCTTCCTGGGC
Organism: Stutzerimonas stutzeri; assembly: GCF_038561965.1. NCBI lineage: Bacteria > Pseudomonadati > Pseudomonadota > Gammaproteobacteria > Pseudomonadales > Pseudomonadaceae > Stutzerimonas > Stutzerimonas stutzeri. The sequence goes on along the minus strand of NZ_CP139348.1, from coordinate 2,177,075 downwards.
GCGGATGCAGCCAGCGAAGTAGCGGAAGTGGTCGGCAGCCAGCGGCACGTCGGCGTTCAGGGTTTCACGGACGGCCTTGCCGTTGTCCCAGGTTTCAGCGACAGCGAGCTTTTCCAGGTTGGCTTCGATGCGATCGGCGATCTTCAGCAGAATCAGCGCGCGGTCCTGCACCGAGGTCTTGCCCCAGGCATCGGCAGCAGCGTGAGCGGCGTCCAGCGCTTTCTCGACGTCTTCGGCGCCCGAACGCGGGAACTCGGCAATGACTTCACCATTTACCGGCGAGGTGTTGACGAAGTACTCGCCTTTGACCGGCGGGACGAATTCACCACCAATGTAGTTGCCGTAGCGCGGCTTGAACGATACGACGGCGCCTGCGGTGCCGGGTTGGGCATAGATCATGGGAATCCTCCGAACGAACTCTTGTAATAATTGGTGCACTGGCCGAATCTCGACACGGCTCACGTTGATCATGAGTCAGTTTCATCAGCGCGACTTGACGCCAAACGGAGCTCTGCTGTCGTTGACAGTCAACTTCGTGGCGTAATGTCGCAGGGGACAGGCGAGCGCTCTGTTTTGATGTGCGTTCGGGCGGGATGCTCTTTGGACACGCTTGCGCGGCTGTCCGGTGCCCTGCACGAAGCGCACGGGGCTTGCCTTCAGGTCGCGAAATCACGGTTGGTGGAGACTTCGATGAGTTCCTTTTTCGAGCAGACAGATGCGCCAGCCGGCCTGGCGCTTGTCACCAGCGGGCAAAGGCATGTCGGCGTGCTGGCCGCAGCCGCCAGCGGCCTGTGCGGCTTTATCGAGAAACAAGGCGGAGACCCCGAGCGGGTGCTCGGAGTGTCGGGCATTGATGCGCAATTGCTGCAGCGTCCAACACTGAGCCTGGCGCTGCCCAACTACTGCCAGGTGCTGGAAGAGGCGGCGCGCCAATCGGGCTGCGACAACTTCGGTCTGTACTACGGCCAGCAGTTCAAGCCACAGGCTCTGGGGCTGCTAGGCTATATCGGGCTGTGCTCGGCAACCGTCGAGCAGGCACTGATCAACTTCGCCCGCGCGTTCCCACTGCACCAGCGCAACAGCCTGATCCGCCTGGTCGATGAGGGGGACTGCTATCGCTTCGACTATCAGGTCCGTCACGGCGCCATCCTCTGGCGGCGACAGGATGCAGAGCTGACGCTGGGCATGGCGCGCAACCTGATCCGTCACGTGCTCGGCAGCCAATGGGCGCCACGGGCGGTGCACTTCGAACACCCACGTCCTGCGGATTGGCACGAGCACAGCAAGGTCTTCGATGCGCCGGTCTACTTCGAGCAACCGTACAACTCGCTGCTGATCCCCAAGGCCGGCCTGAACCGAGCCATGCCGGACAGCGATCCGATCCTGTTGATGGTCATGCAGGATTCCCTGCGCCAGCTCAGCCTGGCGGGCCGCGATGAGCCTGACGTCGTCGATGATGCACGCGCACATATTCGCCAGCGCCTGGTGCTGGGCGAACCGGGGTTGGAGGATATCGCCGAGCAGATCGGCATGACCAGCTGGTCGCTACAGCGCCGTTTGCGCGAGCAGGGGCTGACTTTCTCTGCGCTGGTGGACAAGCAGCGTCAGGAGCTGGCGACCTACTATATGCGCCAGCAGCAACTGCCCATTTCGGAGCTAGCCCCCTTGCTGGGCTATTCGGAAACGAGTGCCTTTTCCCGTGCGTTCCGCCGATGGTTCGGCGTAAGCCCCCGCCAATGGCGCCAGCACAGCGACCTGGTCAATACCAGGCAGCACTAGCTGGCGCCGTTCTGCCCTGACTATCAGTACTCATCGTTCGATGTCGGCTGCCCGGGTACCGATCGCATTCAATTAATCGGAGACGGTATTTGTCTACGTCTCACCGAGCCGCCGCCCGGACGAACGCACTGGCGCGCCGAGAGGCCCGTCGCGTCCGAACTGACGTTACCACTCCAGATCACCGCGCCCTAGCGATTAGCAGCTCGTTGGGGGCGGTGATGAATGCGATGCGCGACGAAGATCACCAAGGCCGCAGCTTGTCCAAAACCGCGCTAACCGGCCCACCAGGGATCCAAGATCCTCACGCCCGCAAGGATTTACCCCTTATCCACCCCTCTCGGGCACTTTATCCTTACGATCGTGAGGATTACGTTGCGTTTCAAGCCGCTTCAGCTATTATCCACGCGATCGTGAGGATTAATAATGAAGATTACACTCGGTTCTGCATCGGACATTGGCCCTCTCGTGCGCGCTACGCGCAAGGCACTTGGACTGCGCCAGGACGATACCGCAGGCACGATAGGCGTCAGCGAAAACTTCTTGGGCAAGGTCGAGCGCGGCGACGACTCCGTGCAATGGAGCAAGCTGTTTCAGGTGCTGGACCAGTTGGGCATACGCCTCACCGCCGAGATACCGGAGCAAGCCAGAGCCCTGCACGAAGCCGAGACGAAAAAGCTCGAGACGCGCCGGAGTGAGGCGAACTGATGTCGCGTACGCTCGAGGCCTGGATTAACGACCGGTTCGTTGGCGCGCTTCACGAAGCAAACGGCTTGTGGGCGTTCGAGTATTCCAAGCAATGGCTGGCCCACCCGGATGCTTATCCGCTTTGCCCGGGCATTCCATTGGTCGAAGGGCTGCAACGCGATGGCGCCACCAGTCGCCCGGTGCAGTGGTACTTCGACAATCTGCTGCCCGAGGAAGGCCAGCGAACCCTGTTGGCCGGTTCGGCGCAGCTCGATGCCCACGATGCCTTCGCACTGCTGGCGCACTATGGCGCCGAGTCTGCAGGCTCGGTGACGCTGCTTGCGCAAGGCACCTCCAAAGGACCTCACGCCACCCATCCGCTGTCCGACGAGGCGCTGTCGCGGCGGATCCGGCTGATGCCCAGCATCGCGCTGACCCATGAAGCCAGGAAACGGATGTCGCTTGCTGGCGCACAACACAAGCTCGCCGTCATCCTGGGCCCCGACGGCCTCCGGGAACCCGAAGGCGGTACCGCCTCCACACACATCCTCAAACCCGATCACCCCGACCTGTCATACGCCCACTCTGTCATAAACGAATGGTTCGTGATGACCCTGGCCGCACGGGCGAAACTGAACGTGCCCGCCGTTGAGCGCCGCTACGTCCCGCAACCCGTATACCTGATCCAGCGATTCGACCGACGTCACGAGAGTCAGGGCTGGAGCCGCATTCATTGCATTGATGCCTGCCAACTGCTCGGTTTGGATCGGACCTACAAGTACACCGCCGGCAGCGTCGAGCAACTGGCACGACTGGCCAATCTGTGTTCGGCGCCGGCGATCGCGCGTGCACAGCTTTTCCAATGGCTGGTCTTCAACGTACTGGTAGGCAACACGGATGCACACCTGAAGAACCTGAGCTTTCTCGTAAGCCATGATGGTATCGGCATGGCCCCATTCTATGACCTGCTCAGTACCGCCGTTTACGAGACACGCGCGTTCGATAGGGATCGCTGGCCACTGGGATCTACGCTGGCCTGGCCGATCGGCCAGACGGCGCGGGTGGCGGAAATTGGTCGTTCAGCCCTGGTCGAGGCCGGCCGGAGGATGGGAATCAAGGCTGCGACGGCCAGTGCCATGGTCGATCGGCTGCGCAATGCCGTAATGAGGGAGTCCGTCAGTCTCTACGAAACGACCGAACGGGCCCATCAGCAGCTTGGCAGTGAGCAGCCTTCGCTCAAGCCAACGCTTGCCGGGGAGCTACGCTGCTTGCGTGCAATTACCAAGGTGATTATTGCGGACCAGGCTAGGCGCCTGGCCTGATTGCCCTTGGCGGCCTCGTAAGATTAGAAGCCCCTGGCGCATGACTGGGCACGTTTGTCAGCCGCCATCGAATGACTTGGAATACACATTTGGCGGAGCGTTCGCACAAGCGCCTGTTTTCGAATTAGACGCAGATTGCACCGTGCCGGTGGCCGAATTTCCTGGCAAGCACTCACCCGCCATTACCTAACAGAGGTTCTTCGGGTCATTGCTCATCCCCCTCGTTAGCGGCTAGGAAGGATCAACATAAGGCCTTTGTCGGGTGTCAGCGTAACAAGCTCACAGGCGTTCTTACCGAACTGGTTGATATAGCCCTCTGTGGCAGTCGAAGAGCACATTCACTTCTTTCAATTGCTAAGAGTTCTCATTTATATTCGCAGCCTTACTCCTTGCGCTCTTGCGGCCCCCTCGTGTCTCACGCCCCATCCCGATCATCCTTGGTTACGGTGCTAACCCGTCATTACGAAGAGTTGGTCGATTCTGTGCGCCGCCGCTTTGGTGATCGTCATACGGCGCATGAGGTCGTGCACGACGTTTGCGTACAGCTGCTTGAGTCGCCCGAGAAGGAAGGTGTGCGTCTGCCCTTGGCCCTGCTGCGCAAGATCACCCACGATCGTGCCATCAGCCATTACCGCAGCGAGAGGCGGCGACAGGCTTGGATCGACGAACATGCAAACTTACCGGAAATCACCTGCAGCGCATTAAGCCCGGAGTGCCATCACCAGGTCGCTGACGAGTTGGAGCGCCTCAGCGCCGCTGTCTCTACCTTGTCGCCACGCTGCCAGCAGGTGTTCATCATGCACAAGATCCATGAGCTGCCGCAGAAAGAGGTTGCAGTGCAGCTGGGGATATCGCTGAAGGCCGTGGAGAAGCACCTCAAGCTGGGCATGACCCGCTGCCGTATCATGCTCGGCTACCAGAAGGCTCAGTCATGAACCAGAACGAGCCGCAACAGAACGCATTCGTCCCCGCTGACGACGCCATCGCACGCCACCGCGATGAGCTGAAAAAGCGCTTTCCGCTGCCAGCACCGGCAAAAAAACCTAAACCCCGCAGCCTCACCACGCAGAGCATCCTGATCGCCACGCTGGGGCTTGCCGGCGTTCTGGCCTGGCTCGACCCCAGCTACAAGACCGAGCAGTTTGGCAGCGCTATTGGTGAGCATCAGGGTATCCCGCTGGCGGACGGCAGTCGCATAACTCTGGATGCTGCTAGTCGGATCAAGGTCAGTTGGCACCTGCGCTCACGCCGGGTGGAACTGCAAGCTGGCCAGGCACTTTTCACTGTCGCCCCGGCCCTCTATCGCCCATTCCTGACCACCGCGGGCTCGACCCAGATCAAGGTGGTCGGCACTCGCTACAACGTCAGTCGTTATCAGGACGATGTGCGTGTCACGGTAGAAGAAGGCAACGTCGATGTTCGTGTTAACGATGCAGGCATCCGCCTCGGGGCAGGCGAGCAGATTGCGGTACACAATGGTCGGCTCGGGAAACCTGCGCGGGTCGACGCTGCGGCCTTTGTCGCCTGGAAAGAGGGTCGCCTGGTATTCGAGCGCACGCCATTGCGTGAAGTGCTTGAGGTAATTCAGCGTTACCAGCGCCAGCCCATCGCCATGGATGACAGCAGCCTTGCCGAGCTTCCGGTATCGGGGGCTTTCGATAGCGCGCGCCTGGACGTAATGCTGGCATTGCTGCCGAAGATCCTGCCGCTAGAGCTGAACGCTGATACCGATGGCACGCTGCATCTGACGCGGCGCACACGCAAAAATAAATAAAGTCCCCGGGTAGGGTTTCCTCTTCGCTGTGGCGGCTAACTCCAGGAACACAACACTTTCCCGGAGATCCACGCGTGATAACCCAGACCCTGCGCCTTTCCCTGTTGGCCAGCAGCCTGTTGCTTGGCTTGTCGTCGATAGCCCAGGCTGCCACTGAAGTCGATTTCGACCTGCCGGCCGCACCGCTCGAACAGTCGCTGAACGCCTTGGCCAACCAGTCCGACGCGCAGATTCTCTTTTCCAGCGATATCGCGGCCGGCAAACAGACGCCGGCGTTGCGCGGTCGCTATACCACCTCTGAAGCCTTGCAGAGGTTGCTCGGCAATAGCGGCCTCAAGGTGCAACAGCAGGACGAACACACCTATATCGTGGTGCCCGACGCAGCCGCAGCGCCGAGCCCAGCGCCTGCCGCACCAATTGAGCTCGCCCCGCTCATGGTCAGCGGCGAAAAAATTAGCCGTACCCTGGCACAAACCCAGTCCAGCGTCGTGGTCGAGACAGCCGAGAGCATGCGCGCGCATGGCGACAGGGATATCGGCAGCGTATTCAGCCGCACCCCGGGCGTGTACACCCAGGCCGGCAATGAAAACTGGGGCATCCGCGGCGTACCGGTTTCGGGCTTCGATGATCAAGGCCCGGCGACCCTGAACGGTGCCGTTTCGGTGTACGTGGACGGAGCCCAGCAGCCTAATCGGGCGTTGACCCTGAGCCCGATGTCGATGTGGGATGTGGAGCAGGTGGAAGTGCTGCTCGGCCCGCAATCCACCACCCAGGGCCGTAACTCCCTGGCTGGTGCGGTGGTGATTCAAACCCGCAACCCCACCTTCGAGCCGACCTTCTCGGCACAAACCAATGCCGGCAGCTATGGCGAAAGCGGCGCCGCGGTGGCCGGTGGCGGCACGCTGGTCGATGGTGTGATGGCCGGCCGCGTGGCCGTGGATTACCAGGACGGTGATGGCTATATCGACAACATCACCACTGGCAGCGACGCCAACCCCAACCGCAACAAGAATGCCCGGGGCAAGCTGCTGATCCTGCCCAACGACGACCTCGACGTACTGCTTACCTACGTCCACCACAACAGCCAGCAGGGCGACAATTCGATTCTGCGCAGCAACAACGATGTGCAGTATTACAAGATCGCCTCCAACACCAAGGCCTTCGACAAGCTGCAGCAGAATACCGCCACCGCCAAAGCCGACTACCGCCTGGGCGAGGCCTTTACCCTGACCAGCCTGACCACCGGTACGCAGTCGGATTACCAGTCGCGGCTGGACTTTGACCAGACCGCCACTCGCAACCAGGAGGTCGCGCGCACCCAGGAAACCCACCTGTTCAGCCAGGAGCTGCGGCTGGCTTACGAGGGCGAAAGCCTGCGCGGTTTTGCCGGCGCTTATTACGGCCGCACCAGCAACGCCTACCACGACAGGCTGAGCAACAATGGCAATCTGCTTGGCACCGTGAAGGGCTACACCAGGATCCACAACAAGGCGGTGTTCGGCGAACTGAACTGGACCTTTGTGCCTGACTGGACCCTGATCACCGGCCTGCGCTACGACAAAGAGCAGAACGATACCGATGTCGAGCAGGATGACTTTTCCAGCCCTGGCCAGGTATCGAAAACGTTCAACGCACTGCTGCCAAAGCTCGGGCTGGACTATCAGTTCGCAGCCGATCAGTACCTCGGCTTCATGGTGCAGAAAGGTTACCGCGGCGGTGGTGTCAACGTCCGCGCCGGCGGCGGGCACGCCGACTACGATCCGGAATACACCATCAACTACGAGCTGTCATACCGTGGTTCGTGGCTGGACGACAGCCTGCGAGCTCGGGCCAACCTGTACTACACCGACTGGAAGGACCAGCAGGTGAGCATGCTCGATAACGCCGGTGACTTCTTCCAGGTGTATAACGCCGCCAACAGCACCATCAGGGGCCTGGAGTTGTTCGTCGAGCAGGATCTCACCAGCCGCCTGCAGGTGAATGCCGGGCTCGCCTACACCGATGGGCGTTACGGCGACTTTGTATTTGGCGATGGTGACGACCTCAGTGGCGAGTCGTTCCTCTATGCACCCAAGTACAAGGTTTCGGTCGGTGGCAGCTATCGCTTCGACAATGGCCTGAAAGTCACCAGCGACGTGATCTATCAGGAAGGCAGCCCATCGCAGTACGAGTTCGACGCCAGCGGTGACGTGATCCATACACGCCGCAGTGATGACTTTGTACTGGTCAACCTCAATGCCGAATATGAGCTGATCAAGGGCTTGGCCGTGTCGGGCTACGTGAAAAACCTGTTCGACAAGGAGTACGTCACCAACAACCGGGGTGGCGACATCATCGATGTGGGTGCCCCCCGGACCGTAGGGCTGGTTTTGCACTACGACCTCTAACCTTGGAGTGATGCCAAAACAGCGGCCAGAGCGATCCGCCACGCGCTCTGGCCTGATTTAGGGGGACGGGCGTGCACACTCTAGCGAAAACGCCGGCAAGGAATACGGCTCTGGCACGTGGCGCTTATCTGCTTGTTGTGCTGGTGGGCGGCTATGCCGCTATCTGGGCGCTTACGGGCTTTACCGGGCTGGTCTTGTTGCACCTGGGCTTGGCGCGCAGTGAAGTGGCGATCTTCAGCAGCCTGCTGGGCTTTGTACTCTATCCGGCGCTCGTCATCGCGGCACTTGCAGTTAAGCGGCCATTGCGACTCTGGGGTGTATTGATGGCGGCTAGCGTTTTGCTGGAAGTGGTCAGCCGCTGGTGGGGAATCCCTGATGTTTAGCAACTTGCGTCAGGCCATGCTCTGGCTGCACAGCGTGCTCGGCCTGGCCTTCACGGGGCTGCTGTTCGTGGTGTTCTTTACGGGCAGTCTGGCTTTGTACGATCGCGAGCTGGACCGCTGGATGCTGCCGCAGACGCGGCTGCCAACGGCTGCAGCCGAGCTGTCCCTGGATCGTCACGTGCTGCCGGTGGTTGAGTCGCTAATTGCGGGGCAGGCGCTGGAGCAATGGTTTATAGAACTGCCCAGCAGCCGGGTGCCGCCGCTACGTCTGCAGACCTGGGATCTGCAGGGCAAGGGGCAAAGCCGCTTTATCGACCCAGGCACTGGCCATGTGCTCGAAACGACGGCTAGCCAGGGCGGAGACTTCTTTTACCGCTTCCATTACACGCTGCACCTGGAGGCCGGTCGCCTGGGCCTGCTGCTGGTTGGCCTGGCCAGCATGGCCGGGCTACTGGTAATCATCGCCGGGCTGCTGATCCATGTGCGGCTGTTCAAGGACTTCTTCAGCTTTCGGCCGGACAAGACAGCGAGGCGTTTGCTGGATCTGCACAACCTCTCCGGGGTGTTCGCCCTGCCGTTCTTTCTGACCCTGCTGCTGAGCGGCCTGGTTATCAGCTTTCCGCACTATTTACCGGCCGGCATGCTGGCGACCTACCAAGAGCAGGCCGGTGAGCTCGCCAGCGAGGCGCGTGACCTCTTTAGCCGGTCAGCGTCAGGCCAGGCTAGCAGCCTGGCGTCGCTGGATGACATGGCCGAGCAGGCACGAACGATATGGAAAGGCGGAGAGCCGGCATTCATCCGCGTCTGGCACCCGGACGATGCCCAGGCCTATGTGGAAATCAGCCGTTCTCTTGCCAGTCGAGTGAGCCAGGACGCCGACACCCTGTACTTCGATGGCCCCAGCGGGCAGCTGTTACATCAAGCCAGGCTCAAACCGGCAGCCTCCATCTATAGCCTGTTGGCTGGGCTGCACGTGGCGTATTTCCAGCAGCCATTGCTGCGTGCGTTGTACTTCCTGGCCGGGGTCAGCTGCTGCCTTGTGCTGGCCAGCGGCCTGCTGTATTGGGCCGAGAAACGTCGCTTGCGCCTGCCCCAGGGCAGAGCGGGCCTGCGTATGGCCGAAGTGCTGGCGGCCTGCCTGATCACCGGCCTACCGCTGGCGACCCTGGCCATGCTGGCGAGCAATAGGCTGTTACCGGAGAGTCTGGTGCAGCGGGCGAGTTGGGAGCTGTGGCTGTTCTTCGCCACCTGGTTGGCCGCAGCCGTGCACGCGCTCCTCATGGTTTTCCGCTCCAGCGACAGCCGTGCGCCCTGGCGAAGCCAATGTGCGGCTATCGCCGTGCTGGCCCTGGTGACGCTGTTGCTCAACGGCATAACCACCGGCGACTATCTATGGCGAAGCCTGAGCCAGTCCCACTGGGCCGTAGCCGCGGTAGATGGCTGCTTATTGCTTAGCGCTTGGCTGGCTGCCTATACCTGGCTGCGCCTGGGCCGGCGCAGGCCTCGGCGCTTGCAATATAAGGCGCTCGAGGATGCTTGATCTGCTGCTCATTACCAGCCTGCTGGTTCTCTATCTACTCGGCCTGGCGTGCTTGGCGCTAGCCCAGAACAAACACTGGAAAACGCTGAACGTTTACTCTCAGCGCCAAGCTTGGATAGCCCCTATCGGCTGGGGCAGCCTGGCATTGAGCCTGCTACTGGCCTGGATCTATCAAGGCGTGGCTTTCGGCAGCCTGATCTGGGTGCTTCTGCTGCCGCCCGGCGGCTATGTCATGGTCTTCACCCTGGCCTGGAGACCGCGGTGGTTAAGGCCGCTGGCCAGGCTACTGAGCCGGTAGTTTCTCCTTGGGTTGTGCCAGTTTGGGTCTCCATGAATGGCCATAATGGGTCTGCTGTTGACGGCCGTGACAGCCTATAACCGGCTATTAGCAGATGGCCGCAACAGGCGCTACCGGCCAAAAGCGGGCATTGCAGCCCGCATGGCAACTTCAGCGACAGTTCCTGCCAGCATCTCTTTCGAGTCGACCTGCAGCGCCTCTAACCCCCTCAAAGCCAAGGTGCCTATGAGTTTGTTGCGAGGCCGTTACGTGCAGGCGCTCGTTCCCCGTGCGCACTACCCCGCCGTCGTCAGCGTGCCGCAACAAGGCACCTGTTCGGCATTTCCCGCGTTATGTCTTAAGATGGCCGGCTGCCGAAAGAACCGTCATGGCTATAGCCATGGAGGGCTTTCATTCTTTACAGACTCGTGTGGTGAAGATGAAAAAGCCTTTCGTTTCGCTGTGCCCTGAGATCACTCGGGAACACGCGCTGATGCTGATGGACTGGTTGGATGATGAGCGTGTCACCTGCTACCTGAGCGACTCGCGTCATACTTCCCGCTTCATCGAGCAAGCCATCAATCGTACTCAATTACCGATCCTGACCCAGCTGTTCAACCGGGGCGGCCGTTTCTTCATGGCCTATAACCGGCATGACGCTCCGGTGGGCTTTGTCCGTCTCATCAAGACCGGCGCAAAGTGTGAAATAGTCTTGGTCATCGGAGACAGCGACAAGTGGGGCCGGAACCTCGGCGCCAGTACGATCCGCGAAGGTATGAAACTGGCTTTTCTCGACATGCGCGCCGAAAAGCTCATCGCCAAGATCCACTCGGACAATGTGCGCTCGGTAAAAGCCTTTCTGCGCAGCGGATTTCTGCTTGAGAGCGAAGCGCCTGCATTGAAATCATTCTCTATGACCTTCGGGCGCTATCTCCATTTCCTGCGCGACGGCGACGTTGGCGACTCCACTAGGATCTACATCACTGAAATCGACAAAGCCAGGCTCGAGAGTCTGATTGCGATGGAGCAAGGCCCGGTCGTTGTTGAAATCGAACACGAGCTTGAACGAGCGATTATCGTCAAGCCGCAGCAGGTGGCGCGTAATGTTGTCACGATGAACTCTAAAGCCTTGCTGCAGGTGGACGAAGAAGAGATCGAAGTGGCCTTGGTCTACCCGGAAGACGCAGACATCCGCGCGGGAAGGCACTCCGTGTGCTCCGACATCGGCGCTGCCATCCTGGGCTATCAGGAAGGGGACGTCATCGACTGGCGAATTTCTGATCGGGCCTGCCGGATTGCAATCAGGAAAGTGCTTTACCAGCCGGAGGCGGTGGGCCATTTCCACCTTTGATTGCGCTTCTAGCCGTTAACAGTCTGGTACCAGAGTTGGCGCGGACTGCTGGCTGGCTAGAAAGCAGTGAATACGCAAGCTGATTCCCTGCGCCAGCTCAGCCTGGCGGGCCGCGATGAACCTGACGTCGTCGATGATGCACGCGCACATATCCGCCAGCGCCTGGTGCTGGGCGAGCCGGGGTTGGAGGATATCGCCGAGCAGATCGGCATGACCATCTGGTTGCTACAGCGGCGCTTGCGCGATCAGGGGCTGACCTTCTCTGCGCTGGTGGACAAACAGCGCCAGGAAATGGCGACCCACTATATGCGACAGCAACAGCTGCGCATATCGGAACTAGCCCCGTTGCTGGGCTATTCGGAAACCAGTGCCTTTTCCCGTGCGTTCCGCCGATGGTTCGGCGTAAGCCCCCGCCAGTGGCGCCAGCACAGCGACCTGGTCAATACCAGGCAGCACTAGCTAACGCGGTTCTGCCCTGAGTATCAGTACCCATCGTTCGATGTCGGCTGCCCGGGTACCAATCGCATTCAATTAATCGGAGACGGAGTCTTTTACGTCTCACCGAAGCGCCGCCCGGACGAACACACTCGCGCCGAGAGGCCCGTCGCGTCCGAACTGACGCTACCACTCCAGATCACCTCCTGCGCCCTAGCGATTAGCAGCTCGTTGGGGTCGGTGATGAATGCGATGCGCGACGAAGATCACCGCAACGCTCTATGCAGTTCGCTACATTGGCCAACGTTGATCCAACTGATCGATATCTGGACGAAACCGAGAAGGGCTCTCATGTCAGGCAAACCCGCCGCTTGCCTGAGCGACCCAGCCTCCTGCCCGATTCCCAGACATGGCACACCCGCCATCACGTCCGGCGCCCCGGATGTGCTATTCAATAATCGACGAGAAAGATCTTCGCGCCCTCGTCGATGCCAAACCAGAGGATGACCAGCGGGATCAGCGCCAGGTGCGGCACATTACGGATCATCTGCACCGAGCTGTCGAGCAGTCGTTCGCCCCAGGTCGACAATCCGGTGATGAAGCCCAGCAGCAGGCCGATCCCACCGCCAATGGCGAAGCCGATGCCCGCGCGCCAGCCGCTATGGCCAGATGTGTCCAGAGCTCGCCACTGTCGAGCAAGTCCCAGCCGGCCGCAAGCACGGCGCTCGGCGCCGGAAGGACGCGGGTGGACAACAGCCCGAAGACCACCGCGCCCTGCCAGGCCGCCAGCACCGCAACCGGCAAGGCTCACGGCGCCAGGCGTTGGCCAAGAGAATTGAAGGTCATGGTTATGCTCCGCATGTTCGAGTTTCGATTACGTAAGGTCGGTCGCCTTCAGCAACGGCTCGATGTTTCACCGGGCCGCCGACAACAGGCGGGGCATTCACCCCGCGGGCTTTCGCCCACCCTGCGTACTCAGCTTGCCGCAGCCGCCTTCGGCAGGATGTCGCTGGAGATCATTTCACCGAACGGGCTCACGTAGCCGCGGCTCGCCGGACGTTCGGGCTGGGCGATGTCCAAGTGCGGGAACAGCAACTCGGCAACGCGATAGCTCTCCTCCAGATGCGGGTAGCCGGAAAAGATGAAGGTGTCGATGCCAAGGTCCGCGTATTCCTTGACCCTTGCCGCTACGGTCGGGCCATCGCCGACCAAGGCAGTGCCAGCGCCACCACGCACCAGTCCGACGCCTGCCCAGAGATTGGGTGCAACCGCCAGCTTGTCCTTGCGGCCGCCATGCAGCGCGCTCATCCGTTGCTGCCCCACCGAGTCGAAGCGCGCGAGGGAGGCCTGGGCGCGCGAGATGGTGTCATCGTCCAGGTGGCTGATCAGCCGATTGGCGGCAGCCCATGCCTCCTCATTGATCTCACGCACGATGACATGCAAACGAATGCCGAAGCGCACCGTGCGACCATGCCGGGCCGCCTTCTCGCGCACCTGGGCGATCTTTTCCGCGACGACGTCCAGCGGCCCGCCCCAGGTCAGGCCAGAAGGAAGCGATTGGGCAGCCTTGGAACCCAGCGCTCCGGCACACGTGTTCCAAACTACAGAAACGACCTGAAGCGGGAAATCCTCCCTTCGCGTCATTAAGGCAACGCACATGCCAAGCGAGCCTGACGACTTCACCGTTTACCGCTCATGCCCCCAAAACAGCCCTCAGACCGCTGTTCTGCAGTTCTGCAGTTCTGCTGTTCTGCTGTCCTGCTGTCCTGCAGTGCCTTCTGAATCGCCGCTCCGCATACAGATGGTGATCGCACGTCCTGGGTGCGCCCTTTGCCCTGTCGCCAAGACGCGACAGATGTCGCAGCCGTCAACTCGGGCTGGCCTGGGATTCCACGCCGGGGTGCGCAATTCCGGCATCAGCGGTACGACGGCAAGCACGGTTTTTATGAGTGCACCCATACTTATGCGGTGTATCTACAAGCTGAGTGACTTGCGGTAACCCAAACGCTTCCCCAAAGCGGTTCTTGTGATTTGGCCGAGCATCCCGGGTCGTCGTGAGCGACTTTGCGCAAGGAATGTCCGCCCCGCGAGCGCAGATTGGACCTCCTGCGGTAAGCAATCGAGATCAATCATCCCGTTGTCAGCCAGGGCGACCGCACAGCGCAGCGGGTTGTTCAGCTGGCGCGCGTTACCAGGCCACCCATAACCGGACAGGTGCTGTATTGCATCGGTGGTCAGGTCGACATGCTCGTCCACGGAATCACGTTGCAGAAAGCGACGAATAAGCCCTGCGCGATCCGTGCTGGCCGCGCAAGGCGGGCGGGCGCACCGTTAAGCCATTGAATCAATAGTGCAGGTCCTCGTGAAACTCTCCCACATAACGATTGCTGGCGCCGTCGGTTAAGTTGGCTATCTCCTGTTCGTTCATGCAATGGACTCACAAACAATATTTCGTATATCCACCACTGCATTACGCATAAACTTTACGGAACTTCAGTAGTAGTAATTACTACCCCTCTCCTTTCTTTGGTCTTGATGGCACTTTGTTTGCTTGACAAGTATGCACGCCCGCAGCAATTCTTATGTTCAGCAAAGAGACCCATAACAAAAACTTTAAATTGCGCCTATTGGCGCCATAAGTAAGGAGCTGCCCAATGCTCGGTTATTATGCGCAATACAGCAAAGAATACATAACAACCTTGATGCTGTTGACCACGCTTTTCTTTGCATTGCCCATCTTTATCGCCCCACTTGCTTGGGCTAGAGCAATGCGCTGGGCAATCCCCGAGCAGCAACACCTAACCATCTACTTTGGCCGGTGTCTTGGCGCCTTTATTTTGGTGATCGAAGCAACAATGTTGCGTTCCGCAACTACGGGCACAAGCTTCAGTTATTCCTTCGATGTACTTTTCGTAGTGTTTTCCCTGATGTTTGCAATCCATGCCTATGGAGCTGTAAAGCGTATTCAGCCTATTACTGAAACGCTTGAGATTGGTTTGTGGATGATCCTGTTTATCTTAAACATCCTATTCTATCCCGCCCCCAGTATCACTCTTTAATGCACGTTTGTAGATCCAAAATAAATTACCCTGCTTGTTGTTGCCTGTAGTCAAGCGTGAACAACTTCTTTAACGATCGGCATCGATAGTTGTGTTTGCCTATAGGAGTTAACAATGCCTAATTTAGTAGATGCATCGAAACGCGCTGCGCTTATGGACCTAGTCCGCCGCCTCTTTCACGAGGCCACCGACGTAGCCCTGCAGGAGCTGCACGACGACGCGACGTTTTATGAGATTGGGCTCAATTCACTGGCAATAATTCAGTTCAACCAGCTGATCCAGCCGATTTTTCCCAACCTGAGTAAAACCCTGCTTTTCGATTGCCGTGGTATCCGCGAGGTGGCCGACCACCTGCTGCGCGAACATCCAGCGAGCAGTGCGAAGTACCTGCACGAGCAACTGCCCGCACCGACCGCGGTACCTCGCGCGAATGACGGCTGGCCAGTGCTGGCGCCTCTCGCCACTGAGCCTCGGAGCGAGGCCTGTGCGGATATCGCGATCGTCGGCCTGCATGGCCGTTTTCCCGATGCGGACAACCTCGATCAGCTCTGGCAGAACCTGCTCGATGGCCTCGATTCGATCAGTGAGATTCCCGCTGAGCGCTGGTCGCTGGAGGGCTTTTTCGAAGCGGGTAGCGACGCCCGCGGCACGGGCCTGAGCTACGCCAAATGGGGCGGTTTCCTCAAGGACATCGAGCAGTTCGACGCGCAGTTCTTTGCGATTCCGCCCCGCGAAGCGGCCTGTCTCGATCCCCAGGAGCGGCTGTTTCTGCAATGCGCCTGGCATGCCCTGGAAGACAGCGGCCACCTGGGCGAGCGCAGCCGGTTGCTGCGCCATGCCAATGGCTCGCTGGATATCGGTGTGTTTGTCGGTATCACCAGCAATACCTACCCGTTACTCGGGCCGGCGCTCTGGCAGGCCGGGCAGACCTCGATTCCCAGTGGTCTGCCCTGGTCGGTAGCCAATCGGGTGTCCTTTGCTCTGGATCTGTGCGGGCCGAGCCTGGCCATCGACACTGCCTGCTCGTCATCGCTGACCGCCGTGCATATGGCCATGGCCAGTCTGCGCAAGGGCGAATGCCGCGCCGCCCTGGTCGGCGGGGTCAATCTCTACAGTCACCCGGCCAAGTACGTGCAGTTGTGCCAACAACATATGCTCTCGCCCACCGGGCGGTGCCATGCCTTCGGCAGCGCCGCAGACGGCTTCGTCCCCGGTGAAGGGGTCGCGGCCCTGCTGCTCAAGCCACTCGCTCAGGCGCTGCGCGATGGCGACCGGGTGCTGGCGGTGCTCAAGGGCAGCGCCATCAACCATGGTGGGCGCACCAATGGCTACACGGTGCCCAGCGCCAGTTCCCAGGCCGCGCTGATTGAACAGGCGCTGGCCGATGCCCAGGTGTCGGCCAGCAGCATCAGCTATATCGAGGCCCATGGCACCGGTACCCGCCTGGGCGACCCGATCGAGCTGCAAGGCCTCAAGCAGGCCTTGGCCAGCGACAGTGCCGAGACCTGCCATATCGGTTCGATCAAGAGCAATTTTGGCCATCTGGAAGCGGCGGCCGGGATGGCCAGTCTGAGCAAGGTCGTGTTGCAATTGCAGCACCGGCGCCTGGCGCCGTCGCTCCATGCCCGCACGCTGAACCCGGATGCCGGACTGGAGCGCAGCCATCTGCGTATTGTCCAGGAAGCCTGCGACTGGCCGGCCGGCGCCCTGCGGCGGGCCGGAATCAGCTCCTTCGGCGCCGGTGGCGCCAATGCCCATGTCATCCTCGAACAGGCCCCCGACGCTCAGGTTCGCACTAGCAGCGCGGGAGTTCCGGTGTTCGTCTTGTCGGCGCGTAGCGAAGTCCAGCTGCGGGAGCAGGCCGGCGCCCTGCTGGACTGGTTGCAGCGCCATGCCGATGCATCCGCCAGCCAGCTGGCCTATACCCTGCAATGTTGCCGTCCGGCGTTCGACTATCGTTTCGCCCTGGTCGCCGATAACCTGCAGCAATTGCGCGAAGGCATGAGCCGTTTTATCCAGGGCGCCGCCGTCGGTTATCAGGGTCGCCTGCTGGCGGGCACGGGCGCTGCGCCGACCGCCAAACCGGCCGGTACCGACCCGCAACACCTCGCGCAAGCCTGGGTCGCCGGCCAGCTCGGCAACTGGAGCCGCTTCTGGGATCAGGAACCCGGTCCGCTCGCCGCGCCGCTCTACCCCTTTGCCAGGGATCGCCACCAACTGCCACGGCTCGACAGAGCCGCAGCCGCCGAGCGCAGCGTTGTGTTGCTCGATCCGCGGCGCTTTTTCCTGCGTGATCATCTTATCCAGGGCCAACCGGTGTTGCCCGCCGCGGCCTTTATCGACTTCTGCTACAACGAGGCTCGCCGTCACGGCCTCAGCCTGCCGCTGGAATTGCACAAGTTGACCTGGGCCAGTCCGATCCGTTTCCAGACGGAGCAGCCGCGCACTCTGGAGTGTCGTAGCGAACGACATGAGGGAGCCCTGCGCATCACCTTCCATCCCCTGCCGAACAGCCATACCAGCCCGAGCTTTCGTGGTGAGTGCCGCGCTCTGTCGCGCGAGCCCGCGCGCCAGCCGAACCTGCAGCAACTGCGTGACGAATGCCGCGATGCGTTGTCTCTGGAGCAGCTGTATCCGACCCTCGAACGCCTAGGCATCGCCTACGGACCGAGCTTCCGTTGCCTGACCGGCGCTTGGCTCGGCGCCGAACAGGCGCTGACTGAAGTGCGTTGGCGCCCGCAGCAGCGCACGGATGAGCCGCTCAGCACGCTTGACCCGGCCCTGCTCGATGCCGTGCTGCAAAGCGCCTTTGTCACCGCCGCGCGGGGTGGTTCGCAGATCGACGCGACATTCGTGCCCTATGCGTGCCAGTCGCTGCAGTGCTACGGCGCGCTAACCGAGCGGCTGTTTGTTCATGTGTGCCCGCGCCCGACGCCGGGTAGCCAGACGCGCCTATATGACTTCCGGGTGTTCGCTGACTCCGGGGCACTGCTGCTGGTGATCGAAGCCTTCGCGTTCCGCCAGTATCGGGTCGCGCCGGCCAACCCTGTGCATTTGCTCGAACCCTGCTGGCTCCCGGCCCCGGCAGCGGAGCGGGACAGCGCAAGCGTGCCGACCACCCTGCTGTTCGGTACCGCCGCGCACAGCCAGCTGCCCGCCTGGCTGCTGGAGCATAGCTGGCGGCTGATCGCTGCCGAACACTTTCAGTACCAGGCGCCATGCACCGTCGAGGCCGATTTGAGCGACCCACGGCAGATCGAACTGCTGCTGCGCCTGCTGGCATCCCGGGGGCTGACGCCCGAACGTCTGCTGCTGGATCTGCGTGCGCCTTCGCCAGCCGCGGATGCGCTGGGCGAAGGCCTTGATGCGCTGCTCGACGCGGCGGATTTGCTGCGTCAACTCTGCCTAAGCCAGTCCACACCGCGGTTGCATATTCAGGTGCTGCTGCAATCCGGCCCGACCAGCGCTATCGACGGGCTGTTGCGTTCGGTGGTCCAGGAACTGCCCAGCCTGAGTGCCAGCGTGATTGAAATCAGCGCCAGCCCGACTGTTGCCGAGCAGGCCGCACTCGACGGCGAACTGCGGGCCGTGGTCCGGCCCGGGGTCAGACGGGTACGTCTGGCCGACGGTCAGCGCCAGCTCGCCGCGTTGCGGTTTGTCGAGCCACAGGCCGGCAGCGTCTCGAGCGATCTGGCGCGTGGCGATACGGTGCTGATCAGCGGCGGCCTTGGCGCGGTGGGTCGGGCCTTGAGCAGCGCCATGGCGAAAATCGATGGGCTGAAGCTGGCGATTATCGGCCGCCGTGCCGCTGACACTGAGAGCGAACGATGGCTGCAGCAATTGCGGCAGTTGGGTGCGGCCGACGCCGGTTACTGGCAGGCCGATTGCGCCAACAGCGAGTCGCTGCACGGCGCCCTGGCCGCCATCCGCCAGCGATTCGGCGCCTGCCACGGCGTGATCCATTGCGCCGGGGTATTGCAGGACGGCTTCTTCCTGCGCCAGCCCGCGGCCGAACGCATCAAGGTTCTGCAAGGCAAGACCCTGGCCGCCCAACATCTTGACCGGTCCACTGCCAGCGATCCGCTGAAACTCTTTATGGTCTGTTCATCCCTGGCCGGGGTCTATGGCAATGTCGGGCAGAGCACCTACGCCCTGGCCAATGCCTGGCTCGACCGCTTTATCGAGGCACGGTTGCAGCGCTGCAACGAGGGCCAGCGCCAAGGCCGCTCGCTGTCAATCGCTTGGCCGCTCTGGCAGACCGAACACGGCATGCAGGCCCCAGAACCGGTGCGCCAGTGGCTCGCCCAGCATGGCCTGGCGCTGATGTCTGGCGAACAGGGCATGGAGGTATTCCTGCGCTGCCTGACGTTGTCCCAGCCGGTACTGATTCCCGTGTGCGGCCAGCGCGAGGCGGTGGCCCGGCTGTTCGCGATCAAAGCAGCTGAGCCTGCTCCGACAACCCCGTCACTTGGTACGTCCAGCGTCACAGCCAGCAGCCCATCGCTGCTCGACTATCTGGTCCGGCAGCTGGCCGAGGTCACCGCCACGGCCCTGGACAAGGTTGATCCTGATATCGCCCTGGAGGTCTTCGGCCTCGATTCGATCCTTGTCATGGAGCTCAATGGGCGCCTCGAACAGCATTTTGCGAACCTGTCGAAAACCGTGCTGTTCGAGGTCCGCAGCCTGCGTGAACTGGCGGCGCTGCTCGGTCAAGAACATCCCGACGAGGTCGCTCGGCTGGTCCCTGTGCCGCTGCCGGCGGCACCGGAACCCATGGCCGTGCCCGAGGAGGTTGAGGCATTGCCGTCCTCCAGCGAGGCACGGTGCGAGGACATCGCGATTATCGGCCTGGCCGGGCGCTATCCCGGCGCCCGCGATGCACAGGCGCTCTGGCAGCATCTTGCCGCCGGCGACGATCTGGTCAGCGAAATCAGCGGCCGCTGGGAACCCGCCGATAGCGAAGATCCGGTTTATGCCCGCTGGGGAGGGCTGCTGGATGACTTCGACTGCTTCGACCCGCTGTTCTTCGGCATCTCGCCCCGCGACGCGGAACGCATGGATCCGCAGGAGCGGCTGTTTCTGCAAACCGCCTGGCATGCCGTGGAAGACGCCGGCTACACCCCGCAGACCCTCTGCGGCCCGCGTCAATCGGGGGTGCCACGGCGGCGGGTGGCGGTAATCGCCGGGGTGATGTATGGCGAATACCAGTTCTACGGCGCCAGCAGTTGGCCGCGCAAACCGCAGACCCTGACCAACTCCTCTTATGCCTCGATCGCCAACCGGGTGTCCTTCTGTCTCGACCTGGAAGGACCGTCGTTCGCCATCGACAGCATGTGCTCGTCGTCACTGACCAGCCTGCACCTAGCGTGTGAGCTGATCCGCGGCGGCAGTTGCGAATTGGCCCTGGCCGGTGGCGTTAATCTGTCCCTGCACCCGTACAAGTATCGCACCCTGTGCGAGCTCAATTTCGCCTCGACCCAGGGCCAATGCCGCAGTTTCGGCGCTGATGGCGACGGCTATGTGCCCGGCGAAGGCGTCGGCGTGGTTCTGCTCAAGCCGCTGGCCCAGGCCCTGCGCGACGGCGACCATATCCACGGGGTGATCCGTGGCAGCGACCTCAACCATGGCGGGCGGACCTCCGGCTACACCGTGCCCAACGCCGAGGCTCAGGCCCAAGTAATCGGCCGGGCGCTGGAGCGCTCAGGCCTGCCGGCTGCGCGGCTGGGCTATATCGAAGCCCACGGCACCGGCACCAGCCTCGGCGATCCCATCGAGATCCGTGGGCTGAGTAAGGCCATCGCCGCCCAGGTGCCGGCCGGCTGGCAGTGCCCCATCGGCTCGATTAAGGCCAACCTCGGCCACCTCGAATCCGCGGCAGGCATGGCCGCGCTGACCAAGGTGCTGTTGCAATTCAAGCATCAGCAACTGGCGCCATCGATTCATGCCCAGCCACCGAATCCAAATATTGATTTCAGCAAGACGCCGTTTGTGGTTCAGCAGCGTCTGGCCGCCTGGCCCACACCGGTCGATGGCTTGCCACGGCTGGCGGCGATCAGCTCGTTCGGTGCCGGAGGCGCCAATGCGCACCTGTTGGTTGAAGATGCCGCGGCCCGGCCACTGGCCGCCGCCAGCGGGGTCCAGGTATTTGTCTTCAGTGCCCGCGGTGCTGGCCAGTTGCGCGGCTACCTGCAGCGCTTCGTCGAGCATCTGGAACGTGAGCGCGCACTGGCCTCGGAACCGTTCGCCGAGCGTCTTGGTCGCGAAGGTTTCACCACCCGCGATGTGGCCCGCACCCTGAGCGAAGGCCGCCAGCGGTTCGACGAAGTGCGCCTGGCGGTGGTCGCCGCGAACTTCGACGAGCTGCGTCAACTGCTCGGTCAATGGCTGCTTGAGCCACCGGGCACAGATGGCCGGGCATTGCTGGCCGGCGCGACTGCCAGCGTCGCTTGCCGCGAACAGGCCCAGGCCTGGCTCGACGCCCGCACAGGCGAGGCCCTGCCGGCGGGCGGCGAGCCATGGCGCAAGGTGCCGCTGCCCGGCTACGAATTTCTCCGGCGCCGCTACTGGGTCAGCGCCCCGCCGCCTGTGCCGGACGCACCCGCTGCCATCGTGCGCGACAAGGACATTGGGACGCAGCTGTCTCCGCGCCGGACAGGTGAGGTCGTCGCACCGCCCGCGCAGACGCCGCAGGACATTCTCGACCGCCTGGCCCGCCAGGAAATCAGCCAGGAGCAGGCTCGCGAGCTGCTCCGGGCCATGCTCTGAACGCGACCAGCCGCCCTATTTCAATCTTTCAAGGGAGTGACGCAATGCAGCAGCCGACAATCGCCATTATCGGGGCCGGGGCCAGTGGCCTGGGTGTGGCCAAGGCCCTCAAGGCAGCCGGGGTGGCGTTCGAGCTCATCGAGGCCACTGCCCGCTTCGGCGGCAATTGGCAGCCCGACGGCCCGGCCTCGAAGATGTATGCATCGGTGCACCTGATCAGCTCTCGGCGCAACACCCAGTTCGCCGATTTTCCCATGCCCGAGGACTATCCCGACTACCCCCGGCATAACCAGGTCTTCGCTTACCTGACGCAACTGGCCGAGCACTATCAGCTGGCGCAACACACCCGCTTCAACACCCGCGTCAGCCAGATGGCCAGGGACGCCCAGGGCTGGCAGCTGACCTTCGACGATGGCCGCCAGGCCCGCTATGAGCTAGTGGTGGTATGCAACGGCCTGCTTGGCACGCCGGCGATTCCCCATTACCCCGGCAACTTCAGTGGTTCAACCCTACACGCCTGCGACTATCGTTCCTCGGAGCAGCTGCGTGGCAAGCGGGTGCTGGTGGTCGGCGGCGGCAACTCCGGTTGCGACATCGCCGTGGATGCCGCGCAGACCGCGCAACGCGCGCTGCATTCGACCCGCCGCGGCTATCACTATATGCCCAAGTTCATCGACGGCCAGCCGACCCAGGAATGGCTGATGGACCAGGCGCCCAAATTCGCCGACGAAGACGAGTATTGGGCCCATGTCGAGCGCAGCTTCAAGTTCGCGGGCTTCGATGGCCGCGACTTCGGCCTGCCGGCGCCCGACCATGGGATCCGCGAGTGCCATCCGATTCTCAACTCGCAGATTCTCTACTACATCGGTCACGGCGACGTGCTGCCCAAGCCCGACATCAGCCATTTCGACGGCCAGCAGGTGCACTTTGCCGACGGCAGTGTGGAGAGCGTCGACCTGATTGTCTGGGCCACCGGCTATGGCATCGACCTGCCGTTCCTGCCGCTTGAGACCTACAACTGGAAGCGCGATTTCGACGCGCAGTTCCTGCGCATGCTGCCGGCCGCCTACGACGACCTGGTGTTCGTCGGCTACCTCAACACGCCTTCCGGCATCGGCAACCTGGCCAATATGACCGGCCGCTTCGTCGCCGCCTATATCCAGGCCCGTGCCGCGCGCAGCCCGGCCTGGCACAGCCTGATGCAGATGAAGCTGCAGCCGGAGCTGCTTGATCTGGGCCAGCAGCGCTTCATGCAGACCCAGCGGCATGCCCATGAAGTCGATCTGTGGAAATTCATCAAGGCCATGAACTTTCTGACCGCGCGCCTGCAGCCGGCGCAACCCCTGGCGCACAGCGCCTGACCATCGACTTCACGCGAGGCATGACCATGAATCAATCCACTCGCCTGCCCTTTGCCGGCGACGCGGGCGCCAGCGCGCTGAGCGCCAGTCAGGCCCTGCAATTGCTGGACAGCCTGAACTCGCCTGCGCCGGCGCTGGAGCCGCGTCTGCTTGCCGATCTGCGCCAGTTGCTGCTGGACGTGCTGAAGATCGACCCCGAGGACTTCTCGCCGACACGCGCGCTGATGGACTACGGGCTCGACTCCATCGCCTCTACCGAGATCGGCACGCTGTTCAGCAAACGCTTCGGCATCAGCGTTCCGCCTACGGTATTTTTCGAGTTCCAGGACCTGCAGAGCTTTTGCGGCTATCTGCTGGCCAATCACAAGACGCCGTTGCTGGCGCACTATGGCGACAGCGAACCCGCTCCGGCTGCGGTGGTCACGCCGCCCACGCCGCTTGCCATCGTCGCGCCCACGCTGCCCACGTCCACGTCCACGCCTACGCCGAAAGCGCCCAGCTCCGGCACCGCCCTGAGCATCGAAGCCCTGTGGCAGCGCCATGAACACGCGGCGCCCAGGCCAGTGCCCGCCACGCCGGATATCGGCGTCGAGGAACCTCCCCAGGCCCTGCTCGACGAGCAGCTGGCGATCTGCCGCCTGGCCAGCCGGATACAGATCCAGCGCCCTGATCGTTCGCGCCTGGAGTGCGCCACCTATGGCAGCGGCACGCCCGTGCTGTTGCTGGGCGGGCTGGTGATGCAGTACGACGTGATGTGGCGCCTGCAAATGCAGGCCCTGGGCCAGGAGCATCGGCTGATCATGTTCCACCTGCCCGGTTGCGGTGAGGCCGAACTGCCGCAAACCTTCGATATCGGGCATCTGGTGGCCGATACCGCCGCGCTGCTCGACGAGTTGGGCATCCGCCAGGCGCTGCCGGTGATCGGCTATTCCTTTGGCGGCGTGCTGGCGCAGGCCTTTGCCCTGGCGCACCCAGAGCGCTGCGCGGGGCTGTGCCTCAGCGTCAGCTCGCCATTCAGCGAAGGGGCCTCGAACTTCCCGGTGTTGATGGGCGAGCTGCAGAAAAGCCCGCGTTTCATGACCCTCAATCGCGGCTGGAACATGGCAGCCCTGCCGGCCTACCAGCAGGTCATCGGCGACTTCGACCTGCGCCCGCTCCTGGCCCGCGTGCAGTGCCCCTGCCGGATCATCTGCGGCAGTGAGGACGCCTATCAGCCGCCGGCCTATTCGGCGCTGATCGCTGCGGCGGTGCCCCACGCCGAATTGATCGAAGTGGCGGGTGCCGGGCATCTGCTCGGCTTCACTCACCACCAGCGCTATAACGAATTGCTGCTGGAATTTCTGCAGAGTCTGCCAAGCCCCGACAGTCCGCCTCGCGCGCGTCCGCGAGTGTTCCAGCCGGCCACCGCACAGACGCTGGAAACCCTCGAAGACTATGTTCGCCAGGGCGAGCAGGGCCACTGCGCCATCCTGTCCGCCCCGGCGGCGCAAACCGCACTGCTGCTCAACCATGTGAGCCGGCGCGGCAAGCACGAGCCGGGGGAGTACCGCAGTTACTTCATGACTTCCCTGGAGGAATCCCTCGACGCGGCGCTGCGCCTGGCCCGCCATCATGCGCGCAATCGCACGCCCGGTGGCGAGGGCAGGCTGCTGCTGATCGACGCCAGCGGTTACTGGGCGCGTTATTTCGACCCCTTGCAATGCAAGGACGCCAGCGCCTTGGTGCCCGGCGTACAGGTGGTCGCCAGCCTGGCCGAGGCCCGTGCGTATCTGGCCGGCAGTGGTCCCGAGCAACTGGCGGCGGTGGCCTGTATCGAGGCCCGTGATGCCACGCCCGCAGCCTTCGATGCCTGCATCAGCGGACTGGCCGGCAGCGGCATTCTCAGCATTGTCGTCGAGCATTGTCGGCAACCCGGGGCTTGGCCCTTGCTGGAGCTTCGCGAAAGCCCCGACCTGATCGTCTTCGGTGAAGGCCTGGGCGGTTTCCAAACGCCGCTGGGCGCCTGCCTGGTGCATGGTCGGGTGAAGAATCCCTGGCTGATGACCCCCAATGAAAGCTATGTGCGCCATGTGATGAGCAATTTCGGCCTGCCCTTCAGGCTGGCCGTCGAGCACCTGATGGAGCATTTCGCCGCAGGCCTTGGCACCGATGAGCAGCGTCAGTTGCGACGCATCGCCGCCAGCAGCGAGGCGACCTATCAGGCGCATCTGCGCTACGGCAACAGCGGCTACGCGAAGATCGCCCGCATGCATGGCTTTCACGGGCGCTTCCACGAAGCCCGCGGTGTGCGTTCGCGGCTGGTGGAGGATGGCCAGCCCTCGCGGGAAATCATCGACTGCTTCGTCAATGTCGGCACCTGCCCGCGCGGCCTGAACCCTGCGGATGTGATCGAACAGGTCGCTCTCCAGCATGACGCCAGCCGCGACTACTGGAGCGAACTGCAAAATCTGCTGGCGGGAACGACCGGCCTGCCGCTGGCGCTGCCGGCGTCGAGCAATGTCACCGCCGTGGAGGCGGCACTGACCCTTGGCCTGCTGGCCGCCCGCGGTGAGCGTCGCAAGTTGCTGTGCTTCAGCGGTGGACTGGGTTTTTCCATGCTCAGTGCGGCAGCCTCGCGCAACGAGGAGTTCGACATCTTCCGCCAGCCCTTCGAGCCGCTGCACGCCCACACGGTGTTTGTCGACCCGACGGCCAGCGATGCCGAGGCGCAGTTACAGGCGCATCTGCTTGGCGGCGAGATCGCCATGGTCTGGTTCGAGACGATCCAGGTCGATGCCAACGCCTCGCGGCCGATTCCGCCTGAGCTGATCGCCCTGATCGAACGCCATCGCGAGGCGGGCGGCTATCTGGTGGGCATTGATGAAACCCAGACCAATCTGGTCAGCGGCAGGTTTTTGCATAGCCAGGCGCAGGTGCCAAGGCCGGATATCATCGCCCTCGGCAGCGCGCTGTGCGACAGCCTGCTGCCCATGGGCGTGGTGCTCCACCACGATGCCCTGGCGCAACGGGCGGCGCAGCGCCAGCCCGAGCGCCTGGGCGATCTGCAGGAACGCGGCATTGCCCAGTTGAGCGCGCATATCGCCCTCAACTGCCTGCAGGCCCTGGAACGCGATGCCGCGCTGGAACAGGTGCGCAGCCAGGGTGGCTATTTCAAGCAGCGCCTGCAGGAAGTACAGCGCGACTTCCCGCTGATCCGAGAAGTGCGCGGCGAGGGCCTGTTGCTGACTGTCGAACTGGATCTGGCCGGCACCCCGACGTTTGTCGAGCGCAGCTTCGGCTACCTGCTCTGGGGCAGCCTGCTGCGCGATCCCGAAGGCGGCGTCGCCGCCGCGGTCTGCCCGATCTACAACAACTGCCTGCGCTACCTGCCGCCGCTGAACATCGACCGCGAGGCCATCGATCTGATCATCGCCAACCTGCGCCGGGCTCTGGCCCGTGGCATCGACGGCGTTCTGCAGGACTGCGCCGAGCACAACCTGCGTCTGGGCGATACCCGCACCGCCGACTTTCTGGCCAGCCTGACCCAGGCTAAAAAAAAAGGACTGAACCTGTGACCGAGCACACTCGCCTCAACCCGTCGCACCTCGCCGAACCGGGCGTGGCCAGCATTCGTCCGCTGCAGGGCCGTGGCCCGATGGT
The DNA here is from genome assembly GCF_038561965.1 of Stutzerimonas stutzeri. Lineage (NCBI taxonomy): Bacteria > Pseudomonadati > Pseudomonadota > Gammaproteobacteria > Pseudomonadales > Pseudomonadaceae > Stutzerimonas > Stutzerimonas stutzeri. The sequence continues at coordinate 2,150,319 of NZ_CP139348.1, read as the reverse complement.
CTGCATCATCGGCGCCGGCGTCGGTGGCCTGTGCATGGCCCGTGCGTTGAAGCGCAAGGGCATCGAGTTTGATTGCTTCGACAAGCGTGACCGCATCGGCGGGATCTGGGCCTTCGACGATACGGGCCAGCACACTTCGGTATGGCACAGCATGAACATGAACACGCCCAAGGGCCTGTATCAGTTCAGCGACTTCCCGATGCCGCAGCACTATCCGGACTTTCCCTCGCACCGCCAGGTGCACGCTTACCTGGAAAGCTTTGTCGAGCACTTCGAGCTGCGCGACTCGATCCATCTGGACTGCCCGGTGCGGCACACCGAACGGCTTCCGGACGGCGTCTGGCGGGTCACCCTGGCTTCCGGCGAAGTCCGCCATTACGACGCCCTGGTGGTCGCCAACGGCCATCACAACACCCCGAACCTGCCGGACTACGCCGCCACGGCCGGGATCGACAGCATTCACTCCCAGCAGTACCGCTACCGCCATTCCTATCAGGACAAGCGGGTGATGGTGGTCGGTGTCGGCAACAGCGGCGCGCAGATCGCGGTGGATGTCAGCCATGACGCACGCATGACCTATCTTTCCCTGCGCCGCGGAGTATATGTGCTGCCGCATTACCTGTTCGGGTTTCGCATCGACAAGGTCATGGGGCATCTGAACGACTGGTGGGTGAGGAAGATCCTGCCCTATCCGCTGAGCGGGCTGATGTTCACGGGCCTGTACAAGCTGCTGATTGCCAAGCGCAAGCAACTGGGCATGCCCAAGCCCGACCACCTGATGATGTCGAGCCTGCCGACCCTGTCGGAAAATTTCGGCAACCGGGTCGGCGATGGCAAGCTCAAGGTGGTGCCGCAGGTACAGCGTATCGAGGGCAATACCGTGCACTTTGTCGACGGCAGTCGGCTGGAGGTGGATGCGGTGATCTACGCCACCGGCTACCACACCGACTTTCCGTTTCTGCCGCCGGACCTGTTGCAGGTAAAAGAAAACCGCATTCCGTTGTTCCAGCGGATTTTCCTTCCCGATGTACCGAACCTGGCCTTTATTGGCCTATTCCAGGCGGTGACCTGGGGCTTTCTCGACATGATGGAGCGCCAGGCCGAGCTGGCCGCCGACTACTTTGCTGGCGACTACCAGCGTCCCTCGGCCGCCCGCGAGCGCGCGCATATCGCAGCAGAGCGCAAGGTCATTGAGCGCGAGTTTCTGGCCACCCCGCGCAACAACTACGAAATGCACGGCCCAACCTACATGCACTACCTAGCTAAGGAACTGCGCCAGGGTCGCCAGCGCGCCCGGGCACAGACGGATGGTCCACTGGAGCGCAGCGCATGCCAACTCTGAATGCCGAACCGCTGGCAGTGGTCGGCATGTCCGGACGCTTTCCCGGCGCTGCCGATCTGCATGCATTCTGGTGCCTGCTGCGCGACGGTCGCGATGCGGTCGGCCAGGTGCCTGCCGAGCGCTGGAACTGGCGCGACTACGACAGCGAGCTGAACGCCGGCGAAGACACCAGCTACTGCCAGCGCGGCGGGTTCATCGAGAATGTCGACTGCTTCGACGGGCGCTTCTTCGGCATCCTGCCCCGCGAAGCACAGAGCATGGACCCGCAGCAACGGCTGTTTCTGCAAGCCGCCTGGGCCGCCTTGGAAGACGCCGGCTATGACCCCACGCAATTGACCGAACGTCGGGTCGGGGTTTTTGTCGGAGTCGGTCATGCCGATTACCCGACGCTGCTGCGGCGCGATGCGGTGCCCATCGATCCCTGGCGTGGCACTGGCATTGCCCTGACAGCCATAGCCAACCGGGTATCGTACTGCCTTGACCTGCACGGTCCCAGCGAGAGCATCGACACCGCATGCTCAAGTTCGCTGGTGGCCGTGCACCGTGCCAGCCAAGCTTTGCAAGCCGACGAGTGTGACCTTGCAATAGCCGGTGGAGTCAATCTGCTTCTCGGTCCGGAGCTGTTTATCGCCTTCGCCAAGGCAGGCATGCTCAGTCATGCCGGGCACTGTCAGACCTTCGCCGCCAGCGCCGATGGGTATGTGCGCGGCGAAGGCGTCGCCGCCCTGGTGCTCGCGCCGCTGGAAGTGGCCCGCGCCAATGGTGATTTCATTTATGGCCAGGTCTGCGCCAGTGCGCAGAACCACGGCGGGCGCGCCCACAGCTTTACCGCACCCAACCCCAAAGCACAGAGCGAAGTGATCGAACGTGCCTGGCAGCACTCCGGCTATTCGCCGCGCCAGGCGTGCCTGATTGAAACCCATGGCACCGGCACCCCCCTGGGTGATCCGGTTGAAATCAATGCCTTGAAAAAGGCGCTGCCCGTGGGCAGCGGCGCGCCCATCGCCCTGGGCGCGCTGAAAAGCCAGATTGGCCATCTGGAGGCCGCCGCCGGGATTGCCTCGGTGATCAAGAGCCTGCTGTGTCTGCAACACCGGCAACGGGTCGGCAATCTGCACCATGCCAGCCTCAACCCGCAGATCAACCTGGAGGGCAGCCCCTTCTATCTGCCCACCGGCAGCGCACCGCTGACGGTCAGTCCCGGAGAACCGCTGCTGGCCGGCGTCAGCGCCTTCGGCTTTGGCGGGGTCAATGCCCATGTGGTGCTGCAGGCCGCCGATACGGCGCCGGAAACCGCGCCTGCGCCTGTCCGGCAGCCTTATTTGATTCTGCTTTCGGCCAGGGATGAAGGCGGCCTGCGCGCCCGCGCCCGGCAATTGCTCGAAGCCTTTGGCGAACCGGCACCGAGCCGCGCGGCGCCCTTGCGTCAGGCGCTGCTGGAGCGATTGCGCGATCTGCTCGGCCTGGACGCCGAGCCCACCCGACTGGCCGACCTGAACGTCGATGCCGATTATTTTGTCGGTTGCCTGGAGCAGGCCCTGGCGGCCGAGCATCTGGACGCGCCGATCGACGCCTGGCGGGGCGCGCTCAGCCTGGAAGAAGTGGTCGAGCGGCTGGTCGCCGCAGCGCGGCTGGACGCGCCGGCCGAACCACGCCTGGAGAGTTTCGGCGCCCTGCCGGCCAGCCAACTGGCCGCTGCCAGCCTCGCCGCCATTGCCCGCAGCCTGCTGGAAGGGCGCGCCGCCATGGCCCAGCGACTGGCCTTTGTGGCAGACAGTCGCGAAAAGTTGTTCGACGGCCTGCGCGACTATCTTGACCCGTGCCTCGACAGTACCCAGTCGCTGTTCTGCAGCGGCGCCGGGCAAGCCGTCGCCGCGCCGGCCAGCAACCCGCAGCGGGCCGACGCCGAACACCTGGCGCAGTGGGCCGTGCACTGGGCCGGCAGCAAGGTTCCCAGCCCGAGCTGGTCGAGTCTGTATGGCGACGAACCGCGCCCTGGCAAGATTCCGCTGCCGGCCTATCCATGGCGCCTGGAGCGCGTCTGGTATACCCCGGCGGCTGGCGTGGCGGCCGCCAGCCGCGCCGCGCCTGCGCCAGCCCAGGCCTGGCTGGCGTGCTGGGAACCCGGCGCGGCCTTGCCCGGCTCGCCCATGGCGCTGGCCGGGTTGATTGGTCAGGCGTTGCGTCAACAGCCGAACGCCGTACTGAGCTGGCTGGATATGCGCTTCGGCCCGCCGCAGACGCTGACAACCGGCGAAGCCATGCGGTTTACCCAGGCCGGCCGGCACTGGCAGGCCAGCCTGGGCGAGCAGGTGCTGCTGCAGATTGAAAGTGCCGCGCTCAGCCAGTCGCCGCAGGCCCTGCAAGCCGAGATCGGCGCAATCACGCTGTCGGCCAAGGCGTTTTATACCGGCCTGGCCGATCAGGGCCTGCGCTACAGCGTGAGCGGGCGCGGCCTGCAAGGGGTGCGCAGCACCCCGGACGGCCTGCACGCCAGCCTGGCTCTGGCGTGCCAGGGCGTTGAGGATCTGCCGTTCTGGGCCGCGCTGTTGAGCAGCTTCAGCGCCGCCCAGGCGCTGCTCGATCCGGCGACCGGCACCAGTCTGCCCTGGCGCATTCGCCAGCTTCTCCTCGATCCCGCAGCGCTACCGGGCGCGCGGCATCTGGACATGGTTCGCCAGGGCGCGCTGTTCGCTGTCAGCCTGTGCAATGCCGATGGCCGCTGTGCACTGCGCCTCGACGGCCTGGAAATGCGCGGCATCCGGGTGAGCGCATGAAGGCCTGGTTGTTTCAGGGCCAGGGCAGCCAGCGCAAGGGCATGGGCGCGGCGTTGTTTGCGCGCTTTCCCGAACAGGTCGCCGAGGCCGACAGGATCCTTGGCTATTCCATTGAACGTTTGTGCCTGGAGGATCCGGAGCAGCAGTTGAACCTGACCCTCTACACCCAGCCGGCGATCTACGTGGTGTCCTGGCTAGGCTATCTGGCCGCGCGCGAAAACGGCGAAGCGGCGAGCATGGCGGCCGGTCACAGTGTCGGCGAGTATGCCGCGCTGACCGCTGCCGGTGTACTGGACTTCGCTCTGGGCCTGCGCATCGTAATCGAGCGGGCGCGGTTGATGGCGCAGGTCGAGGGTGGTGGGCTGATGGCGGTACTCGGCCGTGACCATGACCAAGTCCGGCAACTGCTTGATGAGTTGCCGGACCTGGGTCTGGCTATCGCCAATATCAACAGCCCGCGACAGATCATTGTCGGCGGCAGCCATCTGGCCCTCGAGCGGCTGCTGGCGCATTGCGCCAGTCAAGGCATTCGCGCCCTGACGCTCAAGGTCAGCGGGCCTTTCCATACGTCTCATATGCAGGCTGCAGAGACACCGTTCCGGGCCTTTCTCCAGGAACTGAGCGGCCAGTTTCGCGCGCCGGCCTTCCCGGTAATCGCCAATCTCGACGCCCGTCCTCATCGCCGCGAGCAACTGGTCGAGGCGCTATCCAGGCACCTGACCCATCCGGTGCAATGGCAGCAGGTCCTGGAGCGATTGCTGGCCGAGGGCGTCGAGGACTTCGTCGAAGTCGGTCAGCCGGCGATTCTCGGCGACATGCTCAAGGATATTCGCGAGCATGCTCCGCCGGCCATACCGAAGCAGCCCCAGGGCGGCGCGCGATCGCTACTGGTCGCTGCCCTGCTCCCCGAGCACGGCGGCGAAGCGCTGCTCGCCGAACTGGCACGTCACGGCGCCATAGGTCTGCTCGACAGCCGAGGGCTGGACGACGAACAGCTGCGTAGCACCCTTGAGCGCCTGAAACACAACCCCGTACTAAGCGGTCGTTTTGGCGTCAGCCTGAGCGGCGCCGCGCGGCTGGCGTGGGTCGCCGAGCTTGGCGTGCGCTGCATCGAGTTTGCCGCCAGCAGCCTGGCGGCGGATCAATGGTCGGCCCTGCGCAAGCGCTGGCCGACGGTGCACTGGCTGGCCCGGCTCGATCATGACGCCGCGCTCGACGCAAGTCTGGCCGGCGCCAATGCCCTGGTGATCGCCGCGGACCGGCAACTGCCCCTGCTGCTAGAAGCGCTGGCCCGCCGCGAGCAACTGCCACAGACACAGCGCCCATTGATTGGCGCCAGCGGTCTGATCGGGACCCCCGCCAGCGCCCGGGCCATGTTCGATCTGGGCGTTGATTTCGTCATGCCCGGCGCCGTGTTTCTACTCAGCGCCGAGGCCGCGGTGCCTGTCGGACGCCAGCGACAGCTCGCGGGGCTGGGGCGGCTCGACCACGGCCTGCTAACAGACTGGCGTTTTCCGGAGCTGGCCAGTCGCTCTCCCGGCTACGTCCTCGACCGCGCCGTGAGTGAGCAGAGCGAGGCCTTGCAGACCTTTTACCTGAGTGCCGGCGGCAATGACTGGCCCGGCCTGCAAGCCATCGTAGCATCATTTTCCGCACCGCTGATCAGCGCCACGGCGCCCGCCGATGGTGAGGTCCGACGCGAGCTGCACGTGCGTCTCCAGGGTGCATTGCTTGACGCGCAAATGCCGGGCGACGCCTCGCTATGGCTGTTTAATCAGTGGCGCCAGCTGCACGCGCCGACCCTGCCCATTCCATTACCCGCGGCGCAGTTGCTCGAATTGCTCTGCCCCACGTCCGCTACGCCAGAAGCCCCCACAAGGAAAAGCTCATGACCCTGGTCGAGACTCTACAAACGCACATCAGCGACTTCATCTGCAAAGAGGCAGATCTGCCGGTCGAGGACATCGATCTGCAAGCCCCCCTTGGCGCCTTGGGTGTCGGTTCGCTGACCGGCACTCGACTGATCGGCAACCTGGAAGAGCAGTTCGGGCTGCGGCTGTCACCGACGCTGATTTTCGAATACCCGAGCATCGCCGAGCTGGCCACCGCCATAGCCGAAATCGCTGCCCAAGCCGCCTGCGAGAAGCCTGCCAATGTTTAACAAGACCTGCCTGAGCACCCAGGAACTGGCCTCCGCCACCGGTTCGCTGGCCATCCACGACAGCCTCGCCCTACGCGCCTGGGCCCACCCGGATAAGGTGCTGTTCACGCTGCTCGACGACAACGGCGGCGAACAGGAGCGATTGACCTACCGGCAGCTGCTTGGCCGGGCCAGCGCTATTGCCCGTCAGCTGCAGACCCTGAGTCAGCCGGGCGAGCGCGTTGCGCTGTTCTTCCCGCAGGGCTTGGAATTCATCGCCAGCTTTCTCGCCTGCCTGATGTGCAAGCGAATTGCCGTGCCAATCAATTTGCCGACGCGGCGGCGCATCGAGCGCTGCCTGACGATTCTCGACGACAGTGGCAGTCGCCTGTTGCTGGTCGCCGGAAGCGAGCAGGCGATGCTGCGGCAGGCCTTTGCCGACAGCCCGGCGGCAAGTCTTCCGATGGCCTGCCCCACCACGGCGTGCGATGATGATCCGCATTGCTCGCCAACCTTGGAAAGTGACCCACAGCGCCTCGCTTTCCTGCAGTACACTTCGGGCTCCACTTCAGCCCCCAAGGGGGTGATGGTCAGCCACGCCAATATCACCGCCAACCTGCGGATGATGCGCGACTCCTGGGCTTTGGATCACACCTGCGATTTCGTCACCTGGCAGCCCCACCATCACGATATGGGGCTGATCCTCGGCCAGTTGCTGCCTATCGTGCTGGGTAACCACACGGTGGTCATGGCGCCTTCGACCTTTGTCCGGCAGCCGCTGATCTGGCTGCAAGCCATCGCCCGTTACAAGGCGCGACTGGCCGGTGGGCCGAACTTTGCCTACAACCTCGCCGCCGAGCGTTACGATGCCGAGCGCCTTGAGGGCCTCGACCTGTCGAGCTGGTCCCACGCGCTCAACGGCGCGGACGTGGTGCGTCCGACCAGCCTTGCGCGCTTTGCCCGGCGCTACGCCGACCATGGCTTTCGAGCGACGGCCTTTCTGCCCTGCTATGGCCTGGCGGAAGCCACGCTGTTCGTCTCCGGCGGGCCTCATGGCCGGCCTGTGCACTCACTGCTGGCCGACCCCCTGACGCTGGCCATGGAGCAGCGGGTGGTACCGCCCCGCGATCCTTCGGCAGTAAAGGAACTGGTCGGTTGCGGCGAACCTTCCTGGGAAGCGCAGGTGGCGATTATCGACCCCGCGAGCGAGCAGCGCTGCGAGTCGGGGTGCATTGGCGAGATATGGTTGCGGGGGCCGGCCGTCGCCCAGGGTTACTGGCAGAACCCAGCCGCCACCGAAGCCGGCTTTGGCGCGCAACTCGCCGACGGCAGTGCGCAGACCTACCTGCGCACCGGCGACCTGGGCTTTGTCGAGCCGCAGAGCCAGCAGCTGTACATTTGCGGCCGGCTCAAGGATCTGATCATCTGCGAGGGACGCAATCTGCACCCGGAGGACATCGAGCACACTGTGATCGAGGCGCTGAGCGACTTGCGGGCGCAAAGCTGCGCAGTGTTCAGCCATGACGACGACCAGCAGCGCCAGACCATCGTCGCAGCCATCGAACTGAATCGTGAACTCAAGCGCCGCCTGCAGGACAATTGCCGCCAGCTCAAGGCCGTGGTGCGTAGCGCGGTGGTGGACAGTCATGGCATCACCCTCAACCGCATCGTCTTCGTGCAGCCGACCAGCATTCACAAGACGACCAGCGGCAAAATCCAGCGCGCGAAGATGCGCCAGCTCTATCTCGCCGAGGAACTGGACATGCTGCAATGAAACCCGGTGCCCCTTCAGCCCTGGTGCAGTGGCTGGCCGATGCGGCGGCACCAGTGAGCCTGGTCTGTTTCCATTGCGCCGGCGGCAGCGCGCAGAGTTTTTTCCCGTGGAAAAAGGCCGCCCAAGGCCTTTGCGAGCTGTATGCCGTCGAACTGCCCGGCCGCAGCCGGCGCTTGCGCGAGCCGTTCGCCGAGTCGCTGGCGCAACTGGCCGAGGCCTTCGCCGAGCAGTGTCGCGCCCTGCCGAACAAACCGCTTATCCTCTTCGGTCATAGCCTGGGCGCACTGCTCGCATATGAAACCGCTCGTGTGTTGCTGGCCAAAGGCGAAAGGCCACCCGTGCAGCTGCTGGTGTCCTCGCGCCAGAGCCCGGACTGGCTGCCGGCCTGCGCGGGTCTGCCGGCGCTAAACGATCAGGCTCTGCGCGATTACCTAGGCAACCTCGCCGGCACCCCGCCAGAGGTGCTGCAGAGCAAGGCGATGATGGATCTCGCGGTGCCGGTGCTGCAGGCCGACCTGAAGCTGATCCTCAATTACCAGCATCGACATCTCCAGCCCCTGAGTATCCCGGTGCTGGTCTTCGGCGCGATCAGCGACCAACAGGTGCGCTATGAGTCGCTGCTGAGTTGGGAGCGGATCAGCGGCGAGGGGTTCAGCCTGCGGATGATCGAGGGAGGGCACTTTGCGGTAATGCAGCAACCGCAGTGGGTGCTTGACCAGGTGCAAACCGAGTTATAGCCCTCCCAGCCAGCTCCCATACGCAGGCACATCTCTGTTTGCGCCTCGCTCTTCGCCCTCTCGCGTTGGACATAAGAACTCGCCCATGCGCGGGGGCAAAAGATATCCCAGGTCCTTGACGTGTCGTGAATCGCGATCCGATTTGCCGTCGAGGCTTTTTGCCGTGTCTCGAGCGAGTAGAAGCGCAGCCGGGGCTAAACTCATTCGCCTCGCCAGACGGGCCCCCGCTTGCACTTCATGAACTTGCAAACCTGACATGCAAGGGTGCACGCCTGCGTTTTACCCACCAATGGCATGCCCTTATCAATACCAATCCGAAGGTACTGGCGTGCGCGTGCTCGTAGCTGATAAGAACGTCCATCCCAACAAGCCGTAAAAACGGTCAAACTGCGTTTTTGGGCAATTTAATCGCCGCGATGCTCTAGCAGGGGCAGCACAATTGGGAGCACTCGAGGACTTCGATCCCGAACCTTCGCCCGGCTGGACAAAGTGACACAAGCCGATGCTAGCCCCACGGTTGAAACCCGTATTCGCTGCTACCCCGAGCAGCCCGGCAATTATCTGCTGCGTTGGTCGTTCAAATCCTGTGAAACTGATCCTACGAAAGCCGGTATCGGCATATCGCAAGGCCTCTGGGGCAAATTTTCTATTTCTTGACCGCCCCCAACCGGATACCAAAAGCTTCGCGTTTACCGCGGGTTTTATCGAGTCTGGACGGCGTGAAAGGGCAGGCTTGCCCTGGACTTGGTGCCGGACTACTACATTGGTATGCAGCGCCTGGCACTTTTTGCATATTTCGCCATAGCGACGGGGTTCCTATGCTGACGGCAACTCCACAGGAGTCGCCCATGTCATTTCATCACCTGAGAGCGGGTTGCCTGCCCTTGACTGCTTCGCAGCTTTGGCGAACGCCACACCAACCGATCCAGTGCTGGGCGTGAAGATCGGCTATCTGGCTTATCGACCGAACGCGGGGCCATTGCTCTCCAACGTCCTCAGCGAGGCGAAACCATGATGGCAAAACATTTCCCTCTACTAAGTTTGGTCCTCGCGATACCAGTTACGCACGCTCAGACCAGTGATCTGAGCTATGAGAGCTTTGTGGATAGCGATAGACGCATCAAATGCCTCTACGGCTATGCCGCTGAAAAGACGGGTGATCACGAGTCGGCGATCAAGATTTTCGAAGATTGTGTCGAGCGCTGGAACGATGTGTATTCGATGATTTGGCTTGCCCAGATGTACGAATCCGGCGCAGGTGTGGATGTAGACCTGGCGAAAGCCGCATCGCTCATGAGACGCGGCGCAGAGCGGCCCGACGATGTTGCGTACGTCAGTCTGGCACGCTATCACTATGGGCTCGCGCTGGCGGAAGGGCGAGGAGTCAGAAAAGACCTTCAAGCCGCTCGTGCCTGGTTGCAAAGCGCCTCAAAAGGTGGCCAGAGCGAAGCGAATGACTACCTCACGCAACTGGAAAAGTCATCCTCTTTGAACGCTCCGGCTCGTCAACACCCTAGCGGAGCCGAATAAACGCTTTGCCAGCTCCTACCGAGCGCGTCAGGTGTATGACAACGTGCTGCACAAGCACAGCAAGTCCCAGGCTCGCTTCGGTCGCTCGGGCCTAGACATGCTGGCGTACGACCCTCTGGAAGAAGGGCCCTTGTACCTGTTCGGTGTGAGCGCGAGCGCCCAAGCTAACGGTGAGCTTCACTACGACATCTGAGCTTTTTTCGGAGTTAGGTGATGCGCTGAACCTGGTCGAACTCCATGGCCGCATTTACAACCAACCTCTGCGCATAACGACGACATTTATGTGGTGATGATCAGCGTGCGCTCGAGATCCTCACTTTCTCAGGTGGAACAGGGCGTGAAGCGAAAATCGACATCAAATACACAGTCAAGCCCATATCGCGAACGACCTTCTTCCGAATGCTCCGACGCAAGACCGAATAGGCTCTGGTAGATGTGCGCCGATGCTGACGCTGAGTAGAAGGATATCGAGACAGCAGAGATGGACTACCCAGAGGTACCTACGGTTTTATCCGAGCATTTACAAGGCCGGAGCCCGATAGCCGCTGATTATGAAGTTTGACAACCGACCGCTTTTGGCGAGGTCGCCGACGATACGCCGCACAGGCCGCCAGCCCAGTACATGATTTTCGCCGCTGTCGTTCTCGACAGCGGCGGGAGGGATGCATCATTCAGTACATTAGGCTGGAGCGCCCGTCATCGATCACGGGCGCACCGAGGTAGCTTACGGCTCCAGTAGTCGCTTGCCGAACAAGGCTTTCGGCGATTTGCCGTGGTAGCGAGTAAAGGCGACGGTGAAATTGTTGGGGTATTTGTAGCCTACCATCCAGGCGACCTGGGAAACCCGCAGCCCGGTTTCCAGCAGCGCGAGAGCCTTGGTCATGCGCAATTCCAGCAGCAGCTCCGCCGGCGTGGCGTTGTACAGGTAGATCATGCCGTCCTTGAGCTTGTTCTTGTTGATGCCGACGATGGTGGCTAGATAGTCGAGCGTCAGGGGCTTGTCGAGGTGCTCATCCATCATCTGCCGTGCCTGCTCGATACGGTCGATGTCCGCTGGCGAAAACGGCGATGAAACTGCACCGTGCTGCGGCGCCAGCAGGCTGAGCTGTTCGTTGAGCAGGCTAAGGGTGTGGATGTGCAGGTCCAGCCGCGAGAGCGGACGACTACAAGGCAACAGGTGGCTGATCAACGCGTTGGCATGGGCCATTGTCGCTGGCGTGCTGGCGCGATACGCCAGACGGCTGAGCTGATTGCCACCGAGCGTCTCCGCCGCCCGCTCCGGGCCCACGTATTTGCAGATCAGCGGCTCATACGCCACCACGCGCAGTTGCGAAACCGTAACGTCCGCCTCGTAGCGCCGCTCACCGGGAATACCCTGGAACGAGGAGATGGTGGTGTAGCCCTTCTGGAATTCCAGGCTGGTGACATCCTGCCCGTCGTAGCAGGAGCGGCCTTTCATCCCAACGGTGATGACCATGACCCGACCTTCATGCGGTCCGCTCGTTTCCTCGATCAGCGGCACAGTCGGACGATAGTGCAGCCTGCCAAGACCGAGGCCTGGTTCAAGTTCGACAAAATCCTGGAAGCATTGGCCAATCTCGTCGGGCAGCTGCAGCCGAGTCTTGCCATCGCTCAGGACGCTGCGGATGCGTGGTTCTTCCATTGTCAGCCGGTAGCAGCTCTTGTGTGCGCTCACCTCTCACCTCCAGTCCGTTAGCCCCCCGAATGTCGCGCATATCAATCTGTGTTTCTCGCATACAAAAAATGCTAATGGTTCTCATTACTATAATGCATCATTTTACCGATGGCCAGTCATTGGCGACCAAACACCCAACTAAAAATACGGAAAATCAATGTCTTACAGGCCAGGCACTGCACGCCCGAGAGGAACTGGACGACTACCCACGAAGCCAAACCCTGTCGAAACACTGCCGTTCCCTTCTCTCCTTGCTCGACCGCACGCGCTGCAATCGTGTTGGCCGACGCAGCTGACCGAGCCGCTGCGCGATGGCAGGCCGTGTCCGGTCTCACCCGCTCCTGCTGGACGGCGGCAGGGATGGGCCGATACCGCCCGGGTGAAGATGGCTCAGGTGCAGGCGGTCAGGGCCGACGTGTCCTGTGAGATTCTTCCTCGACAGCCCGTGTTTTCGCCGATAGGACGGACACTGAACATGGACGGCATGCCCGGCTTGGTGGCGGTCGCACTGGCGAAGCCGAAGCTGGAAGTGTCCGGTGTAGGGTTCGAGTGCCCGGCCGCCGCCGTCGTGGCGCAGCAGCCCATCGAAAGCGTCGGACTTCCCGACCGTCTGAGTGCGCGCAGCGGCGATCTGGTACAGGAGGTCGAGCAACGGGATGACGTCTGTTTTCCGTTCGCTTCCGTCGCTGGCCTGCTCGCCCGCAAAGAGGAAAACCTCTCATGACCAAGTCGCGAGTGGTAGGTCTGCAACTGTTGTTCGGCTGGATGAATCTGGTGCTGGCGGTACCCAGCATCTACTTGATGCTCGGCATGCCACTTGTAATGCGCCAGCATGGCTGGAGCGGCGCAGAGATCGGGTTGTTCCAGCTTGCCGCGCTGCCGGCGATATTCAAATTCCTGTTGGCTGTGCCGGTGCAGCGTGTGCGCCTCGGGCGCGGACATTTCGTGCACTGGTTGCTGTTGCTCTGTGCGCTACTACTGGCGCTGTACTGGCTAATCGGACGGCATAATCTGATCGGCGATCGCATAATGCTGTTCGCGCTGACCTTCGCCATCAGCATTGCCGCCACGTGGGCCGACATTCCGCTAAATGCGCTAGCGGTGCAGTGGTTGCCGCGTAGTGAACAGTTGCGCGCCGGCAGCATCCGTTCCGCAGCGCTGTTCGTAGGCGCCATTGTTGGCGGCGGCGTCATGATCATGGTGCAGGCGCGCGTGGGCTGGCAGGCCCCCTTCTGGCTGCTAGGGGTCGGACTGCTGATTGGCGCCCTGCCCTTCCTGCTGTTGCGTAGACACGCCGCACTGCCCGAGCAGGCCGAGCCGCGCGAGACTACAGATCCTCCACCGGGCGTGATGGCGGACTGGGCAAGCTTCTTCCACCAGCCAGGGGCGCGGCAATGGACATTGCTGCTGCTGACCAGTTTCCCCTTCCTCGGCGCGACGTGGCTGTACCTCAAACCTTTATTGTTGGACATGGGCATGCAGCTAGAGCGCGTGGCCTTCATCGTTGGCATCGTCGGCGGCACCGCAGGCGCACTGTTCAGCCTGCTCGGCGGACAGCTAGTGCAAATGTTGGGCATAGCACGGGCCATTGCCTGGTACCTGCTGGCGGCGCTGGGCGCGCTGGCACTTTTGACGTTCAGCGTCTGGGCCCAACTGGGGGCGGCATGGCTGATTGCCAGCGCCCTCTGCGTGGCAGCCAGCATGGGCGCCATCTCGGCGCTGATGTTCGGGTTGACCATGTTCTTCACCCGAAATCGGCGCAACGCGTCGGACTATGCCCTGCAAACCACCATGTTCACCGTTGCGCGACTGGCGGTGCCGATCGCCGCCGGGGTGTTGCTCGACCGGGTGGGCTACACCGGCATGCTCCTGGCAATGACCCTGGCGCTGCTGCTTTCCTTCGCGCTCGCCTGTCGGGTGCGGGAAAAGGTGGAATCTTCGGCACAGTCGATACTCGAGCACGAGCGGGTTTGAAGGCTGAAGTGACCGGCCATGCCCCTTCGGACAATGGCCTGAAATGCGCGGTCCTTTTGCATAGTTTTTCATGCTCACGTCATATGAAAGAACAGCCAACGGCAATTGCTATAGTCATCACCACGAACGATAATGATTATCGTTACCATTGAAATCAAACAGGATAAGCGATATGCCACTATCAGCGCTGGTGGCGCCGGCTGGGGAACTGAGCCGCGCCGAGATCAACCGTTACAGCCGCCACCTACTGATACCCGATGTGGGCATGATCGGGCAGCGTCGGTTGAAGAACGCCAAGGTGTTGGTCATCGGCGCCGGCGGTCTTGGCTCTCCGACTCTGCTCTATCTAGCTGCAGCAGGTGTGGGCACCATCGGGATAATCGACTTTGATCGGGTTGACGACTCCAACCTTCAGCGCCAGGTCATCCACGGGGTGGATACCGTGGGCGAGCTCAAGGTGGACAGTGCAAAGAAAGCCATTGCGCGACTAAATCCCTTTGTCCAGGTCGAAACCTATACCGATCGCCTGGAACGGGACATGGCGATCGAGCTGTTTTCGCGCTACGACCTGATCATGGACGGTACCGACAACTTCGCAACCCGTTACTTGGTCAACGACGCCTGCGTGCTGGCCAACAAACCCTATGTGTGGGGCTCGATATTCCGTTTCGAAGGGCAGGCGTCCGTGTTCTGGGAAAACGCCCCGAACGACCTGGGCCTGAACTACCGCGACCTGTATCCGGAGCCTCCGCCGCCCGAGATGGCCCCCTCGTGCTCCGAGGGCGGTGTGTTCGGCATTCTTTGCGCATCCATCGCATCGATCATGGCCACCGAGGCGGTCAAGCTGATCACGGGCATCGGCGAGCCACTACTGGGTCGGCTGGTGGTGTACGACGCTTTGGATATGCGCTATCGGGAGCTTCCTGTGCGCCGCCTGCCAAATCGACAACCGATCACCGACCTGGCCGAGGACTATCAGGTGTTCTGCGGTCTGGGGTTGCCCAAAGGTGACACGGCGGACGCCGTGCCAGGGATCAGCGTAACGGAACTCAAGAAGCGGATGGATCAGGACGAGGTGCCTGTGCTGATAGACGTGCGCGAGCCCACCGAGTGGGACATCGTCCGTATTCCGGGCGCAATCTTGGTGACCAAATCGCCCACCGCAGCGCAGACACTGCGCGAGCGATACGGGGCAGATGCCAACCTGGTGATCGTCTGCAAGTCCGGGCGGCGCTCTGCCGACGTGACCGCCGAGTTGCTAAACCTGGGCATGCGCAATGTTCGCAACCTCGAAGGTGGCGTTTTGGCCTGGGTGAAGGACGTGGACTCTTCTCTGCCTAGCTACTGATAGGAGGCCTAGAAGATGGCATTGCTTATCAAGCGTCAGGCGCTGGGGCAGGTTCTGGCTCAAGCACGTCGCGATCACCCACTTGAAACCTGTGGAATCGTGGCGTCTTCACTGGAAGCCCAGTTAGCGACAAGAGTAATCCCAATGCGCAACCAGGCGGCATCACAAACCTTCTTTCGGCTCGACTCGCAGGAGCAATTCCAGGTGTTCCGATCTCTGGATGATCGCAACGAGTTCCAACGGGTCATCTACCACTCTCATACCGCGAGTGAAGCCTATCCGAGCAGGGAGGACATCGAGTATGCGGGCTATCCGGAAGCGCATCACCTGATTGTGTCCACATGGGAGAACGCCCGAGAGCCCGCCCGTTGTTTCCGGATACTTCGTGGAAAAGTCATCGAAGAAAGTATCTCCATTGTGGAATAGCGACTTTCCAATATTTCAATCAGCAATGCCTCAGCCACAGCTAGAGGCAAAAGGAGTTCTACATGTCGATTTCAGTGATCGTTCCCACATTGCTGCGCCCGCTGACCAATGGGGAAAAGACAGTTTTTACCCAAGGCAACTCGGTGGCAGAGGCCATCGAGAACCTTGAACACCAGTTCCCTGGCCTTAAGGCCCGGCTGGTCAGTGCGGAACATGTGCATCGTTTCGTCAATATCTACGTCAACGAAGACGACATCCGCTTCTCAGATGGGCTCAACACGCCACTCAAGGCCGGTGACAGTTTGACCGTGCTGCCTGCCGTCGCCGGTGGCTGACTCGCACCTCCGGACACCGCTGAAAGAATGACCCCTGGCGATTCAAATCCAGGGGCAAGTGCAACGCTTTTGTCTCTCGGTTTTGAATATGCCGACACTCTTAAATGAATTTTCCCTGCTGCATTCATCCACTTCGTTTCCGCCGAATTGGAATGAACTGCAACTTAGCCTGACGGAACAGGCCAGATTATTGGGCATTTGCCCGCTCGCAATCTCGCCGCCTGTGGATATGGAAGGAGCCGCATTCCAGCTGCAGCATCCGGCTATTTCTCCTATTCAGGCCCACTTCGCCTCACCAGCCGGCTGGCTGCCAAATCGACACCTCTCGGAGCTGCTGCTGCAGGCGGGCAGCGGTCTTATGTCGGTGCACGGCCGTGCTAGCGGTAGGGCCCAACCGCTGGGCGTGGATTATCTTTCGACACTTACCGCCGTCATGACGCTGCACGGAACGCTGGCCGCAGCCGTGGGGCAGCTGCGTGGCGGTGCATTTGATCAGGTTCAGCTTTCTCCACTGGGATGCGGGCTGCTCAGTATCGGGCAGTATCTGGCAGGCGCCACGGCACCAGAAGATCGTGAGGCGTTCCTGCCGGGCGGCTCCGATCCGCATTTGAGGCCGCCATTTCGTTCCGCTGACGGCATCACATTCGAGCTGGAAACGCTCGACAGCACACCGTGGCGAAGCTTTTGGACCGCCGTCGGCATTGAATCGGAATTGGCCGGTACGGCCTGGAAAGGTTTTCTGCTTCGCTACGCGAGGGCCGTGTCGCCTCTACCTGCCGCCTGTCTCACGGCGCTCGCCCGCCTGCGTTACGCAAAGATCCAACAATTGGCAGCGCAAGCGGGTGTTGCGGTCGTGCCCGTCCGCACCGATGCGCAACGCCGCGAGGACCCCGATTACCGGCAGTCACTGGCTACGCCATGGCAGTTCGAGTCTTTCCCGCCGTCCCCCGAAAGGCATCGAGACACCGCATTTCCGTCACTGCTGCCGCTACAGGGGATGCGCGTCATCGAATCCTGTCGACGCATTCAGGGACCGCTGGCCGGGCATCTGCTGGCATCGCTGGGCGCCGAAGTCATTCGGCTGGAGCCGCCGGGTGGCGATCCGTTGCGAGCCATGCCGCCCTGCGCCGAAGGCTGTTCGGTGCGCTTTGACGCGCTGAACCACCTCAAATCCGTTCACGAAGTCGATATCAAATCCGCCCATGGGCGGCAGTTGGTCTACGAGCTCGCCCGCGATGCGGATGTCTTTCTGCACAACTGGGCGCCCGGCAAGGCCCATGAAATGCAACTGGATGCTGAACATCTGCGCAGGGTTCAGCCACATCTCGTTTACGCCTATGCGGGAGGCTGGGGCCGGGCTCCCGTCAATGCCCCGGGTACCGACTTCACCGTCCAGGCCTGGTCGGGTGTGTCCGCCGCCATTGCACGTCAATCCGGCATCCGCGGCGGCTCGCTGTTCACCGTGTTGGATGTGCTGGGCGGCGCGATCGCGGCACTGGGTGTGACGGCCGCGTTGCTCAATCGAGCAGTCACGGGCACGGGTACTTATGTCGAGAGCTCATTGCTGGGCGCCGCCGATCTGCTGATGCACAGCAGCGGCAAGGCGTCGAGGGGCATCTTGTCCGGCGTGTATCCCACGCTATCGGGACTGATCGCCATCGACTGCCAACACCCAGATCAGTTCCAGTCGCTGGCCATGTTGCTGGACATTCCTGCCACTGCGGATACCTGCCAGCAGACGCTGGCGGAGCGCTTACGCAAGCGACCCGCTTCGGAATGGGAAACGGTGCTGAACGAACGGGGCATCGGCGCCTGTGTAGTCATCGAAGACCTCAAGCAGCTCGCCGCCGACACCCGCATCTCTGAATGCCTCACTCGCAAGTCTTACTTCTCTGTCAACGCCCCCTGGAGGTTCCTATGAACAACGCTGGCATCATCGACCTGGTTCCTGCTGAGGAACGCCAACGTTGGGTGCAGGACGGTACCTACCCGAACCAGCCCGTATTCACGCTGTTTGCCGCCAAAGCCGAAGCGCATCCCGACAAGAAGGCCGTGCTGTCGCCGCAAGGTGACGTGACCTACGGCGAGCTCCTCGATGCAGCCCTGCGGATGGCTCACAGCCTGCGTGATTCGGGGATCGTGGCCGGCGACGTGGTGGCTTACCAGCTCACCAACCACTGGTTGTGCTGCGCAATCGACCTGGCAGTGGCAGCGCTCGGTGCCATCGTCGCCCCCTTCCCTCCGGGACGCGGCAAGCTGGATATCCAATCGCTGGTTCGCCGCTGCGACGCGCGAGCGGTGATCGTCCCGCAAGCGTACGAAGGCATCGATCTGTGCGAGGTTATCGAGTCACTGCGCCCCACCCTGCTATCCATGCGCCGCCTGATTGTTCAGGGCAAGCCTCGCGAAGGATGGATTACGCTCGATGAGCTGATGAGCACCGAGCCGCTGGATCTCGCCAGCCTACCCAGGGTGTGCCCGAACTCGCCGGTGCGTCTGCTGGTGTCTTCAGGCACCGAGTCGGAGCCCAAGCTGGTGGCGTACTCGCACAATGCGTTGGTTGGTGGTCGCGGGCGCTTCCTGCAGCGCATCGCGTCCGATGGCGAAGATTTTCGCGGCATGTACCTCGTTCCGCTGGGTTCGTCCTTCGGCTCCACTGCCACCTTCGGTGTGTTGTGCTGGCTGGGTGGTTCGCTGGTCGTATTGCCCAAGTTCGACGTGGATGAAGCCATCAAGGCGATTGCGGCATTTCGGCCGGGCTTCATTCTCGGCGTACCCACCATGCTGCAACGCATCGCCGCTCAACCGGCGTTGGAGAGCATCGACAAATCCAGCCTGCGTGGTTTGATCGTCGGCGGCTCGGTCATCGACGAGGCCACCGTGCGCAAATGCCGTGATGCGTTTGGCTGCGGCTTCATCAGCCTCTACGGTTCCGCCGACGGCGTGAACTGCCATAACACCCTGGACGACCCCATCGAAGTTGTGCTGACCAGCGTCGGCAAGCCCAATCCGGCGGTCTGCGCGATTCGTCTGGTGGACGACGAAGGCCGGGAGGTCCGGCAAGGCGAGGTTGGCGAAATCACCGCCCGCGGGCCATTGACTCCAATGCAGTACGTCAACGCGCCGGAGCTGGACGAGCGTTACCGCGACCCGCAAGGCTGGGTGAAGACCGGAGATCTGGGCTACATCAACGACAAGGGTTATCTGGTCCTAGCCGGTCGCAAGAAGGACGTCATCATCCGTGGGGGCGCCAATATCAGCCCGACCCAGATTGAAGGCCTGGTCATGGCGCATCCCGATGTCGTGACCGTTGCGTGCATTCCTGTTCCCGATGATGATCTCGGGCAGCGGGTGTGCCTTTGCGTCACCTTGCGCGAGGGTGCAGCGAAGTTTTCCCTGAAAGCGATCACCGACTTCCTGCGCGAACTGGGACTGGAGGTGAACAAGCTCCCCGAGTACCTACGCTTCTACCGCGCTCTGCCTCTGACACCGGCGGGAAAGATCGATAAAAAAGCGCTAACCGAGGAAGCCCGCGAGCTGGGCACCTCGGGCATTTGTCCCGCTGGGCCGGGGCAGTCGACTCCCGAGCGCAGCTTACGGGAGTACGCATGATATGCGCGGTCAACCGATGATGATGGCTACAGCTTTGATCTGTGCCTTTGTACCAGGGCCACAGTTGGCGTTTGCTGCGCCAGGCTCCGCGGCTTCGCCTGACTCCACGACGCTACCGGAAATCACCGTCACAGCCGAGAAAATCGAGCGGCCGCTGGAAAGGGTGCCCGCCAGCGTGGCGGTGATCGATGGCTGGGACGCCGAGCAGTCAGGCATCACTAGCCTCAAACAACTGGAAGGACGCATTCCTGGTCTGTCATTCCAGCCGTTCGGGCAAGCAGGTATGAATTCACCCGTCATGCGGGGGCTGACGGCCAACTTCAACAGCTTCTCCAGTTCAACGTTGTTGCTGGTCGATGGCGTTCCCACGCTGACAGCCCAGGGATTCGAGAGTGGCATGCTGGATCTCGATCGCATCGAGGTCATTCGCGGCCCGCAATCTACGCTGTATGGCCGTAATGCCGAGGCCGGTGTGATTGCCATCCACAGCCTGCCGATGGACGCGACCCCGAGAGCCAGCGTGTCTGCCGAAGCGGGCAGCCGGAACAAGCGTGTCATGCGGTTTGCGCTCAGCCAGCCTTTGGTGGAAGAGCGGTTGTACGGCAGCGTATCGGGCAACTGGTCGAGCCAGGACGGCTTCATCGACAACACCCACACGGGGCACAAGGCGGACGATCGTGAGCAGAAGAACCTGAACCTGGGGCTGCGCTGGGCCCCGGGGGCCGCAACGGATGTGGTCATGCGCTATGCGCATCAGGAGTACGACGATGGCGCCTCCCTGTGGGGCTCGCCCGGCGCGCCAAGGAAGCGAGTCGCGTCCGGAACGCCGAGCTGGAACCGTTCTGAGGGCCAGACCTTGTCCTTCAATGTCCAGCATGAATTTGCCTCCGGCCTGCGGTTGCATTCGGTAACGGCCTGGAACGAGTTCAAGGACAGGATTCAGCAGGACACTGACTTCATGCCAGCCGATGTTCTGCACGTCGGGCGCGACCATCACCTGCGCACACTCTCCCAGGAGTTCCGTGTGGAGGGACAGCTCGGGGAGGCCAGTTGGCTGGCTGGTGTCTACGCGGATCGCAGCGACAACGATCTGCACAGTACCAGCAAGACCATGATGGGGCTGTCGGACATTCGCGCGGATCAGCAGAGCGATACCGCTGCACTGTTCACCCACTGGAACGTCCCCCTGTCGGCCGACTGGTCCATAGACGCCGGAGCGCGCGTCGAGCGCAACGAGGTGCAGCTACGTCCGCAAGGGGCTACGAGCCATGAAAAAGGCTGGACACACGTTTCACCCAGGCTCGCGCTGCAACACCAGATAACCGCCAATCACCAATGGTATGTGAGTGCCAGTCGTGGCGTGCGCACTGGCGGCTTCAATGTGCTGGCGCCGACGCTGGGTTATCTGCCTTACGACACGGAGAAGAACTGGTCGTATGAAACCGGTCTCAAGGGCTGGCTTCTTGACAAGCGCATTCGCTATTCGCTGGCCGCCTACCTCATGGACATCGATGACATGCAGGTCATGCAGATGCCCACCGTCGGCGTGATGTACATCACCAGCGCTGCCACGGCGACATCCAAAGGTCTCGAGCTGGATGTGGACTATCTCCTCGGTGGCGGCTGGCAGCTCAAGGGCGGGCTGGCCTGGAACCACACGCGCTTCGATCACTTTCGCGATGGCGAGGCGGACTATGACGGCAACCAGAACCCGTTCGCGCCGGATCTCACCGGCCACCTCGGCATCCGCTACGACGCGCCCGAAGGCTGGTATGCACAAGCCAGCGTGACCGGCAGCAGCAAGGTCTACCTCGATGCGGCCAACGGGTATGAACGCAACGGCTACGGCCTGGTGAACCTGGTAGCTGGTTACCAACGCGGCAACTGGGAAATCGCGGCCTACGCCGACAACGCGACCGATCAGCGCTACGACGCGGTGGGCTACCAGAACGGATTCGTCACCGTCTACAGCCCGCCGCGAGAAGCGGGCCTGCGTCTGACATGGCGCCTGTGAACAAAGTCGTCGGAATCCGCGGGATCGGGCAATGGCAGCAAGCCAAAGAGGATGCGGGCATATGCAGCAAGAGAGACGGAATATCGGAATACTCTTGGTCAGCCAGGATGAAAAACTGGCGTTGGACCTGGACATGGTAGTGGAAAGCGTAAACGGTTTGCTCAGTCGCAATACCGATACGCCTTTCGATTTGCACCCGAACGACGAATGCTTTCCCTACCGCCAGATCTTCGCTCAGGCCTGTCGATACTTGCGCTCACAACCCAGGGACAAGCTGCCCGCCCTGTTCTCTCGGTGCTTCCACTCAATGGCAACCGCCCGCCAGGCGCTGTCGGCGGGTGATTGGACGTTGTCCCCGCTTGAATGCGTGTTGCTCGATACGCGCCATGAGGAACCGGTCGATGACGACCCCTTCCTTGCGCTTACGCTGCAACAACCGCCGACCCGGCCCTCGCCCTGCTCTGCAATGCTGCTGTGCGAGGAAAGGGTGCTGGGTAAATGGATGTGCCGGCTGGGGGGCAACCGCCTGGTGCGGGTGCCGCATTCGAATCCCTGGCAACGCCGCGCCGATATCCTCCGGCTGATTCTGGATCATCTGGAGCATGCCCATTTCAACCGCATGCTTGCTCGCGCGCGCCAGAAAGCCGATGGCCAGGTGACGCTGGCACAAAAGATTCATCACCTCATGACTGAACGCTGGGGTGATCAATGGGACTTCCACTTCTACACGGGCTCCATGGTCGCCGGTTTCATCGACTCGATGAAATCTCTGCTGCAGGGAACGGACAGCCACTGCCTGACCGGTAACAACGAGCACTCATTGGCCGTAAGCGCGCTGGCTGGCTGGCAGTTGTATGGCCGTGCCTACGTCATCGCCATGACCTCCGGGATGATCGACGAAGCGCGCGGGACTCTGGCGAATCTCAAGCGTGCCGCAGCCCCTGGCATCATTGTCTGCGCCGACTCCCCGGAAACGATCTGGTATCCATTCCAGGGTACGCTCGACGCCGACAGCGACGGACATGCGGTCATTGCAGCACGCGGCTTGTGGCATGGGTTCATGCGTACCCCCGATGACATGCCAGCTTGCCTTGCAAATGCCTTCCAGGCCCTTGATGAGCGCCCCGCTCCAACCTTCGTCCTTGCAACGCAACACGTGCTGGAGTCGCAAGCGACCATTTCGGAACCAGTGGTGCAGCGCCCCTCCTCCAAGGCTGCAACGCTCTCCTGCGCGCAACGCGAACGACTGGATCAGGCCGTGGCCGCCATCAACCACGACAACGCCCGGATGCTGTGGCATTGCGGTCGCCTCACATCGGACGAGCGGAATCAGATTCTTCGCCTGGCCGAAAAAGCCGGCATCGCCCTGGTGGACAGCATCATTCATCCGGGAAGCGTGCCCGGGTTCAGCGACGGCAAGTCCGTAGCGAACTATCTGGGAACGCTTTCCATGTATGGATTCAACCGCGCGGTCTATGAATTCCTGGAAGCGCAAAGCACCAACGAAGAAGGCGCTCCCTGGCTCTTTTTCCTCAAGGGCAAGGTAGAGCAATCGTCTACCCCGTATTCGGAAGGCAAGCTCAAGCGCAACTTCCGCATTGGCCAAGTCAACTGCAATGAGGCGCACCTGTCGCCATTCACCCTGCTGGGACTGGACGTTCGGTTGGCGGACTTCCTGAATTACCTCGAACCACGCCTGCAGGTTGACGACGCGGTGCTACGGCAGCGCCGCGCCAGAATCGAACAATTGCGCAAGCTGCCGGCCGCTCAGCCAAGCGACCTGATCGAAACAATGCCGATGACCCCGAATTATTTCTTCCACCAGTTGGGACGACTGGTGGTCGATCTGATCGAGTCGCGAAGCTACCGCTATACCGGCGTCTACGACGTTGGTCGTTGCGGTTTGTCGGCAATGCGCAACGTGGCACGCACCGATCCCGGTTTCTCCGGCTGGTACGGTCGCGCCCTGATGGGTGACGGTCTGATGTCGCTGCCCTATATCGCCTTGAAGAACGAACGCAATGTGCTGGCATTCATCGGTGATGGTGCTCGCGCAATAGTGCCGAATGTGGAGCAGCGCCTGGTTGGCTCTTCGATCCGGGGCATCGCAGGGCGTGGTGGCAACGTCACCGTTTTCTATCTGAGCAACGGCGTGCTTTCCATGATTCAGACCTATCTGGACAAACGCTACACGCTCAATGGCTGCAGCCAGGTCAACGTGCCATTGACGGAATGGAAGGAGGCTCCCGTCGAGCATGCTGAAGACGATGTGACGGTTCATCGTCGCGTTATCCGGCAATTCTGCCCGGCGCTGTTGGGCGAGGCCTTGATGGCTCCGCGCCGCGTCAATTTCTTTGATGTCTGGCTTGGACACAACTCGGAGGGCGATGGCTTGAGCCTGATCTCGGAAGGGTCCTGGAGCCGCATGCGTACTCATGGAGAGTGAACACATTATGAAGTTCGGTTTTATTGCCCACCCCACATCCCGGGACTTGCTGCATCAGGTCAAGCTGATCGATATGGCGGGTCGTATGCTCGAGGAACAGGCCAACGGCTACGACGGCGAGCGCTGGCGCCGTCGCAATCTGGTTCCGTTCATTGAATTCACTCGCATCGTGAGCGCCAGCGGTTCGCAGTGTGAAGGCATCTTGCAGTTCATGCCGTTGACGGCAGAGCAAATGTTGAGTCAGCCGAGGCGCATTGCGGAGCGTGTCGTCGAAGGCGTCAATGCGTTAAAGGACGAGGGGGCAGAACTCGTAGGGCTGGGAGGCTTCACGTCCATTGTTGGCAATCGCGGCCTGCAGACACTGGATCGCACGCAAATTCCGGTGACGACGGGTAACTCGCTGACTGCGTATGCCGCCTATATGAATCTGTTGGGTGTCCTATCCGCGCTGGAAATTCCACCAGAAAAAGCGGAGGTCGCCGTGCTCGGGTATCCCGGGTCGATTGCACTGGCCATCGTTTGCCTGCTGGCGCCATTGGGGTGTCGGCTGCGACTGGTGCATCGCGGAGGGAAACAGCAGGTCGACACGTTGCTTGAGTACCTGCCCTCACAATTTCACGGACAAGTGACGCTGCACGCCGGTCTGGAAGATTGCTATGCCCAGGTCCGATTGTTCGTTGCCGCGACCTCCACCGGTGGGGTCATTGATCCTCGGCGGCTGGCTTGCGGTAGTGTCGTGGTGGATGCAGCGTTGCCGAAGGACATGCAACCTGGCTGGGAAAAACGCGACGACATTCTGGTCATTGATGGCGGCCTGGTCTCTGCGACTGACGCAGTGGACTTCGGGGCCATGGCGCTGGGCCTGGGTCCTAAGCGCAATATCAATGGTTGCCTGGCCGAAACCATGATCCTGGCGCTGCAGGGTCGCGCAGAGGCATTCTCCATCGGGCGCGAACTGCCTGCTGAGAAGGTTCTCGAGATCGGTCGCATCGCCGAGGGACATGGCTTTCTGCCTTACCCCATGGCGAGCGGCGGCGAATCAGTGGATGGCGCTCGGTTCGATGAACTGCGACGATTTCACGGTGCCAGGCCGCCAGCTGTCGTACACGACCTGAATACCGGCTCCCAGGAGCTTCGCTCAGAAGTGCTGCGCTGCTTCGGTACGCACATCAACCCCATTCTGCGTGAATTCTATGAGTTCAATCATGTCGAGCGTGTCTTCAGCAATGGCCAAGGCTGCTGGCTGACGGATCTGGACGGTCGCCGTTACCTGGATTTCGTAGCGGGATACGGCTGCCTCAACACGGGCCACAACCATCCGGAGATAGCAGCCAGGCTGCAGGAATACCTCACCCAGCAGCATCCCACCTTCGTGCAGTACCTGTCTGCGCCGTTGCATGCCAGCCTGCTGGCCAAACGTCTTGCCGAGCTGGCTCCAGCCGGACTGGAGCGCGTGTTCCTTAGCAACTCTGGGACCGAAGCCGTGGAGGCGGCTTTGAAGCTGGCTTTGGCCGCCAGCGACAAATCCACGCTGCTCTACTGCACCAATGGCTATCACGGCAAAACGCTTGGCGCCCTGTCCGTAACGGGGCGTGAGAAGCACCGCAAGGCGTTCGAACCGTTGCTGCCGCGCTGCGAGGAGATTCCGTTCGCCGATGTTTCGGCGTTGCGAAACCGGTTGCTCAAGGGGGATGTCGCAGCCTTCATCATGGAACCGATCCAGGGTGAAGGTGGTGTCACCATGGCCCCGGACGGCTATCTCAGAGTTGTGAGGGACCTGTGCTCCGAGCATGAATGCCTCTGGATTCTCGATGAAATCCAGACCGGGCTCGGACGTACCGGCAAGATGTTCGCCTGCGAATGGGAAGACGTCTCGCCCGACATCATCGTGCTATCCAAATCCCTGTCGGGTGGTCTGGTGCCTATCGGCGCAACGCTGTCCTCGAAAGAAGTCTGGCAACGCGCCTACGGCAATATCGACCGATTCGCATTGCACACCTCGACGTTTGGCGGCGGGAATTTTGCTGCCGCCGCCGCCATGGCCGCGCTGGACGTGATCGAGCACGAAGACCTGCCCGGCAATGCCGCTCTGGTTGGTGCACACCTGCGACAAGGGCTGGAGGCGCTGGCCCGCAAGCACTATTTCATCAAGGAGGTTCGCGGGCGAGGCCTGATGATCGCCATCGAATTTCAGAACGATGTCTCAAATGGCATTGAAGCCTTCGTGCGGGATATGACCAGCCGGATGCCCGCCAATGCCGCAGCCACCTACCGAATGATGCCTGCCAAGGCCCGCGAACACCTCGAAGCAGCCATGCGCGAATTGGAGTCCACGCTGGCCGACATGTTCGTCCTGCGCATCATGACCAAGTTGTCCCAGGAGCACGGCATCCTGACCTTCGTGACGGCCAACAACAACCGTGTCATGCGGATTCAGCCGCCGCTGGTTCTATCACTGGCAGAAGCCGATCGGTTCATAAAGGCATTGGGCGAGGTCTGCGAGGATCTCTCGACCTTTGAGTCATGAGTTCAGTCATCGGGATGCGCTGTTGATTCGATCTCCCCTTCCCAGCTTATAAGGGTGACGCAATGAACGTTGAAACCCATCGTCCTGCCTCGCTGGCTGGACTGTCCGCGCTTCTGTTGATAGCGATGGGCATGCCGATGATGATCTTCTATGCTATCGGCATCCTGGGCCCGCACCTGGTTGCCGACTTGGGGATTTCCCGTCAGCAACTGGGCTGGCTGACCGCCAGCACCTTCGGACTCGCCGCCCTGCTGTCACCCTGGGCAGGCGCACTGGTCCAACGCATGGGCACTCGTGCGGGGCTGATATGCATGTTCCTGCTGGTGGGGTTGTCCTTTTCGCTAATGGCGGTCCTGCCTGGCTTCGGTGGATTGGTCACGGCATTACTGCTTTGCGGGACGGCCCAGTCATTGGCAAACCCGGCGACCAATCAGGCCATCGCGCATAGCGTACCCGTTGCGCGGAAAGCGGGTGTCGTCGGTCTGAAGCAGTCGGGTGTGCAGGCGTCCGCCTTGTTGGCGGGCGTGGCGCTTCCACCGCTGGTGCTGATGTGGGGATGGCGTGGCGCGTTGGCAGCCTGGGTGCCCGTGGCATTGGTCATGGCCGCATTGGTGACCTATTGGGTACCTGCAAAATCGGTGTCAGCGCCAAGCCTGCCATTGCGCGTGCGTGGACCCAATGTGTGGCTGTCGATATTGATGGCCATTCAGCTTTGCGCAGGTCTTGCGCTGTCCTCGTTCATGACCTTCCTCGGCGTCTATGCCGCCCAGATCGGCGTATCGGTCAGCACCATCGGAGCCATGGTCAGTTGCTTTGGCGCCATGGGGATCCTGTCCCGCGTGCTGCTGACACCGATCGCTGACAAGCTGAAGGACGAAACCATTTTGCTCGGCGTGCTGTTCATACTTGCAGGCCTGGCGCTGGCGGTCATGCGCGAGGCCAACACTCAGCAGCACTGGCCACTCTGGCTTGGCGTGACGGGAATGGGCCTGACCGTGGCCGCCAGCAATGCCATCGCCATGAGCATGCTGTTGCGCGATGGGCGATTTGGCGGCGCAGCCACTTCGGCGGGGATGCTATCGGTTGGATTCTTCGGCGGCTTCGCCGTTGGCCCGCCTGCATTCGGGTGGTTCTTGGCCCACTCAGAGGGCTTCGCGGCCGCCTGGCTTAGCCTGATCGGTATCTTGGTCGCAGGCGGTCTTCTGTGCCTGCTGTTGCTCTACATGCGCCATCGGGAATGAGTCCATGCAAGGAAATAACCTCCATGAAGTTGCCATCCGCGCCATCTTCAAGCGAATGGATGAAATTGCCGCGCAATGCGGCGATCGTTTCCCGTTGTTCCGCCGCAGCGCAGACGGACTGTGGACGTTATCCACACGAGGCTCTTGGCTGGGTGGGTTCTGGGCGGGGCTTTGGTGGCGGCGCGCCGCCTACACAGGCAGTGCAGACGACCATGCTGTGGCAGAAGCTTGGTCGGCGCGACTTGCCCCATTGTTACGTGAGCCATCGATCAATCGCAGTTTCGTTTTCTGGTATGGCACCGCCATCGGCCATGAGAAGCGCGGTAAAGACCAAGCGTCCCAGCAACTTGCCAACCAAGCGGCTCTCGCCATCTCTGAAAGTTTCAACCCCGGATTGGGTGGCTGGATGTCCGGTTCCGGCATGGGCGCCGGAGAACTCGGAACGCGCGCGCTCAACGTCGACGCGCTGGCGCCGACACTGGCACTGCTGCACGGTCATGGAGGCCAGAAAGAACGCAAACGGGCGCGTCAGCATTTACAGACCTGCCTTCACTACCTCGCAACCGAGCATGGCGCCTGGCGAACCAATGCTGTTCTAGATGCCGGTGACGGCGCGAAGCAGGAAGCGGCCGGGGCTTGGCCTCGCGGACAGGCCTGGGCCATGCTGGGCATGGCTGAAGCGGTTCGATTGTTTGGAGAAGCCTATCGGCATCCGGCTTTGCAGGCTTGCACGTATTGGACTGAACGCTGGGGAGGCGCCAGTCAGCCTGCAGAAACATCAGGGTTGCAACGCCCGCCGCAGGACCTTTCCGCGCACGTGATTTCGGCAACTGCCATGCTCAATCTGTCGCGGCTCATCCCAGGCCAGCATTGGTTGTACCGCCAGGCACATATGCAAATTTCTGCGGTGCTTGATGTCACTGACGTTGTCGAGACAGGGCAATTCGTTGGGCATCTTTATCACGTCGGCCCAGATGATGAACAGCTGGTTGAGTCGGCCTGCGCGACATTCTTCTTGCTTGAAAACCTGATTAACCTGTAACGCGCTGTGCTCGTTGCGGTTCGCGCCGACGTCCCGAGGGGCCTGCCCAACGCACACCGCATCTGGCGCTACAGGCCGTCTTCGCCTCTCACCGCGGTCGGCCTTCCCCCAAACGCAGCGCCGTCCCTCGCCCCAGGGCATCTGGTGCGTATTAGCGCTGGCACCATTTCGCGCCACTGAACGATACGCTCAGGGCCTGAGAGGCTTCAAAGCAGCGAAATTCCTCTTTCGAGCAGGCGGCGCGCGATCATGATCCGATGAATTTCCGAGGTACCATCGTAAAGCCGGAAGACCCTCGCATCGCGGTAGTAGCGCTCGATCGGCAACTCAGTGCAATAGCCCATTCCGCCAAAGATCTGCACTGCGCTGTCCGCGACGCGGCCCAGCATTTCGGACGCGAACAACTTCACCATCGAAACCTTCTCACGCACATCCCGCCCTTGATCGATTTCCCAGGCCGCGTTGAGAAGCATCATCCTGGCGCCGTAGATTTCACACTGCATGTCCGCCAGCATCTTCTGCACCATCTGGAAACTGCCGATCGGGGCACCGAACTGCGAGCGCTGCTTCGCGAAATCGACCGACATTTCCAGTAGTTTCGAAGCCATGCCGACAGCCCTGGCACCGACATAGGCCAACCGTGCAACGTTGAGATGGCCAAGTACCAGCGACATGCCCCGCCCCGGCTCGCCGAGCAATTGTTGCGGCGCGATCCGGCAGTCGGTGAAGAACAGCCCGTGCTGATGGGTACCGCGATGCCCCATCATTTCCTGTATCGGCCCGAGTTCAAGGCCCGGCGTATCGCGGTCGACCAAAAAGCAGGAGATACCTTCCTCGCTGCGTGCAGTGACGATATAAGCGCTCGCGATATCGGCATCGCTGATGAAGTGTTTGCTGCCGTTCAATATCCACTCGCAACCGTCGCGCTTGACCGCGGTTCTGATGCCGTTTGCGTCCGAACCGGCCTCGGGCTCGCTCATGGCAACCGACACATGTATATCGCCACGCATGGCGGCATGCAGGTACTTCTCGCGCTGCTCGCCGGTACAATGAACAAGGATGCTGGGAACGTGGCCGAATGCCCGCCTTGCCAACACATCCTTGGTTCGGCCGATCTGCTCATTGACCAGACAGAATTCAACGGCACTCAGCCCGCCGCCGCCCACCTCCTGCGGCATATGCATGGCCCACAGCCCCAGCTCCCGGGCCTTTTGCTTGAGGCCTTCAGCCACGCTGGGATCGATCGCATTCGTTCTTTCGATCTCATCCTCGAGCGGATTGAGTTCGTTTTCGACGAACCGCTTCACCGTCGAAACCAGCATTTGCACTTCATTGGGAAGGGAAAAATCGATCATGTCGTTGGCTTCCGGCGTTCCGGCCAAGCGTGAAAGCCGGCCTGATGGATCAAGTTGCCAGCGAGGCGGTAACTGGCCCAAGGGAACACCACGTGCTCGGCGACGCTTGTGCGGGTGGTGTAGCAGATGCCGTAGGTGACACGACACAAAGACCTGCCTACGGTTTCGTCGCGCACACGTTGCTCGCTGCGGATGATGGCAATGAACGCGGAGTCGGCCTGCTTTTCCAGATCGGCTCCATCGGCTAGTCCGAGGGCCAAAGACATCATCGGCACACCAGCACTTGCACTGGCGCCAATGGAAACAAGTCGCTCTCGAAGGTGGCGACGTTAGCGAATCCTGCGGCGAACAACGCCTCGGCGAGTTCTCCCTGGTGCCAGACATGGTGGCCACGCATCAGCAACGGCAGGTAGTACGCCAGAACCGTGGCTGTCTGCGCCGCCGTGAGCGGAATTTCAGCATGAATGCTCACGAAAACCCCGCCCGGCGCCAGCGCTGCTCGGATCTTACGTAGCGTCTGCGCAAGATCCGGCACGAAGTGCAAAACCGAAGCGCACCAGATGAGGTCATAACCGCTGCCAATTTCATCACGGGTCAGGTCGCCTCCCAGCACCGACAGACGCGTGCCGAGTTGCGCCATCTCGACGTTCTGCCGTGCCACTGCTGCGGTTGGCGGCAACTCGAACGCAGTGCCATGGCATCCGGGAAGAGCGCGTGCCAACGCAATGGCCACCATGCCGGGACCGCAACCGAGGTCCAGGAAACGTCGAATGCCCTTTAGCTCCGGCAGGCGAGCAACGATCGCGAGTGCCGCTTCGACCGTAACAGCCGATTGCTCCTGCACGATTTTTGTCCGAGCAAGCGTGGCCCAGCATTGGTCGGTCGGTACCGGCGCCTCCTCGATGGCACGCACTTGCAGATATTCCGGCAATCGCGTGCCAAAGTCGCGTAGCGACCGAAGGCGAAAGGCCCAAGCATCACCGCAGTAATCGGACGACTGCTTGGCGAAAAAACGCTTTGCTTTGTCGCTGGAACGATAGTGTGGCGTCGACCCAGTGCTGTCATGGAGCTGAAACCGCTCCAACAGATCCATGCTCCATAACAACTCAAGAACGGGCTCGAGCCTGTTCGGATCAAGTTCGAGCTGCTCTGCAATTTTCCCGGCCCCTGCCTGTTCGGTCAGCACATCGAAAAGGCCGCTATCCAGCGCAGTCGCCAACGCATCAGCCTGCACAGACGCCAGCGCGAGATCCCAGCAGGATTGCAATGGATGGGCGTGTTGAAATTTCATCTTGGACCTCATAAGCGCTACGTCACCCACAGGCCTACCTCACTCAGCAGGCTGTTGATCGTGGTCGCGCCATCAATGCCGATGGTGTCGTGGTTTCGATACCCAGCGTTATGGAAAAAAAAAGGACGACTCGTGTGTCCGACGGTGCAATCCGCCATCAGTTGATCGCGTCGTATTCGGCGCCGCCGTTGTCGAAGGTCTCGAACTGCCCATGTGTCAATGCGCCGAAGCTCGCCAGCAGCGCGTGAAGTCAAAGACGTCTGGCATGAAGCTTTATGCGAAGTGTCACCATTGCCCGCTCCCAAAAGGTGTTTTCGCCAAATCGCTCTCGTCGCGCGGAGGAATCCTGGGCACTTGAACCATGTGCTCCATGGGCTTGACGGCCAATCCATGGCAGATAACGCAGTCAACAATAGCAATATCTCGCATTCCCATTCGTATTAGGATCGCTGTATTTCGTATGCGATCCGTGCAACTGGGCGCGCGGCGCGAGAAAAGCTCGTACCTTTACCGGGCTTCGATCATTCGTCATCAGCAAGCAACGGCAGGACGAACGCGGTGGTTGCAGGGCTTTTGCGGGAAGTGATAACGGACGTTGTACAAGCGTTCAGGCTCGCGTGCGCTTGACACCGCTAGGGCTACAGGGAAATGGACGATGCCCCGTAAAGTGGCATTTTCCCTTACCGGAGATGGGATCGGCGGCTCTTCGCTGGCCTAACCGGAAACTCCACAGCTCGCGCGCTCACCTTAAGCATTGGCCAGTGAAACGCGCGCCTCGGCGATTTAGCTTCACTGCTAGTGCCCGGCATGCGTAGGCGCGTGAGGTCGCGGTGGGGTGTTGTCGCGGAGAGTCCGAGGATGTGAGTTAGAGCAACGGCAGGAGCGCGTGCGCACAGGTTAGGCGTCACCCGGATAGGCCGGGTCGCGCTGGTGTGCTCCAGATAGATTCGGTCCAGCACGTCTTGACCTATGAAGCTGCTTTGGGAAGCCGCGACGTTGGTAGCTTTGACCAATCGGTTCCAGAAGCGATCGCAGTGGAAAAAGTGTTCTGAGGGCAGTGACCTAAGGCTCTATGTTAGCAAGAGTCCTTTTACTTTCTGCTTGATTTCAACTGGACACTCTTTAAAGCCGTATTTCCCGGCATTCTCTTTAGATGAGTTAAATCCCAGATAGTAGCCATCGTAACAAAAATAGTAATTGTCAATCTTTCGCGTGCTTGGCTTGTCTTTTTCCAGCATGTCTAG
Organism: Stutzerimonas stutzeri; assembly: GCF_038561965.1. Lineage (NCBI taxonomy): Bacteria > Pseudomonadati > Pseudomonadota > Gammaproteobacteria > Pseudomonadales > Pseudomonadaceae > Stutzerimonas > Stutzerimonas stutzeri. Next base: position 2,117,468 of record NZ_CP139348.1, on the reverse strand, counting down.
AAGCGTCTTTAATTGTGAGCGCGTTAGCCAAAAATTCTGAGGTACAGCAGAGTTGCATTCATATGTCAGCTGTAAGAGTAACCTAGCCATAAAGTCTCCTTAACATCGCAGTCAGGTCACGCACGAGAATCGCTCGACTTGCCGAAACCATAGCGTGCCAGGAACTTGGTACGGCCGAGCTGCACGAACTCATCGATGGCAGCCTGCACGGCGGCGGGGCTACGGAGCTGGGAAAGCTGGGACAAAAACGACCACGTCCTTATGTTGTGTAACGCCGGGAACCCTCAAGCTGCAGCTTTCTCGCTTCGCAGGCCCTGGCCCGATGGTTGCGGGCCGGGCCGCACTTACATCGGCCTTACGCTCAAGTATGATCGGCAAACCCTGCCGCCACCAAGGACAACCTCGTGCCGATCGATGCCTCGCCGCCCTCCTCGCTCGTTGATGTAGCGCCACTGGCCGAAGCGCTCGAACAGTTCGCCGAGGCGCGCAACTGGGCGCAGTTCCACTCGCCAAAGAACCTGGCCATGGCCCTTGCGGGCGAGACGGGCGAACTCCTCGAGATCTTCCAATGGATGACCGAGGAACAATCCATCACCGCGGCGCAGCGCCCCGAAACAGCCCAGGCGGTGCGCGACGAGCTGGCCGACGTGATGATGTACCTGGTGCGGCTGGCCGATGTCCTGGGCGTGGACCTGGACGAGGCCGTGCAACACAAGCTTCGGCTCAATGGGCAGAAGTACCCCGTCGACAGGGCGCGCAACACGAGCAAGAAGTACGACCAACTTTAAAACCCGGCCAAGGAAGACCGCGTGATCGTCTACGAAGCTACCAAGCAGCAGTTCCTCAAGGACACCGACAACGACGACATCGAGGACGTGATCCTCGCCCACTTTACCGCCAGCACCGGCAAGCGGGTCGGACGATCGGAGATCGAGTCGTGGAAAGGGTCGCTCGGCTACATGGCCAAGGTGCTACGCGACGAAGCGTTGCCGGCTGACACGGGACTCGCCATCGAGCTCCATATCCCGCAGTCCTCCAAGCGCATCGACTTCACGCTCACCGGCCATGACGAGCTGGGTGGCAAGAACGCCGTGCTCGTCGAGCTCAAGCAATGGAGCACGGCGAAGGCCACGGCCAAGGATGCGATCGTGGTGACCGCCCTCGGCAAGGGGTTGAGGGAAACGGTGCATCCCTCGTACCAGGCCTGGTCCTATGCCTCTCTACTGCAAGGCTTCAACGAGGCGGTATACGGCCAGAGCATTTCCGTCAGGCCTTGCGCGTACCTTCATAACTACATACGTGACGGGGTCATCGACGCCTCACATTACCAGCCCTACATCGAGAAGGCCCCGCTCTTTCTTAAGGGCAAGGACGAGCTCGAGCAGCTTCGCGCCTTCATCCGGAAATACATCAAGTCCGGTGACGACAAGGCCGTCCTGTACGAGCTGGCCAACGGCCGGATCCGTCCGTCCAAGGCGCTCGCCGATTCGTTGTCGGGCCTGCTGAAGGGCAACCCTGAGTTCGTCTTAATCGACGACCAGAAGGAGGTCTACGAGGCCGCGCTTGCAGCGGCCAAGGCTGCTTCGTCCGATCAGCCCCGGGTCGTCATCGTCGAGGGTGGCCCCGGTACCGGCAAGACGGTGCTGGCCATCAACCTACTGGTGCAGCTCACCTCGCAGGGGTTGGTGGGCAAGTACGTGTCGAAGAACGCCGCCCCGCGAAAGGTCTACGAGACGAAGCTCGTCGGGTCGATTACCCGCTCACGGTTCTCGCACATGTTCACCGGGTCCGGCGCCTTCGTCGATGCCGAGCCCAATGTATTCGACGTGCTCATCGTCGATGAGGCCCACCGCCTCAACGAGAAGAGCGGCTTGTATGCCAACCTCGGCGAGCACCAGGTCAAGGAACTGATCGGAGCCTCGAAGTGCACGGTCTTCTTCATCGACGAGGACCAGCGCGTCACCCTCAGTGACGTGGGCAGCAAGCAAGGGATCCGGCAGTTCGCCGAGGCCAAGGGCGCCCTCGTCGAGGAGTACGACCTGGCCTCCCAGTTCCGTTGCAGCGGGTCGGATGGCTATCTCGCGTGGCTCGACAACGCGCTCGACATCCGGTCGACCGCCAATTATCGGCTCGATGCCGGCGAGTATGACTTCCGGGTATTCGATACGCCCGAGGCGCTGCATGCGGCGATCGAGGCACGCAACCACCAGAACAAGGCGCGTGTCGTGGCCGGCTATTGCTGGCCATGGCGCAGTAAGAAGGATCCGCTGGCCGACGACATCGTGATCAGTGATTACCGCCGGCAGTGGAATCTCAGCCAGGACGGTAGCCTCTGGATCATTGCCGAGGAATCCATTGACCAGGTCGGGTGCATCCACACCTGCCAGGGCTTGGAGGTTGACTACATCGGCGTGATCATCGGGCCGGACCTGATCGTGCGTAACGGCCGTGTCGTGACCTTGCCCGACCAGCGCGACAAGCAGGACCGTTCCATCCGCGGGTACAAGAAGCTCATGAAGACACAACCGGACCTGGCGCGGCAGGAAACGGACCTGATCATTAAGAACACCTACCGCACGCTCATGACCCGTGGGATGAAGGGGTGCTATGTGTATTGCACGGATGCCGAAACGGCCGAGTACTTCAGGGCTGGGTTGGCAGCTGGTCCTCTAGGGGCAGGTTGAGATGGGGCGTCGCCCGGCGCCGCCGGGCGACGCTGTCGTGAAGCGAGCCGGAGACCGTCTCGCCCCTTCGGGCTTCCATCGTGCCCTTCCCTGCGGTCGGCTGACGCATAGTGCTCGCACGGCAACCCGGAGCGTAATCCAGAGCGTTTGATCATCGATGAGCACGTCGCAACACTGCTGCTCATACAGAACGCAGAACGTTAAACTATTGGATCTCGCTCCAACAGGAATAGATCAGGGTCTTGATCCTCTAATAGATCCTCAAATGCGCTCCAGCCGTTCACCTCAATGTAGTTGGCTTCGCTCCGGCAGACAGGAATCATCCAAACGAAAACAGTTGCCGGAACCGATCCATGATAAGTCGCGAAATGGTCATGTAGGAAAACCGGTATTGTACAGTACAGCGCATCGAACCCAAGCTTCTCCGCAGCTTCGATCGGCATCTCTATCAACTGCCCCCGAAAAATGGCTTCATGGGTAGACAAAACGAGCTCACATACGTAGAGCAGAAGCGAGGCCACCGTTTCGGACGGAGTTAAACTTGAAACAGCAAAAATCAGCTCCTGCCGGACATTCTTTTTTTCATTAATTTTCAACTCATGAAAACTGAGCCCGACAGTGATGTAAGTGCTGATATCTTTAAGTGGTGCATTTTCAAAATATAGTACTTGCAAACCATCTACTGAACCGGTTTCGTTCCAGCCTTGAGAGGCCTTCCCTAAAAATCTTTCAGCATGTGCGATGATGTTCATCGATTGTTCCTCAATTGTCGCTGCGGTTACAGCTCGGGCATCGCAACCTAACATCCTTGTTATATTGATCCAACACTTGTTTCCTATCCAGACCACGCAAATCCCTATCGCGCCACTTTGGCTGATGGTCTACGTCCCAATCTCGACGCCCCTGCCCAGGAGCGACCTCGACATCTTTATTACAAGTAGGGCATGCTTTCGCATCACGCTTTGATCCAGGAGCGGCATTATCCCAGGAATCCTGAATGGTTCGCTTTCTGAACGTCGACGGGCGCTTGGTTACGTCTTTAGCTTCCGACACTGCGGGTCTAGCCTTAACCCCGCTATTAATTAACTCTCCCTGCGGAGCCAGCCCTCCTTTCAAGCCACCAATCGGTCCCAGGCTCCCCTGCCATGTATCAACCTCAAACCCAGGTATCCAGCCGCCAGCAAGGATGGCATCGTCGGACATTCTCCCGTCCGGATCAACGTAGCGGTGGGGATTATTGTTGCCATAGGCATAGCGATTGAAGGTAACGGGGGATTCAAACTGAATGTTGGCCGGGTCGATGGAAAGAAACCGGCCCAAGACAGGATCGTAATGTCGAGCACCTGCATAAATAAGCGCGCTCGTATCGTCCTGCGCATGGCCTGTATAACCCAAAGCTCCGAACCGTCCCGTCGGCGTTTCCTCCTGCCGCTCGCCGAAAGGTCTGAAGTGCGCCCGCCACAAAAGCTCATCTCGTTCATCGGTAGCCGCGACCGGTGAACCAAGATAGTCATTATGATAATAGGTGGTAAATCTAAGAGTTTCCGCGTGGACCGGTGCACCAAGGCAGAAGAGCACGACCATCAGAAAGCAAAACAAGCGTCTCATAATCCGTCATCCCTGTTGATTATCGTTGCCGCATGAGCGCAACATCGCACAAATGAATTTCCTAACACGCCCATTAGCGCTAATTAAGAATGACATTCAAAGCAGGAAGTACTGCGGGCCACAACGATGATGCAGGTGTGCCTTTGGTGAAATGCTCAAGGTTGGACACGCCGTCGCCGTTCAGATCTAGATGAGCGTCCGACGCGGAGTTTGGATCGAGACCGAATCGTAGCTCCCAGCCGTCCGGCATCCCGTCGTTATCACTATCGACATTGCGAATTTTAGTGGCGTATCGATACTCCTGATAATTTAAGACGCCATCACCGTCACTATCAGCGTAGCCATCCGCTCGATCATCCGGATCGAGCCCTAGGCGCTTTTCATAGCAATCTGGCAACCCATCACCGTCGGAATCAATGGCGGAGCATGTCTCGCTGTGCGCAACAAGCTCTCTTCCGACATATATATAATCTTTAACCGTTCCGGACGTCAGGCTCTCTTCGCTAGCAAGCAATCCTCTGCTTGAGTAAATATGAACGCTCCGATTCCCCTCACTATCGGTACTTACAATTTTTCGTTGCCGCGCATCGTAAGAGTACTGCAGGTCGGGCCGAGCAGCGCAGTCGGAACGAGCATTTAAACAAACTAATGACAGATTTCCTGCGAGGTCATATCGATATTGGCTGCGAGCTGCGAGGACATTGCCTTTTTCATCGTAGGTAACAGCACTCTGAATGTTGCCACTGAGGCCAGATAGTCTACCGCGGGTATCGTAGGCATAATTGATAACGTATGTGCCAAGTTTCCGGCTTGTTATATCGCCGCGATTATTATAACTATATATCTCCGTGCCCCACCCGCCCACGCCAGATGAGATTCGATTAAGCGTATCGTAAGTGAGTTTCTGCGAGTATCCACTGTTTTGAAGATCAGTTACTTGAATGACATTGCTTGTAGCGTCGTAGACCAATCGCTGCTGCATCGGCAAGTCAGTGCCATAAACAACACGTTCAACAGGACGCAGCCTATTATCTAACGTGACGGTTAGCTTACGATCATTACCAAAGTGAAGTTGCTGGATCGCCCCATTAGCATGATAGCTAATTGACTTTGCGTAAGCGCCGGCCTTCGTCGGCCTTCCGTAGGCGTCTGGAGAGAAATCGATTATCAGGCCGCTTGGATAGGTCATGGAGGAGAGTGCATCCGTCGCATTGTAGCTGTACGATAGCTTGAACGTACGCGACGGTGACGCTAGAGAGACGCTCTCGCTCAAAAGATTGTCATGCGCGTCGTAGGAATAAGTCCAAGTTGAGGACCCGAAACTCTGCGTCGCGAGCCGCCCTCCTTTGTCGAACGTATTTGCGAGCCTAAGCGTGCTCCCCCCGTATGTAACCGTCGTTAACCTATTTCTCATATCATATGTGTACAGATCTGCCGCGGCCGCACCTACCTTCTTGGACAGAACGTTACCTACTGCATCGCGGGTGTACTGAGTGACTCCCGATTCGGGATGGTTTTCAGACGCGAGAAAACCATTGCTCGAGAATACGAAGGTTCTCGTTAGCCCGTCTTGCATGACTGACGTTACCCGCCCCAGGTTATCGAGGCTTAGCGACGTGGTGACTCCGCCTGGCTGAGTTACTTTTGACAGGATTTTTTCATTAGGCTCGCCAAATGCAACAAACTCTTTTGTTGTAACGTTGCTCCGCTCATCGCTCACGCTTACCTTGTTTCCCGTCTGATAGGAAAACGAACTTGAAGTGCCGTCGGCATTAGTTATCTTCGTTATGCGGTTCAGGGCATCGAAACTGCGACGCTCTCCAGATGAAGAGGCCGAGAGATAGTTTGGGTTGGAAAAAAAGGTGCGGTTCCCTTGGGAATCATACCGAGCTGCGACTATGATCGCACTGCCGGTACCGCTCTCGGCTTGATTAAATAACTGGCCAAGTTGGTTATAATTCCGCACACGTCTATAGGCTCCTACAGACAACGTCTCAGTGGCCCCGTTACTACCAAAAGCATACTTGATAGCTATTTTCGAGGTAAGGCCTTTCGGTGGAACTATCGACACAATCCTATCCATGTCGTCGTATGAATATGATGTTACCCTTCCGAGCTCATCGGTCCGTGATGCAACCGTCCCCGATGAGTTGACTGTATATTTAACAGTCGTTCCGTCAGGATAGGTGATCAGCCTCGGAACACCGCGATAGTAATCTTCATAACGAGTGGTTCGACCATTAGCGTCAGTCTGAGCACTGACATCGCCTCGACTTGTATACGAATACTTGGTAATGACGCCGTATTCATTTTTCTGCGTAACCCTCGCGCTTGTATTGTAAGAAAAACTTATATTTCCGGATATCCCGGATATTGATTGCGTCGCCACCAAGCCAAGCACCCAATTACCACCGGGCCTCGAATATGTCAGATTTTTAGTTCTTGTTTTTTGGCCTGATTCGACAACCCGCGTAGGCTGTCCGTTTTCGTCGTACGTATACTCTGTCGTGTAATTAGAGCCACCTTGCTGTACCACCATCTTGGCCAGGATGGCGGTATATGTTCCATTCTGCGTTTGACTGAAGTTATATGCCCCGTATCGCCTCACCTCATTTTGATATGATATTTTTTGACTATCCCATGTACTTTGCTCGCTCCTAACGAGTGTACTGCACGCTGAACCGTCAAGTGTCTCCTTTTTTACCAGTAAACCAAGCTTCCACAGCTCGTTTGTAATCGTCGCCTTGCTTATCGTGTCGGATCCTATATGTTCATAACGGACACAGCTCTGCGGGCCTGCAACCAACGTTTTGTCGTTGTTGGGTGAGTAACCCTTCGTGTAAGAATATTTCCAAACCTGCTTTGATTGATCAGCCCCCGCAACGGAGCTTAGTGTGCGACTTGTAACAACATTAACTTTTTCCGCCGGCAGCGCACCCATCTGACGATATTCGTATGTATAACTTGTATTAAGACCAAGCGGACTCGTCATTTCAGATATTGAAAATCGGCCCGGAACAAAGTTTGCTTGGTCCGAGCGATGGATGTACTTATACGACCACTTTGTTCCATCAGCGTACCGCACCGAAGTCAGGTAATGCGGTAACTCGTTAGTTCCCGAAAACCAATCCGCATCATTGTAGTTGTATGCAACGCTCTTTCCGCCGCCCTTGATGCTGGTCAGACGGGGGCGCCATCCGATCGCGTCGTTAGTAACGTCGGCATAGTCGAAATCGACGCGACGCCCGTCGGAGGCGACAATAGACTTTAGGAGGGTATATCTAGTAACGGTATTTCCGCTCGGCTTAAAATAATCGAATTGGAGGCTGTTACCATCAAGATCCTCGATTTTTGTAACAAAATAAGCCATATATGGTTTATCTGGAGAAACCGACCCCAGCAAATTGAAGGTATATTTTTTTCCTTCAGGGGAGAAAACAATTAGTCCGCCAACGGAGTTCGCATTTTCTCCAGTTGGCAGGCACTTTCCGATCCACCGATTTTTCGTAATAAAAGCATAATCGGTGCCCAAGCTGTTCGCTAGTAGTTCACGGGACCCATCTGGAAGTTCGAGGTACGGATTGAATCCTGTGGCGACGTTGTTCTTCTTACATGAGGAAGGGCTATTCGACGCATTGATATGTCTATAAGAATTATTATTGGGTACAAGTATTCTGCCAAAATTTATATCCCAGCCCGTCCCGAAAGGAGTGCGAGCCGTATGCCCATTATTGTATGGGCCGCGATCATTATTGTTACTTTGATAGTTGCGAACGACATCAATATCTAGGCCGCCATTACCCGGCACATGCAGGTCAACTACTAATATTTTTAGCTGACCGGAGAATGGGTCGATGGAGTCTTCCTGTCGACTGGAAGAGTAATCGCGATTTGTGTTAAAACCCGGATCTTGGTATATATCGGTCGCTGCGCTATTAAAACCGTCTTCTGCGCCATAGACCATTCCGGCAGAAGTTAACAAGAGCAGCAAAGATGCCGTCATGATTCTAGAGATAAAGACCATACTGACCTCGGCGAATAATTTACACGAAAGTTTTGGTCCTTCTTGCAACCAAGCAAGGACGCTCTTTTGCGTAGTTTAATTCTGCCTAACATCAGCGCTGGTCGCGTTGCACTGCGCACCCACTGCGAGCTTATCTATAACAATTCCGAATTTGGTCTGCATTGCCATCGACGACAAGGCAAGGGCGTAGGTTTCTGAGTATAGTTTCTCACCAAGGGTCGCACGCTGGAAGTATGCATATTTGTGTTGGCAGTCGTCTAATGCGGTTGAATCCAGAGTAACTATGAACGCACCGCCTTGAGGCCAAACCCTGGTGATTTTTCCCGAATACCAGGCTGGAGCCGCACTTGCCTGATTTGAGAGAAGAACTGCTGCGGTAATAATGCTCAGTTTTTTCATTTCAATTCCCTTTGATTAGCTACGATTACTGCACGGCTGACGAACATCAGTTTTTTACGAGATGTTTCGTCGAGGCCCTTTATCAGGTGCCTAGAAAATCTGGTCAAAGTCGCCGATGTTTTACTGTGAACTCGTTCACGGTTGATCGGTAACGATCCGCTGGACGGTAAGATTGGCGGCTGGGACTCTCGGGGCAGGTTGAAGCAGGGGCGTCGCCCGGCGCTGCCGGGATGCGCTGTCGTGGAGCGAGCCGGAGACCGTCTCGCCCCTTCGGGCTTCCATCGTGCCCCTCCCTGCGGTCGGCTGACGCGATCAAGACTTCGTTTAGCTAGCCGAAATCGATAGTTCGCAAAGAGGCTTAGGTGACAGCAAAAGCTATCTTGGGAAAAGGGGGTCAGCCACCCCCTTGCTCTGCTCCTCGATGACCGAACAGGATGAATGAAATGCGATTGATTCCCCCGCGAGCGGAAATGCTGGAAGTACTTGAACAGGCGACCAGAGAGCTTGTCGTGTCGTTCATCGTGGGAGGCATTCCGCTTCTGCTATTCGCCCCGACGAGCAAGGCTCTGAAAGAACTGATCAATGCTAGCTTGACACCTATTCCGCTGATGAAATGGTACGCATGTTTGATGATCCCGTTGGTTATCGGGGCTTTGTTTGCCAAGCACCTGAACATGCGCAAAGGTCGCTCACTCTACATCGCAAAGTGGGTATTTCGAGTTCTGAGTGACATCGCAGGCACAATGGCAAGTGCTATTCAGCTAGCGCTCGGTGCCGCATTGGGCTTCTTAGTCACTTGGCAATCTGTTGAGCCTGAGACTCTCACCGCCCAAAATGCCCTAGGCCTAATAGTTACGATCGTCTGCATGCTTTTCGCTTCAGTAATGTTCTCTTTATACGCTCCGATGTTTCGGAACCCCAGGGCATCTAAAAGGAGGACATCCTCCAGCACCGTCTGGATTGACTGAATGAAGCTGTACTGCTGTAGGCACGCGATGTGCTCTCAGTCCAATCGGAGGCGTGTTCCCGCAGCTTACCTGGCCTCGCCGGGCCGGCAGATTAAGTGGGGCTTCTAACAACAATCTGGTTCGGGAGGCCGCAGATCTGGTAGTAGCTATTCGGCCTGAGCCAGACATGGCCGATTCTATCGATCAGATTCCGTACCACTGGTCAGCCAGACCAGATGCAACATATTCAGCTCAATGCGATGAGTTATAGAACAGAGGAAGAGTGGCGCCGTTAAGAATAACGACGCGCCGACGCTTCTATCTAACGGAATCGCTTCCTGCGATCTGATGCTGCGCGCGATATCGCTTGATCGAATCGGCTGAAACATCTTCCCTGTAGCACAGCGGCGAGGCTCCGCCTGGTCGGCTGTATGCACTACGGCCCCCGCACCTTGAGCCATTGCTGGCGCGGTTGTATGGGCATGGACAGTTGCCAGAATATGCATTGATCGACCGATCAATCAGGATCTGGGCGATTGCATCATCCGATAGTGCCGAATTCTCTTTTGCAATGGCAGAACCGCTAATCAGCGCTACCAACGCAATCCAACCTACGGCCACGAACCGACCTCTCCACATAGCTTTCATCCTTGTAAAACATTGGGGGATTGAGACTATATGGCATAGTGACATCACGCACTAGGGAAGATGTTGCTTAGAATGGATCGCCCTCAAGCACCGCGCGTCCTGGATCTGCCTCGCACGAACCAATGCCCTGCCACGTTTGAACGGCAGACTTCTCTTGAGGCCGAATTGATAGTTGGCGCCGCGCACAATCCAAGGTGCTGGTGATTTCGCTCGCTTCAAGCAACTCTTCAGTCCATAAAGAAACCCGATACACCCGGGCCGCTGACGTGAGGTCCTGTCCTTCCAGATGCTTGAGCAAATTTGCCTCTGCTTCGATGCAAAGCTCCGTTGCCTGAAAGCACCGTATCTCTATCGCACCGGTTCCCGGTTGGACATAGCCGGCCTGGACGTTCCAGGCACCCCAGACTCGAACTTCATCCGGCTCCGTCAGAATCTCCATCGGGGGGCGAACGACATCCCACCTATCGGATTGGGATTCACTGACCAGCCACCCCGTTATAGCGCCAATTCCAAGCGCAACGCTTACGCTCACGACTACTGCCTTCGAAACGATCATATCCACCTCCATGTGACGGCACATCGCTGTGCCTTAGACGTACAAACATCAAGCCTCTTGCAGGGCGGTTATTTTCAGTTCCGGCCAGCTCGGTTAATCCTCAGTCCGCCCACTACCCTCGGCACCACCAACTCCCACTGCTCGCACTTGTGCCAGGCCCGGTACTGTTCTTCGCATCGATCGGTGTGGCGTACCAGGATCGCCGCCACCTCGCAGTGCTCGACATCGAGGTCGAGCTTGAAGGTCTTTGCGGTACGGCCGACGATTCGATCGTTGGCGTCCAAGATCAAGTAACGGTCGTCCTGTGGCTGGATTGTGAGGGGATCGCCCGGCTCAAGGCTTGCCAGTGCTTTGTGGACGGTTGAGCTCGGCGGCTGGCGTCCAGCAAAATCCAGGTCGATGTCCTTGAGCGAGAGCTGCAGGTAGCGCTTGTCGAGTTCTGGCATGAACTCGCCGGCAAAGGTCCGCCCCATCACCTCTTCGGTTAGGTTGCGTGAGAAGGGGTTGCCGCCCGGAAATTCGCATAGGGTCAGGGTCTGCTCGGCGCGGGTCATACCCACGTAAAAGAGCCGACGCTCATCGCTCAAGGTTTCGGGCTGCGAGGACCAGCCACCGTCCAGCACTTCCACGTGCCGAAACTCCAGCCCCTTGGCCGAGTGCACCGTGCCCAGGTACAGCCCCTGCCTTGGTTGTTGGCGCAGCTCGCGGGCGTAGTCGTATAGCCAGTCGATCAGCGTGCGGGCGGCGAGCGGGCATTGCCCGAACTCGACCGTGAGCTGATCGAACGCCGTCATGAATAACCCGTACCAATCCGGGGCAAGGGCCGTCTGGCTCAGGCGCATCCATGCTTCGGCGGCCGTGACCGGCTCGGTGATCGCGCGTAGCCCTTCGACCGCGCGCACAAAGCCCCGCTGGGCCGTAAGGGGCAATGCACTTTCCTTGTCAGCGGCCAGGCAGTACGGCACGCCGTGCGCCTCGCACCAGGCCTGCACCGGCAACAAGTACTGATGGGTGCGCGCCAGTACGGCGCAGCCCTGCCAATCCTCGGTGTCCAGCGCGAGCACCCGTTGCAGCTCGGCCATGGCCGCTTGGGCCTGAACGTTTGCGCGTGCATCGTCTTCCGCGTCGACCCTCAAACGCAGCACCCGCCCCGCCCGCTCCGAATCCAGGTTCTCCCAGTCGCCACCTTTGGGTCGTTCGCGGCGGGCCGTATCGATCTGCATTGGGTGATCTTGTTTCAGGCGCTCCGGGTTGCGGTTGATGACGCTGTTGGCGGCTTCGATGATGCGGGCACTGGAGCGGTAGTTGTCGACCAGATAGCTGGTCGACGCCGAGTAGTCTTCGCGAAAGCGCTCGATGTAGCGGTTGTTGGTGTCGCGCCAGGCGTAGATGTTTTGGTCGTCGTCGCCCACCGCCAAGATGCACAGGCGCCCTTCTTCCTCGGCCTTGCGCCCGGCCAGGGCACTGACCAGGCGGTATTGCAGGTCGTCGATGTCCTGGTACTCGTCGACCAGGATATAGCGGTACCCGCGCATCAATTGTTCGCGCAGGTCATCCTCGCCCTCGACCTGACGCTTGCCTTCGAGCAGCTCGACGGCCTCGCTCATCACCTGGGCGAGCCGCCCTTCCTCGACCGTTTCGCCGCGTTCGAAGCGGGTACCCGTTAGGCGCATGGCCATGCGGTGATAGGTCATCACGTTGACCCCAAATGCATCGGGTCCGACCAGCCTCACCAGGCGCTGCTTGATCTCGTTCGCCGCATGCCGGTTGAAGGTCAGCGCGACGATGCAGCGCGCCGGAACTCGGCGTACGCGTAGCAAGTAGGCAATGCGGTGGACGATGACCCGTGTCTTGCCCGAGCCGGGGCCTGCCAGCACCAGGCGGTTGACGTCATCGTCATCGGAGACGATGACCCGCTGCGCCGCGCTCAATTTCTCGACGATGCTGCGCCAGGACTCTTCGCTGGTGGCGAGCTTGAGCACCTCTTCGCGGCCGGCGAAATAGCGGCGAATGAACTCCTGCTTAGCCAGGGTGAAGTAGTGCTTCACCAGGTCGCGGGCTTCGCGCATCGAGCCCAGTGCAACCTCGGCATACTCGCGCATCACGTGCACCTGAATGCGCTTCTCGCGGTAGTGCTCGTCCAGGCGCTGATAGTCGTCTTTGAGGTACCCGGTGCGTTTGTCCGGCTCGACTTCGATGGTCATGGCGCGACGCATCACCGTCATCCCGTGGTTGAGGGTCAGTACGTCCTGCTTGTGCAGGTAGAGCAGCACGTGCTCGATGGCCCGGCGTCGCTGGGGCGCCTCGATGCGGGAGCGCAGTTCGAGGTCCTGGTCGATCAGGTCCATGAGTTCACCGAACGTGGTGTCGACCAACAAATCCTTGCTGCGCGAGCCCGGCGCCAGCTTGCCGATCAGAAACGGTAGCACCACCGCGGCCAGGGCGCGACGGCGCTCCCCCAATCCTTGAATGCCCCGCCAGTTGTACCCACCGCGGATGCGCAGCTTGAGAAAGTCCTGGCTGATCTGACGCAACTCGAAACTGCTGCGCAGTTGCGTCTCGCTGTCGTGATCCTGAGCCAGGTTCCGGAGCAGGCGCAGCACGTGCAGCGGAATCAGATCCTTGTTTCCGGTCGCGGTCTTGAGCGCTGCGGTCAGCAGCGGCACGTTCAGATCCTGCCATTCGCCGCTCTCGGCCTCGGGCGCTTGCTCCTGCAAGAGATCGAACAGTGCCGACTCCAGCTCCAGCGTGGCTTGAAGACGCTGTGTGGATGGTCCCACTACGCCGTGGCGCACGTAGAGGGTGAGCTTGGAATCATTGACCAGTAGCCCCAGGTCCTCCATCTGCCGCAGGGTCGCGGTGACCTCTTCGGAGGTCAGGCTGGTCAAGCCCATCAGCGCGTCGGTGTTGATGCGCTCATCCGCGCTCGCGTCATAGAGAAAACTCAGAATGGCCTTGAATTCTTCGAGCCTTCGGCCCGGTAGCTTGGCATTGGCCAGGCGCTTGTCGGCCTCCTCCTTGGAGAGCTTCAGGCTCGCGGGAAAGATCTGGGTCTGGTTCTCCTCACGCCTTAGAAACTGCCCACGCTCGAGCCACGCCACCGCGGTGACGACCTTGGTTTCGGCGTCGCGCTCACCGGCTTCGAAGCTGGTCTCGACCTGTTCGTCCATCAGCACTTCACCCGCGGTGATGACGACCTTGCCGCCCTTGCGCCGCTCACTCTCCTTGCGCAGTTTGCGCAGGATCTGCTGAATGTCGCGCAGGGTCAGTTTCGAGCCTTCGCACATACCGAACTGGTTTTCGATGTCTTGGGCGTCGTACAGCAACACGCAGCGCGCCTCGCCTTGGTCGCGCCCCGCCCGGCCGGCTTCCTGCAGGTAGTTTTCCAGCGAACCTGGAATGTCGGCGTGCACCACCAGGCGAATGTCGGACTTGTCCACGCCCATGCCAAAGGCGTTGGTGGCCACGATGATCTTGAGCTCGCCGCTTTTGAACGCGTCCTGAATGTCCTTTTTCTCGTGTGGCTCGAGCCCGGCATGAAAGTACTTGCAGGCCCAGCCATGGCCGATCAGAAAATCTGCCAGTTCCTCGGCGCCCTTGCGGCTGGAGACAAAGACCACTGCCCCGCCCTCGCGACGGCCCAATTCGTCTTCGAGCAGGGCCTGGGTGTGGTGGCGCTTCTCAGCTCGGGCACAGGGCAACACCTCAAAATGCAGGTTGGTCCGCTCGTGGGTACCGATGAAGCACTCGAAGGTGATGTCGAGCTGATCCTTGAAGTGCTGCTCGATGTCTTCGAGCACATCGGGCTTGGCCGTGGCGGTAAAGCAGCCGATGGCGGCCAGCGCACCGTCACCGGTGAACTGCTTGATGAAGCGCGAAACGTAGAGGTAGTCCGGGCGAAAGTCGGCGCCCCATTTGGACAGGCAGTGGGCCTCGTCGAAGATCCAGGCGCCGACCTGGCGCTGGGCAATCGCCCGGCGAAAGGCCTTGTTGCGAAACTGCTCTGGCGAGACCAACAAGATGCCCACATCCCCTAGCTGAATCTTCTCCAGCACCTCGGCCCGCTCGGGCATGGTCAGGAGACCATTGAGGGTGGCGGCGCATTGGACGTTGCGGGCCAGCAGGCCATCGACCTGGTCCTTCATCAAGGACTGCAGCGGCGAGATGATCACCGTGAGACTGCCGTTGCGATGAAAACGGTTCAGGGCCGGGAGCTGGTAGCACAGCGACTTGCCGCCCCCGGTCGCGAGAATGGCCAACACGTGCTTGCTTTGCATGCCCGCCAACACCACGTCGTGCTGCAGGGTGCGGCCGTCCGGTTCGCTACGAAAGTCCTGAATCGGTGCAAAGTAGCGCCGGAGCTCGTGGCGCGGGTCGTGGGTGGTGCTGCAGTAGCCACAGCTCTCTTGGCCGCAAGGCGTGTCGCGCAACTCAGCGATCAGCCGACCGACTTCTGGAAACTGGTGACGCACCCAGGGCGCCAGTACCGAGTTGCCACCCGAAACGCGCAGCCAGGCCAATGCATAGGCCAGGGGCCAGTGCAGGGACTCGTGCAGGAGGTCGGTTTCGAGCAGGCGCTCCAGGCGGGTGCTGCAGACCTTGAGGCTACGGGTCAGGGTCGGGTCGGTTTCGTTGAGCAGCTCGGGAATGAGGCTGCGCAGTTCGGTGACCGGTTTGGGGCTTTTGCCGCTGAGCGAGGCAAAGAACGAGCCCAGGTCACTTTTGAGTGTTGGAGCCAGCAGCGTTTGGTAGCACAGGAGCTCGGCCTGGTGACTCGTGTTGAGCTCGGCGAAGGCCTGGCGCTGGTCGTTGAACAGGGTGAGCGTGGAGCGGCAGTCCGACAGCGGTGAGTTGAGGCTGTCACGAATGAGTTTGTAGTCCTTGACCAGGCGGTGATACGGGTTCTGCGGAAAGGCCAAGGGCGACAGGCGCAAGGTGTCGATCACCGGGAGCTGGTGCAGGGCAAGCGTTGGCGCCTGCTGTTTGAGGATCGGCAGGTCATGGTCGATGACGTTGTAACCGAGCACGAAGCTTGCGCCCTGCCCCAGCGTGTCCAAGGCATCGAGGACGCTGGGTAGGTCCTTGTCGACCTTGCGTTCGAGCTCCTCGCCCGTGTCGGGACGCAGGGCACCGACCATGAAGATGCGGTCGGGTTGGTCGGCTTTGCCGGGGGCGACTTCCAGATCGAAGATCAGGCTTTTGGGTTGAGACGGTGAAGCCATCCGGACGGCGATCCTTGCAACAGACTACGGGGCTGCCTGCACTGTAGCGGCAAATGCCCGGTGTAGGTAGGTGCGTGAGGTCGCGGTGGGGTGTGGTTGCGGGGGTTTCCGACGGGGGTGAAGGATGGGCAACGGCAGGAGCAAAAGAGTATGGCGTCACCCGGCTGGGCCGGGTCGCGCTGGCGTGCTGCGCATCGAGCCGGCCGGTGCCGTCTCGACCCTATGGGGCGCTCATCGCTGACGCGGGAGCGGTGGGGATGGCGGGTTTCGGCCAAAAGCGGACTTTGGACTCGATGCGCTAAGAGGAGATAGTGCGCAGGCCGCTTGCCAGTGATGCGTAAGCAGTTGGGCTCAGGGTTAGCTGACGGGCCTATCGATAATGTTCTCGCCGCGCTGAATCATGTCGATTAGCCGTATCAGGTAGAACCCAATTGTGTCCGCGGAGATAAAGTTGAGGATGCCGGTTTCCTCATGAGCAAGGGCGAGCATCCCGGCAAGCTTCCATATTCCGTCCACGTTTGCTACTACAAGGGAACCGCTAAGGCCTCGAAATGAGCTCGGGCGCTCACCGAACACATGGAGGGTGGATAGCCCATCAACCTGTGGTGTGGTTAGCCTGGCTTCGAGGATGGATAGCTCGGCGGTGAAGGTCTGCTGTTCATAGTTATATTCTCGATCGTCCTCCGAGTAGCCGACGATGCAGAAATGATCTGCGTTCGGCTGTTCATCATCCGCGATAGAGTCCGTGAGGTTGATCCAATAAGCGCCAAGTGACCGAAGTAGTTCTTGCTGGAAGGCGGCAATGCGCAAGATGACGAGATCGAAGTGTGGGGAGTAGTCGGGTTGGAATACTGCTTCGGCATCGAATTGCACTGAGTACCCATTCTTGCGTAGTAGGATCTGCAGGTCGCTGCTCGTGGCATGCTGGCTGTCGAGGATGTGCTTTGCGGTCACAACAAAAAGCTGCTGCTCGAACTCCAAGATGAACGCGGTGCCGACACCGTAGTACGGATACTGATCATCCGTGCTTTTCAGTATCACCGGATGGATCTGGCCTTGGAGGATCTTTGTAAGTTCTCCAATCGAGACGAATTCACCGTCATCGCTCATCGCCTTGCCTCCGATTCCTAGCGGGGTGCCAGTATGAGGGGGTGGCATTCATTCGTCTCCCCAATGACATCCACCTCCTAGGCTTTGTTTGAACGTCTGCCTTTGGCCGTTTTGAGCCAGTCGCATCAGGCAGGAGTCGGCCAGAGGCGGTTATCGAGCATCTACGAAATCAGGGCATATTCGGAAGCACTGAGTTCGACCATCTATAGTCCATGCCTCACGCCGCTCGGAAGCTGCCTCTCGGGCTGGGCGTAGATTTACTCTGTACAGCAAAAACTCATTATGAGGCTAGGCCCATGCTGGCGACACAAGACCCTTTCGAAGAAGCTGAACAACTTCAGCAGCAGCGCGGACACTGGATAACGGCAGGTGTGGAAACCAGAGCTTTTTGGCCCAAGCGGGCACAAGTTCTCTCCTTCGAGGGTATACGGTTCTTGCTCCAGCCCGCAGAGCGCGGTGAACGCGGGGACACTCTACCCGCTATCGCGCTTCGTACCGATGGTCTAGGCCTGACTGACCACCAGTGCAGGGCAGTAATCATGCGGCTCGCAACTGCCATAGCTTGGCGTGAAGGTCAAAAAGTAGAGCTGGTCATGTGGGGCGGTGGGAGTTCTCCTTTCCGATTAGGTATGTCACGAAACAATGCGATTACGGACTACCTTCCAGCTGACAACCTTTGCGCACCTGTTAGTGACGAGGCACGCAAAGCGTTGGCTTATTATCGGGAAGGCCTGTCCATAGATAACCCCTTCTACTCGTTTCTGGGGTTCTACAAGGCCTTCAGTCGGTCATTGCCCAATGGGAGGGAACGCGGGCCCTGGATCGCCGCAACGCTACCGCGGCTAACCGACAGGAAGGCCATCGAACGAAGAAGTGAATTGATTCGAGCAGGCGAGGACATTTCGACCTATGTAGCCAACCAAGGTCGTCACGCGATCGCTCATGCTGAGCGGGATGACATTGTTGATCCTGACGATCCCTCCGACCATCAACGCATCATCCAGGACCTTCCTCTCATGCGCCATTTGGCTGAGATTGCCATGGAGGAACGTCTTGAAATTACCCGACCTGGCGCTTACGAGAGAGACCACCTCTATGAGCTTGCAGGCTTCAGGGAGCTCTTCAACGATGTCGAGCTGGAAGCACTTCGACGTGGAGCGTTGGCGCCAGGCGAGAAGTACGAAGGTCCGGAGCACTACTTCGTCCTAGCCCGTAAGCAAGGCAAATTCTTTCCGTTGGGGAAAATGAAAATGTCAGGGGGCGGGCTACTCGAAGGGAAGCTGGTTATTGATCTCGAAAGTGAGAGCCAGAACGTCCTCGTTCGAATAACGCTCGATTTCGTTAACGAGCGCTTACTGTTCGATCCATTACGGGATGTGGGTTTCCGCCAAGATCGCAACAGCCGCGCCTCAGTTCAGGAGGAGCTGGCAGTCCACTCGTTTCTCTGGTGCATGTACTGCAATGGTCGAATAGAGGTGTGGGATGAAACGGGGGAACAGCGAATGGCAATGTCGCAACCTTGTATCCTCACGAATATGGATCTGAATCCAGCAGGTCATCAACGTCTAGTAGACGAGCTGACCGCGCTGCTTGATCAATTCCCGCCTGACGAACCCGTCGCATGATCCTGTAAAGAAGTCGCTGGCATCGGGCTGTTCTTTCTGGTGCCGCTGGCCGACCTGCCTGAGCACCAGAAGCTGATTCTGCGCATGCTCGCTTGTCTAAGTTAGGATTCAGTAACCAATAACAACTGCATGGAGGCTCTATGAAACTTGATCGTGATCTACAGCGTAAGCTGCTGGAAGAGTTGCGCGAACACTACCCGGCGCCATTTTTCACTAACCGTATGGAGCATCTACACGCTGATCCTCAACATCTGATGGCAAACGCTGCTTATCTGATCGAGCACGGCTTGGTGGGCGGTGATTTACGGATGACCTCCACAGGTCGTGGCGACTTCTTGCCGACGAAACTTGCACTGACAGCCAACGGATTGGATTTCTTGGAGGATGACGGCGGGCTCACTGCAGTTTTGGGCACCCTGACCGTTAGGCTGCATGCTGACAGTGTCCGTGACCTACTTGCCAAGCAGATCGAAGCTTCGGAGTTGGAAGACAGCGTTAAGAGCCAGTTGATCGCAGAGGTGAAGGGCTTGCCAGCAAAAGGTTTGGAAACAATGGTGACCGGGCTCGCTAAAGAGGGACTAGCTCGCTTGCCAAACGCCATTCAGTGGCTGCAAACATCTCTAACTGGTATGCAGTGAGTGGTAAAGTCCGACCCCGGCCAAAGCCAGTTGCTGATGAGCTCACCGTTTATCCTTGGCGTCCTCGCGGATGCCATGCGTCAATTGCTCGACCAGAGTAAGTGTTTCAGCCACTGCCTCGCGCTTGATCACCAACCGCTGCCCAGACTTATACCGTGTGTCACCGGTTTTCCGGATGTAATCATCATCGACGACGCCCTGTGTGTGAGCGAGCAGGTGACGCTGTTGGAAGGCCGTTGTCAGTTGTTCCATCTCGACGACCGTAAGATGCCTATCGTAACCGCGCCCCATCGCAGCAGCCCAAAGAGCTGAGCCCTCGGCAAGGTTCTGAAATGCATTGCGCCGGATCTTGGTTGTCGGCGCTACGCGTGCGTGAAGTGCTTCTGCAACCCTCTGGAATGCCGTCACCACGTTCTGCAAAGCACTCTCAACGATCAGACGGCACGTGTTCTCAGCAGTGTCTGCGTCTGCTATGGCAGCTCTGATGGCATCAACGGCTTCAAGCGACTGCCGGATGCCCTGGGCCGTGAGATCGAAGACAAGTTCCGCAGCGTTTGCTCCGCAAGACGGGCAGAAATACGCCGCACCGACGACGGCATACCTACATCCGCATTCACCACAGGTGATCTTGAGACGCATGGGGGCTGCCGCGGCATAGGGGATAGGGACATGCTGAGGTCTGCTGTCCACCTTCATGCTCATCGAGATGAATCCACCCTTGGGCTGCCTCTGATTGAACCTCTGCGCATCAAGGCGAAGTGCACCACCTAAAGCCGCTTGAACCTTCGCCATAGCGACGTCCCGTGCGTGATTTAGCTGTTCCTGCGTCCACCACTTCTGAGCATCAGCGGTGTGGCCGCAGAACGGACAAAAGACCTCCTCGTCCCTAACCTTGTCCTTCCAATCTGCCATCAGAACCTTGAACTGAGCTAGGCATTCTGGCGCGGGACACTCGCGATCGAAGTAGTTGTCATCGTCTGCGGAGATGGCGACGGTAGATTTTTCGTCGCCAAGCTCTTTCAGTGCGCGGATTGTTTCTTCAAACATTGCCATTCTCCCTGCAGAGGCACCGCGATTGAGGGGCTTTCTTATTCGATACGGACTAACTGATAGTAACCGGGCCACATTTGCCGCAGAGTTTTTCTGCACAAAGCCTCTGTACGCATCTCCTTCTTCTCTGTCACGTAGATAATCTTCCTCCCGGCTACTGTGCCACCCACCACTGCCTTAGTTGGCAATACCCACACCCAGTCCGCCATTATCCCTCCCTAGCCGGGCAAGCCGAGCTGAGCAGTTAGCATCCTGGCCCCAAGGGAAAGCGCCTCGCTGGCAACGCCGCGTAACACCTCCTTAGCACCGCCCTTGGATGCGTCCACCAGCTTGTCGCCCAGTGTTGGCCCAGCCTGCAAGCTAGCAGGGAAAGCTTTCAGCACTTCAAGACCTTTGGCTGTCAGTACACAGCGGTAAACATCCCCATTGTTGGCAGCGCTTCCATGCTCTATGTAGCCGGCACTGCCAAGCCAGAGCACGGTGGATTGAAAGAAAACGCCATCCTCTTTCGCTAACCAGCCATCCTCCATTGGGGCTCCGGTGAAGAGGTCGCGATAGCTCCAGGCCTCAAGATCCAAATCCACCGGGAAATGCTGATACAGCTCAGCCAGTACCCGCCCCGTCAGAACGTCGAACCGTTCAATGTTGCTGGCCGTCATGGCTCACCTCGGGCCTTGCACTTCAGGGCGGACAGATACCCGCGCAGATGGGTTTCGGCAGCATGATCGGGGTTCAGGCCTCTGAGCGTTGTTTGCCGTGTGGAGCCATCCGGCAGATAGACCGTCAACTCATCGCCCAGCTGGATATAGCTAGCCGAGTAGATCTGCCCCTCATGCTCCAGCGTCACTTCTTCTTCCACTCTTGCCTCCCATGGCATCTCTTTAAACCAGATTAAAAGCCTGTTGGCCGGCTAGGTGCGATGCTCAGAGCTCCTTTCGGATACCCATCACCCGGAGCAACGAACATGGCTGAAACCCTGCACACTCCCCTCAAGTTTCCCTTCACCGGCGGTGCGGGCAACCGTATCGACAAACTGCCCATTCGCCACCACAAGCGCAAGGACATTGCCGATGCCCAGCAGCACTGTCCGCCAAGATGACCGGCCTAACCCTGGGCGATCTGAGCGAGTTGGATATTGAGCTGAATATTGCCGACTCACGAACGGTGACCGAGGTGTTTCGGGAAGTGGTTGGCGGTGGAGACGGTTCAGCAGTACTGGGACGAGGCACTGCTGCTAGTGCCGCGGATGCAGCTGAGTGAGATAAACGAGCTGGAGATAAAGGACTACTGCGGTGGTGCGAGGTGTGCGAGTGGGAGATCAACCGTCGGGTCGAGCACGCTGAACGGCTGAGCCACCAGGTAGGCCACTAGCCCTACTAGGAATGAACCGCCCGCTGCCAAAGGGGGGTGGCCACCAGCAGCTGCGGCATAAATAGCTCCCGGTTTGTAGATACCTTCAAGCCTCAAATGAACGTCCGCGAGTCCACTACATGGTCGGCCGCTTTTGGCCGGAAGCGGCCGGGACAGAGCCGCAGCTATCGGCCGGGTAGCTGCGGGCCATACCCGCGCGGTCAAGATTCATTCTGGCGACAACACAACTAGTCAAAGTATTCGCTGCACCTTTTCGATGCTCAAAAGGCCTTGAGCGGCCAGTTGCATTAGCTTTTCTGCTGCTGCCTCGCGCTCGATTCTGGGTGTCACCGGGTCAACCATCAAATACTGTCGATCGCACCAAAGAGCCAGCTGACGGAGCCAGAATGCTTGGAAATCGGTTTCCGCGCCCAGCCGAGCGAGTAGGAATGCTAGCTGTTGCCACTCAGGCAGCAGCCGCAGAATCGCTTCGCGGCGGGCTGCCGGCAGCGCATGCCAGCGTTGAGACAATTTACTGTCCAGCTCTTTTAATGACGACCAAGGTTGCTTACCAAGCCGCGCGACCGAGGCACTAAAAACCCTGTCTGAAGGGTCCTCTAGCATCTCAAACAAGAGCGATAAATGATCGTCGCGAAGCTGCAGCACGGCGGACTCGCGCACGGTTGGGTAGCCGGAGCGCAGTGCATTCTCCAACCATTGCATATCGAGTTCGACGTCAAGCTCATCGGCGAGACCAAGAACGCCTAGCCAGCCTTTCTTCGTCACTGGCATGTCGCCTTGACGTCGCTCTGCGAGAATAGCAGCGGCATCAAGGCCGCTGCGGGGA
The DNA here is from genome assembly GCF_038561965.1 of Stutzerimonas stutzeri. Lineage (NCBI taxonomy): Bacteria > Pseudomonadati > Pseudomonadota > Gammaproteobacteria > Pseudomonadales > Pseudomonadaceae > Stutzerimonas > Stutzerimonas stutzeri. The sequence continues at coordinate 2,094,760 of NZ_CP139348.1, read as the reverse complement.
GCTGCCCAGCATGCAAAACCCCTAACACCTCGGGATGCGTCCAACAACGCGTCGCGCAATACGTCGCGCGGGTCATCAAGTAAAGGCAGCAATGCCCGCAGCACGCAAACCCGAACGCTGGCGCCAGGTCGCGACAAGGCGTCGGCTAGCAACGAACGCGCCTGGTAAGCGGGTAGTTGCTTACAGACAACCACTGCCATTAGCCGTACGGTGAGCTCCCGGTGGGCTAGCGCAGACCTAAGTAGCGCCTCGGGCTCAGCGTCGCACTCTAGCAATAGGTCAAACAGGTAGCGCGCTGCTTTACCCTGTCGTGTCAGGAAGTGTCGATAAACCTCCTCCCGAACGAGCGGGGATTGTAATACCGTGCGCGCCGCCATGAGCGTGGGGCCATGATCGACCCTCTGCCGTGCTTCAAGGGCGATGAGCGGCTCAAGCGCCGCTAGCAGCGCGGGTGCCTGGGAAGGAGACAGATACTGTTTGAGTCCGGCGGCTGCGAGATCACGGACCTGTGGCACCCAATCGTTGAGCCTGTCGATCAACGCGACTAGCGCGTCAGGTGAACGCGTGCGGTTCAACTCCCTCACCGCAACTTCCCGCACGAAACCGTTGCAGTGGCGAGACAGGCCAACCCATGCAGCGTCATTTCCAGCCTGTGCCACGAGTTCGAGCGCTTCGACACGTCGACGGTCTGCCCACGACTGAGCGGCTCCTATCGAGCCAGCCTCGTATTTCGTTCAACTCTCAGATCTCGGACGCGTGTATGAGCAATTATTTGTATCGTTCAACAGTTGGACGAAGCCTCTTGAGGTCGCTCCAAGCGCACGGCAGGCCTGGACGTGCCACCGAGCCGTTCCACTGTTGTAACAGTAACAGCCCGCTTATGGCCTGAAGTGTGCGTAATCCCGCGGTTTTGAATCCGCCATGACAGACCGATCAACAAGCGGTGTGCGGGGCAGCTTCGGGGCCTGCTTTTTGAGAGTTGGCGGGTCATGGTCGATGACGTTGTGGCCAAGCAAGAAGCTTGCGCCCTGCCCGGCTAAGAAAGCACAGTAGGCTTCTACAGGGGGGTTCAGCTCCGATTTGGGGTCGAATAGGCTTTTCTGTGTGCATCCATCGTCCATCCATCAATCTGGCCTGGAACGATCAGTTTGTGTTTGGCACGTGATGCTGCGGTGTAAAGGCTCGCGCAAAGAGTGCCAAGGCCGCTTACATCATTCAGCTTGGGCATACGTAGAAAATCCGGGGAGACCACGACGCGATCAAATTCCTGGTTCTTGGCATCCTCTGCGCGCATTAACGTGATAGGTGCGTTTTCTTGCTGATGCTGGCTCAGATCGTTTAGAAAATCGGTTAGAGAGCCTCCCCTCTCTACTCGTCGAGTGAAGCGGGCAAGGCCTGGGACGGCACCGATCGAGTCCTGCAAGTGGTCCCAGCTGTGGAATGAAAGCAAATTTCGGTGACGAGCTGGAGTGCCGTGCGAATAGAGCTCGAAAAGGTCGCTAACTAACAAGTGGATCCCCAATGCGAGCTTCTCGGGCACCCGAAAGCGTGCGCCAGCGTCGATTAGGCGCAAAACCCAGTCCAGAACTCCCCATTCGTTGGCACAAAGCACGGTGGTCGGGTCATTAGGAATCTCCAACTCATCATATTGGACTACATCCGTACGGTGCTCGGCCCTGCCTACGAATGGGTCCTTGAATGTGCTGGGATGCGCAATGATCAGTGGATTCAATACTTGGCCCATCTGAGCCCCTGCGCGAACCGACTCTGTGATTATTCGCGGACGGATGAAGTTACCTCGTCGAGCAGCGAGCCGAGACAGTGACTGGAACTCATCACCTAAAGTGATCACTGCCTGTGGGCTACGATCTAGGATGGTCAGCATCGCTGGCGTTAGCTCGTGGCACTCGTCCACGACGACGTGCGTGAAGCGCTCCGGGATCACATCCCGACGCAGAGACAGGAATTTGATGCGATGCACATGGCGGATAGGGAGGCGAATCCATGGCTCTGAGGGTGAAACGATTTCTCTCCAGAGGGTTTCGCTAAGCTCGAGTAAAATGCAGACGTCTGCCTGGGTAAGCGGAACAGCAATCGCTGGAAGATGGCTGGCATTGAACGAGCGAGCAGACGACTCGCAATAAGATTTCACGGTACGCTGGCAGATCGTTGCCACCGTTGCAGGCGAAAGGCCGCCGACACGCGGCAGTTGTAGCCACTGAGCGATCTGATTACTCGAAACAGCATATTGCTGATACGTCCGCTGGTGATCGGTGATAATCCAGCTGTCGCGGGTGCGGTTACCGTTGATGATCCGGCTCGCCAGCACGCCTATGGTCATCGCGTGCAGTTTATCGGGCTCGATACCACATAACCGAGTAATCCGTTCCGTCAACGCTTTTACTTGTCCGGGCGTGTTCGACAGCAACAGCGTCCTGTCGGGGTCGAGTAGCTCGAATAGATATGAAATCAGAAAGGTCTTGCCAGCGCCGGCATATGCTTGAACGTGTAGCGACTCCTCCATGTTGTTGCGCATTTCGTTATAGAGCACGCTTTGCGAACGACTGAGGAGGCTGATCGAACCGTCGGGGCGCGAAACGGGGTGTTGAAGAACCTTTTCGCGCTCGCGCTGACGAACCCAAAACGAAAAATCCCATAGTCGATCAAGCCGACTGAGGTAGTCGGCTTGGCGAACCTCACCAGCGGTTAGCAGTTTGATCCGGTACTGCGGAAGGCTTTTCAACCGATCCGTTACCGTGCCCGGCAAAAAGCAACCTCTAATGTCTGATGCCGGGTCGTAATTGGGCTCTCCGGATTTGCGCGTGGAGGCTTTTTCAAGGGCACGTGCAAAAGCTCTTTCTAGCGCAGTTGAGCTGGGGTTGGCTGCGGCAATACGTGGCAGATGTAGCAAGAAAATAAGAGCGATCTGCTCTGCTGTACTAGACGAGGCAAGAAAGGACTCAAGATGCTGTGCATCTTGAAGTTGATGCAACGTTGTCCTGGCTATAGGCAGATAGAAGATGTGCTCAGTGTCCATGTTAAATCCTAGCTGACCGCTGTCGCAGCCGGAACAACCCGGCAATCGCTAATCAGATAACCAGTAGTCACATACTGATTGCCAGACCTTGTGCTTTCAATCAAGCGCCGGGCTGCTATTGCTCGAGAGCAGCGACGTAAGCCTTTAGCCGGTCGTTTTTGACGTGCCCCTGAATACCATGATGTATTTCCCTATGACAGTCTGGACACACCGCCCCTATGTAACGCGGGTGATCCAGCCCGCCATCGGAGAGGCGGTTCACGTGGTGTGGCTCAAGGTAAGGCGAACCGTTTCTCTTAATGAATGGGGCCGGCTTCTTACAGCTCTCGCACTTACCGTCGGCTCTTTTTAGAACGTAATCGGAGATACGTTTGCTGCGCCGGTAGTTCGTCCTTAAGGCCTCGCTTTTACTGCCCGGACCGGAGCTTGCCGCGGCCGCTAGGGCACGCTCTCGCAACTGCGCTAGCGAAAGACTGGGATCGCTCTCATCGTCGTCCTCGACGAGTTCCGGTCGCTCGAGCTCAAGCCCTACAGGCACGAGGTTGAACACCACTACCTTCCGAACGTTTCCGTGCTTGTCCTGCCCTTCGCGCCACTCATGACTCGCGCACGCATACTCGCCGATGTAGCGTTGCCCTTGACCCTTGCCCAAGGCCTCAAAGACATGGATAGCCCGACCTGTCTTGGCATGCTCGAGAATGGCGCGGTTGCCTTTCGTGAGCGTCATGTCGTTTGACTGTCCCTCACCGGTGTAACTGAGCACACCATCTGGCCCGCGTGTGTCGGCGTACCCGAATTGTTCACCGGATTCACCGGTGAAAATGAAGATCGCAGGCACCTTTGCCGAGGCTGAAATACCGCTTTGCCGGCTACCACCGAACCAATCATGTATTTCCGTCTGGCGGTCATATACCTGCCCCACCACAAAGCAAAGCTCGGGTTCAGAGGAGCGAGGCAAATCCACAATCGTGAAGCCGTGGCGTTTCAGGAACCCGTTGGTCGTCTGGCCACCTGAGAAAAGCCTTACTGGAGTTCCTGTCGCGAGCGAGACGATCTTCTTGGCCGGGTACAGCTGGCCATTAGCGCTGATTGCGTATCGGTGTGCTTGGTGCTCGGTCCACCCTTGCCATTGGCGAGTGTGGCGAAGCTTTTGGTCGAACACCTGCAGAGCACGTTCGAGTTTTTCTTTTTTTACAGCTGGCAGTTTCAAAGCGACGTCCTTGTGAAATAGCTGGTGCTTCGCGCAGGGCTGGCTAGCGATCCGAGCTGCATCGTAGATCCATAACCACCCCTGCTAAAGGCGGACTGGGCAGAACAAGGCTCTTCGACTGGTGTCTTGGCTCGCCTTGGGGCCTAGGCTATAGGTTCTGCTTGTCCCAGTTGCCTCTACCCTGCGCTGATCTGGCATCTCTCCGCGCCTGGTCAGCTACACGTGCTGCTTCACGGTCGGCAAAGACTTCCAGATGAGCTAGACGTGCGGCGATTGCGCCCTCGGTTCGCTGCATCAGCTCGCCTATCTCTGAGCACAGCTTCTTTTCCTGATGCCAGAGGACTTTTAAGTATTCATCATGTTCAGCTTCCCACCTCTGCCCAGTATTGGCAGGTTTAGGGCCCGGCGAAGGACTCGTTGCCTTAGGCGCCGCCGGCGCGTTCGCAGGGATAGCAGGTAACATCAGCCAAGGCTGCTCCGTAGCGTCCAGGCTGCGTTGCCAGACTGACCCGTCTTCACATAGCGCCACCAAGGCAGCGTGTGTGCCAGAGTTCATCTGCAGCTGAACAATCTTGCGGGATTTCAAAGGCCGACCTCCAAAGCACCTAGGGTGGGAGTTCTGAAACTAGCAAAAATCAATATGTGCGCAACAGCCTTATGTTTTGCCCCGCTGCTCCGCATCTAGAGCTGCCAAACTGGCACACATACCACGTCGACTAGGTCGCCGGCATGCCGCTCGAAAATAGGTGGTTTTTCAGAGGCGTCCGCCACAACCTGCTTAGCCAAGCAGCTCCATGTTACTGTTTTGAACATGATCTTCACTGACTATCAACGCGCCAACGCAAGCCCCAAAGCGAACCGCGAGAGTAATTTCGCCTTCTTGGATCGATCCGCTAGACCGGAAATGGAGCGAGTCCGCCATTACTTAGAAAGCCTTGTGGGGGAATACCCACAGGAGGAGCGAACCGAGCTAGTCGCTCGGCTCAAATGCGGCGACGACACGCACTTCAAGTCTGCAGTGTTCGAACTCGCCCTCTATGCGTTCTTGGTTCGACTGGGTTACACGTTGTCCCCCCACCCCGAGCTGCCGAGTGGGTCAAAGGCACGCCCTGATTTCCATGTCACAACACCCGCGGGTGAAGAGTTCTATCTCGAGGCTGTTTTGGCTTCGATTAGGGACGAGTCTGTTCCTGCAGCAGAAGCAATGATTGGTTCAACGCTCGATGCCCTGGGTAAGGCTAGCCACCCTAACTTCATGGTCCTCGTTGAGTACGACGGCACACCCGATACTCAACCGAGCGGTAATAAACTGCTCGCCGCCACATTGAAATGGCTGGACTCACTCGACCCCGATAGGGTTCGAGCTGAAGCTGAAAGCCGAGGCTTGGAATCAACCCCCAAACACGAATGGGCACATGAAGGATGGCAAGTGCGCCTCCGTGCCTATCCACTTAAACCTGAGGCCCGCGGTAAGCGTTCATTGATCGGCATGCTTGATGGTGGCGCAGGGCTCATTGATCAGTGGTCATCCATTCGGGATGCCATCAAGCACAAGGGCGCAAAGTATGGCGACCTCGATAAGCCTCTCTTGGTAGCAGTGAATTTCGGCTCGTTCCATCTCGATAAAATTGACGAAATGGACGCGCTATACGGGCAGGAGCAGTACGTTCTGGATACTAGAGATCCGGAGGAGGAAGCCAGAATTACTCGTGCTTCAAATGGAGCATGGATTGGCCCGTCGGGCCCTCGAGCCAGGCGTGTTAGCGGCGCATGGATTTTCAACGACCTGACCGTATACTCGCTCTCCTCACGACGCCACACGATCTATCTCAATCCATGGGCAACGCATCCACTCCCTGAAGCACTGAAAGCGATGCCTCACGCGATCGTTAGCGGGGATCGGTTGCAAAGGTACGACGGCTTTTCGCTCGCTGAGGTGCTCGGGCTTCCCACCTGCTGGCCGGAAGACGGATAGCACGGTGGCCGCGGTGCATCTGGCCAGTGATAAGAGCTGATGAGCGTTAAGCGCGGGTGGCTGCTTGTCGCCCTTATTCATTACGCCCTAAGGATTTAGCGCACTGAATGAAGCTTTACGAAAACATCACCATCGGGAATTTCTTGTTTGCCCTCGGCTATGCCATCCGTGACTTCCAGCAAGGCTCAAAATCAGCTGCGGTAGGATCGGTCAATTTGCTCCAACAAACGCCTGCCGATCGACTGTTAGCCGACGTGTTGTTGAATTTCGGTGGAGTGGCCCGTCTCTTGGAATTCAAAGCCGAGGGAGCGAGGCTAGGCAAGGAACTCGGTAAGCATGCAGGGCTCAAGCAGGTCATTGAAGATCAGGGGCTCTCCGAGATTTCCCGTGAAGTGCATTGGTATGTCGAGACCAAGGCCACCGAGGATTCGCTAGGACTCCTCAGCGTTCCATATCTGGATGCGTTTCCTAGGGAAACTGCGAGGGACGGCCGGCTGCACGAGCTCGTCCAATCCACTGCTAAGGCCATTGCCTTACAGAAATCCAGCTTCACCCCCAAGGAGATTCACGACTACCTCCTAGCAGTCAAAACCGTTAACGGTACTGAGAGCTCGGGGACTGGCGGCTTGCTGCTTTGGGCTGAACCTGGGGGGGTACTGAAATTCACTCCTCTAGAGGACATGCTCGAGCTCAATATGACGCATCGAGAATGGGTAAAGGAGCGGTTCGAACGCGCCGAAGAAAATCACCAGCTAGCTCTTGATAAGGCAAAAGCGAAGGAGCTCGCCAAACATAAATCATATGGTCCGAGCCTTGGATGAGCGCCTGATGAATGCTAGTGATTACGCAACCTACGACGAGAAAATCCGTGGTCAAGCCGAGGTGCTCACCTCGCTCCTCACTGCAGGATTGCGGACCAAGCAAGACGTCGAAAAAGCGGTCGTTGCTCTAGGAGAATTTCAGACTGCAGTCGAGGGTCAAATCACCTCTGCGAGACAAGACCTTTCTCTCATTGCTGATAAAACCGCCACCCAGGCCGCAGCTTTGCTGTCTGATAAATTCGTTCAGGCGAACAAGGCAGCTGACCATGCTGCTAAGCAGTACAGAAGCGCGGCCCGGATGCTAGGCCTCAAGACCTTCGTGATACTTGTCGTTTCTCTAGCAGCCATCGGCGTGACAGCATGGCGTCTGGTTGGCCCCCTGCTACCAAGCCAAGCAGAGCTCGCGTTTCGGCGCGCGCAGATTGCTGAGATGGAAACCAAGGCAGCCGAGCTTGAGCGCAGAGGTGTCAACTTAGAGTGGGGCACGTGCGAAGTGGGGATCTTGAAACGCCATAAACCCTGTTTCAGATCAGACGGAAAGGTCTACGGACCGGACGTTCGGTCTAACTTCTACGCTGTTCCGCATAGCTCGCTATGATCGGCATTCCCAATCAATAGTCTCAGTAACGAGCGCCGTGTACCCTAAGGCTGCTTGCTCCGAGATTTCGTTGGCACCTAGCCTCCCCTTGGAGAAACCTGAAAGCCCGCCCGTTTAAGGCGGGCTTTTTTGTGCCCCTCCGCAATGGTCACGATCCGCCAGCAGGTAACGACAAGCGCGTCCTGATGTTTTCGATGATCTCGGTGATGCGCTTCGGGTACTCACCAGTGAAGTACTCGAAGGCAAGCGGGTTTTTCGCAAGAAATTGACTGCAGAACTCGACCCAGTCTTTTGTTCTCAGCGGGCCATTGATTTTGAAAACCTTGGTCGATCTTGCCTTGATGTGCGCTGAATTCTTCATGACCATATTGAAGTCAGAATCCCTCCTCTGAAAATACTCATATTCCGTAAAGAGCTGGATCGCGCCATCGAAGTGCCTGAAGCAGTCGGCCTTGAGGTCGTACTCGGCATGCAGGTACCGAGCAGGAAAGTAATGCTGCCCTTCGACCTCGACCCTGACGCTCTCCGTCTTCATCTCCAGGGCTTGGAACGACTTGATTCCATCCGACTCGCTCCACTTGATGTCTAGGCAATAGGCATCAGCGAGAACATCGAGAGATCTATCGAATCGAGGTCGAGAGGAGGTCGCAGCTTGACGCTACCGGGTTTTATATTCCGGATGTCATCGTCGAAAGGTGCGCCGAACCATGTGTCGGCTTCGAAGTAGCGCCCACCGTCAACATCGATCCGAACCCGGTCCTCGTCGAGGGCTATGTATTTTTCTATCCCGGGACCGTCGAAGCTCCAGAACAGCTCTATAAACCGCGGGGCCCAGCTGTTCACTAGGCTCATGCTGCGCCGGTAACAGGGGTGGGCCATCAAAATAAAGTCAGAACCAGCAAAACACCCACCACCAAAGTGGCTTGGGGGTAGCCGTGCCGCAATATCGTTGAACGGCAGCAGCCCATCACGCTCTGCAGTTATCGGCCCTAGAAGCTTCCTAGCAATGCCTTGCGCCTTAGCGACAATTCCGGTGGTTTGGACGTACCCGAACGAGTCTGCACTTAGATCACCCCTTTGGATGCTGCCATGTCAGTAAACCTGGCAAGCAGATCTGCTTCTTTTGCGAGCCGTTTGCGCGACTGGTCTTTTAAGTCCTCAAAATAGCGGGCCAGCCAGTCGTTATGGTCATGATCAGACATCACTTTCAGGTCGCCGCGCAGGTATTCTCTGTCCTACTACGATCGAAGGCTACAAACATCAAGTCACCGCAGGCTAGAATGCTAGAGCCACAGCCGGTGATCGGGCAGCCTTAGTCAACAGATGTATAAATACACAGCTAGCATCCGCACAATGCTAGTACCCGAGTGAAAAACTCAAGATATTGATTCCATGACCATAGAACACTTAAAAAATCAGGCGATATATCAACTACCTAAGGCACTTGAAAACCAAAGCGGCCAAGTTGATCAAGAGATCCTAGCCAAGCTTTGGCAACGAATGCCAAAGAGCGGATCAGTGATCAGGGCGCTGATAAAAGACCTGTCATCAGCACCCTTAAGCCCTAAAGATAATGCTTTGGAAAAACTAGCTTCACTTTTAACGTGCAGCTTATTTCTCACCAAATGGTTAACGCAAGAAAAAAAACACTACCCGCCATTATCAACGCTGATAAATTCTTATTTTGAACTAAATGACAAAACGCTTAGCTTCGCCAGCTTAAAAAAATTGGGCTTTTTTGCGCAAGCCAAGAACAGCAAAGACAAATATCTACCAGACCTAAATAAAATACCCGACCTAGTAGACCGGATTGAAAAATCACAACTACAGGTAAACTATCTAGCCTTGTTCGTGTGGCAGCTATTAACCAACTCTCGAATCGCAAAACCGAAGTATCCGCATGAAAAGTCGATCCAAGAATTCGAGCTGCGTTTTACAAGCGCATTACAAGAAAGGAACTTGGATGTCTTGCTGGACCTTACGAAGCCTGGGAACTGGGCCATAGATTTACAACCGCAGTGCACAAATAGCACAGAATTGGAATCTGATTCACCGCCATCCCCTACCGACACCAAGCATAACGCCCACCCTAAAGTCACCATATCGTGCGAAACGACCGAACACCTACTGGCAGATAAGCTAGCACTTGAAGCGAAGCTTGATAACTACAACCAAGCAATAAACCTAATAATTTTCAGAGCAAAGCAGCTTTTAAGCGACGACGATCCAACACAGACGCTGCGAAGTCTAAAAGACCTAGCACAACGTAATGAAGAATTATACTGCGACATAAATAGCAGAGCACAAGAAATCGCTAGCAATATCGACTGCAAATTACTATCTGAAGCCGAACGACTTTGCATCGCGATAGAACTGCCCGAGCCGCCAAAGCTCCAGCTTTCAGCGCATAGAAACTGGATCGCTTCGTTAACACGTAGAATCGAGGACAACCGACAGCTACTAGATCTCGCCTCACGAATAGACCAAAGCAACATTAGTGAGTTCGAGCCCCCATTGTCGCCGTCAATGAAAGTCAGCCATGAACAACTTAAAGCGATTTTAGAGAGCAAACTTAATAAAAACCAAACATGCCAAGCTGGTTTAGAGGCATTAGAGACTATACGAGGCTCAGCTAAGAAAAACCTATTAAACCTCTCTTGGAATCTGTTCCAGGACGAACTTATTGACAAGAAGACTTGGCGAGAACTCACAGCTTATTACATTCTTGCAAGGAAGCTAGGGCCAAGCCTAGGAATAGCTTTAAGCTATACGCTCGATGACTTCCAAACTGATTTCGCCAGCATGGTTACTTCGCAACTATCAACGCAAGACCACGCCACTATTGCAAAAATCATTCAGTCTATCTCATGGCTAACACTGGCTCAACAGGAATCACTTGCGAAATCACAAGCCGAGCTTAGGACACTCGTAGCGCTATGCCAACTCGACGCTTATTTCCAAGCAGTTAAAAGCACACGTGAATACTATGTATATTGGAGCAGCAGCCCACTGAGCGACATCGCAAACACGCACCACAACGTGGTCGTTAGAACTTTCTTCTCTGCCATTTACGAGTTAGTCTCAGCACCTGGGACTGATCCAATAAGTTACGCGTCAATAGCATGGTGCATATCCAGGTCACAGATTGGGAAAGCCACTAGCACTCACGAAAAAGCATCACTTGCCAAATTCAAAGACGAGCTAAACGAAATATTAACCTTTCGAAGAAAGGGGGGGCGAACTACCTACGCCCATATATGGCAAGCTGCGTATGAGGATATTTTTGCGCCACTGCTTGAGATACTTAAGCGACAAGGAATTGCGCCATTCATCGATGCATTTAGGCTCTGGAACAATAGTTTTGAGATCGAATACCACTTGTCAGATTGGAAGTCTCAAATACCAGACCATTTGAAGAAAAGATCCGAATATGACAAATTTGTCAGGACACAAGTCAACCTAAAGATCACGGAGATTAATAATTGGCTTAAAGTGTACGAATCCGTCACGCTCCAACACCAAACCGTCGTTAGCGAGCCACTAAAAAACCTACAGAAAGCTATAGAAGGTATCTTTAAAGCGAGAGATTCTGATTGCACCGCAGTAAGAATTTGGCTGGAAGCGACTTGTTCAGACCATCCGATTAAACTAAATAGCTACCCATGCGACAACAGGGAACTAGCAAAGGGTATAAACCATAAAACCAACTTCAGCAATATTGATGCGTATCACCCTCGCGCCTTTGCGAAGCCGATCGAGGTCCCAATCTCCTATGAAGAAATTTACACCGATGACTTCCTTGCCGATTTAGGACTACTTTCGCATGAAAACCTTATTAATATTTATATAGAAAACGAAATATTTGAGGGTTATTCGTCCATAGTTGATGACTCCGCTGAAGAAATACCACCTGCCCTAGACCGAAAAGTCGAAAAATTAATAGATGAGGTTGTTGCAAATCTTACTCAGCGAGTAGCTGCGCTAGATAACCTGAGAGGGTATTCGGAGGTCAGCGATCTACTTGTTAAGGCTGAAAACCATATCGAAAACCAGCAATGGCGACAGGCTGAAGCCACGGTAGACAAGGCTGAACGTGTTTCTATACAAAAAAAGGGAGAAATTCAGAGCCTTGAAGCGAAAGAAAAGTTGTTGAGAAAAATCGAGCGACTCGGCGGCCAACCAGAAAGGGAACAACACAAAGACAATGACGCCCTGAAATCGGAAGTTGAAAAACTGCTCTTCAAAAATCAGGACAGACGAAGGCACATTTTGGTTATTGAGAAGCTAGCTACATTAAATTCGACTGGCTTCGAAGAAGAGCTTTCCGATTGCCTAAATCACCTCGATCAAGCCAAGTACTTCCCAACGATCGAAGTCTCTGAGTCAGTGGCTTATTATTTAGAGCAAGCTATAGAACCTATCGTTAGCGAGCTTAGCAGAAGCAGGACCCTCCTTGCGACGTACGTGTCGCAGCTGAAGAAGCTAGGCAGAATTCTGCTTATCAATATACGTCATGATCAAGCCCTATTCGATGAAGAGTCCCCTCTGATATCTATTCTCCTAGACACTGCCCACCTTTGGCAAAACCTCGCCATTGAAGGCAAGTCGAACGCGGATAGAATCATCAACCTTTTCGAAGAAAAAGGTGTTAGCTATTTACAAACGAAATCGGATGAAAGGCAAGCACAACCGCCCTCATTTGTTATTCCAAGCGAAGCTACCATCGATTTAAGCGTGGATTGCTATGAAGAGCTAAAAATCAAAGCTAAAGAAGCCTTCAATAGCCAAGCCCATCCGCATCACCGTCCGGATCAAGAGTTAACAAAATTAATTAATGCTAGAGACTGGACTGGGGTAAGCGAATTTTCACTCGCTAGCCTTAGTAAATTGAATTTTGATTCGCTAGAACACTTGGCAAACTGGTCTATTAGCGAATGTGTCGGAGGAACAACTTCGTTCAAGCACAACGAGCTTTCTGCCATTTTGAGGCTTGTCAACGACAGAACGAGTTCAACGCTATCCCGCTTTATGCTCCAAGAGAAAGCAACCCGCGTGCTTATAGCAGACATGGCCGCACGGTTCGTTAACACCTTGGCGGATGAAGTTAGCGGCAAAACGGAAGCACGCAGGACACCGCTCGAGAATCTACAATTATTGAACTCAAACATCGATCTTACGATAGCGCACAAGCATAGCTTCAGGCAGGCATTCGAAAACGCTGGTTCGGAAAATACCGTACTGAAGTCTTTTTGGGACAAATTCGCTGGAGAGCAAAAGCAAGCAGACGCCCGCGCGTTGTTTATGTATTTAGCTTGGAAGCTGCAGTCTGCAACAGCACTGGAATACTGCTTAACTCTACCGCCCATAGATCTGGAGCGACGCAAAGCGGAAGCCCTAGCAAAGGTTGCTAATGATGCGCTCATAACCGGAAATAGCAATTTACTACAAGGTTTCTTCGACCTTAAAAAGAGTATCCAGGCTAAGCCTTTCCAAATTTTCGCTGATTTAATATTAAGCAAATCAATACCGCAGAGTGAAAATCCAGCAAGGCTATCGCTCTTAGGCGGCCTAGAAAGACAGCTTGACGGAACCTTAAGGGGCATTATTCGCATCGAGCCCAGACGCGTAGATAGCCCTGACAGCATTAGCTTGCAGCTGCCCGCGAACAGTCCGGTGAGGTTTGCGGACGGGACGTTATATGAACAGTTACAAGGTCCGTTCTTCACCGACACCTCCTTACCGGTGTCTTTCATCTTGCTCGACGAGTTAGCTGTAACCTTTGTTAGCGAGCTGACTTGTGCTGTCATATCGCTGACTGGAGTCACGTCAGGTTTCACTGAGAGATTCGTCTTTACAATTTCAGGTGAAACGCCTTTTGAGCCCCTCACGCCCGATGAAATAGACGACGCCTTTGAGAACTTCCCTGACAAACACATGCGGGGAGAGAGCTATGTCGCAAGGGTGATCGACGAGCGTAAAATCGAAAAAGCGCTATTTGAAAGTAAAACTGTTCGTAGTCTTTGGATATCCAGCCCACGCAGGTCGGGGAAAACGACAATGCTGTTTCGAATACTGGATGCGTTCTCTCATAAGGCACACCGGGATAATCTGGTCGTGTACTTGACGCTAGACGAGACGTTTGAAGACAGCGCATCGTTCAATCGCTGGATGTGGAGAAGGATCAGAACAGTTCCAGCAAATAAGGAGCTTCGTGAACTATACACGGACTTTGAGGCCATCGGTCGTCGGCTGCCTTTTGACTCAGACACTGGAACTTTCATAGGCGAGCTTTCGACTTTGTTACTTAGCGATAGAGACAATGCTACCCGGATAATCTTTCTTATCGACGAGGTTGATCGATTTGCGTCAATGTACTTTGAAGGCAGCACTAAGAGAAATACCGCGGTGGACATATTATGGCAAATCCGCCACATGATTACAGATAGGCGCGATATAGGCATTGTTTTCGCTGGATCGTCCGCAGCCAAACAGATATTTATCACAGATGCTTCATCGCCATTTTATAATAGCATTGACCACCTTGAACTAACTCCGTTCTCCTGCAAAACAGACGTAATGGAGTCTGCCTCCAGAGAGATTATTGAACCTCACAAGATTAAATTTTATTATGATCTACCGAAGGATAGCCTTGAGCACTTAATATGGGTTTGCGCGGGCATTCCTTACTATATGAAGCTCGTAGCTGGTGCGACTTATGCGATCGCGAAGCAATCACACATCTTGAAAAGCGATATAAACGAAGGGCTTAGAGCGTTACTGTCAAAAACCACGGGGATATCTAAGCTCGATGACATGGGCGGCGACCCAGGCTCTGATGATCTACGTACAACTATATCGTTAGAGAAAAGCACAGACGCGACAATTGCAAAGGCTGTGCTCTACTCCTTTGCTGACTTGCATAGTCCTATAAGCGGACATAAAAGCTATCGCGGAAAAATCACCTCGAGCGAGAGCCGCCTGGTATCTCATTACAAACTACCTAAAGCACTCATCGAGCACGGCCTCGATATTTGTATTAAATTAGGCCTGATGCGCTTGATCGAAACAGAGTCTGTGCCGGAAATCGATTTTTCAATACCAATTCTCGGTGAATCCATCCGAAAGGCGTCAGGTCGACTATGGGCAAATATTGACCACCAGCTCATTGAACTATCTCAACAGGCCTCATAATATGGTACCGAGCGCTCAACTAACTGTACTCTCAGAAATAATCAAAAGCTGGCAACTCGGGAGAAGCAATTACATATTGGTCTGCCCACCAATGAACGGCGAGAGGCGACTAGTTAGTAAATTAACATCAAAAGCATACATCAGCGAAGTAATCGGAGATAAGTGCAGCAGCCTCGCAATAGCTTCGTTAGATACAGCGGACTTCAGAAGTGAACTAGCCTTCGCGACTAGCGTTGCGGGGAAATGGCAAGTGGATCATATCAGCATTGAGAACGATGATGCGCGTACTATTCTCGAGCTCGCCTGCGCGGAGGTCTGCCGCCAAGGCCTTATTCCTATTCTAGTAATACATCGTTTTCACGAAGCTCTAGATAAACTAGGCGAAGACATTGGGTCAGCATTACGAGATCTCGAACACACCTATAATCTAAAAACAGTCGTTACAATGCCTGTTTCCCTCACGGTTCTGCGCGAACGCTGGGAAGTTATGGATCCCGACAAAGCTCCTTTTTTAGCATCTGACTGGGGCCAAGGTCATCGTAGCAAGATGCTAAAAGGGTATACTCGCGCCGAGCTCAGCGAAATCGGTGCAAAAAGAGGTATTGATGATGCTGTCTGCGACGCTCTGCATAGAGCTACTGCGGGGTTGGTAGACCTTGTTGAGATTTTACTCGACGAAGTCAGAAACAAGAAAGGTAAGGGTCTTACCTTATATCTACAGCAGCGTGCTCCAGAAATATGCAAGCGAACTCTAGATTGGCTTGACCCCGTAAGCAGCTCTCATACTTATAAAAAATCTCTTATTAATTTACTAGACACAAACTTTTACCCAAGCGCCCTAAGCTTCATCAGGGACCATGATTGGAATCCAATATTACTAAACAAAAATAGCGAACTGGGCTTCTTGATGCTAGCGTGGGCCGCGAACACTACTTTATCAAAGTTGCCGGACTCTCAATGGATTGAAACACTGAGCACTCAGTTTAGAGATGGAAATTTTGACTCAGCTCGCTCAGTCATTGAAATGATGTACGGCTCTGACAAAAAAAATAGGATTTTTTGGCTAACTCTGCGTCACCTAGCTATATTTTGCAAATCTACTAGTGACGTATTCTCCAGAACGGAAGAATGGGATACTGCAAGTCGCACTTTGCTGAAGCTGTTAAACAGCCAAAAACCTAAGGTTCCTGAGCACAACAGCTGGATAGTATCAGATATTTCCAAGTGGAAAACGCTCATAGATTTGCTTTCAGGCTTTCTTTCAGTCAAATCATCCTGCCCCACCCTTCGAATTGAGCAATACATTTGTGAACGTTCGAACCGAAACCATATTTTGCCATTTCTGCAGCTCATGCATTTGAGATTACAGGCTGCCGAGAAGGCGAACACCTATCAGGCTCTTCAATGTATCGTATCGGCCCCTGAGAGTCTTTTGCAGATCTATGCCTATTTCGAATGTGACATTCGGTTTTGGGCGTTTGACGGACTCTCAAATTCTCATGCTTCACGTTTAGGGGAGGTCGCAAGAAAGCCTTATCACATCAAAGCTGGAAGACTTGGCTATAGTGATCTAGCATTTCTCATAAAGATTAAGGATGAGGACAATAACAGGAGCCCTGCTCTATTTATCGACAACATAGAGCTAGATGACGCTCTTGCGAATTATGAACTACGTAAAGAAAGCGCTCACAGCACGATTTTCGCAGAGCGGGAAAGCTGCGAGAAATATCGCTTGTTCCTTTTGCATTTGCTTCATCGTTACGTCTCCATAATTGGCGAAACCCCACAGAGCATAGCGCTACCCTCGCCTAAGCTATCGGCACTTGAGCTCATCAAGCTTGCTCCACAAGCACCCGTATAGAGATTAACGAAGAGCTGATTCTGTCGCTTGATGCTTCTGCAGACTATCAATCGTTTACGCGCAAAGCACTTAGGCATTCGGCACAGCCCCGGCCTAAGGCCTTACGAATGCGTACGCCTGCACGCTTGTCGCCTTCCAATTCCCCGCGCTAGACTGTCCGCGTCGTGGTAAATCCCACGGCCGGGTGTAGCAACCTGAGAAAACCAGGGCGCGGTTGCGCCGTAGCGCACAGTCAGTGTTTTGCACTGCGCTGTGGCGACGCTATGGCGGGCCGTGCGGGGCAGGCTTCGGCCTGGCCGGTTCCCTTGGTTTCCGGTTTGCTACCCCCGTGCGGTCCGCCACCCATAACCGCGTAGCAACGGCGGGTGACGGCTCCTTAATCAAACCAAGGAGCACAAGCAGAATGCACTACCTCCTTTTTACGCCCGCGCCCCACCCTGTCGCTTCGTCGTTGTCTGACCGTTATGTTGTCACTTCGCGCTGCGAGGTGGGCCATGACTGAACATCCTTCCAATCTCCTGGCCTTTCCTTCCACTGCCCCCTTGCGTTGTTCGACTGCCGTTTCGTCTTCCGGTCCATTGGCCGAGGCGGAGATGCGTGTCGAGATGATCCGGGGCCTTTTGCTTCAGCTGACCGAGGACGAGGGCGTGCAGACCCTTGACCTGCGTGCGCGTCTGCTGGGCTATGCGGCCCAGGAACTGCTCGACGAGATGGTCGTGCTGTATCGACGGGCATTCGGGACGGAATCGGCGCAAGCCTGAGCCGTTGGGCCGTCCGCTTGGGCGGCCCGCTCTGATCCTATCGTTGGTCCTCGGTGTGGGCTCATCGCGCTGTTTGCGTCGTTTGCCCTGTTACGCCTCAGTGCCTTTTGGCTTCTTGTCGTTTTGGGGAGGCTGATCGTTTCGCCTTGACGTTTGCCTTGGGTGATTGCTTCCGGAGACTTGGCGTGAAACTGGAGCTGATCAGGCGTGCGGTGCATGAGCTGTCCGAGACGGATTCGCTGAATGATCTGCGGACTGTGTTGGGCAGGCTCTTTGCCGGTCTGGGTATCGAGCAATATGCCTTCGTTCGGGTGGAGAGCGCCGTGCTGGGTGCGTCTCCCCTGCTCGTCTCGAACCATCACGGTTGCTGGCAGCAGCTGTATCGCACGCAAGGCTATCAGTGCATAGATCCGTTTGTGCGTCATGCGCGGTGTAATGCGTTTCCCTTCCTTTGGCGGGACGTGAGTGTGCAGGCTTCGTGCTGCTCGGCTGACGCAGCGTTCCTGGCCTGCGCCAGGCGGCATGGCATCGATGTTTGTCGGGGCGCCTCAATCCCGGTCCATGTGCGCGGCGAGCAGCTCGCGTTGCTCAGCATCAGCCAGGCGGTGGAAAGTGATCATAGAAGAGACATCTGTATTCGCGATGCGCTTTTGCTGTCGGGCGTTGCCACGACGCTACACCTGCGGGTCGGCCATTTGGTGGTGGGTTGCCGATATCGATCGCTGACACGGCGTGAACGCGAGTGTCTGCTCTGGGCATCGCGCGGCAAGGGGCAGGAGGAGATTGCCGTGATACTGAGCTTGCGGCCGCGGACCGTTCGCTTCCACCAGGAGAACGCCATGTGCAAGCTCGGTGCTCGCAACATTGCGGCGGCCGTGGCGATGGCAACTGCGCTAGGGCTTCTCTAACACATAGGTTAGCTGTGGGTTGCTCGGTCACCAAGACTCATCGAACACTAAGCGCCTATCGACGCCTGCTTTGCTCTCTGCTGGCTCCCGCAGAGAGCAGAAGGAGGCTAACCTCCTTCTGGGTATTCGTCGCTACGACCCGACGGATGCCGCCACTACAGCGCGTGCAGCATCTAGGCGTTGAAGCATCTTACGCAGGGGGGCGCAATCGAGATACGACCGGGTCAGAATGGCATGGACTCGATCGACAGCCCTCAGCTGCTCTCTGGCTGTCCGGTACCGCGCGAACTCAATCCCGCTGTAGTACGCATCCTCTTCATCCCTGGTGCACTTCCGATTGCCCCAGGAGTTTTCCGCCACCATCCAGTCTTCGAGCTCGGACCGAATGCCACCGAGCATGTCGTAAGCATCGATGCGGAGACCTGAAACTCTCAGCCTCTGGAAGATTTTGCCCAACGCAACGTGATCAGCCAAGTGCATGGACGGATAGGGGCGCCACAGCGGCTTGAAGCCTGGGCGGCGCCAGTATTCAATCGCGTTTTTGCTAGCCCCATAGGTCGTACCAGGACGAGACTTCCGCTTAGCACCTGCAGCCTCGCGGGCCGGACTCACGAACTGTGAGCGGTAGTCAGCAGTGGTGCCCTGCCACTTATCCGCGTCAAGACACACGATATCAGGCATGGCCTCGATCGTCTTTACCACTTGCTGCAGTAGCCCTTTGTCGGCGCAGATTAGATGGGGGACCGCGTGGTTAGGGTAATAAAGCCCACTCCACGTTGGTCGAGCCCAGAACAGTCCGCGGCTCTCCACCCAGGCCGCTCGCGCGGCCATCACGCTTGGTTCGGTCACGTGATCATAGGGCTCGTCTAGAGCGACCCACTGACCAGATGGAGCCACCCAGCGTGACAGATGATCACGCTTAGGAAATTCATCGACGGCCAGCATCCCCTTCCGCTGAAGCTTGGTTGTTGCCGGACGCAGACCAGTCGCCTCCATGAACTGAAGGGTCAACGCGGCTCGGCATAGCAGCTCACGCGCTCGTCCTTGAGAATCCACATCCCCACGCATCTCAAGGTGATCTTCGAACTCGATGTAAAAGGCCTCAAGGTTCCGGGCACTACCGCACTGGTGCTTCTTGACGATTGCATGCAGCGGACTGGGCAATTCAATCTTCAGCGTTTCCAAACCCCACTGGAATGGCTTGGCCGACCTGTCGCGCCAGTAGGCCGAAAGGTAGATGCTATTGCTTCGCTCCGAAGGCAGGTCGCCTGCGAGCAGTCGCTCCAGGACACGCCGCGCATGGTGATAGTCTTGATAGCCGCAGTTTTGGGCGGCCTGGTTAAGCGCTTGGAAATGAGGAATCTCTTGTTGCCTACGGATCGACTTCGCCAGTCGCTTGAGGCCAGATAGAGATGAAGGAAGTGCGGAACTTGAAAGATGGCGCATGGTTTTATCCTCGCCCCTTCTGCATACGCCACCCGCCTACGTTGCTGAGGGACCAGAGGAAACCTTGGCCTTACGCGTGGTGTTACAGGGTAGTGCCGATTTCCAGCTGCCACTGACGGGTGAGTTGCGCCTACCCAGCGCAGGCCAAATCTAACAAATAGGTTCAGTGCTCGCAACCTCGCCGTGGGCTTAGACCTAGCTACCGCACTCGGTCTTCTCTGGAAGTCGGAGATATGTCCGGCTAGGGCTGCAGAGCCCAAACACCTGCCAAATGCTCGCCTGGAATCTGCGGAACGCTGTTCTTTGCCCAACGGACCGTACTGATCGCTTTGAACTGATTAATGCCAACCGATCCGCGCTCATTGCGGGCTTTTGATCCTGGCTTGGTGAGTAGTGCCTCGACAGCAACACGCTCCGCTTCGTACATCGCAAGCGCATTCAGGTCCATGTCCAGTAGGACCAGCAGTACGGTATCGAAAGGTTGCCTGAGATCGATCTTTCCGACCCGCCCCGTTACGCGCTTCGGGTCAGCGATGCATCGACCTTTTATTTGCACCCGAACGGGCTTCCCGTCTCGCATCTCGGTTGCGTCATAGCCCGCGGTCCGAGCCGCGTGCAGATCCAAACCAAGAATGGCGGCCGCCTCGAACTCTGCCACTTCTCCTGTAATACCCAACGGTTTACCGGTGAGCTGGCGATAACGCACCGCGATCAGCTTGGCCTGGCGCAGCAGCTCGACGACCTCTTCGTTGCTTCCCCCTGAAGCGTCTTCTAACCCATAGCTCATGTAGCGCTACCTCGATGCTTGGCACTCACTGGTCATCCTTGTGCTGCATGAACTCGACGAAATTCTCCGATGCATATCCCACACTGCCATTCGCCTCGAACGGCGCGTCGACCTTGCGCAGGATCATCTTGCTTGCGTCGGCAGCCGACATTGGAAAGAACGCACCACCCGGCTCTGAGTGCATATAGAAGTCACCCAGCTTGGCCCCGCAGTGCTTGCAGTGATTCATGTAGTAGGTAGCCCCGGCCTGTTGGCTGTAGGCAGGCCTATAGCGGGGCGTATGGGACCGAAGCTGCGTCACTACCTTCGGCGACAAGCCATACACATTCGACACCGTTCCCACCTCCCCCTGGCGCATCCAGTAACCGCGGGGACTGGCTAGGGTAAACGCCTCATCGTCCTCGTCTGCGTACTCGAACTGCTCGTGATCCTCCGGCAGCATGAACGCATGCACCTGTGTCGGGCTGCCGCATTTCCAACAGTGCGATGACGACTCAACAAGGAAGTACCAAGGCGACCGGATTTTGAATTCCGGCTCATTCGCCAAGTCTGCATCGCCTTGCTGGCGGAGCCATCTCGCAAAGGGAGTCGTTTCCTTGCCCTCGGGGACATACCAGGTCTTGGCCTGCGGATCCCAACGGGCTCCAACCGCTTTTGCCTCGTCCTTCTCGGCAAACGGAACGTCTAAGTCAACGCGAGCCACACAGGTTCTCCTGAGACGGGTGAGTCTGCCACGGCGTCGCCGAGGCTCTGGTGTAGCGACCGAAGGATAGCAAGGCTCCACAGAGAACTGGGAAGCCGCCTAGCATGCGCAGCTTGTCAGCACTCCGCCAATATCGACTTGGTGCAGCTTTGAATTGCCTTCTACAGTGATGATTCATCTCTGTTCAGAAGCCTGCCCGATGCTCACCGATGCCCTCGCCCGCTTCCCGCGCCTTGAATTGATTACCGCCCCCACACCCCTGGAACGTCTACCGCGTCTTTCACGTCACCTGGGTCGGGATATCTGGATCAAGCGTGACGATCTCACCCCGCTGGCGTTCGGTGGCAACAAGGCGCGAAAGCTCGAATACCTCGGTGCCCAGGCGCTAGCTCTGGGCGCCGATATGCTGGTAACCGCCGGTGCGATTCAGTCCAACCACGTGCGTCAGACCGCAGCCCTGGCGGCCAGGCTGGGTCTTGGCTGCCTGGCCCTGCTGGAGAATTCGCTGGGCACCGACGAGGGCAACTACCTGGGTAATGGCAATCGTCTGCTGCTCGACCTGTTCGGCTGCGAGATCGAAGCGGTTACCAACCTGGACAATGCCGAAGAGTTGCTGCAGGCCGCCGCCGAGCGTCTGCGCAGCGCCGGGCACAAACCCTACGTGGTGCCCATCGGTGGCTCCAATGCGCTTGGTGCGTTGGGCTATGTGCGCGCCGGCCTGGAGCTGGCTGAGCAGATGCACGGCACGGGCGAGGATTTTGCCGCCGTGGTGCTGGCCTCGGGCAGCGCCGGGACCCACAGTGGTCTGGCGCTAGCGCTGGAGCATGCCCGACCCGGCAGCCGGGTGGCCGGGGTTACCGTGTCGCGCCCGGAGGCGACACAACGGCCCAAGGTCGAGGGGCTGCTGCAGCGCACCGCCGAGCTGCTCGGTGTCGAGGTACCAGGGGGGTTACAGGTCGAGCTGTGGGACCAGTATTTCGCCCCGCGCTACGGTGAACCGAATGCCGACACACTGGCCGCGATTCGCCTGCTTGCCGAACAGGAAGGCGTGCTGCTCGATCCGGTGTACACCGGCAAAGCCTTCGCCGGACTGCTCGGCGGCCTGGCCCAGGGTGCCTTCCCCGGCACGGGCCCGCTGCTGTTCCTGCACACCGGTGGTGCCCCTGCATTGTTCGCCTATTATCCATGGGCACTGGGTGCATAACGCCATATTCCTATGGCGTTGGCTCTGATGCCTTCTAATTATTTTGTCGAATAAATGCCCATCGTTAGAGTTATGTGACCATTCCGTTCCCCCTGGAGGCCTGCCATGACGTTTGCGATCCTGCGTCGCCATTTGCTGCTCGGAGGTCTGAGCCTGCTGCTCGGAAGCCTGTTCATGCCGGTGTTCGCGGCCGACCTATTGGATGAGGTCAAGGCCGATAAGGTGCTCGAGGTCGGCCTGGAAGGCACCTATCCACCTTTCAATTATCAGGATGCCGGTGGCCAGTTGACCGGCTTCGAGGTGGACTTCGCCAACGCGCTGGCTGAGGAACTGGGGGTCAAGGCCAAGTTTCAGCCGACCAAGTGGGATGGCATCCTCGCCGCCTTGGAATCCAAGCGCCTGGACGTCGTGATCAACCAGGTGACCATCTCCGAGGAGCGCAAGCAGAAGTACGACTTCTCCACGCCCTACACCGTCTCCGGCATCCAGGCGCTCACCCGCAAGGCCGATGCGGACAGCATCAGGAATCCGGCCGACCTCGCCGGCAAGAAGGTCGGGGTGGGTCTGGGTACGAACTACGAGCAGTGGCTGAAGGAGAACGTGCCACAGGCCGATATCCGCACCTACGACGATGACCCGACCAAGTTCCAGGACCTCGCCGTCGGCCGCATCGACGTGATCCTGGTCGACCGACTGGCCGCCTTCGAGATGGTCGAGAATACCGGCGATCGCCTGGCCGTGGCCGGTGACGCCTTCTCCCGCCAGGAGTCCGGCGTTGCCCTGCGCAAGGGCAACCCGCAGCTGCTCGCCGCCATTAACGAAGCCATAGCCAGGCTGCGCGCCGACGGCACGCTCAAGGAGCTATCAGAGAAGTGGTTCGGGGCTGACGTCACGCAATGATCGAGGGCAGCCTGCAGCTGGTCCTGGACTCCCTGCCCTTCCTGCTGAAGGGCGCATGGTGGACCGTGGTGCTGAGCCTGGGTGGGATGTTCTTCGGCCTGCTGATGGGCTTCGGTTTGGCGCTGCTGCGGCTGTACGCGTTCTGGCCGCTGCAGTGGCTGGCGCGGGTCTACGTGTCGTTCTTCCGCGGCACGCCGCTGCTGGTGCAGCTGTTCATGATCTATTACGGCCTGCCGCAACTGGGTATCCAGCTCGATCCGCTACCGGCGGCCCTGATCGGTTTTTCGCTGAACATGGCGGCCTACACCGCCGAGATCCTGCGCGCCGCCATCGCCTCCATCGACCGTGGCCAGTGGGAGGCGGCCGCGAGCATCGGCATGGGCCGCGCGCAGACCCTGTACCGGGCCATCCTGCCGCAGGCCGCACGCACCGCCCTGCCCCCGCTGGGCAACAGTTTCATCTCGCTGGTCAAGGACACCGCCCTGGCTGCCACCATCCAGGTGCCGGAGCTGTTTCGCCAGGCGCAGCTGATCACCGCGCGCACCTTCGAGATCTTCACCATGTACCTGGCCGCTGCGCTGATCTACTGGTTGCTGGCCAGCGTGCTGGCATACTTCCAGGGGCGCCTGGAACACCGGGTCAACCGCCACGAGCAGGACGCCTGATGATCGCCGTGCGCAATCTGAAGAAATCCTTCAGGGGCCAGGCGGTGCTCAAGGGCATCGACCTGGACATCGCGCCCGGCGAGGTGCTGGCGATCATCGGCCCCAGCGGTTCGGGCAAGACCACCCTGCTGCGCTGCCTCAATCTGCTGGAGCAACCCAGCGGTGGTCAGATCAGCGTGGGCGAAATCCACATCGATGCGGACCGGCCGCTCAAGACGCAGCAGGGGCTGATCCGTCAGCTGCGCCAGCACGTCGGTTTCGTGTTCCAGAACTTCAACCTGTTCCCCCATCGGACCGCGCTGGAAAACGTCATCGAAGGCCCGGTGCAGGTGAAGAAGGAGCCGCGAAGCGAGGCGATCGAGCGCGGCCGCGCTATGCTCGCGAAAGTGGGGCTCAATGGCAAAGAAGACGCCTATCCCCGACGCCTCTCCGGCGGCCAGCAACAGCGCGTGGCGATTGCCCGCGCCCTGGCCATGCAGCCGGACGTGATCCTGTTCGACGAGCCGACCTCGGCGCTCGATCCGGAATTGGTCGGCGAAGTGCTCGCCACCATCCGCGGTCTGGCCGAGGAAAAGCGCACCATGGTCATCGTCACGCACGAGATGAGCTTTGCGCGGGACGTGGCCGACAGGGCGATTTTCATCGACGACGGGGTGATCGTCGAACAGGGTGACGCCAGACAGCTGCTCAGTACACCGCAGCACGAACGCACGCGGCAGTTCCTGAGCAAGTTCATTGGCGGCCACAACTCACACTAGGGCGCTCGCTTGCCGCGGCCCTCGGGCACCAGAAATGTGTTCGTCGGGGCCGGTTTGGTTTTGGCCTTTCGCTGGGTCGCCGGCCCGATTAGCCCCGCAATGCCGCTTCGATCGTAGCGATGTCGATCTTGCGCATGCCCATCATTGCGTCGAACGCACGCTTGGCCGCTGCCCGATCAGGGCTGGTCCAGGCGGCCGTCAAAACGCGTGGCGTGATTTGCCAGGACAGGCCCCACCTGTCCCTGCACCAGCCGCATTCACTTTCCTGGCCGCCGTTGTCGACGATCGCGCTCCACAAGCGGTCCGTCTCGGCCTGGTCGTCGGTGGCAACCTGGAACGAGAACGCCTCGGAATGCTTGAACACCGGGCCCCCGTTTAGCCCGAGGCAAGGAATCCCCATCACCGTGAACTCGACCGTGAGGACATCGCCCTGCTTGCCCGAGGGATAGTCGCCTGGCGCACGATGCACCGCGCCTATGGCACTGTCCGGAAAGGTTTCGGCATAGAAGGTAGCCGCCTCGAGCGCGGTACCGTCGTACCACAGGCAGATGGTGTTCTTGCTGATCATTGCAGCTCTCCGTCTTAACGAGATGGTGCCAAGCCCGTGTGGTGCAGACGCCCGCCGACCCACCGCCCCTGGATATGGCCGCGGCCATGGCATTTGCGGCGACGGCCGGGCAACTTCCTCAGATAGTCGTATGGGCGCCTGCGCAATCGACACCTCGCTCGAATCGCTGGGAAGCTTTTCTGGCTGCGCGGACGCCGTCACCGTTCGGCGGCGTCGCGACGCTAGATCCTCACCCGCCCGAGGACGATCCGTCGCGTATGCTTCCACCATTCGATCAGTAGGATTTTTTGATGTATCGGCCTTGCTCCCTTCCTTTTCGGCTCCCTCTCCCGTGAACCGCCGGGCGTTAATTCTAGAAGCAGTCATACGAGGAGCCGGCTTTATACGGTCGCTATCCAGTAGCGCGCCTCAGTCCGCTGTCAGCACCTCGGTGCCAGTCCTGGGATAACTACTCTCCAGCAACCTTCAGGCGGACCGAGCCGCGCGGAGGAAGTCGCTCCAACGCCGCACCAGATAATTGTGCTCATCCATAACGGCGTTCCATACACCGATATGCCCCATGCGCTGAGCATAGGAGCCACCTTCGCGCAGTTCGCCAGGCTCGATCAATGGCAGCCCGTCGCTGCCCAGCAACTGTTCTGCAGCGGGCTTACCGTCATACCAATAGTCCCATTCGGCAATGGACATCTGGTCTCGGGCGCGCGTCGGATTGGAGATGTAGAACCCTTGACGAGCCATCAACGCGCCGGGCCAGCCGGCCAGCCACCAGTTGAGGTAGGCGTAGGCAGCATCTTTGACCTTGCCCTCGACGCAACGCGACAGCGAGAGGCCTCCGAACCAGGCGCGATAACCTTCCTTTGGAGCGGCCAGACGGTACCGCACACCGGCGCGGTGCAATTGCATGATGGCCGGAGACCACAGGCTCTGCACATGTACGTTGGGGCCGAGCATGAGTTTGCTGGCCTCACGGTCATCTGACCAGAACGCAGCGAAGTGGCCGTGACGCTGCTTCTCGATCAGCTGCTCGGCAAGACGGTCGATCTCGCCCAGCCGAAGGTTACCGATATTGTCGAAGTGCGCCAGGCCTGCGGCCTGAAGCGCGAGCGCGGCATCGAGCGCACCGATGGCGGCATCGTTCTGCAGGGCAATATGTCCGCACCAACCTTCGTCTACCAGCCAGGCCCAGCTCTCCTCATGGCCCGCCAATTCCGTCGGCAAATGCGCGGGCAGGTAGGCAAAGCTGTCGGCGTTGTGGGTCAGCGGCAACATGCTGATATGGTCACTCGGCGTACTGCCCAGGTTGCCGTCGGGCTGCACAAAAAGTCGGTCGCAAGGCAGGCTGCCGCTGGCCAGGCGGTCGTCGGGGTGCAGGCGGCCTTTCTTCGGCAGATCGTTGATCTCTTCCCAGAGCGCCACACGACGCGTGTCGATCGGCTGGATTGCCCGCGCAGGCCAGACGAAATCGATGCTATGAAACCACTGGTCGTAAAGGTCGTAGCTCTCCGGCTGCATTACCGCGATGCGTTGCACGGTTTGGGTGTCGTGCAACTGATACTCCAGGCGGATGCCGAGCTCCTGCTCGGCGCGCTGGCGGATCGGTTCGAGCAACGTGACGGAGGTGCCGAGTACGCGCAGGGTGATCATGCGGCGCGCCCAAGCCCGGTCAGAAAGGCATTGAACGAGCGCCGCAGCGTCACGGTGTCCAGTTCGCGGACGATGAACACCAGGCGCGAGCGGCGCGCACCACCCGGCCAGGCATTGAGATGAATCGGCGCATGCAGGCAATGCTGCACGCCATGAATGACGATGGGCTGGGGAGAATCGATCACGTCGAGAATGCCTTTGACTCGCAGTATGCGTTCGCCGTGGCATCTTAGCAGCATGGACAGCCAGACCCCGAACGCGATCCAGTCCAACGCGCCATCGAACTCCAGGCAGCACACCTCGACACTACCATGGCGGCGAGTGTCGAGCGGCGCGAAGAGTTGCCAGCGCGCTACTTCAGCATCGGGATTGGAACCCTTTAGCCCCTCGCCGAGCAGCAGCTCGTCGCCACTGGCGATGTCGCGGGTCAGCGCCAGCGATGCTGACGGATTGAGTGCCAACAGCCTTGAGCGCAGCGGGTCGATCACCTCTGCCGCGACCAGATCGGTCTTGCTCAACAGCAGGCGGTCCGCCGCCGTGACCTGGCCGAGCCACTCCGGGTGCAGGCGCTCCTGCAGCTCGGCATGTTGCGCATCGACCACCGTCACCAGCAGACCGAGATGGAAGCGGCGACGCAGTTGCGGATCGCGTTGCAGGGTGGCCAGAATTGGTGCCGGGTCGGCCAGCCCGGTAGTTTCCAGCAGCACCCGGCGGAAGGCCGGAACCTCGCCACGGCTGCGTTTGCCGTGCAGATCGAGTAGCGCCTGCTTGAGGTCTCCGCGCACCGAACAACAGACGCAGCCGCTGGGTAGCAGCACGGTTCCCGGTGCGACCTCCTCGACCAGCAGATGATCAATACCGACTTCGCCGAACTCGTTGATCAGCAGCGCGGTATCACCAAGTTCCTCGTCGGCCAGCAGGCGTTTGAGCAGCGTGGTCTTGCCGCTGCCGAGAAAGCCGGTGACGACGTTGATGGGCAGGCTCATGGCTGTGCCTCCAGATGATCGAGCACCCGTGGGTCGAGCGGATCCAGAGGCCGGCCGAGGATCGCTTCGGCCTGCAGCCAGAGCTGGTCGAGGCCGCTGGCCAGCGCCTGGCGGCCAGTCGCCCCCTGCAGCAGATAAGAGACGCCCTGTACATCGCTGACGGTGAGGCGGAATGGCGCCAACACCTGGTTGATCGCGGCGATCCGGCGAAGCCGCTCACGGCGCCGAGGCAGGGTGTCGCCGAGCGGGTCGCTCCAATGCAGGTCTTCGCCGAGCAGGCCGCAGAGTCCGCACATGTCAGGGCATCACATCGCCGGAGTTCGGCCCGAGGGTCTGGCCGACGAACAGGTTGCCACCCGGCTCCGAGGCCAGCAGCACGGCGATAGGCGCCACCTCACTGGCCTTGCCGAAACGGCCGAGGGGCAATTCCTTGGCCTTGGCCGTCTTCCAGTCCTGGCTGATGCCATTGACCAGTGGCGTCTCGATGGGGCCGGGGGCAATAGCGTTGACCAGCACGTTTTCCTTGCTGACCTCGAGTGCCAGCGACTTGCTGAAGCCGATCACACCGGCCTTGGCTGCGGCATAGTGGGTCAACTCAGCACCGCCCTTGATGCCCAGTTGCGAGGCGACGTTGATGATCCGCCCCCAACGCTGCGCAAGCATATGGGGCAGCGCACGCTGGCTGGCTACGAACACACTGGTGAGGTCGACACGCAGCATATCGTCCCACATTTCCTGGGTCAGCTCGACGCACGGTGCCTGGGTCAGCATGCCGGCGTTGTTGACCAGGATATCAATACCGCCGAAGGCCTCTACGCAGGCATCGACCCCGGCCTGGGCACCTTCGCGGGTGCCGACGTCGGCTACGCTTTGGACCACCTCGGCACCGCGCTCGCGGCACTCGCTGGCGGTGACCGCCAGGCGGGCGGCATCGCGATCGCAGAGCACCAGGCGGGCGCCTGCATCGGCATACGCATGGGCGATGGCCGCGCCGATGCCACTGGCGGCGCCAGTGACCACGGCGCGACGGTCTTGTAGTTGCTTCATGGCTCTGTCCTTATCTTTTTTGAGCGGCAAGCTGCTCTTACTCTCAATCTGGCCAACGCACAGTCAGGCCACCATCGACGATGATGCTCTGACCGGTGATGTAACTGGATTGGGCACTGGTCAGGTAACGCACCAAGTCGGCTACTTCGCTGGCGCGGCCGACGCGGCCCAACGGGATGGACCGAGCCGCCTGGGCCAGCCCCTGCGGTCCGAGGGAGTTTTGCGCGTCGAGCGATTGCGGCGTTTCGATAAGGCCGGGGATCACCGCATTGCAGCGGATGCCCCGGGCCGCCAGCTCCACCGCTAGCGACCTGCACAGACCCGGCACGCCGGCCTTGGCGGCGGCGTAATGAGCATGCTCCTGCCAGCCGTAGACACCGCCAGCGATGGAAGAAATCGCCACCAGTGCACCGCCTTCACCCATGTAGGGTACGGCACTGCGAAAGGTGCGCATGACGCCGGTCAGATCGACGTCGAGCATCTCGTTCCAGCGCTCGTCAGTCATTTCCAGCAACGGTGCGCGGCGTAGCAGGCCTGCATTGGCCACCGCATAGTCGAGGCGGCCAAAACGCTCGACAGCGGCAGCGGCCAGAGCGTCCAGCGAGGCGCTATCGGTGACGTCAGCGGCGAGCATGATGCACTCACCACCGGCGGCTTCGACCAGCTGCTGAGTCTCGGCGGGGTCATGGGGGTCCGCCGCGAAATAGCCGCCGGCTACGCGCACGCCGCTTCTGGCATACGCGACCGCCAGGGCCTGGCCAATGCCGCTGGCGGCACCGGTAATAATGGCAACGGGTAAAGTCATGGAAAGGTCCTCCTCATCATTTGATGCTGTCCGGCTCTACATGGCGTGCAGCGAGCATTACAAACCCAGACAGGAAGCATGGGAGCGCACCGAACCAAAGAGCCGCGCTGTGCCATTCGCCCCCGCTGGTGAGCACGCCGGTAATGCCGAGACCGGCGAGGATCGCTCCAATCGGGCCCATGGCATGAACAATGGCGCCGCCGGTGGCACGGATGCTGGTGGGGAAGCTCTCGCCCATAAAGAACAACATCGCCGAATATGGGCCGGTCAGGAAGAACAGGCCGAGGCTGTACAGCGCGACGACGGTCATCAAGTCGCTTGGCGCTTGCACCATGGCAAAGAACGCAACGCCTCCGCACATCCAGCCGATGGCAACGGTATTGCGGCGGCCGAATCGGTCACCCAGCCAGCCATGGAACAGGTAGCCAATGAACCCGACGAGATTTGACAGCACCAGAATCACCAGCGAGTTTTCGAACGACAGCTTGTGCACGCTGACGATCACCGAGGTCCCGAGTACGCTGAACACCTGAATTGCCGACCAGTTGAGCAGGATCGCCAGGCTCAGCACCAGGGTCGGGCGCAGCGCCGCGCCGCGGAATGCTGCCGCCACACCAGCCTTGGAATGCTCCTCGTAATCCACATCATATTCACGGGCCAGGGCACGCGCGTCAGCATCCTGGCCAGCCTTGCGAAGTTGGGAAATTCGCTGGTGCACCTGAAACTGTGGGCTTTCCTTGAGTTTGTAAGCCAGCACCGCGATGACAAACGCCGGTATTGCGGCAAACACGAAGCAGCCCTGCCAACCGATGTGCGGCAGCAGCAGAGCGGTCAGGCCCGCGGCAATCAGCGCGCCCACCGGCCAGCCACTCTGCACCAGGCTGTAGATGAAACCGCGGCGTTTGATCAGCTTCGGATCCGTGGACGCGGCATACACCTCGGTCAAGTACGTGGCGTTGACGGCTTCTTCGGCATAGCCCAGCCCGGCCACCGAGCGCACCAGGATCAACGGCACCTTGCCCATGCCCGCGCAGACCGCCGTCAACGCCGAACAAATTGCAGTGCCGCCAATCGTTACCATGATGCCGCCACGGCGACCGATACGGTCTACGATCGGGCCGATAGCAAAAGCGACGATAGCGCCGCCAAGGGCGACCCAGGTAGCAATCTTGGCCTGCTCAGCCTCGCTCCAGTTGAAGTGACCACCCATGACCGGCAGCAAGGTGCCGAACAGGATGAAATCATAGACTGCAAAAACCCACGCGAAGAACGCGATCCAGGTCGAGTAGGTAACATCTCTGGGTGACAGCTGCACCGGTTTCCAGGTGCCAGCTTCTTCCCCGTGCGTCGGTGTTGCGGCATGCGTGGTAGTCATCTCGGCATTCTCGTCAGGGGCTAAGAATCAGCGCGCGCGCGGCTGACGCCGCAGAAAGTCATCAGCGATTTCATCCATGGTCACGAAGCGCACGCCTTCATGGCTCTTGAAGTGCTCGATAAGGCGCTCGAGCATCAGCAGGACCTGGGGGCGACCGGAGACGTCGGGGTGGATGGTGATCGGGAATACCGCGTAGTCATGCTCGCGATAGACCCAGTCGAACTGGTCGCGCCACATTTCTTCCAGCTGGCGCGGGTTGACGAAGCCGTGGCTGTTGGGCGCCTTTTTGATGAACATCATGGGCGGCAGGTCGTCGAGGTACCAGTTAGCCGGAATCTCCACCAGGTCGGTTTCTACACCGCGAACCAGCGGTTTCATCCAGATATCCGGGTGCTGGCTGTAGTCGATTTTGGTCCAGCGATCACCCACGCGCACGTAATAGGGGTGGAAGTCGTTGTGCATCAGGCTGTGGTCATACTTGATGCCCTTTTTCAGCAGCAGCTCGTTGGTCACGTTGCTGAACTCCCACCAAGGCGCGACATACCCTGTCGGGCGCTTGCCGGCCAGGGCGGTGATCAACTCGATGGATTTGTCGAGCACGATCTCCTCCTGCTCGGGGGTCATGGCGATCGGGTTTTCATGGCTGTAACCATGGATGCCAATCTCATGGCCCGCATCGGCCACGGCCTTCATCTGCTCGGGAAAGGTCTCGACCGAGTGACCGGGGATGAACCAGGTGGTGCGCAGGCTATATTTCTCGAACAGCTTCAGCAGGCGCGGTGCGCCCACTTCACCGGCAAACAGCCCACGGGAGATGTCGTCCGGCGAGTCTTCGCCACCGTAAGAACCGAGCCAGCCGGCGACCGCATCCACGTCCACGCCGATGGAGACGAATATTTCTTTTGCCATGGTTGAATCCTCACAGCCCGGATCGGTGAACGACGAGCGAGCGGGCCGGGCCCCGCCACTCGCGAAAGCGAATTCAGGGCAGCAAGGCAGACTCGACAGCCAGTGCCGCGCGTAACAACAAGTCGTCCGCTGCGCTGGGCGCTGCAAGTAACAGACTGGTGGGTAGGCCGTGCTCATCGACGCCGCTAGGCAAGGCGACCCCAGGCATATCGAGCAGGCTGCCTGGCATAGTCAGGCGCAAAGTGGCCAAGTTGGTGGCAACGAAAAGCGCCTCGTCGGCTTCCAGAGGCGCCAGCAGAGGAGCCACATGCGCGACGGTCGGTGTTATGACAAAAGCGCCATCCAGCTCATCGGCGAGTTGCTTGCGCAGGCTTTCAGCTTGTTGGTAAAGGCGGATCTGGTGGCTTGCACGGATCGAGCGCGCCCCTTCGAGACGCTTGCGCACGCGCGGGTCGAGACGCCCGGCATCGGCGCTGTCGAGCAGGCGCTCATGCAGGGCAAAGGCCTCGGCGGATCCGACCCAGTCGCCGCGGTCGATCATGGCCAGCGCCTCGCGCATGGCCATGATCGGTTTGCGTTCAATGACGGCGCCGGCGCGGGCCAGGCGTTCCAGGCTCTGCTCCAGGTTCTGCCTGACCGCTGGCTGTACACACGAATCGTCGACCCAGGCCAGGTCGACATACAGCCGCAGGCCAGCCAATGACAAGGCTGTTGGGCAACTCGAAACCACGCCACCACGCAGCAGAGTATCCACCGCCACCACGTCTTCGACAGTGCGCGCCAGGGGCCCGAGGGCGTCCAGAGAGCGAGCCAGCGGAAATACCCCTTCGAAGGCGTAACGACAACGGCTGCTGCGGTAGCCGACCAGACCGTTGAACGCCGCAGGGACGCGAATCGAGCCTGCCGTATCGGTACCCATCGCCAACGGCACTACACCCGCGGCTACGGCAACCGCAGAGCCACTCGACGATCCACCGGGAACCCGGGGCGTGTGTCCGCTGCATGGGTTGATCGGCGTACCGAAATGCGGATTGAGACCGAGCCCGGAGTACGCGAACTCGCTGAGGTTGGTCTTGCCTAGAGTGACCAGCCCAGCCCGGGTCAGCGCGCCGACCAAGGCAGCGTCGGCGATGGCCGGCGCCAGCTCGCGGCGAGTTGCAGAGCCGGCGGTCGTCACGCTGCCGGCCACGTCGAACATATCCTTCCAGGCGACTGGTACACCGTCCAACACAGAAAGCGCCTGCCCAGCCTGCCATCGTGACCGTGACGCCAGGGCCTCGCGGCGACCACGTTCCGCGCTCAGTGAAATGAATGCACCTGGTAGCTCGTCAGCGGTCGCCAACGCGGCCTCGAACACCTCGACAGGGTCGGTCAAACCCGCAGCATAGGCGCGGGTAATCTGGAGAGCGCTTAATGAGCCGTGCACATACACCTCGAAAACGTACATATTCAACAACGTACGTTTACAAGGCAGGCTTCATGCCAATCTTTTAAAACGTCCAGCTAGCCCAGCAAATGCGTAGAAGGCCATCAATATTTAATAATGGATATAAATCTAAAAGATCCATTTTTGTGCAGAAAAGTAACGCCAACTGCTACGATGCTTCCTTTTGGAGCATGTTCATCTCCGCCATCGGCAGGGTTGGCTGTGAGAGAATCGTCGACTCGTACCCGAACTCGTCCCGGAAACCGGTATGCCCGCAGCCAGCGCCCCTCAGGAAGAACCCCTTGCGGTCTCGCGCTATCAAATGATCCGCGACACCTTGCGTGCGTCCATCAGCCAGGGGCGCGCCACCCCGGGCCTGGTGCTAGTCGAAGCCCCTCTGGCGCAACTGTTCGGCACCAGCCGAGTACCGGTACGCCGAGCGCTGAACCTGCTGCATGACGAAGGCCTAATCTGTCGTTTCGAAGGGCGCGGCTACTTGGTCAACCCGCACGACGCCGCCGTCGAACCACTACGCACACCGCTGACACGCCAGCTATTGGGCTTGGAAACCGAAGATGAATTGATCGACGTGCGTCCGTTGGGCGAACGGGCTTATGAAGACCTCGCCGCCAACGTGGGGACCTTCATGGTCTTCGGTCACTACCGGCTGGACGAGCAGTTGGCGGCAGAGCATCTGAACGTCAGCCGCAGCGTGGTCCGCGAGGCGCTGATGCGCCTGCGTGACCGTGGTCTGGTGGAAAAGGAGCCCTACTCGCAGTGGCTGGCCGGCCCACTTACGGCGCAATCGGTGTTTGACGACTACGAACTGCGCTGCCTACTCGAGCCACAGGCGCTACGGCAAAGCGCGCCGGGCTTGAGGCCTGAGGTTTTGCACGGCATGCTCGCGCGCATCGAACGCGCCCGACAGGCCAGCAACAACCCCGATCGCGCGAGCATCGAACGCATCGAGCATGACCTGCACGTCGAATGCCTGGCCGGCCTGCCCAATCAGAAGATGGCGCTGCTGATCCGCCAATGCCAGAGCCAGATGAATATCGGCCGCATCCTCCATGGCGCCTTGCGCAGGAGCCTGGACGAGGCAATGCTCAACGAACACTATCAAGTAATCGAAGCGTTGCTAGCCAAGGATACCGAGCGCGCCGCGAATGCCCTCCACCATCACCTGTGTAATGCCCGCGAACGCACCCTGCAGCGCCTAAAGGTGCTGTCGGTCCTTCCTGAACCTGTCAGACCGCCTTATCTGATCCGGCTGAGCTGATGATCGGTAACGACCGGACGCTCAAAACGTGTGCGATCGGCAATTTACTACCAAGGCATGTCTGGGAATTGGTGCCGTGCTGACGGCAGCGCCCCGCTCCCGCAGCTTGCGGCACAGGTAGGCGAAGTCCGAGTCGCTGGTAACCAGGCAGAAGGTATCGGCACGCGCGTCGAACAGCCCCTCGAGCGCAGCGAGGGCAAGGCCGATATCGGCGGTGTTCTTGCCTCGGCATACTGGTACTGCAGGCGCGGTGTAAGACAAGGCGCACCAGCGCCTCCTGCCAACGGTTGGCAAGGGTGTCGTGATTTCCATAGCCGGCGTAGGTCGACGGGACCGAATTGGCAACTAAGCGAAGCGCATGCTCCAGGATCTCGGGCATGACGTTGTCGCCATCTACGAGTACGGCGACGCGTCACCCCGTTGCTGAAGACACCATCCGTGTCCCCTTCCCATCGTCCCTGACGCATACTCAAGGCCACCATCAATCGATCCTGTCGCATGGCCCTAACCCGTGCACCTGTGCGGCAGCCCTTAGCCATGCACCGGTGGAGTTCGAACCGTGACGTTGGGCATGATTTCCCGCGCCTGGTTGCTGTATATTTGTACAGCCAACTTGATAGTGCCGGTTCTCCGATGGTTCGTTTGCTTGCCGCCCTTCTGCTCACCGTTCTACTGCCCGCTTCCCATGCCGCCGCGCCGCGAACCTTCGCCGAGGCCAAGAAGGCCGCATGGGCCATCTATGCGTCAAATCCGGTCGAGTTTTATTGTGGCTGCCGCTATTCGGGGAACCGGGTCGACCTGGCAAGCTGCGGGTACGTGCCGCGCAAGAACCCACAACGTGCCGCGCGTATCGAGTGGGAGCACATCGTGCCCGCCTGGGTGATCGGCCATCAGCGCCAGTGCTGGCAGAACGGTGGTCGCTCGAACTGCGCGAAGAAGGACGCGACCTATCGTCGGGCAGAGGCCGACCTGCACAACCTGGTGCCCAGTATCGGCGAGATCAACGGTGACCGGAGCAACTACAGTTTTGCCTGGCTGCCGCAAAAGCCGACGCAGTACGGAAGCTGTCCCATGGTCGTGGATTTCAAAGCGCGCAAGGCGATGCCGCGCCAGCCGATACGCGGCATGATCGCGCGCACCTACTTCTACATGGCCGATCGATACAAGCTGCGCCTGTCCAAGCAGGATCGACAACTGTTCAACGCCTGGAGTAAGACCTATCCACCGCAGCCGTGGGAACACGCGCGCAACCAGCGAATCGCATGCGTGATGGGGCACGGAAACGCTTTTGTCGGGTCCGTGGACCTGGCCAGATGCCGTTGATTTTTCTTCGCCAAACACAAACCAGCGGTGTGGAGACGAATGCCGGGAGGCCCCTGCAAACGGTAACAAATCGGGAATAAGCTGACCGGCTATCTGAGTTGGATGCCGCAAAGCCGCGCCGGCACTAGGATTTAGTTCCTTATCCACAGAAGCTGTGGATAACACTGTGAACATATCTTGGATTCTTGCTTCAAACCCCCGCCTGGCGCGGACTTGAAACGGATCGGCGAGATTTTGCGCAGCGTTGCCTATTGCTTTTAAATCAATCACTTACATCACTGCAGCAATCTGCCGCAGCGCCGACTTCAGGTTTGCAAATCTCCTCAAGCAGGAATGTGCATAATTGTTGGTGTCAACCATTTTTTAAGACCTTTTTCTGCTTATTAGCTGGGTAAGCACCTTGACTTGCGCTTCACTTGAGCCGGATCACATCCTGTCAATTGGCTACGCTTTTTTACTGAAAGGTCAGATGGGTCAATGAAAGTCGCGGCTCCTAACATCCAGCCCGTCGAGTAGATCGCTTCGGTCTTGAAGGTGGCCGGCAATCAGGTGCCTCACACCGGCCTGGTCCTCGAGCTTGCCCTTGACCTGCAGCAATCGCGACTGCATTAGCGCCGTCCGGTAGCGCTCGGCCAGATCCCGCCAGACCACGACGTTGACCATGCCGTACTCGTCCTCCAGCGTGACGAAGGTTACACCCGACGCCGTCGATGGCCGCTGCCGACCGGTGACGATACCGACCACCGTAACGAACTGACCATGTGCCGACTCGGCCAGATCCCTGGAGCTGCGAGCCCGCATCGACCTCAGTGTGGCGCGAAGCAGCGACAGGGGGTGTGGGCCCAGCGTCGTGCCGGTGCGCGCATAGTCGGCGTGCATGTCCTCGACCATCGTCGGCACTGGCAGGGCGATCGGGTCGTCTGGCTCGACGCCATCGAACAGCGGAAGCGGTGCCTGGACACCGGCGATGTCCCAGCGCGCCTGATGCCGATGCCCTGCCAGCGCCCGGAGGGCATTGGCTTCGGCCAGCAGTTCGCGCGCCTTGGTATCGATCCCGGCCCGAAGGCACAGGTCGCCGACGTGGCGAAACGGGGCGCTTCTGCGCTCGGCTTCGATGCGGCGCCCGACCGGTTCCGCGAGCCCGCGCACCATCCGCAGTCCCAGGCGAATCGCCGGCGTCTCTTGTTGAGGTTCTTCCAATGTGCAATCCCAGTCGCTCAGGGTAACGTCCACCGGCCGAATGTCGATGCCGTGCCGGCGCGCATCCTGTAGCACCTGGTCGGGCGAATAGAAGCCCATGGGCCAGCTGTTGATCAATGCACAGGCGTAGGCAGATGGTTCATGGCATTTGAGCCAGCAGCTGGCGTAGGTCAGCAGCGCAAAACTGGCTGCATGGGACTCGGGAAAGCCGTAACTACCAAAGCCCTTGATCTGTTCGAAGATGCGTTCCGCAAAGGCCTCGTCGTAACCGCGCTCGAGCATGCCCCGCTTCAGGCGCTGCTGGTGGGGCTCCAGCCCACCGTGACGCTTCCAGGCGGCCATCGAGCGGCGAAGCTGGTCCGCCTCGCCGGCGGTGTAGCCAGCCGCGACGATGGCCAGGCGCATGACCTGCTCCTGGAAAAGCGGGACCCCCAGCGTGCGCTCGAAGACCTCGCGCAGCTCATCGGTCGGGTAGGTCACCTCCTCCTCACCGTTGCGCCGGCGCAGGTAGGGATGGACCATCTGCCCAACGATCGGCCCGGGCCGCACGATGGCGACCTCGATGACGAGGTCATAGAAGGTCCTGGGCTTGAGCCGGGGCAACATGGCCATCTGGGCCCGGGACTCGATCTGGAACACGCCGAGCGTGTCGGCGCGACTGATCATGGCGTAGGTCTGCGGGTCCTCGGCCGGGATGGTGGCCAACGTCAGATCGCGCCTGACATTGGTGCGCAGCAGGTCCAGGCAGCGCCTGATCGCGCTCAGCATGCCCAATGCCAGGACATCGACCTTCATCAGCCCGAGCGCGTCGATATCGTCCTTGTCCCACTGGATGATCGTCCGGTCCTTCATGGCCGCGTTTTCCACCGGCACCAGCGTCGACAGCGGATGTTCGGAGATGACGAAACCACCCGGATGCTGGGACAGGTGCCGCGGAAACCCGACCAGTTGCGAAGTCAGGACCAGCACCCGGTGCAGCGTCGGGTTCTGCGAATCAAATCCGGCCTCGGCAAGCCGCTGCGGCGAAGGCATGTGGTCACTCCAGCTACCACAGCATCTGGCCAGGGTATCGACCTGGTCGGGCGGCAGGCCAAGGGCCTTGCCCACGTCGCGGATCGCGCCGGCAAAATGGTAGGTGCTGGCCACCGCCGTCAGTGCCGCCCGCTCGCGTCCGTAGCGGTCGAAGATGTACTGGATCACTTCCTCGCGCCGCTCGTGCTCGAAGTCCACGTCGATATCCGGCGGCTCGTTGCGCTCCTTGGAAATGAATCTCTCGAACAGCATGCTCATCCGGGTGGGATCCAGTTCGGTAATACCCAGTACAAAGCACACGGCCGAGTTCGCGGCGGACCCCCTGCCCTGGCAGAGGATGGCCCGGCTTCGGGCGAAGCGGACGATGTCGTGTACGGTCAGGAAGTAGCTCTCGTACTGCAGTTCCTCGATCAGGCCGAGTTCCGCCTCGAGTTGCGCCAGTGCCTTGCCCGGGATCCCGTCCGGCCAGCGCCAGTTCGCGCCTTCGAACGTGAGCTGCCTCAGCCACTCGGTGGCCGATCGCCCTTGCGGCACGACCTCGTGCGGATACTCGTAGCGCAGCTGGCCAAGGTCGAAGGTACACAGCGCCGCGATCCTGACCGACTCGCGCAGCAGCGCTGGCGGATAGAGATCGGCCAGCATCTCCAGCGTACGAAGGTGGCGCTCGCCGTTCTGGAACAGGTAGGCACCGGCGTCGGCGACGACGCAGTGATGCCGGATCGCAGTCATGGTGTCCTGCAGTGCCCGCCGCCCCCTCACATGCATGTGCACGTCGCCAGCGGCCACGAGGGGCATCCCAAGTCGCTCGCCCAATGCCATGAGTTCCAACCGCTTGCGCTCATCGTCACACTCACGATGCAGCTCCACCGCAATCCAGCAGCGGTCGGCAAAGCGCGATTCCAACCACCTGCCCTGCTCCTCCGCTTCGTTCAGATCCGGTATCCAGAGCGCGAGCATCCCTTCGGTCCCGCTGTCGAAGTCGGACTGATGAAGCACATAGCTCCCCTTCCTTGCGCGCCGCCGTGCCTGGGTAATAAGTGCGCAGATCCGCTGGTAGCCGACCAGATCCTGGGCCAGCAGCACCAGCCGAGCGCCCTCGACTAGCCTTACCTCGGTGCCGACGATCAGGCGAACGCCGGTTGCCTTCGACGCCTGCCACGCCCGCACGATGCCGGCGAGGCTGCACTCGTCGGTGATGGCGAGCGCCTCGTAACACAGGTGACGGGCCCTCTCGAACAGCTCGGCGGCGCTGGATGCACCGCGATGAAACGAGAAGTTGCTCAGGCAGTGCAGTTCCGCATAGCGAATGGGAGTGGGATCGACGCTGTCCATGGAGAAACCACAAAACTGTATATGCATACAGTATATTGTGAGCGAGCCGAATTGCGTCAATCGAGAAGCGACAGGAGGAATGATCAATGTGCGGACGCGTCGCCCAGCACCGTGCGGCGGAGAAGTACCTGGCATCGCTGGGTGTCCATGCCACCCTGTTGGGGCGTGCACCCGCAGAGCACATCGGCCGCTATAACGTCGCGCCGCACTCGCGCGTGGACCTGCTCAGGCGTGTTGGCGAGGGCCTGGTATGGAGCCCGGAACGGGCTGGACGCCCAGTTGGGCCAAGGTCCCCGTGCGCAACGACATCAATGCCACCCGCGAGAAAGTCGCTCATAGCACGTACTTTCGACAGGTCTGGCCGAACCGGGCGCTGCTTTGTGCCGACGGCTGGTACGAGTGGTGTCCAGTCGAGGGCCAGAAAACCAAGCAGGCCTATTACATTCGCCGATGCGACAGCGAACCGCTGTTCATCCCTGCGATCGGTCAGTTCTCTGATGCAGGAAGCGAGCCCCGCGCAGACGACGGCTTCTGGATCATCACAGCCGATTCGCAGGGCGGAATGCTCGACATTCACGACCGGCGCCCCGTCGTGCTCGATGCGCTGCAGGCGCGTTCCTGGCTGTCCGACTTCGGCGCTGGCGAGGCCGATGCGCTGCTTCAGGCCCATGCGATTGCCGTCGATGCCTTCGTCTGGCATCCGGTCGGGCGAGACGTGGGCAACCCGCGAAACGAGGGTCCCCATCTGATCGAGCCGATTGCCTAGTCGATCTTCTAAGCCGGTCAGCCAGCCACAGCGATCCATCAGGCTTATTGGTCGCGATCAGCGCTCTGCAGACCCGCAGCGCGGCGCGCTACTGGTACCGATTGAGAACCGCCAGAAGTGCCGTACGGTCCTGGCTGGGCACCTTGGTCATGAGCATCTGAAGGAAATCGAACGCATCCAGCCCGTCGATGCTGGCCTTGGAACTGGCGATCTCCCTATAGGGATCGGCGCCAGCCTGCAGGAAGCGCTCGACCAGAGCGGGCTCGTTGTACAGGATCGCGGCGTTCAAGGGCGAAAGGCCCAGTTCATCGGGCTCGTCGATGTCGCAACCGGCGTTGATGGCCGTGTCGATAACCTCAAGCACGACGACCTTATCCTTGGACAGCTTGTCGTAGGCGCCTGCCATCAGGACGATGGTCGGCGCTTCGAAGTCTTTACCGTCGGTCAAGCGGCAGGCGTTGTTATCCTTTGTGCGCAGGCCGAACGAGGCCAACGAGTCGGACCAGGCGTTGCCGCACAACAGTACGCAGACCACGATGGCCAGCCCAGCGGCGAGGGTTCTGGCAGGCATCTAGGAACGCTCGAATCCAGCCGTGAGTTCCACGAACGACTCGTGGCTTGGAATCAGCTCGTCGCGCAGGACCAGCATTTGCTCGGGCGCCTCGATGGCCAGACGGGCCCGGCCTCCATCGATCTCGACGACCGTTATCCAGATGCCGACCTGCTCCAGTTCATCCAGAAAGTCGTCGATCGAGGCACCGGGCTTCAACGTCAGTCTTATCTGCTCATCGGCTCGCCTGCTCAAAACCAACCTGCCCATATGCGCTCCTTGCTTGGGTCATCCGTCGAGCTCGACAGTAGCGCAGCGCACGATGGAAGCTGAAACGAATTTCCAAGTTTAGGCAGTCGTTCACAGTCCGCCTTACCCGTGGTCGAGAACGAGAGGCAGGGTGTCGTGCAATTTCCTATGAGCTGCTGACGCGTAGCCCGCGGGACGCAAAGTACGCCGCACTGTCCATTTTTGTAGCTTGTGGGCCACAAATAACAGGTGTTGTTTTTAGGCTCCATCGGCTTCGAGCGCCTTTGCATTCGGGCGACGCCGCCTCGCAACGTTCACGCAGAGGTTATTAATTGCTCTTGTGCATTGTTCCGAATACGGTACATTTTTCTTTATATGTTACACAAACAAGACATGGACTACGCCTTCATTACAGCTCGCCTTGGCCAGCAGGTCAGGCAGCGTCGACTGAACCTCGGCCTGACCCAGGCGAAGCTTGCCTCCCTGACGGGCATCACCCGCCAGAAGGTTATCGCCGTCGAGAGGGGCGACTTGTCGGTTGGAATCGCGGCTTATGCGAGGGTGCTGGGCGCGTTGGATTGCGAGTTCGCGGTAACGCCGGCCGCGATGCCCACACTCGATGATATCCAGGGAGTGTTTGATTGATGACAGCCGTGCTTCGAGTGTCGACGCCGGAAGGCGGCAGCGGGAGGATCCTTAGCAGTGGTGGCGACTATCTATTTCGCTGTTTGGATAGCGCATCGAGGACGCGCGACAGTAACCTATCGGCGACCGAGCAAGGCGGTTGACGCTCAAAGGGTGACTGCCAATGTGAAGGCGTACGCTGGAGCATTGAGGGCACGGTTCAAACGCGAAAAGGCAGGGGTTCTTGCCCCCTCAAAATCAAGATAAATAGACGGTTTCCACCCGGCCGCTGCGCTGGGCGGAGCCTCCGCGATTTTTCCTGATTTTTTCACGACGGCCTTAGTCGCCCTAGTCGGCAGGGGTTCATGCGCGGCGAAACGCGCAGAACCTTCGAGACAAGGAGCGCAAGCATGAGCAAGCCCATCCGGATCTACCTTGCCGATCTCGCTGCCTACAATGCCGGGCATCTACACGGCGTGTGGGTTGAGGCTACCCAACCCCTGCATGAGATTCAGACGCAGATCGAGTCGATGCTCCGAGCATCCCCGGTCCCTGGCGCCGAGGAATACGCGATTCACGACCATGAGGGTTTCGACGGTTACCGTCCTGGCGAATACGAGTCGCTCCAAGCCATACGCGAGATTGCCTGCCTGATCGGAGCGCATCCCGAGCTAGCCGGCGCTCTGCTGGCCTACTTTGGCGAGGTGGAACCAGCACGCGCTGCAATCGAAGAAAACTACTGCGGCTGCTATACCTCCCTCGCTGACTACGCCCAGGACGTGACCGAGCAAACAACCGATATCCCTGCGCACCTCGCGCCGTATATCGACTACCAGGCCATAGCGCGCGACATGGAATACGGAGGCGACGTGTTCACCATCGAAACGGGCTTCGAGCAGGTGCACGTTTTCCACGCCAACTAGCGGGTTACCTGCGGACGCCTACGAGGGTCCGCAACCTGTCCCCTGAGCGTAGCCGCCTCGCACACCGGTGGCGGCGTCATCCAATTGCAATGCGCCACGGCCTTCAATACATCGCCATCGCCAATCACCGAGGCCAGCATCATGCCCGAGAAAGCCCTATGCGGACTGGTAGCCCGCTTCCCATTCAAGCAGCTGCGCAGCCAATTCGAGCAGGTGCATGGTGCGGTCCAGTTGCTGCTTCCCCTGCTGCGCAGCGCCCTTGACGAGGACTGGCAGCGCGTACACCTGATCGAGCAGCAGGTGCAGGAACTCAGCCAGGAAAGCGAACGCGTGTCGCGCGATGTCTGCCTGCACTTGCCGAGCACGCTTTTCATGCCAATCCCCCGCAGCGATGTGCTGGATCTACTGCGGGCGCAGGACAACCTGGCCCACGGCGCCAGTGAAATCGCCCGCCTCGTCGCGTTGGGCAGGATGCGCTTTCATCCGGCGATGCAGGATGAAATCAGGATCCACCTGCTGCGGGCGGTCGATACGGTAGCGCACGTCATGGTTGTGGTGGAAAAGCTCGACGAGTTGCTCGAAAGTCGTTTCCGCGGCCATGAGGCGGTTTTGGTGCAGACGATGATCAACGAACTGATCAACATCGAGTACTCGTCGCGGCAACGTCGGGACGAGGCAACCATCAAGTTGCTTGGAATGAAAGACCAATTGCCGGCCGCTGAACTGATGCTACTCGATAGGCTAATCGACTTTATTGCCGGCATGGCGGCGCAGGCCAAGCAAGTTGGACTGCGCCTGGAGCAGCTGTTGGCAAACTAGCGGAAACTTATGTTCAGGCCGCCCAGGACTTCACCGCCTCGGCGCCGTACTGCTCTTTCCAGGCATTCAAAATCTTATGGTTACCGCCCTTGGTCTCGACCACCTCGCCAGTGTGCGGGTTCTTATAGGTCTTGGTTTCACGGGCACGACGGCGGCCGACAGGCGCTACATCCCCTGTCTGCGCTGGGTCGAGGATATCGAGGACGGTGCGGGCATTGAAACCGTACTCGTTGATCAGGGCCTTGAGCTTGTCTTCAAACTCCATTTCCCGTTTCAGTTGGCCATCGGTCTTGAGTTTGTCCAGCGCCGCGAGTTGTTCGGCAAGTTGGGCTTCAAGGCGTTTGTACTCGGCGATCTTGCTCATCATTTTCCTCTTCAAAGCCATAAGACATAATTGGCCCGGCGATATACCGTGGGCCAAACTAACACGGCCACTAGTGGATAACCAGAAGGCGCCACGGTAAATCAACTTCTGCCCCGTATTCAGACGGAAACGTAAAGGCGTATTTACTATTAGCGGCACAATACGTGAACGCACAGTTACGATTCTGTGCGTATACGCATTTCAGTAATTGCAGTTCTACTGAAATGCGCTCTTTCGCTTCTGGTAAAAGTGGATGCGTCGCACCCGCTTGCAGGACATGCGGGCAACGTCGATCAATATGTCTGCCCGGTTCGCGCAGTGACGCAGCAATCGGACCGGGCACGCTGCAATTGGTTTTGTGCCGCGTTGCCGTCTGCCCCCAGACGCAGTCCGGCATGATCGGCACGGGCTGATCGGCACAGGGTAGGCCTCCGTTACAGGAGACCTGCCCATGTCCCACTTACCTCACTACGATGCGCCCTCTTCTACCGACCACGACCGGCAAACCCTGCCTGGCCAATCGGTAGCGCCCAGATCGCACAGCGCTTCCGCGCACGATCATCCGACCTATCTCAACAATGCCGAGGCCGCGGTCTTCCTTCGGCTTTCACCGCGCACCCTGGAAAAGCAGCGTGTCATCGGGGGCGGACCGCGCTTTCGCAAGTTCGGCCGCCGCGTCATGTATGCCCTCGCCGATTTGCAGGCATGGGCCGATGCGCGCAGTTTCGAGACCACCTTCGACCCCGAGTACCTGCAGCATCACTGCGGAGGTGCGCGCCATGAACGTTGAGACGCTCGATACCGATGAGCGCGCGTTCCGAGCCGCCTGCCCTGGAACGGCCGCTACCCCCGTTTCGTGCCCTGCACGGCGACATGGCCCCGCGCGATGCCCAGGACCTGATGGCGCACCCCTTCTTCTCGCTCGGCAAATCGCGTCGCACGCTGCCAA
This sequence comes from Stutzerimonas stutzeri, assembly GCF_038561965.1. Lineage (NCBI taxonomy): Bacteria > Pseudomonadati > Pseudomonadota > Gammaproteobacteria > Pseudomonadales > Pseudomonadaceae > Stutzerimonas > Stutzerimonas stutzeri. The sequence continues at coordinate 2,049,765 of NZ_CP139348.1, read as the reverse complement.
TCGACTTTCGCTCGGGGAGCGTGACGGTACGCGTGGAGGGCACGCACGAGCATGGCATCGCGACGATATGGGATGCGGACATCCTGATCTGGGCCGCCAGCCAGATTGTCGAGGCGCGCGATGCGGGTATCGCGACGTCCCGCCTGATCAGGGCGACGCCCTACGAGATCCTGCGCTTCATCGGGCGTGGCACCTCCCGGCGGGACTATCTGCGGCTGAAGGCAGCCCTGGATCGGCTACAGACCACGAGCGTCGCCACCTCGATACGCGAGACCACCGGCCGCCGGCTGCATCGCTTTTCATGGATCAACGAGTGGAAGGAGCTAGCCAATGCCGATGGCAAGCCCCTGGGTATCGAATTGATCCTACCGGACTGGTTCTATGCAGGCGTACTGGATCGCGCCCTCGTCTTGACCATCGACCGGGCGTATTTCCGGCTGACCGGCGGGATCGAGCGCTGGCTCTATCGCCTCGTGCGCAAGCACGGCGGGCACCAGCCGGAGGGTTGGCAGTTCGACTTCAGGCACCTGCACCGAAAGTCTGGCAGTGCTGCCCGCTTCTCGGACTTTGCCCTCGATCTTCGTGCACTCGTCGCCCGCCAGTCCCTGCCCGGCTACCAGCTGGACATCGTGCGGTTGGAGCCCTCCACCGAGCTGCTGGCGTTCAGGCCCGTGCCGTAGGCGGCACGGGGATAAGCCGGGGACAAGCTGTGAAACCCGTCGTGCTATCAGGCGCAAAGACACTCGTGCCATCAGGCGCAAGCCTATCGTGCTATCAGGCGCACCGAATTGGACGCAGGCCAGCAAACTCGCGGCCTGCGACGTGCCTTAACTTAACTAACTCAAAATCTCTAACTTGTTGTTGTGCGATCAAGGCCATACGGGTCATCCGTGCCGCCCGGCACGCGTACATGGAGGCCGAGTCATGATCCTCGCCCTGCTCAACCAGAAAGGCGGGGTCGGCAAGACCACCCTGGCCACCCATATCGCCGGCGAGCTGGCACGACGCGGCAAGACCGTGATCCTGCTCGATGCCGACCCGCAAGGTTCTGCGCTGGACTGGGTGCAACGGCGTGCCCAGCAGGGCCTGGCGAGGCTGTTCGGCGCGGTGGGCCTGCCACGCGAGACGCTCCACCAGGAGGCGCCGGAGCTCGCCAGACGTGCCGACCACCTGATCATCGATGGCCCACCGCGCATCGCTGCCCTGGCCCGATCGACGTTGATGGCGGCGGACCGGGTACTGGTACCGGTCCAGCCCAGCCCCTTCGACTTCTGGGCTAGCGCCGAGATGGTCGACCTGATCCGCGAGGCACAGGTCTTTCGTCCCGCGCTGCGCGCGGCGTTCGCAATCAACAGGCGTGTCAGCACCACGGTGATTGGGCGCGAGGCCAGAGAGGCACTGGCCGACCAGCCGCTCCCGGCGCTCCGCGCCGAAGTGCGCCAGCGAATCGTATTTGCCGACAGTGCGGCAGCCGGCCGCCTGGTGCACGAACTCATCCCCGACGGCGCAGCGGCCCGCGAGATCAGCTCTCTGGTCGACGAACTGATCGGGTGGGCGCCATGAGCGCGAAGCGCGTCGACATAGGCGCGCGGCCCATGGCCGATGCCCAGGCCCGGGCATGGATCCGTCAAGCGTCGGTACAGCTCCCTGCAAAGGGCAGCATCCACACGGCGCGCCTTACGCTCGACATCACCCCCGACCTGCGGGCTCGAATCAAGGTGGCCGCGTTTCAGGAAGGCATCACGGTGGCCCAGATGCTGCGCGAGCTGCTCGAGGCGCGTTTTCCGGAGCGCGAGACATGAGGCGCCGCACGTCAGTCCTCCTGCTGGTGATCGTCGGCACCGCGTGGGGCCTGTCGGGCCTGATCGAGCTGCCGGTGAGAGTCGTCTACAACGCCTCCGACAGCGTGCCGCCGGGCTGGTACCGCATCGAACCGGGCGCGCTGCCAAAGGTCGGGGAACTGGTCTTGGTACGCCTGCCAAGCGAGGCGGCGCAGCTCGCATCTCAACGTGGGTATCTACCGATTGAGGTGCCGATGCTCAAGCCGGTCTTCGCGGTGCACCCGCAGCGGGCGTGTGCGATCGGAAAGCGTCTGCTGGTGGGTGATGGTACGGCGGTGCAGGTACGCAGGCACGACAGCCGTAGGAGGCCGATGCCGCAGTGGAAAGGATGCCGCCCTCTGGCGGAGGACGAACTCCTGCTGCTCTCCCCGCTCCATGCCGACTCGTTCGACAGCCGCTATTTCGGTCCCGTCAGCACGCATACCGTGCTGGGCACGGCACATCGTTTGTTTGCCGATTAGTGGCGAATGGCGGAGCTGAGAGGCATGAAAAGCGGAGGGCAAGATAAAAGGGAACCCTACGCCCTGGCAGGCGAGTCCAGTCTGCACGTGGGTTGGAGACGGCACGGACATTACGGTTCGGAGTGCCTGTCAGCCCTGGGGGCGCACCGGCTGTGCAGCTAACCGGGGCACCCCTGCGCCCCACCACGACCACATTGGAGGCAATGATGGACGATCGGGATAGCACCCATGACGACCGATTCCGGCCTCGAACCGGCCCGCCGAAGCAGCGCGGCCAGGCCTTCGTCGGCCAGGTTCTTCGCCAGGCCAGCAAGACGGGTGCCCATGCGCTCGTGCAATCAACAAGGCCAGGCGCCCGCCTCGGCCGTGGTCATGTCGAGGCTCAGTTCGGCCGAACAGGACGCTCGGTCTATTTTCGGCGTGTCGCCGTCAAGACGCGCCTGGTGAATCTCCAACGCGCCGGCAGGCGATCCACATCGACTCATCTGCGCTACATCGAGCGAGAGGGCGTCGGGCGTGATGGCGAGCCGGGCAAGGCCTACGGCGCGCTGACCGATGAGGTCGATATCCAGGCGTTCGAAGCGCGCGGCCGCGATGATCGCCATCAGTTTCGCTTTATCGTCTCGCCCGAGGACGCGAACTCGCTCGATGACCTGCGCACCTTCACCCGGCACCTGATGGAGCGAGTCTCGTCGGACCTGGGAACGCGGCTCGATTGGGTAGCCGTCGACCACTGGAACACCGACAACCCGCACACCCATATCGTGTTGAGGGGCAAGGACGAATCCGGCCGGGATCTGGTCATCGCCAGGGACTACATCGCCCATGGGATGCGCGAGCGAGCATCGGGGCTGGCGACCGATTGGCTCGGGCTGCGCACGGAACGGGAGATCGCGCAAAGCGCTCAGCGCGAAGTGACGCAGGATCGCTGGACGAGCCTGGATCGCATGCTTGCTCGCCAGATGTCGCCGGAAGGGCTGCAATTGAACGCTCTTGGACGCCACCCGCGGCGCCAACAGCTGATCGGGCGGCTCCAGCACCTGGAACGACTAGGGCTCGCCAGGCAGGCGCCGGGGGGACACTGGCGCGTATTCGATCACGCCGAGCGCACGCTGCGCGAGTTGGGCGAGCGCGGCGATATCCTGCGCACGATGCAGCGCGCCATGGCGGGCACCCAACGGGACCTGCATATCGTTCAGCCTGGACACGACGGCAGCATCATCGGGAGGGTGGCAGCCAAGGGGCTAACCGGCGAGTCCCACGACCTGCCGTACTTGGTGGTCGATGGCACGGACGGCCGGGCTCACCACGTCACGTTGGCGCGCGACACGCAGTTGTCGAGCTACCCAGTCGATGCAATCGTCGAGGTCAGGGGTACGTTCCCGCCACGTGCAATGGATAACCGGATTGCCGCCCTGGCGGTCGATGGCCTGTACGTCCGGGATACGCATCGCGCCATGCTAACGAAGCGAGACCCGAAGATCGACATGGAATCACTGCTCGATGCGCACGAGCGGCGTCTCGAAGCCTTGCGCCGCGCCGGTATCGTCGAGCGGGTAGGCAACGGCTTATGGCGCGTGCCGCGGGACCTTGCCGAACAGGGGCGCCGGTACGACACGCAGCGCTCGAGCGGTGTCGCGGTAACTGTCCATTCGCGACTGCCAATCGATCGCCAAGTCCGGGCCATGGGTGCCACCTGGCTCGACGCGCAGCTCGTGGGAGGGGCAGCGGAGCCGGCGACACGTGGCTTCGGCGCAGAGGTTCGCACGTGCCTGCGCGAACGAGCAGACTATCTGGTCAAACTTGGGCTGGCGCAGCGCCTGGGCGAGCAAACATCCTTTGCACCGAGCCTGCTAGCGACGCTTCGCCAGCGCGAATTGGCCGCCACGGTGAAAGGAATCGAGGAACGGACTAGCATGCGGCATCACGCACCGGTCGAAGGCGTACGGGTCACCGGGATCTACCGAAGGTATGTGGACCTTGCCAGTGGGCGCTACGCGCAGCTCGAACATGACGGCGGCTTCAGCCTGGTGCCATGGAAGCCGGTCATCGAGCCGCGGCGAGGGCTATCGGTGACTGCACGGGTCCGGCGCGACCAGGTGTCCTGGAACATCGGACGCTCGCGCGGCCCGGTCATTGAATGAGCGACGCGCGATCCGGGCTGGAGGTCGCGGCGTCGTTCGCCAGCCACTGCTCGAAACGGTGCTCATGCACCTGCCCTTCCCTCGCTGCGTAGTAAACCAGCCGCAGGTCGCGGTCGACGTCGATGGTCAGGGACGTATGGTCGAACACGACCGGGCCAACCTCGGGAACGCTAAGATACCGAACCCCCTGGCACGGGCCATGGATATCCTGCTGGCGCCACCAGGTCCTGAAGTCGGTATCGACCTTTTCCAGGTCCTTGACCAGGTTGTCGATGTCCGGATCGAGCGGGGCCCTGACGAAGTCGCGGCGAAAGCTCGACAGAATTTGCAGCGCCTGATCCTGCCAGGGATCGAACAGGGTGCGCATCGAGGCGGCGGTAAACAGCAGCCAGAGCAGGTTGCGTCGCTCGGCCGGAAAGCTCGAGAAGCCAAACAGCCGATCGGCCGCAGCATTCCACGCCAGCACGTCCCACCGCAGGTTCAACACATACGCCGGGCGCAACGGCAGATCGGCCATCAGCCGATGCACGAGGGGCGGAACCACGCACCACGTCTTGCCCGGTTCTGGCGGCAAGCGCTGATGGGCCAGCAGAAACAGATGGCGACGTTCTGTCGCATCGAGCTTGAGCGTGCGCGCCAGGTTCTCGAGAAATGTCGCCGATACGCCGATATCCCTGCCCTGCTCCAGCCAGGTGTACCAGGACAACCCCACCCCAGCGAGCGCGGCCACCTCCTCGCGCCGAAGGCCCGGCGTACGGCGCCTGCCGCCCGACGGAAGGCCAACCTCCTCGGGCGTAATGCGTTCACGGCGGCTGCGCAGGAAGTCGGCAAGCTCGGTGCGGTTTCGTTCGAAGCTTCGCGGTGCGCTCATCCAATTACCTCCAGTAACAGCATAACCAGTCAAATTGTAACCCCCTGGCAACGGTACTAAGAATAGCGTCTCGTCGCGCAAAACCCCATTGCAGAGCAGTCGGTAGGGGCAAGGCGGCCAGATCGCTAGGAGAGATACGGATGTACCAATCATTGCTTCGCGAACAGCTGGAGTCATTGAAGTCCTCCAACCAGTACCGCACGTTCACAACACTCAGCCGCATCTGTGGCCAGTACCCACTGGCCAAGCTCCAGGGCAGCGACCGCGAGCCGGTCGTTGTCTGGTGCAGCAACGACTACCTGGGAATGTCCCAGCACCCGGCGGTGCGCCAGCAGATGCACGTCGCACTCGAGACCTACGGCGCCGGCTCCGGCGGCTCGCGCAATATCGGCGGATCCCATGAGCTGTATGCCCGCCTGGAAGCCAGCCTTGCCGAGTGGCATGGCAAGGAGGCCGCGCTGGTCTTTCCAACCGGCTTCGGCTCGAACGATGCGACCCTGCAATGCCTGCTGCGCCAGATTCCAGACTGTGTGGTGGCGAGTGACGCCATGAACCACGCCTCGATCGTCAATGGCATTCGGGCAACACCCAACGAGCGCAAGGTATTCAGGCACAACGATGCCCGTCATCTTGATGAAATCCTGTCTGGCTACCCACTCGGGCAACCAAAGCTCGTCGTGTTCGAGTCAATCTACTCAATGGACGGCGACATCGCGCCAATCGAACGTATCGTCGAGGTTGCCAAGCGCCACAACGCGCTGACGTACCTGGACGAGGTTCATGCGGTTGGCATGTACGGTCCCCGCGGTGACGGCATTGCCGCCCAGCTCGGACTGGCCGGCGAGATCGACATCATCCAGGCGACGATGGCCAAGGCCATCGGGGTCATTGGCGGATACATCGCCTCGAGCCAGGTCATCGTCGATGCCGTGCGTTCCTTCGCAACCGGCTTCATCTTCACCACTTCGCTGCCACCGGCGGTTACGGCCGGCTGCCTTGCAAGCGTCGAGTACCTCAAGGCAAACGACGACGAACGCACCCGGCTGCACGCCAAGACCGCGCTTCTTCGTGAACGGCTCAAGCAGTACGACATCCCGGTCATGCCCTGCTCGCAGACGCACGTATTGCCCGTTCTCGTTGGCGAGGCGGAGCGGTGCAAGGCTGCCGCCCAGCGCCTGCTCCATACCCACCGCGTGTACCTCCAGCCGATCAACTATCCGTCGGTACCAGTGGGCACGGAGCGCTTTCGCATCAACGCCACGCCGAACCACAGCGAAGCGCAGATTGAACAGCTGGCCGCAGCTCTGGACGAGACTTTCGCGCATTTCGCCATTCCCCGGGCTTCGAGCGCCTTCAAGACGGAGGTTGTGTGATGGGCGATTCGTTGTTCAACGTGCGCAGCGCAACCACGCTCGACATCCCGATGCTGATCGAGCTGCGCGGGGTACTGCTCGACGGCACCAACGCCAGCTACTCCAGTCGCACGCCGGAAGCGTGCGCGCGCTGGCGAGCGGCGTACCGGACCTGGCTGAGCAGCACCCTCGGCGCCAACGACAATGTCCGTGTGCTGGCCGTCGAGCATCGCGACTCCGGCCAGGTGATTGGTTGCGCAACCGGCATCATCGACGCGAGGGCCCCCACCGCCGCAAACCCGAACGGACTCTCGGGGTGGGTGCAGTCCGTCGTGGTAGCACCGCAGTTCCGTGCCAGGGGCATTGCGCGCGAGCTCATGACAACCCTCCTGCGTTGGTTCGACAAGCGCGAGGTACGCACCGTCGTGCTGCAAACCACAGAAGACGGGGCGCAGCTCTACTCCGCGCTTGGCTTCCAGCCCAGCAACGAGCGCTTGCTGGTCCGCCAGGAGGCGCCGACATGAAGGTGCTCATCATCGGCTTGGGCTATGCGGGACTGCGCTGGCAGCACGCACTCGAGCACGTCGGTCGTACGTGCCGTATCGCGATGTCGATTGCCTATCTGGATCGTCGCGAAAGGCCGAGCACGCTCGAGCGAATCGGGACCATCGACGAGGCGCTCGAGGCGTTCGGACCGGACCTCGTCGTGGTCAGCGTCAATGACGTGAGCCATGCTGCAGTTCTGCGCCAGCTGGGCGGGTACCGCGGATTCGTCATCTGCGAAAAACCGCTGGCAACACCGGCTGACGACCTCGGACCCATCGACTCCGCCCTCGCCTCGCTCGACGGCTTCTCCCTCAACCTGGTCGAGCGCTACTCGAGTGCGAGCCAGACGCTTCGCGAGTGGGTCGCTCGGCATCGCTGGCGTCTAGTGCGGGCGCACTTCAACTGGGGGAAGGACCGAATCAACGACTATCGCCCGACCTGCGGCGTTACGAGCGAAGTGATCCATGCCCTTGACCTTGTGAGCTGGATCTGTCCCACCGAGGGTGAGTGGTCGGCCGACGAGGTGATCGGCGTTCGATCGGACTTCTCGATATCCGGCCCCGCAGTGCTCGACACGGTGATGGTCGGCGCAACGCTCGGCGAGGTCCCCGTCACCGGCTACAGCAGTTTCGTCAATGTCGTCCGCCAACGCACCGTCGACTGGTCGTTCGTCGATGACCAGGCGCATGTCATCCACGCACGGCTGACCTTCGATACGCCGTGCTGGGACCACGATCATCTGCGGATCTGGATGCGCGACAGCGACGGAACGCAGTTGACGCTGCACGAAACGAGCGAGGCGCCCAGCGAGCCGGGTCTGAAAACACTGCACAAGCTCTCGCACCTGTGCCGGGACGCGGTGCTCTGGGTAGCAAGACGGCGCGAGCCGGACTTGCCATTCGCCGACCTGCGCACCGCGATCAAGCTGCAGCGCCTGCTCAACACGCTGGAGACGCGCGCCAAGGCAGCCGCAGTTCCCGCGCGCTACATCCGCTCCCAGAACCGGGTCCTGCTCGGCGAAGACAGCGACCTCGAAAGCCTTGGCTAATCAGGAGACAACTATGTGTGGAATCACAGGATGGCTGTTCTACAGCCAGGACATGCGGGAACACGAGAACGTCCTGCAGCGCATGACCGACTCGATGGCCCGGCGGGGCCCCGATGCGCAGGGAACCTGGATCGACGGCCCGGTCGGCCTCGGCCATCGCCGCCTTTCGATCATCGATCTGGAGGGCGGCAAGCAGCCGATGCTGGCTCGCCAGGCGGACGGTAAACAGGCAGCGGCCATTACCTATAGCGGGGAGATCTACAACTTCCGCGAGCTGCGTGCAGAACTGCAGCTGCGCGGACATCGTTTCGAAAACCGCAGCGATACCGAAGTGGTCCTTCGCGCATATCTCGAATGGGGGGAAAACTTCGTCGACCGGCTCAACGGCATGTACGCCTTCGCCATCTGGGATCGACGGCAGGAAAGCCTGCTTCTCGTCCGCGACCGCATGGGCGTCAAGCCCTTGTACTACTACCCCACTGCGGACGGTGTCATCTTCGGATCCGAGCCGAAGGCCCTTTTGGCCAACCCGAGCGTGCCGCGCCGAGTCCGTGCGGACGGCCTTCGAGAAATACTGGAGATGGTCAAAACCCCCGGCCATGCCGTCTTCCATGGCATGTACGAGGTTCTGCCCGGCGAAGTCGTTCGGGTCGATCGCCGAGGGCTGAGGAAGCGGCGCTACTGGCGCCTTGAGGCACGCGAGCACTCCGATTCGCTGGAGCAAACCGTTCGGCATACGCGTGACCTGCTGGAGGATATCGTCGAGCGTCAAATCGTGGCAGATGTTCCCCTGTGCAGCCTCCTGTCCGGCGGTCTGGACTCGTCCGTGATCACTGCGCTCGCATCGAAGAAGCTGCTCGAGGCCGGTAAAGCGAACATTCGCTCCTTCTCGGTGGACTTTCGAGAACACGGCCAGGGCTTCGCCGGCGACGCGGTTCGGGGAACGCCGGATGCGCCCTTCGTCCGCGAACTGGTTGCACGAATCCACTGCACGCACGGCGAGATCATCCTGGACAGTGCCGAGCTTGCCGATCCGATCCTGCGCCGTCAGGTCGTGCGCGCGCTTGACCTTCCACCGGCGTACTGGGGCGACATGTGGCCGTCGCTGTATCGCCTGTTCGAGGAGGTGCGCAAGCATTCGACCGTGGCGCTCTCCGGGGAAAGCGCCGATGAGGTGTTCGGCGGCTATCGGTGGTTCCATGACCCGGAGGCGATCGAGGCAGGCACCTTTCCCTGGCTGACGTCCGTCACCGGCAAGTACTTCGACGGCAAGACACTGTTCGACCACGGGCTGCTGCGCCAGCTCGACATGCCTGTATTCCTCGCCGACAGCTACCGCCAGGCCATCGCCGAAACACCCATGCTTGTCGGCGAGAGTCCGGTCGAGCGGCGGATGCGAGAGCTCAGCTACCTGAACCTAACGCGCTTCGTGCAAACGCTGCTCGATCGCAAGGACCGCATGAGCATGGCGGTCGGACTCGAGGTCCGGGTTCCGTTCTGCGACCACCGACTGGTCGAGTACGCCTTCAACATCCCATGGTCGCTTAAGGCCTTCGATGGCCGCGAGAAGAGCATCCTGCGCGCAGCGACACGCGACCTGCTGCCGCCACCGATCACCGACCGCGTCAAGAGCCCCTATCCCTCTACGCAGGACCCTGCGTACGAGCACGCGCTGCGCCAGTCGCTGGCCACGATCATGCAAAGCCAGGATGCACCCGTCCGACCGCTGCTGGACACCATGCAAGTCCAGGAAACGCTCAACCGGCCGCTGGGCGATGTCTCGCCCATGTATGACCGGATGGGCATGGAGCTCGCCGTCGGACTCAACACCTGGCTGACAGACCTGGACGTAACACTGGATCTTTAACCTCCGGGCGTGGCCCGACGGGCCACGCTGCCCTGTCACGACGTGGAGCCTCAATCCTCATGAGTACCCCCTCATCCAATTCGCTACCCATCTACCTGATCGCACTCGGCGCCTTTGCGCTCGGTATGGCGTCCTACGTCACGGCCGGACTGATACCGTTGATCGAAGACGCCTTTACGGTCTCGGTTGCCGTCGCCGCGCAATTGGTTACGGCCTTCACCCTTGCCTATGGACTCGGCTCGCCCATCTTCGTGGCGCTGACGCCGCCAGACCGTCAACGCAGTGGCCTGCTTGCCGCCCTGGCCCTCTTCGTCGTCGCGAACGCGGCCAGCGCGCTTTCCACGGACTTCAATGCCCTCCTTGCCTGGCGCGCCATCGCCGGAATTGGCGCGGGCGTTTACCTGGCCATGGGCATCGGCGCATCGGCCGCCCTTTCGACCGCGGAGCGACGCGGCAAGTCCATCGCGATCATCATGGGCGGAATGGCCAGCGGCGTGGTCCTGGGCGTACCGCTTAGCCTCATGATCGCCGACCTCATGGGTTGGCAGGCCGCGCTCTGGCTGGTCACGCTGCTCGGGCTTCTGGCCTTCGTCGGGCTCTTACTGCTGCTACCAGCACTGCCCGCCGCACAAGCGAGCTCCCTTCGCGAGAAACTCGCCATGCTCGCCGATGTGCACGTAGTCACCATCCTGCTTGTTTCGCTGCTCGCAGCGATCGCCAGCCTCGGCATGTACACCTTTATCGCACCGCTGCTGCGCGACCCAGAGTTTGGTGGCGTTCGCTCGGTTACCCCATTTCTCTGGGCGTGGGGAATCGGCGGCGTGCTCGGCAGCTTCCTGATCGGACCGGTGGTCGATCGTGTGAGAGGGCCGGTGCTGGTCCTCGCCATCATGCTCATCCTGAGCGCCTCGCTGTTCCTGTTGCCAGTGGTGGCCGCCTTCAGTGTCTGGCTCGCCATGCTGCCCATTGTAATGTGGGGCGCCGTCGGCTGGGCGCTGCAGGTACCGCAGAACAACGAACTGATTCTGGCGCGCCAGGCACAGGGCGACGGCAATCTCGCCATTGCGCTCAACGAGTCCGCGCTGTACCTGGGCAGTGCCATCGGTGCCGCGGCCGGTGGGTTCATTTTTCTGCTGCAGCTGCCCATCTGGTCGCTTGCTGTCGGCGCGGGCGCCGTTGCGCTGGCCGGGGCCCTGCTGCAAACGCTCAACCTTCGTCGCCAACCCGATTGGTCTGCTGCACGGCGGGCTGCATCGGATCACTAATCGCTAGGAGGTAGTAGCCGTGGAGCTTCGTCACCTACGCTGCTTTGTCGTCGTAGCCGAGGAACTGCATTTCGCTCGGGCAGCCGCACGATTGCATATCGAACAGTCACCCCTGTCACGCATCATCAAAGACTTGGAATACAGACTCGGCGTACAGCTGTTCGAGCGCACGACCCGACGAACCCGCCTAACCTGGGCGGGCAGCGTGCTGCTCGAAGAAGCGCGCCGGATCTTTGCCGTGGTCGAACAGGCCAAGGCGAGCGTCAAGGGCGCTGCCGCGGGCTTTCGCGGCAAGCTCCGTGTCGCGCTGTCCGATGGCGTGCCGCAGTCCCGGCTCGCTGCGCTGTTGGCCCAATGCCGGGAGGAGGATCCGGACGTCGAGATCTTTCTTCGCGAGGTGCCGTCCTCGGTGCAGGCCAACGGCCTGCGCGAGGACTTCTTTGATGTCGGATTTGCACAGACCTCCGCCAACGAAGGTGATGGGCTCCTGTCCGAGCCTGTCTGGCAGGACCCGCTTGTCGTCGTCCTACCTGCCCGGCACCAGTTGCTTGCACACCGGCACATTCCAGTCGACGAGCTAGCCCGGCATCCACTTGTGCTATGTGAGCCGGAGGTCTGCGAGGGCTTCTGGCAGCAACTTCAACCCGTGCTCAAACCGATCGAAACGCAGATGACGATTGCCGACCGTGTACCCACCCTTGACCTCCTGATGGCGCTCGTCGCCGCGGGTTACGGCCTTGGCTTCTCGAGCCTTGCTCGCGTCACCGAACTCAACAACCCAGATGTGACGACCCGGCCGTTGGCAGGCGACACGACCATGATCACCACATACCTTATCCGGCGTGACGTCGAACCCAGCGAGCAACTGAGACGTTTCATCAGTCGAGTCGTGAAGGCCGACGATGAGCTAGACCCCGTTGCCTGTGCGGACGAATCTGCAACGCCAATCACTCAGTCTGGGATATAGGTGCCAGGGACAGATGACAGTCAACCCGAGTCGCCCTTCCACGCTAAGGAACACGACGCATGTGGTTCCAGACTGCTTTGCGCAGCGAAATGGAACGCCCGAAGGTGCTATCATATGACGTATCTAAGTACGTCATTTGAGGGTTTCGCAATGACTACCGCAGCGAAGCAATCGATCAAACGGTCCTCCAGCACTCCGAAGACGCCTAGTTTCTGGAGCATGGCGCACGAGCTGTCGAAGAACACCGAGTACGAACGGCTTGAGCGAATTCGTGCGGGCTTCGAGCCCTACTGGCTCCTCGCAACCAAGGCAGCGTTCGGGCTAACCATTCCGATGATCGCAGGCATCGCAAACGTGTCGGCGTCGACAATGGAACGCAGACTGAGAAGTACCGATGCCCTTGATCCAGTAGCATCGGAGCGAATTGACCGATTGGCTCAGGTCGCAGTGCTGGCCGAGGACGTGTTCGAGGAAAGGGACGCCGCGAGCCGCTGGATGGCAACACCGAACGATTCGCTAGGAGGAAACACGCCCCTCTCCCTTTGCGAGACAGAGCTCGGCGCGCGGCAGATCCGTCGGGTCCTGCATGCGATTGAATGGGGCGGCGTTGTCTGATGCGCGCATGGCGTATATCCAAAGCCAAACGTGCTGCAGACCTGTCCGGCCTGGGCGCTGCGATTGAGGGTGGACGCTGGAATGATGCCAAAGTAGCAGCCGTTTACTTAGGACTATCTCCCGCTATCTGCTGCCTAGAAACGTTTGTGCATCAGAACCAGCGTCCGGTGATTCCCATGAAAATTACCGAACTCGAACTGCCAGACGATCCTGACCTGTATTTTGAACCCGCCGAAAGCGAACTACCGGTGGGCTGGGCAGCATTGCCGGCCGACACGCCCAGCATGTCTTTCGGCACGGACTGGTTGAATCGCGCCTCCCATCTGGGACTGATCGTGCCTTCTGCCGTTCTGCCGCTCGAGCGAAACATCGTGCTTAACCCAAGACACCCGGCGATCACGCGCGTAAAGATCAGCCGGATAATGGATTTCGCGTACGACGAAAGGCTTTTCGCAATTCGGCCGTAAGAGAGACAAAAACAAGACACTCCTCGTGCGTGGACTGACCGATAGCACCACGCACCACGGCCTGCGACCAATTGTCATCCCCCTTTGCCCACTCGAATCGCCCGTCTTCGGCCATTACAGCCAATTGTCCGAGCATGCCCTGATGGGACTCCCGGTCATCGACAGCCAGACGTGCCATGCATCGATTGCGTTCGATAATCATTCTTATTACCATCTATCGCTTCACTTAGGCCGATACGTTCTAGCCAGCCAGGGACAGTCCCCAGCCAGCCATCTCATTCTTTCTTAGGGGGTGAATATGCGCAGGCACGCGCTGGCAATGGCATGCATCATGGTTTCCGGAGCGGGAGCAGCCGCCGAGACGACCGAGCTCAACCCGATGGTGGTTACGGCCACCCGCAGCTCCGTCTCATTGGCAGACGCGCCAGCTGCAATGACCGTTATCACTGCCGAGCAGATCCGTGCACGAGGTGCGACCAACCTGCTCGAGGCGCTTCGCGGGACCCCCGGCATCACCCTCAATGGGCGCCAGGTTGGGGGTCGCAAGACCTTGAGCATTCGCGGCGCCGAAGATCGCCATACGCTCGTGTTGATCGATGGCCGACGCATCTCCTCGACCGATGACACGATTGGCCACTCCGACTACCAGTACGGGTGGGTCGGTATCGAGCAGATCGAACGGATCGAGGTCGTACGGGGCCCAATGTCCGCCCTTTACGGCTCCGAAGCGATCGGCGGGGTGATTAATATCATTACCCGCCAGGCCCAACGTGAATGGAGCGGCGGGGTGACCCTGCGTGGGGATGTGGGTGAAGGGGACACCGGCAATGGCCATCGCCTGGCCGCGCGGGCGTCAGGCCCACTTGCCGAAGGGTTAAATGTCGCGATGGCGGTCGAAGAGATGCGCCGCGAATCGACACCATGGGAGCAGGATCGGCGAGTGTCGGAAATGGAGGGGCACGATCGCAAGACGGGAAGCCTTGCGATCAGTTACCGGCCGATTGAAGGACAGATGCTGAAGCTGGACCTGCTTCGCAGCGACGAAACCCGCGATCGTGACCAGCAGTACGCCTACTACGCTCGTCCGATCTACCTGGATACCTACGAGCTTGAGCGACGCCAGAACTCGCTGGCCTGGAACGCCGACTGGGGTGACCTTCAGTCGCAACTGCGCTTTACCCGTTCGGAATTCGACGTCACCAACAAGCGTACTCAGAACCTGGCCCCAACGCGCCCCCAGTCGATCCGCGATGACGTATGGGACGGCAGCCTCAATTTTCACATCGGCGAAGACCATGCCCTCACCGTAGGCGGAGAGCATCGGGACGAACGCCTGGAGAACGCCGGCCTGATCGGCGGCTCGGACTCCGCGACACACCAAGCGGTGTTCATCCAGGATGAGATCGCATTGGCGACGGAGTGGGCATTGACTCTGGGCGCGCGCCTCGACGATCACGAGATTTTCGGGCGCGAGACCAGCCCACGTGCGTGGCTCGTCTGGCGCGCCACACCGGAACTGACGTTCAAGGCAGGATACGGCGAGGCCTTCCGCGCACCGACGCTCAAACAGATCTCGCCGAACTACGTCGGGGCCGAAGGCCCGCATACGTTTCTGGGCAACGCCGACATCAAGCCGGAAACCAGTCGCTCGTTCGAGCTGGGCGTCGATTGGCATGACGAGCGTGGTGCCTATACCGCAAACGTCTACCGCAACGAGATCGACGACCTGATTTATTACCGGCGCCTGCGCACCGAGCCCGGCATACCGCCGCGCACGATCTATCAGTACGACAACATCGAACAAGCTCGAATCGAGGGGTTGGAGCTCACCGGGCGCCGCGAGTTGGGATACGGCATTGCATTGGGCGCGACGGTCAACTGGATGGACCCGCGCGACGCTCGGACCGAAGCCAAGCTCAACGGACGTCCAGAGTTCACAGCTACGCCTTCGCTGGAATGGACCATGGCGAGGTGGAACGCGCTGGTGCAGTGGGAGTATATCGGCAAGCAGTACCTGGAAGGCTCGAACGGGCAGGAGCGCGCACCCGGCTACAGCATCGTCAACGCGAGCCTCGGGTACAGGCTGCAAGACAACCTGACGCTACGTGGTGGCGTGCTTAACATCGGCGACGTGCGACTGGAGGACAAATCCGAACTGTTTGGCTACGCCGAACAGGGTCGCACCGGTTGGCTGGCGGTGGAGGCCGGGTTCTGATGCGCGGCCTACTACTGCTCACTAGAACAACAGTGATGCTCGTCTTCGGCCTCCTGGCGCTGAGCCTGTCGATGCGGGTCCAGGCCGAGACCATGCAGGCCAAACGTTTGCTGTTCGTGGCGGCGGCGCCAGTCCAGGCGGGCAAATTCGAGCGCCTGAAACCCATCGCCCGCGATGCAGGCTTTAGCCTCGAGTATCGGATGATCGACGGCGTAGATGGCAATCCCAACCTCGCACAGCTCGACAGCTTCGACATGATTGCAATCGACGCGCCCTACGGCGCTGCCCTGGGAGCAATGCAAATGGGGCTTGGGTCGGCGCTCGACGGCCTTGCGACGCCCTGGATCTGGCTGCGCCGGGATGGCAGCCGCGGCAACGGCCTGCCGCCCGCGCTGATCGAGGAGCTCGACCTCTATTACACAAACGGCGGCGTAGCGAACTTCAACGGTTTCTTCTGCCGTCTCGACGCTCATCTCACTAGCAAAGCGTCACCCTGCCCGTCTCCGGATATTCATCCGCAGGCAGGCATCTATCATCCCCAGGGGGACGGGAGAATCTTCACCAGCCTGGACGACTACCTCGAGTGGAAAGGTGTTGAGCTACGCACCGAAATACCGGTGATTGGCGCTCTCTTCCACAAGGCGTACATGGACTCCGGGCTCACAGGCTTCGTCGACGACACGGTCCGGCGCATCGAAGCGGCCGGTGCGCTGGCAGTACCGCTCTATACCACGGCGATGGGCAACGATGAGATTACCTCGTTGCTCGGCACTTCCGGCACGCCCCGTGCGGATGTGCTGATCAACATGCAGATCATGCTCAACGGCTCGGGGCGCAAGGCGGAATTCGAACGACTCGGCATCCCGGTCCTACAGGCCATGCCCTATCGCGGTGGCGAGCAGGCCGACTGGGAAGCCGACGCAGTCGGTTTGGAGGCCCAGGACATCCCGTTCTATCTCGCGCAACCGGAGTATGCCGGGCTCATCGACCCGCTGTTCGCTGCTGTAACGCGCAAGGCCGATGGCGACATCGTGCCCATCGATCGCCAGCTTCAAGCCGTTGTCGACAAGGCGATGCGGCTCGCGCATTTGCAGCGGCTGCCCGCCCAAGAGGTGCGAACAGCGATCATGTTCTACAACTACCCGCCGGGCGAAACAAACCTTGGCGCGTCGTTCCTCAATGTGCCACGCAGTCTCGAAACGTTGCTCGCCGCCTACGCGGAGCGCGGCTATGGCGTGCAGCAGCTCGATGAGCAACAGCTGATCAACGAGCTGGCCAGCTTGCTTGCCCCCTTCTATCGCGACGATGCGCTTGAGGGTCTGCTGATCGATGACCGCGGCGCGCCGTTGTCGCTCGCGGCTTACCAGTCCTGGTTCGACAATCTGCCCGAGAGGGTGCGGCAGCCGATCCTCGAGCGTTGGGGACTACCAGAGGATGCCAGCTTGTTCTTGCCGGCACGCAACGTCTTTGTCATTCCACGTCTGCAGCTTGGCAACCAGGTGGTGATGCCGCAGCCGCCGCGAGGCGAGCGGCTGGACGATCGCGAAAAGGCGCTGTATCACGACACGAAGTCTCCCCCTTCCCACAGCTATCTCGCGGCCTATCTCTGGTTGCGCAACGAGTTCGCCGCCGACGCGCTGGTGCATTTCGGGACACATGGTTCCGCGGAATGGCAACCGGGCAAGGAGCGAGGGCTCGACGTGGTCGAGGCGCCCTACCTCGTGCTGGGCGATCTGCCGGTGATCTATCCCTACATCGTGGACAACATTGGCGAGGCGCTGCAAACCAAGCGCCGGGGCCGAGCGGTCACTATCAGCCATAACACCCCGGCCTTTGGCCCGGCCGGGCTACATGGCGAGCTCAACGAGCTACACGACCTGCTCCACCAATGGCTGAGCATGACCGAAGGCGAGGTGCGGACTGTGACCGCCAATCGGATCCGCGAGCTGACCGAACGGCTGAAGCTCGACCGAGACGCGGCAATCGATACGGCAACCATCGAAAGCAATTTCGCTGCCTTCATCGACTCCCTGCACGTACAACTGCATGACCTGGCGCTGGAACAGCAGCCGTTGGGGCTCGCACGCTTCGGAATGCCGGCCGATGAAAACGTGCGTCTGTTGACCGTGCAACAAATGCTCGGCAAGCCGCTGCTCCAGGCCATCGCCCCGGACGATCCGGAAGAACTATTGCTGGTGGACTATGAGAGCATCCGGACAACCCCAGTGTGGCATTTGCTGGACGAGCACGTACGCCAGGGGCGGCCCTGGACCGGCGACCCGCAAGTTGGAGCGCTGCTCGAGCGCGGCCGCAGCTACTGGCAAAGCCTTGGCAACGACAGCGAACTGGACGGCTATTTCGCCGCGTTGCAGGGGCGCCACGTGCCCACGAGCTACGGCGGCGATCCCATAAAGAACCCGGACAGTCTTCCGACTGGCCGCAACCTGTACGGCTTCGATCCTTCACGCATTCCAACGCCCGAGGCATGGGAGGCCGGCCAACTGGCCGCAACACGACTGCTCGAGCAGCATCGGGAGAAGCATGGCCAATACCCCAGCAAAATGGCCTTTACGCTATGGTCGGTGGAAACCATGCGCCACTTCGGCATGCTCGAAGCCCAGGTGCTGGCGATGATGGGTTTCCGCCCGGTCTGGGACAGCGCAGGTCGGGTCACCGGCATTGAGGTCATCCCTGCCGAAGAACTCCAACGGCCGCGTATCGACGCGGTTGTTTCGGCGACCGGCCTCTATCGCGACCAGTTTCCGCAGGTCATGCAGTGGCTCGCCCAGGCGGCTGACCAGGCCAGCGCGCTGGACGAGCCGAACAACGCAATAGCCGCCAACAGCCGGAGAATCGAACGTACGTTGCGGGAGATTGGACTGTCACCCGAGGATGCATCGCTGGCAGCCCGAACGCGGATCTTCTCTTCCGAATCGGGCGCCTACAGCACCGGCCTGGAGGACGCCACCCTGGCCAGCGACAGCTTCGGCGAGAATGCCGATGGCGGCCAGGACCGCATCGCTGGCGAGCAAAAACTGGCCAGCCTCTATCTCGATCGAATGCAGTTCGCCTATGGGCCGGATCCCGCACGCTGGGGAGAAAAGCCGGACGTCAACCTTTACGCCGAGCAGCTACGCGGCGTGGAAGGTGCAGTGCTGTCCCGTTCGTCAAATCTATACGGAATGCTCACCACGGATGACCCCTTCCAATACCTGGGTGGCCTCGGCCTTGCCGTAAGGCACCTAGATGGCAAGTCGCCCGAGCTTTACATCAGCAACTTGCGCGACGCGGACAATCCGCGCAGCGAGACGGCGGCCGGCTTCCTCGCACGCGACCTGCGCGCACGCTACTTCCATCCCGGCTGGATCAAGGCGATACAGCAGGAGGGCTATAGCGGCACGCTCGAGGTCCTGGGCGCAGCCAACAACCTCTGGGGTTGGCAAGTCACCGCACCGGAAACGGTTCGCACCGATCAATGGGACGAGTTCAAGGCGGTGTATGTCGACGACAAGCTTGGACTGGGCATCAATGAATGGTTCGAGCAGAACCATCCGCAAGCCCAGGCCCAGCTGATCGAACGGCTACTGGAAGCGGCTCGAAAGGAGTACTGGCAGGCGGACGCGCAAACGCTACAGCAGTTGGCGCAGCGCTGGCAGGACCTTGCAGAGCGCCACGACGCGGTCAGTGACAATGCCAAGTTCAGCGCCTACGTCGAACAGGCAGCGGCGGGCTTCGGGCTCGCCGCGCCGAGCGACGCGCCCCCCGACGCGCAAGCCTCAGCCGCAAGCGATGCTGCGGATACACAGCCCGTCACGGGCCAGAAGCTGGAGCGTCAACAGGCCCAACCGCAGCCCTTCGACTGGGCATCGCTGGCGGTCCTGCTGATGATCGCAGTGGCGCTGCTGGCCGGTATTTACAACCAGGGGCGGCACCTGCCGGCCCGTGCATGACTCAGGGAGACACCATGCAACTGTTCATCGAATCCGCGCTGTACAGCGCCAGCCAGATTTTCATGCTGCCGGTACTGCTGACCGTGATTGCCATGTTCATCTATGCGTTCTTTGCGGTGGGCCAGTTCCTCATGCAGGCGCGTCAGCGACGCCAGGGCCAGCCGCGTGGGTACGACCTGGTCGAGAGCTGGCGCCTCGCGCCGTCCATGTGCGCAACCGAGCTCGAGACACTGGCGTTCAAACGCCTCGAGACGCCGCGCATCGTCACGCGAGTGACTCCGATGCTGGGTCTGGTGGCGACCATGATTCCAATGGGGCCCGCACTCAAGGGCCTGTCCAACGGCCATCTCGATCAGGTGAGCGACAACCTGACGGTTGCCTTCTCCGCAGTGATTCTTTCCCTGCTCGCTGCCTCGCTCACCTACTGGGTCGTGAATGTGCGTCGGCGCTGGTATGCCGAGGAGCTCGTACAGATCGAGCATGAACAGCGAAACGGTACCGGTGCTGCAGCTGAGGTCGCCCACGAGATGACAGTGGAGATGAGCTGATGAGCGTGCGCTTGCTTGAGGAGGCGGAAGCCGATGATCCGATCCTTTCGGTCGTCAATCTGATCGATGTATTCCTGGTGATCATCGCTGCACTCCTGATCGCGGTGGCGAACAACCCAGTCAACCCGTTTACCAGTGAGGATGACGTCACGGTTATCAAGAACGCCGGCAAACCGAACATGGAAATTTTTATCAAGGAGGGCAAGACCATGGAGCACTACAAGTCCACTGGTGACATCGGCCAAGGACAAGGCGCCAAGGCTGGCGTGGCGTATCGCCTCGAGGATGGGTCAATGGTCTACGTGCCGGAGGGAGCGAAGTGACGGTCATACGAGCACCGCAGCGTCCGTTTGCAGAGCCGGTGGGCAAACACATCGGCGAGTCGAACGGATCGGCAAATCCGCGCCGGAGGGCCAACAGCGAACACCTACTGCAGGGCGCTCGCGAACTGGTCATCCTTCATGACGGTTGCGAGTACATCCTGCGCGTCACCCGACAGAATAAGCTGATCCTAACCAAGTAGTTCGCCGCAGACCTTCGGCGGACGACGCTCGCGGCCCCAACCATTCCGATCACGACGCCGCCGACCGACATAATCGTTGCCCAATCGGTCTTTGAAATCAGGGACCTGATTACCGAACCTTATCCAGGCGGCACGCCAAGGTGCCGTATGGATCAGGAGCGCAACGGCAGTGAGTCAGGCATCAAGCGTGCTGTACGGACAGATGGTGACGACGGTCTCGGTCGTATTCGCCAGCGTCTGGATCGCGACGCAGTCGGCCGCATCATCGCTGGGCTACGCCGAGCAGCTTGGCCACCCCTGGTTCGAGTTGCAGGGCTATCCCGTCTATAAGCCATGGGACTTGTTCGGCTGGTGGTTTCGGTTTGGCGATGCGTCCCCATCTACCTTCGACAGAGCGGGACTAATCGCAAGCGGCGGCAGCGCAACCGCCGTATTGCTCGCATTCGGCATGTCTATCTGGCGGGCCCGCCAGTCCAGTACAGCCACTACCCATGGTTCGGCGCGCTGGGCCATGCCCAGGGAGGTACGTGCGGCTGGGCTGACAAAGGACGCGGGTGTCTGCCTGGGCCTTTACCGAGGCCGCTATTTGCGCCACGCAGGCCCCGAGCATGTCCTTGTGTTCGCCCCCACCCGCTCTGGAAAAGGCGTCGGGCTGGTCGTGCCTACCCTGCTGTCGTGGACAGGTTCGGCGGTCATCCACGATATCAAGGGCGAGAACTGGAACCTGACGGCAGGCTGGCGCTCGCGCTTCTCGCACTGCCTTCTGTTCAATCCGACCGATCCGGCCTCCGCGGCATACAACCCCCTGCTCGAGGTTCGCCGGGGCGATCATGAGGTCCGGGACGTCCAGAATATCGCGGATATCCTCGTCGATCCCGAAGGCGCGATGGAGCGCCGTAACCACTGGGAAAAGACCAGTCACTCTCTACTGGTTGGCGCCATCCTCCACGTCCTGTATGCCGTCGAGGACAAGACGCTGCGAGGCGTTGCCAACTTTCTTTCAGATCCCTCCTGCACCTTCGAGCTGACGCTCCATCGCATGATGGCTACCTCCCATCTGCCGGAGGGTCCCCATCCGGTCGTCGCTTCTGCGGCACGCGAGGTATTGAACAAGAGCGAGAACGAACGCTCGGGCGTGCTCTCGACGGCCATGTCCTTTCTTGGTTTGTACCGTGACCCGACGGTGGCCCAGGTGACCTCCCGATGCGATTGGCGCATTGCGGATCTGGTTGCCGCTGTGCATCCGGTGTCGCTTTACCTCGTCGTTCCGCCGTCGGACATCAGTCGCACCAAACCGCTCATTCGATTGATCCTGAACCAGATCGGGCGGCGCCTGACCGAATCGCTCGACGACGCCGACGGCCTCAGGCGCAGGCACCAACTGTTGCTGATGCTCGACGAGTTCCCCGCGCTGGGACGGCTGGATTTCTTTGAATCGGCCCTGGCGTTCATGGCCGGTTACGGCCTGCGGGCGTTCCTGATCTCGCAATCGCTCAACCAGATCGACAGGGCATACGGGCAGAACCACTCGATCCTGGACAACTGCCATGTCCGCATCACCTTTGCCACCAACGACGAGCGTACGGCCAAGCGCATCTCCGAGACCTTGGGCACCGCGACTCACCTGCGCGCGCAACGCAACTATGCCGGTCACCGCCTGGCGCCCTGGCTGGGGCATCTCATGGTCTCACGCCAGGAAACGGCACGACCGCTGTTGACGCCCGGCGAGGTGATGCAACTGCCGGTCGACGAGGCCATCGTGATGCTCTCGGGCGTGCCGCCCATTCGCGCCAAGAAGCTGCGCTATTACGCGGATCGCAACTTCGTCCGAAGACTCTACAGCGCTCCGGTGCTCAGCCCGGGTCCCTACCCGGATGCGCCAGCCGTAGCACCTCACGACTGGTGCGGCGTCGTTGTGACCGGCGAGCCATACCAGCCGCTCGGCGCACTTGGGGACGATGCCGGTGGCCTCGAGCACAGCTCCTTGGGCGAGTCGTGGGACGAGGCACGGCCAATGCCGAACCTGTCGCCCCTGACCAACGACCTGGCGCTGCTGGACGACGATGCGGGTCTCGATTCAGTCGGAACGCCGCCGCGGCTATCGGCGGCAATTGGTCCTGACGATGGAGTATCCCTATGAGACGCGCGCGACTAAACCTCTTCATCGAGCCCGAGCACGCCAAGCGTCTCGATGAGCTGGCAACCAAGAAAGGTGTATCGAAGTCCTCCCTCGTCGCCGCCGCACTGGCGAGTTGGTTGTCGCCCGCTTCGGGTGAACAGCGTGAAGTTGCCATGGGCAAGCGGCTGGATCGCCTGTCGAGGCAGTTCGAGCGGTTGGAACGTGACCAGAACATCCTCATCGAGACGGTTGCTCTGTACGTGCGCTACTACCTGACCGTCAGCACGCCGGTGCCCGAAGCGCACCAGGAAGCCGCTAGAGCCCAAGGTCGCCTGCGCTTTACCCAGTTCGTCGAGCAGTTGGGCAGACGATGGCAGAAGGGCCGACGTCTGATAGACGAGATCGAGCGTGAAGGGCAGGCATTCGAAACACCTGATCACACCATGACGGCGTCGGGAGATCGGCCATGACCGCCCTCCCCGTCACGGCTCTCACGCGCAGCGCAGCGATGTTGCGCACCGCCTTGGGCGCGCGGATCGCGACCGCCCTCGATGACGCAGATGTCGCCGAGGTCATGCTGAACCCCGATGGACGCCTTTGGATCGACAGGCTATCCGGGGGACGGCAAGAGATTGGAACTCTGACGGCATCCGAGGCCGAGCGCATTGTCCGGCTGGTCGCAGCACACGTGGGACGGGCCGTGACTGCAGCCACCCCCCTGCTGAGTGCCGAGCTGCCCGAGACCGGCGAACGCTTCGAAGGCGTACTGCCCCCCGCCTCGCCCGCTCCCGCCTTCTCTATCCGCAAGCGCGCAATCCAGCACCTCACCCTAGACGACTATGTGGATGACCGTGTCATCACGCCCGAGCAGCGTGACGTACTGCGTAAGGCGGTGCACGAGCGCAGGAACATCCTCATCGCTGGCGGCACAAGCAGTGGCAAGACCACGCTGGCCAACGCCCTGCTCGCGGAGGTGGCCGGCACCGGCGATCGAGTCCTGGTGCTCGAGGATACGGTAGAACTGCAGTGCACGGCCCGCGACCAGGTTTGCCTGCGGGCAATCTCCGGAGTCGTCACGATGAAGGACCTCGTGCGCAGCACCCTCCGGCTTCGGCCGGACAGGATTGTCGTCGGTGAGGTGCGGGGCGCGGAGGCGCTTGACCTCGTCAAGGCATGGGGCACCGGCCACCCGGGTGGGATCGCCACGATCCATGCCGGTTCCTGCCACGGCGCGCTGCTTCGTCTGGAGCAACTGATTCTCGAGGTCGCCCTCGCCGCACCGCGGCCGCTGATCGCCGAAGCCGTCGATCTGGTCGTGTTCCTCACCGGCCGCGGCCGCGCGCGCCGCGTACAGGAGATGGCCTGGGTTACCGGCTACGACCATCAGGGCTACGGACTGACAGCAATCGGCATCCCACTCGCCGACACACCAACCAACCATCAGGAAGCCCCCGCATGATCCGACTCTTACGCACTTGTCCGAGTCTGGCCGTTCGTATCTCGCGTATTGCATGGGGGCTGCAGGTTCTGGGTCTTGCGACGCCAGTCCTTGCAGCCGGCTCGGGGATGCCCTGGGAGGCGCCGCTGGAGTTGATCCTCAAATCGGTTCAGGGTCCGGTGGCCAAGATCGTTGCGGTGATCATTATCGTGGCGACCGGACTGACCCTTGCCTTGGGTGACACCAGCGGGGGCTTTCGCAAACTCATCCAGATCGTCTTCGGGCTGTCGATTGCCTTTGCCGCTTCCTCGTTCTTTCTCACCTTCTTCAGCTTCGCCGGCGGCGCGGTGATCGCATGAGTGAAGCGGGCCCATACCTACCCGGCTTCGAGCTGCCGCTGCACAGGTCATTGTGCGAGCCAATCCTGCTCGGCGGCGTGCCCCGCAGCGTCGCCATTCTCAACGGCACCATGGCCGCCGTGGTTGGATTGGGCCTGCAGCTCTGGCCGGCCGGCCTCGCACTGTGGCTGACAGGCCACATGCTGGCGGTATGGGGGACCCGGCTGGATCCGCTGTTCCTCCCGGTGTTTGCCCGCCACCTCAGATTCCCACCCTTGCTTGACGTGTAGGCCGACCATGCTGAATCTGCGTGAATACCGGGCGTTGCCCGCCAGGCTGGCCGACTGGCTTCCCTGGGCAGGCCTCGTGGCGCCCGGGGTAGTACTGAACAAGGACGGCTCCTTTCAGCGGACCCTGCGCTACCGCGGGCCGGATCTGGACAGTTCAACCGAAGCCGAGCTGCTCGCCATAACGGCTCGCTTGAACAATGCGCTACGTCGCCTCGGATCCGGCTGGATGCTCCATATAGAGGCAGACCGGCACGCATCCGAGGCGTACCCCACCAGCCAGTTTCCCGATGCGCTGTCCTGGCTCGTCGACGAGGAACGCAGGGCGACGTTCGAAGCGGCTGGCCGCCATTTCGAGAGCCAGTACTTCCTGACCCTTACCTACCTGCCGGGCGAGCAGATCCGGGCGCGCGCATCTGGCCTGCTCTACGCCGGTCGAGCCGCTCCCGGCGCAGACTGGAAGCGCGAGCTTGGCGACTTCGTTCGCGACAGCGACCGCTTCCACGATCTGATCCAAGGCGCGATGCCCGAGTCCGCCTGGCTGGATGACGGGCAGACGCTGACCTATCTGCACCAAACCGTATCGACACAGCGGCAGCAGGTGACGGTCCCGAACGTTCCCTTCTACCTGGACGCCCTCCTCGCCGATCGCCCGCTCGTAACAGGGACCGCACCGGTGCTGGGCGATCAACACCTGAGGGTCGTCTCGGTCAGAGGCTTTCCGGGATCGACCTGGCCTGGCGTTCTCGACAGCTTGAACCACATCGCCATCGCGTACCGCTGGTCCACCCGCTTCATCTGCCTCGACAAGCACGAAGCCCTCACCGAACTCACGCGGCTTCGCCGACAGTGGTTCGCCAAGCGCAAAAGTGTTGCGGCGCTCCTGCGCGAAACCGTCTTCCAACAAGAAAGCGCACTGGTCGATAACGACGCGTCCAACCAGGCCGCCGACGCCGACGCTGCGCTGCAGGAACTCGGCGCCGACATGACCGCCTTTGGGTATGTCACGACAACCGTGACGGTTCTCGGCGATACCCGCGAGCAAGCCGAGGAGAAACGTCGGCTGGTGGAGCGAACCATCCAGAGCCACGGGCTCGTCACCATTGACGAGCAGCTCAATGCAGTCGAGGCCTGGCTCTCCTCCATTCCAGGCAATGCCTACGCCAATGTACGCCAGCCACTGATCTCAACCCTCAACCTTGCGCACCTGATCCCGGTCTCGGCGGTGTGGGCGGGGCCCGCGCGAAACCAGCACCTCGACGGCCCGCCCCTGATGATCACCCGTACAGAGGCCTCAACGCCTTTTCGGCTGGTTACCCATGTCGGCGATGTCGGCCATACGCTGATCGCAGGCCCGACCGGCATGGGCAAGTCCGTACTGCTTGCGACCCTTGCGCTGCAATTTCGGCGCTATCCGGGCGCACGCCTTCTGATCTTCGACATGGGCCGGTCGCTTAGAGCGACAACGCTGGGCCTCGGCGGCATCCACAATGATCTCGGGGACGACGCTTCGATCGCATTCCAGCCGCTGGCCGACATTGATCATGATCGCCAGCGCACGTGGGCGAGCGAGTGGATCCAGGCCCGCCTGCTGCAAGAGGGTGTCCGGGTGGGGCCCGAACAACGGTCGGCCATCTGGACGGCGCTGCTCAGCCTGGCCGGCGTGCCCGGGGCCCAGCGAACCCTCACGGGTTTCACCCTGCTGCTGCAGGACCCCGCCCTTCGCGAAGCGCTCGAGCCCTATCTGCTCGGCGGCCCACATGGCCATCTACTCGATGCAGACCAGGACTGCCTGGCCGATGCGCCCGTGCAATGCTTCGAGATGGAGGCGCTGATGTCGAGCAAGGCGAGCGTCGCGGCGGTGCTCGGCTACCTGTTTCATCGGTTCGACGATCAATTCGATGGCGCGCCGACGCTGCTCATTCTCGACGAAGCCTGGCTATTTCTGGACGAGCCTCTCTTCGCAGCCCGCATCAGGCAATGGCTGAAGACGCTGCGCAAGAAGAACGTCTCGGTGATCTTTGCCACCCAATCGCTCGCTGACATCGACGCCTCGAGCATTGCCTCGGCCGTCATCGAAAGCTGCGCGAGCAGGATCCTGCTGCCCAATCCGCAGGCGCAGGAGCCACAGGTCCGCGAACTCTACAGGGCGTTTGGCCTGAACGATCGCCAGATAGCAATGATCACGGGCGCCGTACCCAAGCGCGAGTACTACTACCAGTCCCGTCAGGGCAACCGCCTGTTCGAGCTGGCACTCGGCCCGGTAGCTCTCGCCTTTGCGGCCGCAGCCACGCCCGAAGACCAGCGCCGGATCGACCAGGTGCTCTCGAGCGGAACGCCCTTCGCACAGGCCTGGCTGCAGGCCCGCGGACCGGGCTGGGCGGCCGGGCTGCTTGCGTCCCATCAATCGGTACAGGCTCACCAGCCATGACATTGCAGCGCCTGGTCCTACACATGGTGGTTCTGCTCTGCGCCTCAGCCATTGGGCACGCAGGCGCGATAACCGTCATCGACCCGACCAATCTGGTCCAAAACACGCTCACCGCCGTGCGCACGCTGGAGATGACCAACAACCAGATCAGCCAGCTGCACAACGAGACCCAGATGCTGCTGAACCAGGCGCGCAACCTTGCCGCACTGGACTTCAATGCCGTTAACCGGCTGCGACAATCGATCAGGCGAAGCGAGCAGCTGCTGGCCGAGGCAACCGGTCTCGCGTACGAGGTTTCAAGGCTCGACCAGGCTTTCGCCCGGCTTTACCCCGAGCGGTATGCCGCCTCGATCACCGGGTCCGACATGGCCGCCCATTCGATCGAGCGTTGGAGCCAGGCGCGCGAAGGCGTGCATACAGCCCTCCGGATGCAGGCGCAGCTCTCGCAGGATCTTGCCTTGGATGAGGCTGCGCTCACCGACCTGGTCAGTCAAAGCCAATCTGCAGTGGGGGCGCTTCAGGCTTCGCAGGCGACCAACCAGTTGCTAGCGCTGCAGGCCAAACAGGTCATCCAGGCCCAGCAATTGGCGATCGCACAGCACCGCGCCGTGTCCATCGGGCAGGCCCGCCAGGTTGCCGCCGAGCACGAGGCCCGAGAGCAGCGCAAACGCTTCATGTCTATTGGCACGTCCTATTCGCCTCGCCCCATCCGGCTCTTCGCACCATGAAGCCGCGCGTGTTCGTCCCGGCTCTTTTGGGTGCTGCGCTTGTACTGGCGTGCGGCTGCCAGCAGGCGGATTCGAGCAGCGATGCTGCGCGCCATGCGAAACCTGATGCAACACAGCGCTTCTTCTCCGGGCGGGCACGGCCCGATGAGTTTCAACGGCTGCATCAGCTGCCGGACATCCCGCCGACCTTCGAGGAGGCGGAACCATGAACGACGTGGGGGTCATAGACCGCTTTCTCGAAACCTTCTCGCTCTACATCGACTCCGGCTTCGGGCTGCTCAATGGGGAGATAGCCTTTCTGTCGGCGACCCTGGTCGTCATCGACGTCACCCTTGCGGGCCTGCTGTGGGCCAACGGCGGTGACGATGCCATTGCGAAGCTGCTCAGGAAGACGCTCTACGTAGGCGCGTTCGCCTTCATCATCGGCAACTTCAACTGGCTGGCCAAGATCGTCTTTACGTCCTTCGCAGGCCTTGGCCTGCTGGCATCAGGCTCTTCCATGACGCAAGAGCAGTTTCTGCAACCGGGACGGATTGCAGCGCTAGGCATCGAGGCGGGACGCCCCCTGCTCGAACGCATCGGTGGCCTGACGGGGCTCACCGAGACGATGGCCAATTTAGACATGATCGTCGTGCTGTTCCTGGCATGGCTCGTGGTGCTCGTCAGCTTCTTCATTCTCTCCATCCAGCTATTCGTCACCCTGATCGAGTTCAAGCTGACCACGCTCGCAGGCTTTGTATTGGTGCCCTTCGCGCTCTGGAACAAGACCGCCTTCCTCGCCGAGAAGGTCCTCGGCAACGTTGTCTCGTCAGGGATAAAAATCTTGGTGCTCGCGGTGATCATCGGAATCGGCAGCGGGCTGTTCGACGAGTTTCTATCAACTCCCGAGGAGCCCACCCTTGATCATGCGCTGGCCACGATGCTCGCCTCGCTCGCCATGCTGGGGCTCGGCATCTTCGGCCCCGGCATCGCGACCGGACTTGTCTCGGGCGCACCACAGCTGGGCGCGGGTGCGGCCGCCGGAGCCGCCTTAGGGGTTGCCGGCATGACTGCCGGCGGTGTGGCCCTGGCATCCGGCGCAACATCTGCACTCAAGGGGTCGCGCCTCTCCGCCGGCGTGACGGGCGCAACAGGCGCAGCGAGCGCGGCGCGCATGGCAGGCGGCTCCCTGGCTGAAGCCACCATGGGGCAAGGTTCGGATGGGCAGTCAGAAACCTCGACCGCACAACCGGCCTGGGCCAAGCGCCTGCAACGTCGACAGCAGCTCAGCCAGGCGACCGCCACCGTGGCCCACACGCTGCGCGGCGGGGACGCTGGTGGCTCGGCACAGGGACCTCGACTGAAGGACCCGTCGGATGGGTAAGGGAGACCGCCTCGATGCGCTTTAGACGCGCTCGCACGCGCTACTCGCAGGCGCCTACACCAGCGACGCCCTACCAGGCTGCTGCACAGGTCTGGGACGAGCGTCTAGGGTCCAGCCGCGTCCAGGCCAGGAACTGGCGCCTGATGGCGTTCGGTTGCCTGGGTTTGGCGCTGCTGATGGCCGCGGGCCTGGTCTGGCGTTCGGCACAGTCGCTGGTCATTCCCTACGTGGTGGAAGTCGACAGTGCTGGCCAGGTTCGTGCGGTGGGCGAAGCTGCGACCGGCTACCAGCCAGGCGATGCGCTGATCGCTCAGCACCTGGCCCGCTTCATCACCCAAGTCCGCGCGCTGCCCATCGACCCGATCGTGGTCCGCAGCAACTGGCTTGGCGCCTACCAACTGACCACGAACCGCGGTGCCACCACGCTCAACGAGTTCGCTCGCGAGAGTGATCCGTTCTCACGCATCGGCAGGGAGTCGATCACGGTTGAAATCACGAGCGTTGTCCGCGCCAGCGAGCACTCCTTCCAGGTGCGCTGGACCGAGCTCCGCTATGTCGATGGTGCCTCGGCAGGTTCCGAGCGCTGGACCGCCGTGCTAACGGTCGTCCTCAAGCCGCCACGCAGCGAAGAAAAGCTTCGCCAGAATCCCTTGGGCATCTATGTCGACAGCCTGTCCTGGAGCCGCGAACTGAACACCAGTCAATGAGGCGAGCCACGATGATGCGGTACCTGCACTACGTTTGCTCTTTTCTAATCATTGCAACAACCGGCTGCGCCAGCCGAAACGAAATACCTCCGGCGATTCCACTGGAGGAGCCGGTTGCAGCCCAGCAGATGGCGGAGCCTCCAAAGCCGTTGGAGGTAGTGGCGATACCCCAGCCGCTGGCGCTCCCGTCACAGCTCAAGCCACTGCCACAGCCGGTCAGTCAGTCGGAACCTGCCGCCCCTGAAGCAAGCGTCTCGCGCGCCAACGATGAAGCCAGGATTGCACCGAGCCGGGAGGGCTATCTCAACGCAATTCAGGTATGGCCTTTCTCCGACGGTGCCCTATACCAGGTCTTTGCCAGTCCCGGCCGAGTGACCGCGATCAACCTCGAACCCGGTGAAGAACTCGTCGCCGTCGCCGCCGGTGACACCGCACGCTGGATCGTCGGCGACACATCGAGCGGGATGGGCGAGAAGCTGCGGATCAGCATCCTCGTCAAACCGACCCGCGTCGATATCACGACGAACATGGTGATCACCACCAACCGACGCACCTACCTGGTCGAACTGACCTCCACCGAGCAGGCCTGGATGGCATCGGTATCCTGGGACTATCCACAGGATCGGCTTATTGCCCTCAATAGGCAGGCCGCCGAGGCCCTCGAAGCGGCCCCCGTGGATGTCGGTCTCGCCCTCGAACAGCTGCATTTTCGCTATGTGATCCGCGGCGACAACCCGTCCTGGAAGCCACTTCGTGCATTCGACGATGGGCGCAAGGTCTACATCCAGTTTCCGCCGGGGATTGCGCAGGGCGAGCTCCCGCCACTCTTCGTCATTGGCGCCACGGGCGATGGCGAGCTGGTCAACTACCGCGTCCGGTCCCCGTACTACGTCGTCGACCGGCTGTTTGCCGCGGCGGAGCTTCGCCTGGGCGGCGAAAATAATGCGGTCGTCCGAATCGAACGCAGCGACGTCCCCTCCGGTGGTCGTCGATGACGAGCGCACCCGACGCCTCGGAGGACGACGGCGCAGTGCCGCCACAGACAAAGGTGGCGGCCGAGACGCTGGCATTGCGCGCTCGACCGGATCGCATCACGCGGTTAAACGCACGGACAGTGCTAGCCATTGCCGGCACTCTGGCCACAGCGACGCTCATCGCCCTACTCCTGGGACTGAATCCACCAGACCACACGCGCGGGAATGCGGCGGGAGAACTCTTCAACGTCGATCACAATGTTCGACCGGAGCGCTTCGAATCACTTGCAAAGGACTATTCGCAATTGGCGTCGCCCCGGCCAGCGTCGGGTAGCCACACCGAGAGACCCGACACCGCGACAACCGAGCCTTTGCCTTACGCGTCACCGCACCCGAGCGGGGTCGAGCCGAAAACGCCCGAACTGGCGGACGCGGAAGAGGACGAGCAAGCGCGCCTCTCGCCACTCTTCTTCCAGGCCAGCCATACCCGGCCAGCCAGCGATCCCGTCATTGATCCGGATCGCCTTGACCGCTCTGTTCAAAACCTCGGTAGCAATCAGGCGCTTCGCAGTAAAACCTCAGACGCACAAATGAGCGAATCCGCATTGGTGCCGAAGCCGGCGTCTCCCTATCAGATCATGGCGGGGACCGTGATCGCGGCCGCGCTGGTGACCGGCATTAAGTCCGACTTGCCAGGCGACGTGATCGCCACGGTAACCGAGCCGGTCTACGACACCGCGACCGGAGCACATGTGCTCATTCCCCAGGGTGCTCGTCTGCTTGGCCGCTACGACAGCCAAATCCGCCATGGACAGAGCCGAGTCGATGTGGTCTGGCACCGGCTTATCTTCCCCGACACCTCGTCGCTAAAACTCGACACCCCTACCGCAAGTGACCCCCAAGGCTATGCCGGCCTCGAGGACGGCGTTGATTGGCACTGGGATCGAGTCTTTGCTGGCGCGGCTCTGACCAGCCTGTTGGGCATTGGCGCCGAGCTGGCGGCCCCGTCCAGCCGCGACGAGGGGGATCGAATCGTGATAGCGGGTCGTGACAGCCTGCAAGACTCGGCCAACCAGGTAGGCCAGGAGATCACACGGCGAAACGTGGACATACGGCCCACGCTCACCCAGCGGCCCGGTCTTCCCCTGCGGATCATCGTCAACCGCGATATCCCGCTGCGCCCGTATCGGCCGCTTCCCGCACCGATACATGGCCGGCCATGAGAATCGAGCGAGACGACGAAGACTCAATCCTCCCACAGACGTGCCCGGCGCTAGCCAGCCTATCTTCGCTCGCCACCCTTATCGGGCGGAGCGGCCGTCCTCCCTTCTCGCCGTTCGACGTGTTTGCGGCGCGGGTTGGCTCCGCGGACCGGGCGGGCCACATCGGACGGCGGCTCGCGCAGAGAAACGGACGAGGCGGGTATGCCGGCAACGAGCCCAAGGCGAAGCCCGAATTTCCTCAGGATCGCCTCGATGGTGCCGAGGGTTGGATTACCTTTATCGGTCTCAAGCTGGTACAGGGCTTTGGTGGACAGGTTGCACATCGCGGCGAAGGTCGCCTGGTCGAAACCGGTCACCTCGAGGCGCAGCCGGCGTATCGAAGTCCCCAGCGTTTCCCTTCCCGACGCATGGCCCTGCATGATGTCGTCGATGATCTGCTTTCGTTGCTCGCTATTGGGCGTACTCATCTCAACCCCCATTCCGCCAGGCGCGCGTCCAGGTTGTTCAGGGGGATGGTCCGGGCCTGGCGCACCTCTGCGGGCAAATCGACCAACAGATCGGGCAACGCTCTGAATCTCTGCGCAGCCCCGCGGAGGCGCTCGAACAGCGCAGCCGGATCGGTAATGGCGTGGAAATAGTCGCAGACCGCTCGCCAGTCCGGGCTCCCCATGTGTTCAGGCCTCCACTTGGTCACCCGCGTGACGCCCTCGGGGTCCAGCACCATCGGCGCGAGGTCATAGATGGGCGCCAGCTCGAATCTGCCGCGATATCGAAAAATCGCCATATTGCGGCCGTGGTTGTCGGAGTTGCCGAGGATCCGATTCAACAGATCGCGCTGCAGGTACTCGAAGACAAGCTCCTCGAGCTCGCCGACTTGGTTGTTGGAGGCCCACAGCCCGATCAACCGCCCCAGCACGTCCTCATGGTTCATCCTTGACCCCGGAACGGTATTTGCGCAGACCGAATAGATCGACTCGACCGGGATCCTTTCGACCCCACCTTGATTGGTTCGACGATCGAAGCGTGGCATCCACAGGCTTGGCTTCTCGGCTTCCTCAAGCACGAGGCCGTCGGTCGAGACCGTGTTCAAGCCGAGCGCCGAGACCGCCCGGTAGTAGTGAAATTCAGAGCGGAGGATGTTCTTGTCCCGCTCGGTCACCTGGTTGCGCGCGAACTTGACCAGCCAATGACGCCTGGCCAGGTCATCGGACAGCATCGCGTCTGCATACAGCGCCCCATCTACGCCTTCAACCATCAGCAGCTTTGGCGCCTCGCCCTGTGCACCGGTGGCGCCGCCTAGCGCAGCTCCCGATTCGTAGGCGTACTCAAGAAAATCGTTGGTCCTGTCCACGACTTCGCGGCGAGGAAAAGCTTCCCGGCGCGCCTGGTCCACATGCTCGAAAGACTCCTTCACGCGCAGATGGCCGATCGACGACGGGGTACAGCGGCTTAGCAGAAAAAAATTGAGATCGACTCCGTCGGGCTTCTCACCGCCGAAGCGCTTCTCCAGCGATCTGCGAGCGGCACCGGCTGGCATTAGGTCATAAACGAAAGCCGGATAGCCCCTGGTCTCGGCCAGATTCCAATTCACCGGCAGGTTTACGCTAATGGCGGGCTCGAGAAGCGAGTCCAGGTCACCAATGAAGTCGACCAGGTACGGCTGCAGGTAGGCGGTCGTGCATCTCGCTTCCCCCACATGACGAATGTCCGTGATCGAGAGCACCAGCGCATCTCGCCAGCGGCCCTCGATGTGGGTCTGGATCGTGAGTTCTCCAATCATAAGCCTGCCCAATATATAACCGGCACTTTAGTTCCGAATATATCGCAGAGGGCCTGACTAGTCAGCATTAAAATACCTACAAAAGGGAAAAATAAATAATATTCGGTTTTATAGTACTGATTGAAGCCCCAACTAAGCAGTCGATGCGAGTCGCGAAATGATCGCGCGGGACGATGGGTGGGAGCCCTAACGCTCTTCAGGCGTTTTCCAGCTAAGCAGCGCTGCCAGGGGATCCGGCTCGCCCATCAATGAGCGAGCGCTATCCAGCCGCTCGAGAAGCACATCATGCGCGTCATCGTTTCGCTGTCGAACTTGCGCTCTTGCCGCTGCAAAGAACGAGTCGATACGCTGCGCTTCGTCCCAGCTGGCAATGATCTGCAAAAGCTCATTCCGTGCGTCCTGCCTGGCCTTCTCGCACCGTTGCCGCTCCCGCTCCTCCAAATGGCGCTGCCATTGCGCCTCTTGTTCCCGGCGTCGAACTTGCTCGGTGAGCTCTCCCTTCTCCACAAGCTGCGCCACGAGGGGCGCAGCTGCACGCACCGCACGAACGATGGCGTCGAGGCGTTTTCGCAGGTCGCCGGGCTTGCGCTCGCGCCAGGTTTCGGACCAGTCGGCCAGCGGATAGGGAGAATAGGCCTGCAGACAGAACCGCCCCGTCGCGAAGGCATGCTGGGTCGTCCAGGACCAGTGCGGCCATCCGTGCCGGGGCCGATGTTGCTCGGCCTGCTCAAGCGGCACGTACTCGCCGTCGATGTAACGCGCCTCCTTCGTTTCCGTCAGCTCGAACAACGTCAGCCCAATGGCAACGGTCCCAATGAAAACGACGGTTGGCTTCGACGGAGCCCAGAGCGAGGGATAGCGGCGCTCGGCGGTCTTGCCTGGGTTCTCGCGCACATCCACCCCGACCCGACGATAGATCCGATCTCCGGGTGACAAGCTGACCGGGTGTCCTTTTTGCTCGAACCGTCGAAACAGTTCATCAAGCAGCGCAAATCCCTCGTCGAGCATCGGACGGGTCACCACGAGATCGGCGAGACGGCGCTTGGAGGGCTTGAGAAAACCCTGGTCGATCTCTTGCCCTTGCGCGAACACCTCCTTCGCACCGGCGAGCACCGGATGGGGTCTAGCGCTATCGCGAACCACGGCCTTGAGCCAACGCGATCGTGCGGGCGGCTTTGGCAGTGAACGAGGACCGCTCATATCGACCCGCTCGCCACGGCGCCACGACTCGCGCATTCCAGGCCCCAGCGCAGGCAACGGCGGCTGCGGACTGGGTTTGCCGTGACTAAGCTTCGCCCAGTGACCGCGCGGCGGTCGCGGCACTCCCATGCATTGGCAAACCCGAGCCATGAAGCTGGACGATACCCTGTAGCGCTCAGCGACCCTGAGCATGGGTTCGCTCCAGACCAGTTCGTACAGCGTCTCTCTAGTAATCCGCTCGTCGTTGCTCACCTCTACCTCCAGCCAATCAGCCCCACCCCCCTACCACGCCCGCTCCAATATGCCCGAGCCGGTTGAGCACCTGCAGCGTAACGCCCAGCATCTAGCCGATGGTGCCAACGGCACCCTGTCGTTTCAAGCAACCGGTGCCCAAGGCCATGGCAAACCCCAGCAGCCCCACCCTAGCGCCCCTTCCCCCGCGCATTCTGCGAGCCAATTCAGCTCCGGGGTACCTGGGCATGTGTCGCAGCGAGTTCAACAGGACCGTACGTCCCTTCATTCGCGAATTTCCCATTGGGGTCCAGGGCGTTGGCTTCGATCGACTGGAGCTCGACGCCTGGGCAGATGCCTATATCGCCAGAGCCAGTATTGAAAAGAACGGTGCGCAGGGGGAAGATTTGCCCTGCAGTAGGCGCCGTGGAGGACAACCATGGCGAAAAGAACAATCAGCGGTCTCTACCAACGCAACAGCGTCTGGTACATCGACAAGATCTACCGAGGTCAGCGCATTCGGGAAAGCACTGGCTCAGGTGACCGGAAGGAGGCGGAGCAATACCTGATACATCGCCTGGAGCAGCTGAGGCAACAGCACATCTATGGCGTTAGAAGGGTAAGAACATGGCGCGAGGCGGCTACGCGCTATCTGGTGGAATACAAGGACCAGCCATCCATTGGACTGACGGCGTTGTATCTCGAGCAGCTCGATCCGTACATTGGTGATCGACCGGTCGACCACATCGACGACGAGGCACTCGCACCCTATGTGAAGGACAGGCTCGCCGGTCGCCTGCGCGGATCCGCCGGAAAAGGCAGAAGCGTGGCGCCGCGAACCATAAACATCGCGTTGGAGCGAGTCATACGGATCCTGAATCTCTGCGCCCGTAAGTGGCGTGATGAAGCGCGACGTCCCTGGCTTGATACCGTCCCGATGATCACGCGGCTGGACCTCAGGCGCTCGACGCGTCAGCCCCATCCGCTGTCATGGGAGGAGCAGAGCCTGCTGTTCGCAGAGCTGCCGGATCACCTGAAAAGGATGGCGCTTTACAAGGTCAACAGCGGCTCCAGGGAGCAGGAAGTGGTCAAGCTACGCTGGGATTGGGAGATCCCTGTACCGGAGCTCGGCACCAGCGTTTTCCTCATCCCGGCCGATTTTGGCGGGCGACACGAAAATGCGGGCGTGAAGAACGGCGACGAGCGCCTGATCGTGCTGAATAGGGTCGCCAAATCGGTCATCGAGGGGCAACGGGGACTGGATACGATATGGGTGTTTCCCTACGGTCAGCCCGACAAGGATGGCAACGCCACTCCGATGCACCGCATGAACGACTCGGCGTGGCGCAAGGCAAGGAAACGTGCGGCCGCGATGTACGAGCAGCGCTTCAAGCGAACGGCACCGGCGGGGTTTGCGTCGATCCGCGTGCATGACCTGAAGCACACGTTCGGTCGCAGGCTTCGCGCCGCAGGCGTTACCGAGGAAGACAGGAAGGTCCTGTTGGGCCACAAGAACGGCAGCATCACCAGCCACTACTCGGCGGCCGAACTGGGCAAGCTGATCGATGAGGCCAACAAGATTTCGGCGACGGATTCGAGGGGACCGGCGCTGACGATATTGAGGAGGAAGGCAGGATGAAAAAAGTCCCCCCAAAAGTCCCCCATCGATGAGCGTGAACCGGGCAAAAAAAATCCAGTCACCGCTAAGTAACTGGATTTTCTAGGGAATTTTGGTCGGGACGGAGTGATTCGAACACTCGACCCCTTGCACCCCATGCAAGTGCGCTACCAGGCTGCGCTACGCCCCGACTAGTACTTTCAACACTGCTGAAAGCGGATCGAACTATACATTAAGCATATGAAAATGTGAAAGTTTTTTAGGCCTAAGCGGCCTATTTTCTCAGCACCTGAAGGACCTCTTCCAGCTCAGAGATCATCTGTCGAATGAGCTGCTTGTACTGAGTCGTGTCGTCGCGCGCTTCTTCGCCAGACATACGCTGCCTAGCGCCCCCGATGGTGAAGCCCTGGTCGTAAAGCAGCGCCCTGATCTGACGAATCATCAGAACGTCCTGACGCTGGTAGTAGCGCCTATTGCCACGACGCTTAACCGGATTGAGCTGAGGAAACTCCTGCTCCCAATAGCGCAGCACATGCGGCTTGACGGCGCAAAGCTCGCTTACCTCACCGATAGTGAAATAGCGCTTGCCTGGGATCGACGGAAGCTCGTCGTTATGACTTGGTTCCAGCATAGGCCTCGACTCTCGCTTTGAGTTTCTGCCCTGGGCGGAACGTGACCACACGACGCGCCGTGATAGGAATCTCCTCACCTGTTTTCGGATTACGACCCGGCCGCTGGCGCTTGTCGCGCAGATCGAAGTTGCCGAACCCGGACAACTTGACCTGCTCGTTATGCTCGAGCGCCTGGCGGATCTCCTCGAAAAACAGCTCCACCAACTCCTTGGCCTCGCGCTTATTCAAGCCCAGCTCTTCATACAGACGTTCCGCCATTTCAGCTTTCGTCAGAGCCCCCATACGCTATTTCCTTAACGTGGCATTGAACCTTTCTTCCAGGGAGGCGAGGATTTTCTGCATCGTACCGTTCACCTCATCGTCGTTTAGAGTGCGCGATGGGTGCTGCCAGGTCAAGCCGACTGCCATACTTTTGCTAAGAGGATCAATACCTTTCCCCTGATAGACATCAAATAGCTTGAGGTCTGTCAGATTCTCACCCGCAACGTCACGAATGCAGCTGAGAATATCCTGAGCTGCCGCCG
Organism: Stutzerimonas stutzeri; assembly: GCF_038561965.1. Classification (NCBI taxonomy): domain Bacteria; kingdom Pseudomonadati; phylum Pseudomonadota; class Gammaproteobacteria; order Pseudomonadales; family Pseudomonadaceae; genus Stutzerimonas; species Stutzerimonas stutzeri. The sequence goes on along the minus strand of NZ_CP139348.1, from coordinate 2,011,492 downwards.
CGCAACCGACTAGCACAGCAATATCGCGCCGAACTTCGGGAAACCGCGACAGCTCATTAAAGGAAGGCATTCGCCCCTCGGCGATCTCGCTGATCTTCAGCTCAAACATGTAAACCGGCTGATCAATACCCAAGGTGCTTGCCAACTCAGGATGGAGGCTTCCCACGAATCCAACCAATCTTCCGTCGCGCTCGATACGTGCGGTCTGTCCCGGGTGTAGCGCCGGATGCTCCCCCGCAACGAAACGATAGGCGCCGGCATTACCGGCGAACGCTAACAGCGCTTCGACGTCTGCCTTGATATCGTAAAAATCCACCGCCTCACGGGAATTCGTCCAGCCTTCGGGCTGACGGCTTCCGGTGAGCACGCCGGCCAACATGCTTTCTTGCTCAAGCTCTTGCAACTGGCCAACGAAGCGCAGACCCGCCTCGAACAAGCGAACACGTGACTGTTGCCGATTGAGGTTGTATTGCAGGGCTTTGATCAACCCCGGCCAGAGTGATGCACGCATGGCCGCCATATCGGCAGAGATAGGATTGGCTAGCTGTAAAGGTTTTACGCCAGGACTGAACAGTTCGAACAGCTTAGGATCGATGAAGCTGTAGGTGATTGCCTCCTGATAACCGCGAGCAACCAGCAAGCGTCGCAGCAATGGCAATTCGGCACGCGCTTCCGGCTTTGCTTCAGGGGCAAGCCGAGCCTGCGGATAACGCACCGGCAGACGATCATAGCCATACAGCCTACCCAACTCTTCGATCAGATCGACTTCAAGACTGATATCGAAACGATGACTCGGAACACTAACCTGCCAATGCCCTTCAGCGTCTTCAGCTACCGCTAGGCCCAGCGAGGTCAGCAAGCGAACCACCTCGGAACCGTCCATTTCCAGACCCAACATCTGGGTGGCACGCTCAGCCCGAAGCGTTACTGGTGCAATCTTGGGCAGGTCACTTTCACTGACGGTCTCGACGATTGGCCCTGCTTCTCCACCAACGATTTCCAGCAGCAAACCCGTCGCGCGCTCCATAGCCCCACGAGCGAGCTGCGAGTCCACGCCTCGCTCGTAACGATGCGATGCATCCGTATGCAACCCATAGGAACGCGCTTTTCCAGCCAGAGCGATGGTGTCGAAAAACGCGCTCTCCAAGAAGATACTCTGCGTAGCAGCATTGACACCACTATGCTCTCCCCCCATTACACCAGCGATGGCGAGCGCACGCTGATGGTCCGCGATAACCAGAGTATCCGCACGTAGAGCAATCTCCTGACCATCCAGCAGGACCAGCTTTTCACCCTCTTCAGCCATTCGAACCCGAATGCCACCTTTGATCTCGGCAAGGTCAAAAGCATGCAAAGGCTGACCTAGTTCAAGCATCACGTAGTTCGTCACATCGACAACTGCGTCAATGCTACGGATATCGGAACGACGCAGACGCTCAACCATCCACTGCGGCGTTGGCCTGGAGAGGTCAACGTTTCGAATGACACGCCCGAGGTAACGCGGGCACGCAGCCGGTGCAAAAACCTCTACGGGACGCGACTCGTCATGGCCAACTGGCGCCGCGGCGATTTCCACCGAACTGACCGCAGCACCATAGATCGCGCCGACCTCACGCGCCAAGCCAGCAATGGAAAGGCAATCCCCGCGATTGGGGGTCAGGCCGATCTCGATACTTACGTCATCGAGCCCGAGAAACTCACGAAAATCAGTACCAACCGGTGCGTCGCTGGCCAGTTCCATCAGACCGCTATCGTCAGTGCCGACCTGCAGCTCGGTTTCCGAGCACAGCATGCCACTGGACTCGACACCGCGCAGCTTGGCTTTCTTGATCTTGAAGTCACCTGGCAACTGGGCGCCAATCATGGCAAAGGGAATTTTCAGGCCTGGCCGCACGTTTGGCGCACCGCATACCACCTGAAAGGTTTCGCTACCATTGCTGACCTGACACACCCGCAGCTTGTCCGCATCGGGATGCTGCACGGTTTCGAGCACCTCACCGACGACCACGCCGCTGAAACTGCCCGCAACGGGCGTTACAGCATCAACCTCAAGCCCGACCATGGACAGACGAGCAACCAGCTCTTCGCGGGAAACCTGCGGATTTACCCAGCTCCGCAGCCATTGTTCACTGAATTTCATCCTGCTCTCCTAATATTCGTTGACGGGCGGCGGTACTAGCGAAATTGCGCAAGGAACCGCAGGTCGTTGTCGAAGAACAGGCGCAAGTCATTGACACCGTAACGCAGCATGGCAAGACGCTCTACACCCATGCCGAAAGCAAATCCGGAGTAGCGCTCCGGATCGATCCCGGACATCCGCAATACGTTTGGATGCACCATGCCGCAGCCCATGACTTCAAGCCAGCCGGTCTGCTTGCATACACGGCACCCCTTGCCGCTGCACATTACGCACTGCATGTCGACTTCGGCCGAGGGCTCGGTGAACGGAAAGAACGAAGGACGGAAGCGAACACCGAGCGGCTTTTCAAAGAACACCCGAAGGAACTCTTCGATGGTGCCCTTGAGATCGGCAAAACTGACACCCTCGTCGATCAGCAGCCCTTCGACCTGATGAAACATCGGGGAATGGGTGATATCAGAATCGCAGCGATAGACGCGCCCCGGACAGACGATACGAATAGGCGGCTGACGTGACTCCATGGTGCGCACCTGAACCGGCGAGGTATGGGTGCGCAGCAACATGTTGGCATTGAAGTAGAACGTATCGTGCATCGCCCGCGCGGGGTGGTGCCCTGGAATATTCAGCGCCTCGAAGTTGTGATAATCGTCTTCGACCTCAGGCCCTTCCGCCACGCTATAGCCGATATGACTGAAGAACTGCTCGACGCGCTCCAATGTACGAGTTACCGGATGCAGCCCACCTGACAGCTCGCCGCGCCCAGGCAAGGTCACATCAATTTGCTCGGCCGCGAGCTTGGCATTCAAGGCCGCCTGCTCCAAGTCAGCCTTGCGAGCATTCAGTACATCTTGAACGCGGCTCTTGGCTGCGTTGATCAGCGCGCCGGCCTGCGGACGCTCCTCAGCAGACAGCTTCCCCAGGGTTTGCATCAGCTGGGTGAGTTCGCCCTTCTTGCCCAGATACTGGACGCGCACTTGCTCGAGGGTCCCGATGTCTTCGCTTCGTTGCACAGCCTCAAGCGCTTGCGAGACCAGTGCATCCAGATTTTCCATGTACACAACCTCCAGAGGTTCTTGCAGAACCGCGCTGGTCATCGCCTTATAGCTAGCGACAGCCAAACGCCCTTTTGCAAAAGCCCCTCTCAGATACGAAATAGGGGAAGAGCACAAGGCTCTTCCCCTATTGATGACGTTGCAACGAATCCGAAAATTCGCGATTGCCGGGGCTTAAGCCAGAGAAGCTTTGGCTTTCTCGACAATCGCAGCAAACGCCGCTTTTTCGTTTACTGCCAGGTCGGCCAGAACCTTACGGTCGATCTCGATGGCCGCCTTTTTCAGACCGGCGATCAGACGGCTGTAGGACAGACCGTTGACACGAGCACCAGCATTGATACGGGCAATCCACAGAGCGCGGAACTGACGCTTCCGCTGACGGCGGTCACGGTAGGCATATTGGCCAGCCTTGATTACCGCCTGCTTGGCAACGCGGAATACGCGCGAACGCGCTCCGTAGTAGCCTTTGGCGAGCTTCAGAATCTTCTTGTGACGACGACGGGCAACGACGCCACGCTTAACACGAGCCATGAGTTATTCCTCTGAGTCTTGACCGAATCAACGAACGCGCAGCATGCGCGCCACCTTTGCAACGTCGGACGGGTGCACTTGCGAGCAACCGCGCAGCTGACGCTTACGCTTGGTGGACATCTTGGTCAGGATGTGGCTCTTGAAAGCGTGCTTGTGCTTGAAGCCGTTAGCAGTCTTCTTGAAGCGCTTCGCAGCACCACTTTTAGTCTTCATCTTTGGCATGTTCGGTACTCCACATTGTGGGTGATTACAAATAACCGCAAGGCCTGCCAGTGCCCTGGGGGTTACTTTTTCTTCTTGGGAGCGATGACCATGATCAGCTGGCGTCCTTCCATCTTCGGATGCTGTTCGACCGAACCATATTCAGCGAGATCGGTTTCGACCCGCTTCAACAATTCCATCCCCAGCTCCTGATGGGCCATCTCACGGCCGCGGAATCTCAACGAAACCTTGGCCCTGTCCCCTTCACTCAGGAAACGCACCAGGTTACGAAGCTTGACCTGGTAGTCCCCTTCTTCCGTCCCTGGACGAAACTTTATTTCTTTAACCTGGATCTGCTTCTGGTTCTTCTTCGCTGCAGCAACCTGCTTCTTCTTTTCAAACAGATGCTTGCCGTAATCCATGATCCGGCATACAGGAGGAACCGCATCGGCGGAAATTTCCACCAGATCCAACTTGGCTTCTTCAGCTATACGAAGCGCTTCATCAATCGAGACGATGCCAACCTGCTCGCCATCAGCACCAATCAAACGGACCTCACGAGCCGAGATATTCTCGTTGATCGGGGCCTTGGGTGCAGCTCGTTTATCCTGTCTCATTTCACGCTTAATAATTATTACTCCAATTCTTGGCGACCACGCCGGGAAACCGCTTGTGTCAGCAACTGGGCGAAGTCATCAAGGGGCATGGAGCCCAGATCAACGCCTTCACGCGTGCGCACAGCAACGGATCGTGTCTCGACTTCCCGATCTCCGATAACCAGAAGATAGGGAACCTTGAGCAAGGTATGCTCGCGGATTTTAAAGCCGATCTTTTCGTTTCTCAAGTCACACTTGGCACGGAGGCCGCTTTGGAGGAGCGTTTTTTCGACTTCAGCGGCAAAAACGGCCTGCTTATCGGTGATATTCATGATCACCGCCTGCGTCGGCGCGAGCCACGCAGGGAAAGCTCCTTCATAGTGCTCGATCAGAATACCAATGAAGCGCTCGAAAGATCCAAGGATCGCTCTGTGCAACATGACCGGATGCTGTCGATCATTGTTCTCACTAACGTATTCCGCGCCGAGACGCACCGGCAGATTGAAATCCAACTGCAGCGTGCCGCATTGCCATACCCGCCCGAGACAATCGCGCAGGGAGAACTCGATCTTAGGACCGTAGAACGCACCCTCACCAGGTTGCAGATCATAAGGTAGGCCGGCAATTTCCAGCGCCGAGGCGAGAGCCGCTTCAGCCCTGTCCCAGAGTTCATCCGAGCCTACGCGTTTCTCGGGACGGGTAGACAGCTTCAGCTCGATGTCCGAGAAACCGAAGTCGGCATACACCGCCTGCGTCAGCTTGATAAACGCCGCAGACTCGGCCTGCATCTGCTCTTCCGTACAGAAGATATGCGCATCATCCTGGGTAAAACCACGCACACGCATGATGCCGTGCAACGCACCGGACGGCTCGTTACGATGGCAAGCGCCAAACTCTGCTAGGCGCAACGGAAGCTCGCGATAGCTTTTCAAACCTTGGTTATATACCTGCACATGGCACGGACAGTTCATCGGTTTGATCGCGTAATCGCGGCTCTCCGACTCAGTCGTGAACATGTTTTCGGCGTAATTGGCCCAGTGTCCGGACTTTTCCCAGAGCACGCGATCGACTACTTGCGGGGTTCTGATCTCCAGATATCCGTTTTCGCGCTGTACCTGCCGCATGTACTGCTCAAGCACCTGGTAAAGCGTCCAACCATTCGGATGCCAGAACACCATGCCCGGCGCCTCTTCCTGCGTATGAAACAGGTCAAGCCGCTTGCCGATCTTGCGATGGTCGCGCTTTTCAGCTTCCTCGATGCGCTGGATATAGGCAGCCAGCTGCTTCTTATCCGCCCAGGCAGTACCGTAGATACGCTGCAACTGCTCGTTCTTTGCGTCGCCGCGCCAGTACGCACCAGACAACTTGGTAAGCTTGAACGACTTCAGAAAGCGTGTATTCGGTACATGCGGACCACGGCACATGTCGACGTATTCTTCGTGGTAGTACAAACCCATCGCCTGCTCGTTGGGCATATCCTCGACCAGGCGCAGCTTGTAGTCCTCACCGCGCGACTGGAACACCTCGATGACCTCAGCACGTGGCGTCATCTTTTTGATGACGTCGTAATCGTGATCGATCAGCTCACGCATACGCTGTTCGATGGCAGAGACATCATCAGGAGTAAAGGGCCGCTCGTAGGCGATATCGTAATAGAAGCCCTCATCGATGACTGGCCCGATAACCATTCGAGCCGTCGGATATAGCTGCTTCACCGCATGCCCGATCAGGTGCGCACAAGAGTGGCGAATGATCTCCAGCCCTTCCGCATCCTTCGGCGTGATGATCTGCAGCGTCGCGTCCTGTGCAATCAGATCACAGGCATCGACCAACTTGCCGTCAACCTTGCCTGCGACGGTCGCTTTGGCAAGACCAGCGCCAATGGACTGAGCCACCTCAGCCACGGTAACTGGATGATCAAACGAACGCTGACTGCCATCGGGAAGAGTAATGGTGGGCATGGCGCCTCCTCTCCTAGTGGTGACCCGTACTAAAGGCCACATGGGTTGGGATGAGCCAGTAAAGCGATTCGGCGAGCATGCCTGCCGCACAATGGCAGGCGCTTGATGAGCTCACCTCGACCGAACCGAAGTCACTGGAGGAAAACAAGACTGGCGATGCTTTCAGAAAGCAGAAGCACTGACAAGCAAGCCAAAAAAAAGGGTCGCTTGCGCGACCCTTTAATCGAATTGGTAGGCACAATTGGATTCGAACCAACGACCCCCACCATGTCAAGGTGGTGCTCTAACCAACTGAGCTATGTGCCTTCGATGGGGGCGCATTCTAAAGCCAGAAAAAAAAGAGTCAAGCGCTTTTTCTTCTAACTCACTGATATCTGGAAATTTTGGAAACACGTGCGCAGCGGGCTCGCAGTCTGGCGAGCGGCAGTCTTAAGCGCTAGCATGCGTAAAATATTCAGAACGGAGCATCCAATATGCCGCACAAGGATTATCCAGCTTCCTACTATGCAGCCACCGCGACTACAGCGGCAGCTCGACCGGAGCTTCAGGAAGACAAGCAGGCGGACGTGTGCGTGATCGGCGCAGGATATACCGGCTTGTCGACCGCTCTGTTTCTGCTCGAAAAGGGTTACAGCGTAGTCGTCCTTGAAGCAGTAAAAGTTGGCTTTGGCGCCTCCGGACGCAACGGCGGACAGATCGTCAATAGCTACAGCCGTGACCTGGATAGCATTGAGCGCAGCGCTAGCGCCAAAGCAGCAAAGATGATCGGTGCAATGGCGTTTGAAGGCGGTCGGATTATTCGCGAACGAGTCGCTCGCTACGATATTCAATGCGATCTGAAAGACGGGGGCGTGTTCGCCGCCTTCAATCAGAAACAGCTGCACCACCTTGAAACGCAAAAAGCACTTTGGGAACGATACGGCTACCAGCATCTAGAGCTACTGGATGAGCAAGACATGCGGAGGGTAGTCGCGTGTGACCGATATGCGGGAGGCATGCTCGACAAGCATGGCGGCCATATTCATCCACTCAATCTCGCGCTCGGCGAAGCCACTGCCATCGAGTCGCTGGGCGGAACCATCCACGAATACTCCCCCGCCACTCGAATCGAACGAGGCGAAACACCGCTGGTGCATACACCCAAGGGGACCGTTCGCTCGAAATTCGTTGTGGTTGCAGGTAACGCTTATTTGGGCGATCTGGTTCCTGAGCTGGCTGCTAAGTCGATGCCTTGTGGCACACAAGTGATAGCGACCGAGCCGCTGGACGATGAGCTCGCGCGCAATCTTCTGCCGCAGGACTACTGTGTTGAGGATTGCAATTACCTGCTCGACTACTATCGGCTATCGGCTGATAAACGCCTCATTTACGGGGGCGGAGTCGTCTATGGTGCACGCGACCCTGCCGATATCGAATCGATCATCCGCCCAAAAATGCTGAAGACCTTCCCACAACTAGAAAAAGTGAAGATCGACTATGCGTGGACGGGTAACTTTCTGTTGACGCTGTCACGACTACCCCAGGTCGGGCGACTGGGCAACAATATCTACTATTCGCAAGGTTGCAGCGGCCACGGCGTTACCTATACACACGTGGCAGGAAAGGTGATCGCCGAAGCCCTCAGCGGCCAAGCGGAGAGATTCGATGCGTTTGCCAGCTTGCCTCATTATCCATTCCCCGGAGGGCAGCGTTTTCAGGTGCCGCTGAGCGCGCTCGGCGCTATGTATTACAGCCTTCGTGACAGGCTTGGCTTCTGATAATCAGGGTGAAGAACACAGTGGAATCGGAAGGCATTGAGCCGCTTGTCCGCTCCCTTGCGCCGGCAACGGCGCTTTGAGGCGAGCATCATCCGGGGCAATTCGTACAGCGCAGGCTTGCGCATCTCGGGCAAGAGAGCCACAACCCCGCTCAGCCAGCACCTGCGAAAGATTGAACCAGCCAATGGCGAAGCCTGGATCGAGACGGACACTCATACGCAGCGACTCTTCAGCCGCAGCCTTTTCTCCAACTGCATACTGACTGTTCGCTAGTGCAAACCGCGAGAGTGCCGAATTCCAGTGCGCTGCCGCGGCCTCATACGCAACCTGAGCAGCGCGGGTCCGCCCCACCTCTTCGAGGTCGCTCGCACTGCGTAGCCAGACCGTTTCCCGTGCCGTGGATGGCATCTGATCAGGCCTGAGCGTAACCACAGCCCAACGCTCGGCCTTGGCCCAAGAACGCTCGAACTCACGGAAACTGCCTACCCAGCGCTTCGTCGTGCCGGAACGCAAAACAATTTGCTGCTTCGGGAGGTCATAGCCTACTACCACGGCGAAGTGCCATTGCGGCCAGCGATCAAAAGCAAGATTTTGCAATACCAACACAGGATTACCTGCTGCTACTTCGGCAAGCAGATCCTCAAGACGTGGTTGCAGCGGATACACGAGAAGACCGCTCGAACGAGCCGCAGCGACCATTTCGACCTGCAGGCTGCCTTTGCGCTGAGGAATGTAAACCTGATCCACCAGCGCGTCCGGCGTCGTAGCGACACCTCGCTGCGAGAGCATTGTTGCCAGCGCAGCGGGCCCGCATTGGTACTCGTCCTGCGGATAGAACGGCACCTCAACCAGCTCTGCCCTCGCCGGAAGCTGCGCATCGTCGACAAGCGTAACCGCCGTCCGAGCGCAGCCGCCGAGCACCGCGAACAGCAGCAGTATGAGTAGCCGCTGACTCAACGGTTGACGCAGTTGACGAAGTTGAAGATGTTGGTTGCACAGAGCATGTCAGTGATGATGAAGATCACCAGGAACAGTACGATCACGCCCACCACACCCGCACCAGCAGGCGCCTGATCTAGCTGCTGATTGAACTGAGCCAGCTCAGCGGCCGTCAGACCATTGATTCGCTTTTCGACCTGGTCGCGCTCTACACCCATCGACTCGAGTTTTTTCTGCACGTCCTGATCATCGAGCATGGAAAGCAATTGCTGCCGGTCCACCTGCTGCTGGTGTTCGGCAACGACTTCTGGCGTGCCGATCATCGCAGCTTGCGCAAGTGGAATCTGTGCCACCAGAAGGATGTGTAGAGCAGCCAGGACCGTCGCGACTCGCTTGAGTAAGGGGGAAGTGAACATAGCGGGAAACTCCTTCTTTATCGTCAACTGAGGATTGCAAAGCGCCATCAGGCAATAAGACGAGCCAATGCCGTTTCGGTTCCCGACCACGGCCTCATTTTAAAAATCCACAAGGCGTGCTCTTTGCGCATGGTTCCACCTGCCCTACCGACCCGCTCGTAACTTTGATAATAGTTGTTTTTGAAGAAAGGGAACGAATAAGGAATGCACACGTATCAGATCAAATTTTCCATTCCACTGCTGATGGCTGCTTCAGCGCTGGCATCTGGCTGTCAGCCCAAAACCACTGCCATCGAACCCATTCATGCAGACGGGACCTGTAACTCCGAGGCTGTGAGCCACTTCGCAGGCAAGAAGGCAACGCCGGAGTTGCTAGAGCAGGCCAGGAATCAATCAGGAGCGAAGACAGCGCGCATACTAGGGCCCGATGACATTGTGACGCTGGAATACAACTCCCAGCGCCTGAACATAAATACCGATGCAAGCATGACCATAGAGCGAATCAGCTGCGGCTGATTGCATGGGGAGACGTCACCAACCATGGCCGCCGCCCACACCTCGACTGGGCGGCGACCAAGGGAAAGCCCTACGCCATAGCCTTGCGCATGCGTAGATGGGACGCGGAGATTCGCTTGGGTGGCGTAAGCAGAAAATGAAGCTTGAAGCGGTCAATAAACACCTGCGCGAGCAGTGGAGCGGCAATTCCGATCAGCGTCCCGATCACAAGATGAGCAGCAATCGAGTCGATACCAAGGAACTTGCTCAGTATTACCCGTACGCCACTGCCTGCCAGAATGTGCATCAGGTATATCGTCATCGAAGACGCGCCGATGAACAGGAACCAATCAACTCGAAACTGCCCGAGCCACATCGACAAGGCAATCATGAAGAAGATCGAGACGGTTGCCAGCGCCAGCACTGGCAACCCGCCACTGGTGTAGTTCAAGCCGAACGTCACATGAAACAGATATTGTCCTGCTACGAACAACACACCGAAGAACAAGGTCAGTTGCGTAAAGCGCGCCAGGAAAAAAGCCTTGACCTCGTTGAACCACACACCAAGCGCAAAGAACACGGTGTTGCCTAGAATGAAGCGCGTCATATTGTTGACCGTCAACTCCTGCTGAAACACGAACAAGACACCAAACAACACAACGAACGGAAGAAAGTAACGGCGATCAGCGCGAGCGTATAGAAACGTGCAGACAACAAACACTAGAAAGAGCGCATAGAGGAACCAGAACTGCGCTCTTGGCATCCACAACAGCGAAAAAACTTCGATAAGGGTGACTTGCCCGTTCGTATAGTTTGACAAGAGGACTTCGAACAACCCCTGCAACAGCGACCAGACAATAAAGGGATACACGATTGTGTCCACTTTATTCACGAGCAGCCCGCCCCGCCCCCTTTTCTGCAGCGAATCGAAGAAGAACAGGCCCGACAGAAAGAAGAACAACGGCATATGGAAGCTGTAGATGATGCTGTCTACCAGCGCGAACTCGCCCTCATCCATTGGCAGGCCCGCGTTGAAAACACCTCGTGCGACATGCCCGTAGACAACGAGAATGATTCCGATCGCCTTGGCGTAATCAACCCAAACGTTTCTCTCCTGCATGTGCTTGTTCTCCTTGTGTCGGCCAATAAGCAGGCGGCATCCGCTTCCTCTGAAAACGCGGATGGAGGAGATAGACAACGGAATTCCTGGTTGGTTTAGCCGAGATTATGTGCTCCGAGGCACAAATACTCCCGACCGATGCCTCACGAGAGCCAAGACATAGGATTAGCTGACGCTGGACGTGAGCGGTTGCCCCCATACCGGCCGGGTGCTATACGCAACATATTTGCGGAGCAACATCATGTCGGATCTGATATTGCCGTCGTGCTCCATCTTGCTTCTAGCAGGCGGTCGTGGTCAGCGTATGGGCGGGCATGACAAGGGCCTGATCGATTGGCATGGTCGGCCACTGATCGCGTGGTTGCATGAAACTGTTCGGCCTCTGACGGACGACCTTTTGCTGTCCTGCAATCGTAATCAATCCTGCTACGCCAAATATGCAGACCGGCTGGTATGCGACGCCGAGGAAGGATATCCAGGCCCCCTTGCAGGAATACGAAGCGGCCTCTCGGTTGCGCGCAATGACTGGATGCTTCTATTGCCTTGCGATACGCCCCTGGTAGATCAACCACTGCTCCAATCTCTTCACGCTGCCGCAACTGACGCGCCGGAAGTACCGGTAATGCTCCGCTGCGGAAAACAATCGGAGCCCCTTTTCAGCATTATCCCTACCTACTTGCGCGCGGAGATCGAAACCTTGTGGCTCGCCGGGGAGCGCAGCCCATTACGCACTCTCCTTCATCTGGGGGTCATGGAGCTTCAGGCTCCCGATGCCGACCCTCGCTTGGCCAACCTCAACAGCCCAGAACTGCTCAAGACCGATTTGCTAGCGGGAACTTCGCAGCGGCACGCTTCGTCCCATGGGTATCGAAACCCGCAAAAGGAATAGCGTCATGCGACCATCTATCATCTCCACCCTCGTCCTCGCTGTGAGTTTCGGGATCCTTGCTGGCTGTGCCAATCCGAGCGTGATTACGCTCAACGATGGCCGAGAAATTCAGACATTGGATCGCCCCGACTATGATGACGAGTCTGGTTTCTATGAATATGAGCAGATCGACGGCAAGCCCGGCAAAGTGAATAAGGATCAGGTGCGCACCGTACGCGAACTTTGAGACGTTTCCCTCCCTGCGTGCCCGAGCAGCTCTTGCCAGGGCACCTTGCACAAATCCTCAGGCACGCTCCAAAAAATTCCCCGCCTAACGCCTTGTGTAGCAAAACTTTTTCTGTAGAATGCGCGCCATCTTCGGAGCGTAGCGCAGCTTGGTAGCGCGTCTCGTTCGGGACGAGAAGGTCGCTGGTTCGAATCCAGTCGCTCCGACCATATCCCTTCGTTCAGCTAGCTGAACGAGCTGAACAAAAAAACCGGCTAATTAGCCGGTTTTTTTATGCCTGTTCCATGCATCATCGCGTCGCACTTTGTAGAAAACTCACCACTTGTTGCGCCTCGAATGGCCAATCCAATTCAGCGCCGGTATCAACGCGACGAAGCACTGGTATGCGCAAGCCGTAATCCTCGACCCACTCGGAACGCTCGGCAATATCGATTAGCTCGACTAGCAGGCCGTGTTCGACTAATGGCATGAGCACTTCCTCGGCCTGCTCACAAAGATGGCAGCCCAAGGTACCGAAGAGTTGACATTCAGGCGACATCCGAAGCCCTCGCAATTTCCGTGCGGAGATACTAGCAAGAGCAGCCTAATTCGCCACTGACTTCAACGGGCCAAAAGCAGGTTATCCGACCTCGAAAATGTGAAACCGCCCCCACTCGCCTGGCGTTTATTGTCACGCCATTCGACTCTGACCGAGCAAAACGCTAGGATGCTGCCACCCGCGGCAACACAGATTGCCCGGCAAATGCCCTTAGTATTTAACCGCCAGACCTATGCAACGCGCGATATACGAAGCAGACCGACCGTCATTTGAGTTGGCCATCAGGGCTGCGACCGTCTAGCACGTTGACTTGCGGGGCTTGGCGACTAAAGTCTAAAGGTTGAAAAACCTCTGTAATGTTTTATTGCATGGCGCCGTAAAGAGCGACTTCAGAGCATCATCCAACGAGGAGAAATAAGAAATGCTCAAGACCCCCATCGCCCGGGGCGTGGCCCTCGCCACTCTGGGAGCAACACTGGCTATCCCCACCATGGCTCAAGCCGCCTTCATTGATGACACCAAGGCTGGCCTGGAACTCCGTAACTTCTATTTCAACCGTGATTTCCGTCAAGAAGGCGGTGCTAGTGGCCAATCCAAGGCTGAAGAGTGGGGCCAAGGCTTCCTGCTTCGCGTAGAGTCTGGATATACCGAGGGCACAGTTGGGTTCGGGGTTGACGCTCTAGCGCTGCAGGGTGTCAAGCTATATTCCAGTGAAGACACTGCTGGTAGTGGCTTGATGCCTAGCTCCTACGGCAATGAGGCTCCGGGAGATTGGTCGTCGTTTGGCCTGACCGGCAAAGCCAAGGTTTCCGAGACTATTCTCAAAGTTGGCACTCTGCAGTTCAAGAACCCTGCCATTGGCACCAGCGACAGCCGTCTGCTGCCGCAAACCATGCAGGGCGCCCAGATCATCTCTAAAGAGATTAAAGGGCTGACTCTGGACGCAGGCTATGCGAACCGTATCAACCATCGCGACTCCACCAACAACCAGGTAATGGCGCTGAATACCGGGGGCCGCCGCGGTATCAGTATTGAGGGTGGCGCAGCAAACAATCAGTCCGACGACTTCCGCTTCCTCGGCGGCAGCTATCAAGTCTCCAAGGACCTGACTGCTACTTACTACTACAGCAATCTGGAAGACCTCTATAAGCAGCACACGTACAACCTCGTACATGTGCTGCCAATCGCTGATGGCCAGTCCCTCAAAACCGACCTGCGTTACTCGCGTTCGAAGGATGACGGCAGCTCTAACGTAGACAACAAAGCGCTTGGCGCCATGGTGACTTACTCGCTTAGCGGCCATAGCTTCGGCCTTGGCTACCAGAAAATGAGCGGCGATACCGGCTTCGCTTATGTTGGCGGCGCTACCGATCCGTTCCTGGTTAACTACGTTCAGATCAACGATTTCGCCAACGCTGACGAGAAGTCATGGCAGGCTCGCTACGACTTCAACTTTGCCTCCATTGGTATCCCGGGTCTAACCTTCATGACTCGTTATATCACCGGCGATAACTTCGAGCGCGCTAACGGCACCGAAGGCAAAGAGTGGGAACGCGACATGGACATTGGCTACACCTTCCAAGAAGGTGCGCTGAAGAACCTGAACCTGAAATGGCGTAACGCCACTGCCCGTAATAACTACGGCAACGACATCGACGAGAATCGTCTGATCGTTAGTTACACCATTCCGCTGATGTAATAGCGGTTGAAAACGGTGCAGTAGAAAGAAAACCCGCTTTAGGCGGGTTTTCTTTTGCTCGTAGTTACGAGGCTTGCCGTCTAGCAGAGGAGAATTCTCTATGGTAGAGCCATGTCATACACGCTCTCGGCTAGACTAACGAAGCGGGGAACCTTTACAACAACTCCACGCTCGAAACTTAAGGCAACGGGACGTCCCGTCCCCGCGAGATTCAAGAAGGAGCTGCGAATGTCTACCGAATCCACCTTCGGCACCAGCGACAACACCCCTATCCCTGAGGGTCCTGCTGGGAGCACCCGCCCCCTGATCGATACGTCGGCCCATCGCCGTAACTTGCAGGCTGCACAGAATGCCTTGATCGAGGAGTTTCATACTCTGATCGGCGACACTGAGCGACTGCTCAAGCACACCCAGGAAACCGCCGGCGGGCAGACCGAAGAGCTGCGCGGCAAGATCAATGCGAATATCGCTAAGGCTCGGGAGATGCTGAAGGAGCGCGAGGGCTCGATGCGTGAACAGAGCCAGGCGGCCATTCAGTGCACTGAGGAATACGTGCACACCCATCCATGGCAGTCGATCGGTATCGCCGCCGGCGTTGGCTTTCTGCTCGGTCTGATTACACGTCGATAAATGGGAGAGACACCAATGGAAGCGAAGCCCGGCGCCGAGGCCCCTAAGCCATCGCTGAAAAAGCTGGGCGGCGCATTCGTCGGTCTGCTACAGGGACATCTGGAGCTGGTTGGCATAGAGGTCCAGGAAGAGAAAGCCCGTACATTTCGGCTATTTCTACTGGCCGGGGTCAGCCTGATTCTAGGTCTTTTGATTCTGGTTGGTCTTTCAGCGGCGATTGTCATCGCATTCTGGGAGACTCACCGGATCGCTGCAATCCTGACGTTGTGCGCCGTTTACGCAGTTGTCATGGTCGTATGTATCAGCCGTGCCATCTCGCTTGCCAAACAGTGCGCCGCGCCATTCCAGGCCACTCTTGAAGAACTGGAGCGTAACCGGGAGCGCCTATTGCCATGAGCCGACCGCTAAGCACGTCGAATGAATTGAGTATGCGCAAAGACCTGGTGCGCTTGCGGATGGAGATGCATCGCCAGCAGATGCTCTACCACGCACAACCGATTTCTCATCCATTGCAACAGGTGAAGAATTTCGTCACGTCACGCCGCTCATCAACTGAATCATCCTCAGGTAGAGGCCCGATGATGATGGCGGCCACGGTGATGCTTGCGCTGTTCGGTCGCCGATTGGGGAGGATGGGCAAACTGGCTCGTGTGGCGCTGACCCTCTACCCGCTGATCAAGGGTCAGCAAAAGCTGCGAAACAGGTAACGCGCACTCATCGCCCCAACCTCGTGAACACGACTCACCTTGCCGCAGGTTGCCGCAGGGCCGAGGCGAGTCGTGCTGTGCAATCATGCTTCACCTCTGACACGTTAGCCGATCTGCATCCAGCAGTTATGGTAGCTTTGCACCAGCCCGCTAATGGCAATATGGAGATGGTCCTTGGACTGGCACACACTGCTTACCCGCGAACGACTCGGCAAGTCGGCCCATAGCAATGACGAGTTGGGCCGCAGCCCTTTTCACAAGGACCATGATCGCATCATCTTCTCCGGAGCCTTCCGCCGGCTCGGGCGCAAGACGCAGGTCCATCCGGTTTCCAGCAACGATCATATTCACACTCGCCTGACACACTCGCTAGAAGTGAGCTGCGTAGGACGATCTCTAGGCATGCGTGTCGGCGAAGTATTGCGCGACGACCTGCCTGAATGGTGCAGCCCAGCCGACCTTGGCATGATCGTGCAGTCGGCATGCCTGGCCCACGACATCGGCAACCCGCCCTTCGGGCATTCCGGTGAGGATGCGATTCGCTGCTGGTTCCAACAGGCCGCAGGGCGCGGATGGCTCGACGACATGAGCGACGCACAGCGCGCCGACTTTCTCAATTTCGAAGGCAACGCCCAGGGTTTTCGCGTCCTCACGCAACTGGAGTATCACCAGTTCGACGGTGGAACACGGCTGACCTATGCCACGCTCGGCACTTACCTGAAGTATCCCTGGACCTCTCGCCACGCAGAGGCACTGGGGTACAAGAAGCACAAATTCGGCTCCTACCAGAACGAGCAACAGCTGCTCGAGCAGATTGCGCAGAAGCTGAACCTGCCGCAGGTTGCAGAGCAGCGCTGGGCGCGCCATCCCCTCGTTTACCTCATGGAAGCGGCAGATGACATCTGCTATGGCCTGATCGATCTCGAAGACGGCCTTGAGATGGAGCTGCTGGAATATTCGGAAGTCGAAGCGTTGTTGCTGGCGCTGGTTGGCGATGACATTCCGGAAACCTATCGCCAACTCGGTCCTCGCGATTCCAGGCGACGCAAGTTGGCGATTCTGCGCGGCAAGGCAATCGAACACCTGACCAATGCAGCAGCCGGCGCGTTCGTCGAGCAGCAGGGCGCCTTGCTCCGCGGTGATCTGCATGGCGATCTGGTCGAGCACATGCATGGCCAGGCGAAAGAATGCGTATTGCAGGCAAAGGCAATGGCCCGGCAGAAGATCTTCCAGGACAAGCGTAAAACGCTGCATGAGATTGGCGCTTACACAACGTTGGAGATACTGCTCAACGCGTTTTGCGGTGCAGCGCTGGAGCAGCATCATGGCGGCACTCCTTCGTTCAAGAATCAACGAATCCTCGATCTGCTAGGCCGTAGCGCCCCATCTCCCGATCTGCCGCTCTATCAGTCGTACTTGCGCATGATCGACTTCATCGCAGGCATGACCGACAGTTACGCCACGGAAATGGCCGGCGAGATGACCGGCCGCTCCAGCCCGGTCTGACTGGCATGAAGCGCCTGTTACGACAGAGCATTCACTGGAACCCCGGCCGGCCAGCTTGGGGTGCAGCCATGGTTGCCGGCTTCGGTTGCGCCCTACCCCTGCTGCTCGGCCTGTTCAGCGGTCATCCAGGCTTCCTTTGGGCAACTGTCGGCGCGTTTCAGGCGGCCAAGGCCAACCCCCTTCACCGGTTCGGCATGTTGCGCATGCTACTACTCATCGCGTTAGGCGCCGGGAGTGCCGGGCTCGGCTTCTGGTCCGCGACTCACCCACTGATCAGTCTTGGTTTGTTCGCTTTCTACGGCTTGCTACTGGCCTGGCTGCAGCGCTATGGCAGCGAAGCGGGAAAGCTCGGTATTGGGCTCGCTATCTGCCTGTGTCTGGGCCAGGGGCAATATGGTATCGGCGAGTTCAATAATCCTTATGCGATCGCTGTGCTCTTTGCGCTTGGCGGGCTCTGGGTGACATTGTTGGCGTTCGGCATGCGCGGGATGCATGGGCTGCGCATGTGGCCCTACATGCCCAGGCTAATGAGCATTCTGCGGGTGCTACGCCGGCATGCGCGACGCACGCCGATCCGCCAATGGCGCGTGCATGCGCTGAGCTACACCTTAGCCGGTGCATTGGGTGGCGTGATCGTTAACATGGCGGACTTGCCGAGAGGCTACTGGCTGACGCTGGCAGTGTTCACCACGCTGCAGATGGATCTGGAGCGGAGCCTGGTGCGGGCGCTGCAAGCGAGTCTGGGGATATTGGCTGCGGCGGCAATTCTGATCTACATCGGCCATGGCCTAGCCGATCCACCGCTGATGGTGATGATTCTGCTCCCGCTGGTGGTGCTGGGAAGGGCCTTCCAGGCGAACCACTACGGGCTGTTCGTGCTGCAGACTACTCTGCTATTCCTGCTACTGGCAGAGACGCTGGCGCAGGATTGGAATCTGCCACAGATTCGCCTCATAAACGCCGCTATCGGCGTAGGCGTCGCGCTGCTGGTAGCAACGCTGATGCATCTGCTACATGTGCTGCTGGCCAGGCGTTCGCGCAGGAAGGCCCAGCTCGCAGCGCAACGATCAGAAGAGCAGACTACTTCTCAGCCCTGATCGGGTTTTCCGGATACCACACATCCATCAGCGGGCTGACGCTGTACTCAGCCAATTCGCTGCGACCTTTGAGCCAGGCATCGACTGTCGCGCGCTGCTCCTCGCTGACCGAACCGCGGCGGCCCAGGCAGACAAAACCGTAGTCTTCACCGCCGATATAGCCGAGTTCGTTACCTTCCATCGCTTCACCGATGAACGCTTCGAGGAAGTCATCTACGGCCTTGCTTTCAATCCCATCGCGATAGGTCAGATTGATCTCGAAGCCCAGTTCCTGGAACTCATCGACACAGAGTTTCTTGCGCAGGCGGCGCGAACGATTGGTAGCCATTGAAGCGATCCTTTTTCTACTTGATGACGGCGCGCACTCTAACAGCAACCCCGTGCCAAGGCGATCACCGACCGTGAACCAGACGATCGTAGCGCCTGGCCGCGTATCTTGTTTTGCAGTTACCCATGTGCCACAGCTACGCTTATCGGATAGAGGCACCGCGCCTCTACCTCCCGGGCATAATGGCCCGCATTCGTTCCCTTAGAGCAGTGGGAAATCGTATGTCAGATCGCATCGCCAGCAGCCCCTTGTGTATGCCCAGAGGTGCTCGCATGAAGAACATCCTCCGCGGCATTAGTTTCGCCATTCTTTCCTTGCCTTTGGCCTTGCCATCGCTGGCCGCGGGTGTAAACCAGACGCTGCCTACCCGCGTCGAGCAGGCGCTCAAAGCGAACAAGATCAACAACGAAGCATTGTCGTTGGTCATGCTGCCACTAACCGGCAACGCCACATCTACCATCGTCAACGCTGACGTTTCGGTAAACCCTGCCTCGACCATGAAGCTCGTTACCACCTATGCCGCGCTCGAACTGCTTGGGCCCAATCATCAGTGGAAGACCGAGTTCTATGCGGACGGTCCGCTGGTGGATGGCACCCTCAACGGCAATCTCTATCTCAAAGGTGGCGGCGACCCGAAGCTGAACATGGAGAAGCTTTGGCTACTGCTGCGAGATCTGCGCGCCAATGGCGTGAGCAGGGTCACCGGCGACCTGGTGCTGGACCGCAGCCATTTCGTCCAACCCAACCTGCCGGTTTTCGACGATGACGGCGGCGACCAAAACAAGCCATTTCTGGTCGGGCCGGATTCGCTGCTAGTTAACTTGAAGGCGCTGCGTTTCATCGTGCGCAACGATGGCGGCAAGGTGAACATCGCGGTGGAGCCTCCCATCGCCACTGTTCGCATCGACAACCGCGTACAGGCACTACCCGCAGCCAAATGCCCAGGCTGGCCGGAGGTGCTCTACAACCCTGTAGCAGAGGGTGATGGCGTAACCGTCGTGGTCACTGGCAAGCTCGCCGACGGCTGCAGCGCACAAACCTATCTTTCATTGCTGGATCACGAGCGCTACGCCGCAGGCGCAGTACGTGCGATCTGGGGTGAGCTCGGCGGAAGTATTCTTGGCCGCGATCGGGTAGCACAGGTCCCCAGCAGCGCGCGGCTACTGGCGAGGGCTTACTCGCCTGATCTCACCGAGATCATTCGTGACATCAACAAATACAGCAACAACACCATGGCCAAGCAGCTGTTCCTGAGCCTGGGCGCAACGTTCCGAAATGAAGCCGACGCGGACGACGCCAAGGCGGCGCAGCGGGTAATCCGCCAGTGGCTGGCCAAGAAGGGGCTGATTTCCCCACACTTGGTAATCGAGAATGGCTCTGGGCTTTCGCGCGCGGAGCGCGTCAGCGCCAGGGAGTTTGGCAACCTGCTGCAGGCTGCCTGGCGCAGCCCGTACGCCGCCGAGTTCATCTCGTCGATGCCACTTGCTGCCGTAGACGGCACCATGCGCAAGCGTCTGCGCAACACGCCAGTGGCAGGCAAGGCACATATGAAGACCGGCACGCTGAACAACGTACGCGCCATAGCCGGCTACAGCCGCGACGGTGACGGCAATGTCTGGGCGGTGGTGGCCATCCTCAACCATCCGCGCCCCTGGGGCGCCTCATCGATTCTCGATCAGGTGCTGGTAAGCCTGTACAACCAGCGCAACGAAAACACGGCGCACCGCTGATAGCCGAACTAAGGCAGGCCGAGCGGCCTGCCTTAACACGATCACCGAGCCTGCAGTTTCCAGGCGCGGTGAATTCGAGGATTGCGGCGGAAGTCTTCATCCAGCGTCGAGGCAGTGATTTCCTCCACGGCATAGCGGTCGCTCAAACTTGCATCCAACACGAACTTGCGGAAGTTGTTGGAGAAATACAGAGTGCCACCTGCAGCCAGCCGTGCCATAGCCAGATCAAGCAACGCCAGATGGTCACGCTGCACGTCAAACACGCCTTCCATACGCTTGGAATTGGAGAAGGTCGGCGGGTCGATGAAGATGAGATCGTACTCGTCACGATCTTCTTCCAGCCAAGCCATTACATCCCCCTGCTCCAGCCGTTGCCGATCCGACAGCCCATTTAGCGCCAGGTTACGTCGCGCCCAGTCGAGATAGGTTTTCGACAGGTCAACGCTAGTCGTGCTGCGAGCACCACCCTTCGCGGCGTGCACCGTTGCGGTAGCGGTATAGCAGTACAGGTTGAGAAAACGTTTGCCGGCCGCCTCTCGTTGAATACGCAGGCGCAGCGAACGGTGGTCGAGAAACAGCCCGGTGTCGAGATAATCGGTGAGATTGACCAGCAGCTTGACGCCGCCTTCAGCTACCTCAAGGAACTCGCCCTGAGTGGCCTGCCGTTCGTACTGGCGCGTACCGGACTGTCGCTCGCGCCGCTTGACCACCACTTTCTCGCGCGGAATACCCAGCGCCTGTGGAATTGCGGCCAAAGCGTCGAGCAGACGTACCTGGGCTTTGTCCGGGTCAATCGAGCGTGGTGGTGCATATTCCTGAACGTGTACCCAATCGCGGTACAGGTCGATTGCCAGCGCGTATTCCGGCATATCGGCGTCATACAGCCGATAGCACTCGATGCCCTCACGACGCGCCCACTTCCCGAGCTGACGCAGGTTCTTCTGCAGGCGATTAGCAAACATTTGCCCGCCTTCGCTTAGGCGCGCCTGCTCGACCGGAGCCTGCTGTTGCGTATTGTCCTCGTTTGCAGCCGTGCGCTGGCCGGTGACGAACTGCTCCAGATCGACCTTGATCAACAGCAGCTTGCACGGCAGCGCACCATTCCAGAACGCATACTGCTTGTGGCTGCGAATGCCCATGCGCTTGCCGAGATCCGGCGACGCAGTGAACACCGCCGCTTCCCAACCCAGGCAGGCCTGACGCAAACGCTCGCCGAGATTCTGATAGAGGTAAAGCAGGCTCGCCTCGTCACCGAGGCGCTCGCCGTATGGTGGGTTGCAGATGACCAAGCCCTTCTGGTTCTGGTCCGGCCGCGGCTCGAAATCGCCGACGTCGCCCTGATAAACCTTGATCCAGCCGGCCAGGCCGGCGCGCTCGATGTTGTTGCGCCCCGGCTGAATCAGTCGAGGGTCGGCCTCATAGCCGCGGATCCACAACGGTGGTTTGGCCAGCCCAACCTCCGCTCGCGCCAGTGCCTCAGCATGCAAACGGGCCCAGATCGCTGGGACGTGTCCGAGCCAGGCACTGAATCCCCAACGCTCGCGCTTGAGGTTCGGTGCGATGTCCGCTGCCATCATTGCCCCTTCGACGAGAAAGGTGCCGACGCCGCACATGGGGTCGGCCAGCGCACCACCAGCAGCGGCAATGCGCGGCCAGCCAGCACGAATCAAAATCGCGGCTGCGAGGTTTTCCTTCAGCGGTGCCGCGCCCTGCTGTAGGCGATAGCCGCGCTGGTGAAGGCTGTGCCCAGAAAGATCGAGCGAAAGGACCGCCTGCCCCCTGTCTAGGCGCAAATGCACCCGCAGGTCAGGGTCGAGCTTGTCGATGCTGGGTCGCTCGCCCGATGCGGTACGCAGGCGATCAACGATAGCGTCCTTGACCTTAAGCGCACCGAAATGGGTATTGTCGATGCCGGAGCCGCGACCGCTGAACTCCACCGCCAGGCTACCGACTGGCTGCAGATGTTCAGCCCAGTCGACATCATGGACGCCCTGATAGAGTGTCTCGGCATCGACCGTAGGAAAACGGCGTATTACCAGCAGCACGCGATTGGCCAGACGTGACCACAGACAGAGCCGGTAGGCCACGTCCAGCGCACCGAATCCTCGAATCGCGGACGTCTGCTCGCGCGCTTCTTCCAATCCGAGTGCGGTCGCCTCTTCAAGCAGCAGGCCTTCGAGCCCCTTGGGACAGGTCAGTATCAATTCATGGCGGTCGGTCATGGTGTTTCCAGAAAAGATGCTTCGCCGTTCGACCCTTTCGTCGGAACAAGCCCAGCAGAGAAAATAAAAGAAGCGGCTACGAAATATGTCTAAACGCTGACAGAAAGGCGAAGCAGTACACTTCAGGTGCCGTTCTGTTTCCGGCTTATGGGCAGAACCATTAATTCGTTACCTACTTATGACAAAACGATCATTCCAGCGCCTTCAGCATTGGGTTAGAACTCACCTCAGGCCGGCATCGCAAATATGTCGGCGAAGCGCGCCACGCCGGCAGCGCGCTTCATAGGCAGTCTATCTGCCCGGTCTCGCCATGAGGCCAAGGAACACCAGTCAACCACTGAGGGCAATACCCAATGAGAAGACTCAAGCGTGATCCGATGGAACGAGCATTCCTGCGCGGTTATCAACACGGCATACATGGCAAATCTCGCGACCTCTGTCCTTTTTCACATCCCAATGTTCGCCAAGCCTGGATCAACGGCTGGCGGGAGGGTCGCGGCGACAACTGGGATGGCCTGACCGGCACGGCCGGTCTGCATAGACTCAACGAACTCCACGCGGTCGGCTGATTCACCCATCCTTCCGACCTGATACAGCACGCCCTACCCGGGCGGCGGGCTAGACGCCCAGGGGCTCCACCAGGAGCCCCTTCCCAAAGCAACTTCAGCGCGCTTGTGAGCGCAACGCCGCGATGGCATCCACCGCCTCGCGGATCAAGGCCGGTCCCTTGTAGATGAACCCTGAATACAACTGGACCAAGCTGGCCCCCGCCTCGATCTTCTCTGCCGCATGCCGACCTTCGGTAATACCGCCTACCGCAATGATCGGCAGTCGTCCACCAAGGGTCTGCGCCAGCACCCTGACCGTGTGTGTGCTTTTCTCCCGTACGGGCGCACCCGACAGACCGCCAGCTTCATCGGCGTGTGCCAGGCCGGCAACACCTTCACGCCCAAGGGTGGTGTTAGTGGCGATGATCGCATCCATCCCCGCCTGGAAAACGGCCTCGCCCACCAGCGCCGTTTCTTCGTCGGTCATGTCAGGGGCGATCTTGATGGCCAGCGGTACGCGCTTGCCGTGCATGATTTCCAGATCCTCACGGCGCAGGCGCAACGCGTCGAGTAACTTCTTGAGCGAATCGCCGAACTGGAGACTGCGCAAGCCCGGCGTATTCGGCGAACTGACGTTCACCGTGACATAGCTGGCGTGGTGATACACCTTGTCCAGGCACAGCAGGTAGTCCTCATCGGCACGCTCGACCGGCGTGTCGAAGTTCTTGCCGATGTTGATACCGAGCACACCCTTGAACCTTGCAGCTTCGACGCGCGCCAGCAGTGCATCGACGCCATGATTGTTGAACCCCATGCGATTGATGATCGCCTCGGCCTCGGGCAGTCGGAATATCCTCGGCTTGGGGTTGCCCGGCTGCGGACGCGGCGTCACGGTTCCCACCTCGATGAAGCCAAAGCCCAGCTGCGACATCCCGCGAATGGCCTCGCCGTTCTTATCCAACCCGGCAGCCAGACCCACTGGGTTGGGAAAGTCCAAGCCCATCACTCGGACAGGAAGACTTGCCGGTGATTTACCCAACATCGCATTGAGCCCGAGACGGCCACCGGCGCCAATCAACTCGAGGGAAAGTTCATGGGAAGTTTCCGGAGATAACTTGAACAACAGCTGGCGGGCCAGGTTATACATACGCAGCCTAAAATCTCGGTAAATGTGGACGCGGAGTATAGCAGCCGAAGGGGTTTCAGCGGCCGCTTACGAGGTGGGAAATACGCCGCCACGACGAGGTCGACAATCGCCCTATTTCAGACGTCGCAAGCGCAGCAATTCGCCCTGCTCCGAGAATTCGAGCTCAAAGGAACCATATATGCCTTCGTGGGTCAGAAACGGGCGCAGATGATGCGCCGGCAAGCTGACTCGCGTGCCCTCACGGCTTCGGATCAGGACTCGATTCGCATGGCCCTGATATACCGCTTTCATTCGCTCGGCCGGTAATGCGATATCCAGCAGCAGATTTGGCATGGAGGCTCCTCAATGATCTATTCCGCGATATTGCCACATCGATACGTCACCTTTGGCCAGGCCTGTGACGCAGGACCAGCCCGCAAGGGGTGCAAAGCCCGTGCGCAAATGACACAGGTCTGCCACACTTCGGCCGTAGCCCTGAGAGCTCAAGCATCATGATGAGCCTGCCCGAGCCCATGCCTTTACTGACATCTCAAATCGCCAGACTTGCGCAACGCCTCGGGCTACGCTCCAAGGCTTCGCTTCCGATCCAGGAGCGCGCCAGCAGTTTGCAGCTGCCCTTCTCCCGCTTACCCGAGCCGGAACCAAGTATTTTCTGGAATGACGGCCCTTGCCTGCAGCGCCTGCTCGAATTGCCAAGGGGCGCTCTGTCTGGCCCGGTTCAGGAAGACAAGGCTCGCGCTCATGCCGCCCTCACCCGATTGATCAGTAAGGATTCCGTTCGGTCACAGCTCGACCTACGGCAGATCGATGGCTTTGGTGGCCAATGCAAAGCCGACTCGAACTACCCGACCTTCGAGGCCTTCGCCACGACCGCCGCCTGCAGACAGGTGCGGATCATCAGCTACAAGGATTTTCTCCGAGCGCTCGGCAGCGCCTTGCCTGGGTTCGACATGGGAGCAGCGATAGAGGTGCGCCAGGCCAGTTGGCTCGGCGAGCGGCTTTACTGGGCCGGGGAACACCATCTCGAAGCATTCGCCTGTGCCGTGTCCTATGCCCGCCTACGCGGCCTGGAAGTGATGCTGACGGCGGATGTTACCGATTACCGCCTTGACCGCTCTGGCGTTCATGCGCTGGACGCGGAATATCACGCGGTGACAATGCCAGCCCAGGCATGGAGCGACTGTGAATTCATGGCATTGCTTCTCGACAGCCAGGTGCCCTATGCCCGCCTGACCCTGTTACGTGATACCAGCAATTCGGAATTGCTGTTGCTGGAGAAGCGCGATCCGACCGCCAACGCCATTGGTGAGGGCCTGAAGGCAGCGGGTGCGCCAGACCTCATCCGTTACCTGCGTGATTTACCGCAGATCACACGCTTCAAGGTCGGACTGCCTGCGCACGACTGAAGCATCACCCGCCTCCGATCATTTCTCTCGAAAAACTCTGACCTGAACATAAAAACAGCGCACCGCCCAAGGGCGGTGCGCTGCGTTACTTCGGATCCGCGGCTAACCGTCTGGGATCAGATCGACCCCAGACGGCCGGGCGGTTAGCTATGTCCTACCGATTGCGCCAGCCCCTGCAACTCCCGGCTAGCGACAGCGTATATCGCGTAGTCATTACCGCTCGCACTACGCAACTCCGCCAACATCGATCGCCACCGCGCCAGCGGTGCCGGCCGTTGGGCCAGCCACGCATCGACCCGCTCACTGATCGACTCCGAGCCGTTCTCCATCTGCAACACCGAGACCGTAATGCTGCGTTGCTGGGAATCCAGGTCATCACGGAAGCCTTCACGGGCCAGCGCCTGCCAGTTATTGGCCACCGGCATGTTGCTCAGTTGGTGCAGATACCAGGGCAATTCCAGCGCTCCACCGACGGCGAAGTACGCTGCTGCGACATGCGCGGGAACCTGACCGGTCTCATCGGCCGCCTCGAGGATCGGCAACAGCGTGTACAGATGGTTCGTCCCCGCCACCATACGCGCGAGCAACTCGGGTACACCGGCTTCGGTGTAACGCCGATAGCGTTCCTGCCAATGGTCGCGGGTGGAACCTTGCAACAGCTCGTCGAGCTTCAACCCAAGAGCGGCGACACGCGGACCGAAGTGCGCGACATCCCGCGCCGCGTCCAGCTCGCTGCGACGGTTGCGCAGGAACCAACGCGTTGCACGCCGCCCTAGACGCATGAGTTCGTCCATCAGGCTCAGTTGCAGCTCTGCAGGCACTTTGTGATCGAGCGCCTCGATCTGCCGGAACCAGTGCGGCAGATGGAAGATGTCGCGGACGATCACATAGGCGCCAGCCACATTCGCGGCACTCATGCCGGTCGCCTCGTTCAACCGCTGAACGAAGGTGATGCCCATGTTATTGACCAGATCATTGGCAATCTGCGTGGCAACGATTTCGCGCTTGAGGCGGTGCTGCAGCATTGCCTCGCGGAACTGCTCGGCGAGCCGTTGCGGGAACGCACTGTCCATCTCCCGAGTGAGGTAATCGTCGTCCGGAACGCGGGAATCCAGCAGCGCTTTCTTGAGCTCGATCTTGCTGTAGGAAATCAGTACGGAAAGCTCTGGACGAGTCAGCCCTTTGCCAATCGTAGCGCGATCCGCCAAAGCCTCATCCGAGGGCAGGAACTCGAGTGCACGGTCGAGTTGTCCCGTGGCCTCCAAGGCGTTGATCAACCGCACGTACTCGGCGGCCCGCTCGCGCGAGCGATGCTGTGCCTGGGACAGCGCCTGGGTCTGCTTGTAGTTGTTGTGCAGCACAAGTTCGGCAACATCATCAGTCATCTCGAACAACAGCTGGTTTCGCTGCTTGGCGGTCATGTCACCGGCGCTGACCACCTCATTGAGCAGGATCTTGATGTTCACCTCATGATCCGAGCAATCAACCCCGCCGGCGTTATCAATGAAGTCGGTATTGCTCGAGCCGTCGTGCAAGGCGTATTCGACGCGCCCTAGCTGGGTCATACCGAGATTGCCGCCCTCGCCCACGACCTTTGCCCGCAGTTCGGCGCCGTTGACCCGTACCGCATCGTTGGCCTTGTCGCCAACCTCGGCATGGCTTTCGCTGCTGCTCTTCACATAGGTTCCGATGCCGCCATTCCAAAGCAGATCGACCGGCGCCTTGAGTAGCGCGTTCAGCAGCTCGGCAGGCGTCAGCTGGTCCGCTTCGATGGCGAAGCGCTGCTTCATCTGCGGCGTGATATGCACCCGCTTTGCCGAACGCGGGAAAATGCCACCGCCCTCAGAGATCAGAGACGCGTCGTAATCGGTCCAGGACGAGCGCGGCAAATCGAACAGTCGCTTGCGTTCGAGGAAGCTGCGGGCCGGGTCCGGATTCGGGTCGATGAAGATGTGCAGATGGTTGAATGCGGCCACCAACTGCAAGGTTTCGGACATCAGCAAGCCGTTGCCGAACACGTCGCCGGCCATGTCACCGATGCCGATCACACTGATGACGTCGGTCTGCACATTGATGCCGCGCTCGCGGAAATGGCGCTGCACGGAAACCCAGGCGCCGCGAGCGGTGATGCCCATTTTCTTGTGGTCATAACCTGCCGAGCCGCCTGAGGCAAACGCGTCGCCGAGCCAGAAGTCGTACTCGGCAGCGATGCCGTTGGCGATATCCGAGAAACTCGCCGTGCCTTTGTCCGCAGCAACCACAAGGTAAGGGTCATCGCCGTCATAGCGCAGTACGTTCGCCGGCGGTGCGACCTGGCCTTCGCGCAGGTTGTCGGTGATGTCCAGCAGGCCACTGATGAAGATCCGATAGCAGGCGATCGCTTCAGCCTGAATGTCATCACGCGAACCGGTGGTAGGCAGACGACGCGGTACGAAGCCGCCTTTGGCGCCGCCTGGGACGATCACCGCATTTTTCACCTGCTGAGCCTTGACCAGGCCAAGCACTTCGGTGCGGTAGTCCTCTTCGCGGTCGGACCAGCGCAGCCCACCACGGGCAACCTTGCCACCACGCAGGTGCACACCTTCGACCCGCGGCGAATAGACGAAGATCTCGTACATCGGCGCCGGTCGCGGCATTTCGGGGATAGCGCGCGGATCGAACTTGAAGCTGAAATACGGTTTGGGTCGGCCGTTAGCATCCGGCTGGTAGAAGTTGGTCCGCAGGGTCGCCTGGATCAACGCCAGATAGCGCCGCAGGATACGGTCCTCGTTAAGGACTGCGACGTCATCCAGCGCACTCAGAATCGCGTGCTCGAGCCGCTGCTGCTTGTCAGCCAGATCCTCGTCACCCAACTTGCGCGCCAAGTAGAAGCGCATCTTGAACAGCCGCACCAGTTCGCGAGCAATGTCCGTGTGATTGAGCAGTGCACTGGCGATGTAGCCCAGGTCGAAGCCCATGCGAATCTGCTTGAGGTAGCGCGCATAGGCTCGCAGCAGCGCCACTTCCCGCCAGGCCAATCCGGCAGTCAGGGCCAACCGGTTGAACGCATCGTTCTCGGCAAAGCCGCCATAGATATGGATGAACGCATCCTGCAGCGCCTCGTTGATCTCCAGGAGGTCGATTTCCAGCCCTTCGGCATAAGTGAAGGCGAAATCATGGATCCAGTATTCAGCGCCGTTTCGGTCGCGCAGCCGGAAAGGAAACTCTCCCAGCACGCGCAGTCCGAGATTCTCCATGATCGGCAGAATGTCCGACAACGGCAGCGGCGTGCCCAGGTGGTAAAGCTTGCAGTGGAGGCGATTCTCTTCCGCAGTGATCGGCTGATAGAAGCTCATCACCAGCGGACGCTCTTCACTCAGGTCGAGCACATGCTGCATGTCGACGGTGGCCGATTGCGGCGAAAAGCGCTCGCGGTAACCGGCCGGGAAGCCCTTGGGAAACTCGGTGAGCAGATGCGTGCCCTTGGCCTCACCGAATCGCTCGACCACCAAGCTCTGGTAATCGTCCTGCCAGGTGCGGCAGGCCTGCAGCACTTCCTGCTCCAGACGTACTGGATCGACCTGTACCGCCCTGCTGGGATCGAGGCGCAGGATGAACTGCACCCGCGTCAGCACGGACTCGGAGAAGTAAGTGGAAAACTCGCAATCGCTTGCCTCGAGCCGCTCCTGCAGAACCTGTTGGATCTTGAGCCGCGTCTCGGTCGAGTAACTGTCGCGCGGTACGTATACCAGGCAGTAGCAGAAGCGCCGGTACGGATCGAAGCGCAGGAACAGCCGCAGTCGATTGCGCTCCTGGATCTGCACGATGGCGATAGCGTTCTCGAACAGCTCGTCAATCGGCGCCTGGAACAACTCGTCGCGCGGCAGCACTTCGAGAACCTGCACCAGCTCCTTGGCCAAGTGGGCGGAGTTGCCGAAGTTTGCCCGCTGCACGACCGTCTCCACCTTGCGGCGAATGAACGGAATGCGTCGCACACTCTGGGTATAGACGGACGAGGTGAACAGACCGAGGAAGCGGCACTCGCGCACCACGCGCCCCTCGTCATCGAATTCACGCACCGACACGAAGTCTGGATACGCCGGGCGATGCACCCGGCTGGGCATGGCCGCCTTGGCAAACGACAGCAGCAGCGGCTCGCGCAAATAACTCACCGACTGGGCAGTGAGCGACTGCTCTTCCTCCGAAAGCCCGGTGCGCATGGACCGCGACAACCCCAGCAGCGAGCTTTCGTCGTAGACGATTCGTCCGCCGTCAGCCTGCTCCAGCACGGAGAACTCTTCGTAACCAAGGAAGGTGAAGTGATCGTCGGCCAACCAGCGCATGAAATCGCGAATTTCGTCCAGTTCGTCGCCGTCGATATTCAGATTGACCCGTTCCAACCGCCCTTGTAGCTCGACGGCCTTGCCCTTCATCGCAGAAAAATCGCCTACGGCCTGGCGCACGTCGGCCAGCACGCCGAGCAGTGATTGCTCCAATTCGCGCAACGCAGACGGGCTGGCGCAGCGATCTATTTCGACGAAGATCAGCGATTCAGCATGGCTATCGGCGACGCGCTGGTCCTTGGGCAGAAGTTCAAGCAAGCTGCCGTCGGCGGCGCGGCGAACCTGCAACACGCTGGTCTGCAGGGTGTGGATGCTGTAGCCGCGGCGCGTCAGCTCCATGCGTACCGAGTCGACCAGGAACGGCATGTCCGGGTGTAGCACCTCGACCACGCTGTGGGTCGACTGCCAGCCATGCTTCTCGAAATCAGGATTGAACACCTGCACTTCCGGCGTGGCGGGGTCGAAGCGCTCAAGCAGGCGCCAGCTGGCCAGCGTCGAACCAACCAGGTCACTCATGCGCCGCTCGGTGAGTTCCGGCAACGCGACGATGCCGAAGAACTGTTCGGCGAACAGATTCAGTTGCGGCAGGATTTTCGTGTCTACGTGTTGCGCTAACGCTGTCTGCAATTGCTGCTGAAAGTCGGCTTTGCTGGCCGCTGAAAAGAACGCCATGTATGGCTCCGCTTGGCTTGCTGGGGAAAGGCACGTCGGTAGTGACTGACGGCACAGGACGAAGGTTCAAGGTTAGTCTAGTTGAGGGCTAATGCAGTAAAGTGGCGCTTCTCCAACAGTCCCCTGCGACTGTCTGTAGCAGGCAATAGCTGCTGACGGCCCCGCCAGCCCCATCAGCCGATCTGCCGCCCACCCTGGAAGAAGCGAAACGATGGATCACCGTGAATCGATAACCGCGCTGCGACAGTTCCTGTCCACCCAGATTCTGGGCCAGGAACGGCTGATCGAACGACTGCTGATCGCCCTGCTCGCCGACGGCCATATGCTCGTCGAGGGTGCGCCGGGTCTGGCCAAGACACGCGCTATCAAAGAGCTCGCCGAGGGTCTGGAGGCCGAGTTCCATCGTATTCAGTTCACGCCCGACCTGCTGCCAGCGGACATCACCGGCACAGAAATCTACCGTCCGGAAACCGGCAGCTTCGTTTTCCAGCAAGGCCCGATCTTCCACAACCTGGTGCTTGCTGACGAGATCAACCGGGCCCCGGCCAAGGTGCAGTCGGCACTCCTCGAGGCGATGGCCGAACGGCAGGTCAGCGTCGGACGCAGCACCTACGACCTTCCACCGCTGTTTCTGGTGATGGCAACGCAGAACCCGATCGAACAGGAAGGCACCTACCCGCTGCCAGAAGCGCAACTGGACCGCTTCCTGCTGCACGTGAAGATTGGCTTCCCTGACGCCTCGGTCGAGCGCCGTATTCTTCAGCAGGCCAGGGGCGAAGCCATCAACGGCGAAGCGGCACCGGAGCACCGGGTCAGCCAGCAGGCCATCTTCGCCGCACGCAAGGACATCCTCGGGCTGTACATGGCCGACGCCGTAGAGGAATACCTCGTGCAGCTGATCATGGCGACCCGTACTCCGGCGAAGTTCGACGCCGAGCTGGCCGAGTGGATCGCCTATGGCGCGAGCCCGCGCGGATCCATCTCGCTGGACCGCTGTGCCCGTGCCCATGCCTGGCTGGCCGGGCGTGACTTCGTCAGCCCCGAGGATATCCAGGCGATGCTCTTCGACGTGCTGCGTCGCCGCCTGATCCTTTCCTTCGAGGCGGAAGCAGCCGGGATCGACCAGGACCGCGTCATCCAGCGCATTCTCGACGTGGTCGCGGTGGCCTGATGCAACCGCAGGCTTCCGGCAGCGGGCAGCCGAGCGAGCAGACCGCCGGCATCCGGGTGAGCCTGGCCGAGCTGATCGATATGCGCCATCGCGTGCGTGAAGTGCCCATTTTCTCCACGCCCCATCGCCGCAGTCCGCTGGTGGGTCTGCATCATTCCAAGCTGCGCGGGCGTGGTGTGGATTTCGACCAGGTCCGTGTCTACCAGGCCGGAGATGATGTGCGCACCATCGACTGGCGAGTCACCGCGCGCACCCAGGAGCCCCATACCAAGCTCTTCCATGAAGAACGCGAGCGCCCGATCTACATCGTCATCGAACAGAGCCCGCGCCTTTTCTTTGGTAGTGGCCGTCTGTTCAAGTCAGTGTTGGCAGCTCATGCGGCAAGCCTGATCGCCTGGGCGGCGCTCAGCCACAACGACCGGGTCGGCGGCTTGGTGTTCGGCAGCGAGCAGCAGGAGATCAAGCCGCGGCGCAGCAAGCAGAGCCTGCTACAGCTGCTCGATCGCGTCACGCAGGCCAACAACCGACTGCACCCGGAAAGCCCACTCGATCCGGAAGCGTTCAGCATGGCGCTACGCAGGGCACGAGAAGTGCTGCGCCCCGGTAGCCTGTCGGTGATTCTCTGCGACGAGCGCACCCTGACCGATGCCGCAGAACAACAGCTCAGCCTGCTGGCGCGCCATGTCGACTTGCTGTTGTTGCCCCTGTTCGACCCGCTGGATCGCGCCCTGCCCGCCGCCGGCCTGCTGCGCTTCAGTGAAGGCAATGCGCGGCTGGAACTCGATACCCACGACGCCGCGCTGCGTCAGCGCTACCGCGAGCTGGGCGAAGCGCGCAGCGCGCGTTGGCAGCGCCTGGCCAACCGTTTGCGGGTGCCGCTGATGCCGCTGGACACCCAGCATGACTTGATCGAACAGCTGCGCGAGCATCTGAGCGTCCGGCATCCGAGCACACGGCCATGAACCCGCTCGACCAGTTGGCACCGCTGATCAACCCGGAGCCTGTCCACTGGTGGCCCCCGGCGCCGGGCTGGTGGCTGCTCGGGCTGGTGCTATTCGGCGTCTTCGCTGCGTTGTGGCAGCTGCGCCATCGTCTGATCACGCGTCAACCACGCGTCCAGCCCGAGGCGCCATTGGACCCGCAGCGCCAAGAGGCGCTCATCGAGTTGTCCCGCCTGAGCAAGCCCTACGGCGGCCAACCCGCCAGCCAATGGCTGCAGCAGATCAACGGTTTGCTCAAGCGACTCTGCCGCATCCGCTATCCCGACGACCATCCGCACACGCTCAGCGGCCGTACCTGGCTGGCCTTTCTCGACAGCCGCTGCCCGGCCGCCGGACTGACCCGCTGGATGATTCTGGTCGAAGGCGCCTATCGAGCCGAGTGCCGGCTCGACGACAAGGCCATCGACGGCCTCGAACAATCCGTCGACATCTGGATTCGCAAGCATGTTTGAACTGGCCTGGCCCTGGATCTTTGCCCTGCTGCCCTTGCCCTGGCTACTGCGCGCACTGCTGCCGCCTGCCGACAGTGGCGAAGCCGCCTTGAAGGTCAGCTTCCTCGATGAGCTGCAACAACTCGCGGGGCGTCGCGCCCGTATCGCACTGCCCGCCTGGCGCCAGCAACTGCCCTACCTCACCATCTGGCTGCTGCTGCTGTTTGCCGCGGCCCGCCCGCAGTGGCTCGGTGAACCGCTGCCCCTGCCCACCAGTGGCCGCGATCTGCTGCTGGCTGTGGACGTCTCCGGCTCGATGGACTACCCCGACATGCAATGGCAAGGCGAGGAGCTGACACGCCTGGACCTGGTCAAGGTGCTGCTCGGCGACTTCATCGAACAGCGCCGCGGCGATCGCGTCGGCCTGATCCTGTTCGGCAGCAAGGCCTATCTACAGGCACCACTGACCTTCGACCGCCGCACGGTGCGTGTCTGGCTGGACGAGGCGCGGGTAGGCATTGCCGGCAGCAACACCGCTATCGGCGATGCCATCGGCTTGGCCGTGAAACGCCTGCGGGACCGACCAGCGAATAGCCGCGTGCTGGTGTTGATCACCGATGGCGCAAGCAATGGCGGTGAAATCGAGCCGCTGCTGGCGGCCTCGTTGGCCGCCGCTGAAGGCATACGAATCCACACCATCGGCATCGGCGCCGTTCCGGAAGAAGGTGGAGTACTCAGCCGCTTCGGCTTCAATCCGGGCCTGGACCTGGACGAGCCCACACTTCGCGCCATCGCCGACCAGACCGGCGGAGAGTACTTTCGCGCAGCCTCCAGCGCAGAGCTGAAGGCCATCGGCGACGCCCTGGATCGGCTCGAGCCAGCCGCACAGCAACCGACCCAAGCGCGCCTCGCCGAAGCGCTCTATGTCTGGCCGCTGTCGGCGGCACTGCTGATCAGTCTGCTGATGGTGGCGGCCAGCCTGTGGAGCGCTCAGCTGCAGCGCCTGGCATGGCGGCGGGAGCAGCGTCGATGAGCGAACTGCTGCCCTATCTGCTACGGCCCTACTGGCTGGTCATCCTGCCTCTGCTGATCTGGTTGCTGTGGCGGCTCTGGCACCGCCAGTTGCAAATCGGCCGCTGGCAGCGTTTGCTCCCGGAAGCCTTTCATGCGGCGCTGCTGACCCGCGGCCGGCTACGGCATAGTCGCTTGCCCTGGCTGGTACTCGGCGTTGCCTGGCTGCTGGCCGTCAGCGCCCTGCTCGGCCCCAGCTGGCAGCGCTTCGAGCAACCCAGCGTGAAGCGCAGCGATCCGCTGGTGGTGCTGCTGGAGCTCACCCCCTCGATGCTCGCTGGCGATGTTCCGCCCACGCGCCTGGAGCAGGCCAAGCGCAAACTGCTGGATCTGCTGGAGCGGCGACAGGACGTACAGACCGCCGTGGTGGTGTTCGCCGGCAGCGCCCACACCGTGGTGCCGCTGTCAGACGATCTGGCGACCACCCGTAACTTGCTGGATGCCTTGCATCCGGCCCTGATGCCCGAGCCGGGCCAACGTGCGGACCTCGCCGTCGCCAAGGGTCTCGCCCTACTCGAGCAAACGGGTCTGGGCCGGGGGCGCTTGCTGCTGATCGGCAGCAGTCTGGACGAGCACGAACACAGAGCAATCGGCACCTTGATGCGTGGGCGCGGCGAGAACCTGCTGATCCTCGGCGTCGGCACCGAACAGGGCGCACCCATTGCCGGAGACAATGGCAGCTTCCTCAAGGACGCACAGGGCGCGATCCTGATCCCGCGCCTGGACAATGCACGGCTGCAGCGCCTGGCCACAGAATTGGGCGGTCGCTACCAACAGGCACGCCTGGGCGACGACGATCTCGCGGCGCTCGGCCTGTTCGATGAGGCCGGTACGTTGCAGCACGACGACGAGATCACCCGATTCGAAGCCTGGTTGGATCAGGGCCACTGGCTCCTTGTGCCGCTGCTCCTGCTTGCTGCGCTGGCTGGCCGTCGCGGCTGGCTGTTCTGCCTGCCGCTCCTGCTGTTGCAGCCGCAGCCGGCCAACGCGTTCGAATTCGATGACCTGTGGCTGCGGCGCGATCAGCAAGGTCAACGCATGCTCGAGGCACAGCGCCCCGCCGAGGCGGCGGAGCGCTTCATAGATCCCCGCTGGCGAGCGACTGCGCGCTACCAGGCCGGCGACTATGCCGGCGCCGCGGAGCTGTTCGCCGAAGGCAATACAGCCGTCGATCACTACAATCGTGGCAATGCCCTGGCTCGCAGCGAAGCCTTGGAGGCTGCCATCGAGGCCTACGACCAGGCGCTCGATCTCCAGCCTGATCTGCAACCGGCACAACGCAACAAGGCACTGGTCGAAGAGCTGCTGCGCCGCCGTGAGGAACAGCCCGAATCCGAACAAGACCAGGATCAGCAGGACGAGCAAACTGAAGAACCGCAACCGCAGCCGCAGCCGCAGCAATCGCAGGAGCCAGGCTCGGCCAGTTCGCCGTCGTCCGACCACGCCGAAGGCGAAGCAGACCGGGAGGCCAGTGGCGCCGCGCAACCTTCGGTAAGCGAAACGACAGCGGATGCGCAAGAACAGGATGCCGCCACGGCCCTGGCGCAGCATGAAGCGCTCCCTGAGCAGGAGCGGCAACAAGCAATGGAACAATGGCTGCGACAGATTCCGGATAACCCCGGCGAGCTGCTGCGGCGAAAATTTCTCTACGAACAGCGCAAGCACCAGGAAACCAGTCGATGATGCGCCTGATGGCCTTTCTTCTGCTCAGCATCCTTGCCGGCCAGGCTGCAGCGGCCGGTCTTTTCGCTCGAGTGGACCGCACCCAGCTGAGCATCGACGAAACCTTCGAGCTGAGCCTGGAAAGCCAGGGCG
Source organism: Stutzerimonas stutzeri (assembly GCF_038561965.1). NCBI lineage: Bacteria > Pseudomonadati > Pseudomonadota > Gammaproteobacteria > Pseudomonadales > Pseudomonadaceae > Stutzerimonas > Stutzerimonas stutzeri. Next base: position 1,975,128 of record NZ_CP139348.1, on the reverse strand, counting down.
GCGCGGTGTTCGGCAAGCCCGACCTGCAGCCGCTGGATGATCTGTTTCAAGTCTTCGATACCCGCCAGGTCAACCAGCTTTCGAGCAGCAATGGCGAAGCGCGGGCGATCACGCGCTGGTTGATCACCCTTCGTCCGAAGCAGACCGGCTACGTGGTCATTCCGCCACTGCAGCTGGGCGACTGGCGCAGCGAGCCGATTACCCTGCTGGTCCAGGAATCGTTGAAAAGCAGCGAAGGCGACCAGTTGGCACCGATCTTCATTGACGCCAGCGTCAACCAGGAAACCATCTACGTGCAGGCCCAGGTGATCCTCACGCTGCGCATCTACCATTCGGTTTCGCTTTACGACGACAGCACCCTGTCGCCGCTGCAGATGCCCGAAGCGCTGGTGGAGCGACTCGGTGAGCCACGTACCTATGAGAAGACCATCAATGGCATCCTTCATGGTGTCATCGAAGTGCGCTATGCCCTGTTTCCGCAGAAATCCGGCGAGCTGACGATCCCCGCCCAGCTGTTCAGCGCCACTACCGTGACCAACGGGAGTAACTCGGTATACGGCTCGCGCTCGGGTCGCTCGACTCAGGTCCGCTCGCCGAGCATCCCGCTGACGGTCAAGGCCAAGCCGGCAGACTATCCCGCTGATGCTCCCTGGCTGCCGGCACGCAGCCTGACGCTGGTGGAAGCCTGGAGCCCTGAGCCGGACCAGGCGCAAGCCGGCGAATCGCTCACCCGCAGCCTGTTGCTCAAGGCCGAAGGCTTGACCAGTACACAGCTGCCCGCCATCGGTTCCGCGCAAAGCGCAGAATTGCGCCGCTATCCGGACCAACCAAGCCTCGCAAACGAAGTCAGCGGTACCGGGCTGGTCGGTAGCCGTGAGCAGCGCGAAGCGCTGATTCCCACGCGCAGTGGCACGCTGCAGCTGCCTGCGCTGGAAGTGGTCTGGTGGAACACCGTTGAAGACCGGCTGGAACGCACCATCCTGGACGAACGCACCCTGACTGTTGCAGACAACCCGAATCTCGTGCCACCGCCTGCGGAGCAATCCGCCGTAGCGCCGGTGCCGGTCATGCAACAACCAGTTTGGCCTTGGCAGCTGAGCACCGCACTCTTTGCCCTCACCACCCTCGTCGGCTTCGGGCTGTGGTCACGTGCACGGCGACAGCCTGCGGTGCAACGCGCATTGCAACCCGGGCCGACCCCGCGCAGCCTGCTCGACGACCTGCGCCGCGCCTGCCAGGCCAATGATTCCCAGGCCACGCGCCAAGCGCTGGACGCCTGGGCACGGCAACAACCGGAGACGCTGGCGGACATGGCCGCCCGCTTCGTGCCGTTGTCCGATGCGCTGGACGACTTGAATGGCGCGCTGTACAGCGAAGCCGGGCAGCGCTGGCAAGGCGACGCCCTGTGGCAGGCGATCCAGGCACTGCCTCCGGCTGTTGGTCCTAGCGTCGAACAGGACAAGAGTGCCCTACCGCCGCTCTACCCTCGCTGATCGCCTGTGGCCTGGCTAACCATCGCTTGCCGACGCGGCGCGTATGTAGCGCGCTATGCACCATTTCCACGCTGGCATATCGCTTGCTTCAGGCTTGGCATAGACCACTCCTGAGCCGTCGCGGCACTCGTCGAGATCTGCACGCGCGCTTCGTAATCGAAAAGGCCAACACAGCATGACGGACTCCCCCTCGCCGCACCGCCACGACGCACTGGCCTGGGTTGCCGGCAGCGACGCACCGGAAAAGAGCTCGGTCAATCTCGGTTTTCTACCCCTCACGGACGCCGCATCACTGATCGTCGCGGCGACACAGGGCTTCGCGCAGCCATTCGGCCTGACGCTGAACCTGCAGCGGCAGAACTCCTGGTCGGCGCTGCGCGACAAGCTGATAGGCGGTGAACTGGACGCAGCCCACGGGTTGTACGGACTGATCTATGCCGTGCATCTGGGCATCGGTGGCAGCCCGGCGGTGGATATGGCAGTGCTCATGGGCCTTGCGCAAAACGGCCAGAGCATCAACCTGTCTGCCTCGCTGAAAGCCGCGGGCGTGACCGATCCGGAGGCGTTGCGCAACAGCGTGCGCCAAAGCGGTGCGCGACTGACCCTCGCGCACACCTTTCCCACCGGCACCCACGCAATGTGGCTGTACTACTGGCTCGCCGCCAATGGCATCCACCCCTTGCAGGATGTGCGAACGCTGGTGTTGCCGCCGTCGCAAATGGTGGCGCACCTGCGCGCCGAACGCATCGATGGCTTCTGCGCAGGCGAGCCATGGGGCGCCCAGGCGATCACCGAAGGCGTCGGTTTCACTCTGGCGACTAGTCAATCGATCTGGCCGGACCACCCCGAAAAGGTACTTGGCTGCACCCGTGCATTCGTCGAGCAATACCCAAACACAGCGCGTGCATTGGTAATGGCGGTACTCGAGGCAAGTCGTTTCATCGACCAGAGCCCGGAAAACCGCCGCAGCACAGCGCAGCTGATCGCCGGGCGGGAGTACATTGATGCACCGCTCGCGGCTATCGAGTCGCGCTTCCTCGGCACCTATCAGGACGGGCTAGGCAACGCCTGGAGCGACGAACACCCGCTGCGCTTTTTCGCTGACGGCGCCGCAAACATGCCTTATCTGTCAGACGGACTCTGGTTCATGACCCAGCTACGGCGTTGGGGTCTGCTGCGCCAGGACCCGGACTACCTGCAGGTAGCACAACAGGTTCAGCAGACCGAACTGTATCGACAGGCCGCCGAAGCGCTTGGCGTAGCCATGCCGGAGTCGACAATGCGCAGTGCCACACTCATGGACGGCAAGATCTGGGACGGCAGTGATCCGGCAGCCTATGCCCGCAGTTTCACGCTGCACGCCATGGCCGAGCAGGCCGTGGCGGCCACAGTTTGACAAGGGGGTCTGGCATGTTGCGCATCCTGCTGATCGACGACACCCCACGAAAGATCGGGCGCCTGAAAAGCGCGCTGATCGAGGCTGGCTTCGAAGTCATAGACGAGTCCGGCTTGAGCATAGACCTGCCCGAGCGCGTCGAGGCAATCTGCCCTGACGTGGTGCTGATCGATACCGATTCCCCCGGCCGCGATGTGCTGGAGCAAGTGGTGCTGGTAAGCCGCGACCAGCCACGGCCGATCGTCATGTTCACCGACGACAGCGACCCAGGTGCCATGCGCCAGGCCATCCGCGCTGGCGTCAGCGCCTACATCGTCGAAGGCATCCAGGCCCAGCGGCTCAAGCCGATCCTCGATGTGGCAATGGCGCGCTTCGAGACCGACCAGGCGATGCGTGCGCAATTGCAGGCCCGCGAGCAGCAGCTGGCTGAACGTAAACGCATTGAACTGGCCAAGGGGATGTTGATGAAGATGCGCGACTGCAAGGAGGAAGAGGCCTATACGCTGATGCGCCGCCAGGCGATGAGCCGGCAACAGAAACTGATCCAGGTCGCCGAACAGATCATCGCCATGAACGAGCTGCTCGGGCAGTAGCCCTGCCCGCTTGCGGTGCTACTGCCCAACGAAGCGCACCAGCACTGAGCGAATCTGGCCACCGCGCAGTCAGCGGCGCCAGCTAGCTGGATCGCCAAGTACGCATGCGGTGAGGCGCTCCGCTGAATTTGCTGCTCCTGGCGGCCTTGGCAAGCGACTTGCTTAGTTGCTTGGCCGACCCAACGAAGGCGTCCGGCGAAGACGAAGGCGCCCCGTTACCGCATGTTCTGCATGCCGGTCCGGACGCCTTTTTTATTGCATGCGCTGGACATGCTCCGTGCTTACTCTGGGATTTGCAGAATGACCATAACCGCAACCTTGGCGATCGCCTGTGCACTGCTGTTGCTGGGCCACTATCTGAACGGCATTGCCAGCGCCGAGCACTCCCGGCGCGTTAACCAGTTACGCATGCTGGCCGTTCAGGAAGATCTGGAGATTCTGCGCTTGCTGCAGCAACACCGCGGCCTGGGCGTGCAGAGCGAGCCCGCGGCGGTGGCTTTGCGTTCTGTCATGGCGGCAAACCTGACGCAGCGACTGCAACAACGTAGCGCCTTCCCCGATGCGTATTCGCTAACCGAGAGCTGGGCGGCGTTGCGCCTTACCCCGGAGGATTTCGACGCACATAGCGCGTTGATCGAAACCCTTATCGAAACGCTTGAGAACAGGGCATCGCTTCCCAACGACAAAATCGCCCCCATCGCTGCAGCATGCCGCGAACTGGAAGACGTGGCGCGTCTGCGCGGATTGTGCGTTATCGCCTCGAACCAGGGCGGCTGCACGCCAACCCTGCACAAACGCCTGGAGGCGCTCTGCCGACGCATCCGCAGCGGTGCGGATACGGAGCTCAACCGGTTGGTCGGCAAGCTTGAGCGTGGCGTGATCCATAAGATTCAGCCGCGGCTGAGCCCGCCCGAATGCTTTGCCCTGGTCACCCCCTTCATCGATGCGCGCCTGCATGCCATCCAGCAGTGCCTGCTGCACGGCGACACACCGGCGCAGCCCGGCTTGCATCGGCTGGGGTAACAGGGCCATCAGCCGCCATGATTTCAATCATGCTCCGGGCTCGGGCCGCGAACGGAGGGATTTTCCCTGGGAGCGGCCTTGGCCCGGTCGATGCCGACCCATTTGCGGTCAAGAGCGCTCTGCCGTGCGTGCCTAACCTGTGGGAGTGACGCGGCGCTAGAATGCGCGCCTTCGATCGACAACCGAGCGACCCATGGCGCGCCTGAATCTACAGTTCCCGGAAGACCAGTACTGCTTCTCCACCCAGCTCACCGTACGAATCACCGACATCAACGCCGGCAACCATCTGGCCAACGACTCGATGATTTCAATGATCTCCGAGGCGCGGGCGCGCTTTCTATTTGCCTATGGCGTGGCCGAAACCCGCCAGGACGGAGCCGGGATCATCGTCACCGACCTGGCCACGACCTATAAAGCCGAGGCCCATGCCCGTGACGCGCTGCTGTTCGAAGTCGGCGTGATGGATTTCAACAAGTACGGCGGAGACATCATCTTCCGCATCACCCGTCCCGCCGACGGCACGCTGATCGCCATGGCCAAGTCCGGTTTCGTCTTCTACGACTATTCCCAAAGCCGCGTCGTCGCCATGCCCGAGGCGTTCGCTGGCAAGTTTCCGCGGGTCAACCGACTCGACTAGAGTCGCTTTCCTTGGTTGGCAGTAACCGCTGGACATCCTCGCGACGGCATAGCTCGGTGCCCGGGCGCATCACCGTGGAGGCACCGGCAGCGATGCCCCGGCGTACTGCGTCCTGCAGTGAGCACCCTTCGGCCAGTGCCAGCACGATGGCACCAAGCATGCTGTCGCCCGCTCCAACCGCGCTGACCACCGGGACATCCGCCGATGGCAGCCGCTGCAGCGCATCGCCACAGGCGTACAGCGCCCCTTCGGCACCCAGCGACAACACGACAATTTCCGCACAGCCCTGAACGATCAGGCTGCGCAGGGCTTGTTCCTGCTCGGTTTCGCTGGTGACCGCGCGGCTCATCAGCGTGGACAACTCATCGAGGCTCGGCTTCATCAAATAGGTGCCGCCTTGCCGGGCTGCGTAACGCAAAGGCTCACCGGACAGATCGACGACCAGCCGGGCACCGATACCTCGGGTAAGCGCCAGCAGCTCGTCGTAAAAACTCAGGCCAACGCCGGGCGGAAAGCTGCCACTCAACACGACGAACAGCGGCGCGGGCTGCAGTGCCGCCAAGCCGTCGAGGCAGCGCTGCAGTTCCTGTGCGGACAGCGTCGGACCAGGCAGCACGAAGCGGTATTGCAGGCCTGACTCCAGTTCATCGACGGTGAAGCTCTCGCGGGTGTCGCCAGCAATCGAGACCGGGCGATGCACCAGGCCCAGCTCGTCCAGCGAACGTTGCAACAGATCACCGAATGGGCCGCCCGCCGGGTAGACGGCAACCGCCTTGCCTCCCAGCGTCTTTACCACTCGCGCCACGTTGATCCCGCCGCCGCCCGGATCATGACGCGGTAGCGAACAACGCAACTTCTCGGTACTGGTCACCCGGGCGGTGCTGACGGAAAGATCCATCGCGGGATTGAGGGTGAGGGTCGCAATCAGAGGCATCGCTCGCTCCTTGGGCAAAAGCAGGCCAAGCCTATCAGCAACCGCAGCACCGGAGGCGTTGCGCAAAGCCAGGAAGCTTGCCCCGATTTGGCGCGCAGTTGCGCGCTATCTGTGCGCTGCGCTGCCACGGGCCAACCGCGAATTACCTCGAACCCTCGCAGATCGAGGCTTTCGCCAGCTGGCACGCTAGATGCTAGATCCGCTCCAGGCAGGCCAACGGCGGTCTGCAAAACACGACAAAGGCGTCGCACCACTCCTGCTCCGGCAGGCGTGCTGCGGCGCCTTTTTTGTTTTTCCGCCTCGACGAAGGGGCGGCCTGAGCAGCCCTGGCGACCAACGCCGCATAACGAACGCCCTGGAGCAGAGCCAATGAGCACGAGTTTCTGGAAAGCCGGCCACACGCCGACCCTGTTTGCCTCCTTCCTCTACTTCGACCTGAGCTTCATGGTCTGGTACGTCCTTGGCCCGCTGGGCGTGCAGATTGCCGCCGATCTCGGCCTGACCACCCAGCAGCGCGCCTTCATGGTGGCCACGCCGATTCTTGCCGGCGCGGTATTACGCCTAGTGCTGGGCATCCTGGCTGATCGCACCTCACCGAAAACCGCTGGCCTGTTCGGCCAGGTCGTGGTGATCGTTGCGCTGTTCGTCGCCTGGCTGCATGGCATCCACAGCTATGAGCAGGCTTTGCTGCTCGGGCTGTTCCTCGGCATGGCCGGCGCATCCTTTGCCGTGGCACTGCCGCTGGCCTCGCAGTGGTATCCGGCCGAGCATCAGGGCAAAGCCATGGGCATTGCCGGCGCTGGCAACTCCGGCACCGTGCTGGCCGCCCTGTTCGCGCCGGTACTGGCGGCCATCTTCGGCTGGAACAACGTGTTCGGCTTGGCGCTAATTCCACTGGTGCTCACGCTGATCATCTTCGCCAGTGTGGCGAAGAATGCGCCCAACCGCCCTGCGCCAAAGTCGCTGGCCGACTACATGAAGGCGCTGGGCGACCGCGACAGCTGGTGGTTCATGTTCTTCTATAGCGTGACCTTTGGCGGCTTCCTCGGCCTCGCCAGCACCCTGCCCGGCTATTTCCATGACCAGTACGCCTTTGACCCGGTCAAGGCTGGCTACTACACCGCTGCCTGCGTCTTCGCCGGCAGCCTGCTGCGCCCACTCGGCGGCGCGCTGGCCGACCGCATCGGCGGTATCAGGGCGCTATTGGTGATGTACACCGTCGCCGCATTCTGCATCGCCGCGGTGGGCTTCAACCTACCGAGCTCCACTGCCGCGCTGGCGCTGTTCGTGGTTGCCATGCTCAGCCTGGGAGCCGGCAATGGTGCGGTGTTCCAACTGGTGCCGCAGCGTTTCAACAAAGAAATTGGCGTGATGACCGGACTGGTCGGCATGGCCGGCGGTATCGGCGGCTTCCTGCTCACCGCCGGTCTCGGTGCGGTCAAGCAGTCCACCGGCGATTACCAGCTTGGCCTTTGGCTGTTTGCCAGCCTCGGCGTGCTTGCCTGGTTCGGCCTGTACGGCGTCAAGCGTCGCTGGCGCACCACCTGGGGCTCGGCTGCCGTGACCGCGGCGCGGGTGTGATGTCCACCCAGGTCCTTCAGGGCGCGAATATTGCTCTGCTGCAGTACGCAGTCTTTCGAGAACGACCATGCCCCTGCGATTGAGCTATGGCGAAGCCAGCGCTGCCGGACCGCGCCCAGAAAACCAGGACGCAATACGTATCGTCACCCCGGCACCCGGACTGGCGACCGGCAAGGGCTACCTGTTCGCCCTGGCCGATGGCGTCAGCCAGTGCGCTGATGGCGGGCTGGCGGCGCGCGCATCTTTGCAGGCGCTGGCGTTCGACTACTACGCGACGCCCGAAACCTGGGCCGTCGCGCAATCGCTGGACCGCGTTCTGGTCGCGCATAACCGTTGGCTGCAGGCCAACGGTGGCAGCCAGCCGCTGCTGACCACCCTCACCGCGCTGGTGCTGCGCGGTCGACGCTTTACCCTGGCCCACGTCGGCGACTGTCGCGCCTATCGCTGGAATGGCTCGTTGCTCGAGCGGCTCAGCGAAGACCATGTCTGGGAACAATCGGGCATGCAGCACGTGCTCAAGCGCGCGCTGGGGCTGGATCAGCACCTGGTGGTGGACTACCTCGACGGCGAGTTGCACGAAGGCGAAAGCTACCTGTTGCTGAGCGACGGTGTCTGGTCATGCGTCACCGAGCGCGACATCACCCATATCCTGCGCGATCAGCCTGACCTCAGCGCCGCGGCACAGGCGCTGGTCAATCTGGCACATCAGAGCGGCAGCCAGGACAACGCCAGTGCCTTGCTGCTGCGCGTTGACGCGCTTCCCGAAGCGGTGCTGGCCGACGCCCTGGCGCAGCTCGATCATTGGCCGCTGCCACCGAAGCTACGTCCCGGCCAGCTGTTCGAAGGCTGGCAGATGCAAGCGCTGCTGCATGAGTCAAGGCAATCCTTGATCTACCGTGTTCAGGACGCTCAGGGCCAGGCCTGGCTACTGAAGACGCTGCCGCCCAGTCGGCAGGATGAAGCTGACGCCGGGCCTGCGCTGTTACAGGAAGAATGGTTCATGCGTCGGGTTGCCGGGCGCAACTTCGCCGAACTGCACCCGCTGCCAGCACGGCAACACCTCTATTACGTGCAGCGCGAATACAGGGGGTCGACCCTCGCACGACGCTTGGAGCGGGACGGCCCGCTGCCCCTGGCCGATCTGCTGCAGGTCGCGTCCCGGCTGATCCGCGCGGTCGGCATGCTGCATCGGCGCAACATCCTGCACCGCGACATCAAACCGGAAAATCTGCTGCTGGGCGAAGACGGCGAGCTGCGCATCCTGGATTTCGGCCTGGCGTTCTGCCCTGGGTTGTCTCGCGACCTACCCAATCACCTGCCGGGCACACCAAGTTTCATCGCGCCCGAAGCATTCACTGGCGCTGAACCCAGTACGGCGCAGGATCTCTACGCCACTGGCGTAACGCTCTATTTCCTGCTGACGGGGCACTATCCCTACGGCGAGATCGAAGCCTTTCAGCGTCCGCGCTTCGGCAACCCGACACCGGTCAGCCGCTATCGCCCGGACGTGCCGACCTGGCTGGAGGAAAGCCTGAGCCGAGCAGTGGCGGCCGAACCGCGCCAACGCTTCGAAACCGCCGAGCAATGGCTGCTGGAACTGGAACAGGGCGAACAGCGCAGCGCCAACCTGCATCCACTTCCGCTGCTCGAACGTGAACCGCTTAAGGTCTGGCGCGGCATGGCATTGCTGTCGCTGTTGCTCAACCTGCTGCTGGTGGTGTTGCTGATAAAAGGCGCGTGACGCTCAGCGCCGGGTAATCAGCCCCTGGCGCGCCACCCGGGTCAGCTCACGTACGCATTCTTCCAGGCGCTCGGCGGTCGGTGCCTGAATGACAGCGAGGTCGAAGCTGTCGGTGGCGAAACGTGCCAGCGACTCGTCGGCCGTGGCGAACTGGATTAGCAGGGCGCGGGATTTGCGATGACGTCGCGGCCAGCCTTCGAGGTAGCGCAACAGAGACGGCTGGTGAGTGCCGCCAAGGAGGATTTTTGGATTACTGGGGTGTAGGCCGCTGGTGATCGGGGCCAGGCGCAACTGAGCGTGCTTTGCATTCATTGATTCAACTTCCGCCTCGAGGATTCCGCTGGGCAGCGGTGGGAGGCGACACCGGAACCAGCGCTTTAGCGGTATTTCGAAGCCATTGGCTCCAGGCGCCCCGCAAGTAGCTGACTAAATCGGCGCATGGGCGAAACTTTAGAAAGCCAGCCGGCGCCTGTCAACGGCCTTTTGGCGTCGGTGCCAGAGCGATTCGCACCATCAGGGCGCAAGCCGCTGCATATCAGTGCAACGAACCACCCTGAGCAACTCGCCAGCAATGCCTCAAGCCCTGGAAAATGGCGTATTCACAAGTTGGCACAGCCTCTGCAATGTAAACCTCGAAGAATCATTACAACCTGACCCTCAACGTGGAGTGGCCAGGTTTCCCGATAGAGCGGGACACGGACAAAGGCGTCCTCACTGGGTAACCGGTGGGACGCCTTTTTTGTTGTTGGAAAATATCGAGCAGGCCGGGCGACAACGTCGACTGGCACGGAGAATCGGCATGAAGAAACTCAAACTGGTGATGATCGGCAACGGCATGGCCGGGGTGCGCACCCTGGAGGAACTGCTCAAGCTCACCAACGAGCTCTACGACATCACAGTGTTCGGCGCCGAACCACACCCGAACTACAACCGCATCCTGCTCTCCCCCGTGCTGGCCGGCGAACAGCAGTTCGAAGAGATCGTGCTCAACGATCTCAACTGGTACGCCGAGAACGACATCCACCTGATGCTCAACCGCAAGGTGGTGAAGATCGACCGCGTAAAACGCCGGGTGATCGCCGATGACGGCAGTGAGGCGGAATATGACCGCCTGCTCATTGCCACCGGCTCCAACCCGTTCATCCTGCCGATTCCAGGCAAGGACCTGCAGGGCGTAATCGGCTACCGCGACATCGCCGACACCCAGGTAATGATGGAAACCGCCAACACCCACAAACACGCAGTGGTCATCGGCGGCGGTCTGCTCGGCCTGGAAGCGGCGAATGGCCTGAAGCTGCGTGGCATGGACGTCACCGTGGTGCACATCGGCGACTGGCTGATGGAGCGCCAGCTGGACAAGACTGCCGGCACCCTGCTGCAGAGCGCGCTGGAAAGCCGCGGACTGAAGTTCCTGCTGCCCAAGCACACTGCCGAACTGCTCGACAACGGAGAAGGCCGGGTCTGCGCGGTCAAGTTCAAGGACGGTGAGGTGATCCCCGCCGACCTGGTGGTGATGGCCGCGGGCATCCGGCCCAACAGCCAGCTGGCCGAGCAGGCCGGCATCCCCTGCAACCGCGGCATTCTGGTCAACGACACCCTGCAGACCTATGACCCGAGGGTGTACGCTGTCGGCGAATGCGCAAACCATCGTGGCACCGCCTATGGCCTGGTCGCGCCGCTGTTCGAGCAGGCCAAGGTCTGCGCCAACCACCTGGCCATGCTCGGCTTCTCCCGCTACCTGGGTTCGGTGACCTCGACCAAGCTCAAGGTCACCGGTATCGACCTGTTCTCGGCGGGCGATTTCATCGGCGGCGACGGCACCGAAACCATCACCCTGTCCGACCCCATCGGCGGCATCTACAAGAAGCTGGTGATCAAGGACGACGTGCTGGTAGGCGCCTGCCTCTACGGCGACACCGCCGACGGCGGCTGGTACTTCCGCCAGGTGCGCGAGGGCCAGAACGTCGGCCAGATCCGCGACCATCTGATGTTCGGCGAAGGCGCCATCGGCGACGCTGGCCACCAGGGCCAGAGCAAGGCCATGTCGATGCCCGACGACATGGAAGTCTGCGGCTGCAACGGCGTGTGCAAGGGCACCATCGTCAAGGCGATCCAGGAACACGGGCTGTTCTCTGTGGATGAAGTGAAAAAGCACACCAAGGCTGCGAGTTCCTGCGGCTCCTGTGCCGGGCTGGTCGAGCAGATTCTGATCAACACCGTCGGCGGCGCGGCGGACGTCAAGCCGAAGAGCGAAAAAGCCATCTGCGGCTGCAGCGACCTCAACCATGGCCAGGTGCGCAAGGCCATCCGTGAGCACCACCTGACCAGCATTCCGGCGGCCATGGCCTTCATGGATTGGCGTACGCCCAACGGCTGCGCCACCTGCAGGCCGGCGCTGAACTACTACCTGATTTCTACCTGGCCGGGCGAAGCCAAGGACGACCCGCAGTCGCGTTTCATCAACGAGCGCGCCCACGCCAACATTCAGAAGGACGGCACCTACTCGGTAATCCCGCGGATGTGGGGCGGCGTCACCAATGCCGCCGAGCTGCGGCGCATCGCCGATGTGGCGGACAAGTATCAGGTGCCGATGGTCAAGGTCACCGGCGGCCAGCGCATCGACCTGCTCGGCATTCGCAAGGAAGACCTGCCGGGCGTCTGGAAAGACCTGGACATGCCTTCCGGTCACGCCTACGGCAAATCCATCCGCACCGTGAAGACCTGCGTCGGCAGCGAGTTCTGCCGCTTCGGCACGCAGAACTCGACGCAGATGGGCATCGATCTGGAACACGCGCTGTTCAACATGTGGTCGCCGCACAAGGTCAAGCTGGCCGTCTCCGGTTGCCCGCGCAACTGCGCCGAATCCGGCATCAAGGACGTCGGCATCATCGGCGTGGACTCCGGTTGGGAGCTGTACATCGGCGGCAACGGCGGCATCAAGACCGAGGCCGGCGAGTTCTTCGTCAAGGTGAAAACGGCCGATGAGGTCATGGAGTACAGCCTGGCGTTCCTGCAGCTCTACCGCGAAGAAGCCTTCTACCTCGAGCGCACCGTGCACTACATGCAGCGCGTCGGCATGGATCACATCAAGAAGGCCGTGTTGAACGACGCCGAGCGACGCAAGGCGCTGCACCAGCGACTGCTGTTCTCGCTCTCCTTCGAGCAGGACCCGTGGCAGGAACAGCTCTCCAAGCCGCAGCTGAAGAAGGAATTCGACCGCATCGCCGTCAAGCAGCTGGAAAACGCCTGAGAACCTGATCTGGAGAGACACCGCATGAACTGGCTCGATATCTGCGCACTGGATGAAATCAACCCGCTCGGCTCGCGCATCATCGCCGGCCCCAAGGGCGACATCGCGATCTTCCGCACCTCGGACGATCAGGTCTTTGCGCTCGACGACCGCTGCCCACACAAGGGCGGTCCGCTGTCGCAGGGGATCGTCTACGGCAAGCAGGTCGCCTGCCCGCTGCACAACTGGCAGATCGACCTGCAAAGCGGCGAAGCACTGGCGCCCGACGTCGGCTGCGCCCATCGCCACGAGGCGCGTGTCGAGAATGGTCGCGTGCAGCTTTCGCTGAATACACGCAAAGAATGTGCGGCTTAGAACATGCAGCTGCGCACCGTAGGGTGGGCTTCGGCCCACCGCTTGTTCGGCTTTTGCCTATGAACGGCCACCGCCACGCCGCGCGCTCCGCTGTGGTCAGCGCCCCGCGGCTTGGTGGGCTGAAGCCCACCCTACAGCTCCGGCCCGGCGATAACTTCCAGGAGACGACGCCATGCGTATGACAACCGCCTCAACTTGCTGCTACTGCGGTGTCGGCTGTGGCGTGCTGATCGAACACGACGGCGAGCGCATCCTCGACGTGGCCGGCGACCCCAGCCATCCGGCCAATTTCGGCAAGCTATGCAGCAAAGGCTCGACCCTGCACCTGACCGGCGATCTCGACGCCCGCGCGCTCTACCCCGAGCTGCGCCTGGGCAAGGGCCTGGCCCGCAGCCGTACCGACTGGGACAGCGCCCTGGAGCATGCCGCCAACGTATTCGCCGAGACCATCCGCGAACACGGGCCGGACAGCGTGGCCTTCTATGTCTCCGGCCAGCTGCTGACCGAGGACTACTACGCCTTCAACAAGCTCGCCCGCGCGCTGGTCGGCACCAACAATCTGGATTCCAACTCGCGGCTGTGCATGTCCTCGGCGGTGGTCGGCTACAAGCGCAGCCTGGGCGCCGACGCCCCGCCCTGCTCCTACGAGGACATCGAGCTGGCCGACTGCCTGCTGATCGCCGGCAGCAACATGGCCTACGCACACCCGGTGCTGTTCCGCCGCCTGGAAGAAGCCAAGGCGAAGCGGCCGGAGATGACCATCATCGTCATCGACCCGCGGCGCACCGACACCAGCGAGCTGGCCGACCTGCACCTGGCGATCCTGCCGGGCACCGACGTCGCGCTGTTTCACGGCTTGCTGCATATCCTCATGTGGGAAGGCTGGATCGACCGCCATTTCATCGATGCTCATACCGAAGGCTTCGATGCGCTGAAAAGCCTGGTGCGCGACTACACCCCGGCCATGGTCGCCGACCTTTGCGGCATCTCTGTAGATGATCTGCAAACCTGCGCACGGCTGATTGGAAAACCCAGGGCGCGCAGGAGCGTCGCGAGCGAAGGTGCGGCAAGGCAAAAAACGGCGAGGGAGCGGAGTTTACATGCAGTAAATGAGCATCCCGAGCCGGTTTTTAACGCGGCCGCACCGAGTGCAGCAGCTCCTGCGCGTCATGGGGCGCCGAGCTTTCTAAGCCTGTGGTGCATGGGGCTGAATCAGTCCACCGCCGGCAGCGCGAAGAACAGCGCGCTGATCAATCTGCACCTCGCCACCGGACAGATCGGCAAGCCGGGCGCCGGGCCCTTCTCGCTGACCGGCCAGCCGAACGCCATGGGCGGACGCGAAACCGGCAGCCTGTCCAATCTGCTGCCCGGCCACCGCGACGCAACCAATGCCGAACACCGCGCCGAAGTGGCGGAGTACTGGGGCGTAGAGCAGCTGCCGGCGCAGCCCGGGCTGTCCGCCATCGAGCTGTTCGAGGCGGTGCGCGCCGGCAAGATCAAGGCGCTGTGGATCGCCTGCACCAACCCGGCTCAGTCGCTGCCGGACCAGCAGAAAGTCCATGAAGCGCTGGCCACCTGCCCCTTCGTCTTGGTGCAGGAAGCCTTTTTCACCACCGAAACCTGCCGCCACGCCGACCTGCTGCTGCCAGCCGCCAGTTGGGGCGAGAAGGAAGGCACCGTGACCAACTCCGAGCGCCGTATCAGCCACGTGCGCCGTGCCGTGCCAGCCCCAGGCGAGGCCCGTGCGGACTGGGCAATCACCTGCGATTTCGCCCGGCGCCTGGAGCGCCGCCTGCGCCCCGGCGAACCGAGTCTGTTCGCGTTCGATAACTCCGAAGCGCTGTTCGAGGAATACAAGCCGCTCACCGCCGCCCGCGATCTGGACTACAGCGGCCTGAGCTACGCCGTGCTCGATGCGCTCGGCCCGCAGCAATGGCCGTTCCCGCCGGGCAGCGAACAGGGCACCGCGCGGCTGTATGGCGACGGTGTGTTCCCAACTGCCAACGGCCGCGCGCGTTTCATCGACGAGCATTATCAGGCGCCGAAGGAAAAGCGCGAGGCGCGCTATCCGCTGACGCTCAATACCGGCAGGCTGCGTGATCAATGGCACGGCATGAGCCGCACCGGCACTGCGGCGCGGCTGTTCGGCCATGTCGAGGAAGCACTGCTCGGTATGAACGCTGAGGACATGCGCCGCCGGCGTCTGCTGGACGGCCAGTTGGTGAAGGTGAAAAGCCGCCGCGGCAGCCTGGTCGTCCCGGTGCAGAAGGATGACAACCTGCGCGCCGGCCAGGCCTTTCTGCCGATGCACTGGGGCGATCGCTTCCTCAAGGGGCTGGGCAGCAACGTCCTGACCCTGGCCAGCGTCGACCCCTTGTCGAAGCAGCCGGAACTCAAGCACGCCGGCGTCGAAGTGGAACAGGTCGAATTGCCGTGGCAGTTCTTTGCGCTGGTTGAAGGCGACGTACAGCGTCGCTTCGAGGCATTGCGGCCCCTGTTCGAGGCCTTCGACTTCGCCAGTTTCAGCCTCGGCGGTCGCGAACGCTCGGCACTGCTGATCCGCGCCGCCCGGCAGTCGACGCCAACGGCTGCTGAGCTGGACGCCATCGACCGGCTGCTCAGCCTCGAAGAAGGTCCGGTGCTGGCCTATGACGATCCGCGACGCGCGGTCGGCAAGCGCGTGCGCATCGAAGAGGGTCGCATCGTCGCCTTGCGCCTGGCCGGCGAAACCGCCGCCCGACACTGGCTGCGCGGACTCTGGGAAAGCGGCAGCGCCGACGCCGAACTGCGCCGCTGGTTGCTGGCGCCGCTCAGCGCCCCGCCAGGTGGCGCGACAATCAGCACTGACCGCACGTTGTGCAACTGCATGAACGTCAGCCAGAGCAAAGTCCGCGCAGGCATCGAGCGTGGGCTCGACCTCACTGGGCTCAAGCAGGAGCTGGGTTGTGGCACCAGCTGCGGCTCCTGCATTCCCGAAATCAAGCGCCTGCTGGCCAGCCAGCCGGAACGCGCACTTTCCTGATACCGACCAAGACGAGGATTACCCCATGAGCGCAAAAGTCTGGCTGGTAGGCGCCGGCCCCGGCGATCCGGAACTGCTGACTCTCAAGGCCGTGCGGGCGCTGGGCGAAGCACACGTTGTGATGATCGATGATCTGGTCAACCCCGCCGTGCTCGAGCATTGCCCCAACGCGCGGATCATTCCAGTGGGCAAGCGCGGCGGCTGCCGTTCCACGCCGCAGGCCTTCATCCACCGGCTGATGCTGCGTTATGCCCGCCAGGGCAAATGCGTAGTTCGCCTCAAGGGTGGCGATCCGTGCATCTTCGGCCGCGGCGGCGAAGAAGCCGAATGGCTGGCGACACGTGGCATTGACGTCGAGCTGGTCAATGGCATCACCGCGGGCTTGGCCGGCGCGACCCAATGCGGCATCTCGCTGACCCAGCGCGGCGTTGCTCGCGGTGTCACCCTGGTCACCGCGCATACCTTGGACGACAGCAGCCCCGAATGGCAGGCACTGGCGAAAAGCGGCACCACGTTGGTGGTATACATGGGCGTCAGCAAGCTGGAGCAGGTACAGGCCGGTCTGCTGGAGGGCGGCCTTCCGGCCGGCACGCCGGTGGCCATGATTGAGAACGCCTCGTTGCCACAGCAACGTGAATGCCGTTCGAGCCTGGCCACCATGTGCCGCGATGCCTTGACCTTCAAGCTGAAGAGCCCGGCCATTCTGGTGATCGGCGAGGTTGCCGCGCAGGCGGCGATGGAAGCCATAAGCCAGAGCGCCTGATCACTCAGCCGACCCGTCACGATCTGCCATAAAAAAACGCGGCCCTAGGGCCGCGTTTTTTGTTGCCACTTGAACATCACGCCTTCTGACGCAGCTTCTCTGGGTTGATCAGGAAGCGCGCCAGGGCCGGCAGCAGCCAGATCGCGCCGACCATGTTCCAGAGGAACATGAAGGTCAGCATCATGCCCATGTCAGCCTGGAACTTGATGTCCGAGAACACCCAAGTCACCACGCCGATCGCCAGACAGACACCGGTGAAGATCACCGCCTTGCCGGTTGATTTCAGGGTCTGGTAGTAGGCTTCCTGCAGGGTCATACCCTGGCGCAAGAAGGACTCCAGGCGGCTGTAGATATAGATGCCATAGTCCACACCGATGCCCACGCCCAGTGCAATTACCGGCAGCGTTGCCACCTTGACGCCAACCCCCATGAAGGCCATCAGCGCGTTGCCGAGAATCGAGGTCAGCACCAGCGGCAGGATCACGCAGAGCGTGGCCGCCAGCGAGCGGAAGGTCAGCAGACACATGATGCTCACGGCCAGGTAGACCGCGATCAGCATGGTGGTTTCGGATGCTGCGATGACCTCGTTGGTGGCCGCCTCGATACCGGCGTTACCCGCTGCCAGGACAAACTCCAGGCCTTCGCGATTGTTTTCCTCGGCGAAATCCTTCGCCGCCGCAACCACGTGTTCCAGGGTTTCGGCCTTGTGGTCGTTGAGGAACACCAGTACCGGCGCCAGCGAACAATCGCTGTTGTACATGCCTTCGGCGCGGGCGATGGAGTTGTTCAGCACATGCTGGTTACGCGACAGCGTTTCCCATTTCAGGCTGCCCTCGTTCATGCCTTTGATGCCCTGGCGGGCCACCGAGACCATTGAAACCGCCGACTGCACACCGTCGGTGTTCTGCATCTTCCACATCAGCTCGTCCATGGCAGCGAGCGTGTCGTAGTGGGAACAGCCCTCCGGCGCGGTCTTGACCATCACCACCAGCACGTCGGAGCTGGTCGAGTAGTTGCGGATGACGAAGTCGTTATCCAGGTTGTAGCGCGAGTCCGGATGCAGTTCCGGTGCGCCCTGATCGAGATCGCCGATCTTCAGGTTTTGGCCATACCAGAGACCGCCGGCCAGCGCGACCACCGCGATGGTGATGGAGATCGGCGCCACCTTCGGGCTGGCGAAGTTCGACAGCGCGCGCCAGAACGGATGATCGCGGGAGGCTTCTTCGCGAGCCTGCTTGATCGCCCGCTGGCTGATGCCCATGTAGGAGATCGCCACCGGTAGCAGGATCAGGTTGGTCAGGATGATCACCGCCACACCCAGCGAAGCGCCGATGGCCAGCTCGCGAATCACGCCGATGTCGATCAGCAGCAGGGTAACGAAGCCCACCGCATCCGACAGCAGCGCCACCATGCCCGGGATGAACAGCTGACGGAACGCCATGCGCGCAGCCGTCACCGGGTCTTCGGTATAGCCGGAGGCCATGGCGATGCCGTTGATCTTTTGCACGCCATGGGAAATACCGATGGCGAACACCAGGAACGGCACCAGCATCGAGTACGGATCGAGCCCGAAGCCCAGCGTATGCAGCAAGCCGAGCTGCCAGGTCACGGCAATCAGCGTGGTAACCAGCACCGCGATGGTGCTCTTCAGGCAGCGGGTGAACCACAGCAGCAGAACGAAGGTGATGCCGATGGCAACGATAAAGAACAACGCCACACCGACCAGCCCGTCGATCAGGTCTCCGACCTTCTTGGCGAAGCCGATGATGTGCACCTTCACATTCGGATTCTGCGCCTGGTACTTCTCGCGGATCTTTTCTTCCAGCTCGTGGGAGAACTTCTGGTAGTCGAGCTTGATTTGCCGGCTCTGGTCTTCCGGGTCCGGGTAGGACTCCAGCAGCGGCACATCGATGATGCTCGACTTGAAGTTGTTCGCCACCAGGCGGCCGATCTGGCCGGACTTGAGGATGTTGTCGCGCAGGTCATCCAGGCTCTCGGGCGAGCCGTCGTAGGTCTGCGGGATCACCTCGCCACCGGCGAAGCCTTCCTCGGTGACCTCGGTCCAGCGAACGTTGGGGCTCCACAGCGACTTCATGTTGGAGCGGTCGACACCGCGGATGTAGAACACCTCGTCATGGATCTGCCGCAGCGTCTCCATGTACTCCTTGGAGAAGATGTCGCCTTCCACGGCCTCCACGGAAATACGCACGGTGTTGCCGAGGTTGGCCAGGTCGTTCTGGTGCTCGAGCATCTTCTGGATGTAGGGATGCCCCAGCGGAATCATCTTCTCGAAGCTGGTCTGCGGCCGAACCTGCGCCGCCTGGTAAAAGAGGAACGCGCTGATCAGCAGGCAGAGAACCACGACTGCCGGCCGGTTATTGAAGATCAGGCGCTCTAGGAACGACGCCGGCTTCTGTTGGTGCTTGGTCATGCAGACTCTCCCGGCTTTATTGTTTTGGGGCCAGATCCGCGCCCGATGGCGAGGCGATGCGAACACCACCCTGCCCTACCAGGATCAGGTTGCCTTGGGAATCGGAGTTAACACCTGACAGCGAACGGCGGTCAGGTCGATTAAAGAGTTTGAAACTGCGGCCCTGATCGTCGCTGGTCAGCACGGCGCCGCCATGCCCGACCACCGCGATGCGGCCATCACGCAGCAGACTGCCATCGGCCAGCCCGGACTCGAGCGTATGGCCGTTGCCGTTGCTGAGTTCGATGGCCTGCCAGCTGTCGCCGAAATCGACGGAGCGGAACAGGTGACCGCGCAGGCCGAAGGCGACGACCACGCCGGGCTCAGAGCCGCCCACCACGCCGAAGAACGAGCCCTTATAGGGCGATTCGACCCGTTCCCAGGTCTCACCCATATCGGCGGAGCGGAACATGCCGCCCATTTCGCCAACCACGAACAGGCCGGAGCCTTCAATATGGGTGATGGCGTTGAGGTGGAAGCCGTCTTCGTTGTCGAGCCGCTCGCTGATGTCATCCCAGCTCTGACCGCCATCAACGGTTTCGATCAGTGCACCGTAGGCGCCGACGGCGATGCCGTGCTGGGTATCTTCGAACCAGACATCCAACAACGGCGCCTCGCGCTCGCGCTCTTCATATTGCACCGCCCAGCTTTCACCGCCATCGGAGGTGACCAGCACCAGCGCGTCGTGTCCGACCGCCCAGCCGTGCTTGTCATCGATGAAATCAATGGCAGTCAGCAGCTGACGCGTCGGCACCTTGGCCTGGGTCCAGCTGTTGCCCTCGTCGTCGGAATAGAGGATGTGGCCTCGATCACCCACCGCAACGATGCGGTCACCGGCCTGAGTGATGTCGAGTAGAAGATTGGAAGCAGCTTTGGCCGACTCGATCGAATAGCGAGTCTGGCCATCGGTAGCGGCCTGGGCGGGTGCCGATGCCGCAAGCAGCAGGAGCGAGAACGTGCCGCATAGCGAAAGCATGCCGGCAACCGATGAGTGAAGACGCGACGCCCTCGCCTGGTGCGGAACCTTGGCGCGGCCGGATAGTGTGCGCCGCTGAACGGGCTCACTCATACATACCCCCTTTATTCTTATTAGGTAAGGCCTGTAGTGCAGGCTCGGCCATCCTAGCCAGCTTACGCAGACAGGCACAATTGGCCGGACGTTATGAATTGTTAACTCTTACGCAATGATTGACGCGTGATCACTCAGGGTGATTAGGCCAGTGGCCAGTATGGTGACTGGCTGATCCGACGTCGAAGTGACGATCGGACGCGGTGGGGTCAGGGATGGTCACGGCAGGCGGCAACGAATAAAGAGTATCTCTAAGTGGGACACGGTCCCCTGTGCCCTGACGGCACGGTGAATCGACGAAGGCCTGCTTTGGTGGACTGAAGCCCGCCCTACGATTGAAGCAGAGGCAGAGGCAGAGGCAGAGGCAGAGGCAGAGGCAGAGGCCGATCGTTGTGCGATCGGCCTTTGGACTCAGGCGAGGCTCTTGCTCACCACTTCGTAGACGTCGCTGGACAGCTCTCCCGACGCCAGGATGCGCTCCAGCTCGCCCTTCATCAGCGCCTGGCGCGCGCTGTCGTATTTGCGCCAGCGGGTCAGCGGTGCCAGCAGACGCGAGGCGATCTGTGGGTTCAGCGCGTTGAGGGTGATCACCTGATCGGCGAGAAAGCGGTAGCCGGCACCATCGGCGCGGTGGAAGTTGACCAGGTTCTGATTGGCGAAGGCACCGATCAGCGCGCGCACCTTGTTCGGGTTCTTCAGCGTGAACGCCGGGTGCTGCATCAGTGCCTGTACCCGCTCCAGGCCACCGGGCAGCGGATTGCCGGCCTGCACGCTGAACCACTGATCCATTACCAGCGGGTTGTCCTTGAAATGCTCGGCGAAAGACTGCAGCGCCTTGTCGCGCTCCGCCTCGAACGGCGAGTTGACCAGCACGGCGAGCGCGGTCAGGCGTTCGGTCATGTTGTCGGCGTGCTCGAACTGATCCAGACACGCTTCGACGACCTCGGCTTTCTCGCTCAACATCAGGTACGACAGTGCGATGTTCTGCAGCGCGCGACGAGCGAAGTGCTCGGCCGAGGCGACATAGGCGGTGTTACGCGAGGTTTCGCGATTGGCCTGATAGCGCTGCCACAGCGGCTCGAACAGCGCATCGGCAATGCGCTTGCGAGCGAAGTCACGGGCGGCGTGAATGGCATCGACATCCGCCACGTCGCTGATTTCGGTCAGATAGGCTTCGCCCGGCAACGAGAGCATTTCGGCAACCATGGCCGCATCGAGCGTCTCGTTCTGCAACAGGCTGCGCAGCGCCTCGACCAGACGCTCGTCCATTGCCAACGCTTCCCCACGCTGATGCTGGCCGATCAGCTCCTGCAGCACCTGCACCGACAACTGCTGGCCTGCCTCCCAACGGTTGAAGCCGTCGGAATCGTGCTGCATGAGGAACATCAGCTGGTCGCGGCTGTACGGGTAGTCCAGTTTCACCGGCGCAGAGAAGCCACGCAGCAGCGATGGCTGCGGGCGCTCGGCGACGTCGACGAAAGTGAAAGTCTGCTCGGCCTCGGTCACCGCCAGCACACGGCTGGTCCCGGCTGCAGACGCTTCGCCCTGCAGCCGTAGCGGCATGTCCGAACCATCGGCAGCCAGCAGGCCGAGTTTCACCGGGATTACGAACGGCTCCTTGGTCGGCTGGCCCGGGGTCGGTGGACAGCTCTGGCGGAAGGTCAGCCGATAGGTCTGCGCCGCCTCGTCGTATTGCTCGCTGACGGCCAGGCGCGGCGTGCCGGATTGGCTGTACCAGCGCTTGAACTGCGTCAGGTCGGCGCCGTTGGCGTCTTCCATCGCCTTGACGAAATCGTCGACGGTCACCGCCTGGCCGTCATGCCGTTCGAAGTAGAGATCGCTGCCCTTGCGAAAGCCTGCTTCGCCCAGCAGCGTCTGGATCATGCGCACCACTTCGGCGCCCTTCTCGTAGACGGTCAGGGTGTAGAAGTTGGAAATCTCGATGAAGGATTCCGGGCGCACCGAGTGGGCCATCGGGCCGGCATCCTCGGCGAACTGATGGGTGCGCAGGTAGGCGACGTCCTCGATGCGTTTGACCGTCGCCGAGTTCATGTCGGCGCTGAACTGCGAATCGCGAAAGACAGTGAAGCCTTCCTTGAGCGACAGCTGGAACCAGTCGCGGCAGGTCACGCGGTTGCCCGACCAGTTGTGGAAATACTCATGGGCAACGATCGCCTCGACGCGCTGGTGAGCGGCATCGGTGGCGGTTTCGGCGCGGGCCAATACGGCGCTGGAGTTGAAGATATTGAGGCCCTTGTTCTCCATGGCACCCATGTTGAAATCGTTGACCGCGACGATCATGAAGATGTCCAGATCGTATTCGCGGCCGTAGGCCTCCTCGTCCCACTTCATGGATTTCTTCAGGCTATCCATGGCGTGCTGGCACTTGTCGACGTTCTCCGGCTCGACATAGATGCGCAGCGCCACATTGCGACCGCTCATGGTGGTGAAGCTGTCCTCGATGGCCCAGAGGTCGCCCGCCACCAGCGCGAACAGGTAGGCCGGCTTCATGAACGGATCTTCCCAGGTCGCCCAGTGCCGACCGTTGTCCTCGCTGCCACTGGCGATCGGGTTGCCATTGGACAGCAACACCGGATAGGCCTTCTGCTCGGCGCTGACGGTGGTGGTGAACTTGCTCATCACGTCCGGGCGGTCAAGGTAGTAGGTGATTTTGCGGAAGCCTTCGGCTTCGCACTGGGTGCAGAACATGCTGCCCGACTTGTACAGCCCTTCAAGCGCAGTGTTGGTTTCCGGATGGATCACCACCGAGCTGTCGATGACGAAGGCATCTCTGTCCGGCTGCAAGGTCAGGCAGTCTTCGTTGATCTGGTAGTCGCCAGCACCCAGCTGGCGATCGTTCAGCGCAATCGACAGCAGCTCTATTTCCTGGCCGTGCAGCTCCAGCGGCGGCAGCTTGCCAGCCGGGCGTTCGGGATTGCGGCGCATCACCAGCTGGGCATGCACCAGGGTGCGATCCTCGTACAGCTCGAAGGTCAGGTGGGTTTCATCGATCAGGTACTCGGGCGCCTGGTAATCCTTCAGATGAATGACTTTCGGTTGTTCGGTACGCATGGAAACCTCGTCGGCTGAGCTTCAAGCGGCAAGCTTCAAGCGGAAATATGGATGTCAGCCCGGACACCGGGCTGCGGATGAGTTCGAGCTTAGCGCCTGTCGCAGCGGACTTGTAGGGTGGAAACGGCGCAGCCTTTTCCACGCGATGGTCCGGCCGCTCAATTTGAGCCTGAGGGCGGGGTCAATCGGTGGATAAGCGAAGCGTTATCCACCCTACGCCGTAGTGCTTGCCGCGACCTGATAAGCGGTGAACTTGCGGATATTGATCACGCCGGTATCGAGGATCAGGTACTGGCCCTTGATGCCCTTGAGCGTGCCTTCGACCACCGGGGTCTTCTCCAGATCGAGGCTGACCACCTTGGTCGGGTAGGCGTCGACCGGATAGCGAATCTCCAGCACCTCGGCATTGGCCACCGGCTGGATCGCTTGCAGCCCGTAGCGCTGCTGCAGCTCGCGCAGGCCGTCGGCGCAGGCATCGAAGATCTGCTCACGCATCTCGATCAGGTCGAGCGGCTCGGCGTCACTTTTAAGCAGCGCCCGCCAGTTGGTGCGATCCGCCACCTGGCTGCGCAGCAGATCTTCGACCATGCCGGACTGCTGGCGCGTGGCGACGCGCAAGATCGGCAGCGCCTGGCTCGCACCCTGATCGAGCCAGCGCGTCGGCAGTTGTGTGGCGCGTGTGATGCCGACCTTGATACCCGACGAGTTGGCCAGATACACCACGTGGTCGGTCATGCAGAAGTCCATGCCCCACTGCGGATCGCGGCAGGTGCCGAAATCGTGGTGGCACTTTTCCGGGCTCATGATGCAGATGTCGCACTGCGGCAGCTTTTTAAAGCAGGGATAGCAATAACCCTGGCTGAAGCTCTTGTTGGTCTTGCGTCCGCAATGGGTGCAGTTGATGGCACCGAGGTATTCCAGCCGCAGGGTCTTGCCGATCAGCGGGTTGACCGGCACCAGTTCGTCATTCAAACGGAAGGAATACTGCGCCGGCGCGCCCAGCTGGATCGACATTTTACTCAGCGCACCGCGTCCCAATTCAAGCATCAGTGGCGGGTTCCCGAAGCGGGCGAGAACAGGCTGGTATCAATCGCAGGCTCGGCCTTCTTGCTCTTGGAAGCGCATTCCTGACCGCCCATGAAGCCGGTGCGCTTATCTTCCGGGAGGTTCTTCATCTCCCAGGCAATCACCGCCTGCATGCAGGTTTCCTTCTGCTCGGGGGTCAGCTTGCGGCCGTCAGCCCATTTGCCGAGTTCGAGGGCCTGCTTGAGGCTCTGGTAGATTTCCGGGGTGATGTTTTCGGCGGTTTGGATAAAGGTCGACATGGCCAGCTCCGAGGGAAACGAGCGGCCATTCTACCGGGCAGTCGCGCTTTAGGGAAAAGCCTCGCAAGCTAACGGCGGCGTGCCAGCATGCCGCCAATCACACCGGTGACGCAGCCGGCGACCAAGCCGCCGACATGCGCTGCATTGGCAATCGCCAGCGCGCCGAAACTGAGCACCTCGATGACACCGGTCAGGCAAATCACCAGCCACACCAGCATCAACACCACCACGCCAGGCGGCAATCGGTAGGCGGCGTTAGGCGCGAGCTTCTGATACAGCCAGCAATGCCCGAGCAGGCCGTACAGCACACCCGAGAGCCCACCAAAAATGCCAGGCCCACCGAACAGGTACTGGGCGAAATTGGAAACCAGGCCGAACAGCAGTGTCAGCGCCAGCAGCATCCAGGCTCGCTGATGCGCTTCGATGCGCCGCCCCAGCTCCCAGAACCACATGCTGTTCATCGCCAGATGCAGGATGCCGAAGTGCACGAAGATCGGTGTAATCAGGCGCCACCACTGACCTGCAGCAAGCGTCTGCTCCAGCGAGGCGAAATAGGCGTATTCACCATCGACACGGAAGTCGACGAAGTTCAGCCAGCGAATCGCCGCGAAATTCTCACCAAGCATGGTGACCGCTGCGACGACCAGGGTAATCACCAGCACTGCTGCAGTCAGCGGGTTGGCGCGCAGGGCTGCGACAAAGCCTCCGCGCCGACGTGGCTGCTCGATGACCACGCTGTCATCGCCCTGCGGATAGCGCGCATACAGATCACGGACCTGCTCAACCACCTCGCCCGGCACGCGCAAGACCTGCTGATCGCCCTCTTCCGACACCCGGCATGGCACTCGCAGACGACGTAACAGGGCGATGAAACCGCTCAGGTCTTCTGACAATGGCAGGCGCAACGCCTCGGCAACGGAGACGCTCACTGGATCACCGCCTTTACATCGACCCAGACGAACTTGGCAGGGTCCAACCGGGTTTCCTGGTCGAGCCGATATGCCACCAGCTTGCCGTTCTTCACCGCGCTGTAATCGAGACAGGCGAGATTGTCGCGAATCGGTGCCGGTTGGCCACGACGCCAGTAGTGACCGACGAACAGCAACGGCTCGTCCGGCCCGTAGAGGAACAGGCGATTCTTCTGCTGTTGCGACAGCGGCATACGCGCCGCGTGGTCCGGTAGGCCGTCAGGCTGGAACACGACATCCCCGTAGGTCTGCGGATTCTCTTCCCAGAATTTGGTGCGGAAGAAGGTCCGCACGAAGCCTTCCTCGCTGGTCAGCACCATTCCTTCGGGCAGCGGCATATCGGTACCACGCAGCAGCCGATCCAGCGCCTGACAGATGAAGGTGCCCGGCAGGCCAGCCTCGCGCAGGATCGCAGGGTTGATGCAGTCATCGTTCAGCAGCGGTCGCAGGCGCGCGATCACGCTGCTGTCCCAGCAGGCGTGCACGACGCGGAAGCGTTCGTTCTCGAGAAATAACGGCAAGCCGTAGAACCACTCGCGGAAGGCTTTCCACTCGTCAGGATAGGCTTCGAACTGCTGGAAGGTTTCCTGCAGCAGGCGGGCGAAACGCGGCGAATGCTCGCGGACGCAATCGCGAGCGCTGCCCGGCGGCGCTGGCATGTACCAGCCCAGCGCGTTGAATTCGTGGTTGCCCATGATGCAGTAGGCGTGACCCCGGTCGACCATGTCGTAGACCAGGTGCAGCGCCTCGCGAATATGCGGGCCGCGGTCGATGATGTCGCCGAGGAAGATCACCTGTCGCCGCGGATGGCGCCAGACGCCGCCCTGAAAACGGTAGCCGAGCGTGTCCAGCAGGCGTGCCAGGGTATGGCCGCAGCCATGCACGTCACCGATCAGGTCGTAGCCGCGTTCGGGATCCAGCTGCATCAATCGCCTCCGCCGAGCCGGCTGCCCCAGCCAAGCTTGGTCCGGCACACTTCGTAGTAGTTGTGATCCAGCGGATGGATAAGGTGCAGCTTCTGCGGCTTCTTGCGCACCGTCACGGTGTCGCCCGGCGCGCAGGTGAAGTGGTTCTGGCCATCACAGGACACCTGCGGATAGATCTGCATGTTCGGCGACACCACGATTTTCAGCTCACTGTTACCGTCGACCACGATGGGCCGGCTCGACAACGTGTGCGGGTACATCGGCACGACGACGATGGCGTCCAGCCGCGGATGCATGATCGGCCCGCCCGCCGACAGCGAGTAGGCCGTCGAGCCGGTGGGGGTCGCCACGATGAGGCCGTCGGCCTTCTGGCTGCAGACGAACTGACCGTCGATATACAGCTCGAACTCGATCATCCGCGTGGATTTGCCGGGGTGCAGCACTACATCGTTGAGCGCATCGCCCTCGCCGATCGGCTCATCGAAACGTCGCGCCTGGGCTTCGAGCAGGAAGCGGTTTTCCAGCGTGTACTGCCCGTTGAGTACCTCGGCAACCTTCTCCTCCAGTTCATCCGGACGGATATCGGTGAGAAAGCCAAGGCTGCCACGGTTGATGCCGAGTACCGGCACCCGGTGCTTGGCCATCGCGCGGGCCGCGCCCAGCAGGCTGCCGTCACCGCCGACCACGATCACCAGATCGCAGGATTCGCCCAGGCGCTGCCTGGATGAGGTCTGCATGCCATGGCCCGGCAACACCTCGGCGATGTTCTCTTCGAGAATCACATGCAGATGCCGCTCGACGAGGAATCGTTTCAGCCGGCGGATGGTATCCAGCACCTGGGAGCTACCCAGGCGGCCGATGATGCCGATATTGCGGAATTGCTCCATTGACGTTCCCTGGTGTGGCTGGGCGGATGGTTGCGGGCAGTCGCAACGCTGGAAAAGTAACACGCAGCACGCTGGCAGAGTCGCCATGAGCGCCGGGCCTGCATTCCGCCAACAGACGTTAGAGGGCCTGATTGGCGATGGTGTTCAGCGCAACGGATTATCGGCGAAACGCCGGACCATCGGCAAACCGACGGCTATGCTGCATCCATGAGCCTTCGCAGTCTTGCCGATTTCCCCAGCCGTCTCCAGCATCAGCAGGTGCGCGACCTCGCCTGGACGATCCTCTCGCCATCGCTGTTGAGCGAGGCGCCACGATGCCAACGGCATCCGCTGAGTGCGAGCCGCTGGAACAGCGAACCCGAGCGGATGGCCGACTGGCTGCAGCAGCAGGACGCCGATCCATCCATCCTTGAGGCCTGGTTATCGCTGCACAGCACTCGCCGCCTCGGCCTGTATTACGAGCGGCTGTGGCAGTACGCGCTTTCCCAGGCGCCGGATATTCAGCTATTGGCGGCCAACCTGCCGATTCGCCAGAACGGCACCACCCTGGGCGAGTTGGACTTGCTGTTCTGTGACGACGACGGCGTGCACCATCTGGAGCTGGCGGTGAAGTTCTATCTGGGCCTGGACCACGGCGGTGGCGGCGCGCATGCCGATTGGTTGGGGCCTGGCAGCCATGACCGCCTCGACCTCAAGCTGGCCCACATGTGCCAGCATCAGTTGCCGCTGAGCAGCCAGCCGGCAACGCTCGCGGTGCTCGCTGAACTCACCGGCCGCGTCGTACACAGCAGTTTCTGGCTCGGCGGCTATCTGTTCCAGCCCTGGCCGCGAGGCTGCATGCCGCCTCTCGGCGCCAATCCGCACTACCTGCATGGGCGGTGGCTGCGCCAGGCCGATTGGCCGGGCTTCAACGCGGAGAAGCCCGACGCGGTCTGGCAGCCCATCGCGCGCGCAGCCTGGCTGGCACCGGCACGTATTCCGGCCGCGGAATTGTGGGATGCAAGCCGCTTTGCCGATTGGCTGGCAGGTAATCCAGCGCAGGCGCGCGCGCAGCTGCTGGCAAGGCTCGAACCGGATGCGACCGGCGCTTGGCTGGAGCAGGAGCGACTCTTTCTCGTTGCCGACGACTGGCCTCGAAACGGCGCGGCCATGCTCGGTATGTCACCGCGTCACCAGCCTGACACGTTCGCTGGCTAAAATGGCCGCCCGACTCAACCCCGACGGCCTTACATGCCAACTGCCCAACAACACGATCCGGCGATCAGCCGACTCGATGCCTGGACAATTTTCCTGGTATTTCTCCGCCTCGGCCTGACCTCGTTTGGTGGCCCCATCGCGCATCTTGGCTACTTTCGCCACGAGTTCGTGCAACGTCGGCGCTGGCTCGACGAGCGCAGCTATGCCGATCTGGTGGCGCTTTGCCAGTTTCTTCCCGGGCCGGCCAGCAGCCAGGTCGGCCTGGCGATCGGCCTGCTGCGCGGCGGCTATCGCGGGTCCCTTGCCGCCTGGGCGGGTTTCACCTTGCCGTCGGCGGTCGCCCTGGCAATCTTTGCGTTGGGTATCGCCAGCTGGGGCGAAGCGCTTCCCCATGGCGTGCTTCAGGGCCTGAAGGTCGTCGCCGTGGCGGTGGTTGCCCAGGCGGTGTGGGGCATGGCTCGGACCCTGTGCACGGACGGACCACGCGTGGTCATCGCCTTGGCCTCGGCAAGCGCCGTGTTGCTGCTCCCGTTCGTCTGGGGCCAGGTCGGGGTTATCGTCGCGGCGGGCCTGCTCGGGCTACTGATATTCCGTCCAATCGTCACCGAGTCGCATGTGGCATTGCCAGTCGCCGTATCAAGCCGCGCCGCCTTGACGGCGCTAGCGGTATTCGTCTCGTTGCTCGCCCTGCTACCGCTGCTCGCCAGCGGTACCAGCAGCCAGGCCCTGGCCCAGGTCGACGCGTTCTATCGTACCGGCGCGCTGGTATTCGGTGGCGGCCACGTGGTCTTGCCATTGCTGCAAGCGGAGGTGGTGCCGTCAGGCTGGGTCGACAACGATTCTTTCCTCGCAGGCTACGGTGCAGCCCAGGCGGTACCGGGGCCGCTGTTCACCTTTGCGGCTTTTCTCGGTGCATCGATGAGCGTCGGCGCCAGCGGTTGGCTGGGTGCCGCCCTGTGCCTGGTGGCAGTATTTGCACCTTCGTTCCTTCTGGTAATCGGCGTGTTGCCGTTCTGGGAAAGATTGCGCAGCAATCGACGTACCCAGGCGGCACTGGCCGGGGTGAATGCCGCTGTGGTCGGGCTAATACTGGCCGCCCTGTACGACCCGGTCTGGACCAGCGGCATAAAGGCACCGGAGCATTTCATCTTGGCGCTGCTCGCGCTTGCCGCCCTGATGTACTGGAAGCTGCCGCCATGGCTGGTGGTGGTCGGTGGCGCATACGGCGGCTGGGCACTCACGCTCGTGCTTTGACTGATCAGCTTTCCAGCGCGAGCAACACTGCGCTGGCCACCAGGAACAGGCTGAACAGCAATCGCAACAACCGCTCAGGCAGCGCATGCGCGAGCCGAACGCCCAGGCTGATGCTCAGCAGCCCCCCGACCGCCAACGGCAATCCCAACAGCCAGTTGACCTGGCCGTGCAGTGCGTAGGTGACCAGCGTGACGCCAGTGCTGGGCGCCGCCAATGCCAGCGAGAGACCTTGGGCAACCACCTGCGACGCACCGAATACGCTGGTCAGAATCGGCGTGGCAATCACCGCACCGCCCACACCAAACAGGCCACCCGCTGCGCCGGCGCCCGCACCGAGCAGGCTCAGCCAGGGCCAGGGGTGGCGCAACTGCCCATCACCAGGGGGCGGACGCAGGAACACCCGCAGCAACGTATACGCCGCCAGCGCCAGGAGGAAACCGACGAACGCCAGGCGCATGCGGCCGGCGTCCAGCGACACCGCAATGGCGGCCCCGAGGATCGCAAAAAGGAAGCTGGTGCTGCCCAGCGCAACGGCGTTACGCCAGTCGATTCGATTGCGCTGGTGGTAACGCCAGATGGCGAGCAGCACATTAGGCACAACCATAACCAGGGCGGTGCCCTGAGCCAGTTGCTGATCCAGACCAAACAGTACGCCCAGCACCGGAATCGCGATCAATCCGCCACCGATACCGAACAGCCCGCCGAGCGTGCCGAGTGCCAGCCCAAGCAGCACGTTCAATCCGATATCCAGCAGCATTTGTTCGCTCCAGCTTATATGAGGCGCCTATGCTACGCCGCCATGGCTGGCACCGGTACGCACAGCCACGCACAATGGCTTTGCGCAAATAGCAAAAGTGAGAACCCCCAATGTTGCCCGATGCCCTTTCTGCTCAGCTCAGTCTGTTCATCGATGTGCTCGACGCTGGCAGTTTCTCGGCCGCGGCGCGCCGTCACGGCTTGACGCCGTCGGCAGTCGCGCGCCGTATCGACGCACTCGAAAAGGCGCTCGGCTGTCAGCTTTTCAGCCGCAGCACCCATGCGGTTCGGCCAATGCCTGCCGCGCTGGTATTTGCCGAGCGCGCGCGGCGCATCGTCAAGGAGCTGAATCTGGCACGTGCGGAAGCAACGTCGCTGGACAGCGCGCCGGAGGGCCGCATCCGGATCGACGCGCCAGCGCCGTTCGGTCGTCGTCATCTGGCGCCGGCGCTAGCTGAATTTCTTCAGGCCTACCCAGGAGTGGACATCCAGCTGCGGCTGATCGACAGCTTCGTCGATCTGCACGGCGAGCACCTGGGCGAGGTTGACCTGGTGCTACGCATCGGCCCATTGGCCGACACCCGCCTGGTCGCCACACCTCTGGCGCCGATGGTGCGTATCGTCTGTGCCAGCCCCGCCTATCTGGAACGCCGCGGGGTGCCGCTGCAACCGGAAGAGCTGCCCGAGCATGACGGGCTGGACTGGGACGCGCTGGCGCCGCCGCATGCCTGGCGTTTCGAGCGCGATGGGCGGCCGCAGCTGTTGCGTCCGGGTCGGCTGCGAATGGTGGCGAACAACGCCGAAGCGCTGCTGGCCGGAGCGTTGGCCGGGCTCGGCATCGCCCACCTGCCAACCTGGCTGATCAGCGATCAACTGCTGCGCGGGGAATTGCTGCCACTGTTCTGCGAAGGGGGTCTACCGCAACCGGAAGCCAGCGGCATCTATGCGCTGCGCCTGACGCGCGAAGCGGATTCACGTAGTCGCCTGCTGCTGGAATTTCTGAAGAACCGCTTTGGCCCGGTCCCTCCCTGGGACCAGGCACTTCAGAGCGGCTTCAGGTGAGGGTGAAACGGATCAGACGCTCAGACCTTCAAGTTCCTGGGTGACGCCCCAACCATCGAGAACACCGCCAAGGGGTTCGACGAGATGCTCGAGATCCTGCTCGAAATCGCCGATGCCGTTGAATGTCGCGTACATCACTTTGCTTACCTGCAGATTCCAGCTCCCGTCCTCACGCGGAAACACCTGGGTATTGATGGTTTCGCCGCGAAAGTTCTGCGCGGCTATCTCGGCAGGGTCCTGTTCTGGAAACACCGCATAGAACTCGATGGGATGAACACGGGCGAAATCGAAACCGCCCTCCTTCATCCGGCGCAGAACGGTGCTGCTGACATCCTCGTGGAAGGTGCTGCTCATAAATCAACCTCCTCTCATACCTGGATGAAGTTGCCACGAGCTCAGCGGGAGGTCGGCTCCGTCGTCAAGACATCGGGCAAACGGAAGTCGCAACAGCTAATCGGAGAAACGCGGTGGACGCTGTCCACAGTGACAAGCTAGCAGGCCGTGAAGCTGACTGCGAGAGCTATATGGCGTCACGCCACATCAACGGCTCCTACTCAAGATAGAGGCCCGGCGCTGATGGCAGTTCAACCAGCATTCGTCGCAAGTTGCTACACCACTGCTCGCGAATACCCTCGTAATAGGCATCACCCTCCGCCACGCGATAGCCGGCGGGCAGCTCGAGAGTGTCCTTGCGATAGACCAACACATCCAGAGGCATGCCCACCGAGAGATTGCTGCGTATGGTCGAGTCGAAGGAGATCAGTGCACAGCGCAGCGCCTGCTCGAGACCAGTGGCGAACTGCAGCGCGCGGTCGAGAATGGGTTTGCCGTACTTGCTTTCACCGATCTGGAAGTAAGGCGTGTCTACCGTCGCACTGATGAAATTTCCCTGCGGATAGAGGTTGTAGAGCTCAGGGACCTCACCCTTGATCTGCCCGCCCACCAGAAAAGAGCTGCTCATGTCGATGCCCGAGTTCATGCTCGGCGAGGCATCGTGCTCCACGACTTCGCGTAGCGTGTCACCGACCAGGCGCGCGGCGGCGAACATGCTGGGCACGTTGTTGAGGTTGACGCCATCGGCAGCCAACCGGTGGCGCAGCAAGCTCACTACCGCTTGCGAGGTGGCCAGATTACCGGCGGTCTGCAGCACGATCAGGCGCTCGCCCGGTATGCCGAAACGGTAGAGCTTGCGGAACGTAGCGATGTGATCGACGCCGGCATTGGTCCGCGAGTCGGACACGAATACCAGTCCGTCGGCGAGGTTCATGGCGACACAGTAAGTCATTACTCGGACTCTTTTGAGTGAGGGGCCAGCCCCAGGCAGCGCGGATGGTAACCCAACCGCCACAGCCGCAAGGCAACGCCAGAACTACTGCTGCGCCATCTGCATCGGCATGACCTGAACCCGCGCGTGCATCGATTCACAGCCACCGCCCCGACGCATGCCGCGCACGGGGCATGCGTCGAGATAATCCAGCCCCACCGCCAGCTTGAGATGGCGATCCGGACGGATCAGTCGGTTCGATACATCGAAGCTGTACCAGAGCCCCTCGACCCAGGCCTCGACCCAGGCGTGACTGGCCAGGTGGTCACTGTCATCGGTGAGCAGATAGCCGGATACATAGCGCGCCGGTATACCCAGGCTGCGAGCACAGGCGATGAACGCGTGACTGTGGTCCTGGCAGACGCCCGCACGACCCGCGAACGCCTGCGCGGCCGTGCTTTCTACGTGGGTGGCTCCTGGGGTGTAAACCATGTGATCGGCGAGCGCGTGCATCAGCTGCGCCAACGAATCACGCTCGCGACGGCTACCGCACTGAAGCCGAGCAAAATCGATCAAGGCGTCGTCAGCCTGGGTCAGTGGGCTGGCGCGCAAAAAGGGTAGCGGCGATGCGTCGTCCGTTTCGCATTCGCAGGCTTCATCGATCTCCACCTGGCCGCGGGCGCGAATGACGATCTCGTCATGGGGTTCGTCGAGCGTCAGCACATGCAGAACGTTGCCGTAGGGATCGAGCTGCGCACGCACCGGGCGCGGCAACTCGAGTTCCCAGCTAAATACACGCTGGCGCTGGCTCTGCTGCGGGGTCAGGCGCAGGTACTGGATGCTCGCGCGAACCTGATCTTCGTAGCGATAGCTGGTGTCGTGGCTTATCGATAGCTTCATGCTGCCTCCAGATAGGACGAGTGAATGGCGCTGCCGAGCCGGCCGATGTGCTCGATGTAAACGCTGATCCAATCGTGCAGGCCGAACTCGACCACCTCGTCGATTGCGGTGTAACGCAGACCCGCCTCGAGTTCGGAAGCCAAGCGTTGTGCGGGCCGCCCGTTCTCGCCCGGCAGGCTGGCGAGAATCATCTGTAACTCCACCAGGCAGGCGCGTAATGAGCGCGGCACGTCCGCGCGTA
The DNA here is from genome assembly GCF_038561965.1 of Stutzerimonas stutzeri. NCBI lineage: Bacteria > Pseudomonadati > Pseudomonadota > Gammaproteobacteria > Pseudomonadales > Pseudomonadaceae > Stutzerimonas > Stutzerimonas stutzeri. The sequence continues at coordinate 1,940,950 of NZ_CP139348.1, read as the reverse complement.
ACAGCAGCAGCTCCGCAACCTTCGCCGTACGCGGCGACCCCCGGTAGATCTCGGCGAACGCCTCGAACGAGGACAGCGCGCGCAGCAGTGCGCTCCACTGGTAATAGGCCCGCGCCGAACGGTCATCGAGCAGTTCGCTTTCCTCGCCAAGTAACTCGTGGCGCGCATCGAGCAGACGCAGGGTGTTATCCGCACGCTCGATAAAGGTGCCGAGCCGAATGAAGCGATAGGCATCGCTGCGCATGATGGTGCCCACGGTAGCCCCGCGAAACAGGTGCGAGCGCTCCTTGACCCACTCACAGAATCGGCTGATGCCGTAGCGCCCCAAGCCCTGCTCGGCGATGCCACGCATCTCCAGCCAGGCAGCGTTGATGTTCTCCCACATATCCGAGGTGATGCGGCCGCGCACGGCATGGGCGTTGCTACGGGCCAGGCGCAGGCAGTTGAACAAGCTGACGGGGTTGGCTTCCTCAAGTGCGAAGAAGTGCAGCATTTTTTCGGCATTCAACTGGCCGTGGCGGCGCAGGTATTCATCCAGGGTGCCAGTGATCAGCAGCGGCATCGCCAGCTCGTCGAGGCCGTCGCCGCGCCCGCTCTGCGGCATAAGCGACAGCGAATAACTCACATCCATCATGCGCGCCATGTTCTCGGCGCGCTCCAGATAGCGGGACATCCAGTACAGGTCGGCAGCGGTTCTACTCAGCATTCAGAAATCCTCCACAACCCAGGTGTCCTTGGTGCCGCCGCCTTGCGACGAATTGACCACCAGCGAGCCTTCGCGCAGCGCAACGCGGGTCAGCCCGCCAGGGACCAGGCGTGTCTCGCGGCCACTGAGCACAAAGGGCCGAAGATCGATGTGCCGCGGTGCGATGCCGTTTTCGACGAAGGTTGGGCAGGTCGACAGACACAACGTGGGTTGCGCGATGTAGGCGGCCGGATTTGCCTTCAGCCGGGCACGAAAGGCCTCGATCTCCCTTACGCTGGCCGCAGGACCAACCAACATGCCGTACCCACCGGAGCCTTGTGTTTCCTTGACTACCAGCTCCGGCAAGTGGGCCAGAACGTGGGACAGCTCGTCTGGCTTGCGGCACTGCCAGGTCGGCACGTTGGCGAGAATCGGCTCCTCGTCCAGGTAGAAGCGGATCATCTCCGGGACGAATGGGTAGATCGATTTGTCATCCGCCACGCCAGTGCCGACGGCATTGGCCAGCACCAGGTTGCCTGCCCGATAAGCCGAGAGCAGGCCCGGCACACCCAGCGTCGAGTCGGGATTGAATGCCAGCGGATCGAGAAAACCATCGTCGAGCCGGCGGTAGATCACGTCCACCTGGCGCGCGCCGGAGGTGGTACGCATGTACAGGTGCTCGTCGCGAACGAACAGATCGGCCCCCTCGACCAGCTCGACACCCATTTCCCGTGCCAGAAAGGCATGCTCGAAAAAGGCGCTGTTGAACCGACCCGGTGTCATCACCACCACGCAGGGGTTATCCATCGGGCTCGAATGCTTGAGCGTTTCCAGCAACAGGTTCGGGTAGTGATTGATCGGCGCAATGCGCTGTGCGGCGAACAGCTCGGGGAACAACCGCATCATCATCTTGCGGTCTTCGAGCATGTAGCTCACGCCGCTGGGCGTGCGCAGATTGTCCTCGAGTACGTAATAAGTGCCGTCACCGTCGCGTACCAGATCCACGCCAGCGATGTGCGCGTAGATGTCTCCGTGCAGGTCGAGCCCCTGCATGGCCGGTTGGTAACCCTCGTTGGTAAGCACCTGCTCCGGTGCAATGACGCCAGCCTTGAGGATGCGCTGCTCGTGGTAAATATCCGCAAGGAACAGATTGAGCGCCTGGACCCGCTGCACGCAGCCGCGCTCGACCATGCGCCACTCGCTCATCGGTATGGAGCGTGGAATGGTATCGAACGGGATCAGACGTTCTGTGCCCTGCTCATCACCGTACAGGGTGAAGGTGATACCCGCCCGGTGGAACAGTAGATCGGCTTCACGCCGGCGCTGAGCCAACATGTCGGCCGGCGTGCTCGACAACCAGCTGGAGAATGGCTGGTAGTGGGGTCGGCAGCCGCCTTGGGGGTCGAACATTTCATCGTAGAAAACGCGGTCCATGCAAAGCCCTCGAGCACATACGTGCCCATTCACAGTGCAAAGCCCGCGCCACGAAAACAAATCCTTTCAGAACAGCCAGTTTAACGATCGCAGAAAAAAAGCCCGCACCGTTTCCGGGCGGGTCGCGTCAGCGAGCAAGGAGGCGTGCCCCTTTTCGAGACACTCGTCACATTTGACCTCAGTCGTTACTGGGCTTGGCGATCGCATGCAGCACGAACTGCGGCAGTGCGAAGGCGCCGATATGCACGTGCGGGTTGTAATAACGGGTAACGATGCCGCTGCCGGCGTAACGCTGCGCCAGGGTTACCAGCGGCAGCTTGCGGCTCTCGACGTTGCAGGCGCCCCAGGCGAAGGTCATGGCGCCGCCGATATAGGTCGGCACTGCGGCCTGATAGAAATGCCAGTCGGCGAACAGGCCATGCAGGCGCTTGGCAGTGGTCTGCACTTCACCCAGTTGCATGAACGGCGTGCCGTTCTGTGTGACCAGAATGCCGCCTTCGTTCAGGCAGCGGCGGCATGCCTGGTAGAAATTTTCGGAGAACAGCACCTCGCCCGGGCCGATGGGATCGGTGGAATCGGAAATGATGACGTCGAACTTCTCTTCGGTGGTCGCCACGAAGCGCATGCCGTCATCGATCACCAGATTCAGCCGCGAGTCATCGAAGGTTCCAGCGGAATGATTCGGTAGGAACTCCCTGCACATATCCACCACGGTGCGATCGATCTCGACCATGGTGATGCTCTCGATATCACGATGACGTGCCACTTCTCGCAGGATGCCGCCATCACCACCACCGATGATCAGCACTCGTCGCGCCAAGCCATGGGCCAGGATCGGCACATGCGCAAGCATCTCGTGGTAGATGAACTCATCGGCTTCGGTAGTCTGGATCACACCATCGAGAGCCATGACGCGACCCATCCGGGCGTTCTCGAAGATCAGCAGATGCTGATGTTCGGTACGCACTTCGTGCAGCAGCTTGTCGATCTGAAAGCGCTGGCCGTATCCCTCGTAGAGAGTTTCCTGATAGTCACTCATGGGGCTTTCTCCGTTGGCAGACGCCGAGCGCAGCGCTCCGGCGTCTGAGCTGGCTGAGGGGAAGGACGACCGAATCGCCCACCGCAAAGAGGCACGATTCTACGTTGGCCAACATGACAGGGGGAGCCATGGGGTTCGAAAGCATACTTCGGGGCGACAAAGTGAATGACGCACGCTAGGGTCTGGTGATGACTGAAACCTTGCAACTGCCCTACCTCGAACCTTGGGACTGGCAGCAATTCCATCGCCATTTCGCCCTGCGCCTGCTGCCAGGTGTCGAACGTCTGGAGCCGGACGGCTACTCGCGTACGCTGCGTCTGGGCCCAGCTAGCGGTTGGCTCAGCGTACGCACACTGGCTGACCGCCCAGCGCTCGAACTGACGCTCAGCAACTCGCTGCAACAGGCGACCCAGACGCTCGTCAGCCAGGTGCGCAAAATGTTCGATCTGGACGCGGACCCGCACGCCATCGCAGCACACTTCACCCCTGACCCCGCGTTAGGTCCGCTGATCGCGGCTCAGCCAGGCCTGCGTCTGCCGGCTGCCTATGACCCGTTCGAGCAAGCCGTGCGCGCAGTGGTGGGCCAGCAGGTAACGGTAAAGGCAGCGGTGACCATTACTCGCCGCCTGGTAGAGCGGCTCGGCGAGCCGCTGCAAGACGCACCAGCCGGGCTGGAGCTGCTCTTCCCTACTGCCCAGGCAATCGCCGATGACCCGCTGGAGAACATCGGCATGCCTGCCAAACGCGCGCAGGCTCTGCGCCGCCTCGCTGCAGCGGTGGCCGAAGGTGCGCTGCAATTGCATGTCGAAGACGGCGCCGACGTGCTTGTCGAGCAGCTGTGCGAACTCCCCGGTATCGGCCCCTGGACGGCTGAATACATCGCCCTGCGCGGGTTCGGCGTTGCGGACGCCTTCCCGGCAGCCGATCTCGGTTTGCTCAAGGCGCCTCTATGGGGCGACGGCGGCATCGCCGCCAAGGCGCTTGCAGCACGTGCGGAAGCCTGGCGGCCCTGGCGGGCCTACGCCGCCATCCACATCTGGGACAACTATGCCAAGGGAACCAAGGGTGGCTAAGGCGGAGCGATGCGTGCCAATACCACAGGAGGCACTGCCAGCGGACGAGCCAGGATCAGCCCCTCCCCCGATTGCGGGAAGATGCCCGTCAGCGCAGTGATATTGACTTGATGAGTCACCAGCACCGCGACCTCGCCCGGCGCTAGTACCTCGACTGCCCGGCGCAGCGCGGCTGTCTGATGCCGCTCGGTGATCGGCGATGTGAAGAAGGAATCCAGCGCAGGCAATGGTTCGACGACTCCGAGCGCCATGAACTGCGCCGTCTCAAGCGCACGGCACCAACGGCTACTCAGCACCCGAGCGCTTGTGATGCCGGCCTGCCGTAACCGCGCGCCCCAGCGCCGGGCTTCGGCACGACCGCGTTCATCGAGATTACGCTGCGTCTTGCAGTCGTCGATGTTAAAGCCACCAGGGTCGCCCAAACCTGGCGCAGTAGCGTGGCGCAAAACGAGAATGGCATGCCCTTCACGCAATGCCTGCCATGCGTCGTGTTCATCGGCCTGCGCCAGTTCCAGGCTGTAGAGCAGGCAGATCAGCAGGCCTGCGCGACACATGATTCAAAGCCGCGCCTTGCCGAATGGCCCCGCTGCCACCGCCCACATGACCAAGCCAACGACCGGCAGCAGCACGATCACCAATGACCAGATCACTTTGCGACCTACTTCGATGGAGCTGCGCCAGACATAGACGATTGCCACCAGGTCCAGCAGCAGCACGATGATCGCCAGCGGAGCGCTCAGGCTTTCCATCAGTTAGTGCCGGTAAGGTCCACGTGCATCGGGACGATTGCCGCGCGGGCCCATGATTCCCCAGATGATCAGGCCGAGCACTGGCAGAATGACGATCAGCAGGACCCAGAGCACTTTCTTGCCGCTGGTGCTGTCACTGCGAATCACGCTGATGATCGCCCAGATATCCAGTATCAGGATGAGCAGGCCGAAAATACCGCCGAAGGCGTCTCCCATGGGTACGCTCCTGTTTGGGTGGGTACGTAACGTAGGATGCCAGCGCGGCGGCAGGGTTCAGTTCCCTGGTTCAGAGCGGCTCAATAGCGGGCAGGGTCGATCTGCGCAAAGCTGGCTACGCTTTCATGTCCGCCCAGCTCGCCGCCTTCGCGCGCCAGGCCACACACCTGCATGCCGGCCTGCTGCGCTGCATCAAGCTCTTCGGCAACGTCGGAAAGGAACAGCACGTGGACGGCCGGAACACCAATGGCCTCGGCGATACGCCGGTACGACGCAATGTCCCGTTTGTGCCCGCTGGTGGTATCGAAATAACCGGAGAACAACGGCGTCAGGTCGCCGGCCTCGGAGCAACCGAATATCAGCTTCTGCGCCTGGACCGAGCCCGAGGAATAGACGTAAAGATCGAAGCCGCGCGCCTTCCACTCGCGCAGCGCGGCTACCGCATCCGGGTAGACATGCCCCTTGAGCTGTCCGGCCCGATACCCCTGGGCCCAGACCATGCCTTGCAGGGCCTTGAGCGAGGTGACCTTGCGATCACTGGCGATCCAGCCAAGCAGGATTTCGATGACGCGCTCGATATCTGCATCGAGCTCCCCGCTTTCACTGCGCACCGCTTCGATCTGCGCGGCTACCGCGGGTGCCTCGGCGTGACTGCGGATGTAGGCCGGCAGATGCTCGCGAGCGTAGGGGAACAGCACATCGAAGACGAAGCTGACGGCGCTGGTGGTGCCTTCGATATCGGTGAGGATCGCCTTGATCGGCATCTCAGTCGTCCAGCCGCGGGAACTGATCGGCGATGCTCTCGCCAGTGAACTCGGCGACCCAGCCTTCCGGGTTGTTGAACAGGCGGATGGCGACGAAGTGCGGCTCTTCACCCATGTCGAACCAGTGGCGCGTGCCGGCGGGCACGGAGATCAGGTCGTTCTTTTCGCACAGCACGGCGTAGACCATGTCCTCGATATGCAGCGTGAAGAGCCCGCGCCCGGCGACGAAGAAGCGCACCTCGTCCTCGGCATGACGGTGCTCGTCGAGGAACTTCGCGCGCAGTTCGTCCTTCTGCGGGTGATCGCGGGTCAGGCTGATCACATCGACGGTGACGTAGCCACGCTCGGTCATCAGCTTGTCGATCTGCGGCCGGTAGGCAGCGATCACCTCTTCCTGGCTGGCCCCGGCGACGATTGGTGCGCTGGCTTCCCAGCGCTCCAGCTGCACACCGACCTTGGTCAGCGTCGGGGCGATGTCTTCGAGGTGGGTCAGCACCTTGAGCGGCTGATCGGGGCGGGACTCGTGATAAACGCTGAGGACACTCATGTTCGGCTCTCCGAAAATCGTCTGGCCGGTCGTTACCGGCCAGGCAGGAATTATCTGGGCTGCAGGGCGCGCATTTTCAGTTCGCATTCGAAGAGAAATTCGAACGCCTCGATCTGCCGCAGCGCATCGCTCATCTTCTCGCCCCAGGTGTACAGGCCGTGGCCACGAATCAGGTAACCGACGCAATCGGGATGCTCGTCGAGCCAGGGCTGCACCCTGGCGGCCAGGCGCGCGATGTTCTGATCGTTGTCGAAGATCGGCACCAGCACTTGTGATTCATGGCTCGAGATACCACTGAAGGCCTTCTGCAATTCGTAGTCGGCGAACACCAGCGAATCGGCCAAGGCTACGCGGGACAGCACCGTGGCGTTGACCGAATGAGTATGCAGCACCGCGCCGATCTCCGGCTTCCAGCGATACAGCTGGGTATGCAGCAACGTCTCTGCGGAAGGCTGCTTGCCCTCCTCCAGACTGTTGCCGTCCATGTCCACCGCGAGCAGGTCGTCAGCAGTCAGCTCACCCTTGTGCCTGCCGGAAACGGTCAGCAGTACCTCGGCGCTGGTCAGGCGCGCGGAGTAGTTGCTGCTGGTCGCCGGCGACCAGCCACGACCATACAAAAAGCGTCCGGCGTCGATGATCGCCTGGCTCAGGTGGCGGCGCGTGGCAGTCATGCTCGGTCCTCCTGCAAACGGAAGGCAATGATAGCGGCTGCGGCCAGCGCCGCCAGACTGGCAATGGCGAACGACCAGCCTGGCCCAAGACCTGACCAGGCGTAGCCCGCGTAGAGCGCGCCCAATGCGCCACCGATGCCCGACAGGCTGGCATACAACGCCTGGCCCTGGCCCTGCTGGCGATGACCGAAACTGCGCTGGACGAAGTGAATGGCGGCAGCATGGAAGCTGCCAAAGGTGGCCGCATGCATCAACTGCGCAACCAGCAGCACGGCAAGATGCTCGGCAAATTGCCCGAGCAGCACCCAGCGCAGCGCGGCTATCAGGAAACTGGCCAACAGCACCTGACGCAGCGAAAAACGCGCAAGCAGGCGCGCCATGACCAGAAACAGCAGGATCTCCGCTACCACGCCCAGCGCCCACATCAGCCCGATGAAGCTGCGGCTGTAGCCGAGCGCCTCCAGGTGAATGCTGAAAAAGGTGTAGTACGGCCCGTGGGCCAGCTGCATCAGCGCCACGCAGGCGTAGAAAGCCAGCACACCAGGACGTCGCAGCTGAGCGAGAAAACCGCCGTGCCCGGTCACCTCGCTACGCTGACGCGGGTGCGCGTTGGGTACCCAGGCACTGCTCAGCACGATGCCGACCATCACGAAGGCCACCGCAGTTGGGTAGAGATCAAGGCTCAGCTGCTGGAACAACAGCCCGAGCCCCACCACCGCAAAAATGAAACCGATACTGCCCCATAGGCGAACCTGGCTGTAGCGCTCGGGCTGTTCATGCAGATGGGCCAGTGTGATGACTTCGAACTGCGGCAGTACCGCGTGCCAGAAGAACGCATGCAGCGCCATCACCATCGCCAGCCAGGCAAAGCTCTTGTCGAAGAAGATCAGGCCGAAGGAGAGCAAGGTGCACAACGCACCGAGGCGGACGATTTCCAGCCGCCGGCCGGTTGCGTCACCCAGCCAACCCCAGAGGTTCGGCGCCACGCAGCGCATCAGCATGGGGATGGCGATCAGTTCGCCGATGCGTTCCGGGAAAAAACCCAGGTGATCGAAGTACAGGCCGAGAAACGGCGCCGTCGAGCCGAGCAACCCAAAGTAAAAGAAGTAGAAACCGGACAGGCGCCAGTAAGGCAGAGCAGCGGCCATGGGCTACAAGCTACCGGCTGCAGGCAAAGGCCGTCTTTTCCTGCAGCCGCGCACCTGTTGCCTACCGCGCGGACTCACAGTTGCGGCAGCACCGGGGTGAGCACCTGCACATCGGCGTTCTGCCCACGGTGGCGCAGCAGGTGATCGAGCAGCACGATGGCCATCATGGCCTCGGCAATCGGCGTCGCACGGATGCCAACGCACGGGTCATGGCGGCCCTTGGTGATGACGTCCACCGGTGCGCCATTCACGTCGATCGACTGCCCTGGCGTGGTGATGCTGGACGTCGGCTTGAGCGCCAGATGGGCGACGATCGGCTGGCCCGAGGAGATGCCGCCGAGAATGCCGCCGGCATTGTTGGAGTGAAAGCCCTGTGGCGTCAGCTCGTCACGGTGCTCGGTGCCACGCTGGGCTACCGAAGCGAAACCGGCACCGATCTCCACGCCCTTGACCGCGTTGATGCTCATCAGCGCATGGGCCAGCTCGGCGTCGAGACGGTCGAAAATCGGCTCGCCAAGGCCCGGCGGCACGCCATCGGCAACCACGGTGATCTTCGCGCCCACCGAATCCTGATCGCGACGCAGCTGGTCCATATAGGCCTCAAGCTCCGCCACCTTGTCCGGGTCCGGGCTGAAGAAGGCATTCTGCTCGACACTGTCCCAGGTCTTGAACGGGATCTCGATCGGCCCGAGCTGGCTCATGTAGCCACGCACCTGGATGCCCAGGGTCGCCAGATACTTCTTGGCGATGGCGCCGGCCGCCACGCGCATGGCGGTCTCACGTGCCGAGCTGCGGCCACCGCCGCGGTAGTCGCGCACGCCATATTTGTGGTGATAGGTGTAGTCGGCATGGGCCGGGCGGAACTGGTCCTTGATCGCCGAGTAGTCCTTGGACTTCTGGTCGGTGTTGCGGATCAGCAGGCCGATCGGGCAACCGGTGGTCTTGCCTTCGAACACGCCGGAGAGGATTTCCACCTCATCGGCTTCCTGGCGCTGGGTGGTGTGCCGGCTGGTACCCGGCTTGCGACGGTCGAGGTCGCGCTGCAGATCGTCCAGCGACAGCTCCAGCCCAGGCGGGCAGCCGTCGACGATGGCCACCAGTGCAGGACCATGGCTTTCGCCGGCAGTGGTGACGGTGAACAGCTTGCCGTAGGTATTGCCGGACATGCAGGACGCTCCGCGATCGACCGAAAAACAGGGGCCGGAAGTATACCTGAGGGCGCTGCGGTTTCATCGTCCCTGTTGCCGGCGCATACTGACCTTTGCGTCGAATGCCGCATCCAACCTGCTCCGTGATCAAGAAGTCCTTCCATGCGTGCCCTGCTGATTTTGCTGCTAATGACCATGTCCCCTTCTTTCCTGCAGGCACAGACCCTGCTCAATCAAACGCTCAATCTGGACACCGGCAGCGGCATGTTGCAGGGCAGCCTGCTGCTGCCGAAAAGCGACCAGTCGGTGCCGGTGGCGTTGTTGATCGCGGGCTCCGGCCCGACCGATCGCAACGGCAATAACCCTGCCGGACACAACGACAGCCTCAAGCGCCTCGCCCAGGGCCTGGCCAAACTGGGCGTGGCCAGCCTGCGCTATGACAAGCGCGGCGTCGGCGCCAGTCTAGCGGCCGCGCCGAACGAGAGTGAGCTGAGCGTTGACGCCTATGTCGACGACGCCTTGGCCTGGAGCGAAAAGCTCAGGAACGACTCGCGCTTCAGCGAGCTGATTCTTATCGGCCACAGCGAGGGTGCGCTGATCGCCAGCCTTGCAGCGCCCAGGTCCGGAGCCACCGCATTGATCAGCATTGCCGGCAGCGGCAGGCCGATCGACCAGGTGCTGCGTGAGCAACTTCAGGGTCGCCTGCCACCTGCACTACTCGCCACCAGTTACTTCCTGATCGACGAGCTCAAGGCCGGACGCACCCATATCGAGGTGCCCGAGCCGCTGCAGGTGCTGTTCCGCCCCAGCGTGCAGCCTTATCTGATCTCGCTGTTCGCTTTCGACCCGGCCACCGCCTTCGCTGCCGTCGAGATACCCGCGCTGATCGTTCAGGGCCGTCATGACATCCAGGTTGGTGTGGAGGATGCCGAAGCGCTGCAGCGAGCGAAGCCGGATGCCAAGCTGGCGCTGATCGATGGCATGAATCACGTGCTGCGCATCGTCCCGCCGAGCGCCGCGCAGTTGGCCTCCTACGACGACCCGAACCTGCCGCTCGCCCATGCTCTGTTGCAGGACGTTCAGCGCTTCCTGCTGGATAATGGCATCCCGCCATCCTCTAGTTAGGCGCCGCGCGGCCGATAGCCCGCGTGACGATGGCCCGATACGACTCCTGAACGAGCCGCCGCGCAGGCCCAGGAACGCGCAGATGACCGACACCGAGACGACTCCAACCGCCGAGAAAGACCTGGCCGAAAAGCCGAAACATCCGTGGGCAGAACTCAAGCCCGACCGGTTTCGCTTGCTGCGCCTGGCGCCACTGCCAACCGAACGCGACGGCGGCGCACGTCCGCTGCGCTTCGTCGAACTGGCTCAGCTCGAACGCCATACACCTGAACAGAGCCTGCTGCGGATGTTCATCAACATTCCCGGCCAGGTGCGCGCGCGCAAGAACAACGTGCTGGAGGTCTGGGCCGATCACCGCAGCAAGGAGCTGCGCTTCGGGCCTGATTCGGGCCTGCGGCTGGAACCAGCCAATCGCGGGCTCGGCCGCTTCCTGCTCGCGCAGGGCGCAGCTTGGGCACAGCGGCGTTGGGGCCACTATCTAATTGAAGGTGGGGCGCTGAAGGACGTATCGAGTGACGACCAGCGCCTGCGTCGTGACCATTGCCTGCGCACTCAGGGCTTCGACATCGACTACCCCAAGGATCAGACGGCCACGGCGACCTACGGTGCGCCGCGGGTCAGCATCCTGCGACCTGACTGGAACAGCGAAAAGGTCCAGGTCGTCGAACTGCAGGACGCCGCAGCCATGTTGGAGCAGGCCGACCGCAACCTGCAGGCGCAGGAAAACCAGATCCGCGACCTGCAGGAGCGTATCGCCCGCTTCCGCCGCGAGGACGGTGCGCTGCGATTCACCATCGTCAGCCTGATTGCGCTGGCGCTGTTCCAGGCCGGACTACTGATCTGGATGGCGACCCGCTAACCAGTCGCGCTTACCACCAGTGCTCCACCTGCACGCCGAAGTTCGAACCGTGCTGGGCATTACCGAACGCACCCGTATCGGACAACGCCGAGCCCTCGGCCATCAGGTTGGCTGCACGCTGCGCGGCATCGTTCCAGCTGGCGTAGGTGTAATACAGGCGGAACTCGGGGCGCGCCCAGAATCCCGGACCTGACGGTGACCAGGTCGGCGCAACGGTGAACTTGCTCAACTTGCGCGTGCCGTCGGTGGCATCGATCTGGTCATGCCCTACTTCGGCAACGAGCTTGAACTGCTCGTTGATCGCATAAACCGGACGTGCACCCACCGACCACCAATCCTGGTCACCGCCATCAGCGCGCTTGTCTTTCTGGTAGACGACCTGGAACTGGCCGCCAAAGCGCGGCGTCAGCTGCCAGTCGAAATACTCCACTACGCGCCAGCTCTTGGCACTGTCATCCAGTGTCACGTCGCCGGTGTAGCCGAGGCCAGTGCCTGGGCCTTCACCGTACTGCAACGCCACGGTGTTCTTGCCACCGAGAAAGTCCGACTGCACGTGCTGCACCGTCACTGCCCAGCCACTGTGAGCGTCGTCACGGCTGGGCTTGTCGATGTAGCTGACACCAAACTCCAGCTCGCCGCCCGGGTTGCTGTCGAAGCCGCCGACGTTGAAGTCGTGGCGATTGACGTAATTCTTCTGGAATACGCTGTCCTTGCGCGAGAAGGCGTAGCTGTACTTCAGCCCGCCGATTTCCATGTCCTCAACCCCGGCGCCGGTGGCGCTCTGGTTCCAGTAATAGAAGTCGGAGATGTGGATGTCGTTACGCTTGTAGAACCGGCGCCCGGCCCACAGCGAGCCGTTATTGAGTGCCGGCACCTTGCTCCACTCGGCATAGGCCTGCACCATCCGCGCCCAGCCGTGATCGCCGGTAAATTTCGGGGTGTGGTTGTACTGGTTGTACAAGGCCGCCATGCCTTCCAGGCTCAAAACCGAGCCGTCGGCAAAGGTGTAGAGGTCGTGACGAAGATCCAGCTCGCCGTACTGCTCACATTCGTTACCGAGGCGGTACTTGCTCGGCGCGCCAGGCAACTGGAAGCAGGATTGCGAGTCGCTGTTAACCGATTCACCGACGCCGCTACGCATGTAGCCGGTGAATTCCAGGGCGTGGGCGCTCAGAGGCAGTGCCATTCCGGCAACGGCGGTCGCTACGCCCAACGCTGTTAGTGTTTTTTTCATATCCACTCCGCTTTTGTTGTTATTGATCGCTGGATCGAGCCGAGACGGCTCTTTTCATTCCTGTAACCGTTCACTTTCATCGGCCGCCTGCTGGCAAGGCAGGCGGCATGTCACTGCGCAGTTCCCGCGCCGTTGGAAACCAGCCGAGTAACCTTGCTCTCACGTACAGGCTCAGGCTGGACGACACCCAGCCGTTCGCCGGTCTGCCCATCGAAAAGCAGCGCCTTGCGCGGATCAAATTGCAGATTGAGCGTTTCCCCCACCCGCGGAGCCTGATCCGGTGCCAACCGGCAACAGGCCTTGACCTGGTTCAGTGTGAACACCACCAAGGTGTCTGGCCCGGTGGGTTCCACCACTTCGATGTCGACTGCCAGAGAAAAATCCGTTGATCCTGCTGCAGCCAGGCCAATTTGTTCCGGCCGGATGCCGAGAATGAGCTCGCGGTCACGCAGACCCTCGTCGCTGGTAATCGGCAACGGCAACTCGCAACTGCCCTGCTCGCTGTTGAGCACACCCACCCAGCGCCCGTCGCGCTGGCGAATGCGCAGCGGTACGAAGTTCATCGGCGGCGAACCGATGAAGCTGGCGACGAACAGGTTGGCCGGGTTGTTGTATATCTCGTGCGGGGTGCCGAACTGCTGGATGACGCCATCCTTCATCACCGCGACCTTGTCGCCGAGGGTCATCGCCTCGATCTGGTCATGGGTGACGTAGACCGTGGTGGTTTTCAGGCGCTGGTGCATCAGCTTGATCTCGGTACGCATCTCCACCCGCAGCTTGGCATCGAGATTCGACAGAGGTTCATCGAATAGATAGATCTTCGGCCGTCGCGCCAGTGCCCGGCCCATGGCCACACGCTGCTGTTGGCCCCCGGACAGCTGCGCCGGTTTGCGCTCGAGCAACGGCTCGATCTGCAGCAGCTTGGCAACCCGCGCCACCTCCTCCTCGATCTTGGCCGCCGATACCTTGCGCATCTTCAGGCCGAAGGCGATGTTGTCGCGCACGCTCATGGTCGGATAGAGCGCGTAGGACTGGAACACCATGGCAATATCCCGATCCTTCGGACTGGCCTGGCTGATGTCTTCGCCGTCGACGAGAATCTCGCCGCCGGTGATGTTCTCCAGCCCGGCGATGCAGTTCATCAGGGTGGATTTTCCGCAGCCCGAAGGCCCGACCAGGATCAGGAACTCACCGGCGTCGATCCTCAGCGCGATGTCCTTCAGCGTCGCGATCTGGCTGTTGCCATAATTCTTTTGAACGTTGCGCAGTTCCAGGGAAGCCATCGTTGTTTCTCCTCAACCCTTGACGGCGCCGGCAGTCAGCCCGCGCAGGAAATATTTGCCGGCGACCACGTAGACCACCAGCGTGGGCAGCCCAGCGATCATCGCGGCCGCCATGTCGACGTTGTATCGCTTGGCGCCGGTGCTGGTGTTCACCAGATTGTTCAGCGCTACGGTGACCGGCTGCGTGTCGCCACTGGCGAACACCACACCGAACAGGAAGTCGTTCCAGATCTGAGTGAACTGCCAGATCAGGCAAACCATGATGATCGGCACCGACATCGGCAGCAGGATGCGTCCGAAGATGGTGAAGAAGCCGGCGCCGTCCAGTCGCGCCGCCCGCACTAGCGCATCCGGCACGCTGACGTAGAAGTTGCGGAAGAACAGCGTGGTGAAGGCCAGCCCGTAGACCACATGCACCAGCACCAGGCCGGTGGTGGTGTTGGCCAGGCCCAGCTTGCCGAGCGTAAAGGACGCCGGCAGCAGGATCACCTGGAACGGCAGGAAGCAGCCGAACAGCAGTAGACCGAAGAACAGCTGCGAGCCACGGAAGCGCCACATCGACAGCACATAGCCGTTAAGCGCGCCCAGCGCCGTGGAAATCAGCACGGCCGGAATGACGATCTTCACCGAGTTCCAGAAATAGCCGCCAATGCTGTCCCAGGCGGTCAGCCAACCCATCGCACTGAAGGCTTGCGGCCAGCTCAGCAGGTTGCCCGTGCGGATGTCTTCCGGGGTCTTGAAGCTGGTCAGCAGCATCACGATCAGCGGCACCAGGTAGACGGCACAGGCCAGCAACAGCGTGGCATGGATAGTCAGGCGCCCGAGGGTCAGGCGCGGTTGCGCGAAGTCAGACATGGCGCTTGTTCCTCAGCTCGGAATACAGGTACGGCACGATGATCGCCATCACCGCGCCGAGCATCAGAATGGCGCTCGCCGCACCCAGGCCCATCTGGCCGCGGGTGAAGGTGTGGGCGTACATGAACATCGCCGGCAGATCGCTGGAATAACCCGGCCCACCGGCTGTCATCGCCGCCACCAGGTCGAAGCTCTTGATCGCGATGTGGGCGAGGATCATCAGCGCGCTGAAGAACACCGGGCGCAAACTCGGCAACACGATGCGCAGGTAGATGATCGGCAGGCTCGCACCGTCCACCTGGGCGGCGCGGATGATCGACTGATCGACACTGCGCAGGCCGGCAAGAAACAGCGCCATGACGAACCCGGAGGCCTGCCACACTGCAGCGATCACCAGGCAGTAGATGACCCGGTCCGGGTCCACCAGCCAGTCGAAGCGAAAGCCTTCCCAGCCCCAATCGCGCAGCAGCTTGTCCAGCCCCAAGCCAGGATTGAGCAGCCACTGCCAGGCGGTGCCGGTGACGATCATCGACAGCGCCATGGGGTACAGGTAGATGGTGCGGATCAGCCCTTCGCGACGGATACGCTGGTCCAGCAGCACGGCGAGCACGACGCCGATCAGCAGGCTGATGGCGATGAACAAGCCACCGAAGACCAGCAGGTTCTGGCTGGCGACCCACCAGCGGTCGTTATCCCAGAGGCGCTCGTATTGCTGCAGGCCGACCCATTTGTAGCTGGGCATGAAGCGTGAATTGGTGAACGAGAGCAGGAAGGTCCAGCCGATGTAGGCGTAGAAGCCGACCAGCACGATCAGCATGCTCGGAGCCAGCACCAGCTTGGGCAGCCAGCGCTGCAGGGCGTCGAACGGCGAGGCCTTGGCTGGCCTGGCTTGAAGCGCGATGGAGCTCATGGGTGTGATCCCTCGGGGAAATCCGGGATGTCGTCGCCCAAGGCACAGGCGTGGGCATGTGCCGGGACGTACGTCAGGGAAGCGGGCGGACGCGGTCCGCCCTCAGCGTTACTGCACGGCCTTGATCGCCGCAGCCAGCTGCTTGGCCGCCTTTTGCGGGTCGGCCTTGGGATCGTTGAAGAAGTTGGTGACCACGTCGAACACCGCACCCTGCACATAGCTGGAAGCGGCCATGCCATGGGTCAGACTGGGCTGCAAACCGCTGCCCTTGGCCGCCGCCTTGAAGTCAGTCATCGACTGCTGGGCGCAGGCGTCGAACTCGCTCATGTCCTGGTCCTGGCGAACCGGAATAGAGCCCTTGTTCTGGTTGAAGAACGTCTGGAATTCCGGCTCCAGCACGGTGCGCGCCAGGTCTTCCTGGGCTTTGCGGTTGTCATCGTTGCTGAGCTTGAACATCGCCAGGGAGTCGATGTTGAAGGCAAAGCTGCCTTGGGTTCCGGGGAACGGCAGGCACTGATAGTCCTTACCGGCCACCTTGTTGGCGGCGGTGAACTCGCTTTTTGCCCAGTCGCCCATGATCTGCATGCCGGCTTTGCCGTCGATGACCATGCCCGTAGCACGGTTCCACTCGCGCCCCGCAGCATCGGGATCGATGTAGTCACGCAGCTTTTTCAGGGCGGTAAAGGCCTGGACCATCTTGTCGCCAGTCAGGGTGTCGTTATCCAGCTCGACGAAGGCCTTGTGATAGTCGTCCGGCCCGAGAATGCTCAGCACGAAATCCTCGAAGACAGTGCCGTCCTGCCAGGGCTGGCCACCGTGGGCAACCGGGATAAAGCCGGCGGCTTTGAGCTTGTCGGCTGCAGCAAAGAACTCATCGAGCGTCTTCGGTGGCGTGGCGCCGGCCTTTTCGAATACTTCCGGATTGATCCACAGCCAGTTGACCCGGTGTACGTTGACCGGGACGGCCACGTAGGAACCGTCGTACTGCATGATCTTGCGCACCTGCTCTGGCAGCAGCTCATCCCAGCGCTCGGCCTTGGCGGTGTCATCAAGGTTGGCGAGCAGGCCGAGCTCGCCCCACTCCTGGATGTCTGGGCCCTTGATCTGTGCAGCAGAAGGCGGGTTGCCGGACACGGCGCGGGTTTTCAGTACAGTCATGGCAGCCTCACCGCCGCCACCGGCCACCGCAAAATCCTTCCAACTGTGGCCCTTCTGCTCGACCAGCTTCTGCAGGGTATCGGCCGCGCGCTTTTCACCACCGGAGGTCCACCAGTGCAGAACTTCGACTTCGCCGGCGTGGGCGAGAACAGGCAGGGCAAGGGAAACGGATAGAGCGAGACGATGGAACGCATTCATGGAGGGGCACCTTCTTGTTTTTATCCTGCAAGTCATGGTCGCTTGCGATGGATCGAGTCTATGCGCAGAAAAATGGTCACTGGGTAACGAAGGGATGGCCGATGGTCACAAGGCCGTTACAAAGGCGCGACACGCGTAACGAGGCGCACGGGGCTGATTCAGCGCGGCAGGGTCAGCGTCACCCTCAGCCCACCCGGCTGCAGGTTGCGCATGCTCAGCTCGCCGCCATGGGCGTGGGCGATGTTGCGTGCAATGCCAAGGCCCAGCCCATAGCCCTGCTGCTGCCCCGACAGTCGTACGTGGGGCTCGAAGACCTGTTCAAGACGCTGCTCCGGTACACCAGGGCCCTCGTCATCGACGTGCAGCACCAGCGTCTCCTTGTCGTCCTCGACGTGTAGATGGGCGCGCTCGCCGTACTTGAGCGCGTTATCCAACAGGTTGCCGATGCAGCGCTTGAGCGCCAGTGGCTTGCCGGGATAGCTGGCGAGTGCGCGCCCGTCCAGGGTCACGCGGGTGCGGTCACAGGCCTGATACGGTTCGACGATATGCTCGAGGAGCAGATTGAGGTCGACCGCCTCGATGTTCTCGTGGATATCAGTGTCCTTCACGCATTGCAGCGCGCCCTTGACCAGCAGTTCCAGCTCGTCGAGATCGCGGGTGAATTTGATCTGCTGGGCTTCGTCTTCCAGCAACTCGACCCGCAGGCGCAACCGCGTGATGGGCGTACGCAGGTCGTGGGAAATGGCGCTGAACAGTTGTCCCCGCTCGGTCAGGTAACGGCTGATGCGCTCACGCATGTTGTTGAAGGCGCGACTCACCTCGACGATCTCACTGGCGCCGGTTTCGGTCAGGGTTTGCACCTCGGCGCCCAACGACAATTCACGCGCTGCCTTGGCCAGGCGCTTGAGTGGCCGGCTCTGCCAGCGCACCAGCAGACCGATGAACAGCAGCAGAAAGGCGCTGGTCAGCACGATGAACCAGAGCTGCTGGATCGGCAGGCCCTCGTCTTCCAGGCTGACGTAGGGCGCCGGCATCAGCGAGGCCAGGTACAGCCATTCCTGTGGGGCGATCTGGATTTGCGTCACCAGTACCGGCGGCGACAGCGGTTCTAGCCCCAGCGCGTAGTGCGCCCAGGAGCGCGGCAGTTCATCGAGCTTGATGCCGCTGTTGAAGATGCGCAGGTCGTCCGGACTGACGAATTCGATGGTCAGGTCCACCTCGCCGCCGAGCCGTTGACGCAACACCTGCTCCACTTCATGCAGGACGGCCCGCTTGCGCGGCGTCTCCGGAAGAATCTTCATGTCCAGCGGGTTGTCGTTCAGCGAGACGAAAAACCGCGTGCCGCCCATGCTGCGCAGCTGATCGAGTACCAGCGGACGATAGCCCAGTGGCAACGAACGGAAGTAGCTGACGCTGGCGGCCATCGACTGCGCCAGGCTGCGGGCGCTGGTCAGCAGGCCTTCCATCTGGCTGGCGCGCAGCTGTGACAGCCAGATCAGACTCGACAGGCCCTGAGCCAGCAACACCGCCAGCAGGGTCAGGAGCAGCATCCGTCCGAGCAGCGAGCGCGGCACCAGCCGCAGGCGCCGCCGCTCAGTGCGCAGATTCATGGTGCGGCGTTACCTGGGTGGCCAACAGATAGCCGCTGCCACGCACGGTGCGGATCAGCCGCGGCGACTTGCCGGTGTCGCGCAGGCGCTGGCGCAGACGGCTGACAGCCATGTCGACGATGCGCTCCAGCGGCATCACCTCGCGGCCGCGCGTGGCGTTGGCGATGGTGTCGCGGTCGAGGATCTGCTGCGGATGATCGAGGAACAGCTTGAGCAGGGCGAAATCGGCGCCTGAGAGAAAGACTTCCTCGCCGTCGGCGTGGAACAGGCGGTGGCTGATCATGTCCAGCCGCCACTCATCGAAGGCCAGCACATCGCTGCCACGCTCCTGGGCGAAGCTGACCCGCCGCAGCAGGGCCTTGATCCGCGCCAACAACTCGCGCGGGCTGAAGGGTTTGCCCAGATAATCGTCTGCGCCGAGTTCCAGGCCAATCACCCTGTCCGTCTCGTCGGAGCTCGCCGTGAGCATGATGATCGGCATTGAAGCCAGCCGGTCATGCTGGCGAATCCAGCGGCACAGGCTGAAGCCGTCCTCGTCGGGGAGCATGACGTCGAGAATTACCAGGTCGGCCGGTTCGGCACACAGGGCAGCACGAAACTGACCGCCGTCCGGCACGCCACGCACCTGAAAGCCTGAGCGACTGAGATAGGTCTGCAACAGTTCACGGATTTCCTGATCGTCGTCGACCAGAAGAATGTTCTTACCTGCTTGGCTCACGTCACGTCCCTTTCTTGTTGTTATCCGATCACCACCGACCTGATCTGTCTGTCGCCGCCTAGGCACCCTCCAGCAACGGTTGCAGCGCCACGCCTGCCCCTTCCAGACCGGGGTAAGGCGCGGTCACCAGCCACACCGGCAGTCGATCGAAATAACCGCTCATCTGCCCCTTCTCGCGTAGTGCATCGCGAAAGCCGCTAGCCAGGAAGATATCGACGAAGCGTGGCACCACGCCACCGACGATGTATACGCCACCGCGAGCGCCAAGTGTCAGCACGTTGTCTCCGACGATGCGCCCCAGCCAGCGACAGAACTGTTCCAGCACTGCCGCCGCGTATGGCTCACCGGCCAGCGCTGCGCGAGTAACCTCGGCAGGTGAAGCGAAAGCCTGCTGCTGCCCATCCAGCGCACAACAGGCGCGGTACAACGTCAGCAGGCCCGGACCGCTGAGCACCGCCTCGGCATTGACATGGCCAAGGGAGCGATGCAGCTGCGACCAGATCGCCGCTTCCCGATCTGTACCGATCGGCAGGCAGATATGCCCGCCCTCACCGGGCAAGGCCCGCCAGCCGCCGCCAGACAACGGCAACAGCCCTGCAACCCCGAGCCCGGTGCCGGGCCCTATGACCAGCCGCGGCCGTCCTGGTTCAGGCTCGCCCTGGCAAACCGTGATGCGCTCGCCATCGTGCAGGCGTGTCATGCCCAGCGCCATGGCGGTGAAGTCGTTGATCAGCAACAGCTCCTTTACGCCCAACTCGCGGCAGAACGCCTCCCGGCTCAGCTGCCAATGGTTGTTGGTAAAGCGAAAAAGATCGCCGCCGACCGGTCCGGCACAGGCCAGGCAGACCGCTTCGAGCGCTTCGAGTGGCTGGTCCACTTCATTCAGATACGCGCGGATCGCCAGTTCCGGCCGCGCATAATCCGCGGTGGGGAGCACGCGAATCTGCTCGATATGCTGATCACGCCACAGGGCGAAACGTGCGTTGGTACCTCCGATGTCTCCAACCAGCGCTGTCTTCACTTGAGCGCCTCCAGACTCTCGGTGAATGCGCTGGCGCCCTGCTCTGCCGTGCTGAACGAGGCGCGCATGAAGGCAAAGAGCTCACGACCGCAGCCAATGCCCATGTCTTCAGGCCGAATCGCCGGTTCACGCGCATTCCATTCGGCGGGATCAACCAGTGCCCGCAGTTCCCCGGTCTCGCCATCTACACGGATGATGTCGCCATCGCGCACCCGCGCCAGCGGCCCGCCGTCCAGCGCCTCGGGGCAGACGTGAATGGCCGCCGGCACTTTGCCAGAGGCTCCGGACATGCGCCCGTCGGTGACCAGTGCCACCTTGTAGCCACGGTCCTGCAATACACCGAGGAACGGCGTGAGTTTGTGCAACTCCGGCATGCCGTTGGACTTCGGGCCTTGAAAGCGCACTACCGCAATGAAGTCGCGCTCCAGCTCGCCAGCCTTGAACGCAGCCGCCAGCTCGCTCTGATCAATGAACACCCGCGCTGGCGCCTGGACCACACGGTGCTCTGGTGCCACCGCGGAAATTTTGGTGACCCCACGGCCAAGGTTGCCCTCCAGCACGCGCAGCCCGCCTTCCGGGGAGAATGGCCGCTCGGCCGGGCGCAGGATGTTCTCATCGAGGCTCTGCGCTGGCCCGTCACGCCAGACCAACTTGTCTCCGTCGAAGAACGGCTCCTGGATGTAACGTCGCAGCCCCTTGCCGACCACGGTATGCACATCTTCATGCAGCAATCCGGCATCGAGCAGCGTGCGCACCATGAACGGCACGCCGCCACAGGCATGGAAGTGATTCACGTCGGCCTGACCGTTGGGGTAAACCTTGGCCAGCGTCGGCACCACCTCGGAAAGATCGGCCATATCCTGCCAGGTCAGCTGGATGCCAGCGGCACGGGCGAATGCGGGAATGTGCAAGGTATGGTTGGTCGACCCACCGGTGGCGTTTAGCGCGACGACCGAATTGACGATGGACTTCTCGTCGACCACCTGACACAGCGGTGTGTAATTACCGGCCTGGTGGGTCAGACGCGTCACCTGCTGCGCTGCCTCGCGAGTCAACGCATCGCGTAGCGGCGTGTATGGGTTGACGAACGATGAGCCCGGCAGATGCAGGCCCATGATTTCCATTACCACCTGATTGGTATTGGCCGTGCCATAAAACGTGCAGGTACCGGGGCTGTGATAGGAGTTCATTTCCGACTCCAACAGTTCCTCGCGGCTGGCCTTGCCCTCGGCGTAACGCTGGCGCACCTCGGCCTTCGCCTTGTTGGGAATTCCAGAAGGCATGGGTCCGCCTGGAACGAAGATGGTCGGCAGATGGCCGAAGCGCAGCGCGCCTATCATCAGGCCGGGCACGATCTTGTCGCAAATGCCGAGCATCAGCGCCGCATCGAACATGTTGTGCGACAGCGCAACAGCGGTGCTCATGGCGATCACTTCGCGGCTGGCCAGGCTCATTTCCATGCCCGCCTCGCCCTGCGTGACGCCATCGCACATGGCCGGCACGCCACCCGCGAACTGACCGACCGAACCGATATCGCGCAGTGCCTGGCGAATCATTTCCGGAAAATGCTCGTAGGGCTGATGCGCCGACAGCATGTCGTTGTACGCCGAAACGATGGCAACGTTTGCCGCGTTCATCAGGCGCAGACTCTGCTTGTCCTGACTGGAATTGCAGCCGGCGACACCATGAGCGAAGTTGGCGCATTGCAGCCCGCCTCTCTGCGGGCCCTCGCTGGCGGCAGCGGCCATCATCGCCAGATAGCGCTCACGGGTTTTGCGGCTGCGCTCGACCAGGCGCTCGGTGACTTCTAGAACTCGCGGATGCATGCCTCACTCCTGCTGCAAGATTCAACTGTTGGTTGAACAGCTCAACGTTTGGTTGAAAGCTCAGACAACCATAAACCATCCAGGGTCAGTTGGCGTTCGGACGCGATGCGATGCCGACGACCGAAGTGCCAGCCGGGCGGGTTGATGGTGGAAGGACTTGGCTGCGAGCGCCCCCGCGAGGGTGCCGATCACTTTATTGGCACGCGCGACCGCGCTCGGCGAAAAGTTCCGATCAGGGCGCCGGCTTCGCCTCGGATGGCTCGTCCGTGAGCGTTTCTTCCTCGGCCTCCAGCAGGTCGTCGAAGTCGGTCTTGAGGCCCTGCTCCATACCGTCGAGTTCAGCCAGCAAGCTGCGAAAGCTGGCCTGCTCGCGTATCGGCGCCTGTGGCTCATCAGCCGCCTCATCGGCGCGCGCCTGCAAGGCGACAGGCACGGGCGCGTCCTCGTCGTCGAGCACCGGGCGCAACTCTGGCTCCATCTCGCGCAACACCGCGAGTGGCGGCAGCTCATCGAGGTTCTTCAGGTTGAAATGGTCGAGAAATTGCCGCGTGGTGGCGAACATTGCCGGCCGACCCGGCACGTCACGATGGCCAACCACACGAACCCACTCGCGTTCCAGCAGTGTCTTGACGATCTGACTGTTCACCGCGACGCCGCGAATGTCCTCGATCTCGCCACGGGTGATCGGCTGGCGGTAGGCAATCAACGCCAGGGTTTCCAGCAGCGCGCGGGAATAGCGCTGCGGGCGCTCTTCCCACAAGCGGCCAACCCAGGGCGAAAAGCGCTGACGCACTTGCAGGCGATACCCGCTGGCGACCTCCTTGAGTTCGAAGGCGCGGCCCTTGCAGGATTTCTCCAGTACTTCGAGCGCCTTTTTCAGCTGCGCCGATGACGGCCGTTCGCCTTCCTCGAAGAGTTCGCCCAGGCGTTCCAGGGAAAGCGGCTTTCCAGACGCAAGCAGAAAAGCTTCGAGCAGCGAAGCGAGATCCTTCGGATCGGACAGGTCCACGATTGACTCCTGCAAAAATGCTTATTCGGTACGGCTGCGCACATGAATTGGCGCGAAGGGCTCGTTCTGCACCAGCTCGACCAGCGACTCCTTGATCAGCTCGAGCACGGCCATGAACGTCACCACCACGCCAAGCCGGCCTTCCTCGACACGGAACAGCGCAACGAAGGGTACGAAGCCGCCGCCCTTCAACCGCTCAAGCACCTCGCTCATGCGCTCGCGGGTCGACAGCGCTTCACGGGTGACCTGGTGGCTCTCGAACATGTCGGCGCGCCGCAGCACCTCGGCCATCGACACCAGCAACTCCTCCAGGCTGACGTCCGGCAGCAGCTTGCGCGCACGCGCCTCGGGCGCATCGAGGCGCGGCACCTGCAGGTCACGGCCGACACGTGGCAACTCGTCGATGTCCTCGGCCGCGGCCTTGAAACGCTCGTACTCCTGCAGCCGACGGATCAGCTCGGCACGTGGATCGTCTTCTTCCTCGGCGATCTCCGCCGAGCGCGGTAGCAGCATGCGTGACTTGATCTCGGCGAGCATCGCGGCCATCACCAGGTACTCGGCAGCCAGCTCCAGGCGCACCGATTTCATCAGTTCGACGTAGCCCATGTACTGACGGGTGATCTCCGCTACCGGGATATCGAGAACGTCAATGTTCTGCTTGCGGATCAGGTAGAGCAGCAGATCCAGCGGGCCTTCGAACGCCTCGAGAAAGACCTCCAGCGCATCCGGCGGGATGTACAAATCCAGCGGCAGCTCAGTCAACGCCTCGCCATAGACCAGCGCCAGGCGCAGCTGCTCGCCGGGCTGGATCGCTTCGGTACTGGGGGACTCGGTTTGCTGCATGGACATCCTCAAAGGCTGCACGGCGAACGTCAGCGGTAATTCAGGCCCATCGCCTGGCGAACCTCGACCAGCGTATCGCGAGCTTCATCGCGGGCCCGCTCGGCACCTTCGGCCAGGATGCTGCGAACCAGATCGGGGTTCTGTTCGTAGTCCAGCGCACGCTCCTGCAGCGGCGCCAGGTCGGCCTTGATCGCCTCGATCAGCGGCGCCTTGCATTCCAGGCAGCCGATGCCGGCACTGCGACAGCCCTGCTCGGCCCATTGGCAGACCGCCTCTTCGGAGTGCACCAGGTGCATCTGCCACACCGGGCAGCGCGTCGGCTCACCGGGATCGCTGCGATGTACGCGCGCCGGGTCGGTGGGCATACGGCGGATCTTTTCATCGATCTCGTTCGGCGTGTCGCGCAGATAGATTGCATTGCTGTTCGACTTGGCCATCTTGCCGCCGTCGAGGCCGGGAATCTTCGGCGACTCCCCGAGCAGCGCCTGAGGCTCGGGCAACAGCAGCTTGCCGCAGCCTTCCAGGTAGCCGTACAGACGCTCCTGATCGCCGATGCTGATGGTCTGCTGTTCCTTGATGATGGCTCGTGCAGTGTTCAGCGCTTCGACGTCGCCCTGCTCCTGGTAGCTCTTGCGCAGGCTGACATAGAGTCGCGAAGTCTTCTTGCCGAGCTTGCGGATCGCCGCTTCGGCCTTGCCTTCGAAATCCGCCTCGCGGCCATAAATATGGTTGAAGCGCCGCGCGACGTCGCGGGCAAACTCAATGTGCGGCAGCTGGTCGGCCCCGACCGGAACCAATCCGGCGCGGTAGAGCAGGATGTCCGCCGCCTGCAGCAGCGGATAGCCGAGAAAACCGTAGGTATCCAGATCCTTGTGCTGCAGGCTCTGCTGCAGCTCCTTGTAGGACGGCACGCGCTCCAGCCAGCCCAACGGGCAGATCATCGACAGCAACAGATGCAGCTCGGCGTGCTCCGGCACCTGTGACTGGATGAACAGCGTTGCGGAACTCGGGCTGACGCCTGCGGCCAGCCAGTCCACCGCCATGTCCGTGATGTTCTGCGAGATTTCGCTGGAATTTTCGTAGTCGGTGGTCAAAGCGTGCCAGTCGACAATGCAGAAGAAGCATTCGTACTCGTGCTGCAGTCTGACCCAGTTCTTCAGCACACCGTTGTAGTGGCCGAGATGAAGCCGGCCACTTGGGCGCATGCCGGAAACCACGCGCCGCTGCGAATCCATGGAGCTCAAAAGGGTGTCCTTGATTGATGTTGTACGGGCACGCTTGCCTTCGTTGCCTCAGGCCATGAACGGCGTGGGATCGCCGCAACCGACCCGCACCACTTCGGGCTGATCGTCGACCAGGCTGATCACGGTCGATGCCTCGACGCCACCGTACCCGCCATCGATGATCAGGTCCACCTGATGCTCCAGCGCGTCGCGCATCTCGTACGGATCGCTCATCGGCAGATCCTCACCCGGAAGAATCAGGCTGACGCTCATCAACGGCTCGCCGAGTTCTTCCAGCAACGCCTGGGCGATCGGCTGCGCCGGCACACGCAGGCCGATGGTACGGCGCTTGGGGTGCAGCAGCATGCGCGGCACCTCGCGGGTGGCCGGCAGGATGATCGTGTAAGGACCCGGCAGATGGGCCTTGAGCAGGCGGAAGGCGGCGGTATCGACCTTGGCGAACAACCCCAGCTGCGACAGGTCGCGGCAGGCCAGGGTGAAGTTGTGCTTGTCGTCGAGCTGGCGCAGGCGACGAATGCGCTCGATGCCCGCCTTGTTACCCATCGAGCAGCCGACGGCGTAACTGGAATCGGTCGGATAGACCACGACGCCACCCTTGCGGATGATTTCCACGGCCTGCTTGATCAGGCGTGACTGCGGGTTATCCGGATGAATCTGAAAGAACTGGCTCATGGGAACTCCCTGTTCAGCTGGCAGCAGGTGTGCGGCGCTCATGATCGAAATGTCTCCAAAGCGGCGACAGGTCTTCCGGCAAGTTGCGGTACAGCCCAAGCTCCGACCAGTCGCCGGGCGCATGGAAATCGCTGCCGACCGTGGCCATCAGGCCCAACTCACGTACCAGCGTCGACAGCCCGCCGACCTGTTCCAGCGGTTGCATGCCGTTGACCACTTCCAGCGCATGGCCGCCTGCCTGGGCGAAATCGATGACCAGCCGGCGCCGCTTGCTGCGGGTGAAATCGTATTGCCACGGGTGCGCCAGACTGATCCAGGCGCCGGAATCGCGCAGGGTCTGTACCGTCTGCTCCAGGCTTGGCCAATGCTGTTTGACATCTCCGAGCTTGCCCGAGCCCAGCCACTTGCGAAACGCCTCGGCGCGGTCACGCACATGCCCGGCACGCACCAGGAAGTCAGCGAAATGTGGCCGCGCCGGCGCATTGCCGCTGTCGCCGAGCTCCTGCTGAATCGCACGTGCGCCCTCGAGCGCGCCGGGCATCCCCTTCGCTTCGAGTCGCTGGCCAATCAGCTCGGCGCGGCGCCAGCGCCCCTCGTGCAATTGCGCGATCGACTGCTGCAACGCAGGCGCGTCGGCGTCGAACGCGTAGCCCAATATGTGGATAGTAGCCCCGTTCCACAGGCACGAAAGCTCGATGCCGTTGACCAGTTGCATGCCCAGGTCCTGGGCGGTCGTCCGCGCCTCCGCAAGACCGTCCACCGTATCGTGGTCGGTAAGCGCCAGCAGCTGGATACCACGTGCATGGGCGCGCTCCACCAGCCTGGCAGGTGCCAGCGCGCCATCCGAGGCGGTGCTGTGGCAATGCAGATCGACAATCATCTAGTAACGCACTCCAGTGAGGTGCTGCCACCTCGAGAAAAAAAGCCGTGACCCCGTTGTAATAGACCTTCCACGGTCCAAACCAAACGGGCGCTCGCGCGAAAACGGCCGGCTAGTCTAACGCCGCGCCGAGGCTTTGGCTTGCATCGGCGCCTTCGCCACATAATCCGCGTCCGCGCGCGGAGATTTCGTTTCTGCTTCGACCGCCGATCCCGTTCACCGTGCGATCAACCAACGCCCCGAACAAGCGTGGCACTTCCGCCGCAAGCGCCGTTTGCTATGATGCCGCGCTACACGACAGGCGCAGCTGCGCGCTTGGAATAAGCGCCGCCAGCAGCGCTGATCACAGCTCACCATGCGCACCGAGCTTTTCTACCGTCACGAGCAATTTACGCGAACGAGGACCGACCATGCTGTACGCCATTATCGCCACTGACGCACCGAATTCCCTGAAGGACCGACTCGCCACCCGTCCGGCCCACCTGGCACGCCTGGAACAGCTGAAGGACGAAGGCCGTTTGATTCTGGCAGGGCCGCATCCGGCCATCGATAGTAACGACCCGGGCGAAGCAGGCTTCAGCGGCAGCCTGGTTGTTGCCGAGTTCGACTCGCTCGAAGCGGCGCAGCAGTGGGCCGATGTCGATCCTTATATAGTCGCAGGCGTTTACGCGAACGTAGTGGTCAAGCCGTTCAAGAAAGTGCTGCCCTGAGCCGACACAACAGGGATTAGCAAATTTGCCCGGCCGCTGGCGCACCACGGCCTCGTAAGGAAATAG
The DNA here is from genome assembly GCF_038561965.1 of Stutzerimonas stutzeri. Taxonomy (NCBI): domain Bacteria; kingdom Pseudomonadati; phylum Pseudomonadota; class Gammaproteobacteria; order Pseudomonadales; family Pseudomonadaceae; genus Stutzerimonas; species Stutzerimonas stutzeri. The sequence continues at coordinate 1,913,255 of NZ_CP139348.1, read as the reverse complement.
GAGTTCCGATGCGTCAACGACCGCTCTCCCTGTTGTTTGCACTGACACTGCTCGCCCCCGCGCTACATGCTGAGGAAGCGGCACCGGAAGCTTCCGGTCCGTTAGCCGAGCCCGGTGACTCGCTCGAATTCGAGCAGATGGAAGCCACACCCGAACCACAGGCCGCAGGCCTGGGTGGCGATACCGCCGAGGCGTTGCTACTGCGCCTGCGTGAAGAAAACAGGCGCCTGCGCCTGCAGCTGCAGACCGAGCAGGCGAAATCGCTGCCGGTACTGCTGAACGAGCAACAGCAATGGTTCGCCGTGGGCGGTGCAGTCGGGGTCATCAGCTTCAGCCTGGGACTGCTGGTCGCGCGCGGCCGCCGTCGGCGCCAGTGGCTCAACTGATCAATAGAGCCAATATGAGTGAACTACTGCTTATCGACGACGACCAGGAACTCTGCGAGCTGCTGATCAGCTGGCTTGCTCAGGAAGGATTCGTCGCTCATGCCTGCCACGATGGCAAGAGTGCGCGCCAGGCGCTGGCGCAGCACCAACCGGCTGCTGTAGTGCTGGACGTGATGCTGCCCGACGGCAGTGGCCTGGAGTTGCTCAAGCAGCTGCGCAGCGAACATCCGGAACTGCCGGTGCTGATGCTTTCGGGCCGTGGCGAACCGCTGGATCGCATTCTCGGCCTGGAACTCGGCGCCGACGATTACCTGGCAAAACCTTGTGACCCCCGCGAACTCACGGCGCGCCTGCGTGCCGTGCTGCGCCGCAGCCAACCGACCGCAGCGCCGAGCCAGGTCGAACTCGGTGACCTCTGCTACAGCCCCGCGCGAGGCATTGCCAGCGTCGGCGGTGTTGAGGTCAGCCTGACGTTATCCGAAGGCCGCATTCTCGAAGCACTGCTGGCCCAAGCCGGCGAGCCGATGGACAAGCAAGCGCTGGCCCAGCACGCATTGGGCCGCAAGCTGACCCTCTACGATCGCAGCCTGGACATGCACGTCAGCAACCTGCGACGCAAGCTCGGCCCACACGCCGACGGCAGCCCCCGGATCGTCGCCCTGCGCAGCCGTGGCTATCTTTACGCGGCCTGATCGTCTTTACCGAGCCTTTACCCTGGGCTGACCGCCCTTGACCTTGCCCTGCGTAGACTGAACTCATCCGGTCACAGCCCGCCGCCAGCAACCAGATACGTCACGCTGCGGCACGGCCGGTGTCCCATACATAGGAGAGTATTCAGATGCGCAAATCACTCGTAGCCCTGCTGTTCGCCGCCACCCTGCCCGCCTTCGCCGTTGCCATGCCAGGTGGCATGCAGGACGGTCACCACGCTGGCAAGCGAGCTCCGCACATGTTTTACGGCCTGGACCTGACCAAGGAGCAGCAGCGCGAAATGCGCATGCTGATGGGCGAGCAGATGAAGCAGCGCCAGGAAATTACCCAGCGCTACCTCGACAAGTTGCCCGAAGCAGAGCGCAAGGCCATGCAGAAGGATCTGGACGCCAGCCGGGAAAAAACTCACCAGACCATGCGCGCCCTGCTCAAGCCCGAACAGCAGAAAGCCTTCGATGAAGGCATGAAGAAAATGGAAGAAAAGCGCGCCGAGCGTGCCGAGTTCCTCGAGTGGAAGACCGAGCGCGATCAGAAGAACTGATCCCGCCCTTCCTGAAACCTGCCCGGCAGCTTTCGCCCAGCGTTCACAACGCTGCCGAAAGCTGGCCGGGCTTCGTCGTGGAGACACCCAGTGCGATCACTGTTCTGGCGCATACTTGCAACCTTCTGGCTGGCCATCGCGCTGGTCGCCGGATTGGCGATGCTACTCGGTCATGCGTTGAATCAGGATGCCTGGATTCTCGGTCGCCACCCGGCACTGCAAGGGCTCGCCGAAACCTGGACCGAGGTCTACGAGCGACAAGGCCCCTTGGCTGCCCAGCGCCTGCTGGAACAACAACGGCATCGCTCCCGTATCGATGTCCAGGTATTGGCGGAAAACGGCCAGCCAATCATCCGCGGGACTTTTTCCGCCCGCGCCGCCGCTTTTGAGGCGCGCCATCAGGATCGCGAACGTCAGCTACCATGGCGCCGCCTGACCGCTGATTACACCAGCCCCGCCAGCGGTGAAACCTACCTGTTCATCTACCGCATTCCGTATCCCGAGCTGCAGGCCTGGCACCGCGGTAGCCTTGCGTGGCCGCTCAGCGCGCTGGGTATCGCCCTTGTGGTGCTCACCGGTTTCAGCCTGTTATTGACGCTGTCGATAACCCGCCCGCTGGATCGCCTGCGTCGGGCGGTGCATGACCTCGGGCAGACCAGCTATCAGCAACAGTCCCTGGCCCGCCTGGCGACCCGTCGTGACGAGCTTGGCGTACTGGCAAGCGACTTCAACCGCATGGGCGCGCGTCTGCAGGCATTGATCGGCAGCCAGCGCCAGCTGCTGCGCGACGTATCCCATGAGCTGCGCTCCCCACTGGCGCGTCTACGCATAGCCCAGGCACTTGCCGAGCGGGCCAGCCCAAGTGAGCGCGAAGTGATATGGCCACGCCTGGCCAAGGAGTGCGATCGGCTGGAAGCGTTGATCAGCGAAATTCTCGAACTCTCTCGTCTGGACGCCGAACCCGGCACTGTGACGGCGGTCGATCTGCCAGCGATGTTCGAGCAGCTGAAAGATAACGCCCGCATCGTCTGCCCGACTCAGCGCATTGATAGCCAGGTTCAACCTGGTCTCAGGTTGACCGGCTGGGCGGATATGCTGGAACGGGCGCTGGATAACCTGTTGCGCAACGCCCTGCGCTTCAATCCAGAGGGCGTGCCGGTGGAGCTGCATGCGCAGCGTGAAGCAAACGAGGTGGTAATCAGCGTGCGCGACCATGGCCCCGGCGTTGCCGAGGAATATCTACCCCAGCTCAGCCAACCCTTCTTCCGTGCGCCAGGGCAGACCGCGGCTGGGCATGGCCTCGGTTTGGCCATCGCCCGCCGCGCGGCCGAGCGTCACGGTGGGCAACTGCGACTGGCCAACCATCCCGACGGCGGCTTCATCGCCAGCCTGCGTCTGCCGCTAGCAGATGATTCGCCTCTAGGCACCGGCTTTCAGATGCCTGATTGACCATCCCAGCCGGCGACGAACGCCTGCGGATCGAGCACCGGCGCCGTACGCACTCGGCCTTCCGGCGTTCCGAGGTACAGGAAGCCCAGCAAGCGCTCCTGTTCGGTCAGTCCCAGCCCCTCAAGTACATGAGCGTCATAGGCAAACTCACCGGTGCGCCACACCGCACCTACCCCCTGGGCATGTGCAGCCAGCAGCAGGCCGTGGGCCGCACAGCCCGCAGCGAGCAACTGTTCGCCTTCCGGCACCTTCGGATGCGCCTTGAGGCTGGCGACCACAACGATCAGCATCGGCGCACGCAGCGGCATGTTCCGCGCCTTCTGCAAGGCTTCGTCAGACGCTTGCGGGTTGCGCAATTGCAGGGCGGCGACGAGCAGTTCACCGAACTTGTGCCGCGCATCGCCCTGGATGGTGAGGAAGCGCCAGGGATGCAACTGGCCGTGGTCCGGCGCACGTAACGCCGCACGGAATAGCAGATCGAGTTGAGCGGCATCAGGGGCCGGCTCGCATAGGCGAGTGACCGATACACGATTGAGCAACAGGTCCAGAGCGTCCATCCATTACCTCCTAAAGCGGTCGGACATTCTAGAGGGTGTTGCCGCGGTATCGCGAGTGATGGCCGGCTGGCAGCGCACTATATTCAGTGTTCCGCTCAGGCCACTCGATCCGGCGCGAGCTGTGGCTGCAACGGTGGCATCAGCGGCGGCAAGCCGTGCGCTGCCCGTGCCGCATCACAGTTCGGATTGTGCTCGCCGCTCTCCCAGGAGGCCTCGAACTCACGGCAAGTGCTCGAACGTTGCTCATACATGCTGCAGCGAACCCCGCATCCCACATCGCCCATCAGGCCGGAACAACGGGCCGGCTTGCTGTCGGTGCCAAGCATAGCCACATGAAATGGTGATACCTGAACCGTGAGATGGTCCGGAACCACGCCGCCGGCAGACACACATTCACCAAAGTAGAAGGACACACGAAAGTACGCGCAGCAAGCGCCGCACGTCAGGCAGGGATTGTCGATGGACATGGAAGGTGAACACCCAGAGACCGGAAATGGGCCGGCGCCCGGGCGGCTATTCTATTCATGCCGTTAGCCATGGGAAGAGGCAGCAGGCGTGCAACGAAAACATTTTTCAACAAGCCGCCAAGCGGTTTACTGCCGGAGCGACGCGAGTAGAATGACCGCCCTCTTTCACCGTGCCGAGCACCTTCTACATGGCCCTGCCGACCCTGCGCATCATCGGTTTCATTCTCGGCATATTTCTGATCACCCTTGCGGTCAGCATGATCATCCCGATGCTGACGCTGCTGGCCTACGAACGCACCGACGACCTGCAGGCATTCATCTGGGGAAGCCTGATCACCTTTTCCTGCGGCTTTGCCCTGGTGGCACCCGGACGGCCGGCCAACACCAACCTGCGACCACGAGACATGTACTTCCTGACCACGATCAGCTGGGTAGTGGTCTGCTGTTTCGCCGCGCTGCCACTGATGCTGATCCAGCACATCAGCTATTCGGATGCCTTCTTCGAAACCATGTCCGGCATCACTACCACCGGAGCCACGGTACTGTCGGGGCTCGACAGCGCTTCGCCGGGTCTGCTCATGTGGCGCTCCCTGCTGCACTGGCTAGGCGGGATCGGCTTCATCGGCATGGCGATCGCAATTCTGCCGCTGTTGCGGGTCGGTGGTATGCGGCTGTTCCAGACAGAGTCGTCGGACTGGTCTGAGAAGGTGATGCCGCGCTCGCACGTGGCCGGCCAGTACCTGCTCGTCATCTACCTGACCTTTACCGTTGCCGCGTTCGTGGCATTCCTGTTGACCGGCATGAGCATGTTCGACGCCATCAACCATGCAATGTCGACGGTTGCGACGGGGGGCTTTTCCACCTCCGATGCATCAATGGGCAAGTTCGGGCCCTCCGCCCACTGGGTCGCGATTTTCTTCATGCTGCTCGGCAGCCTGCCGTTCACCCTGTATGTCATGACGCTGCGCGGCCATCGCACCGCTCTTTTCAGGGATCAACAGGTACGCGGCTTCGTAATGATGCTCGCCATCACCAGCGTGCTGTTCAGCGGCTGGTACTGGCTGAACAACGATATTCCAGCGCTGGACGCCCTGCGCATCGTCACCTTCAGTGTGGTATCGGTGGTGACCACCACCGGCTTCGCGGTGGACGACTACACCCAGTGGGGCGGCTTTGCCGTGATGGTGTTCTTCTATCTCACCTTCGTCGGCGGTTGCTCAGGCTCGACCTCGGGCGGGCTGAAGATGTTCCGCTTCCAGGTCGCCTACTCGTTGCTGCGGGCCAACTTCAAACAGCTGATTCACCCGCGCGCAGTCATCCGCCAGCAATACAACGGACACAATCTCGACGAAGAAATCGTCCGTTCGATTCTCACCTTCTCCTTCTTCATCACCATGACCATCGGTGTGCTGGCGCTATGCCTGGCAATGCTGGGGCTCGACCCGATCACCGCGCTCACCGGCGCGGCTACAGCCGTATGCAACGTCGGCCCGGGATTGGGCGAGATCATCGGCCCGGCGGGCAACTTTTCCACGCTGCCTGATACGGCTAAATGGCTGCTGTCGATCGGTATGCTGCTGGGGCGACTGGAGATCATCACCGTACTGGTCTTGCTGACCCCAGCGTTCTGGCGCCACTGATCAGGCTGCAGCTCCTGAGCCGCGCTTGAACAGCCGACTGCCAACGGTCACCAAGGCCAGCACCACTCCGCCTGCAACGATGCCGAATGCAGCATCAAGCAGCGTCGGCAGCAGCCCGCCCAGCACCGCCCCGACGTAAGGCAGCCCAAGGGCGTCGTGGGCACTGGTCTCGATGAAGTGGTGCACCGCACGAATACCGTGAGTGAGAATGCCGCCGCCGACCATGAACATGGCTGCGGTGCCGATGACCGACAGCGATTTCATCAGCCAGGGCGCAACACGCAAGATGCCACGACCGATGGCATTGGCCAGACTATTGGCTCGCTTGCTCAGCGCCAAGCCAAGATCGTCAAGCTTGACGATGGCAGCGACCAGACCATAAACGCCGACCGTCATCAGAATGGCGATACCGACCAGCACCAGCACCTGCTGGCTGAACGACGCTGCGGCGACCGTGCCGAGGGTAATGGCGATGATTTCGGCGGAAAGGATGAAATCGGTGCGCACCGCGCCGCTGACCTTGCGCTTCTCGAACGCCACCATGTCCACGGTGGGGTCGGCCAGCGCCTTCGCTGTCGCGGCATGCTCGCCGTGATCCTTGTGCAGTAAACGGTGCGCCAGCTTCTCGAAACCCTCGTAACAGAGAAACGCGCCCCCCAGCATCAACAGTGGCGTGATCGCCCACGGCAGGAAGGCACTGATCAACAACGCAGCCGGCACCAGAATCGCCTTGTTGCGAAACGACCCCTTCGCCACGGCCCAGACCACTGGCAGTTCACGGTCGGCGTTCACACCGGTCACTTGCTGTGCGTTAAGCGCGAGATCATCGCCCAGCACGCCAGCCGTCTTCTTTGCCGCAACCTTGGTCATGACCGATACGTCATCGAGCACGGTCGCTATATCGTCGATCAGCGCAAGCAGGCTGGTGGCCAATTGGATATCTCCGCTACATGAAAAAGGTGCGTAGCAATAACCGATCTGCTGTAGCTAAGGCTACGCCTGTAAATGCGGGTTCCTAGGTTCCAGATCGCGCAGCCAGACGGTATTCACCGGGCGTCATCGCGAACCAGCGCTTGAACGCACGGTAAAAGTTGCTCGGGTCGGCAAAACCCAGCAGATAGGCGATTTCCAGCGGGGCAAGGTCCGGCTGAGCCAGATACTGAACAGCCAGGTCGCGACGCGTATCGTCGAGCAGTTGCTGGAAGCTAATGCCCTCTTCCTGCAGACGCCGCTGCAGCGTCCGCTCGGACAGGCACAACGCCTGCGCGACGATCTCGCGCCGAGGTTCTCCCTGGGGCAGCAACCGGCAGAGAATCTGGCGTGCGCGATGTAAGACCCGACTGTCGGCAAATCGAGAAAGGTACTCCCCGGCGAAACGGTCGTGCAGTTGTGCCAGCGCTTCGTTGGCGGTGGGCAAAGGCACCTCGACGTCAGCCTGGCGGAACAGTAATGCATAGCGCGGAGCATCGAAGCGCAGCGGTGCCTGGAACAGTTGCCGGTAGGGCTCCAGATCCTCCGGTGCTTGCCCCTGAAAACTCACCTCCAGCGGCTGCAGCACCGTTCCGGTCAGCCAGCGGCAGAATGTCAGGCAGCCGGCCAGCGAGCCCTCGGCGCTTTGCCGAGCCGGCGGCAATCGGTCGCCGAGAATTGTCAGACTCAGCCGGTAGCCTTGCGCGCAGGGCTGGAAATCCAGATCGGCGCCCTCGGCGATGATCCGCTGATAGCGCACCAAACGGGCGAAGCCTTCCTTCAGATTGCGGCTGGACATCAGCGCATAGCCGACCACGTTGAGCGCCGCCGGCCTGGCCTGACGTGCCATGTCCAGCCCGATTGCCGGATTGCCGGAAATCGCCACCGCGCGATGCCAGAGGCGGGTCATGTCATCTTGCGCGAAACGCGCGTCGGGGTCGTCGAGGGCTGCGTAATCCAAGGCCAGCTCAAGGAAAAGCTGACGGCAGTCGATCCCTGCCGACTCCAGCGTTTGGACAATTCCCTGCGCCCAGCTCGAGGAAGTGGTGCGTTCGTTCATGGTATTTCTTGTTCTTCGGATGTCGGCCAGCTGCGCCCAAGGCTACTAAACTGGCCCTGATTGTCACTGACTGGAAAGGTCTGAAATGCCTACTCTGCCTTCGACAATAACAGGAGGTACGTCATGCGTACGCAAACCGCCGAACGCTTTACCCGCTTTGCCGATTTCTATCCGTTCTATCTCGCCGAACACAGCAACCCGATCTGCCGCCGCCTGCACTTCATCGGCAGCCTGGTGGTATTGACCATCCTGGGTTACGCGTTATTCACCCAGCAATGGCTTTGGCTGCTTGCCATGCCGCTGGCCGGTTACGGCTTCGCCTGGGTTGGGCACTTCATCTTCGAAAAGAACCGCCCGGCGACCTTTAAATATCCGCTGTATAGCTTTCTTGGCGACTGGGTGATGTTCAAGGACATGCTGACCGGCCGTATCCGCTTCTGAGAAGACGGCTACATATCCGACCGGTGTAGCATCTGTTTTCTACCTCTGGTTTGGCGATGCGGCGTGGCTTGGTTATGATCTGTCGGCTGTCACGCGGGCCGGCTATCGCCGAGCCAGCTCCGTGACCGCGAGGCTGCACGCTGAAGCGCTGTACTTCTCCGCCACCACCGTTGCCGCGGGCGGATACAGTGCTCGATGTGAGTCTGCAGGGCGCATAGAGATGGCGTCGACAAACTACCAGGGATTGCACGCATACATGACTTCCACCACGGTTGAGCGCCGCAACGGCCTCGCCACTCGCCCGTTGCGCGAGTACTACTCCCGCGTGCTCGCCTACCTGATCTGCGCCGCGACGCTTGCTGCTGGAACCTACACCCAGTACTTCTCGATGGAGCTGCTGTGGATGGTGCCGTACGCGCTGCTTTATCCGCATCTGGCCTATCACCTGAGCTATCGCTTCAAGCGCGATCATCCCGAACGCACTTCACAGGCACTGCTCTGCTTCGATGCACTGAACGCTGGCGCGGGCATTCTGCTGCTTGGCTTCTCCATCGTTCCCAGCCTGATGTTCCTGCTGACACTCAGTTTCAGCGCTCTGGTGATCGGCAGTCTGCGCAACCTGGCAATGGCACTGACCTGCGCCGCCATCGGTATCGGCCTCGCCTATCTGGTAGCACCGGCGAATTACCAGGGCACCACGCCACCGCTGGTATCGCTGGTGAGCATTCTGTTCACCACGCTCTACGTCTGCGCAACCGCCTACTTCGTTCACCAGCAAGGCGTGCGCCTGGCGCTGGCGCGCAAGGAGATCGAAACGGAACAGGCCAAGGCCGCTCGGCTGGCGCGCAACCTGGCCAAATACCTTTCGCCACAGGTGTGGGAGTCGATCTTCACCGGCAAGCGCAGCGTTCGCCTGGAAACCCAGCGCAAGCGGCTGACTGTATTCTTTTCCGACATCAAAGGCTTCACCGAGCTCGCCGAAGAGCTGGAAGCCGAAGCACTCACCGACCTGCTCAACAACTACCTCAACGAGATGTCGAAGATCGCCCTCAAGTACGGCGGCACCATCGACAAGTTCGTCGGCGACTGCGTGATGGTGTTCTTTGGCGACCCGACCACCCAGGGCTCCAAGAAGGATGCCGTAGCAGCCGTCTCCATGGCGATCGCCATGCGCAAGCACATGAAGGTATTGCGTCAGCAATGGCGCGCCCAGGGCATCACCAAACCCATGGAAATACGCATGGGCATCAACACCGGCTATTGCACAGTGGGCAATTTTGGTGCCGATACCCGCATGGACTACACCATCATCGGCCGCGAAGTGAACCTTGCCAGTCGCCTGGAGAGCGCAGCCGAAGCCAGCGAGATTCTGGTTTCCCACGAGACCTACTCGCTGATCAAGGACGTCATCATGTGCCGCGACAAGGGCCAGATTCCCGTCAAAGGCTTCTCTCGCCCCGTGCAGATCTATCAGGTTGTCGACTTCCGCCGCGACCTGGGTTCCACCTGCAGTTTCGTCGAGCACGAGCTGCCCGGTTTTTCCATGTATCTCGATACCAACGGCGTGCAGAACTTCGACAAGGAACGGGTGATCCAGGCTTTGCAGCAGGCCGCAGAGAAACTTCGCGACAAGGTCATCCTCTGATCTTCTGACCCCGCTGGCCGCCTGCTCCGACTTCTGCACTGGCCAGCGACGCGCCCGCTCTTGAGACCGCCGCCAGATGTTATCGCTGCGCAACTACCATGATGACCTCATCGCCCACAGCCACGGCCACCCACAACTGGTGTTCGGGCTGAACGGGCTGTTGGAGTTCGAAATTGCCGGTCGCGCTAGCTGCATCGGCGAGCAGGGCCTGGCGGTGATTCCCTCTACCACTCATCACGCGTGCGCCAGCACTACCGGAAGCCGCTGCCTGGTACTGGACCTTCCCTCTGAAAGTTGGGTTCGCGAGAACCTCGGCCATCACGCCGAGGGCAGCCTGCGTTTGCTCGACCGGCCGGATACACTGCGTCTTGCCCCGGCACAGCAGAGCCTTGTCGCCTGGCTGGCGCAAAGCTCGATCAATGATTCAGTGATCGCTGCGCAAGGTACCGTATTGTTGCTGGCCAGCCTGGCCAGCGGGCATGAGCCCCAGCGAAACGAGTTCGGACTACCGTTGGCAGCCTTTGATGCGTTCATCGACCAGCACTTGTCCCATCCGCTGCAGGTTGCCGATCTGGCTCGGATCGCAGGGCTATCAGTAGCGCGGTTGCATGCACGCTTTCTCCATGAGACCGGCAAGACACCCATGGAATACGTGCGTCAGCGCCGCCTGCAACGCGCCGAAGCCTTGCTGCACGACACTCGGCTGCCAATCGGAGAAATAGCAGCATGCGTGGGCTATGCGTCGCAAAGCGCCTTCACCGCAGCGCTGGTACGCGTGCGCGGTTGCACACCGCGCATGCTGCGCCGCGAGTTGCGCGACAAAATCGGTGACTGACGCGAAAGACACAGCGCTAGCGTCGGCCTAGCATGGCCGTAAACCACCAAGCTCCGGCAGTCATGAACATCCCTGAAGCAGTCTCGTCTCGCCTGTACCGATCATGCAGCTCAGCCAGGTCGACCACTTGATGACCCCGCGTAACGCCCTACTGGCGATCCACCTCGGCGCATTGATGTTCGGGCTGTCTGGCGTGCTCGGCAAGCTGGCCGAAAGCTCGGCGCTGATCATCACGTTTGGTCGTGCGCTGTTCGCCGTGCTGGCATTGCTGATCGTCGCGCAGCTTTTGCGGCCCAGCGGGGCAACCCCGAATTGGCGACAACGCGGCGGCCTCGCTTTGGGCGGCCTGCTGCTAGGTGCGCATTGGCTGACCTTCTTCATCGCCGTGAAAATCGCCGGCGTCGGCATCGCTACGCTCGGTTTCGCTAGCTTCCCCGCCTTCACCGTGCTGCTCGAAGGCTTGCTGTTCCGCGAGCGCACCCGCCCGGTCGAGTTCGCCATGGTCGGGCTGGTATGCGCCGGCCTGCTTCTGGTCGCGCCGGCATTCGATCTGAGCAGCGGGCCGACCGCCGGGTTGCTCTACGGTGTGCTGTCAGGCCTGCTGTTCGCCCTCCTCTCACTGCTCAATCGCGCCGTAACCCGCGGCCTTGACCCGGTTCGTTCCGCGCTCTGGCAGAACCTGGCGATCCTCGCGGGCCTGCTGCCATTCAGTTGGTCGGCGATTCCTGCGATATCCGCGCAGGACTGGCTGTGGCTTGCATTGCTTGGCGTGCTCTGCACCGGGCTGGCGCACAGTCTGTTCGTCGCCAGCCTGCGGGTGCTGAAGGCGCGTACGACCTCGGTGATATTCGCCCTCGAACCGGTCTACGGCATCGCCTTCGCCTGGTGGCTGTTCAACGAGCAGCCGACGCTGGGAATGTTGCTAGGCGGCGCCTTGATCATCATCGCCAGCGTCATTACCAGCCGTCTGAAAAGCCCGCCGAGCATCACCGCGAAACCCGTCAGCTGATTCTCAGCGATCGTTGTGACCCAGCGAGCGCTGCGGGTCGATGCGATCACGCACGCGCTGTTTGAGCTCCTTCGCCTCGGGGAAGCCACCGTCACGCTTGCGCTCCCAGATCTGCTCGCCATCGCAGCTGATATGGAACGTACCTCCGGTGGCAGGCACGAGACAGACACGCCCCAGATCATCGGCAAAGGTCGACAGCAACTCCTGAGCGAGCCAGGCGGCACGCAGCAGCCACTGGCACTGGGTGCAATAGGTAATGACAATTTCCGGCTTGCTTGAAGTCATGTGTGACATCTCCCACTGGTTAATGGCGGCCTATAATAGCCGGCTTCCCAACGCCCCCCCCTGGTTCCGCCATGCTCCGCCTGTTCGTTTCGCTGCTGTTTCTGCTTGTCGCATCCACGTCGTTCGCTGAACCGGCCCAGCCGAAGACTGGCCTGGTGCTGTCTGGCGGCGCCGCACGCGGGCTCGCCCATGTCGGCGTGCTCAAGGCGCTGGAGGAGCAAGGCGTGCGCATCGATGCCATTGCCGGAACCAGTATGGGAGCGGTGGTCGGCGGGCTCTATGCCGCGGGCTATAGCGTTGCCGAACTCGAACGCCTGGCACTGACGCTCGATTGGCAGCAGGTGCTCTCGGACGACCCACCGCGCCAGGACGTTCCCTACCGGCGCAAGCAGGATGATCGCGATTTCCTCATCAAACAAAAGCTCAGCTTTCGTGACGACGGCAGCCTCGGCCTGCCCCTGGGCGTGATTCAAGGGCAGAACCTCGCGCTGTTGCTCGAGCGCCTGCTGGTGCATGCCAGTGACACCCGCGACTTCGATCAGCTACCAATCCCCTTTCGCGCGGTTGCTACCGATATCGCCAACGACGAGAAGGTGATTTTTCGACGTGGGCACTTGCCCCAGGTGATACGCGCCAGCATGTCGATTCCAGCGGTGTTCGCGCCGGTAGAGCTGGACGGCCGCCTGCTGGTGGATGGCGGCATGGTCGACAATATTCCAATGGATGTGGCCCGCGACATGGGTGTCGACCGCCTTATCGTTGTGGATATCGGCACGCCACTGAAGCCGCGCAAGGAATTGCTCACGGTTGTCGATGTACTCAACCAGACCACAACCATGATGACTCGCCGCAACTCCGAGGCGCAGCTGGCCACCTTGCAACCGCAGGACCTCCTGATCCAGCCACCCCTGGCCGCTTACGGCTCTACCGACTTCGCCCGCGCTGAGCAACTGGTCGATGCCGGCTATCGCGCCACCCTGGCGTTGGAGGGGCGTCTGGCTGAGATGCGTGCAACCGCAGGCGGCAATCCGGCCCTGAGTCTTGCGCGCGCCAGTGATCCGCGCACGCCAGTCATTTCGGTGATTCGGGTAGAGAACGACTCCAAGGTCAGCGACGCGGTAATTCGCCGTTACATTCGCCAAGAGCTGGGCGAGCCGCTCGATCTGGAGCATTTGCAGAAGGACATGGGCACGCTCTACGGCCTGGACTACTTCGAACGCGTCGAGTACCGCGTCCAGCGTGGCAAACAAGGCAATACGCTGGTCATCAGTGCGCGCGAAAAACGTACCGGCACCGACTACCTGCGTCTTGGCCTGAGCCTGTCCGACGACTTCCGTGGCGATAGCGTATTCAACCTGGGCGCGAGCTATAGGAAGAATGGCATCAACCAGTTGGGCGCCGAATGGCTGACCCGCCTGCAATTGGGCGATCGCCAAGAGCTCTATAGCGAGTTCTACCAACCACTGGATGCCGGCTCTCGCTGGTTCCTCGCACCGAACGTGTTCGTCGAGGCGCAGAACGTCGAGTCCATCCTCGACAACGACCCGATCGCTGAGTACCGGCTGCAGCGTTACGGCTATGGCCTCAACCTCGGTCGCCAGATCGCCAATAATGGCGAAATTCGTTTTGGCGTCGGTCAGGCCTGGGGCGAGGCCGATGTGCGGATTGGCGAACGGGACCTGCCCGACTTCAGTTTCACCGAGGGATATTACGAACTGCAGTACTCGTTCGACACTCTGGACAACATCGACTTCCCTCGCGAAGGCGAGGACATCCGCCTGACCATGCGTCAGTACGACCCGAGCCTGAGCTCGGACCAGCGCTATCGACAATGGAACATCAAACTGGACAAGGCGCTCAGCCACGACGCCAACACCTGGGTGCTAGGTGGCCGTTACGGTCGTACATTGGACGACGCAGAAGTCGTCACCTCGAGCTTTCTGCTCGGCGGCGCCCGTCAGTTGTCGGGCTTTCGCCAGGATGCGTTGGCCGGACAGAACATCAGCCTGGCGCGCATGGTGTACTACCGTCGCGTGACGCCACGAGCGTTTCAGCCGTTGGACTTTCCGCTTTATCTCGGCGGGTCGCTCGAGCGTGGCCGCGCCTGGAACAACGATAATGGCTTCGACAGCGGCTACATCAACGCCGCCAGCATCTTTCTCGGCTATGACACACCGCTGGGCCCGCTGAACTTCGGGTACGGCTTCAATGACGAAGACGAACAGGCGCTTTACATGAACCTGGGACGCAGCTTCTAGACGGCTCGTCCCTGCTGATCAACGCCGATCAAGATTGGCGAGGATGCGCGCATGCACCTGCTGGCATTTGCGCAGATCTTCCTCATCGATTCCGGCGAACGCATCATGGCGGACCTGAGTGGAAATCGCCTCGATCTTCTGAATCAGAGGCAACGCCGGTGCACCGAGCGAAATTCGCTTGGCTCGGCGATCCTCGGCGGAGGCCTTGCGGTGGACCAAGCCCTGCGCCTCCAGGCTGTCGAGCAGACGGGCCAAGGTCGGCCCTTCTACCGCAACGCTCTGCGCCAACTCCCGCTGGGTAGGTTCGTGATCGAAACGGGCAAGGTGTAAAAGAACCAGCCAGCGCGCCTGGGAGAGGCCAAGATCGGCTAGACGTCGATCAAGTTCTGCGCGCCAGCCACGCGACAGTTGGGCCAATTGCATGGCGAAGCGATGTTGCTCGGCGTACATCTACGGCGATTCCTGCAAAAACTAATTATTAGTTAGCTAACCACAGCCCCGAAAAGCAGGCAAGACGACCTTCGGCCCGTGATGGACCGGCAAAAGTCGCAGTGATAGCACCAAGACATGCGCACGCCTGCCGAAGCAGCCACTACGGGGCTTCGGGCATGGGCGCCGAGATGCAACCGGTTACAATTCGAACTCGACCTGCAACGCCGCGCGCACGCAATAGAGCACCTGTTCCGGCACTCGGTCGGCAAACTGTTCGGCAACGGCGCTCACGGGCGGCAGCTCACCTTCGCCATCAAGGAACGCTTCCTGAATCTCCCCAAGCAAATCCTCGGGTAAGTCCAGCGCCTGATCCAGACTCAGTTGCTGCTGCCCGATAGCCTCGGCAAGCATGGCGTATACATTCTTCTCGCTGCAGTCGAGTTGACGAGCAATCTGCGCTGGTGTCATGCCCGCACGCGCCAGCGTGATCAGCTCGTGGCGCAGATCAGCAGGCGCCTTGGCCGCCGTCACGCTACCTTGCAGTACTTCCAGGAATGCCTGGCCGTAACGCTCCAATTTGCGCGCGCCGACGCCGCTGATCCCGGCCATGTCGGAAAGCGACGCCGGCTGGCTGCGCAGCATTTCCAGCAAAGTGGCATCAGGGAAAATCACGTAAGGCGGTACGCTGTGCTCCTCGGCGAGCTTGCGCCGCAACGTGCGCAGGGCTTCCCAGGTTTCACGCTCTTCCCCACGCACCAGTTGGCTAGCCGCACTGGCGGCAGGTTTTGGCGCCTTGCTGGATAGATCACGGCGCAATTCGAGGGTGACCTCACCCCGCAGAAGGGGGCGACAGCTGTCGCTGAGGCGCAATCCGCCAAAGCCCTCAAGATCGACATCGACCAGTCCGCGCGCCACCAACTGACGAAACAGCGAACGCCATTCCGCTTCGGCCAGCGCTTTGCCCATCCCGAACACGGAAAGGTGCTGATGACCGAGCCCGCGCACTTTTTCGTTGTCGCGTCCCAGCAGAACGTCTACCAGATGGCCGACGCCGTAACGCTGGCCGCTGCGGTAGATGGCTGAAAGGGCTTGGCGTGCAGGCTCGGTGGCGTTCCAGGTCTGAACGCCATCCACACAGTTATCGCAATGGCCACAAGGCTTGGGCAACTCCTCATCGAAGTACGCGAGCAACACCTGGCGACGGCAACGTGTTTCTTCGCAGAGTGCCAGCATGGCATCCAGCTTATGCTGCTCGACACGCTTGTGGCGTTCATCGCCCTCTGAGTTGTTGAGCATCTGCTTGAGGAAAATCACGTCCTGCAAGCCGTACGCCATCCACGCGTCCGCCGGTAGCCCATCGCGCCCTGCCCGCCCGGTTTCCTGGTAGTAGGCTTCCAGGGATTTGGGTAGATCGAGGTGGGCGACGAAGCGCACGTTGGGCTTGTCGATTCCCATACCGAAAGCGATGGTCGCCACCATGATCAGGCCTTCCTCGTTGAGGAAACGCTTCTGATGGTAAGCGCGTAGTTCGTGGGGCAGACCAGCGTGATAAGGCAGCGCCGGAAAGCCCTGTTCGGTCAGGTAGGCGGCAAAATCATCGACCTTCTTTCGCGACATGCAGTAGACGATGCCGGCATCGCCGCGCCGCTCGGCAAGGAAGCCAAGCAACTGCTTGCGTGGCTGCTCCTTGGGCACGATGCGATAGAAGATGTTCGGCCGATCGAAGCTGGAAAGAAAACGCTCGGCGTTCTCCAGATGCAGGCGCTGGACGATTTCTTCCCGGGTGCGCATGTCCGCCGTGGCAGTCAGCGCAATGCGTGGCACGCCGGGGAACAGTTCAGCCAGCTGACCCAGCTGCATGTACTCGGGACGGAAGTCGTGCCCCCACTGGGATACGCAATGCGCCTCGTCGATGGCGAACAAGGCGACGTCCAGCCGCTGTAGAAACGCCAGCATGCGTGGCTGAACCAGCCGCTCCGGCGCGAGATAGAGCATCTTGATCTCGTTGCGCCGGATACGCTCGGCGATATCGCGCTGCTCGTCGGCGCCCAGTGTCGAATTCAGCGCAACGGCCGAAACCCCGAGCTCATCGAGGGTCGCCACCTGATCGTCCATCAGTGCAATCAGCGGCGACACCACCACCGCCAGGCCGTCGCGCAGCAGTGCCGGCACCTGATAGCACAGCGATTTGCCGCCGCCGGTCGGCATCAGCACCAACGCATCGCCGCCGCTGCCGACACGCTCGATGATCGCGCCCTGGTTGCCACGAAACGCGTCGTAGCCGAAAACGTCTTTGAGGATGCGCTGTGCCTGGTCGAGCATGCCGGTCTCCGAAACAAGGCGCGCAGTATACGCGAGCGATCCACGGAGTTCAGGATCGGTCGGCGATTACGGACGGGGCGTCGCCACCGAAGCGACATAGCGAAGGCGTGAGTAGCCTGCGCTCCGCGCCTCGTCTAGAATCCCGGTTGTCTTCCAGCCCCCAAGGTAGTTCCCGATGTCATTCGCCGAGCAACTCGCCCGCCTGCAAGTCTTTCTTGATGCAGATGACCTGCACGAGGAAGCCCTGGATTACATCGCCGCCCATGGCTACCTGACAGCGCTGTGCATCTGTTCCGAACAGGTACCCGAGCGGGAGTGGATCGATGCGCTGTTCGCCGAGCCGCCGAAGTACAAGGATGACACCGAGCGCGAAGCGATCGAAGCCACGCTGATCCAGCTCAAGGCACACATCGCCCGTCAGCTGGCCAGCGATGAGGACATGGAGCTGCCCTGCGAACTGGACCTGGGCGAGGAGCCGGACGAATCCGATCTGCGCGGTTGGTGCATCGGTTTCATGGAAGGCGTGTTCATGCGTGAAGCGGTCTGGTTCGAGGATTCCGAAGAGGAAGTCAGCGAGCTGCTGCTGCCGATCATGGTTGGCTCGGGCCTGTTCGACGAACAACCTGAGTTTGCTGACATCGCTGAGAATCCCGATCTGGTCGACGAGATGGTTGCGCAGATTCCGGAACTGCTGACGGCTCTGTACCTGATCTGTCACGCCCCGGAGGAAAAGCCGGCACTGCTCAAGCCACGCCGCCACTGACTGACACGCAGCACATCGACGCGAGGGGAATTCAGTCCACCTTGGCGGCCTGCATGTGCCGTAGTCCTGTCATCCGGCTCGCCCGCCAGAATGGTTTGCTAGCGGGCCTTGGGAAGGAGAGCACGTTGTTCCACTTGTCTCGATGCCTGACCACTCGGCGCCTGCGCTTCACCGATCATGCTGGCGTGAGCCGGCAGCCGCGAGCGGTACGCAGCCCGCCGACAAGCTCCCCCGGATAGCCCAGTGGCTCATCGCGATATTCGACAGCATCGCAACCCTCTGATCCGCTCGCTTCTGCTGGTGATCGGCTGGCTCGCTGTGGCGCTGGGCGTTATCGGCATTTTCCTACCCGTCCTCCCCACTACCCCGTTTCTGCTTCTGGCAGCGGCCTGCTTCGTTCGTAGCTCGCAACGTTTCTACGACTGGCTTGTGGGCCACCCGCGGCTGGGGCCGTGGTTTCGCGACTATCTGGAAGGGAACGGTATCCCGCTCAAGGGTAAGGTGTATGCCATCGCCACCATGTGGATCAGCATTGGCATATCCTGCTGGCTGGTTCCGCTGATTTGGGCTCGAGTCGGCATGCTGTTGAGCGCAACGCTCGTGACGCTATACATCATCAGGCAGAAAACCCTGCCGGTGGGGCATGAGCGTCAAGCCAAGTAACTATTCCTGACCTTGCCGAGCGCTGGCCGGGCGTGAAACGCTCGTAGACAAGAGCGGCTCGATCAGAGCGGTCAATCATTTACCGTGGTTGCGGCGATAGACTTCCTGGCCCATCGCCTCGATCTGCCCTTCGATAAGCGCGTCGAAGGGCCGGAGCAGCTCATCGAATCGACTGGTGCCTTCCAATATATCGAGGGCCGCGACGATCGCCTCGATGGTTGACAGCGCACCGGGCATCGGTGCCTTGCGCAAGCGATAGCGGGAAGTCAGGCCCTCCGGCAGCGCAACCCGCGGCAGCGCGGCTAACCAGGGATTCACGTGCATGATCTTGCGCGCCTTGCGCCAAGTGCCGTCCGGCACGATCAGCCGTATGGGCCGGTCGGCACCGGCAAGCGTGCTTATCGGTACGGCATCCTCGCCCGGAAACAAGAGATAGCTCGGCAGATAGCTCGGCTCGTCGCTTCTGGAATCATCTGCAAAGCACTCGCCGTTACGCAGTTGGGCATTGCGCAACCCCAACACTGCCAATCGCGCCGTATTCAGCGCATGACTCGCTTCGCTGAAATGCTGAAGGACGAGTATTCGGGTGCGGCTATCGAGCGACGGAATCAGCGCACACAGACAAAGGGGCGAAGGGCGCTGGCAGCGCGAGCATTGTGGTCGGGACATGGTTCACCTCGGCGGCGGAGTCTGCCATATCGGCCATCTATGTGCAGACCGACTATGCTTGCCCCGACCCCGCCACGAGGAACCGGCATGATCACCGTCCATCATCTGAACCACTCTCGCTCGCACCGCATCCTCTGGCTTATGGAGGAACTGGAACTGCTCTATGAGCTGAAGCGCTACGCCCGTGATCCGAAGACGATGCTCGCTCCGCCCGAACTCAAAGCCATTCACCCGCTGGGAAAGTCGCCGGTAATCACCGATGGCGAGCTGACGCTGGCCGAGTCGGCGGCCATCCTGGAATACCTGCTGGAGCGTTACGGCACTGGTCGCCTCGCTCCGCAAAGCGGCAGCGCGGATTACCGGCGGTTTCGCTACTGGATGCACTACGCCGAAGGCTCGGCGATGCCGCCGATGTTACTCAAGCTAGTATTCGACCGAGTCGCCAGCGGACCGATGCCGTTCTTCGTTCGACCGGTAGCACGGGCAATCGCAAAAGGCGCCAACCAGGCCTTCATCGGCCCGCAGCTAAAGACTCATCTTGATTACATGGAGGCGGAGCTGGAGAAGTCTGACTGGTTCGCTGGTGACTCGTTCAGCGCAGCGGATATCCAGATGAGCTTTCCGATCGAGGCAGCGCGTGCCAGAGCGGGCCTGGACGAGAGTCGGCCACGCCTGATGAATTTTCTGCAGCGCATACAGCAACGGCCCGCCTATAAACGAGCCGTAGAGCGCGGAGGACCCGCCTTGCCCACCGCCTAGAGGCCACCCTGCCCTAGCGGGAAGAGCGGCGAGCCTGCTCGCGCTGGGCGCGCACGGGAATGGGTTGCATACGAGGCGGCTCGATCAAGCCAAGAGCGACCGCCAGCTTCCAGAACATTTCATTGAGCCTTGCTTTCATGGTCACACCCTCCTGCCAAATAACGGGTTACATCGGAGCCATGTGGGCTTCGTGGACAGCATAATCCAACTTTCACAACGGCGCTTCGCGCTTTTGCTACTGCTGGCTCCAGAATTGGCACCGCTTTGTTACTGCGCTTTACTAGTGCGACCGGGGCGAGGCCGAGGCGTTCAACCAAAATCCACCGCCGACGACGGTACATGGCCAGCGGCGCTCAGTTGCGGTCCGCCTTGCGCCGATAAGGGAAGACGTCAATCACCTTGCCGCTGCGAATCGCATCCTGTAAGCCCTTCCAGTAATCAGCGTCGTACAGCTCGCCATGCAGGCTGGCAAACAACCGACGCTGCCCGTAGTCAGCGAACAGAAAGCGCGGGAATTCTTCGGGAAACACATCGTTCGGCCCAACCGAGTACCACGGCTCCGACGCCATTTCATCCTCCGGGTAGCGCGGTGCTGGGATGTGACGAAAATTCACCTCGGTGAGATAGCTGATCTCGTCATAGTCGTAGAACACCACCCTTCCGTGGCGAGTAACACCGAAGTTCTTCAACAGCATGTCGCCAGGAAAGATATTGGCCGCCGCCAGCTGCTTGATGGCCAGACCGTAGTCCTCCAGTACCTCGCGTACCTGCTGTTCGCTGGCCTGCTCCAGATAGAGATTCAGCGGCGTCATGCGCCGCTCGGTCCAACAGTGACGCACCAGGACCGTATCGCCCTGAACCTCGACCGTTGAAGGCGCGACCTCCAACAGCTCGGCGAGGCATTCGGGATCGAACTTGGCTTTGGGAAAGCGGAAGTCGGCGAACTCCTGGGTATCGGCCATGCGCCCTACCCGATCGACACTTTTCACCAGACGATATTTCTCAATCACCGTGGCCCGGTTGACGCTCTTGATCGGCGAGAAGCGATCCTTGATCAGCTTGAACACGGTATTGAAGCCGGGCAGCGTGAACACGGTCATCACCATGCCACGCACGCCGGGCGCCATGACGAAGCGGTCGTCGACGTTCGCCAGATGATCGATAAGCGCTCGGTAGAATTCGGACTTGCCGTGCTTGTAGAACCCTATCGAGGTATACAACTCGGCGATGTGCTTGCCCGGCAGGATGCGCTTGAGAAAGCCGACGAATTCCGCCGGAATCGGCACCTCAACCATGAAGTACGAGCGGGCAAAGGAAAAGATGATCGACACATCCGCCTCGTCGGTAATCAGCGCATCGGCGACGATGCCTTCACCCTCGCGATGCAGCAATGGGATCACCAGCGGCCACTGCTCGTCGCAGGTGAAGATCCGACCAAGCAGATAGGCGCCCTTGTTGCGGTACAGCACCGAGACGAACAGCTCTACCGTCAGCTCCGGGTCCTTGCAGACCCAATCGGGCAGCGTTTCACACAGCTGCGTTTGCAACCGCTGCAAGTCCCCCGAAAGATTGCAGTACGGAACAGCGAAGGCGTAATCGTGCAGGACCTGCTCCAGCATGCCAGCCAGATCGCCGTTGGGCTGGTAGGTGCGCGTCTGCGCCAAGCGCTCATGGGCGCGTACCGTAGGCCGGGTGGTATGGATGAACATCGTGCCATCGCTGATGCAGTCATGACTGAAGAGGCCGCAGAAGATGGAGTTGTACCAGGTCTCCGACAGCTCATCGTCGAAGCGCGGGTTGATCAGATCGATATAAGCACTCTTGATCTGCGGCCAGGCTTCGACCTGGAGCAGCTCGGCATTATCGAAACCGGCGAGTAAGCCGCGGCGGGTTTCCCCGACCTTCTCTTCATAGAGATTGATACGCGCAGCTGAGGCACGCTGTGCTTCCTGCCACTGCGCCTGCTCGAAACGGGCACGGGCGCCTTCGGTGATCACGCGGAAGTGCTCGCGATAGTCGTCAAAACCGAGAAGTATCTGCCGAGCAATTTCAGCGGCCAGCTTCTGCTCCACCATGATTCACCCACTGCAGGACATGAACGTCCGCCGAGCTTAGCAGCACGCAGTTTGAAAGTCGGTTTCGGATTGCCAGTCGGCAGTTGGGCGACAACACTTGCAGCTCCTTTTGGTGGAAAGCCGCCCCATGCGCCCACTCGACATGTTCCGCCTGCTCGCCCTCGCCGCCATCTGGGGTGCGAGTTTTCTCTTCATGCGAGTCATCGCGCCGGTGCTCGGCACCTTTCCTACGGCGTTCTTTCGCGTGCTGCTGGCGACGGCCGGGCTGCTGGTGATCCTCGCCCTGCTCCGCACACGCTGGGATTTTCGCGGCAAGTTCGGCTTATGCATGATGCTAGGGGTGATTAATTCAGGCATACCCTTCGCCCTGTATGCAGTGGCCGCGCAACTGGTGCCGGCCGGCTATTCGGCCATCTTCAACGCCACCACGCCGATGATGGGCGTGCTGATCGGCGGATTGTTCTTCGCCGAGGAGCTGACCTTGGCCAAGTGGCTCGGTGTATTCAGCGGACTGGGCGGCGTAGCGCTGCTGATGCGCATCGGACCGGTGCCCTTCGATATGGGTTTGCTGTTGGGCGCGCTGGCCTGCCTGGGCGCCACCGCCTGCTATGGCTTCGGCGGCTTTCTTACGCGTCGCTGGATCAACCGGGACGGCGGACTGAACAGCGAGATGGTCGCATTCGGCAGCCAGGCCGGCGCAGCACTTTGCCTGTTACCGCTGTTCGGGTTGTCACTGCTGAACGCCTCGCCGACGAGCTGGGGCGACACCAGGGTCTGGCTGAGTCTGCTTGGGCTGGGGCTGGTCTGTACCGCGTTCGCCTACATCCTTTACTTCCGGTTGCTGGCGGATATCGGGCCGGTAAAAACCCTGACGGTGACGTTTCTGATTCCACCGTTCGGCGTGCTATGGGGCGTACTGTTTCTCGATGAGCCACTGTCCTGGGCGTACGTTCAGGGCGGTGCACTGATTGCGCTGGCGTTGTGGCTGATCCTGCGCCAGGCTCCTGCCGCCCTACCGGCCGAAGCGCGACGCGGCTGATTTGCTCAGCCGCGTCGCAACGCCTTACTGGACCAGTTCCTGGTCGCTGAACATGTCACTGAACAGCATGCTGGAGAGGTAGCGTTCGCCCGAGTCCGGCAGGATCACCACGATGTTCTTGCCCTGCATTTCGGGACGTTCGGCCAGGCGAACCGCAGCCGCCATCGCCGCGCCGCAGGAAATTCCACAGAGAATGCCCTCCTCGCGCATCAGCCGCAGGGACATCTGCTTGGCCTCCTCGTCATCGACCAGCTCGACCCGATCAACTATCGAAAGATCGAGATTCTTTGGTACGAAGCCGGCGCCGATACCCTGGATCTTGTGCGGGCTGGGTTTGACCTCATCACCTGCAAGGGTCTGGCTGATCACCGGCGAGCTGGTCGGCTCCACGGCCACGCTGATGATCTGCTTGCCCTTGGTGTTCTTGATATAACGCGAGACACCGGTGATGGTGCCACCGGTCCCGACTCCGGCCACCAGCACGTCGATGCTGCCGTCGGTGTCGTTCCAGATCTCCGGGCCGGTAGTCTTTTCATGGATAGACGGGTTGGACGGGTTCTCGAACTGCTGCGGCATGTAGTACTGCTCGGGATTCGAGGCGGCAATCTCGGCGGCCTTTTCGATCGCTCCCTTCATGCCCTTGGCCGGCTCGGTAAGCACCAGTTCGGCACCAAGAGCTTTCAGCACCTTGCGCCGCTCGAGGCTCATGGAAGCCGGCATGGTGAGCATGAGCTTGTAACCGCGTGCAGCAGCAACGAATGCCAGACCGATACCCGTGTTGCCCGAGGTCGGCTCGACCAGCGTCATGCCCGGCTTGATCCGGCCACTGTCCTCGGCATCCCAGATCATCCCGGCGCCGATGCGACATTTCACTGAATAGGCGGGGTTACGGCCCTCAATCTTGGCCATGATGGTAACGCCCTTGGGGCCCAGGCGATTGATCATTACCAGTGGGGTGTTGCCGATGGAGCGTGCGTTGTCTGCGAATATGCGACTCATGGGAATGCCCTGTCCGAGGAGTATCAGACCAATCAGCCTATGCGCAGTCCATGCGACAGTCCAGCCGAACTCACAGCCGCCACCCGGGTCAATCGTCAACATCCAGCACATCCCCGGACTGCCATGACCCGTCGCCTGCTTCCCCTGTGGATCCTGCTCTCGATTGGCCTGCTGCTGCTCCTGTTGCATGTCGCCCTGCCTCATCTGGTACGCAATTACCTGAACGAGAAAATGGCGGACATGGGCGACTATACGGGCCACGTCGAAGACGTCGACCTCGCCTGGTGGCGCGGCGCTTACCGTGTCGAAGGTCTGCTGATCGAGAAGAAGGACAAGCGCGTACAGGCGCCGCTGCTGAAGGCGCCTGTGATTGATATCGCCATCAGCTGGGATGGCATCCTGACTCACCGCGAAATCTTCGGCGGAGTTGTTTTCAACGAGCCGCATCTGAATTTCGTCGATGGTGGTGACAGCGGCGACTCGCAAAATGGCGAAGGCGTCGACTGGCGTGATCAGCTCGATGCGTTGGTGCCAATCACCCTCAACGAAATCCGCGTAGTTGACGGCCAACTGTCGTTCCGCAACTTCACTTCCGATCCACAGGTACACGTCTACGCCAGCGACATCCAGGCCAGCCTGTACAACCTGACCAACACCGACGATGCCGACGGCACCCGGACCGCCCTTTTCGAGGGCAATGGCAAGCTGTTCAATCAGGCGCCCATCGAAGCGACAGCCAGCTTCGACCCATTCACCGACTGGGAAGATTTCGAGGTCAACCTGCGTGTCACTGGCGTGCCGCTCAAACAGCTGAACGACCTCAGCCGTGCCTATGCCAATTTCGATTTTGCCGGCGGAACGGGTGATCTCGTCGTCGAAGTTCAGGCCAGCGACAGTCAGCTCGACGGTTACATCAAGCCACTGCTACGCGACGTCGATATTTTCGATTACGAACAGGACGTCAAGAACGAGGACAAGGGCTTTCTACGCGGACTTTGGGAAGCAGTTGTCGGCGGCGGTCAGGAAGTGCTGAAGAATCAGCGTAAGGATCAGTTCGCCACTCGAGTCGAATTGTCCGGCACTACCAAGGAAACCGACATCAGTCCGTTTCAGGCCTTCGTTGCAATACTGCGCAACGCGTTCGTCGAGGCCTTCACAGCGCGCTTCGAAAGCTCGCTCGCGGAGGACGAATGACAGCTGGGCGTCACCAGAAATGCACGCACGGACATTCAGTGACTGAATGATGCGCTCGCGTTCACAGTCGCACGGCCTTCCCTTATAGTCGTCCACCTGACTACAACGAGTGCCTGCGTGCCAGGCCCGCCGAAGGAATCCGCAATGAAATTCGAAGGCACCCAGTCCTACGTCGCCACCGACGACCTGAAACTTGCGGTCAACGCCGCCATCACCCTGCAGCGCCCACTGCTGGTCAAAGGCGAGCCTGGTACCGGCAAGACCATGCTGGCTGAGCAACTGGCCGAGTCCTTCGGCGCCCGGCTCATCACCTGGCATATCAAGTCCACCACCAAGGCGCATCAAGGCCTTTACGAATACGATGCGGTGAGCCGCCTGCGTGACTCGCAGCTCGGCGTGGACAAAGTCCACGATGTGAAGAACTACATCAAGAAAGGCAAACTGTGGGAGGCCTTCGAGAGCGAGGAGCGGGTCATCCTGCTGATCGATGAAATCGACAAGGCTGATATCGAGTTCCCCAACGACCTGTTGCAGGAACTCGACAAGATGGAGTTCTACGTCTACGAGACCAACGAAACCATCAAGGCCACCCAGCGGCCAATCATCATCATCACTTCGAACAATGAGAAGGAGCTGCCGGACGCCTTCCTGCGCCGCTGCTTCTTCCACTACATCGCTTTCCCCGATCGCGAGACGCTGCAGCGCATCGTCGATGTGCATTACCCGGACATCAAGAAAGATCTGGTCAGCGAGGCGCTGGACGTGTTCTTCGATGTGCGCAAGGTCCCCGGCCTGAAGAAAAAACCCTCCACGTCCGAACTGGTCGACTGGTTGAAGCTGCTAATGGCCGACAACATTGGCGAGGCCGTCCTGCGCGAACGCGACCCAACCCGGGCGATCCCGCCGTTGGCCGGCGCGCTGGTGAAGAACGAGCAGGACGTGATGCTGCTGGAGCGTCTAGCCTTCATGAGTCGGCGTGCCAACAGCCGCTGATCGACGCCGGCTTCGGTGAGCCGGCCGCGAACTCACTGGAGGAAGAACCATGCAAACGCATACCGGTAGTTGCCTGTGCGGTGTCGTGCGCTATCGCATCGACGCGCCCATCAATGAGCTGACCCATTGCCACTGCAAGATGTGCCGCAAGGCCCACGGTGCCGCTTTCGCCACTTACGCGAGCGTGCCTCTTGATGCCTTCCACTTCATGTCCGGCAAGGACCAGCTGGGCGTCTATCACTCTTCCGATCACGTGACGCGCACCTTCTGCATCCGCTGTGGCTCGAATCTGCAGTTCGTCGACAACCGCGAACATGAGCTCGGGATTGCCGCAGGCACCCTCGACTCACCGCTGCCGGAGCCGCCGCAATCGCATATCTACGTCGACTCCAAGGCCGACTGGTACGAAATTCGCGACGGGATGCCCCAACACAACGGCGACAGCCCCAGCTGAGCGCCCCGAACATTGCGCACCACTCGCGGTGCGCCAGAGGTTTTCTGCATGCTGCTTGGCCTGTTCAATGAGATGCGCGCCGCCAAGGTGCCGGTATCGGTACGCGAACTGCTGGACTTGATCGATGCGCTCAAGCACCGCGTCGTGTTCGCCGACATGGACGAGTTCTATTTCCTCGCGCGCACGGTGATGGTCAAGGACGAACGTCACTTCGACAAGTTCGACCGGGCCTTCGGTGCCTATTTCAAGGGCTTGGAAAACCTCGACCAGCACCTCGAAGCGCTGATTCCCGAAGACTGGCTGCGCAAGGAATTCGAGCGCAGCCTGACCGATGAAGAACGCGCGCAGATCCAGTCCCTCGGCGGCCTGGACAAGCTGATCGAGGAATTCAAAAAACGTCTCGAGGAACAGAAGGAGCGCCACGCCGGCGGCAACAAATGGATCGGCACCGGCGGTACCAGCCCGTTTGGCTCAGGCGGCTACAACCCCGAAGGCATTCGCATTGGCGATGCCGGCAAGCGCCAGGGCAAGGCGGTCAAGGTCTGGGACCAGCGCGAATACAGGAACCTCGACGATCAGGTCGAATTGGGCACGCGCAACATCAAGATCGCCCTGCGCCGTCTGCGCAAGTTTGCGCGCCAGGGCGCGGCGGACGAACTGGACATCGACGGCACCATCGACCACACCGCGCGTGATGCCGGCCTGCTCAACATCCAGATGCGCCCGGAGCGGCGTAATGCGGTGAAGCTGCTGATCCTGTTCGATATCGGCGGATCGATGGACGCCCACGTCAAGGTCTGCGAGGAACTGTTCTCTGCCTGCAAGACTGAGTTCAAGCACCTTGAGTATTTCTACTTCCACAATTTCATCTACGAATCGGTGTGGAAGAACAACTTCCGCCGCACCTCGGAGCGCACCTCGACGCTGGATCTGCTGCACAAGTACGGCGCCGATTACAAAGTGGTCTTTGTCGGTGACGCAGCGATGGCGCCCTATGAAGTCACCCAGCCGGGTGGCAGCGTCGAGCACTGGAACGAGGAAGCCGGCTACGTCTGGATGCAGCGCTTCATGGAGAAGTACAAGAAGCTCATCTGGATCAACCCCTACCCCAAGGACACCTGGGGCTACACCACCTCAACCGGCATCATCCGTGAGCTGGTCGAGGAACGGATGTATCCGCTGACCTTGAGCGGCCTCGAGGACGGCATGAAGTTTCTCGCCAAGTGACGTGACGGGCTGCGGATGGAATCCCGCAGTGTGTCAGCAGTAACGTCTGCCGAACGGCAAACGTAGCCGCCGGTCAGCGATACGACTTGTAGCGTCGCGCTCGCGATCTGAATGGAAAGCTAGCCGCCAACAGCAGGCTTTCCAGCAGCCAAGCCAGCAGCAGCGCGCAGCTCAATCCCCAGGCGATGGCTTCCGGGGCGAGCAAAACCTGGAATCGGTAACTGCTCCATACCTGCGCTCGCAAGCTGCGCTCGGCGCCCAGCAGTACGTGGACGGCACGCGCGTACCAGGGCCGCTGCATCGCCTGCCACTCACGCTCCAGCAGTCGCGCGCGGCTCACCAGCTGCTCGACGCTTTGCGCATCGCTCTGGAACACCGGATCGTCACTGCCTCGATAGTGCTGAACCAGCGCGTCCATATCACCATTGAAGTACCGTCGCGCCGTCTCCTGAAAGCCCTGCAACCCCTGCTGTGCCTCCAGGCGTCGTGCTTCCACATGCTGGGCATAGGCCTCGATAAAGCCAGGGACCTGAATGCCTACCAACAGGCCGAAGGTAAACAAGGTCAGCCGCAAGTAGCTTCTCAACATTCGGTCACTTTCCCTTGGGCGATGCATTCGCCGAGACGCCACAAGCTCCATTGGCCGGGCTCGTGCAATGTCCACTGCTCGTTATTGGTCAGCGGTTCGGTGGCCAGAACGGTGACGACATCATCGGGAGTGGTTTCGGCGTGGAAGTTCACGGTCAGCTCGGCATCACGAAGTTGAGCCGGGCCAAACGGAGCGCGCCGGGTGATCTCTGCGAGCTTGGTGCTGCAGAAGCTGAACAGCCACTCACCATTGCTCAGCAGGCAATTGAATACGCCCTTGCGACGGTACTCGACACAGGCGCCCAGCAGTACGGGCAGCAGACTTTCGGGTGCGCAGCGGTCAGGAAAGTCCAGACGGATACGGTTCAGCAAATCGCAAAAAGCGCGCTCGCTGTCGGTGTCGCCAACCGGGCGGTAGGTGCCCTTCGGCGGCTCGAAATCTGAGAGCTGGCCGTTGTGAGCGAAGCACCAGTGCTGCCCCCAGAGTTCACGAACGAAAGGATGTGTATTGACCAGGGAAACCTTGCCGACGTTGGCATGACGAATATGGCCAATCACCACCTCACTCTTGATCAGGTAGCGCTGCACCATTTTTGCCACTTCGGACTCGCAGCTGGCTACCGGATCCTGGAACAACCGCAGGCCGCGACCTTCATAGAAAGCGATGCCCCAGCCGTCCTTGTGTGGCCCGGTCTTACCGCCGCGCTGCATCAGGCCGGTAAAGCTGAATACGATATCGGTGGGAACGTTGGCGCTCATGCCAAGCAGCTCGCACATGCGTCATCTCCCGATGGTTTCTGACTCGTTCGCTCGATTAGAGCCGCGGTTCGGTGCGCATCTGCCCACGCGACGGTGCGTAATCGCGCTCATAGTCATCGTCGTCCTGATCTTCCATTCGTTCGCGTAGCGTTCGGCTATCTTCATCCGCTGCCTGGTTTTCGCTGCGTCGCCCATACTTGCGCTCGATCGGCCAACGAATGGCGACCAAAAGCAGATACAAGCCGAAGGCGATCATCCCGTACATCGCCAGGTCTGCCACGGCGCGCCAGGCGTTGTTCCCCACCTTGAACGCCAGATCCATGGCAGTAATGGCCACAGCAGGCGCGAACAGTTCCTTCGCCGGGTCGACGATGGTGGGCGTAAACAACAACACAGCCACGATCAGGCGCAGCGGTTCGCGCAGCCACCGCCACATCCAGCGCGTCACACGGAACCAGAACAACAGGCACCCGAGTGCTGCAATCCCGTACAGGGTCCAGGCGAGCGAATAGTCGGAGTCGAACATCGGCATGGCGTTTTCTCGATACAGCACGCGGCAACAAAGGCGGCCATGATAGCAGCCAGTGCCCCCTCCCCGTCATTGATGGTGACAACAAGCCACTGGCGGACCCACGAGCAAGATCGTATAAACCTCTTAAACGAAAGGGTAATCCCCATACCGCCGGACCGGCCACGGACTCTGGCAACCGGCACGAAGGAGAAAGCACACCATGCCCTACCAACACATCCTGGTCGCCATCGACCTGACCGAAGAATGCCATCCCGTCGTCGCGCGCGCGCAGGTGCTTGCCAGTACCTCTGGCGCCAAGCTGAGCCTGGTGCATATCATCGAGCCTATGGCCATGGCCTTCGGCGGCGATGTGCCCATGGACCTATCGATGCTTCAGCAACAGCAATTCGACCAGGCTCGCGGGCGTATGAACGGCTTTGCAGACAGCTACCCGGGCCTGGCCCCGGAGAACCGTCATCTCGCCTACGGGCAGCCGCGTCAGGAAGTACACCGCCTGGCTAAGGAGCAGGCCTGCGATCTGATCGTAGTAGGCAGTCACGGGCGCCATGGACTTGCCCTGCTGCTGGGCTCGACGGCAAACGACATCCTGCACGGCGCGCCCTGCGATGTGCTGGCGGTACGCCTGAAGAAGGCCGAATAGAAAGAGTCGCTGCGCAGAGTGCAGGTGCTTTGCGCAGCGATCTAAAGTCAGATGGCCTCCACACCCTCGCCCGCGCTCATGACCAGCGGGCGTATCTTCTGCAGCTGGGTCTCGAGCGAGTACGTCAGGCTCGACGACATGGAGAAGAACGTCAGAAATGCCTTGAGGTTGGAGTCAGCGTGGCAGGTATCGTGAATGCGCTGCCAGAACGCCTGATTGACCAGCTGCAACTGCTGGAACGAACGCACCAACCCGCGCAGCTCCCAATCGGCATGCCGCCCCTCGCGCAAGTTGAAGTATTGCCGAGCCAGGTATAGCGACACCGCCCGCAGCACGAACTCGTGGTTGCTGGCAAACGGCAAATGCTGCTTGGCCATAGGCTTGAGCCGAGCGAGCACCGGACAAGCGCTGGTCGCCATGATCACCCCAAGCAACGCGCGCAGCCCCTCGTCCAGCCCAACCTGTTTAGTGTACTCACGCTCCGGCGTGCGCACCCAGACCAATGCCTTTTTCACCGCCGGCAGGCCTTGGAAATCTTCGATGACCCGGTGCAGGTCGACCGCGGCAGGGCAATGACTGAAATCGTCTTTGCTCAGTGGGCAATTCGAACACCGCTGATGCTCCAGACGAGTCCACTTCGGCGCTTGCGCGGCGACCTCCCTGTCGTACTCACGATCCAGTTCGATCCGGTAACTGAAGTCGTGCTCATCATCCAGAGTAATGCGGTATTCGATTGCCATTGAAGCTCCATCATGACTGCATGATCCGATGCGGATACTTAACTACGCGCCAGCAAGCTGGGCATTGATCCATCTCATAAGCCGTGATCGAGACCCGTTTCACCGCGTCACCTTCGCCGTTACGCCTCGAGTTCCGCCCAGCGTTCTAGCAGGCCGTCGAGTTCTGCCTGCAGTGCCTCGATACGACTCAGTACGGCAGCGGTTGCCTCGGCCGGTTGCTGATAGAACCCCGGATCGGAGATCTGCGCCTGTAACGCCTCGATAGCCTTTTCCGCTTCGTCGATCTGGCCAGGCAAAGCCTCCAGCTCGCGCTGTAGCTTGTAGCTGAGCTTCTTCTTAGCCGGCGCGACCTCGGCAACCACTGGAGCGGCCGATGCCTGTTGGGCTTTCTTCGCATCCTTCGCTTCGCCGCCGGACTCGGCAACACCCAGCAAGCGCGGCGAACCGCCCTGACGCAGCCAATCTTGATACCCGCCAACGTACTCGCGCACCTCACCGCCGCCCTGGAACACCAGCGTGCTCGTGACGACATTGTCGAGGAAGGCCCGGTCGTGGCTCACCATCAGCACAGTACCCTGGAAACCAAGCAGCACTTCTTCGAGCAACTCGAGCGTTTCCACATCGAGGTCGTTGGTCGGTTCGTCGAGCACCAGCAGGTTGGCCGGCTTGCTGAAAAGCTTGGCGAGCAAGAGCCGTGCCCGCTCACCTCCAGACAGCGCCTTGACCGGCGTCCGAGCCCGTTGCGGACTGAACAGGAAGTCGCCTAGATAGCTCAGCACATGGCGGTTCTGGCCATCGATGGTAATGAACTCGCGGCCCTCGGCGAGGTTGTCGACCACGGTCTTTTCCAGCTCCAGCTGGTGACGCAATTGGTCGAAATACGCCACTTCGAGTTTGGTGCCGAACTCGATGGAACCGCTGCTTGGATGCAGTTCGCCAAGCAGCAGCTTGAGCAAGGTGGTCTTGCCGGTGCCGTTGGCGCCCAGCAAGCCGATGCGGTCGCCACGCTGGATGACCATGGAAAAGTCCTGAATCAGTGGCTCGCCACCAACGTGGGCGAACGACACATGTTCAGCGACGATGACCTGCTTGCCAGATTTGTCCGCCGTTTCCACCTGAAACGTCGCCTTGCCCTGCACATTACGGCGTTCACTGCGTTCCGCACGCAGCGCCTTGAGCGCCCGCACACGGCCTTCATTGCGGGTGCGACGCGCCTTGATGCCCTGGCGAATCCACACTTCCTCCTGCGCCAGCTTCTTGTCGAACAGCGCGTTGGCAGTTTCCTCAGCCGCGAGCTGCTGCTCCTTGTGCACCAGGAAACTGGCGTAGTCGCCATTCCAGTCGATCAGATGGCCACGATCCAGCTCGATAATGCGGGTTGCCAGGTTCTGCAGGAATGCCCGGTCGTGGGTGATGAACAGCACGGCACCGTTGAAGCCAAGAAGCGCCTCTTCCAGCCAGGCGATGGCACCAATATCCAAGTGGTTGGTGGGCTCGTCGAGCAGCAGCAGATCGGGCTCGGACACCAGCGCCTGGGCCAGCAATACGCGGCGGCGCCAGCCACCGGACAACTCGGCGAGCGTTCGGTCGGCGGGCAGCTGCAGGCGGCTCAGGGTACTGTCGACCAGCTGCTGCAAGCGCCAGCCATCCTTTGCCTCGAGCGCCTGCTGCACGTGCATCAGCTTGTCGAGATCAGCTTCGTTCTGGATGTTCTGGCTCAGGTGATGGTACTCGGCGAGCAACTCGCCAACCCCGGATAGACCCTCGGCGACCACGTCGAAGACGGTGCGGTCATCCGCACGCGGCAGCTCCTGTGGCAGCTCGCCGATCTTCAGGCCAGGAGCACGCCAGATTTCACCATCGTCGGCGCTACGATCGCCCTTTACCAGGCGCAGCATGCTGGATTTGCCGGTGCCGTTGCGGCCGATGATGCAGACCCGCTCACCCCGCGCGATCTGCCAGGACACGCCGTCCAGCAACGGCGTGGTGCCATAGGCGAGGGATACATCGGTGAACTTGAGCAGGGTCATGACTACCTCCGGAAAACAGGGCGCGCATTCTAGCAGATAGCTGTCGTCTGCCTGCTGTGAGCGCCGTTTTATCGGCCGTACGGCCTGCATTGCTGCCCCTCTGCACAAGGGCTGAGCCGTGCGCGGCTACGTACGCTCGTCGGAAGAGCGCGTTTGTTTGTTACCGGAGCTTAATGCGCGTTTAACTGGCCGGTGCGGCAGGCTAAGCTAGCCGCTGCAGCAAGCCGCTTCCTGTGCCGTTCGCGCAGCAGGCTGCCTGTCTTATCAATGCCCCGTTTTACGGATGTACCATGCGCGGCCGACTCTCCAGTTTGTGTTTCTGCCTGTTTGTTTCAACCATCGGCCTGGATGCTTCCGCCGCCAGCCTCAGTCAACAACGCCAGTACTACGACGAGGCCAAACAGGCCCTCGCCAAAGGCGACAGCGGACCGTACCGCCGCTATCAGAGCGCCCTGCGCGACTATCCGCTGGAGCCGTATCTCGCCTATGACGAGCTGACTCATCGCTTGAAGTCCGCCAGTAATCAGGAGGTCGAGAAGTTTCTCGCCGAGCACGGCGACCTGCCACAGATCAGCTGGATGAAGCTGCGCTGGCTGCGCCTGCTGGCGGCACGTGGCGATTGGCAGACCTTCACTCGTTATTACGATCCGAAGATGAACTTCACCGAACTGGACTGCCTGTTCGGTCAGTATCAGTTGCGCAACGACATGCCCGGCGCTGACGCCACGGCCGAGCGGCTGTGGCTGGTCGGCAAGTCGCAGCACAATTCCTGCGACCCTTTGTTCGAACTGTGGGAAGCCAAGGGGCTGCTGACCGAAGAGCGACGCTGGAAACGCACCAAGCTGGCCGTGGAAAGTGCCAACTACAGCGTCGCCAGCTTTCTGGTGAAACGCCTGCCCACGCTGCAGAGCCAAGGCCAGCTGATGATCGACGTCGCGCAGAAACCACAGATGCTGCGCCAGCCAGAGCGCTTTGCGCCGACCAGCCCAGCGATGGCAGATGTCGTATCGATCGGTCTGCGGCGTCTGGCGCGCCAGGACCCCGAACAGGCATTGAGTCTGCTCGACGGCTACGCGCGCCGCTTTGCCTTCTCGCCCGAGGAAAAGGTCGCCATCGCACGGCAGATCGGGCTGACCCTGGCCAAGCGCTTCGATGCCCGCGCGCTAAAGGTGATGGCCGAGTATGACCCTGAGCTACGCGATAACACCGTCACCGAGTGGCGCACCCGCCTGCTGCTGCGCCAGGGCCAGTGGGACGAAGCCTACAAGCTGACCCAGCGCTTCCCGGAAGACCTGGCGAACACCAACCGCTGGCGCTACTGGCAGGCGCGCAGCCTGCAGCTGGCCAAACCCGAAAGCAAACAGGCGGCGGCGCTCTATCAACCAGTGGCGCAGGAGCGAGACTTCTACGGTTTTCTCTCCGCAGACCGCATCCAGGCCCCGTACAAGCTGAACCATCAGCCGCTGGCCCTCGATTCGAAAGTCGTGCAGAAAGTGCGCAATGCCGCCGGTATTCGCCGTGCACTGGAGTTTCATGACCGCGGACAGATCGTCGATGGACGCCGCGAGTGGTACCACGTCAGCCGGCTGTTCAGCCGTGACGAGATGGTCGCGCAAGCCCGCATCGCCTATGAAAAGGAATGGTACTTCCCGGCAATCCGCACCATCAGCCAGGCGCAGTACTGGGACGACCTGGACATCCGCTTCCCCATGGCCCATCGCAACGCACTGGTCCAGGCTTCACGTGCGCGCGAGATCCATCCCAGCTGGGCGTTCGCCGTCACCCGACAGGAAAGCGCATTCATGGCCGATGCCCGCTCGCACGTCGGGGCCACCGGCCTGATGCAGCTCATGCCCGCCACTGCCAAGGAAACAGCCAAGCGCTTCAACATTCCGCTGGCCTCACCGCAGCAGGTGCTCAACCCCACTACCAACATCCAGCTGGGTACCGCTTATCTCAGCCAGATCTACGGACAGTTCAACGGCAACCGCGTGCTTGCCTCGGCCGCCTACAATGCCGGCCCCGGTCGCGTCCGCCAGTGGCTGCGCAATGCCGAGCATCTGTCGTTCGATGTGTGGGTGGAGAACATCCCGTTCGACGAGACCCGTCAGTACGTACAGAACGTGCTGACCTATTCGGTCATTTATGGGCAGAAGCTGAATTCACCGCAGCCATTGGTGGAGTGGCACGAGCGCTATTTCGAATCGCAATAGACGAGTACCAGGCCGATGGCAGGCGCGGGCCTGCCATCGGCCGTCAGGCAAGCACTTCCACCGGTGCGCCCACAGCCAGTTCGCCGGTGCCTTCAGCGATCAGATTCTGCCCGAAGAACACCCCGCCCTGGCCTTTGCGATACGACAGCAGCGTATTCAGCGGTTCACGATCCGGCTCGCGCTCCGCAGTTAATGGGTCGAGCGTGGGAATGACGCAGCGTGAACAGGGCTTGACGACACGAAAGGTGAGCTCACCGATACGGATGCGCTTCCAGCTATCCTCCGCGTAAGCTTCCGCGCCGCTGACTACCAGGTTCGGACGAAAGCGCAGCATATCCAGTGGGCGCCCAACCCGGCGGATCAGATCATCCAGCGATGCCTGGCCGATAAGCAGAAACGGGAACCCATCACTGAACGCCGTGCACTCACCCAGCCGCGCAAAATCCAGATCCACCTGAATACCGTCGTCCAGCGGCAGATATACCAGTCGACAGGGCTGCTCGAGAAACGCCGACAGCCAGGCGGCTGCCGCCTCACCGGCGTCTGGCACCACGGCATTGGAACTCCAGATCTGCACGCAGCGCATCTCTCGAGCATCGGGCACCGGCACCAGCAGTTCCTGCATGTCCGGTGCAGCCAGCCGCAGGATCGTTTCGCCCTGCCAGCGCGCTTGCAGCAGCGCCATTCTGGACGCCACACGCTGAGTGAGAAAGCGCCCGGTTCCGGCGGCAACCACCATCCAGCGCCGATCGCCAACCAGGCCCAGGGCATCACTGGCGCAACGTTGCAGCGATTCGCCAGCGCCCGATTTGAGTGGAAAGCGGTAGAGCGATGAGAGATGCATACCACGCCTCCAGCAGGGGGAAGCGCAGCAGCATATCAGGGCTCGGCTGTGCTATCAGCAGCCGGTGGGAGAGTACGATCAGTCCTGCTCGTCCAGCTTCAGGCGCTCCTGAATCACATCCACGAGCTTTTCCGGCTGGAACTTGGAAAGGAAGTTGTCGCAGCCGACCTTCTGCACCATCGCCAAGTTGAAGTTGCCGGACAAAGAGGTATGCAGCACGACGTATAGATCGCGCAGACGCGGATCGTGGCGTATCTCGGTCGTTAGCCGATAGCCATCCATTTCCGGCATCTCAGCATCGGTGAAAACCATCAGCAGCTTGTCGGTCAGCACCTCGCCGGCGTCGGCCCATGCTTTGAGCATGTTCAGGCCCTTGAGCCCGTCGCTTGCGGTGTGGATTTTCAAGCCGAGCTGGCTGAGCGTTTCACGCAACTGCGACAGCGCAACGGTCGAGTCGTCGACGCAGAGCACTTCACGTCCCCGGGCGCGCTCGAGTATCGGCTCGGCCAGGCGCTCGGCGGAGATGCTGGTGTCATAAGGCACGATTTCGGCGAGCACCTTCTCCACGTCGATCACTTCCACCAGTTCGTCGTCTACCTTGGTGATCGACGTCAAGTAGTGTTGGCGACCCGCAGTGGTGGGCGGCGGCATGACCGCTTCCCAGTTGAGGTTGACGATGCGGTCCACGCCACCGACCAGGAAGGCCTGCACGGTGCGGTTGTACTCGGTGACGATGATCGTGCTGCGCTCATCAGGCACCAGCGGCCGCAAGCCGATAGCCCTGGAAAGATCGATTACCGGCAGAGTCTGGCCGCGTAGATTCACCACGCCGCAAACCGAGCCGTGTCGATGAGGCATGAGCGTCATCTTTGGCAGCTGGACGACTTCCTGGACCTTGAAGACGTTAATGGCGAACTTTTGCCGCCCGCCAAGCCGGAACATGAGAATTTCCAGGCGATTTTGCCCGACGAGGCGGGTACGTTGATCGACTGAATCGAGAATGCCGGCCATTTACAGGCTCCTTGGGAAGACGTGTCAGAAGGCATATCGGCCGCGTCTCCCTCGCCTTTATGTACCGCCTGTATTTTTTTCAATCCCATGACGCCGTAGGAGCCTCCGCCCGCCTCGATCGATTGCGCAAACCTCACCCGAGCAACGGGGTCGCGGCGGGCAGATGCATTCGAAGAGCACCAGCACGCACCTCGAATCGCAAGTGAGCACCGGTAAAAGGCTCGCCATCCAGATTGACGTTGATCGCCGTCGGCGCTTCGACCTCAAGCCAAGGCATCCGCGCGCTGACCGAAACTGCGTCGACTCCCAGTAGCCCACCGCTCAACAATGTCCCCAGGGTGCCGACCGCATCGGCCGGTGCCGGCACGATGCACAGATCCAGCATCCCATCGTTGATCATCGCCTGTGGGCACAGGAGCTGGCCGCCACCGGCTTGCCTTCCATTGCCGATTCCGAGGGCGAGAAACTCTCCTTCCCACTCGAACCCAGGCCCCCTGAAGCGACCGCGTGCCGAATGCACTTCGGCAAAGCGCGTCAGCCCGGTCAATAGATAGGCACCGCCTCCAAGCATGCGCTTGAGGTCTTCAGAAGTGCTGGCGGTGACCTTCGAGCCGAAGCCCCCGGTGGCCATGTTGACGAATGGCTCTCCGTTCATTTCACCGATATCGATCAACTGCGCCGGCTCATCCAGCAGTGCCAGCGCATCGAATGGTTCCAGCGGAATTCCGGCGGCCTTGGCGAAGTCGTTCGCGCTACCGAGCGGCATCAAGGCGAGGCTCGCCTGTGCCTTGGACGCAAGCATCGCTTCAGCCACCTCGCGCAGCGTGCCGTCCCCTCCACCGGCGATCAGTGTCGGGTATCCCGCGTCCAACGCCTCCATGACCAGGCGTTGCGCATCACCCGGCTCCCAGGTGACCCGCACCGCGAGATCCCAGCCATATTCGCGCTGCTGCCTCACAGCCTCGCGTACCTCATCGTTCAGCGCCTGTTTTCCGTGCAGTATCAGCAGCGCCCTGGTATCGCTCATGGCCGTTCATTCCTAGAAGTTCGCTCCGCAGCATAGGACAGAGACCACGGACGGAAGTTGTGCCCAGCAAGCGCGACGGTATTAATCCAAATGTTCGATAAATCGCGCCGCCGGTCACTACGGCCTGCCTGATTAGCCCTCCCAGAGCCCCTTGCTCATTGCTCAAAGCCCTTTCAAAACAGCTATTTGCGGGCTTTCTGGCAGTTCGCTCATTTTTTTGGCAGCGCGCTGACTGGTACTGAACTCATCCCGAGAGGCACGGTCGGAGCAGGAGTCCCGATCACGGTTGCGATGGCGGCCTGCTATCAATCCCCCGCGTACCGCGGCGATTAATTCGAGATTTGAGCCAGCTTTGAGCTGAGGATGGAGCCTTGTATGCGCGTACAGTCAGTTGGAACCCTTGAATTTGCTCACCCGAGTTTCGTCGATTACTTCCTCGCCAGTATCCGGCTGATACACGGCCTCACCGCCATCCTGCCAGGACTCCTCCTGATGGCATTCATGGATCTGCCCACCAGCGGCACGTTCAGCGCCTTCCTCGGGTTCTTCGCAGTACTCAGCATCGTCATCTTCCAGACCGCTGGCATCTACAGCGAAGAAGTGTTCAGTACGCTGCTGCGCTTTCGGGTAATGATCATCGCCTGGGCTGCGGCGTTCAGCTTTCTGGTTTTCATGCATCAAGGGATGGGGATGTTCGGCTACCTGGAAGCCAAGCACCTGTCGTTCTGGTTCTTCACCAGCACCGTCCTCTTCGGCGCAGAGCGCTTGGCAATGCTCGCCCTGTTCCGTCGACTCATGGCGCGTGGCATGTTCCTGCAGAACGCCGTGATCCTGGGCGGCACCGATAACGGCATACGCGTCGCCGAGTACTTGCAGAACCACCGCGACATCCGCACCGGCGTACTCGGCTTCATCGATGACCGCCTGGAGCGTCTACCCAAGGAGCTGGCCAACCTGCCGCTACTGGGCAATACCCGTGACCTGGAACAAATGATCCGTGAGGAGAAAGTCACCCAGGTGCTGGTCGCCCTGCCCTGGTTCGCCGACAGCCGGATCGGCCAGCTGATCGCCGAACTGCGCAAGCTGCCGGTAAACGTTCTGTTGGTGCCCGATATGGTCGCCTTCCGCCATGCCGACAAGCGCATCACCGAGATCGGCGGCTTGCCAACCCTTAGTGCGTCGGACCTGCCGCTACGCGGATGGTCGCCGATGTTCAAACGCCTGGAAGACATCGTCATTTCCAGCATCGCACTGCTCGCCGCTGCTCCGGTCATGCTGGCGATCGCCCTGGCTATCAAGATCGATTCACCCGGCCCGGTGCTCTTCAAGCAGAAGCGATACGGCTACAACAACCGCCTGATCGAAGTCTTCAAGTTTCGCTCGATGTACCACGAGAAATCCGACGCCAACGCTGATCGACAAACCACGCGGGGCGACGACCGCATTACACGTGTGGGCCGCTTCATCCGCAAAACCAGTCTCGACGAGCTGCCCCAGCTGCTGAACGTCTTCCTTGGCAGCATGTCTATGGTCGGCCCCCGCCCACACGCGACAGCGACGAAAGCGGCGGGCGTACTGTTCGAAGACGCCGTGGCCGAGTACTCCGCACGCCATCGGGTCAAGCCAGGCATTACCGGCTGGGCGCAGATCAACGGCTATCGAGGCGAAACCGACACGTTGGAAAAAATCGAAAAGCGCGTCGAGTTCGACCTCGACTATATCGAGCGCTGGTCGGTCTGGTTCGATCTCTACATCCTCGTCCGCACCCCGCCAGCACTGATCTTCAACAAGGATGTGTACTGATCGAGGCACGCTCTGCGCGCCGCCGAAAAGACTGGAAAAAGCCACGCCGCACAAAGGCGTGGCAGGAAGGAACTAATGACTCTCCCCAAAATCTCACATTCGTTCACCGCGGGCCGCACCCCGACGGCTGCGAACCTGCAGCCACGAGGTTGAACCCATGTTCAAGAACATCTTGATCGTCTGTGTCGGAAACATCTGCCGAAGCCCAGCAGCCGAGGCGTTGTTCACGCACAGGCTACGCGGCCACGACCTGACGATCAGCTCGGCAGGAATTGGTGCACTAGTAGGTAACCCAATGGACAAGACCGCCCATGAAGTACTGCAGGACAACGGGCTAGAACTCCCGACTCACTGCGCGCGCCAGGTCGACAGCCATATGTTGCACCAGGCGGACCTGATCCTAGCGATGGAGCATAGCCACATTCAGCACATACGCCAGATCGCCCCCGAGGTGCACGGCAAAACGTTTCTCGTTGGTAAATGGCAGGACGACCTCGAAATTCCAGACCCGTACCGCCAATCCAAACCCGCTTTTGAACATGTCCACAATCTCCTGACGAAATCCGTCGAGAGCTGGCTTCCTTACCTGAAATGAAGAAGGAACTTCGATGACAACCATGCCCCGCCCAATTTATGAAACCAAAGAGGACAAGGACATCGACTTGGCCCACCTCTTTGACACCTTCATTAACAACCGCATGCTGATCCTCAGCATCACCGGGTTCTTTGCTGCCTTGGGTATCGCTTACGCGTTGCTCTCCACACCGGTCTATCTTGCCAGCGCGATGATCCAGATCGAGCCCAAGAGCGGCTTGCCGAGCCTGACCGACGTGGTCAACACCAACCCACCGGTGTCCCCGGCGCAAACCGAGATCGCACTGCTCAAGTCGCGCTCGGTAGTGGGTGGCGCGGTCAGCAACCTGAACCTCGACATCAGCATCACTCCGCATCACTTCCCGATCATCGGCGGCTTCATGGCACGCCGTTTCGAGCCGAGCGAAGAAGGCGAGTTGGGCTGGCATCCTGCCGGTTTCGGTGGCTATGCCTGGGGTGGCGAGACGCTGAAGGTCACTCAGCTGGAAGTACCGGACAAGGTGCACGGCAAAGAACTGACCCTCGAAGCAGCCGAGGACAATGGCTTTATCCTGCGTGACAAGGACGGCGAAGTCGTCGTACAGGGCGTCGTCGGTGAGCCGGTCGAGAATGAAGGCTACCGCGTCACAGTGGGCGAGCTGAATGCACGCCCCGGCACCACGTTCACCGTGGTCAAGAACCGCACCTACAATACGACCGAGAGCTTCCAGCAACGCCTGTCGGCTGCCGAACGCGGCAAGCAATCGGGCATCGTCAACGTGACTCTGGAAGATACCGACCCGGCTCACGCAATTCGCGTACTGGAAGAGGTGGCCAACCTTTATGTCGAGCAGAACATCGCTCGTAATGCGGCCGAAGCGACTCAGAGTCTTGAGTTCCTCAATGAGCAGATTCCGACCGTACGTCGCCACCTCGAAGCCGCGCAGACGGCGCTGAACAAGTACCAGACCGGTTCGCGCTCGGTAGACATCACGGCCGAAACCAAGTCGGTGCTTGATCGTATCGTCGACATGGAACGTCAGATCTCCGAACAGAACCTCAAGCGCACCGAGATGGAGCGCCGCTTCACTCGTCAGCACCCGAACTTCCAGGCGCTGATAAACCAGATCAATCAACTGCAGTTGCAGAAGGAAGAACTGGAGAAGCAGATCGGCACCCTGCCGTCGACCCAGCAGGAACTGCTGCGCCTGACCCGTGATGTCGAAGTTTCCTCGGAAACCTACTCCATGCTGCTGAACAAGACTCAGGAGCTGGACATCATTCGCGCGGGCACTGTCGGCAACGTGCGTATCATCGACCACGCAGCCGCGGACCTGGAAAACCCGGTCAAGCCTAACAAGCCGCTGGTCGTGATCGTCGCCACCCTGCTGGGCGCCCTGCTCGCCACCGCCTTCGTCTATGTACGTGAAGCACTCAAGCGCGGCGTCGAGAATCCGGAAGACATCGAGCGCACCGGCACTCCGGTCTACGCCTCTATTCCGTTCACCGAGAAGCAGGCTGTGCTGGAAAAACGCCTGGCCAACTTCAAGCGTGACAAGAGCACTGCTTCTTACCTGCTGACCATCAACGACCCGGCCGATCTCGCCACCGAAGCCATGCGCAGCCTGCGCACCAGCCTGCACTTCGCGATGATCGAGGCCAAGAACAATGTCCTGATGATCACCGGCCCGAGCCCGGCGGTGGGCAAGTCGTTCGTCACCACCAACCTGGCTGCGGTTGTCGCCCAGTCCGGCAAGCGTGTGCTGCTGATCGACGCCGATATGCGCAAAGGTTATCTGCACAAGGTCATGCGTTGCGAAGGCGACAAGGGGCTGTCCGACATCCTCTCAGGCCGTATCACGCTGTTCGACGCCATTCAGAAGACTCAGCTGAACAACCTGCACGTGATCACTCACGGTCAGTTGCCGCCGAACCCGTCTGAACTGCTGATGCACGAGAACTTCTCTCGCTTCGTCAAAGAGATCAGCCACATGTATGACCTAGTGATCTTCGATACGCCGCCAATCCTGGCGGTCACCGATGCTGCCCTGGTCGGTAGCCAGGCAGGCACCACACTGATGGTCACTCGCTATGGTTTGAACGGCGTGAAGGAAATCGAAGCGGCCAAGCGTCGCCTCGAGCAGAACGGCCTGATGGTCAAGGGCGTGATCTTCAACGCGGTCGTGCGCAAAGCCTCGACCTACGGCGAATACGGCTACTACCAGTACGAATACGCCAGCACCACCAAATAAAAAGTGATTCGCATGGCGACGGGCTGCCCGTCGCCATGCCGAACACTGCATCCATCTTTTTTTTTTCGAACCTGCCAAGTAACTGACCTTACGAGCGTCAGTAACTTTTTTTTTGCCTGTAAATAGGTGCTAGCGATGACCAGACACCCTAACCGGACAGCCCTGCGCTCGAATCGCCTAATTGTGGCGCTGGTAGCTGCGTTGTCGGCTGTAGGCGTCAGCGCCGCGCAGTGGCCGGCTGGCAACGACGGGCTGGCCCTGCTCGGGGTCAATATCTCCGGCGCCGGGTTCGCCCCGCATATCACACCGGGCAAGAACGGAACCCACTATTTCTACCCGGAAAAAAAGCACTTCAAGTACTACGCCGATCAGGGCATTCGCCTGATCCGCTTCCCCTTCATATGGGAGCGAGTCCAGCATTCGCTCGACTCCGGATTGAACTTCGACCAGATCCGGTTGTTGAAGAAGACCCTGGATCTGGCCGCCATGAATGGCCAGAAGGTCATTCTGGACATGCACAACTATGGTCGTTACCACGGCGAACTCATCGGTTCGAGCAAAGTGCCTTACGAGGCCTACGCATCGGTGTGGCGTCAGTTGGCGCAGCACTTCAAAGGTCATCGCGGCCTGCTCGGCTACGACATCATGAACGAGCCGCACAGCACCGTCGGCCTCTGGCCTGGCGCCGCCCAAGCGGCGGTCGATGCGATTCGTGAGGTCGATGACCAGACGTTGATCTTCATCGAGGGCGAGCGCTGGTCAAGTGCCTATCACTGG
Organism: Stutzerimonas stutzeri; assembly: GCF_038561965.1. NCBI lineage: Bacteria > Pseudomonadati > Pseudomonadota > Gammaproteobacteria > Pseudomonadales > Pseudomonadaceae > Stutzerimonas > Stutzerimonas stutzeri. The sequence goes on along the minus strand of NZ_CP139348.1, from coordinate 1,869,624 downwards.
CCGCTGGTGAACGCCAACTTCCTGATCAATGACCCGGCCGACCGGATCGTTTACGAAGCGCACCTGTACTTCGACAAGGACTTCTCCGGCAAGTACATGGCGCAGACCAGTAACAACATTGACCCAATGCTTGGGGTAGAACGGGCACGTCCGTTCATTGAGTGGCTGAAGAAACATGGCCAGAAGGGTTTTCTCGGCGAGTACGGCATTCCGGACGACCTACCCGAGGCAGCGGTGGCGATGGACAACCTGCTCGCCTACCTCAACGACAACTGCGTGCCCAGCGCTTACTGGGCCGGTGGCCCAGGCTGGGGCACCTACAAGCTCGCGATAGAGCCGCGTGACGGCAAGGACCGTCCGCAGATGGAACTCATGCGCAAACATCTGGCGAACGACTGCACCGACATCGGTCCGACCCCTGCGCAAAACGCTGATTGATTCTGGAGTGAATTCGAACATGAAATTTGGACTGCTGTGGCATTCGTTCTCATCTGGCAACCTCGGGGTTGGCGCCTTGAGCATTTCGAACATGCTGCTGATCGACGAGGCCGCGCGCAAATGTGGGATCACCCCGGAGTTCCTGATCATCGGCTCGTCCGGTCCTTGCGACTATCCGCCGTCCACTGAGCGTTTCAAGTACGAATTCATCGAGTTCAACGAGAAGGCGCTGCTGAAGAATCCGCACGGCTTGTACAAGGCCATCAGCTCTTGCGACGCAGTGTTCGATATCGGCGAAGGCGACAGCTTCTCGGATATCTATGGCGCCAAGCGTCTGATCAAGCTTCTGGTCAGCAAAGGTATGGCCTTGGGCGGCCGCGTGCCGCTGGTCCTCTCGCCGCAGACCATTGGCCCGTTCAAGGCCGACTGGGCCACCAAGACATCGGCATGGGCGATGAAGAAGAGCACCATGGTCTTTGCCCGTGACCATCAGTCGTTCGACGTGCTCAAGCAGCTGAACATTCCCAACCGCGACGAAGTCATCGACGTTGCCTTCGCCCTGCCCTTCGACCGCCAGAGCGAGCATCGGGACCCGAACAAGCTGGCCGTCGGCCTCAGCGTATCGGCGCTTTTGCACCATGGCGGCTATGAAGGCACCGCCAACCAGTTCGGTCTGCGTGCCGACTACAAGGCGCTCACTGATCGCCTGATCCGCACCCTGCTCGAGCGCGGCCATGAAGTGCATCTGGTTCCGCACGTGATTCCGATCGGCTTCCCGGCCGAAGACGACTACACCGTTTCCCAGCAGTTGCAGCAGCAATACCCGGAACTAAAGCTGGCGCCGCGCTTCAAGGGCCCGATCGAAGCAAAGTCCTACATCAGTGGCATGGATTTCTTCGTGGGTGCGCGCATGCACGCGACCATTGGCGCGTTCTCCGCCGGCGTTCCGGTTGTTCCGCTGGCCTACAGCCGCAAGTTTGCCGGTCTCTATCAGTCGCTCGACTACCACCGCGTCGTCGACCTCAAGACCGAGGATACCGAGAGTGCACTGGAGCTGGTGCTATCCCATCTGGACAACCGTGAACAGCTCAAGGCTGAGGTCGCCGCCAGTGGCGTGATCATCCGCCGCAAGCTGGATGCCTACAGCGCGGCACTGGAGCACATCCTCGCCACACTGCACCAGCCCCAGGCCGCGTATCAGAGATAACCATGCGCGATCATGCCTTGATGGGGGTCACCACGGCGGCTCGCACCGCCGTGCAGCTCGGCACCTTGCTGATCCTCGCGCGAACGCTGGGGCCGAGCGACTTCGGCTTCATTTCGATCGTGATTACCTGGTCGACCATCGTCGCCCTGGTGACCGACTACGGCTTCGGCATGCGCGCCTTGCGCGATATAGGTGCCGAACGCCATCGCGCTGGCGAGATCATGTCCGCCAGCCTGGCGGCGAAGTCAGTATTGGTGTTGCCGGCCTGCGTTGTGCTGCTGCCGATCATTCTGTTCGTCCTCGATCTGCACACGACCGAGCGCTTCGCCGCGGTGCTGTTCCTGCTCGGCACGCTGGCTTCGTCCTATGGCGATCTGGGGTTGACGGTGTTTCGCAGCATCGGTCAGTTCCACCGCGAAACGAAGATTGTGGCGGCAACCGCATTGGTTCATTTCGTGCTCATCGGCGCCGCGATCCTGCTGCACAACGACGTGCTGGCCATTGGCGTGGCATTCCTCGTATCGCGACTGATCTACGCCACCTTCGCCCTCCGTGCGCTGTCGAAGATTCTCGCGTTGGGCGGCATCCTGCGGAGTTCCTGGCAGGTGCTGGCGGAGCGATTCAAATCCTCTACCAGCTTTGCCATCGACAGTGGCGCCACCAACATCTTCGCCCAGCTCGACGTCATTCTGGTCAACCACCTCGCCGGCCGCGAAGCGGCAGGCATCTACTTTGCCGGCTCACGGCTGATTCAGGGTGCGGTGCCATTCAGCGTGCTGCTGGCCAGCGTGCATATCCCGCGTTTCGCCTATCAGCTGCACAACAAGACAGCCGGCCTGGTTCGCTATGGCGCGCGCATCCTCGGCGAGTACACCGGCATGGGTCTGATCTTCGCCCTCGCATTCTTCTTCATCGGCCCACTGTTCACCGACTACTTCCTCGGCGCCGAGTACGCGGAACTCAATACGCTCTGGCTGGCCTTCGCCTGCTTTACCGCGGCGCGCTTCATCGCTGCCGGCCTTGGCGTGCAGCTGCTGGCCATGGGCACAGGCTTTCTGCGCACCTTCGGCATCATCGCCTCGGGCGTGATCACGGTGGCTTGTTACTGGTTTTTTATCCCCTCGCACGGGATACAGGCGGCCCCCTGGGTGTCCACTCTGGGCATGGTCGTCCTGACGCTTATTTACGGTTATGCGGTGCTCAACATCTATCGCAAGCGGCGCCAGCCCGCATGACCGCGCTCATTAAATACTGCCAGTCGTGCGTCGCGCTCGATTGGCCGCTCAAGGGAAGGCAGGTATGAAAGCTTCATTGAATCGCGTGCTGAACAACGACCTCTGCAGCGGCTGCGGAATGTGCAGCTCGGTAGCCGATGACGACGCCATCAAGATTCGTCTGACCGGCGATGGCTATCACCGCCCGGTGCTCAACAGCCAGTACCAGAACAAGCCGGTGGCCAACGAACAGACCAGTGCCGCCTTCGCCAAGTCCTGCCCGGCGCTGAATCTGGATATTCGTCCGTACAAGTCGGAAAACTATCACCCCATCTGGGGCGAAATCCTCGACACCATGAAGGGCTATGCGACCGACAATGAAATTCGCCAGGCCGGCTCGTCCGGCGGCGTGATCTCGGCGTTAGCGCAGTACTGCCTGGAGAACAAGCTGGTCGATGGCGTAATCCAGATTCAGGCCTCGCCGACCGATCCGCTGGAGAACGTCGCGACCATCAGCCGTTCACGGCAGAACGTCATCGCCTCCTCTGGCTCGCGCTATGCGCCAGCCAGCCCGGGCGAAGCCTTGAAGTGGGTGGCCATGTCCACGGAAAAGTACCTGTTCATCGGCAAGCCGTGCGACGTCGCGGCAGTGCGCCAGATGCAGCAGCACAACCCACGGCTGAAGGAAAACATCCCCTACATCGTCTCTTTCATGTGCGCCGGCACGCCGAGCCTGCAGGGCACCGAGCAGGTGCTGGAAAAATTGGAGGCCAAACGCAGCGAGGTCACCTCCTTCCGCTACCGCGGTGACGGCTGGCCAGGGCTGACCAAGGCGACCCTCGCTAATGGTGACGAGCGAACCATGACCTACAACGACTCGTGGGGAAAAGTGCTCAACCGCCACCTGCAGACGCGCTGCAAGATCTGCCCGGACGGCATCGGCGAATTTGCCGATATCGTCTGCGCCGATGGCTGGGAAGGCGACGAAAAAGGCTACCCCTCCTTCGAGGAGCGCGAGGGCAATTCGCTGATTCTGGTACGCACTGCAAAAGGCCGCGAACTTTTTCGCAACGCGGAGGCAGATGGCGTTGTCAAAGCGGAAGCTTTCGATACGAACAGCATCTTTGCCATACAGCCGTTCCAGTACTACCGCCGCACGACGATCCTGCCGCGGTTGTGGGCGATGAAGTTGCTGCTGCTTAAAACCCCTTCGTACAAAGGCTTCGAGCTTGGCAAAGGGATCAAGGAGATCGGGTTCTATCAGAGCTTCAAAGCGTTCACCGGCCTGCTGGTACGGCGCAAGAAGATCAAGAAGCGGGCGCTGGAATCAGCTTGAACGGCTGTGGCGCCCAAGGAACCAATACCTAAGGACTCAGGTTGATGACGAATTTCAGTTCACGCTTCTTCTTTTTTCCGCTGCTGATCCTGGCGATCGTGCTGCATTTTTCCGTATTCGGTGACAGCCCGCACAACCCTTACGGGATCAAAGGCCTGAACGAACTGTACTTGGCCGTCAGTATCATCTTCACCATTCTGTTGCTACTCGCCTCGGCCGAGAATGCCCCGCGCGAGTTCCGCATCCTCATGTACTACTGCCTGTACACCGCCGTGGTGTTCCTCGTGCTGCCCGCAATTTTTGCGTACTACACCTACGGCCAGCCAATCGTCTTCGGGCTCATCGAAGAACGCCGTGTGCTGTTCTGCCTCGGCTTCGCACCGCTACTGTTCCTCGGTAAGCGGGTCAGCACATTGAAGTTCGAGCGCGCTTTGCTGTACGCAGCCCTGATTGCCGCATTCTTTTCCTGGTGTTTCAAGTTCGGCGTAATTCCCGATATGCGACCGGAGGTGCGCTCGGATGACCGTCCCGACCGTTCATCCATCGGCCCCTACTTGATTTGCCTAGGCTACTTCTACTGCATCCAGATCTGGTCGAAGGGCACGTCGCCAATCAATGGGGCCGCTCGTAGTAAGACGCTCTATCTGGTGATTGCCGCCCTGCTTCTGCTGACGCTGGTGTTCGCTACCCAGACCCGCCAGCTGATCGTGCTGTGCTTGGCGTTTACCCTGTTCTGTCTGCGCGCTAAGGCCGTCATCTGGGCAGCCTCGTTATCCATCCTGCTATCGCCATTCTATTTCTACCCAAGCCTGCTGGAGGTACTCGGCCTGAACACCGAGTTCTATGACAGCACGCTGGAAGGTGTTGAAGACGGCGCCCGTTCCAACACCATTGCGGTCATTTTTGCCCATCTCGATCAAGTCAACTGGCTACCCAGCGGATCGCTCTCGTTGATGTGGCAGGACGGTTTCATTCCGTATTTCGGCGAACACTTCTTCCTGTCCGACGTCGGAATCATCGGAACGCTGTTCCGCTTCGGGTTCCTTACGTTCCTGGTCGTTCCGGTGACGCTGTTCGTTTATCACCGCATCGCCAAGAACATCGCCACTGACATGACCTTCATCTACGCAACCATTCTTGCTTTCTTCGTCATTTGGCCACTCAACGGCTTTTTCGAGTACGGCCAGCCGATCCTCGCAATGCTGTTCGTTATCCACGCCCTCAAGGCCCGTCACCTTCGCAGCCAGGAAATCATCCATGAACGTCGCGCTTATCCTCAACTACAAGGCAGCTACTGAAACCATCAGTTGCGTTGAGAGCCTGCTCGCTCATTGCCCGGCTATCAACCACGTGGTGGTCATAGACAATGACTCCCAGGACGGCTCCATGGTGGCGTTCAACCAGTGGCTGGAAACTCAGCCACGCCACAACGTAACCCTGCTAGCGAATCCGCAGAACAATGGTTACGCAGGCGGCAACAACTATGGGCTGCGTTGGGCATTGGACAACCTGCCGGTATCCAACTTCTGGATTGTCAACAACGACACCTATGTCGACAGCGATGCCTTCACGCCGCTGCTTGAAGCGTTGAACGAGAACGACCGCCAGTTCGTCGGCTCGGTCATTCTCAGCGCCGACACCGGACGGTTGGAATGCTACGGCGGCGGCAAGCTCTACCCGCTGCTGGGCAAGGCCAAGCTGCTGGGCAAGGACCAGACGCTCGAAGCCATGGCGCAAAACAGCGAGCAGCCGGATTACCTGATGGGTTGCAGCCTGGCGTTTTCGGCCAAGCTGGTCGAGCGCGTCGGTCTGATGGACGAGGCGTACTTCATGTACTCCGAGGAAGTCGATTGGCAGTTCCAGGCGAAGAAGAAAGGCATCTCGATCCGTGTCGTGCCTAACAGCCGCCTTTTCCACTACGGCTCGCTCAGCTCGGGCGGTCGCTCGGCCTTCTACCACTACTACCGCAACCGCGCGGCGACCCGCTTCAACAAGCGTTTCTATGGCCAGGGCTTCGCGTTCGCTTCGGCCTGTTTCCTGTCGGCGATCACCGTCATCAAGGAGTTCAACCACCCCAGCCTCGCCTGGTCCGGCATCAAGGGCGCTTTCAAAGGAGTAACGATGAGTGTCTAACGAGACTAACCACGCGTTCGGTGTGGATTTCTTCACCGGCAGCAAAGCGACGTTGCTGAACTGCATTCGTGAGGGGGTCAAGCAGCCCTACTCGTTCGTGGTGACACCCAACGTCGATCACCTCGCGCAGCTGCAGGAAAACCCTGCGCTACGTGAAGCCTATGCCAAGGCACGCCTGCGCCTATGCGATAGCCGAATTCTGCAACCGCTGCTACAGCGCCTGGGCGTGCAAGTCGAGGAAGTGATTCCGGGAAGCGACCTTACTGTCGACCTGCTGCAGTGGGCCGATCGTGAGCGTCTGCGCATCGTCCTGATCGGGGCAACCGAGCAGGAGTGCATCAAACTGCAAGCGCTCTATCCCGGCATTACGCTCTATCACCACAACCCTCCGATGGGCTTTATCAATCGTCCGGACGAAGTTCAGCAGGCGTTGCAGTTCGTTCGAGATAACCCGTCCGAACTAGTGCTCTACGCAGTTGGCGCGCCACGCCAAGAGATATTGGCCAGTTCTATCGAAAGTCACGAACGAAACGGGATGGGCTTCTGCATTGGCGCGTCCATCTCTTTCGCCACCGGCAGTATCAAACGTGCGCCGGTGTGGATGCAGAACTGCAAACTAGAGTGGCTGCATCGCATGTGTTCCGAGCCTAAAAGGCTGGTGAAGCGCTATGCCCATGACGCGCTATTCATAGTTCCGGCCTTTATGCGGGAAAAAAACTACCGCGCGCAGAAAGCCCGGCCGGCAAAACAGGACAGCTGAGACATTGATCGAAAAATTGGCTGAAATTGCGAGAAACCGCGGTGAACCCAGCCAGATCAGGACGGTCTATCCCTTCTGTGTGAATGTGACAGGATGGCAATTCAACATCTATCTAGATACATGCGCCGTCTCGCCCCGGTCGTAATGCAGCAGCCGCGCATAAACAAGTAAGAATTAAACCTGCCAAGTCAGGGGTTGCTGCTTACAACCAGGAGGGAAGAAAAACGCTTCCGCGAAGCTGAATATAAAAGCCGCTGGAGATGAACAATCAGGAAGGAGAAAACTTTGGCTACCGATCCAATTTGGTCGCTGAGGAGTGTGGAGTGATGACTCCGGTCCTCTTGGAAAGGCGAAAACACAAATCAAATGCCTCAGGCAAAAAAGTGAATCAAGCCGTCTCACTCTTTGAACAACAACCACTCCGTCAAGGATGAACAACCCCATGAAACCATTTATCGCTCTTGCTTTTACTTCCGCCCTGGCACTGCAGGGTTGCGCTTTTGCCCCCGGCCAATACCTCGATCCCGATGAGTTCAAGGATGGCGCTGAAGCCGAACACGGCTCGGTCCAGCTGATCCGCATCACCCCTGAGATGCTCAAGGGCGACCTGGCCTCGGACATGGGCACATCGAGCAAGCAGGAACTGCTGAGCTACAAGCCCAGCTCCTACCGCATCGGCGCGAACGATCTGCTCTACATCACCGTCTGGGACCACCCGGAATTGACCGCGCCGTCCGGCCCGCAGCAGCAGCTGGATGCCAACGGTCGCCTGGTGCGCCCTGATGGCTCCCTCTTCTACCCGTACATCGGTAACGTCGATGCCGCCGGCAAGACCATCGAAGAGCTTCGCGCTCTGATTGCCCGTCGCCTGACCAACTACATCGACAGCCCCCAGGTAGACGTTTCCATCCTGCGCTTCGGCAGCCAACGCATCATCGTCTCCGGTGCATTCAACACCGCCGGCGAAGTACCGGTCACCACCGCACCGATGACTATCACCCAGGCCATCGGCCAGGCGGGCGTGGATACCGATACCGCAGACCTCACTGGCTTGACGCTCAAGCGTGACGGTCGTGAATACATGCTTGACGTCGACTCGCTCAACCGTCCGGATTCGTGGCTGCATCAGGTCTACCTGAAAGATGGCGACCAGTTGCACCTGCCGTACAACGACCAGCGCAAGATCTACGTTCTGGGCGAAGTGAACCTGCCGCAGGCACTGTCCTTCAAGGCCACCAGCATGAACCTGATGGACGCAGTCGGCACCGCTGGCGGCATTCGCCAGGAGACCGCCGATGGTGAAGCGCTGTACGTGATCCGCGGTGCGGAAAACATGGCCACCGAGCCGGCCAAGGTCTTCCAGCTGAACGCCAAGTCGCCGACCGCGTTCGCCCTGGCCAAGCACTTCCCGCTGCAGCCGCAGGACGTCGTGTTCGTTGGCCCGGCCAACATCACCCGTTGGAACCGCTTCATCAGCCAACTGCTGCCGTCGGCTAACGTCATCGGTATCGGTGCTGCAGCGGAATACAACATCAACCGCTAAGCAACACATGACCTGATCGAATGATCAGGGCAACAAAAAAGCCGCAGAGTCATCACATGATGCTCTGCGGCTTTTTCGTATGTCAGCGCAATGCGCGCCACGAAACCGGTCTAGCAGCTTCGCTCATGCCAGCCGCAAGACAGTACGGTTCGGCGTGTTGAGGCCCAAACGAAAACGGGCCTGCTACGGTTGGGTAGCAGGCCCGCTTTGTTTCCTACACGGTATCGACCGGGTTAGCGCACAGCTTCAAACAACCCGGCGGCGCCCATACCACCACCTACGCACATGGTCACCACGCCGTAGCGCAGATTGCGCCGCTGCAGTTCGCGGATGATGTGGCCAGCGGTGCGCGAACCCGTCATGCCGAACGGGTGACCGATGGAAATCGAGCCGCCATTAACGTTGTACTTGTCGTTATCGATGCCCAGCGTGTCGCGGCAATACAAGCACTGCGATGCGAACGCTTCGTTGAGCTCCCACAGATCGATATCGGCAATCTGCAGCCCTTTCGCCTTGAGCAAACGAGGCACTGCGTAAACCGGTCCGATACCCATTTCCTCCGGCTCACAACCAGCCACGGTGAAACCGCGGAAAAACGCGCGCGGCTTGAGACCAAGCTCAATAGCCTTGTCCAGGCTCATGATCAGCGTCATGGATGCGCCATCGGACAGCTGCGAGGCGTTGCCGGCCGTGACGGAGCCATCTTCAGCGAAGACCGGCTTGAGCCCAGCGAGGCTTTCCAGCGTTGTGTCGGGACGGTTGCAATCGTCGCCCTCAACCACGCCCTGGTGCACGGTGCGCTCGCCAGTGTTCTTGTCTTCGGTGAAGTACTGCACATTCATCGGCACGATTTCGTCGTTGAACAGCCCCTCAGCCTGGGCACGTGCGGTGCGCTGCTGACTCTGTAACGAATAGATGTCCTGCTGTTCACGGGTGACGTTGTAGCGACGCGCCACCAGCTCGGCGGTCTGCCCCATGGTGTGGTAAATGCCTGGCACACGCTCCTGGATGATCGGGTTGAACAGCTGATCGGTGTTGCGGCTCTTGAGGGTCAGGGTGATGGACTCCACTCCACCGGCGACGATGATGTCGCTGCAACCGGAGGCAATCTGGTTGGCCGCGACAGCAATGGCCTGCAGGCCCGACGAGCAGTAGCGATTGAGCGTCATGCCGGCGCAACCGATGCCCAGGCGCGATAGCACTGCAACATTGCGACCGATGTTGTAGCCCTGCGCGCCCTCGTTGGAGCCGGCACCGATGATGCAGTCCTCGACCAGCGCGGGGTCCAAATCGTTACGGGACAGCAGCGCATTGACGCAATGCGCTGCCATATCGTCGGGACGGGTCATGTTGAACTTGCCGCGGAAGGACTTGGCCAGGCCGGTCCGCACGCTATCGACGATCACTAGTTCACGCATGGCATACCTCGGAGACTAAGAGCGGTCGCGGAGATGTTGTGACGGCGCGGCGCGCACGGATTGTTCCACGACCGCCAGGTGGACGGTAACCGGAGCATAGTGGCCGCCTCGCCGCACTGGCGACGACCATTCAGTTTGGATATGAAAGACCATGGGTCGCCTGCCCCCCTCGATCGCCATGCTCCGAGCGTCAGCCTGCCGCGCTGAATTAGCCGTGCTGGGTGGAAACACGCAGCACTCACTTGTCGTGCAACACACTCAAACCGGCATTCACGGGGGGCTAAAGACGACCCTACGCTGAGCGATGCCCGGACCACGACCGGCGCAAATTCAATTTGCAGGGTGGGCTTCAGCCCACCGATCAAGCGCTGGTTTCCAGCTGCCGAACGCCAAGAACTGCCCGACAACCGCCGAACCTTTTCGCCCCGACATGGGCTGAAATCAACAGCCCTCAGCGCGCCTTGTCTATCGCCGCCTCCAGCGCCTCGTTCAGCGTGCGCAACACCTTGATTCTGGCGAAGCGCTTGTCGTTGGCCTCGACCAGCGTCCAGGGCGCGATCTCGGTACTGGTGCGATCGACCATGTCGGCCACCGCATGCCCATAATCATCCCACCGCTCGCGGTTGCGCCAATCTTCTTCGGTAATCTTGAAACGCTTGAAGGCGGTATCCTCACGCTCCTTGAAGCGCTTGAGCTGGGCCTTCTTGTCGATGGTCAGCCAGAACTTCACCAGCACGACATCTGCATCGACCAACTGCTCCTCGAAGTCATTGATCTCCGAATAGGCCCGCAGCCACTCATCCGGGGTGCAGAAGTCTTCCACCCGCTCGACAAGTACCCGGCCGTACCAGGAGCGATCAAAGATGGTGAATTTGCCGCGCTCCGGTACATTCCGCCAGAAACGCCAGAGCCATGGCTGTGCGCGTTCCTCCTCCGATGGCGCAGCAATCTGCACGGTCCGGTACATCCGCGGGTCCAGCGCGCCGGTCACCCGGCGAATCGCGCTTCCCTTGCCGGCTGCATCATGGCCCTCGAACAACGCCAGCACGCCACGCTTGCGTAGGCGGCGGTCACGCAACAGTTGCGACAGCCGCGCCTGCTCCGCGGCGAGTTGCTGCTGATAGTCCTCCTTGCCGAGCTTCTGACTCAGATCCAGGCTATCGAGCAGGCTCAGGTGATCCAGATCAACCTGCAGCGGTGCCGAATGCGGCTGTGACTGCGCCTGTGCAGGCTGTTCCGCAGCCGCGAGCGCAGCTTGCAGGCCCTCCAGAACGATGCGGCCCACGGTAAGGCTGCGATAGCGTTCATCCGCGCCCTCCACCACGTACCACGGTGCGAAATCCCGGCTGCTCAGGCGCAGAATCTTTTCGCCGTGATGCACAAACTTGTCGTAGGTCTTGGATTGTTGCCAGTCCAGTGGGCTGATACGCCAGCTGTGAAGCGGATCGTTCTTCAACGAATCCAGCCGTGCGTGCATCTGCTGCTTTGACAGGTGGAACCAGAACTTGAAGATCAGTGCGCCTTCATCGCAAAGCATTCGCTCCAAGCGCTGCGCCCGAGCCGTAGCCAACTTCAGTTCGGCGCCGTTGATTCGGCCATGCACGCGGTCCTCGAGCATCTTGCTGTACCAGTTACCGAAGAAAATTCCGGTGTGCCCTTTCGGTGGCAGCCGGCGCCAGAAACGCCACGCTGGAGGGTGTGCAAGCTCTTCATCGCTGGGCACATCGAAGCTGTCGACACGTATCAGCCGCGGGTCCATCCATTCGTTAAGCAGCTTGATGGTTTCGCCCTTACCGGCGCCTTCGATGCCATTGATCAATATCAAAACGGGAAAACGCGCCTGCTCCTTGAGCCGGTACTGTGCCTGCAACAAGGCCTCGCGCAGTTCGGGTACGGCGGCGTCATAGGTTTCCTTATCGATGGCATGACCAATTTCAGCTGACTCGAACATCGTTTTCTCCGCCCTGTGTGATGCCTTCAACCCTAGCAGGCACGTCGAGGGCATAGCGAGGGGAACGCCGACCTAGATAACGTCACGTTGATCTGCGTCGGCGCATTGAGCACCGAAGCGAGCGAACGGGCCGAGCGGAGCAATGGCGTTGGTACCGACGTGCCAGCATCCACCGACACAGGAGAAAATCAGAGCGCCCAGCCAGCATCCAATTAGCCCGCGCCGGCGTTGTAGCGGCAGCAGCACTTACACGGGGAAATACTCTGGTGATGTGCCGTTGCGGCGATGCGCTGAGCGCATCCTTACGAGGCTTGAGGCAGAATAGCGGGCATGAACGACCAACCTTCCTATCCGCGCTGCTGCTCGGCTCCCGTCGACTATTGGCCGCTGCCTCAAACGCTCGCCGGCGTTCGCCTGTTGAGCACGCGCTTCGATCCGGCATTGCTCGATCCTGAAGATTTTGGTCGCTGGGAAATTCCTCCGCAGAAAGGCGTCAGCAAACGGCAAACGGAGTTTCTCGCCGGCCGCTTCTGTGCCCGGGAGGCGTTACTCACGCTGACCGGCGCGCCCTTCGTGCCACCAGTGGGAGAAGACCGGGCGCCACAGTGGCCGCCAAGCATTGTCGGCTCCATCACACACGGCGCAGGTTGGGCCGGTGCGGTAGTGGGTCGCCGGCAACAATGGGATGGCCTGGGCCTGGATATCGAGCGTCTGCTGACGCCCGAACGGGCCGACCGCCTGGCGGGGGAAATCCTCACGCCCAGGGAATTGGAATGCTATGCCCCCCTTAGCGACATCGAACGCGCCGAACTCGTCACCCGCACCTTCTCGCTGAAGGAAAGCCTGTTCAAGGCGCTGTATCCACTGGTAAAGCGGCGTTTCTACTTTCAGGATGCAGCCGTCGTAAGCTTCTCGCCTCAAGGAACTGCTCGCCTCCGCCTGCTGATCGATCTGTCCGAAAACTGGCGTAATGGTGCAGAACTCGATGGCCAATTCGCCACATTCGACGGCTACCTGCTCAGCCTGATCAACATTCCCAGCAAGCCCTGACCGATCAACTCAACGTAGAACGAGCGGCAACGGGCCTCGCGTTTCGGCACCACAACCCGAGGTACCGCAAAGCCAAAGCATCCGCTGAAGCAGAAGATGCGCGCGCCCTGGCTCGCAGGGTATCCAACCACGCTCGTCTCCCCGCATCCACAAAACCGAACCCTCAGCAGCCACACGAGTCAACCAGACACCCCTATTCACTGGCGCGCACGCCTATAATCGCGCCCACCAAAATCGACACAGGTGCACCATGGCCAATCCATACCACGATCACAACCTGGCCTTGCTGGCCCATCTGCGCGGCATCCTGCTCGCCATGGGTGAGGCCGAACAAGTCTCGGAAGAAAGCCACGCGCTATTCCTGGAGCGCTTCGACGAACTGGTCATGAACCTGCAAAACGTGCCAGAAGAGCGCCACATGGGTCAGGATCTGATCTGCCAGGTTTTTCAGCGCTACCCACAAATCGCCCACCTAGTACCGCGCGATTTACTGTGGTACTTCGGCGGCGACTGCCTGCACTTCATGCCCGATGACGAAATCGCCATGTTCCAGCAGCTGGAAGAACGCCGCTATGAAGCCGAAGAGAACGACGAGCCGTTCGACTGGAACCTTGAAAAGCAGTTGCTGATCATGCCGGACGAGGGGGCAAGGCACTGATCGCCGAGAAAGACAGATCTGGTGAGGAGGCCTGAGGGAGCGACCACGGCCCAGCAGGGTCCGCAATGGTGGTGGGCTGAAGCCCACCCTACAACGCTGTACTCAGATGACGAGCATCTCAGGCGAATGCGGCCGCAGAGGCCCGCGAACGTCAAATCAGCAGGCGCAGCACCCCGGCGCGATTGCAGATTAATCGCCCGGATTCACCCGACGCTGCTGATAGATCCAGTCGACAATCTCACCTTCTGGCACATACCCGCTCACCACCTCCCGCAGCAGCTGCCGCACCTGCGGGTAGTCATCGTTATCCACGGCCTTAACCAGCTTCGCCAGCCTGTTCTTGAGGAGGTCCCAACTTAGCTGCTCCTCGTTGGCACGCATGATCATCGGGTGCTCGGTGGGGCTTACGTTGTCGCCAATCAGCAGCTCTTCATAGAGCTTCTCGCCAGGACGCAAACCGGTGTATTCGATGGAGATATCCCCGTGCGGGCACTTCTCCGAGCGTACGCTCATGCCGGATAGATGAATCAGCTTCTGGGCCAGCTCCGCAATGCGCACCGGCTGCCCCATATCCAGCACAAAGACATCGCCCCCCTGCCCCATGGAGCCGGCCTGGATAACAAGTTGCGCGGCTTCGGGAATGGTCATGAAGTACCGAGTAATCTTCGGATGCGTTACGGTCACCGGCCCGCCCGCGCGAATCTGCTCGTAGAACCTCGGAATGACCGAGCCGGACGAGCCAAGCACATTACCGAAACGCACCATGGTGAAACGGGTTTTGTTGACGTGATGTACGCCGTCCGCAACACCAAACAAACCAGGCGCCGGCTCACGGCTCAGCGCCTGCAGGATAAGCTCGGCGACACGCTTGGTACTGCCCATGACGTTGGTCGGCCGCACGGCCTTGTCGGTGGAAATCAACACGAAGTTGCTGACCCCAGCCTGCACAGCCGCCTGTGCCGTATTCAGCGTGCCGATCACGTTATTCAGCACGCCCTCCGCTACGTTGTGCTCGACCATGGGCACATGCTTGTAAGCCGCGGCGTGATAGATCGTCCCAACGCCCCAGGTGCGCATCACATCCAGCAACCGATCAGCATTGCGAATCGAACCGAGGATAGGCACCAACTTGGTTGCCAATGACGACCGTTCGATCAACCGCTCCAACTCCATATGGATGCTGTAGAGATTGAACTCACTGTGCTCGAACAAAAGCAGCACCTGAGGCTTGTTCGAGAGAATTTGTCGGCACAGCTCCGAACCAATCGACCCGCCGGCGCCGGTTACCATCACCACCTTGCCGCGAATGCATTTCTCGAACAGTGCCTGCTGCGGAGGCACCGCTTCACGCCCCAGCAGATCGGCAATATCGACCTCCTGGATGTCCTCTACCTGCACCTTGCCGCTCGCCAGATCCATAAACCCCGGCACGCTGCGCACGTGCAAAGGGAAACGCTCGAGCATCTCCAGAATCTCGCGACGACGCCCCCGCGAAGTAGAAGGAATGGCCAGCAGGATTTCCGCCGCGCTCGTATCTTCTACCAGTTGAGCAATGTGTTTGGCCGAATAAACCCGCAGCCCCGCGATAACACGGTTATGCAGGTTGGGGTCATCATCGATGAACGCCACCGGGCGCATCGCACGGCCCATACGCAAAGCGGCAACCAGCTGATTGCCTGCCGCACCCGCGCCATACACGGCAACCCTGGGGAGTCCTGCCTCTTTGCCCTTGAACTTGGTGGCCGTGTTCGGTGAAAACCAGTCACCCATAAAGTACTGGCGCATCACCAGCCGCAAGCCCCCAATCAGCACCAGGCTCAACCACCAATAATTGAAGACCATAGAGCGCGGAATCAGCTTGGGCGCATCGGTGTACCAATACACGGCCAATGAAAGCAACAGGGCGGAAAGCGTAACTGCCTTGGCAATTGCGATCAGCGCATCGTTGCCGAAGTAACGCATGACCGCCCGGTACATGCCAAAGCGAACGAAGAACGGTATCGAAAGCAGTGGTGCAACGACGAATAGCCAGGCATGCCCACCCAGAGGGTCTACGAAAGTGGCATTTCCGAGGCGAAGATAGAAGGACAGCCAAAGCGCCAGCCATACCAACAGCAGGTCCGCGGAAACCTGAATCAGACGCTTCTGTTGCCTGGGCAGACGCACCAGCGAAGCCCGTAGTTTTTCAGCTAACCTCAACACTGTTCTTTTCTCTTAATTGCGCCGGGTCTAACCGTTACAAGTAGTGCCCAAACATGGTGAACCGGCAGAATCATCTTGGACATTAGTTCCTGCGAATGATCCTGTCCCCAGCACCCTTACCCGTCGCAGTCATCAAGATGTACTTGAAATAATGGGCCAACGAGAAGCTCTGGATCATTCGCTCGTCGGTTTCAGCCAGCAGGGCGGGCGTAGACATATCGATCTCGCTCACCTGCGCCAACCCGGTAATCCCGGGCCGGACAGCAAACACCCCCCTTTTGGCACGCTCTTCAGTCAACTCTATTTGATTGAACAGCCCGGGGCGCGGCCCGACCAAGCTCATTTCCCCTTTGAGCACGTTCCATAGCTGGGGCAACTCGTCCAGCTTGCTCTTGCGCAGGAAATGACCAAAACGAGTGACGGAAGCACTGCTGGCCAGATGTGTGGCGACCGAAGCTGTATCCACCTTCATGGTCCGAAACTTAACCAGCGTAAACGGCTTTTGATGCCGCCCGACACGAACCTGCCGAAATATCGGTGAGCCGGTATCGAACAAGCCGATGATCGTAAGCACCACCAATACCGGAAAGCCGACAACCAGCCCCAGCAGCGAAAAAACAAAATCAAAAAATCGAATCACGATTCACCTAGCGGTCGTCAATGGGTAGGCTCGAAACAACGTTGAAGCCCCTCTTCCACGGTATAAGGCGGCTTCCAGTCGAGCAGCTCGCAGGTCTTGGTGATATCTACCTGCAATGAACCGAGCAGGCGCTGGGCTACAGCCTTCTTGCCTAACAAGGTAGCACCTAACTGCAACAAGCCAGCTGGTACAGGAATCAGTCGAGCAGGCTTGCCCATGGCATTGGCTACACCACGTAGAAGCTCTGTGGTGGAAAGATCCTCACCATCGCCTGCGAGGAACACCTGATTAGCAGCTGCGGGATGGTCAATACACCTTATGATCAAGTCGACTAAATTATCGATACCTACCAGAGTACGTTTATTGTGAAGCGCACCGAGAGGAAGCGGAATGCCCATTCCAATCCAACGAACTAAGCTGCCGAAACTGCCGGGCGCACCAGGGCCGTAGACCAAAGGGGGACGGACCACCACGACCTCCATACCAGTCTCGTGCTGTATTCGCCAAAGCCCTTGCTCCGCTTCCCACTTAGACAAAGCATAGAGCCCAACAGGGTTAGGCTGATCGTTAAAGGAAAACGGTCGCTCACTTATACTTCCATTCACACCGATTGAGCTGATAAAAATGAAACGCCTAACCCCAGCAAAAGCGGCCTGCCTCGCAAGATTAATCGTACCCGCCACGTTCACCTCGTGAAACAACGATGGATCTCTACTTACAATATGAGCAATGGCAGCAATGTGGATTACAGTATCCTGTCCAGAAACCGACGCTGACCACTCGGTGGCGCCAGAAAGATCATCGATCGGAAACTCTAAAAAATCGCACAAAGAACTTTTTTTTCGGACGACAACAGAAAGATTAAATTTTTTTTGAGCCTCTATAGCAACACGCACAGCCCCCCCTATAAATCCGGAAGAGCCCGTTAATAGCACATTCATATAGAATCCATCCGACACTTATCGCAACCATGTAAACTAGGCAATACAGCTCCATATCTAAAATAAAAACTAAAGCACTAGCATCAAATCCTTTTTAGCAAGGAGCTTCGCGCATACCAAAAAAAGTTGACTATCGATTCAAAAAGGCTTAAGCCAAGCTCTAGCCTAAATATTTTCCATGTCCAAATTGCTGCGCGGAATTTGTTGCCTGACAAAGAACTTCCAACCCGATAGCGAGCTAAGGGGCGCTCGATTCCTCTCGCGACCGCACCAGAGGATAAAATTTGAAGCCACATTAGATAATCTTCATGACCAATTGCCCGTTGATAGAACTTTCCTAGCTCATGAGAATCATAAGCTCCGGTGAGATTACCAATGCAGTTACCATGCAGTAGGCTCCTATAAGTTGATTGTGGCGGCACCTTAACTATTTTCTCATCGCCATTCGGGAAAAAACGAATGTAAGAAGAGTAAACAATACGGGCCCCGTCGTTAAATTCCGCATACTGCGCTTCAAGCTTATCCGGAAGCCACAGATCATCAGAGTCTAAAAAAGCGATATATCGCCCTCTAGCAGCAGAAACACCTAGGTTTCTTGAGTGCGCGACCCCCTGATTACTTTTAGAATAAATAGCTCTTATACGGCAATCTTGTCTAACATACCTGTCAATTAAAGCCTGACAGCCATCGCTAGAGGAATCGTCCACGATGATCAACTCAAAGTCACCAAACGTCTGACTAAGCACACTATCAACGGACTCGCAAAGTGTAGTTACCGCGTTGTACACCGGCATGATCACTGAGAATGCCGCACCATGCATACTTTCAGCCTCAATCTAGAAAAAAGGTTTTTGCAAAGAAAATTAATCTTTTATTAGCAAGCAACAATTTACTTTTTTTTGCAAAAAAAACTATCATTACAAAGGGTGCCCAGAGCCCAAAAACTCGTATTATCATTTCGCGCTTGGCTAAGACCTTTTCCTTAGTGGTGAAAAAGTCCATACCGGATGTAACTAGCGGATGACTGCAGACTACGCAAGGCGAATGCCTGATCTCAAGTCCGGACTTTAGCGCATCGGTCAGAAACACATACTCCTCTCCTGATGGAAGCGATGTACCGAGGCCAAACCGTTCATCGAATGAAATAAAATTTCGGCGCAACGAATCTACTTTTACTAGAATCTCAATAGAACATACTGACGCGACGCTCATAATACCCAAATGACGCCCAGCCTCAGGATATGAGTTCATAGTGCCGTCCGAATATGAGAATCGACAAGCCAATATATCTACATTATTTTTTTCAGCAAAATCAACAGCGTTTAATAAGGAAGGTATATCTATCACGACGTCGTCATCACTTATGAGTGCATATTGAGTGGAGCAATTCCGCATGGCGAGATTTCGGCTCTTAGACAACCCCTTTTCGGAAGACGGAATATATAGCACATCGTTACGAGCAAAAAAGAACGACGACTGAGGGTGCTGATGGACGACCACATATAAAACATCGTCACAATAAGTAGGCAACAATATATTTTTTATCCGCTCACCCATTGTAGAAATCAAAACCGTTACTCTAGCCATTTTTTATTAGCCCCCTCGCACAGCTAAAATTTAGCAAAGACAAATAAAAAACGAAAATTTGATTTATATAAATAGACAAGAAAAACATTGATACTGAAAACGAAAAAAACGCAGGCAAAACAAACAAAAGGCGAGAATCCGAACTCATCTTGACGCTGCGTTTTAGCATTAAAAACACAGAGGTCGCAAAGATAATAAGACCAATAACACCACATTCAACTAGCACTTCTAGATATGTATTATGCGCAAAATGAAAATCATCATAATACAGCTGGTTGACATCTCTAAATGAGAACCCACCCCAACCAGTTACAGGTCTTAACGAAAACATCTCCAAAGCATTGAGCCATATTTCAATCCTACCTGATCCAGAGCTAAACCCAGATATTCGCTGCTCCCAATAGTTGATTGGTAACATATCAAATAACAACATACCCAATACACCAATCACTACGAGTAAAAATGTAATAGCTATCGCACCAATACTCGTCCTGGTGGGTCTAAAAATCGCCAAACAAGTTAGTCCTACTACCATTGAGAGAACCGCCCCACGCGACATGGTCGCGAAAAGTAAAAACAGCCCCAAGGAGAACCAAACATAACTTTTTCTGCTTAAAAGAAAATAAAATATAAAAGGAATCAATGTCATAGCAGACATATTAGGATCAAACCCAAACGCCACTAATCTCGGGATTCCGCGCTCCACCATAAGCCCGTAATATAACTGGTGCTCCTGCCAGCTTACAAAGCTAAGTAACCCGAGAGAATAAAATATTAACGTAAACGCGAAATAACATTTTCCAACTCTCCCGAACGCTGACAAGGCAGCATCCAGCGACAACCTATAAAGCGACAATTTAAAGCCGAAATACAACCCTATAAACACCATCACACCAAAGAAAAATCTAACGGAAGTACCTGGGTCAGGCGCATAACTGGACGTCAAAAGCGAAAAGAAATAAAACACAAACAAAAAAATATCAAACCTGTATAAGGCGATGCCTCTCTTACATATTATAAGCGGGACAGCTAACACGAGAATTATATATGTCGGCGTGAGAAGGAACCCTAAATCCAAATTGGGACGCCACAGCAAAACCAAAACTAGAAAAAGCATATAATAAAATGCTGAAGAAGACACATTGTCATCTTGCTTGGAGGGGGTAAAAATCAACGATCTATAGGACAATTTAACCTCTACTACTTCTGCCGAAGTTGAAGAGGCCTGTGCCCTTTTAACGCACTTTCCTCGATCAACGATTTGAAAGCCTCTTTGCTCTTCCGCCGCACTTCAAGCTGCTAAGCCCCCTATCTAGGGCCTTAAAGCGCAAATAGGCTTGGCTCAAGTAATCTTTCTAGTTGCATACGAAGCACTATACCAACTTTATTTTTTTTACAGAAATTATATAGACCATTATTCTTAATAGATATTTAATCTTTTTTGATTTCCTGATAATGAAAAAATAACTGCGCAAATTATAAAAAAAAGAATCACTCAATCTAATATCAATTTTTCTTGCATCAACCATCAACCTATTAGCTACAGGCATAAAAATATGAGCGACCCCTCTGCAAGAATTCGCCCTATCCAGAATTAAGCTCGCACATATTTCTACTTGCTCTTTCATATATTTTAGGGCTTCATCGGTGCCTACTTGAGTTACAGAGCCTATATTTGTATGATAAATATAAAGCCTTTCATTTACGAGGGAGATATTTGACGAAACATTCAAAATTTCAGCAAACAGAAGCTGATCTTCAGCAAAAACCAATCTTAAGCTTTCAGGAACATTAAGATTACGATACGCCGTCAATAGGACTTTTCTGTTAAATACTTTACCTGCCGTTCCTAGATTAAAGCCTTTTGCAGAAAAAATTTTTTTTATATTTTTAGAATCCAGATGCTCACTGATTAACTTTGGCAAGCCAGTACGATTTTGATAGAACCGTTTTTCAGGTAGAACTTCAACACCATAGACAACAATATCTTTTTTATCGTCAAGCTTGTTGGATATCAACTCTAACGTGTCTCTCTTTAACTCATCATCAGGATCTAAAAATAGAATATATTCACCAGCAGCAAACTCCGCCCCCATGCGACGCGCATGGTAGGTTCCCATATTCTTTGTATTTCGAACAACTTTTACTCTTGCGTCTATCTGTGCAATACGCTTTACCTGATCAATAGAATCATCCTGACCGCAGTCATCAACGACGATAATCTCTATTTCGTCATAGGTTTGGTAGATGCATGATAGCAAGCATCTTTCAATGTACCTTCCAACATTATAAGCAGGCAACACTATACTAAATTTCACTTATGACCTGTCCACACTGAAAACAACCTGATGCCGCTGCACCAACACGTTTTTCGAGCTAAAACTAACGATATGAGCCTTCTAAAGCCTCAATCAAAATTTTCGTTGATTTTTCACGTAGCGAATTCAGCCTGCGTCGAACATCGACATAATCTATGGGTGTCGCCAATAACCTATTGACGGATAACTCGTCATAGCCTTCCAATATTCTGCATCGTAAATTAAGCTCATCCGCTACAGAATAAAACCTTGACGCGCCTCTGCTTGGATTTATCAAGCTTACAAATGGTTTTTCAAAAATTATTGAAAATACTGTGCCATGGAACGAATCGGTGATCACAAAATCAGCATCAGCAAAACCCTTTATCCAACTTTCTATACTGGGCAGCATGTAATGAGCTAGGTTACTAGTGACAATTGATGATAATTTTTCTTTTGCCTGATTGCTAAATTGTGGTTTCTGAAATATTTCCTTGGCCCTTTCTACGATCTGATTTTTCCAGTCAGCCGAATCTAGGATATAGGTATATACGCCCTGCCTTCTGGGTATTTTTTTATCTTTGTATAGTTCTTCGTAGGTGTTCTTTTCGAGCAGCAGTACAGGATCCAACACATGAGCAGCCTTTACTTCTAAATGATTTCTGCATAGATCCACACCGGATTTCTCACGAACACTAATAATATCAAATTGCTTAGATAGCATAGCGCACCGCTGGGTCTGTTCCTCAGTGTATTCCCATTCGTCTACGCCGAAAGATGATGCATAAGCAATGCGCTTGATCTTAGAGCCCTGCAGAAAATCTAGAAAGAAATTATAGATATTAGGAGAATAGCAAGGTCGCCAGGTCTGGTCGCTTCCAACGATAACTGCATCATACTGTACACGCTCAAAGTGAGCCTTGAGCTTTGCCGTACTATTCAAAGGTTCGGACATATTTATTGTTTTTTCAATGAATCCGTTGGTCTGCCTCAGAATCATCGGCAAGTGACGCTCAAAGTTGATCGGTGCCTTTCGCTTGCCCAATACCTTTTGAAGGGTGCGGTAGCCAAAACGAGCGGCATAGTACGTTCGGCCTTTCGCATCTGCCTGCCGGTCAATTGTCACAGGCTGATGCCCTGCATTCTTGAGTAACTGCTGCAAAGCCCAGGCTTGCATGATGCCGCCGTAGTTTTGGCCCAAGGGCTGGGTCATTATTGCAATATTCATAGATTAATCATTCAATAACTATAAGTAAAAATAGTTCGTAACTTTAGAATCTATTTATTCAAAAAAGCTTTTACTATTTTCATACCGCTGTCACCTAATATACCCTTTACCACTTGCTTTACTCTACTGTCAGTAGTCGTGCAGAAACTCGTCATAGCTTCCAGTGCGTCACTTTCTTCTTGGCTGTCGGTGAACAGCTCGAACAGCATGGGCCGGTCTGTGGCCACGTCAGTGAAGAAGCGCTGATAGACGCTTAAAAATTCTTCTTTACTTGAAGCGCTCAGGTATTCAAAGCCAAGGTCTTCAGCATAGTGTTTGACCAGTGTTTTTGACTTATTACCAAAATGCCCACCTGCAGCGTGGAGCTCGTCAGCCGAATCCCCAAAAGCGGCTGCGCTGTGGTTGAAGTTCTTGAACTCGGTACCAATGCCGTTGTTGATCAACATAATCCTAATATTGCTACCGACATGACGGTTGCCGAGAGAATTCATGTCGTAGAAAAATGCCAAATCACCGACAACGCAAAAGTAAAGCCTGTCACGGTTAGCTAGGGATGCACCGAGCAAGGAGGATACACAACCATCAATACCGAAGCCGCCGACATTGCTGTACGACATTACACCCTCGGGCAAATGAAAGAAGTTCCACGAGCGCAGGCTATTCAAAATCCCAAAATGAATTACTGAATTTTGCGGCACGCTTTTGTGGGACTTCCCTGCTATCCAAATATTGGAGAACGGTAATTCAGGGATATTTTGCTGGATGGTTGCCAAGTGTTTCTGCCAGGCATGCAGATATTGACTTTCAACTGGTTGTTTTTTTTCGGCATAGCGCGCAAAAAATTCCGTTTCCGGCATCTGGAATGTATTGGTCAGTTTTCTGAAGGTATCCCTGATTTCGCCGTCTTCGTTTACTCGCCAGACCTCGTTACCGATAATCCTGTCAGTTGAGTAGTCACCGGTCACTTCTCCCATATGAATCGTTAGCTCTGGCTTTAACGCCTTATAGTAGGCGTGGCTCTGCGACGAGCTAATAGAATGTACCACCTTGTACTTGCCGTAGTAGCCACTGGTATGGTCACAGAAAACAACCGCATCGTAGACTGCACAAAAGCGGTCAATGGCGGCGCTGAGTTGTTCGCTCATGCGGGGGTGGGAGCCGACAAAAATGGCCGTTTTACGTTGCTCTATTGGAGGCAGTTCGTCCGTACTGACAAACCTTTTCATTGCGCGCACAGACGGCAGCTTGTGCACGTTGTAGATTTTGCTATAGGCAGTCGTCAGGTTGATATGCACTGGCCCACCGCCATTACGGAACAGCTCCAGAACGGCAGTGTTGATTTTGACCTCGCTGGACCAGAAGTCGTCGTTGTCTTTGACAATCGGTAGGTGCACGCTCAGCTTGGCGGCGTCCTTTGGCTTCTGCGTGCGATCTATCAGCTGTGCGCTGTGATGGCCTATCTTGGCAATATCCTGGCTGGAGGTAACCGCAAGAATGGGTAACTTTCTGTAGAAAGCCTCGGTAAGGCCCGGCAAATAGTTTCTGGACGCCGTTGCTCCGGTACAGCTGATGACCACAGCCTCGCCTGTTTCCCCGGCCAGGCCACAAGCCATGTAGGCGGCGGAACGCTCATCCACCGCTGAGTACAGTTCAAAATATGGATCATTCTGCATACTTCTTGCAAAAGCCATGTTTGTAGTGCCTGGCGAAACAACCGCTTTTTTGATGCCATTGGCCTTCAGGATGGATACCAGTATTTGTACGTTTTTCTCGTCGGAATAATGTTCTTTCATATGATAATCCTTGCTTAAATCACGTACCGGAAAAGTGCGTATTTCAGCTTGTTTAATGCACCCTCTATGCGAAGCAAGGATGTATGCTCGCCGGCGAGCCTGTCTTTTATGCCTTCGCTGCGCCAGTTAATATTTTGAAAATGCGGACTAACTAAGAATTCTTTCAAGCAATTGGTCAGTCCAGCTTTGGCTTCCACAAAACTGCCGACATCAACGAATTCGTTTATCTTTTCGTTATCAAATTTCCTATGATACATTCGATCATAAATTATTTGATATCTTCCGCCTTGTAATTTTATAAAGTCCTTTAGACCAAGAAAGATGACCGTTGGCCGTGAGCCCTTAATTTCTTCAAACACATCAAGATAAACGCCGAGTAGCTCTTGCCATGTGTAAGAGCCACTACTGGTAATATGATAACTTTCACCCAGACTCTTTTCCTGCCCCATTAACGCCGCTATTGACTTAGCTACATCATAGCCATAGGTAAGCGTTGTAACCTTTTCTTTAAGGTCTTCAGAAAAAACGATGGTTTTTCCTTCGAGTGCTCGAAACAGCCAGTCCTCTTTCTCCAGCGTCCCCAGCTGCAAGCGTTGCTCGCTATAGGTGATATAAGGCCTAACTATCGTCCAGTTCGTGTTCTTATTCTTCTTTAGAATATTTTCTTGTCTTGCCTTTGTTAACGCATACTCACGCTTGGCAAGATATTCTTTGTCCTCAATGGTATCAAGCAGCCTTGTGGTGCTTTCCTTGATCCATTCAGCGCTGTTATCGTATACCCGCGCCGAACTTATAAAAATATACTGCTCGGTGGCATCAAGCAGCATTTCCACTCGTTGCTCCAGCTCCGCTTCATTGTAGATCATGAAATCCACAATAACGTCCCATTTTTCCTGCAAAAGCCGCGTCAAGAATCCAAGTTCCTTCGCACTGCCAGTCAAATATGTAATATTTCCGGTGCGCTCTTTAGCGCGCCTAGTGGTGACAGAAACATGTCGCCCTTGTTCTGCCAATATTTTGGAGAGATGAACACCCATTGCCCCGGTGCCACCCAATAGTAAAATCTTCATGCTCTTGCCTTAATAAATCTTAAACCGAAAATTTTGAATTTTTCTCGTGTTTTTCGATCAATGCCCAAAATAAAAATAACAGCCAAATTTAAAAGGACCGAGAGTATTCCGTAAAGCACTACCGAACCAAGGGTGTTTCGGAAAAAACCTTCTAAGTGGTACATAACAAACCCGGTAACAAATACAACTTGCGTTACGCGCGATAACACCTGCTTGATAAACTGCACGCTGGAGAGGCCAGTAAGGTACTCGACCAGAAACAGGCGAGCAAAGAACATAGCCACATTGGCTACTATAGCCACAACAAACACCGAGTACGCCGGATAGCCGTAATAAAGCACCAACCAGGACACAGGTAAAATCAACAGCTGGATTGTTCCCAATGCCAGTTCGTATAGCCTCATCTTTCCAGGTGCACGCGCTGCAGTGGCCAGCGGCATGCTAATCGCAAATATCAGCGACTCCAGCAGGGCCAGCTGAGCAAACAAGTAGGTCTCAACTGGTGCGTTTTTCAGCCAGAGGTCTACCAGAAATTCGATTTTAAGTATCATCGGCAACAGCAGGATCCACATCAGAAAAAATGTCAACTTCGAGCCGTCCAGTACCAGCTGATACATTTCCGTTTTATTATTCTCAGCATAACTTTTGATAATCGGCGGATACAGTGCCGTGTTAAAATTCTGCGCAAAAACATTGGTAAAGCTCACAACCTGAATCGCAATGGCGCGGGCGGCGACAACCGTCGGGTTGAACATTTGATTTAATAGTACAGTTACGCCGTGGGTTCTGATAATTGTGGTAAAGCTGCCAAAAACGGCCCAGCCAGTAAAGCCCAGAACCTCCTTTACCAGAGCCTTGTTTGCAGTCAGCTTGCGTAGATGGCACTCAGGATATTTCCTGAAGGCGGTTACCATATACATCAGCATAACTGCCAGCGCGGCCAGCATCATTAACCAACCATAAGCCACCAGCCTGTCAAAAGGCAGCTGCGCCAGGAAGAAAACTGCCAATAATTTAACTACAGATTCGGTAACGGTGATAATCGCGTAAATATTCATATCCTCGTGGGATATGATGATCGCCATAAAGGGTGCCGAGAATATGGAGAAAGCAAATGAAAAAACGGCTAGGTGGTATAGCAGCATGGCACTGCCGGCCTTGTCCTCCGGTAGTTTCAAATACTGGCTAACGAGGTAAAAGCCGACCGCTTCAAGTAGGAGCACTGCTACTGCTGCTACGCCCATATAGATAATCAGGTTTGTACTGAATACCTGTTCTAGCTTTACTAGGTTATTTTCACCCAGCGCAAAGGAAAAATATCTTTGCGTGGCAGACGACAACGCCGTAGGGATGAAAGATGAAATGGCAACAATACCCGCTACCACATTGTATATGCCGTAGTCTTCAACGCCTAATACGTCGAGCACCACCCTAACTGTATAAAAAGATATGATGGCAATAAAAATCATCCTGAAATATAGGATTAACGTACTTCTTGCGATTCGCTTATATTTATTGCTCATCCGGTACCGTTTATCTTCCTGGGTTGTCTGATATGACTAATAAACCGGGCATTGTCGGGGAGGCTTATTGGCATGGCCAGCATTCCGATCTGACCTATCTGCTAGGTAGCTGTGATCTTCACGAGCGGCCTGTTCAGTTGCTCATAGTCCGCACGTAGCCGAGCAGCTAGTGCCTTCTTGGCGCGTCGCTCACCATGCACAATCCGTATATCCTCCGGCCAGTCCTGCATCCCGGTAACAAACTCCACCAGTCCCTTTTGATCCGCATGAGCCGAGTAGCCACCGATGCTGGTCACCTTCGAGCGAATATCGAAACGCTCGCCATCCAGTTCAACATAGCCACCCTTGGGCCCGAATTGCTGGATGGCATGGCCGGGCGTGCCCTTGGCTTGGTAACCAACGAACAGAACATCATGCCTTGGGTCATGCAGCATAGCTTTCAGGTAATTAACGATTCGCCCACCGGAGCACATGCCATTGCCAGCAATGACGATCGCGGGGCGTGCGGTTTGGGCGAGGCGGTTCAACACGGCGATATGGTCGGCGTGGTTATCGATCATGATCAGGTTGTCGAACGCCAATGGGTTGCGGCCGGCTTCGACGCGCTCGCGCGCCTCCTGATTCCAGTAGGGCTGCAGGCTTCGGTAGGCCTCGGTGAAGCGTGTGGCTAAGGGCGAATCGAGGATGATCGGGAGCTTGGGCCAGTGGTTGGGGCTAAGCGTCTGGGTATCGCTATTCGCGGCTGAAGCCGCTCCCACGGTGACAGGGGCTTCTTCAGGCTGGGCCGCATTCGCGGGCGAGCCCGCTCCCGCGGAGCGGGCGTGAATGATCTCTTCCAGCTCGTATAGCAGTTCCTGGGTGCGGCCGATGCTGAAGGCGGGGATCAGGACGGTGCCTTGATCCTGCAGGGCGTGCTCGATGACGGCTTCCAGACGCTGACGGCGGCTGGCGCGGTCTTCATGCAGACGATCACCGTAGGTGCTTTCCAGCACAAGGATATCGGCGCGCTCGGGTGGTTCAGGCGGCATGAGCAACGGCGCATGGGGCGCGCCAAGATCACCAGAAAAGACGATGCGTTTGGTGTCACCCGTGCCGGGGTAGAACACGTCGATTTCCACGTACGCCGAGCCGAGAATGTGGCCGGCGCGCTGCAGGCGAATACGCACGCAAAGCCCATCGGTTTCGATGAGAGTGAACCATTGTTTGTAGGGCAGTGGTTGAAGGCGCTGCTCGACAAGCTTGATATAGCGCTCCACCTCTTTCTGATCACGGCCGAAACCCAGTTTGAAGGCGTCTTCCAGAACGATGGGCAGAAGTTTGGCCGAGGGCTCGCTGCACAGAATCGGCCCCTTGAAGCCGGCGGCAAGCAAGTAAGGAATTCGCCCTACGTGGTCGATATGCACGTGAGTGACGACTAGCGCCTTGATGGTAGCCAGCGAAAACTCGATGGCTAACCGCCCTGCCCCGGAACGTCCATCCACCGAGGCTTCGCTGCCCTGGAACAGGCCGCAATCGATCAGCAAGCTATTGGCCGCATCCATATGCAGCTGATGACAGGAGCCGGTGACGCCATCCTGAGCGCCGTGATGTTCGATATCGGGATAGCGCACGGTTATTCCTTTAACGATGTCAGCCAACGCACTCGCAACAGGCTAGGCACGAGTCCACTTAAAAAATCAGCGGGAATACTACCGCCTTTCCGGAGCCGCTAAGTCGTCAGCGGCGCTCCGAAGGATGGATGGTCATGCAGCAGTGGCAGGCCTGCGTAGATTTCGCACAAGCGCGATGAAAAGCCCAAGCATGCCCCCCAATACCAAGGCGAGCGCGACGATCAGCGCCTTCTTGGGTTTGATCGGACGGCGAGGCTCCACTGCACGCTGATCGATGGAAACCAGCTTCAGCGCGCTGGCATTGAGCGCCAGGGCGCGTAACCGCGCAGCCTCTTCACGCCAACCGGCGAGGTCTTTAAGGAAGAGATCATCGTTTTCCCGGCTGATTAGGACCTCGATCTGGCGGTTGTGTTCCAACAACTTAAGTTCACGGGCGATTTGCGCGATACGCGGCTCGGTAAAGTCATCGGAGCGGCGAGCCAGTAACGCCTTGCGCTCTGCTTGCAATGCCTCGCTGCCCATGAAGTAAAGGGGAATCTGCTGATTATTCACTTCGGTACGGATCACACTACCCTGGCCGGTCATCTCGGCAGCCCCTAGCGAGGATGGCGTAGTGGGCTTGCTGATACCCAGTGATGTGGCGATGCGAATTGCTTCATTGAGCTGGTTAATACGGTTGTCGCGGCGGGTCCTGAGCTGCTGTCGCAGAGCCGCCAGCTCGTCGTTCAGCTGCGCTCGTTTGAGCGTGTCCTCTTCGGTGAGCTTGGCGATTTTGACTTCTTTGCTTGCCTCGTAATTGGCGCGCGCGGCAGCCATTTTCTTTTCCAGCTGGCTGAGTCGGTTGGCAATGAGCGTTTCGAGGTCCGCGCCAATTTCCTTCCGGACGTTATCCAATGAGTACTGCACGAAGCCGTTGACGATCTCTACACCGTTAAGCTTCTGGGGAAAGGTGAGTTGTAGGCCAATGAAAGGCGTGGTGCCCTCTGCTTTCTTGGGGTCAGGCTGCAGCACTTTGAACGCTTGATCATTGAAGTCTTCGAAAGTCTGTTCAAGGCTGCGCCCGGGCTGCTCAAGATCGGCGAACAACTGCTGATTGTCGCGAAAGTAGGCAAGCCGGTTTTCATAGGAGTCGAGCGCAGCTCCAACTTGGGCTAGGGCTTGCTTGGGCGACAGCTTATAGATGCCGAGATGGTTCAGCTCATCGAGGTCCTTGATTGCGGCGGGCCGCAGGACGCTTTGAACTGTGTAATAGCGAGGTGCGAGCAGTGCGTATACGAGCCCGGCAAGGCCCACAATCAGCGTGACTGCAACGATGAGCGACTTTTGCTTCCATAGCGCACGTCCGAGTTGAACGAGATCGATCTCGTCATGTGCGTTTGGATTGAGGATATGGGGAGGGGTAACAGCGTTCACGTTGGAGTTCCATCTCACTGGTTGCGGCGCAAGGCCTGTACCGCAAGTGAAAGCGAAAGTTCCTTTCTCGCGGGTCGACATTTTGCCAGCCAGCTCACAAAAAACAAGTGACACGTATCAAAGTTGTCGGGCCACCGCCATCCGGCTAGAGCTTTGCGCCGGAGGATGACCAATCCCGGGCCGTCCAAAAGCTTGACGAGAGCCAAGCTATACGCAGCCCAAGAATCGGTCGCCTATGTGATGAGGAAGCGAAAGAGGAATTTTGCGGACCCGGCTCACGGCACCGCAGCCAGGGACTAAACTCGTTGGCCAGCCCCACGACCTGCAAGGCTACGCACGAGCGCGACAAAGATGCCGAGCATGCCACCGAGTACTAAACCCAGCGCCAGGATCATCGCCTTTTTGGGTTTGATCGGCTTGGACGAATCCAGGGCGGGCTGATCGAGCCGAACGAGTCGCAACCGTTCGGTATCGAGCTTGATACCCTTGAGGCGGGCCGCCTCCTCGCGCAGTTGTGCCAGGTTGGTCAGGTAGAGGTCTTCACCTTCGCGCCCTTTCAGGATTTCAACTTCACGATTATTCTCCAGCATCGCCAGCTCTGACTGAATCTCGGCAATACGAGGCTCGACGAAGTCATCCGATTTTCTGGCAGCAAGCGCGTCGCGCTCGGCGGTAAGCGCTTCGGTGCCCATGAAATACAACGGAGTCTCCCGGTTGGTTACCTCGGTGCGGATGACTTGCGTGCCACCACGCGCCGACTCGGACATCCCGGACGGGCTGGTAGGCTTGTTAATGCCCAACGATTCAGCAATCGAGATCGCCTCGCTCAGCTGCTGAATCCGGTTAGTCCGCCGCGTTTTTAGCTCCTCGCGCAGGCTGGAAAGCTCGTCTTTTAGCTGGGCACGCTTTAGCGCGGCATCCTCGAGCAGCTTTGCGATCTTTGCCTCTTTGGAAGCATTGTAGTTAGCACGCTGTGCATCGATGTTCTTTTCCAGACTGGCCAGCCGATTGCTGATCAGGCTTTCCACGTCGTCCGATATTGCGCGGCGCTCCAAATCCAATACGTAGGCGACGAAGCCATTCACCACCGAAGCGCCAGACACGCCCTGTGGATAGATGAGCTTCAAGCCAACGAAAGCGCTGCGGTTATCCGTACGCTTTGGGTCCGGAAATAACATCTCGAAAGCTTCGTCATTAAACTCGGCGAAAGACTGCTCCAACGAGCCTCCGCCCTTGGTGACGTTCGGAAACAGCTCCTGGTTGTTCATGAAGAACTCCAGGCGATTATCGTAGGACGACAGGCCGCCGGCCACTCGGTTGATGGCCTCTTCTGGGGTGAGCTTGTAGATACCCGTCTCATTGAGCTGATCAAGATTGCTCTGCGGTACGGGCCGAAGGTAAGTGCGGGTTTGGAAGTATGGCGTGGCCATGAAGGCGTAGATGGCCGCTAACGCGGTGACCAGCAATGCTATACCGCCAATCAAGATTTTCTGCCGCCAAAGCGCGCGGAACAATTCGACCAGATCGATTTCGTCATTAGGCGAAGTAGATTGCTGCACAGTCATCCGAAGTCCCTGTATGTATGCCCTTCACTGCAGGGCAAGCTAACCGGATTTTGTGCGCATGAAAGGCCGAAAGTTCCAGTGGCTGATGCTATGTGACAACTTTTTATATGCCAATAAGGCGGGTATCGCATCAGCGGCCGGGTTATTCGTCCTCATTGACCCTGTCACGCAACTCCTTCCCCGGCTTGAAATGCGGTACAAACTTGCCGTCAAGGCTGACGGATTGGCCTGTCTTGGGATTTCGGCCGACGCGGGGGGCGCGGTAGTGCAGGGAAAAACTGCCGAAGCCGCGGATTTCGATTCTGTCGCCGGTGGCCAAAGCCTGAGCCATTTGCTCAAGCATGGTCTTGATGGCCAGCTCGACATCCTTCGACGAAAGCAGTCCCTGTTGGGTGACGATTCGCTCGATCAACTCCGACTTGGTCATGGTTTTCCCTTCGTTTTCAAGCGGCTAGATCATTCGGGTTGCGGTCGTTTGTAGCATGTTGTTCAGAGTTTGAACAGCCCAGGCGGGATTGACGAGGAAGGAGTGCTTCGTTTAGCGGAGCGCCGCGCAGAAGGGACAAAGCGAATGAACGTGGCTGTGGTGTCGGTGGTAGCCCCTTGAGCTCTGGCTTTTATGCGGGCAATAAAAAGGCGGGCTATAAGCCCGCCTTTCATTTAGCTACCTATCGCTCAATCTTCGCGATAACGACGCAGCTTGAGTTGCTTGCCACCGACGCGAGTGTCCTTGAGCTTGCCAAGCAGGCGCTCAAGGCCATCTTCCGGCAGTTCGACCAGGCTGAAGCTGTCGCGTACCTGGATGCGGCCGATGGCTTCGCGGGCCAGGCCGCCTTCGTTGAGGATGGCGCCCAGCAGGTTGCGAGCAGCGATGCCATCACGCGCACCTAGCGGAGTGCGGCAACGGGCGCGGCCTTCGGCCAGCGGAACCGGAGCGCGACGCTCACGATCACCACTGCGCTCGGGACGATCCGAACGCTCGGTACGTTCACGCGGGCTGCTGGTCGGAACCAGCGGCTGCTCTTTTTCCACTTCGGCCAGGGTTAGCGCCTGACCATTGGTGGCCTTGCGCAGCAGCGCCGCGGCAAGTGCACGCGGGCTGCAGCCGATGTCGGCAACCAGCTTGTCGAGCAACTCGCCATGGGTGGTTTCGGCGTCAGCTACCAGCGGCGCAAGGCTGTTGGTGAGCTTCTTGATACGCGCATCAAGCACCTGCTGGGCATTCGGCAGGCGGGCCTCGGCGACCTTCTGGTTGGTTACACGCTCGATGACCTGCAGCATGCGACGCTCACGCGGGGTAACCAGCAGCAGCGCACGGCCTTCACGACCGGCACGACCGGTACGGCCGATACGGTGTACGTAGGATTCCGGGTCGTAGGGCATGTCCACGTTGAACACGTGGGTGATGCGCGCCACGTCGAGACCGCGAGCGGCCACGTCGGTGGCAACGACGATATCCAGACGACCATCCTTGAGCGATTCGATGACGCGCTCACGCTGGTTCTGGGCGATGTCGCCGTTCAGCGCAGCGGCCTTGTAACCCTTGGCTTCCAGCGCGGCGGCCAGATCCAGCGTCGCCTGCTTGGTCCGCACGAAGGCGATCAGCGCGTCGAACTCTTCGACTTCCAACAGGCGCAGCACGGCCTGAATCTTCTGGTCGGCGTGGACCATCAGATGCGCCTGCTCGATACGAGCGACGGTCTGGGTCTTGGCGGCGATCTTGATGTGCTGCGGCTCACGCAGGTGCTTCTCGGCAATCGCGCGAATGGAATGCGGCAGCGTGGCGGAGAACAGTACGGTCTGGCGGCTCTCAGGCATGGCCTCGAAGATCACTTCGAGGTCGTCCATGAAGCCCAGCTTGAGCATTTCGTCCGCTTCGTCGAGGACCAGGAAGCGGATGGTCGACAACAGGCCGCTGTTGCGGCTCAGGTGATCGACCAGGCGGCCCGGGGTAGCGACGATGACTTGCGCACCCTGACGGATGGCCTTGAGCTGCGGGCCCATCGGTGCGCCACCATAGACCGCGACGACGGTCAGGCCAGGCATCTGCTTGGAATAGGTTTCGAATGCAGTGGCGACCTGCAGTGCCAGCTCGCGAGTCGGCGCGAGGATCAGCGCCTGCACTTCCTTGCGAGCGGGATCGATCTTGGACAGGATCGGCAGCGCAAAGGCTGCAGTTTTGCCAGTACCGGTTTGGGCCTGGCCGATCATGTCGTGGCCACCAAGGATCACCGGGATCGCTTGGGACTGAATGGGAGACGGTTCTTCGTAGCCGACTGCGCTAATGGCAGCCAGAACAGCGGAGTGAATACCGAGTGCGGCAAAGCCGCCGATTTCTTGGGTCATGGGTCTTGTCTCTGATGCTCCGCAAGACCCATTGTTCCGAAGCTGCGCATGCCGTGCAAAACCCGAAGGTCACCCTGGCAGCCTGGTCGGCGGGGTTGCGAAAACGTATGAATGATGAATCGTCAAGGATAGCCCGCTCGAAGCGGACAGCAGCTGAAGCGACGCTTCGTGTGTTGCAGTACCTGAACGCAGGCTGGGTTTCAGCCGGCGCGTACTATACCGGATTAACGTGAAGCTGTGCGGGTTTTTGTGCACAGTTGGCATCGTCACATGCTGACCTTTTTCAGCCGGCTCAACTCAGCTAGCCGGCCGCAGCGCCATGATCAGCGATTCCAACGAATAACCCAAGCGCGGCGCCAACGCTTCGGCCCGGCGCCGCAATCCGTCCACGTCCAGATGCTGGTCCAGATCTGCGGGCACCAGCAATATCACGTTGCCCTCCTTCACCGGGCATTCCCAGTAGTGCCGGTGATAAAGGCCGCGCAACAGTGCCGCGCCCAGTGGACGATCATCATCGGTGCCCCACTGATTGATGACCAGCCAGCCGCCTGGGTTTAACTTTTCCTGGCAGCGCTTGAGGAACGACCAGGCCAGGTGCGCGGCATCCGGCCCGGTATCGTTGTACAGATCGACAAAGATCAGATCGGAAGTCTCGGCGGTATCCAGCAGTTCGGTGGCATCGCCGATACGGATATACAGGCGCGAGTCGTTCTGCAGGCCCAGATAACGCATCGCAAGCTCTGGCACCGACGGGCGCAGCTCGATGACCTCGATGTCTTCCAGCGGCAGAAACTGCAGGCAGGCCTGGGTCAGGTTGCCGGCGCCCAGCCCGAGAAAAAGCGCCGTTTCCGGTTCCGCATGGCAAAGCCCACCGAGCAACATGGCGCGGGTGTAGTCGTACTCCAGCCAAGCCGGATCGGCAGTGAAGACACAGCTCTGCTCGACGGCCGCGCCGAACTCCAGAAAACGGTACTCACCCACCTCCAGCACGCGAATGAGCCCAAACGCGTCATGCACTTCGGCGAGCAAGCGCTCCTCTTTGTCCATCGATAAGCTCCGCAGCTATCTATCCACCATCATGTCGGCGAAGCGCATCTTACGCAGGCCCATAGGCCATCGCTATCTCCGGCTGCCTAGCGCTTCAGGTAAACTCGCGCCACTTTTTTAGAATCTGGAACGACCATGAACGACGCCTGGAGCCCCGAAAGCTGGAGAAGCAAGTCGATCCAGCAGCAGCCCGAATACCCGGATGCCGAACACCTCAAGCGCGTTGAACAGACTTTGGCAGGCCTGCCGCCTCTGGTCTTTGCCGGCGAAGCGCGTGCGCTCAAGCGGCAATTTGCCGAGGTGACCCAGGGCCGCGCGTTCCTCCTCCAGGGCGGGGACTGCGCCGAGAGCTTCGCCGAATTCTCCGCCACGAAGATTCGCGACACCTTCAAGGTGCTGCTGCAGATGGCCATCGTGATGACCTTCGCCGCCGGCTGCCCGGTGGTCAAGGTAGGACGCATGGCCGGCCAGTTCGCCAAGCCGCGTTCGGCCGGCGACGAAACCATCGATGGGGTCACCCTGCCGGCGTACCGTGGCGACATAGTCAACGGCATCGACTTCAATGAAAAAAGCCGGGTGCCGGACCCGGAGCGCCTGCTGCAGGCCTACCATCAGTCCACCTCCAGCCTGAACCTGCTGCGCGCCTTTGCCCAGGGCGGGTTTGCCGATCTGCACCAGGTGCATCAGTGGAACCTGGACTTCATCGCCAACTCGTTACTGGCCGAGAAGTATCACCAACTGGGCGCACGCATCGACGAAACGCTGAAGTTCATGCGCGCGTGCGGCCTCGACGGCGCACCGCAGTTACGCGAGACCAGCTTCTTCACTGCCCACGAGGCGCTGCTGCTCAACTATGAACAGGCGTTCGTCCGCCAGGACAGCCTCAGCGGTGGCTGGTACGACTGCTCCGCGCACATGCTGTGGATTGGCGACCGCACCCGCCAGCTCGACGGTGCGCATGTCGAATTCCTGCGCGGCGTCGGCAACCCTATCGGCGTGAAGGTCGGCCCGAGCATGGACAGCGAAGAGCTGATCCGCCTGATCGACATCCTCAACCCGCAGAACGATCCCGGCCGCCTGAACCTGATCGTGCGCATGGGCGCCGACAAGGTCGAAGCCGGCCTGCCGCGCTTGGTACGCGCCGTGCAGAACGAAGGGCGGCACGTGCTCTGGAGTTCCGACCCGATGCACGGCAACACCATGAAGGCGTCCAGCGGCTACAAGACGCGGGACTTCGAGAAGATACTCGCCGAAGTTCGCCAGTTCTTCGATGTGCACCGCGCCGAGGGCAGCTACCCCGGCGGCATTCATATCGAGATGACCGGCCAGAATGTCACCGAGTGCATCGGCGGCTCGCGGCCGATCACCGAAGCCAGCCTGTGCGATCGTTACCACACTCATTGCGACCCGCGGCTCAACGCCGATCAGTCGCTGGAGATGGCGTTCATGATTGCAGAGACCCTGAAACAGGTCCGTCCAGACTGATCGACCGGCTACCCATCGGTCGCAGCAATTTAGGAAACAAAACCGCGCCGCCCATGTCCGCCTAATAAGGGCCACGCAGGTATCGCCCCGCGTGGCTCAGGTTTCGATAATGCAGCTTCGAAGGTATCGACGATGGCGGAATCATCCCAAAGCCGAGGTGCTGCGCTTGCTGCGTGGGTCGGTCTGATCCTCGGCCCGCTCGTTTTGCTCACATGCATCCTGACGGACCCACCCGGCGGTCTATCCGAAAAGGCTTGGCTGACCGTAGGCCTGGCCGTGCTGATGGCGGTCTGGTGGTCGACCGAAGCCATTCCGATCCCGGCGACCTCGCTACTGCCGATCCTGTTGATTCCCCTGCTCGACATCGACACCCTGGCCAAGGCCACTGCGCCTTACGCCAACCCGACCATTTTCCTGTTCCTTGGCGGCTTTCTGCTCGGCCTGGCAATGCAGCGCTGGAACCTGCACCGGCGCATCGCGCTGAGGACTCTGCTGGCCGTGGGCAACCAACCCAGTCGGCAGATCGCAGGCTTCATGATCGCCACGGCGTTCATCAGCATGTGGGTCAGCAACACCGCAACCAGCATCATGATGCTACCCATCGGCCTATCGGTCATCGGCTTACTGATCGCCGGCAGCGACGAAAAGGAAAGCGCTCGGTTTTCTGTCGCGCTACTGCTGGGCATCGCTTATTCCGCCAGCGTCGGCGGCATCGCGACGCTGATCGGCACCCCGCCAAATGCACTTCTTGCCGCATTCATGCGGGAAAACTACGACGTCGAGATCGGCTTCGGTCAATGGATGCTGCTGGGATTGCCACTGAGCATCGGCATGCTGATCTTTATCTGGTGGTCGCTGACGCGCAGGGGCTTCGTGTTGGCCGGTGGTGATAGCCGAGGGTTGCTGGAGAAAGAAATGGCCGCTCTGGGGCCGATGTCGCGGGCCGAGAAAATGGTCGCCGTGGTGTTCGTTCTGGCCGCCCTGGCTTGGATATTCCAGCCGCTGTTAGCCGGCTACGTAGACGGCGTAAACGACACCAGCATCGCCATGGCTGCGGCGATCATGCTGTTCCTGATCCCGGTGAATCTGCGCGAGCGAGTCTTTCTGATGGACTGGGAACAGGCCAACAAGGCGCCTTGGGGCGTGCTGTTGCTGTTCGGCGGCGGCCTCTCGCTGGCGGGTGTCATTGGAGCATCCGGCCTGGCCGAGTGGATCGCAGGCAGCCTCGGCACGTTCGATGCCCTGCCCCTGCTGCTGATGATTGCGCTGGTCGTGGCGGTCATCATCTTCCTTACCGAGATCACCTCGAATACTGCGACCGCCGCAGCGTTCCTGCCGCTGCTCGGCGCGCTCGCCGTGGCCCAGGGGCTTTCGCCTGAGATGCTGGCGATACCCGCCGCCGTAGCCGCCAGCTGCGCTTTCATGATGCCCGTCGCAACACCACCGAACGCTATCGTGTTCGGCACCGGCCAATTACCCATCCAGGCGATGATCAAGGCCGGGTTCGTACTCAACCTGTTCGGCGTGCTACTGGTCTCGCTGCTGTGCTACGCGCTGGTGGGGTGGATCTGGGGCAGCTAAGGCGTTACCGCAGAAATGAAAAAGCCCAGCATCGAGCTGGGCTTTTTCAACACCGAAGACCAGGAATATCAGGCCTTGACGCGCGACTTGTACTCGCCGGTGCGGGTGTCGATTTCAATCGAGTCGCCGATTTCGCAGAACGCGGAAACCTGCAGCTCAGCACCGTTCTGCAGACGGGCGGTCTTCATGACCTTGCCCGAGGTATCGCCACGTACTGACGGCTCGGTGTAAACGATTTCACGAACGATGGTGGTCGGCAGTTCGACGGAGATCACCTTGTCGTTGTAGAAAATGGCTTCGCAGACGTCGGTCATACCGTCTTCGATGAAGGTCATCACACCTTCCAGGTCGTCTTTTTCGATTTCGTACTGGTTGAACTCTTCGTCCATGAAGACATAAAGCGGGTCAGCGAAATAGGAATAGGTCACTTCCTTGCGCTCGAGAATCACCGGCTCCAGCTTGTCATCAGCCTTGTACACGGTTTCGGTCGCAGAACCGTTGAGCAGGTTCTTCAGCTTCATCTTGACCACGGCACTGTTACGACCGGACTTGTTGAACTCGGCTTTCTGGATGATCCAGGGTGCGCCGTTGATAACGGCCACTTGGCCGGCACGGAACTCTTGTGCGGTTTTCATACGAAATATCCGAAGGGAATTAGAGACATAAAACAGGCCGCGTATCATAGGGGCTGTTCCCGTCCTGTCGCAAGCCGCGTCTCTGCGCCAGATGACGCAGGGTCGAGGCGGTCCGCAAAGCGCAAGCGAGCAACGTCAGCGGCGAACTAACCGTGAACGGCGCCTAACCAATCCGTGTGGAAAAACATCAGCTTGCCGGCCAGATCGCCATTGGCAACCTGCTCGTGCGTCCAACCTTCGGCGCGCTCGAGCAACGCAGGGTACTGATCTAGTAGAACAGTCCACGCTTCACCGGCGCCCTCCCCGGCATTCCAGGTACGCCAGAAGCCACGCAGCGCTTCGCCAGCCGTCGTCGTCGGCAAACCGTGTGCATAAAGGTCGAGAAACGCGTTGAGTTTGTCCCAGTGCGCATCGTCTTCCTGGGGATAGATGTGCCATACCAACGGGCGGCCTGCCCATTGGGCGCGGATGAAAGACTCCTCGCCACGCACCGCATTGAAATCGCAGCACCACAGCAACAGGTCGTATTCATCCTGGGTCATGAACGGCACGATGGATAACTGCAGGCTGCCACGTTGAAGAATGTCGCCCGCTTGTACCTTTGGCACCCCGAGCCAGGTCGCAATGTCGCCCAGCACACGCCCCTCCGGCACCAGCAATTGGTTAACACGCGTATCGTTGGCAAGTGCATTCAGCCAGCCCGCAACTGCAGGATTTTCATAGGCAAACAAGGACAGCAGCCGGGCTTCGGGCTGCCGCACAACGCCGAGGGTGGCGAGGAAGTCAGCCTGCTGCTGGGGATCATCTTGAAATCTGGCGCGACGCAACATCAGATCGCCTTCGCGAATCAGCCCGCCGGTGTTCGCTTCGAATCCAGGAAAGAAGAAAAACTTCTGCAGCCCATTGGCCTGCAGCGAGGGCAGCGCGTGACAGCCGACGATCCAGTCTTCGGCGCTCAGGTATTCGAGATTCAGCCAGAGAATGCGTCGTCCGCTGGCGGCCATGGCATTGATGTAGGCCTGGGGCAAGTTGCAGGCAAACGCCTCGATTACCACATCAGCGGGCTCGGCTCCCGGCCACGTTGCCGGCCAATGCCTGACCTCTACCCCGCCATGGGTCTGCTGCTCATCGGCACTGGCTGCCGGACAGAGTCGGGCGAAGGTATCCAAGTCATCCACCCATAGCCGTACGGGTTGCCCATGCTCGGCGGCAAGCTGACGTGCCAAACGCCAGGTGACGCCGATATCCCCGAAGTTATCCACGACCGCGCAGAAGATGTCCCACTTCGCTTTGACAGACAAAACCATGCTCCCCGAACAGATACAGGCACTTCGTGCATATGGAAAATTCGGCGCAGGATACAAGGTTGAAGCAGACGGCGGGCCTGCAGCCTGAGCGAGACGCGCAGAAAGGCATGCTGCCTTTCATCCCTAAATGCATGACGTGCGCATACGCCCGACCTGTGAAGGTCAGCTGGAAGTCGACTAAATAGAGGGAAGGAAGAACAAGAAGGTCGTTATGGAGGTGAACCCTACCAGCCACACCCCGGCACACAATGTCACCGCTGCGGCTGCTCCCTTCCGGGCCTGACCGGGTTCACGGCTGATCGTTGCGAGGGGACCGGCAGGGCCCACCATAACGAAACCCGCCTGGCGGCGAGCGGCGCCATTGTACCGGCTTATCAGCAACTTACAACCACTGGCTGTTAACGGCGCACATGACCGGCCAATCCCCTCTGTTCACAGGCAAGCTACCGCCGGTCAGTAACACCCAAAACCGCCAGATCGTATGTCGCATTGCGTCGAAACCCTCTAGCCAAAGGCCGGCGTCTGTCCGAGGATGGGGAGGCTCAAGCGCTGTATCGAACGCTTGTCATGAAACCATGCTGCGCGGCGGTTCGCCTGTGCGGCTGATGGCAACAGCAAACGAGGTAAACATGAGCAAGGCTCCAATCGCCGTCATCGGAACCGGAATCGCAGGGCTCTCCGCCGCACGCACGCTTCACGATGCTGGGCAGGCAGTACATTTGTTCGACAAGAGTCGCGGCAGCGGTGGCCGTATGGCCAGCAAACGCAGCGACGCAGGCTCGCTCGATCTCGGCGCCCAGTATTTCACTGCGCGCGACAGGCGCTTCACTGAAACCGTACGCCAGTGGCAGACAGAGGGCTGGGTAGCCCAGTGGACACCTACCCTATTCCAGTCTCGCGACGGACAGCTGACGCCCTCGGCGGACGAGCAACTGCGCTGGGTCGGTACGCCGACTATGAGTTCGATCACCCGCGGGTTGCTCGGCGAGATGCCGGTGACGTTCGGCTGCCGAATCACCGAGGTCTTCCGTGGCGAACAGTACTGGACGCTCGTCGACGCTACGGGCGTCAGCCACGGCCCTTTCAGCCACGTAATCATTGCTGCGCCCGCGCCGCAGGCCGCTGCGCTGCTTTCCGGTGCCCCTAAACTCGCGACCGTTGCCGCCAGCGTGGCGATGGAACCGACCTGGGCCGTCGCCCTGGGATTCTCCACGCCGCTAGAAACGGCACTGGAAGGCTGTTTCGTGCAAGACGACGCGCTGGACTGGATCGCCCGCAACCGCAGCAAACCCGGCCGTGATGGCGCGCTGGATACTTGGGTATTGCACAGCACCAGCAGTTGGAGCCGCCAGCATCTCGACCTGGCCAAGGAGGCGGTGATCGAGCGACTGCACGGCGCTTTTGCGGAGCTGATCGACTGCGTCGTCCCTGCGCCCGAGTTCACGCTTGCGCATCGCTGGCTGTATGCCAGGCCCGCACAGGCGCACGAATGGAATGCCCTTGCCGATGCCGGTTTAGGTCTGTACGCCTGCGGTGACTGGTGCATGTCCGGCCGGGTAGAAGGCGCCTGGCTCAGCGGCCAGGAAGCAGCGCGGCGACTGCTCGAGAACCTCTGACTACGCACAACACGCGGCTGACCTGTCCCTGACCCAGGTCAGCCGCGGCGACGACCCAGCTGCTATTATCGCGCGCTTTGTGCACTGCCCCTTTCAGCGGAGTCTCGATGAATCCCTCCACCCTGATCGGCATCCTCGCGAGCATCGGCCTGCTGGCTGTCGTCATGCTCTTCGCAGCCCAGGAACCCGCGCTGTTCATCGATCTGCCGAGCCTCGGCATCGTTCTGGTCGGCACCCTGGCAGCGACATTCATCAGTTATCCGCTGCGCGAAGTCACCCGGGTGTTCGGCCTGCTCTGGACGGTGATGCGTAACGAGCGGCTGTATACCCGCCAGGATCTCGACGAACTGGTGCAGATCTCGCGCCTGTGGATCAGCGGCGATCTGCCGGCCGTTGAAAAGGCCGTGGAGAAAGTCAGCAACCCCTTTCTGCGTACCGGCGTGCAGCTTGTAATCGACAACACACCGGAAGAAGACATTCTGGAGGTCCTGCAATGGCGCATCGCGCGCCTGCGCGCTCGGGAAAATGCCGAGGCGCAGCTGTTCCGTGCGATGTCCAGTTACGCCCCGGCTTTCGGCATGATCGGCACGCTGGTGGGGCTGATCAACCTGATGTTCATGCTTGGCAGCGGCGACATGGATCTGATCGGCCGCAGCCTGGCCGTCGCGTTGATGACGACCTTCTATGGGGTACTGCTGGCCAACCTGATCCTCAAGCCGGTCGCGGTTAAGCTCGAGCGACGCACCGAGCAGCGCGTGGCGTTGATGAATCTGGTGATGCAGGGCATCTCGATGATGTGCAATCGGCGTAGCCCAGCTTATATGCGCGAAACGCTGAAATCCTTCATCGCCCACCATGACGACGAAATTCGCGATGGCCCCAGCGCGCCGCGCATCAAGCCGCAGGAAGATTGACCGTGAACGGGCAGACATCCCAGGGCAGCCGGTTCTCCAAGTGGCATATCGAACCGCAACGGGAGGAGGAGCAAGAGGCCTGGCTGATCACCTACCTGGACATGCTCACCCTGCTGCTGGTAATGCTCGTGATCATGCTGACACTTGCTGGCAAGGGTGACGGCAAGCAGAACGAACAGGCGGTTGCCGATTCGATGGCGCTCACGGCGGCGAGCGCACCGGGCGTTGGGCTGAACACGTCAACCTCGCCGATACCCTCAATCGAACCGCTGCCGACGCCGCCAAGCGAGACAGAGCCGAGTGAGGCCGACGTCACCAAGCCCGTGCCGGACATGGCCCTGGGCGACGACATCCAGGTAATCGTCAATCAAGGCAGCATCAGTTTCCGTATCAGTAGCGAGATTCTCTTCGGCTCTGGACGAGCAGAGTTGGAAGACGCCGGGCTGGATGTAATCGACCGGCTGGTCCCGACGCTGGCCGCCAGTCGTTATCGAGTCATCGTCGAAGGCCATACCGACAACCTGCCAATCCAGACCGAGCGTTTCCCTTCGAACTGGGAGCTTTCCGCCAACCGCGCCAGCAGCGTGGTGCGCTACCTGCAACTGGCCGGGCTCGAGGCAACGCGCTTGAGTGCAACGGGCTACGCCGATACGCGCCCGATCGCCGACAACGGCGATGAACGCGGGCGCGCCAGCAACCGCCGCGTCGAATTGATCATGCAGACCGAGCCGGACAGCCACTGACAGTTGTCCGCCCCGCTCCATCAGCCCAGCGCGGTATCGAGAAACATCATCACGGCGAAACCCACCATCAGCCCAAGCGTTGCGGGCGTTTGGTGGCCATTGCGGTGCGTTTCCGGAATCACCTCATGGGAGACGACGAAGATCATGGCGCCCGCAGCCAGGCCGAGGCTGATCGGATAGGCAATGGCGAAGCCGCTGGATATCCCGATGCCTACCAGCGCACCCAGCGGCTCCATCAGCCCGGACGCCGCAGCGACCAGTACCGATGTCAGTGCAGACAATCCCGTCGTGCGTAACGCCAGCGCCACGGCCAAGCCTTCCGGAATGTCCTGAATGGATATCGCCGTGGTCAATGGCAGGCCGACGCTGAGGTCGCCATTGGCGAAGCTCACGCCAATGGCCATGCCTTCAGGAATGTTGTGCAGTGCGATGGCGAGCACGAATAGCCAGACGCGGTTGAGCCGCTCGCACTCCGGGCCGCAGGGTCCGGTGCTTTCGTGCTCGTGCGGCGTGAAATAGTCCAGACCGAGCATCAGCAGCACGCCGAGGCCGAGCCCCACGACGACGGTTAGCGCCGCTGCCGGGCCGTTGCCGAACAGCTCGCGCCCCGCCTCCAGGCCCGGCAGGATCAACGAGAAGGCACTGGCAGCAAGCATCATCCCGGCCGCGAAGCCGAGCATGCTGTCCTGAGTACGGGTCGAAATATTGCGTAGACCAATCGCGAGAAACGCGCCGAAGGCCGTTGCGACGAAGCCGGCAGTACCACCCAGCATGGCGTAGCGAACATTGCTGGCCTCGCTGCCCTGGAACGCATTGACGGCTCCCGCCACAAGCAAAAGCAGCACAGCCAATGCGGTTGCGGCAAGACCTACGGTTATCCAGGGCTTGGCCTGAGCCTGCGCGAGCCAGGCTGCGCGAAGCGTGGCAGCCGGGCTTTGGACGGTAGACGCCATGATCTGTGAATCCTCGGATGCGGGGCGCTCAGTGTACGCTGCCGCGTTGCAGCCAAGGGGCTATGGCTGCCATAGGCGCAGGCCATAGCGAGTGCTCTGCGTTGTACCCCATAGGGTATGTCCGTAAGCTGGGCGTATTCGTTGGCCGTCACGGGCCGCATCAGGGAGTGGTCCGTCGTGTCCGCCACACAACCCATTCGTCGCGCCTTCTTGCTGCTCATGGTGCCGGTGCTAATTGGCGGCTGGCTGATCTGGCGCCAGCTGCAAGGGCCGGAACTGCCGGCGTATCGCGTGGAAAACCGCCCACTCGTGCAGCGCGTGGTCGCCAGCGGCGAAGTTAACAGCCAGTCCCTGGCGCAGATCGGCAGCG
The DNA here is from genome assembly GCF_038561965.1 of Stutzerimonas stutzeri. Lineage (NCBI taxonomy): Bacteria > Pseudomonadati > Pseudomonadota > Gammaproteobacteria > Pseudomonadales > Pseudomonadaceae > Stutzerimonas > Stutzerimonas stutzeri. Next base: position 1,825,050 of record NZ_CP139348.1, on the reverse strand, counting down.
AGATCACCGGGGTCATCTCCATGCGGCATGTGCGCGAGGGTGACATGGTGAAAGCCGGCGACCTGCTGCTGGAGCTGCGTGACGAGGAGCAGCGCGCCCGGCTGCGCGAGGCGCAAGCGGCACTTCAGCAGCTTGCTGACTTAACGCGGCCACAGGCGCAGGCAGCCCTGCGTGAGGCGCAGCACAATCTTGAACAAGCCAGCCGCGAGCTGAAACGCCGCGAGACACTGTTCGAACGCAACATTCTGGCCTCCGAGCCCTTGGAGCAGGCGCGCCGCGCCGAGCTGACCGCACGAACCGCGCGCGATCGCGCGCGCCTCGCTGCTGCGGCCGTGTCCGACGACGGCAGCGAGGCCCAGGTCTTGCGACAGCGCCTGGAAGCCGCTCGCGCCACCCTGGCGAAAACCCGGATTCATGCGCAAGTGGACGGCATCGTCCAGACGCGAGATGTCGAGCCAGGCGATCTGGTCCAGCCAGGACGCGCCCTGCTGACCATCGCCCGCTCGGGGAACAACGAGATCGTCCTGCCGCTGGATGAGAAGAGCCTGGCGCCGATTAGTCTGGGCCAAGCGGCCAGGGTCATCGCCGATGCCTATCCTGATCGCGTCCTTGCCGCACGGGTGAGCTTCATCGCACCGAGCGTCGACAGTGCCCGCGGCACCATCGATATCCACCTGGACCTGCTCGATCCGACCGATTTTCTGCGTCAGGGCATGACCGTCTCGGTGAACATCGAGACCGGACGGCGCGAGCAGGCGTTGGTGCTGCCCAACGACGCTCTACGTGCCCGCGACGGATCGCATGCCCGGGTACTTCGCGCCCGCGACGGGGTTGTCGAACGCGTCGACGTGCGCCTGGGAATGCTGGGTACGGCGCTAAGCGAGGTGACCGAGGGCCTGGCCACCGGGGACCTGATCCTGATTGGCGATGCCGAAGCAGGTCAGCGGGTGCGCGTGCGTGAAAAGCCTCTGCCCAGCGGCATTCAGGACTGATACATGCGCCTGACCGAATCACTGTGGACCGAATGGAAAATCGCCCTGCGTTTCCTGCTGGACAACCGCATGCAGACGCTGCTGATTATCTTCGGTATCGCCGTAGGCTCGGCGGTGATCGTCTTCATTACCGCACTGATCACCGGCCTGCAGGCCAACGTGGTGGAGCGCACGCTCGGCACCCAGGCGCATATCCGCATCTTGCCGCCGAACGAGGCCAACCGCATCTTGCCTGGCGATGACGGCGCCTGGTCACTGGTACTGGAAAGCCCACGAGCCCAGCGTCTGCGCTCGATCCTCAACTGGCAGGACATTCGCGACGTGCTCGACCAAGACGCGCAGGTCCTCGCCGTGTCGCCAGTGATCAGCGGCCCGGCCATCGCCCGGCGTGGTGTGGCGCGTGCTTCGGTGGCGTTACTCGGCATCGATCCGCCGCGCTATCAACGCATCATCCCGCTGGCTGATGACCTTATCGCCGGGCGTTTCGTGGTCGGTGCCGGCCATGCGGTTGTCGGCAAGGAGCTGGCCCGTGACCTGGGTCTGGGCATCGGTGACAAACTGCGGCTGGATGCCGGCGAAGGTCGAGAGACAGTAGTCGACATTGCCGGCATCTTCGAGCTGGGTGTGCGTGAACTGGACGCACGCTACGTCTATCTGGATCTGAAACAGGCGCAGACGCTGCTCGACCTACCCGGTGGCGTAACGGTGATCGATACCACTGTTGCCGAGATTTTCGACGCCGACCATATCGCCAGACGTCTGGCGCAGCTTACCGGCCTGCGCACGGAAAGCTGGATGGAAACCAATGGCCAGCTGCTCAATGCGCTCCGCTCGCAAAGCATGACCACCGAGATGATCCGCGTGTTCGTCGGTATTTCGGTGGCGTTCGGCATCGCCAGCGTGCTGGCGGTAAGCGTTGTTCAGCGCACCCGTGAGATCGGTATCCTGCGCGCCATGGGTAGCCCGCGCGGGCAAATCCTGCGGGTGTTTTTGCTGCAAGGCGGCGTGCTAGGCCTGCTCGGTTCGGCCTGCGGTGGTGGGGTCGGCTGGGGGCTGGTGCAAGTGTTCAATCTGTTCGGGCCGCGACTGTTCGAAATCCCCGTCGACCCGACATTGGTGCCGCTGGCGATGCTGGTCGCGACCATCACCGGTGTCTTGGCCGCCGCCATGCCTGCGCGGCGCGCGGCGCGCTACGACCCAGCCGTGGCGATCCGCTATGTCTGAAGCGATGATCAAGCGCAACGCTGCGGAAGTATTGCGCCTGGACCAGGTACGCAAGGTCTTCAACCTCGGCACACCACTGGAAACAGAGGTACTGCACGGTATCGACCTGTCGCTGTGTCGCGGCGAGCTGGCCGCGCTGATCGGGCCATCCGGCTCCGGCAAGAGCACGCTGTTGAACCTGATCGGCCTGCTCGACACACCCAGTTCAGGCGAGCTGTACCTGCTCGGGCAGCCCACGCGCCTAAGTGATGACGAAGCCCGCACTCACTTGCGCAATCAGGCGATTGGGTTCGTTTTCCAGTTCCATCATCTGATCTCGGCCTTCAGCGTCCTGGAAAACGTGTTAATGCCGCTGATGATCCGCCACGGCAAACCCTCGCGTGCGGATATCGATCTGGCGCGCGGCCTGCTCGACGAAGTCGGGCTGACCCCGTTTGCCGACAAGAAGCCCACACAGATCTCCGGCGGCCAGCAGCAACGGGTCACCATCGCGCGGGCGCTGGTGACCCGCCCGCCACTGCTACTGGCCGACGAGCCGACCGGTAACCTCGATACGCGCACCGCGCAGAGCGTGTTCGAGCTGTTTCATCGTATCAACGCACAGTTCGGCTGTGCGGTGCTGGTGGTGACTCACGACCCGCGACTTGCCGCGGATTGCGCACGGACCATCCAACTCGTCGATGGGCTTATCGTCAGCGACGAGGCCAACCCGGCCAGCCGCTGAGTATCGACTGCCGCGGTGCGGTGCAGCCTCCTACATCAGCGCCCATCGCGGCTGTGCCCTCAAGCCGTTAATAACTAATAGTTCTAAGCATATAACTGCATTTCGGACTAAGATCATCCCCACGCAGATACCCCTGCCGGTATATAGAGCCAGTGAGAAGCACGCGATGAATGCCCATGTTGAAGCCTTTTTCGACCCAGCAACCTTCACTTACAGCTATGTCGTTAGCGATCCGGAAACGCATCAGTGCGCAGTGATCGATTCAGTGCTGGACTACGACCCGGCTTCGGGACGTACATCCCACACCACCGCCCAGCGTCTGGTCGACTATGTGCGCGAGAATGAGCTGACGGTGCAGTGGCTGCTGGAAACCCACGTACATGCCGACCATCTCAGCGCTGCGCCCTACCTCAAGCAACAACTGGGCGGTCAGCTGGCGATCGGCGATCAGATCACCGTGGTACAGCACACCTTCGGCACGCTGTTCAACGTCGGCAGCGAGTTCGCCACCGATGGCCGTCAGTTCGACCGCCTGTTCCACGACGGTGACACCTTTCAGGTCGGCAACGTACAGGCGCGCGCCATCCACACCCCGGGCCATACGCCGGCCTGTATGACCTATGTGATCGGCGACGCCGCGTTCGTCGGCGATACGCTGTTCATGCCGGACTACGGCACTGCGCGCTGCGACTTCCCAGGCGGCGATGCCCGCACGCTGTATCAGTCCATTCAGAAGCTGTTCGCCCTGCCAGACCAGACGCGCGTCTTCATGTGCCATGACTACAAGGCACCCGGCCGCGAGGAGTTTCTCTACGAAACCACCATCGCCGCCGAGCGCGAACAAAACGTGCACGTGCACGTCGGCATCACCGAAGAACAGTTCGTCGCCATGCGCACCGCGCGCGACGCAACGTTGGCCATGCCCACCCTGATCCTGCCTTCGGTACAGATCAACATGCGCGGCGGCGAGCTGCCGAAGCCCGAGAGCAACGGCACGCGTTACCTGAAAATCCCCCTGGATGTGCTGTAACTGCGAGCGCGGAGTACGTCGACATGCAAACCATAAAACGCCTGACGCCGTTCATCTCCGTTGCTGCTCAGCTGCAGCAGGCCGACATGGCCCTGTTGTGGCCGGCCGCGGTTTGCGGTGCGTCATCAACAATCGCCCGGACAACGAGGGTGAAGGGCAGCCGTCCAGCGAAGCCATGCGTACCGCCGCCGAAGCCTCGGGTTTTGAGTATCACCATCTGCCCGTCGTATCTGGACAGATCAGGGGGCCTGCCCTCGCGTTCTGTCGAACCGGAACCCGCTCGACCTCACTCTGGGCGCTGGCCGAGGCACATCGCCTCGATCCGCAGGTGCTGTTGCAGACCGCGAAGCAGGCGACTACGACCTCACCGGTCTACTGCCTCGGCTGGAGCAGTACTGGCAATCGTCCGCCGCAGCATTCGTTCGCCAGGGCGCACTGAGCAATGCTGATAACTGGTTCGAAACCGAGCATGAAACCCTGCGCCATCCGCGCTTCGACGACATCTTCAGCCTAGGCGACGTTTGCTCCGCGCCTAACGCCAAGACCGCCGCTGCGGTCCGCAAGCAGGCGCCGGTTGTGGCGCCGAACGCCTGCGACTTCACTCAGGAGAAAAAGGGATGATGAAGCGGCTGGCTCGCTTTCTGCCATGCCTGGACTGGGCGCAGCATTACGACCGCGCAGCCGCGGCCAAGGACGGCCTGGCCGCACTGATCGTGACCTTGATGCTGATTCCGCAAAGCCTGGCCTACGCGATGCTTGCGGGCCTGCCGTCGGTGACCGGCCTGTATGCCAGCATGCTGCCGCTGATCGCCTACACATTGTTCGGCACCAGCCGCACCCTGGCCGTCGGCCCGGTGGCGGTGGTCTCGCTGATGACTGCTGCCGCACTGGGGCCGCTATTCGCGGCGGGCAGCGCGGAATACATCGGCGCGGCCATGCTCTTGGCGATGCTGTCTGGCGTGGTGTTGCTGGTGATGGCGGTGTTGCGCCTGGGCTTTCTGGCGAATTTCCTTAGCCACCCGGTGATTTCCGGATTCATCAGCGCCTCGGGCATTCTCATCGCCCTCGGCCAACTCAAGCACATTCTTGGTATTTCCGTTGTTGGCGACAATGCGCTGGAACTTGCTACTGAGCTGATCGCCGGCCTGTCACAGACTCACCTGCCGACCCTAGCCGTGGGTATCACCAGCCTGCTGTTTCTCTATCTGGTGCGTAGCCAGCTGGGCAGTTGGCTGCATCGCCTGGGAATGAATCCGCGTACAGCCGCCACCCTGACCAAGATCGGGCCCGTGGTCGCCCTGCTTCTTGCGATAGCTGCGGTCGGCGCGTTTCAGCTCGCCGGCCTGGGCGTGCGGGTGGTCGGCGAAGTGCCGCGCGGGCTGCCATCACTGAGTGTGCCGTCACTGGACCTGTCACTCGCCCTGCAACTTCTGCCGGCCGCGGTGCTGATCAGCCTGGTGGGATTTGTCGAATCGGTATCGGTAGCCCAAACCCTGGCAGCCAAGCGCCGCGAGCGTATCGAGCCCAACCAGGAGTTGGTCGCGCTCGGCAGCGCCAATATCGCTGCAGCATTCAGCGGCGGTTTCCCGGTCACGGGCGGTTTCGCCCGTTCGGTGGTGAACTTCGACGCCGGTGCTCAGACCCCGCTGGCCGGTGCCCTGACCGCCGCGGGTATAGGCCTCACGGTGCTGTTCTTCACACCGCTGTTTCATAACCTGCCACACGCCGTCCTGGCCGCGACGATCATCGTGGCTGTACTCAGCCTCGTGGACCTCGCCGCACTGCGACGAACCTGGCGCTATTCCCGCCAGGACGCCGCCGCCATGACGGCCACGATGCTCGGTGTACTGCTGATTGGGGTGGAGAGCGGGATTATCCTGGGCGTGGGTCTGTCGCTGCTTCTGTTTCTCTGGCGCACCAGCCAGCCGCATGTTGCCGTGGTTGGACAGCTGCCAGGCAGCGAGCACTTTCGCAACATCGAGCGCTTCGCCGTGGCGCAGAGCCCGAAGGTACTTTCGGTACGGGTAGATGAAAGCCTGTACTTCCCCAATGCGCGCTTCCTGGAGGACCGCATCGCCGAATTGATCGGTCGCTATCCTCAAGCCGAGCACCTGGTGCTGATGTGCCCAGGGGTGAACCTGATCGATGCGAGCGCGCTGGAAAGTCTCGAGGCCATCACAGCCCGCCTGCACACCGCCGGCGTTCAGCTCCATCTTTCCGAAGTCAAAGGCCCGGTAATGGATCGGCTACGGCGCACCGACTTCCTTGGGCACTTTGGCGGCCAGGTATTCATCAGCCAGTACGAAGCCTTGCTCGCACTGGACCCGCAAACCACTCATCGCGCCCTCGAGCGACAGCGCGACCACCGTTCCAGCATGAAGGAGAACGCAGATGAAGAGCGCCCATGATCTTGTCGAACAGGCCCGGACCAGCATCCGGGAAGTATCGATGACCGAAGCCGACGCGGCGATCCAGGCCGCAGACGTACTGATCGACGTACGCGAGCCAGACGAATTTCGCGAGGGGCATATCGACGGCGCCCTTAACATCCCGCGCGGCGTGCTGGAATTCAAGCTCAGCGGGACGCCGGAGCTGGGCGCTCGGGACCTGAGCGTCGTGCTCTATTGCAAGACCAGCGGTCGTGCTGCGCTTGCTGCAGCAGCGCTGCAGGAGATGGGCTACATGAACGTCAAGTCCATCGCCGGCGGGTTTGATGCGTGGGTCGAAGCCGGCAAGCCGGCGATCAAGCCGAGCCTGCCAAGCTTCGACTGAGGTGCTCGTTAAACCAAGCAAAAAGGCCGACATTGCTGTCGGCCTTTTGCTTTGGCGCGCTTCGGGTTTGATGCTCAGTCATTCAAGACTTGGCGTTGCATGCCTTGCAGGTCTTGATGCCAAGCAGGGTATAGGCCGGGCAGAAGCGAAAGATGCCGGTGGCCAGAGGCACAAGGCCGATCCAGCCCCACACACCAATCACGCCCGCCAGGCTCAGGCCGATGAGCGCCAGACCGACGATGATCCGTAGTGCCCGATCGATGGTTCCAACGTTGGCTTTCATAATGACCTCCCGGTCAGCAAGTGCGCCGGCGTTCCAGCGCAGAGAACAACAGCATCCCGCCAAGCATGGCGAGAACGAAAAGCACGACCTGCCAATGGCCGCTCAGCAGCACGGCAATTGCCGGCCCCGGGCAGATGCCAGCGATACCCCAGCCCACTCCAAACAGCAGGCTGCCGCCGATCAGCCTCCCATCAAGCTCGCGCTTGTCGGGTAGCTGCATCGGAGCACCAAGCAGCGAACGCTTACGCACCTTGGCCCACGTAAACGGCAGCAACGCAGTACCGATGGCACCGGCCATCACCAGCGCAAGCGATGGATCCCAGGCGCCGGTGATGTCTAGAAAGCCAATAACCTTGGCCGGATTAGCCATTCCCGAGAGCAACAACCCCAGCCCGAACAGCAGCCCGGCAGCAAACGAAGCCAGCGTGCGCATGCTCACCCTCCAAGCAAATGACGCAGAACGAAGACGGTGACGAAGCCAGCAGTCATGAAAGCCAATGTGGCGACGACGGAGCGCGCAGACAGTCGCGAGATACCGCATACCCCATGGCCGCTGGTACATCCGGCGCCATAGCGGGTGCCAACGCCGACCAGTAACCCGGCCACTACCAACCCGAACCAATCGGACTGAAACTCCAAGGCCGGTAAAGTACCGAACAGCATCCACAGCAACGGCGCGACCAGCACGCCAAGCAGGAACATCAGCTTTTCGCCTCTGCCCTCCGCGCCGCGCTGAAGTGCGCTGGCGAGCAGCCCACTGATACCTGCGATACGGCCGTTGAGCAGCGCAAACAGACTCGCCGCCGCACCAATCAATACGCCGCCAGCGAGTGCAGGCCAGGGCGTGAAGCTGATCCAATCTATGGTCATTTCTGGCTCCTCTCGCAGAAGAGCTGATACAGCGTGGTGATCACGGCCAAGGCCTCCGGGCTGCTGATTCGATAGTGAATCTGTTTACCCTCGCGGCGCGTCGCCACCAAGCCTTCGCGCCTCAGCACAGCTAGCTGCTGCGACAGTGTCGGCTGCTGGATACCCAAAAGTTGTTCGAGCTCGGAAACATTGCGCTCACCCTGGGAGAGCTGACAGAGCAACAACAGGCGATCAGGGTTGGCCAGAGCCTTCAGCAACGCACCGGCGGAAGCGGCGTTGGCTCGCAGTTGCTCTATATCCAAATCGGGGCTCATGACGATGACCAGAACGCTTACGATGAAAACAATATATTTTTTTATATATTGTTATGCAAGCACTGATCGAGCGCTGCTCGAAAGAAGTTGGCCCTGATCGTTTGCGCCGCTAGCATGCCCCTACCCGTATATAAGTCGCCGACTCCGCTAACCGGAACGCAGCAGACCTACCATTCCAACGTTTCGAGGTGGCCGCATGAACGACCAGACTACTCCTGCCGAATCCGCAGACCTGCAGGCGCAGCAGCAGGCGATGCTGAAACGGCTCGCGAGGGTCGAGGGACAGGTGCGGGGCATCCAGGCAATGATCAAACGTGGAGAGGATTGCGAAGCCATCGCCCAGCAGTTTTCCGCTGCGCGCAGCGCGCTGGACAAGGCTTATCGGTTGATGCTGACCTGCCTGATCGAGGAGGCGCTGCACGATCAATCCCAGGACACGGGCGAGACACTGGCGCGTGTACGTAGCATCTTCACCAAGTACACCTGAAGGTACACCGCGCGCGGACACCGATCAGCGTCAACTACTCGAGGTGTCGCGCGGTGATCGCGGCCCCGGCAGTACTGCCACATCATTGGTGGTTGATCAACGCGGGACGCGCCTGCAAATATCGGCTGGAAAAGCCTGATCCAGAAACGAAAAAAGCGACCCTAAGGTCGCTTTTTCAATCCTCAAGTCCTTTCAGGAAGTACTTGAAGAAAATTTGGAGCGGGAAACGAGACTCGAACTCGCGACCCCGACCTTGGCAAGGTCGTGCTCTACCAACTGAGCTATTCCCGCGTATCTACAACAAAAATGGCGTCCCCTAGGGGACTCGAACCCCTGTTACCGCCGTGAAAGGGCGGTGTCCTAGGCCACTAGACGAAGGGGACGCTGCCCGGAAACTACATCTTACTTCCGGCTTGCAACGCTCTGTTTGGTGCTTCACGCTGCAAGTGGCGCGCATTCTATGGAGGGGTTTGAGAGCCGTCAAGCATAGTTTTAAAAAAATTTACCAGGCATGGCCGATCAGCATGCAAAGCTATCGGCCACATCACCAAGCCACTACACTCGAACGAAAAGCCAGCGGCTCGAGAGGTGCAGTCAAGTGTCTCCACTAATGATCACGGGATTGATCCTGGCCGGTGTGTTTCTGCTGGTCGGCATCGTCTATACCATCCAGATCGTCGAAAAAGGCAACCTGGAAAAAGCCCGCAAACGCGCGGACCTCACGGACCGTTGCAACCGTTGCGCTAAATTGTCCGACGGCCTGCCCGGCCAGATGGTGACGCCAGCGCTCAAGCTCCTGCTTACCCGTCTAGAGCTGTCGTTGAGCGAGCGTCTCCAACCGTTGGACAAGGGCAATGACAAGCTGGCCTCGCGCATTCAAAGCTTGCGCGCCGATGTAGCCAAGGGCGAGGCCATCGAGGTGCGCAATCCGCCACGGCAGATCCTCACGGAGGCTCAAGCCAAGGAAAGCCGCTTCATGCTGGAAGATCTTCACGCGCAAATCGTCCGCGCCACCAAGGAAGGCATGCTTGGACAAGCCGAGGCCAAACGCTGGGTGCAGGACATCCAGCGCATGCTGGCTATTCTGCATATCGAGTTCTTCACCGGTCTGGGCAAGCTCGCGCTACAACAGAACCAGCCACAACGTGCTCGCCTGGCGTTCGAGCGAGGCATTCAACATATTCGCCGTCAATCTGCGCAGGCTCCCTACCAAGCCCAGTTGAAACAGCTTGAGGCCTTGCTGGAGCATTCGAACGCGTTGGTTCTCAAAACCGAGCTGCCCAAGGCAGACGAGCCGAGCGAATTGACCGAAGGCATGAAGGCTTTCGACGATGATGATCTCTGGAAGAAGAACAACGTGTACTGACAACTCGCCCGATGGCGCGCCCATCGGGCGGCACGAGACCAACCGAATCGCTGCGGAGCACGACGATGTCTTTAACCGTTTATGGCGTCCCCCTCTCCCCTTTCGTGCGCAAGGTTCGCCTATGCCTTCAGGAAAAGCGGCTCGACTATCAGCTCGAAACGGTAATGCCCTTCACGCCGCCGCAGTGGTATCTGGAAATCAATCCCCTCGGTCGTATCCCGGCACTCAAGGACGGCGATTGCACCCTTGCTGACTCCAGCGTGATCTGTCAGTACCTGGAGGAGGCCTATCCCGAAACGGCTGGCCTCTATGGCGAGAACGCTCAGGAACGCGGACGCGTACGCTGGCTGGAAAAATACGCGGACTACGAATTGGCGCCACTGACCACCTTCACCGTGTTCCGTAATCGCATCCTCAAGCCGACATCCGGCCACCCCTGTAACGAAGAAGCCGTGCAGGCTACGTTGCAGCAAAAGCTACCGCCGCACTTCGACTACCTGGAGCAACAGCTCGGCCAGCAGGCGTTCTTTGTAGGCGACCGTCTATCGATGGCCGACATCGCTATTGCCTGTCAGCTGATCAACCTGGCGCACGGCGGTGAACAGCTCGACGCTCAACGCTGGCCGGGCCTGGCCGCGCACCACGCGCGCATATTGTCGCTGCCTTCGGTCGCAAGCCTGCTGCCAGATGAGCAACGCATGAATGCCAAGCTAAAAGAGATGGGTAAGGCCACTACCGTCTGACTTGCGCCGGAACGCTGCGCACGGCCCGCTGCTGCAAAAAGCAGCGGGCAGCATTGGCCAGCTGTCCCGGGCGCTGCGTTCAGCCCCGCGCTTCCAGCAAGCGCGTGCCCACCCACTGACGCGCGTACTGATAGGCACAACGGCCGTTACGATTGCCCCGTCCAGTGGCCCAGCGAATCGCATCCTTTTCCAACGATTCGTCCCAAGCCCACTGTAATTGCGCGCTGCCAGCCAGCGAATCGATCCAGTGACGCACTACGCTGAGGTAGTGCTGCTGAGAAAACGGGTAGAACGACAGCCACAGTCCGAAGCGATCAGACAACGCAATCTTGTCTTCCACGGCCTCGTTCGGATGCAGCTCACCATCGACCATCTGCCAGTTTTCGTTATCACTCTGACGCTCAGGGACCAGATGCCGGCGATTGGAGGTGGCGTACAACAGTACGTTCTCAGGCGCGCGCTCCAGTGATCCGTCTAGAACACTCTTTAGCACCCGATAGTCACCCTCACCCGCCTCGAACGACAAGTCGTCACAGAACAGGACGAACGCCTGCTGCAGCCCTGCGAGCTGCTCGACGACGCGCGGCAAATCCGCCAGATGATCGCGTTCGATTTCGATCAGCCGCAGCCCGCGCCCGGCGTACGCGGCCAGCAAAGCGCGGATCAGTGACGACTTACCGGTGCCACGGGCGCCCCAGAGCAACACATGATTGGCTGGTAGCCCATCGACGAACTGGCGGGTATTCGCTGCGAGCAGATCGCGCTGGCGATCAATACCAATCAGGTCGTCCAACGTCATGTCCAGACTGACCTGCAACGGCGCCAGGTAGCCACTACGGGTGTCACGCTGCCAGCGTGCCGCCAAGGTACGGTCCCAATCGATGCATGGCGGCTGCGCCGGCAGCAACGGCTCGATACGCGCCAACAGGCCTTCGGCGCGTTGCAGGAAGGCTTTTAGTTCAACATCCATCATGGCTCCAGATATGAGAAGGCCCGGTCGGGCCGGGCCGCACAACAAGCGATCATGTTTGTAGCAAAGCCCCGGCTTCTCGAGGCATCAGAGTAGGGCTTCGATGTCCTCTGCCAACGCCTGCGGCGTGGTCCGCGACGAGTAACGAGTGACAGTTCGCCCCTGATCGGTAATGAGAAATTTTGTGAAATTCCATTTGATCGCCTTGCTGCCCAGCAGGCCAGGCGCACGTTTCTTCAGCTCGATGAACAGCGGATGAGCGTCGCCACCGTTGACTTCAATTTTTGCGAACAATGGAAAGGAAACACCAAAGCGCCGCTCGCAGAACGCAGCAATTTCCTGGTCTCCGTCAGGTTCTTGTTTCCCGAACTGATTACACGGAAACCCGAGCACCACCAGCCCGCGCTCACCGTAACGCTGCCACAGCTCCTCCAGCCCTTTGTATTGAGGAGTAAAACCGCACTGACTGGCCGTGTTGACCACCAGCAGTACCTTGGCATCGAAATCGGCAAGCGTCTTCGCCGCGCCTTCAATGGTGACGCAGGGGATGTCTAGCATTGAATCGTGCATGCAAGGCTCCTTGGGACCGGGCAGGCATCAAGCCTCGCTCGGTTTCAGATTGAGAGAGGCGGAATTGATGCAGTAGCGCAAGCCGGATGGCTTTGGCCCATCAGGAAATACATGGCCAAGATGAGCATCGCAGCGCGCGCACCTGACCTCTATCCGGTGCATGCCATGGCTGAAATCATCCAGGCTGGCGATGGCCGTATCACTGACCGGCTGGAAGTAGCTGGGCCAGCCACAGCCGGAATCGAACTTGGCATCAGCATCGAAAAGCGGCTCGTCACAGCAGGCGCAATGGTAGATGCCAGGCGTATTGGTATCGTTGTACTTGCCTGTGAAGGGTCGCTCAGTGGCACCCAGCCGGCAGATCTGGAACTGCTCGTCTGAGAGCTCCTCGCGCCAGACATCAAGCGGTTTTTCCAGCTTATCCATCGTTACACTCCTCCGGTCTGTTGCGGTTCGTCGAGCCGCCTTGCTGCGCAACGCAGGTAGTTGGCATTCCTGAGAAGCCAAGCGATACCGCGTAACGCGATTCGCCATGCGCCCTCGGTGCAAACCAGGCACGAACAGACCCTATATAAAAAAGGGCCGATCTGTACCTTTTCCACTGCCCGGGGCGCACGTATCATGCGTCCCTCTTCGACGCCTAGTCTGGCAGCGGGGTTTCCGACTGCCAAGGCGCCCGGGTTCATGCCAAGCGTGGCCAGCCATTTCCGGAACTGGCACGTTTTCACTTCGGGACACTCAGGATCATGCAGGTCAGCAAATCGAACAAGCTCGCCAATGTCTGTTACGACATCCGTGGGCCCGTGCTCAAGCACGCCAAACGCCTGGAGGAGGAAGGCCATCGCATCCTCAAGCTGAATATCGGCAACCCGGCGCCGTTCGGTTTCGAAGCACCGGAGGAGATCCTTCAGGATGTGATCCGCAACCTGCCCACAGCCCAGGGCTACAGCGACTCGAAAGGCCTGTTCAGCGCCCGCAAGGCGATCATGCAGTACTACCAGCAGAAGCAGGTGGAAGGCGTCGGTATCGAAGACATCTACCTCGGCAACGGCGTGTCCGAGCTCATCGTGATGTCCATGCAGGCCCTGCTGAACAATGGTGACGAAGTACTGATTCCTGCACCGGACTACCCACTTTGGACCGCTGCGGTCAGCCTGGCCGGCGGCAAGCCAGTGCACTATCTCTGCGACGAGCAGGCCAACTGGTGGCCGGATCTGGCAGACATCAAGGCCAAGATCACACCAAACACCAAAGCACTGGTGCTGATCAACCCGAACAACCCTACTGGCGCGGTCTATCCGAAGGAAGTTCTGGAAGGCATGGTCGAGCTGGCGCGCCAGCACAAGCTGGTGCTGTTTTCCGACGAGATCTACGACAAGATTCTCTACGACGACGCGGTACACATCTGCACAGCATCCCTGGCCCCGGACGTGCTCTGCCTGACCTTCAACGGGCTATCGAAGTCTTATCGCGTCGCGGGCTTCCGTTCAGGCTGGGTAGCGATCTCCGGACCGAAGCACAAGGCACAGAGCTACATCGAAGGCCTGGATATCCTTGCCAACATGCGCCTGTGCGCCAACGTGCCTTCGCAGCACGCCATCCAGACCGCGCTCGGAGGCTATCAGAGCATCAACGATCTGGTTCTGCCGCAAGGCCGGCTGCTCGAACAGCGCAACCGCACCTGGGAATTGCTCAACGACATTCCGGGCATCAGTTGCGTCAAGCCCATGGGCGCGCTTTATGCGTTTCCCCGGATCGATCCAAAGATCTGCCCGATCCATAACGATGAGAAATTCGTACTCGACCTGCTGCTTTCCGAGAAACTGCTGATCGTCCAGGGCACCGCGTTCAACTGGCCGTGGCCGGATCACTTCCGCGTGGTCACCCTGCCCCGAGTAGACGATCTGGAGCAGGCCATCGGCCGCATCGGCAACTTCCTCAAGACCTATCAGCAGTAGCCCGATGGACCTGCAGATCGACGACTTCTACAAGGATGCAGCGGGCGGCCTGCTAGTGCTTTATCAGGCTTTCCCGCGCAAGGTTGCGCTGTATGTCGAAGACCTGATCGGGCGGGAAGATCCAGACGAATTCGGTCTTCCCTCCAAGCGCCACCAGAGCTGCCTGGGCGCCCTACTCTGGCTTGCCGAAGAAGGCTATATACGCTTCGACAGCACTATTCAGTTTCAGGCTCTGGACCAGGCGGTACTCACGGAAAAGGGCTTTGTGCGCCTGACGCGCGCGGTGCCCGGACACATTGCCGGCGATTCAGACCTGCCGCCCAGCGTACTGCGCATTCAAGCCAGTCTCGCCCACCAACTTCGCACCGCCATCAAGGAAGGACACAGCGAGCGCATCGCCCGGCTTGCCCGTTTGCTGTTTGAAAACGAGTCCGGCTCGCCGCTACATCCCAGCCTTGCCGGACGGGCGACATAGCTTGAAATAGTCGCTCGGTTGAATAGCTCAAGGGCGGGCCTTATATAGCCTATCGTTCTTCAATTCCTACCCGGAGTCTGCCGCAACATGATGCGCATTTTCTTGTTCCTGGCCACCAACCTTGCGGTCTTGGTCATCGCCAGCATCACCCTGAAGCTACTCGGGGTTGATCGCTACACCGGCCAGAATTACGGCAGCCTGCTGGTGTTCTGCGCAGTGTTCGGCTTTGCCGGCTCGCTGATTTCGCTGTTCATCTCTAAATGGATGGCGAAGATGAGCACCCGCACGGAGATCATCAGCCAGCCGCGTACCCGCCATGAACAGTGGTTGCTGCAAACCGTCGAGCAGCTGTCGCGCGAAGCCGGCATCAAGATGCCTGAAGTCGGCATTTTCCCGGCGTACGAGGCCAACGCCTTTGCCACTGGCTGGAACAGGAATGATGCGCTGGTCGCCGTGAGCCAAGGCCTGCTCGAGCGCTTTTCCCCAGATGAAGTGCGCGCTGTACTGGCCCACGAGATCGGCCACGTAGCCAATGGCGACATGGTCACGCTGGCGTTGATCCAGGGGGTGGTGAACACCTTCGTCATGTTCTTCGCGCGCATTTTCGGCAACTTCGTCGACAAGGTCATTCTCAAAAATGAGGATGGCCACGGAATCGGCTACTTCGTGGCAACCATTTTTGCCGAACTGGTGCTGGGTGTACTCGCCAGCATCATCGTCATGTGGTTCTCGCGTAAGCGCGAGTACCGCGCAGACGAAGCCGGTGCTCAGCTGGCTGGCACCAGCGCCATGATCGGTGCCCTGCAGCGCCTGCGTGCCGAGCAGGGCCTGCCAGTGCATATGCCCGACACGCTCAAGGCGTTCGGCATCAACGGCTCACTGAAACATGGTATGGCCGGGCTGTTCATGACACACCCTTCGCTGGAAGACCGCATCGAGGCCCTGCGCCAGCGCGGCTGAGCGTGTATGAATAGAAAAAGGGCGACGCAAGTCGCCCTTTTCGTTTGTCTATGCTGACTCAACCCGCATACAAGGAATCGCCATGCGCCGTTTCATAATCGCCTGCTGCGCGCTGCTCGCTCTTTCTGGCTGCCAGAGCGCCTATTACTCCGCAATGGAGAAGGCTGGCATCCATAAGCGCGATATTCTCGTCACCCGCGTGGAAGATGCCCGCGATTCGCAACAGGAAGCCAAGCAGCAGTTCAAGGACGCCCTAGAGCGCTATCGCAGCGTTGTCGAGGTCAAGGGCGGCGATCTGGAAAAACGCTACGACGCGCTCAACCGTGAGTACGAGGCAAGCGTAGCGAGCGCCAGGGATGTCCGGTCACGTATCGAGGCAGTCGAGGATGTCGCCGATGCGCTGTTCAAGGAATGGGAGAGCGAACTCAAGCAGTACAGCAACGCCAGCCTCAAGGCCGCCAGCGCGAAAGAACTCAGCCGCACCCGTACCGAATACCGCACGTTGATTCAACGCATGAAAGCCGCCGAGAAGCGCATCGAGCCGGTGCTCAGCGTGCTCCGGGATCAGGTACTGTTTCTCAAGCACAACCTCAACGCTCGCGCGATCAGCGCCTTGCACGGCGAATACCGTACGCTGCAAGGCAACGTCGACCAGTTGATGGCGGACATGCAGCGCGCCATCGACGAGGCTGATACCTTCATTCGTCGCCTGCAGGCAGAAAGCTGACCACCCCTGGGCCCGACGTTGAGGTCGACGGTCAAGCCCGGCGTATCAGGCGATGGAATTGCTCTTCGAGGCGCCGCAACCCGCGTTCTCGCATGCGCGGGTTGCGCTCCAGCACCTCCTTGGCCTCCAGCAACTCCAGATCCCATCCAGCGGCGTACAGATCACGCACTTCGCTGGAGCTAACGGCAAACGGCGGGCCGTCCATTTCCGCCTGGTCATAATCTAGCGTGACCAGCAATTGCTGGCAGCCAACCGGCAGGATGGCCGTCAGCAACGTCGCATAGCGCTCACGCATCGCCGGCGGCAGAGCGATCAGCGCAGCTCGGTCGTAGACGCCCCGGCAGTCAGCTACATCGTCCGCACGGAGCGCGAAGAAGTCGCCACAACGAATCTCCAGCATGCCGGCGCGATAAATGCGGTACGGCCCTTCCTGAGAAATCTCGGCTTCGAGTTGATGCTCGACGAAGAACGCCTCTACGGCCTTCTGACTCAGTTCGACACCCATGACCTTGAAGCCCTGCCCGGCGAGCCATGCCAGATCCAGACTCTTGCCGCATAGCGGCACCAACACCGTCGCGCCGCTCGGCAGAGCCAATCGAGGCCAGTGGCGGCGCAATCCCGGATGCACATCGTCAAGATGAAAACCAATTTCGTTGCGAGCCCAACGTTCCTGCCAGAAGTCTTCGTGCACCTGCGAATCTCCTTACTGTGATGCCAGGAGCTTATCAGAGCGACGCCGCATGGTTTTTCAACCGGTATACAGCGACGCCTCGACATCTACCCCGGCGTCACGCATCTGCGCCAGCTTGTAGCGCAGCGTGCGCGCACTTATTCCCAGGCGATCGGCCGTTTCCTTACGCCGACCACGCTCGGCACGCAGGGTATCGATAATCAGCTGGAATTCACGCCGACGCAGATCGTCGCCTAGCGCTGAGCAAGGTTCGCTCCGCGGCGAAACGGCTTCGCTCGGCAACGGCTCCGGCGCCGCGACGCTCGAAGTGGCCGATACGGCGCCGGGCAAACCGCCCACCTCCGCCAGGAACAAATCCTGCGGTTGGATCAGTCCGCCTTGTTGCAAAATCAGCGCCCGCTGGATGGCATTGTCCAGCTCGCGCACGTTTCCTGGCCAGGCATGACCGAGCAAGCAGCGTTGAGCCTCAGCAGACAACCGAGGCGGAATCTGCCGCATCTTGCGAGCGTGGCTGGCCAGCAAACGCTCAGCCAACGGCAGAATGTCCGCTGGACGCTGCCGCAGTGGGGACCATGTCAGGGGGAAAACCGACAGGCGATAGTACAGATCTTCACGAAAACGGCCTGCCGCGACCTCGCTGCGCAGATCTCGGTTGGTGGTGGCGAGCACCCGGATATCCAGCGTAATGGGGCGGCGGCCGCCGACCCGCTCGACCTCCCGCTCCTGCAGCACCCGCAGCAGTTTCGCCTGCAACCCGAGCGGCATCTCGGAAATTTCATCAA
The DNA here is from genome assembly GCF_038561965.1 of Stutzerimonas stutzeri. NCBI lineage: Bacteria > Pseudomonadati > Pseudomonadota > Gammaproteobacteria > Pseudomonadales > Pseudomonadaceae > Stutzerimonas > Stutzerimonas stutzeri. The sequence goes on along the minus strand of NZ_CP139348.1, from coordinate 1,807,112 downwards.
GCAGCAACGTACCGCCATCGGCCTGTTCGAACTTGCCCGGCTGGCTGGCGATGGCGCCGGTAAACGCGCCCTTCTCATGCCCGAACAGCGTCGCCTCGAGCATGTTGTCCGGAATCGCTGCGCAATTGATGGCGATGAATGGCCGCCCGTTCCGGGACGACTGCTGATGAATGTAACGAGCGAGCACTTCTTTGCCCGTGCCGGACTCACCAGATATCAGTACGGTCGAGTCGCTTTGCGCCACACGCCGGGCGAGGCTAAGCAACTGCTGGCTGGCCGGTTCGCAGGCGATCGGACCTTGCGCGTCGGCCGTGATCGCGCCGTCCAGATGCCGCCCCAGCAATTCGAGCAGCGTCGTCGGTTCGAATGGTTTTACCAAGTAATCGAGCGCGCCTTGGCGCATCGCATCTACCGCCCTTGCCACGGCACCGAACGCGGTCATGAGCAGCACGGGGGTATGCGGGTAGCGCTTTCGGATCAAGGCCAGCAGCTCGTGACCGTCCATTCCGGGCATGTTCACATCGCTAATGACCAACGCGAATGTCTCTTCCTGCAGCGCCGCCAGAGCCGCCTCGGCACAGTTGACGGCACGATAGCCGTAGCCGCCGAGCTCAAGTGTTATTCCCAAGGCTTCGCGCAGGGCGTGGTCATCTTCGACCAGAAGAATTTTGGCAGCCATGCAGCTCACTCCGATCGGGGTGCAACGGGGATCAGCGGCAGCGTCATCACAACGCACGTCCCGCGGCCAGGCCGCGAGCGCAGCTGCAACTCACCGTTATGTGCTCTGGCAACCGCATTCGCCACGGCCAGCCCGAGGCCAGTTCCAGTGTCGCGCGTCGTGAAGAACGGCTCCCCCAAGCGCACCAGGGTCTCGGCATCAATACCTTTGCCGCAATCGCTTATGCAAATACGCAGCAGTCCGTGACGCCGATACAGGTGTACCTTCAGCCGCGGCTCATCATTACTGGCCTGCAGTGCATTCTCAACGAGATTAAGCAACGCGCCGACCAGGGTATCTCGATTGCACAGAAGCTCCGCTCCGGATACATCGCATTGCCAGCGCAGCGCGACGCCTTGCAACTGTGGCTCCGCTGCCGAGCGCAAGGCGGACATAAGCGATGCCGGGCTCAGGCGCTCCCCCAATGGTAGATCTCCACGAGCGAAGACCAGCATGTCGCGAACCTGGTGCTCCAACTCATGCAAGCGAGCCTTTAGATTGCCGGCAAAGCGCTGCTGTTGCGACTCGCTCAAGCCACCCTGCTCGAGGTGGCTGGCATACAGCAGAGCAGTGGAAAGCGGGGTACGAATCTGGTGAGCCAGCGATGCCATCATTCGCCCCAGCGAGGACAGCCGCTCATGACGCGCCAGCTGGTCCTGCAGGCGCCTGGTTTCGGTGAGATCGGTAAGCAAAACCAGTTGCCCCGGCTCGCCCGTGAGCGAACGCGTTGCGATCGAAAGGCGGCGGCCGTTGCGCAGCGAAACTTCATGCCCGTCGTCCTTGCGTGGCGCAAAACAGCGAAAGATAACGTCTCGCCAGGGGGCACCCACGAGCGGCTCGCCAAGCAGTTCCAGGCCGACCGGATTGGCATCGCGAACCACACCATGCCCATCGATGATGACGACACCGCCGGGCAGCAGATCGAGTACGTTCTGCAGCCGCTGAGCGAGTCGTTCCTTTTCTTCCAGCTCCTGGCGCCTGAGTTCGCCAGCTTCGTCGAGCTTTCGCTGGAGCTCATCGACGTGGGCCTGCAAACACCCCTCGGAATCACTCAGCTGACTGGACAGGCTGCGAAAAAGCTCGAGCGCACCAGACAGCGCAACCGCATCTGCGGCTTCGGGCGAATCTACGGAAGGGCTGGTGACGGAATTCACGGGTTCACTCGCGCCTGTCAAAAGATGGTCATTGGCGAGACACGAGCAATGTTCATGCCCAGGGCGCAGCAACAGTTCGATTTCAGCGCTCGGGCAAAGGGCAGCAATGAAAAGGCCACCTATCGGTGGCCTTCAAGTAACGCGGCGTTATGAACCTATTCGCCCATCTCATCTTCGCGCCGGTTCATCCCGTACTTGCGCATCTTTTCCACCAGCGTCGTGCGGCGAATCCGCAGACGCTCGGCGGCTCGAGCGACCACACCGCCAGCATCTTCCAGCGCCTGGTTAATCAGGCCCTGCTCGAGATTGCCCAGATACTCCTTGAGATCAAGGCCTTCCACCGGAAGCATCGCCTGCGCCTCGGGCACGACCATCGGTGCGCTGATGGCAGCACGCTCCTCCATCTCGTCATGCAAGCTGGTCGCATACTGCTCGTCATCGTCATCGACATGACGAAACTTCTTCGGCAGCTCCATAACGCCAATGACGCCGTACGGATGCATGATTGCCATGCGCTCGACCAAGTTGGCCAGCTCACGAACGTTGCCCGGCCAGTCGTGCCGACAAAGCGACATGATCGAGGCAGAATTGAAGCGGATGGAACCGCGCTTCTCGTGCTCCATCCGAGAGATCAATTCGTTCATCAGCAGCGGGATATCTTCGACGCGCTCACGCAGCGGAGCCATTTCGATAGGGAACACATTCAGGCGATAGTAGAGGTCCTCGCGAAAGGTGCCCTCCTCGATCATTTTCTCCAGATCCTTGTGGGTCGCCGCGATGATGCGGACGTCCGCATTCTGCGTACGGTTGCTGCCGACGCGCTCGAAAGTGCGCTCCTGCAGGACCCGCAGCAGCTTGACCTGCATAGGGAGCGGCATATCGCCAATCTCATCGAGAAACAGCGTGCCGCCATCGGCCAGCTCGAAGCGCCCCGCACGCGCGGTGATTGCCCCGGTAAATGCGCCTTTCTCGTGACCGAACAGCTCACTTTCCAGTAGCTCTGCCGGAATCGCCCCACAATTGACAGGAACGAACGGCCCCTGCCGGCGCTTGGAGTGATAATGCAAATTGCGCGCAACCACTTCCTTTCCGGTTCCTGACTCGCCAAGAATCAGAACGCTGGCCTCCGTATCAGCCACTTGCTCCATCATTTGCCGGACATGCTGTACCGCCCGACTGGTGCCGACCAGGCTACGGAAAAGATTGGGCTCGCGCTGCCGACCTCGGGACTTGGCCTGATCGTACATTTCACGATAGACCTGCGCGCGGTGCAGGGAGTCGAGCAGCTTGTTGTAGCTGGGCGGCATTTCCAGGCTGGTGAGCACTCGACGGCGGACGTCGTCCGGCCAGTCGGCATGGGCGGGCTCGCCGATGAGTATCAGCGGAACGTTTTCATCCCATTTGCTCATCTGCTTGATCAGCTCGACGGCACCACCCTTGGAGGACACATCGCCCAGCATGACGCCATTGACGGCGCGACTGGACTCCAGCCCGGCGACTGCGTTCTGCCACTCGCTACTGGAGCAAGCCAAATGATCTTCACTGAGAAAATTCAGAACGACTGCCAAATCTCGCCGGCGATCGTGATCATCGTCTATCAACAAAATCTTGGTTTCACGCCACATCTTGTTTATAGGGCTCTAAAGAGGCTGAAGGAAAGCCTGCGCTCGCATCCATGGAAGAACGACGATCACGCTCATGGCAGATGGACGTAGATTAATGAAAAAATGAACTGAGTCAAATTTATGGCGTGAATTAGCGACCAAAGAACGAACTGAAAATCAACGCCTTGTGAGAGGGCCCAACATTAAATTGGCGACTTCGGCACACGATGGCTGCGAAGTTAGCGATTTAACAACGGATACGCGCCAAATAGCCGCTCGCCGGAAAAGTGCCAGCGACATAATGCCGCATACTTTGTAATGATAATTGTGAGGCGTCGTAGCGCGCCCATTCAGTCGGGCGTAAGGAAGGGATAAAGCAGAGTGACTATAAGAGGTGCTGCGAGGTTTCAGGCGAACAGCTGGTAAACCCTGGCGCCCTGTTGGGATTGGTTGAGCTGACGCAGCTCGCTTGCGACTCGTGCCTGTTCGATCTGACAGGTCATTACGAGCTCCCCGTAGAGATCAAGCAATTCCTGTAGACGCTGACTGATAACGCCACTGTCCCGCTCACGCGCTTGCATCGCCTCGTCCACCGCATTGCGGCACTCGCGATCAAGCATGCTGATCGCTGCCCAGTCCTGCTGCGTCAACGCATCACGCAGTGCGGTACCGGTTTCTTCGAGGCGCTTGACGGAAGCATTCATGATCGACTCCGGGGCGTAAGCCCGATGCGGTGGCGTGGGCCGAGCCAGCTGAGAATATTGCAAAGCAACGGTGCTCAATCCTTTATCGGCAATCAACCGGCAGCCTTTAGGCTGGCGCGCTAAAACTTATCCTGCCGGCTGCAGTTAACCCACTGATCAATAGCGGTCACGCAGCCCGGGAGGAACGCTGGGCGGCGCAACTGGCTCCCAGGGCCCGTCCGGGCGGCCAGCACAAAACCAATCGCCTTCCCAGCGATAGTACAGCCGCTCCCGATAGAACAGATCGCGACCTTCCACCACATACACCCCCAAGCGGTTGTCCCAATGCGCCGCGACATGCGGAGGCGGTGCATAACGCGGATGGCTTCGCTGAGTGGCTGGGGCTCTCGGTGCCGGCGGCGCCTTGATTGCTGGAGGTGCGATAACTGGACCGCTGGGCTCAGGTATACGTGGGACCGGAGCAGGCGCTGGCTGTTGCGGTGCGGAATCGTAGGGACTACCTGCGCAGGCGCCGAGCAACAGCGTCACTCCGAGCAGCGCAACCCGCTGGCCGAGCCATACAAGCGTAAGCGGGCGTGCTGACGGAAACCTGTTCATTTTTACCTCGTGAGTGAATCAGGGGGCCTCGGCGCGGTCGATCACCAGGCGCACAGAGCTGTGTTCGCCGGCCGTATCGAGCGCTTCGCTTTGACCCATCCACTCCCCTTTTGTTGCGTCGCCGGAACTCGAAACCCGGGCCATCACAGTGACCTGCTCGACACTGGATATCTTCAACGAAGGAACCATTGCGTCAGCGTCGCCCAGCGTGATGGTCGCAGGCAGATCGGCGACCGTCAGGCGCTTGGCTGCCAGGGGAACTGGTGGCCCTGAAACCGCCCGGGCGAAAACGAATACCGTGTCCTGCTGTGAAACCGACTCCGCAACTTTTGGGTCCAGCGCTACCTGGATCTGCAGTGTGGTACCTACGGTATCGTTGCCCGCTTGGCCCTGCTCGGTTGCGGTCTCGCCATTGATTTGCTGCCGGGCGCGCTCGATACCGCCACGGATAGCTTCACGTGAAGGGTCTTCTTCAGGTAGCGCCGCAACCAGCTGTTCCCAGTAACGTACCGCATCCTGATACCGCGACTCCTCATACGCGGCGATACCGAGCAGGCCGAGGCTGGTCAACTCCTGCGGATCGCTCTGTAGCGCCTCGTCAGTCAGCGCTTGCAACTGCTCGGACCATTGACGGTCGCGCGCGAAGTACAAGGCCTGGGCCCATTGACCGAGGAGTTCTGGCTGGCGGCCGGCGATTTCCACGACACGAGCGAATGCCTTGGCTGCATCGCCTGGCCGCTCCTGATTCATGTAAGTGCGGCCCAGGAAATACCAGGCTTCCGCCGATTCCGGCTGCTCCTGTACGGCCTGCTCCAAGTGTGCCGTCATTTCTTCGACGGTGCGTGGCTGCTCGGAAAACTGGCGAGCCATCTGTACTTTGTCGATGGCGCCCCAATACGCGTAGAGACCATAGCCCACCAATGGCACGAGTACCGCCGCGATCAGCGGCACGCTGCGGCCCAGCTTGGCAATTCTTGGCTTGTCGCTGCCCTCGGTGTCCTCCAGAAGCTCGCGAGCTGCGTCCGCACGCCCAGCGTCCAGCTGCTCGTCACTCAAGGTTCCGGCAGCGTGCTGAGCTACGAGCTCGGCCAGGCGCTCTTCGTACAGGGCAACGTTTAGCGCGGTACGGTCTTCTTCGGCTTGGGCACGACGACCATGGAGAATAGGTACAAGCAGGAAAGCCAATGCCACCAACAGCAAAGCGCCGGCGGCGATCCAGAATTCGATCATGAGTCTTTTTTATCCAGAAGCTGGGCGAGACGCTCGCGCTCGGTCTCGGAAAGGGTGTTCGCTGCAGGAGCCTTCTCGACTCGACGGCGGCGCACCAGGATGACGGTTAGCACACCGAAGCCCAGCACCAGCAATCCAGCCGGTCCATACCAGAGCAGCAGCGTTTTCGCATTTACCGGCGGTTTGTACCGCACGAAGTCACCATAACGGTCCACCAGATAGTCGACGATCTGATCATTGCTACGGCCCTCTTCCAGCATGCGGAAAATTTCCTGACGCAGATCCATAGCAATGGGTGCGTTGGAGTCGGCAATGTTCTGATTCTGGCACTTGGGGCAGCGCAGCTCTTCGGTCAGGGTGCGATAGCGCTCCCGCTCTGCCTCGTCCCTGAACTCGTACGTATCAATCGCGGCCTGGGCGGTCGTGGCGAGGAATAGACCAAGCAACGCGCCGTGGATCAGTCGTTTCATTCGTCCACCAGCTCCTGATAAAGCACTGCCAGTTGTTCACGCCACACGCGATCATCAATTACCCCCACAAACTTGTGGCGAATGATGCCCTTTTTGTCGACCAAGAACGTTTCAGGAGCGCCATAGACGCCCAGGTCCAGACCGAGGCTGCCGCGCTCGTCGCGAATGTTCAATTGGTAAGGGTCATGGAATTCCTTCAGCCACTTCAACGCCGCAGCGTTGTCATCCTTGTAGTTGACTCCATGAATCACCACGCCCTGGGCCGCTAGCCGGTTCAGCACCGGATGCTCGACCTTACAGGCAACACACCAGGTCGCCCATACGTTGACCAAGGCTGGCTTGCCTTTGATATCTGCGGCGGTGATGACACGCTGCTCGTCCTCCACTGATGGGAGCGAGAACGCCGGCAGCGGCTTGCCGATCAATGCCGAAGGCAGCTCGGACGGATCAAGGAACAGACCGCGATAGAGGAACACTGCTACCACCAGGAAAACCACCAGTGGCAGCAACATCAGCAATCGTTTCACATCAGGCTCCTTGCGCCGCCATGCCCAGCGCTTCGCGCACGCGGGTCTTCACCTTGACTCGATAACGACGATCACTCGCCGCGAGAACCCCGCCAAGCCCCATCATCAGCGCACCAAGCCAGATCCAGCGCACGAAGGGCTTGATATGCACACGTACAGCCCAGGCGCCATCGCCCAGCGGCTCACCCAGCGCAACATATAGGTCGCGGGTAAATCCGGCGTCGATTCCAGCCTCGGTCATCGGCATCTGCTGCACGGTGTACAGACGCTTCTCCGGATGTAGCGTAGCGACCTGCTTGCCGCCATCGAGCACCCGAATGGTCGCCTTGTCCGACGTGAAGTTCGGCCCTTCATGATGTACCGCGCCTTCGAAAACGAACTCGTAGCCACCAAGCGAGAGAGACTCGCCAGGCGCCAAGCGCAGGTCGCGCTCGGCGCTCTGGTGGCTGGTGAGCACCACGCCAATGGCGCAGACGGCCAAGCCAAGGTGCGCCAGATGCATGCCCCAATAGCTCGTCGCCAGACTTCGAATACCTTTGAACAGCCCCTTGTGACGTGTTTTGTCCAGCAGATCACGAATGCTCGCAATCACCACCCAGGCGGCCAGCAAAGATACTGCAAGCACAGCCCAGTTGAAGTCGCCAAACAGCAACGAACCGAGCCCACCGAGCACCACGCTGGTAATCAGTACTGGCGTGAGCATGCCAAGCAGCCACTTCAGCGGCGTATCTTTCCAGCGCACCATGATGCCGACGCCCAGCGTCACCATCAGCGCGCCGATCAGCGGCACGAACATGGCGTTGAAGTACGGCGGCCCCACGGAAAGTTTGGCGCCGGACAACGCGTCCAGCAGCAGCGGATAGAGCGTGCCGAGCAGAATCATCGCCGTGGCTACGACCAGCAGCAGGTTATTGACCAGCAGCAGCGTCTCGCGGGACCAAAGACCGAAACCAACCTGACTCTTGACCACTGGTGCGCGTAAAGCAAACAGCGTCAGCGAACCGCCAACTACCATCAGCAGGAAGATCAGGATGAACACGCCACGCTCGGGATCGGTAGCGAAAGCATGCACAGACGTCAGCACACCGGAACGAACAAGGAAGGTTCCGAGCAGGCTCAGCGAAAAGGCTGCGATGGCCAGCAGCACGGTCCAGCTCTTGAATACGCCACGCTTCTCGGTCACCGCGAGCGAATGGATCAGGGCGGTCCCGACCAGCCACGGCATGAACGAGGCGTTTTCCACCGGATCCCAGAACCACCAGCCGCCCCAGCCAAGCTCGTAGTACGCCCACCAGGAGCCCAGGGCGATACCAGTACCGAGAAAGGCCCAAGCCACCAGCGTCCACGGACGGGACCAGCGAGCCCAGGCGGCGTCCAGGCGGCCGCCTAGCAACGCAGCGATTGCAAAAGCGAATGCCACGGAGAAGCCGACATATCCCATGTAGAGCATGGGTGGATGGACGATGAGACCGAAATCCTGCAACAGCGGATTGAGGTCACGACCATCCAGTGGCACCTGCGGAAGCAAACGCTCGAAGGGGTTGGACGTGACGATCAGGAACAACAGGAAACCGATACTGATCAAGCCCATTACGCCAAGCACCCGCGCCAACATGTCTTCTGGAAGCTGGCGAGAGAAAACTGCTACGGCAAAGGTCCACCCTGCAAGAATCAAAGCCCACAGCAGCAACGAGCCCTCGTGCGCGCCCCAAACGGCGCTGAACTTGTAGTACCAAGGCAACGCGCTGTTGGAGTTGTGCGCGACATAGGCGACAGAGAAATCGTCGACCATGAAGGCATAGGTCAAACAGGCGAAGGAAAATGCGAGAAAGGCAAACTGCCCCCATGCGGCAGGTTGCGCCAGCCCCATCCACTGCCTGTCACCGCGCCAGGCGCCGATCAGGGGTAGCGTGGCCTGAACGACTGCCAGGCACAGGGCAAGAATCATCGCCAGATGGCCGAGCTCCGGAATCATTTCGCGTACCCCTGCTTGCCACCTTCGTAATGTTTCATCATGCCGCTCTTCTCCAACGCCTGCGTGACCTCGGGCGGCATGTAGTTCTCATCGTGCTTTGCCAGCACCTCGTCAGCGACCAGCACGCCGTCGGCGTTGACCCGGCCCAGCGCGACGATGCCCTGCCCTTCACGGAACAGGTCCGGGAGAATGCCCTGGTAGGTGATGGTGATCGCCTGGGCGCCGTCGGTGACACGGAAGGCGACGCTGAGTGAGTCATTGGTACGTTTGAGCGACCCCTCCTCGACCAATCCCCCCGCACGGATTCGAGTGCCTTCAGGCGCTTCCCCGGCTGCGATCTGGGTCGGCGTATAGAACAGGTTGATGTTCTGCTGCAGAGCGGACAACGCCAGCGCCACGGCGATACCGACACCAGCGAGAATCGCCAGGACGATGAAAAGACGCTTCTTGCGCACCGGATTCACTTGGACTCCTCCCGGCGCAAACGACGCGCCTCATCTTGCAGGTAACGTCGACGGGCCAGAACAGGCAATACGACGTTGAGAATCAGGACAGCCAGGCTGATGCCGTAAGAGGTCCAGACGTACACGCCATGATTGCCCATGGCGATGAAATCGGCGAAGGACGAAAAGTTCACGAGTTGTTTCCTACCAGAGCCTTGACCTCATTCTTCACCCAGCTGGCGCGCGACTCGCGGCGCAGCACTTCCAGGCGCATGCGCATCAGCAGCACCACGGTGAAAAAGCAGTAGAAGCCAATCACCATTACCAGCAGCGGCAGCCACATCTCCATTGGCATGGCCGGTTTCTCGGTGACCTTGAATGTGGCGGGCTGATGCAGCGTGTTCCACCACTCCACCGAGTACTTGATGATCGGGATGTTCACTACGCCGACGATCGCCAGAACCGCACAAGCTTTGGCCGCGCTGTCACGGTTGCTGATGGCCTGACCGAGCGCGATGAGGCCGAAATACAGGAACAGCAGGATGAGCATCGAGGTCAGCCGGGCATCCCAGACCCACCAGGCACCCCAGGTTGGCTTACCCCAGACGGCGCCGGTGAGCAGCGCTATGAAGGTCATCCAGGCGCCGATCGGGGCAGCCTGTTGCAAGGCGACGTCGGCGAGCTTCATTTTCCAGACCAGCCCGACCACACCCGCCACCGCGAGCATGACGTAGATGGACTGGGCAAGGAACGCAGCCGGAACATGAATGTAGATGATCCGGAAACTGTTGCCCTGCTGGTAATCCTCGGGCGCGAACGCCAGGCCCCAGACCACGCCGACACTGACCAGCAACACAGCTGCCCAGGCCAGCCAGGGCAGCCAGCGACCACTGATCTCGTAGAACCATTTGGGTGAGCCCAGCTTGTGAAACCATGTCCAGTTCATCGGATGACTCATCGTCCAGCGAGATCCTGACGGATCGGATCTCGAGATTCGTTACATCGACCAGGCGCAAGCACCGGCCATACGGTGTGTGTCGCTATTCGCCAACGCTGATCTTCAGCCCGGCAGCTATCGCAAAGGGTGTAAGAGTAACGGTCAGCGCGGTCAGGCTGGCTAGCCAGAGCAGATGGCCGACCGCCGGTAAGCCTTGCAACGCCGCTTGTAGCGCGCCGCTGCCGAGAATAAGTACCGGGATGTAAAGAGGCAGAATAAGCAACGCCAGCAGCAGGCCGCCGCGCTTGAGCCCTACCGTCAGCGCCGCCCCAACCGCACCAAGCAAGCTCAGTATCGGCGTACCGAGCAACAGCGAGATCAGTAGCACCGGAATGGTCCCAAGCGGCAGCCCCAACATCAAGCCCAAAAGCGGTGCCAGCAAGACCAGCGCCAACCCGGAAAATGCCCAGTGTGCCAGCACTTTGGCGAGAACCAAGAGCGCAAGGGGGTGCGGCGAAACGACCCACTGTTCTAGGGAGCCGTCCTCGAAATCGCTGCGAAACAGGCCGTCCAGGGAAAGCAGTACCGCCAGCAAAGCAGCAACCCACACCAGACCGGGCGAAATGGTTTGCAGAAGTTGCGTCTCCGGCCCAACTGCCAACGGGAATAACGCGATGACGATAGCGAAGAACACCAGCGGATTGGCCAGCTCGGCCGGGCGGCGGAACAGCAGGCGCGTCTCGCGCGCCAGTAACAATGAGAATACGCTGCTCATGCTGCCTGCTGCCCTAGATCCAACTCGCGATAGCCGGCAGGCTTTTCCGTCAGGCTGTGGTGAGTGGTCAGCACCACCAGGCCGCCCTGCTCGCAATGCGTTGCCAGGTGCTTTTCCAGCTGAGCCACGCCGTGCTTGTCTAGGGCCGTAAAGGGCTCGTCGAGGATCCACAGCGGCGGAGGTGAAAGATAAAGACGCGCCAAGCCTACGCGACGCTGTTGTCCGGCAGAGAGCGTATGGCAGGGCACGTCTTCGAAGCCGCGCAGTCCTACTTCGGCAAGCGCGTGCCATATGGCGTCGCGATTGGTCGGCTGGTGCAAGGCGCAGAGCCAGGTGAGGTTTTCTTCTGCTGTCAGTAGGCCCTTGATTCCGGCTGCATGACCGATCCACAACAAATTGCGCGCCAGCTCGCCGCGCTGGGCATTGAGTGACTGCCCCCTGAGCAACACTTCGCCAGCAGTTGGCTGCATCAACCCGCAAAGCAAGCGTAGAAGACTGGTTTTGCCACTGCCGTTAGGCCCCGAAATCTGCAACATTTCTCCGCTCTCGAGACGCAGATCGAGCTTGTCGAAAAGCAGCCGCCAATCCCGCTCACAAGCGAGCGCTACAGCTTCGAGGAAGGGAGTTGACACGCTAGCGACACCTCAAGATGAAAAGGGCGTGGCCGCTATACTCTGGGAGCAGGGCCAGGCGGGCGGAATTATACATGGCAACCCTTGGAACCGAGGGCCGCAAACGCGAAAGGTTGTAAGAGCATTTGAGGAAAGATGACCGAGATCAAGAGTACCACTGCTCTGCCACCGACCAGTTCGCCACGCCAGGCAATAGCGGCTAGCGACCTTGCGTTGAAGCTGCTGCAACCGATGCAGGGCCTGCTGGCAGCAGGCGAAAACGCGGAAGCCGAAGTCGTTAGCATCAGGGAGGCAGCGCAGGCATTTCGACTGGTGTTGCGCCTGACTATGGGCAGTGGGCGCCAGGCGACCGTGGAGGTCAGCAGCAATAAGGCCCCGCCACCTGGCACCGCCTATGTCATCACCGCGCTGTCGGACACCCGTTTGCTCGCCTCGGCGCAACCGGCCGGACGTCAACCGGCATCAATGATCGACCTTCAACAGCTGCCGGTCGGCAGCGTCATTCAGGGCCGAGTAGTCGCGACTAGCCAACAGCAGTCCGATGACGGGCAAAAAGTCTTCAAGGTGGTTATCAGCCTGCTCAACTCTTCGGTTGCGGGGCAAAAACTGAATATCGAGTCGAGCAATCCGCTTGCGCTTGGCAGCCTCCTGACGGCGCAAGTCAAGGATGGCCAGTCCCTCGCCTTTCTTCCGCTGAGCGGGCGCCTTAACCAACTCCTTCTTGGCGAACAGCTTGGCGCCCAACAGAACCGTCAGGCATCGTTGGAGGGGCTGTTCAAGGCACTCCAGGGCGGGACTGCCGCACTACCTGATGGGTTGCGCGGAGCTGCCGAAAAGCTGCTGGGACTGATACCGGAAATGCAGCAGCTAGGCGACGCCAAAGCAGTCGCCGCAGCGCTAGCCAGGAGCGGCGTGTTCCTCGAGGCGCGCCTGCTCGCCGGGCAGACCGAAGGATTGCAAGGTGATCTGAAGGCTGGCTTGCTGCGGCTGCTGGCGCAGATGCCGAATCTTCCCGGCAGCACGCCCCTCGCCGGTGCCCAAGCGGGAGCGGCACTCGGCCAGGCCCTGCCTGCGTTTGCCCGGCAGGCTCTGGGCTCCCTGGCGCAAAGTAATGCGCGCCAGCTAGCGATCGGCTTCCCGCTACCGACCAGGCTCCCCCCTGGGCTCGAAGAAGAAGCGGACCTGGAGATGCTGCTCAAGCTCGCAGCCGCCGCTGTATCGAGGCTGCAGACTCATCAATTGTCTAGCCTCGCTCAAACCCAGATCGGCCCGGATGGAGCACTACTGACAACCTGGCAATTGGAGTTACCGATGCGCGATCAGCGCGACATCGTGCCGCTGCAGATAAAAATGCAGCGCGAGGACCAGCCGAAAAAGCACGACAAGGACCGTGGAGAGCCACTCTGGAAGATCGAGCTGGCATTCGATGTTGCTCCGCTTGGCCCGCTGCAGATTCAAGCGCAACTGACAAGCGGCACCCTGTCCAGCCAACTATGGGCCGAGCGCGGCGCGACGGCCCAGTTGGTCGCCGCCGAACTGGACCATCTACGTGGGCGTTTGCAGGCAGCAGGACTGAACGTTGGTGAACTGTCCTGTCGGCAGGGCACGCCGCCGCAGGGGCCTAGCACTACGCTCGAACAACGTTTCGTGGACGAAAAAGCATGACCGACAAACAGCCACGCCAGGCAATCGCGCTCAGCTACGACGGCGTAAATGCGCCGAGCCTGAGCGCCAAAGGTGACGATGAACTGGCAGAGGCGATTCTCGCTATCGCTCGCGAGCACGAGGTGCCGATCTACGAGAACGCCGATCTGGTCAGGCTGCTGGCAAGGCTGGAACTGGGCGATGAGATTCCCGAGGCGCTGTATCGGACGATTGCAGAGATCATCGCCTTCGCTTGGTATCTCAAGGGTAAATGCCCACCCGGCTTCCAGGCCTCGAAGCACGAGCCGTCGTCGCCATCGCTACCATTGCTCAGTGGGCCTGAGCATTGAGCGTTACTCCTGCCCGATCTTCGCCAGTGATTTGCGGATAGTCATGTAGCTGCCAGGCAAAGTAGCCCGAGCGAAAATAGAAGACCTGCTTGTAGCCCCAGGCAACTGCCATGCGGACGGCTTCTGCGCTTCGCGGGCAGATCTCGCTGTCGCAGTAGATAACAAGAGGCAATTCACGCGGCCATTCCCGAGCCGCCAGATTCACGAAGTCGCTGGCCAGATCAAAATGCACAGCACCTTCGACGTGCCCCCATAACCATTGTCGATCGGAGCGCACGTCGATGAATACGGCGCCCAAATCATGCAATCGCTTGGCCTGAAAAACATTCACGGTCATCGCGCCGTCGACATTTTCGGGCGCTTCGGCGGCCTGTACGGCAGCAGACGAAACCACGCAAAACAGCAGAACCAGTATGCACCGCATCACTGCCCTCCTCGCCCCGAATCCGAGACCTGTACGCGCCCAGCAAAGCCAAGTCGATAAGGTTTGGAATAACCGGGAAGCAGGAGGTTCCGACCGGCCGGCAGGACGCCAGACCCGTGCGAAGGTCGACGCCGTCAGGGCTTCTGGCGAGCCTTATGCAGCTTGCTCATCAGCTCGGCCTCGGATTGCGAAAGGCCGCAGGTTTGCGTCAAATCGTCGACACTAGCGCCCATTCCGACAAGCTTGGCGGCCTGCGACAGCGCAAAATTGTTCGGGTCACGCTGTTCCAGCTGAATGAGTTTGTCGGGCAAGGGCGCAACCATGCGATTCAGCTCGCGGAGCTCGTCACCCATGCGCAAGCTGCCTTCCAGATAGGCATCCAGACGGCTGCTCAGCTCCTTGATCCGCTTGTCCCTGCTCGCATCACGTTGCTGCTGCTGCTCTACCAGCAGGCGCTGCCGTCTGAGAAGCCACAGACAGAAGCCCAGCAGGCCCAGGCAGCAGAATGCCAGCGCAACCAGCGATGCGACCAGCGACGCAATCAGCATGTATCAGATGCTCTCAAGATCGGCCCATTCTTCTTCGCTCATCATCTTGTCGAGTTCGACCAGAATCAGCAGCTCGCCGTTCTTGTTGCAAACACCCTGGATAAACTTCGCCGATTCGTCATTACCGACGTTTGGCGCGGTTTCGATCTCGGATTGGCGAAGGTAAACCACTTCGGCAACGCTATCGACCATGATGCCGATCACCTGACGATCCGCCTCGATGATCACGATCCGGGTATTGTCTGAAACCGATGCGGTTTCCAGGCCAAAACGCTGACGCGTGTCGATCACCGTCACGACATTGCCGCGCAAGTTGATGATCCCAAGCACGTAGCTTGGCGCGCCTGGCACCGGAGCAATCTCGGTGTAGCGCAATACTTCCTGGACCTGCATTACGTTAATGCCGTACGTCTCGTTATCCAGACGGAAGGTCACCCATTGCAGAACAGGATCTTCGGAACCCTGCGCAGACGTCATCTTCATAGTCCCACCTTCTTCAGTTACCGCTATGGCGGTCGATTCTATCGCTGGGCCGCACCGCAAGGCGCGACCGTCAT
Organism: Stutzerimonas stutzeri; assembly: GCF_038561965.1. NCBI lineage: Bacteria > Pseudomonadati > Pseudomonadota > Gammaproteobacteria > Pseudomonadales > Pseudomonadaceae > Stutzerimonas > Stutzerimonas stutzeri. The sequence goes on along the minus strand of NZ_CP139348.1, from coordinate 1,791,823 downwards.
TTGTAGTGTATTCAGTGCGCTCGCGGCTTCACCGCACCCGGCATCTGCTTGACCGCACCACTGGAGATCAACTCGGCCAGCGCAGTCACGTCGACCAGCGCGCACATATGTTCGATTACCGTACCGGCCAGCCATGGCCGCTGGCTGCGCTGCGTACGCCATTTGACCTCGCTGGGGTCAAGGCGAATCGAGCGACTGACCTGATGCACCGCCAAGCCCCATTCGTAGCCTTGAACCGATATCACGTATTGCAGGCCTTCGCGGAAATCCTCTCGGTACCGATCAGGCATTACCCAGCGTGCGGTGTCCAGCACCTTCAGGTTGCCCGCCTGGCTTGGCAGTATGCCAAGGAACCAGTCTGGCTGGCCGAACAGTGGCGTGAGCTCCTGGTCCGCCAGCGGATAGATCGACCCCAGACATACCAGCGGCACTGCTAGCGTCAGTCCAGCGACATCGAACAACAGGCATTCGAAGGGCTCGTCGCCCCAGCCCGGATGATTGTCAGTCTCGACCCTGGCCGGTTCGCTCGGTGGCTGCGGTGCAATTTCGAGTTCGATCACCGGCTCAGGGCTCAGCATCGGCGGTAGCACCACCAATTCAGCAGGCACGCTCACTGGCGGCACTGGCTGGACTATTTCCAGCCGAGGCGGCTGGCTCTGCCGGGTATCACGCAGCTGCTCCTCCAGCACGGCAGCCTGAAACTCATCCTGACTGACCGAGTCCGCCAGTTCGATGGCAGCATCCTGCAGCAGCCCATCGAGATAGGACTGCAGCGCCAGCTGCGAACGGGTTTCTGTTAGGACGGTGCGACTCATGGGGCGGACTCGTGAAGAGAATCTGAACAGGCTATCGGCCAACTAGGCGACAAACTTGAGCCGCGAGGCGCCGAGTGGCATGGCATTTCACGCCACCTGCGGCGAGGCTTGCGACACCAGCAAATGCTTGAGCAAAGCACGATAGGCAAGCACTGCACGACTCGTGGGATCGAACTGCGAAGGCGTCAGACCGGCGCGACTGGCATCACGCAAACGTGTGTCGACCGGGATGAACGCCGGCCATAGATGGTCAGCATAGCCAGCACGCAACACCTTGAGCGTATTCATGGAAGCCTGGGTCCGACGGTCGAACAACGTCGGCACGATGGTGTAAGGCAGCGCTTGCTTGCGCGAACGATTGATCATCGCCAGCGTGCTAACCATGCGTTCCAGGCCTTTCATGGCCAGAAATTCGGTCTGCACCGGAATCACCAACTGCTGACTGGCGGCCAGGGCGTTGACCATGAGCACGCCGAGCAACGGCGGGCTGTCGATGATCGCGTAATCGAAGTCCTGCCACAGCTGCGACAAACTCTTGGCGATGACCAAGCCAAGTCCGTTCTGGCCAGGCGACTGCCGTTCCAGAGTTGCCAGCACTGTGCTGGAGGGCATCAGCGAAATACGCTCATGGCTGGTGGCGAGCAGCAATTGCCACGGCAGCCCATCCGGCACGGTGCCCTGATGCTGGAAAAGATCGAAGACACTTCGATCCAGGTTGTCGGGGTCGTGACCGAAATAGCTGGTCATCGAGCCATGCGGGTCCAGATCGAGCACTACCACGCGCTTACCGGAATCAGCCAGCAATCCCGCCAGCGCGATCGACGTGGTGGTCTTTCCAACCCCACCCTTTTGATTGGCTACAGCCCAGACTCTCATTGATCTTCCACCCGGCGAAGCTGACCGGAACCACTGCGCCTTGAACTGGCGAAGCGTCGGTGTTTTGACGATGCGCCTATTAGGCGCCTACATGGATGCAGCCGGTGCAGATTGTGTGCCAGCCCGGCGCAACGCTTCGTTTGGCTTGGCGTTCCCGCTACCGACTCCAGTGACGCTGCGACGCACATCGAGATTGCGCGACACCACCAGAATCACCCGTCTATTGCGCGCTCTGCCTTCTGCGGTGGCGTTATCGGCCACTGGTTGAAACTCACCGTAGCCCACCGCTGCCATCCGCGACGGATGGACGCCCTGGGCTGCAAGCATCCGCACGACACTTCCCGCGCGTGCGGCAGAGAGCTCCCAATTGGTCGGAAACTTGTCGGTGCTGATGGGCAGGTTGTCCGTAAACCCCTCCACATGAATGGGATTGTCGAACGGGGCCAGAATACCGGCCACCTTGTCGATCAGCTGAAAAGCCTGATCGTTGGGCAAGGCATCCCCACTGGGAAACAGCAGACTGGAGTTGAGCTCGATCTCTATCCACAACTCGTTGCCGCGGATGGTTAACTGCTCGTTGGCAATCAGCTCACCGAAGGTTTCGCGCATGCTCTGGGCGATGCGCTCCAGAGGGTCAAGCGTCAGATCGCCAGCAGCCGAAGACTGGCCGGACGGGTCGTCAACCTGCGACACGTCAGGCTCGGTGGTCCGTGGTCGCTCGTCACCTACGGGAATCGGTTTGACCGAACGGTCCGCTTGATTGAACACACCAACCAAGGAGTCCGAAAGAATTTTGTACTTGCCCTCGTTGATCGAGGAAATCGAGTACATGACGACGAAGAACGCGAACAGCAGCGTGATGAAGTCAGCGTAGGAAACCAGCCAACGCTCATGATTTTCGTGCTCTTCCGGGGGTCTGCGTCTGGCCATGGCGCTCAGTCCATGAAGCCTTGCAGCTTCATCTCAATGGAACGCGGATTTTCGCCCTCAGCGATGGACAGGACACCTTCGAGCAACATCTCGCGGTACGCAGTCTGACGCTGGACAACGCTCTTCAATTTGTTGCCGACCGGTAGTACCAGCAGGTTGGCAAGCGCGACGCCATAGATGGTCGCAACGAACGCCACGGCAATGCCGCTACCGAGCTGACTGGGATCGGCCAGGTTACCCATGACATGGATCAACCCCATCACCGCACCGATGATGCCGACAGTCGGCGAATAGCCGCCCATCGCGTCGTACACCTTGGCTGCACGCAGGTCACGGCTTTCCTGGGTGTAGAGATCGACTTCCAGAATGCTGCGGATGACCTCAGGCTCGGCACCATCCACTAGCAGCTGCAAACCTTTACGCGCGTAAGGATCAGGCTCCGTCTCGGCAACTGGTTCGAGGCCGAGCAGCCCCTCTTTTCGAGCTGTGTTGCTCCAGGTGGTGACCATCAGGATGCCACGAGCGAGATCGATGCGCGGCGGGAAGAATATCCAGCGGCCGATGCTTATCGCTCGCATGAAAACGGCGATGGGCGTCTGCAACAACACCGCACCCAACGTGCCGCCGAGCACGATCAGCGCGGCAGGGCCGTTGAGCAGAGCCGATATATGTCCACCCTCCAGGAAGTTGCCCCCGACGATGGCGACGAACGCCAGCAACAGCCCGATGAGGCTGAGCACGTCCATTAGAAGCAGCCCCTCATCAAATGCAGGCCTCGGCGAGATTGCGGCCGATGTCGTCAAGCCCGAAAACCGCATCGCTCAGGTTGGCTTTGACCACGGCCATCGGCATGCCGTAGATCACGCAGCTCGCTTCATCCTGAGCCCATACCTGGCTGCCACTCTGCTTGAGCAGACGCGCACCTTCACGGCCGTCTGCGCCCATACCGGTCAGCACCACCGCGAGCACCTTGTCGTGGAACGACTTGGCCGCAGAACCAAACGTGACGTCAACGCAGGGTTTGTAATTGAGGCGATCGTCGCCCGGCAGGATACGCACCGCACCGCGGCCATCAATCATCATCTGCTTGCCGCCCGGTGCCAGCAGCGCGAGGCCGGGACGCAGCACGTCGCCATCCTCGGCTTCCTTGACGCGAATACGACAGAGCTTGTCCAGACGGTCAGCGAAGGCCTTGGTAAACGCGGCCGGCATGTGCTGGATGAGCACGATCGGCGCCGGAAAATTCGCCGGCAACTGGGTTAGTACGCGCTGCAGCGCCACAGGACCACCGGTTGACGTACCGATCGCAACAAGCTTGTACGCCTTGCGCTTGGGCGCAGGCGAACGGGCCGCCGGCGCCGCGGGCACGGGCGCCGTACTGCCGGCCCGCGACGCTGACGCCGCCAGTGTCGATGTAGCACCACGCGGAGGCACAGTCGGCACGCTGGCACTCGACGTGCAGAACGTGCTGTAGCGGCGATTGCTGCGCGATACGGTATGGACCTTCTCGCACAGCAGTTGCTTGACCTTTTCAGGGTTGCGCGAGATGTCCTCGAAATTCTTTGGCAGATAGTCCACGGCGCCGGCGTCCAGCGCATCGAGGGTGACTCGTGCGCCTTCGTGCGTCAGCGAGGAGAACATCAGCACGGGTGTCGGACAACGCTGCATGATCTGCCGCACCGCCGTGATGCCATCCATCATTGGCATCTCGTAGTCCATGGTCACGACATCTGGCTTGAGCGCCAGCACCTGATCGATCGCCTCACGTCCGTTTGTGGCGGTGCCGACGACCTGGATATTGGAATCAGAGGATAGGATTTCCGAGACGCGCCGGCGAAAGAAGCCGGAATCGTCGACGACCAGGACCTTGACTGCCATACATCACTCCTAGCGGCAGCGCGCCCTTCTGTGGGCAGCGCTGCCTGACTGAATCAAATCCGGCGTGCGTACCGCTTGAGCATGCTCGGAACATCGAGAATCAGAGCGATGCGGCCATCGCCGGTGATGGTTGCGCCGGACATCCCGGGCGTACCTTGCAGCATCTTGCCCAGCGGCTTGATGACCACCTCCTCCTGACCCACCAGCTGATCGACGACAAAGCCGATGCTCTGGTTGCCGACACTGAGGATGACCACGTGACCTTCACGCTGCTCTTCCTGAGACGCATCGTGGATCAGCCAGCGCTTGAGGTAGAACAGAGGCAGTGCCTTGTCGCGCACTATCACCACTTCCTGGCCGTCCACTACGTTGGTGCGCGAAAGATCGAGGTGGAAAATCTCGTTGACGTTGACCAGCGGGAAGGCGAAGGCCTGATTGCCGAGCATGACCATCAGGGTCGGCATGATTGCCAACGTCAGAGGCACCTTGATCACCACCTTCGAGCCTTGGCCCTTGGTGGAGAATACGTTGACGGTACCGTTGAGCTGGGAAATCTTGGTCTTGACGACGTCCATGCCGACACCGCGGCCAGACACGTCGGAAATCTCGGTCTTGGTCGAGAAACCAGGCGCGAAGATCAGGTTGTAACATTCCAGATCGCTCAGGCGATCCGCTGCGTCCTTCTCCAGCATGCCTTTTTCGACCGCTTTGGCGCGCAGGATATTGGCGTCCATCCCCTTGCCGTCATCACTGATGATCAGCAGGATGTGATCGCCTTCCTGTTCGGCGGACAGCACGACCCGACCGGTGCGCGGCTTGCCAGCGGCTTCGCGCTCTTCAGGCATTTCGATGCCATGGTCGACCGCGTTGCGCACCAAGTGCACCAGCGGGTCGGCAAGCGCCTCGACGAGGTTCTTGTCGAGGTCGGTTTCTTCACCGACCAGCTCGAGATTGATCTCTTTCTTCAGGCTGCGCGCCAGATCACGGACCAATCGCGGGAAACGGCCGAAAACCTTCTTGATCGGCTGCATGCGGGTCTTCATCACCGCGCTCTGCAGGTCGGCAGTTACCACGTCGAGGTTGGACACAGCCTTGGCCATGGCCTCGTCGCCGCTGTTGGAGCCCAGGCGTACCAGACGGTTACGCACCAGCACCAGCTCACCAACCATGTTCATGATTTCATCGAGGCGCGCAGTATCGACGCGCACCGTCGTTTCGGCTTCGGCTGGCGGTTTCTCAGCCGGCGCCGCAACGGCAGGCTTGCTGACCGCTGCCGCCTTAGCTGGAGCTGCAGCGCGAGCGGGCTCTGGCTTGGGCGTCGGCTTGACTGGTGCAGGCGCCGCGGGTTCGACAGCTGCCACATCGGCAGCGGCAGGCTCGAACTTGCCTTTGCCGTGCAGCTGATCGAGCAAGGCTTCGAACTCGTCGTCGGTGATCTCGTCACCGGCCTTCGCTGGCGCCGCGCTTACTGGCGCAGCGGCCGGAGCGGCTTCGAACTTGCCTTTGCCATGGAGCTGATCGAGCAGCGCCTCGAACTCGTCATCGGTAATTTCATTACTGACCGGCGCGGCGACCGCGTCCGGCTCGGTGGGTGTCGTCGCGTCTGCTGCGGCAGCGAACTGGCCTTTACCATGCAACTGATCGAGCAGCGACTCGAACTCGTCGTCGGTAATCTCGTCCGTTACCGGAGCGTGTTCGGCCTCGGCTGCTGCCGGCACGCTGGCGGGCGACTGAATGGCATCGAGCAGCTGTTCGAACTCGGTATCGACAGCTTCGGCCTCGGCAGGGATCTGAGCCTCGACCGGCGCCGCCGGAGGATTGGCGGCAGCCGGCTCAGCCAGACGCGCTAGAGCAGCGAGCAGCTCACGTGAGGCTGGAGTCGGTTCGACGCGCTCGCGAACCTGGCTGAACATTTCGTTCACGGCATCGAGTGCCTGCAGAACGACATCCATCAGTTCGGAATCGACGCGACGCTCACCCTTGCGCAGGATGTCGAAGACGTTTTCGGCGATATGGCAGCACTCCACAAGCTCATGAAGCTGAAGGAAGCCTGCACCGCCCTTGACCGTATGGAACCCGCGAAAAATCGCATTGAGCAACCCCGTGTCATCAGGGCTGCTTTCCAGCTCCACGAGTTGCTCGGACAATAGTTCGAGAATCTCGCCGGCCTCTACCAGGAAGTCCTGGAGGATTTCTTCATCGGCGTCGAAGCTCATATTCACTTCCCCTAAAAGCCCAGGCTTGAAAGCAGATCATCGACATCGTCCTGGCCGGAAACGACATCTTCACGCATATCGGCATGCATCTGCGGACCTTCACCCTTGGAAGGTTCTTTTTCTTGTTTTTGCTTTTCCTGCTCGGCGCGCATCGCTTCGCGGTCGTGCTGGATTCCAGCCACACGATCAACCTGCCCTGCCATCAACACAAGATTGAGCAGGTTGCTTTCGAGTTCGGTGATGAGACGAGTCACCCGCTTGATCACTTGACCGGTCAGGTCCTGGAAATCCTGCGCCAGCATGATTTCACTGAGGTTCTGTGACAGCTGTGAGCCATCGTTCATGCTGCGCTGGAGATAGTGGTCGATGCGCTTGACCAGGTCGCGGAACTGCTCGGCGTTCATTTCGCGGCGCATGAAGCGCTGCCAATCAGCCGTCAGGCTCTGCGCCTCATAGCTCACGTAGTTCACCAGCGGAGCGGACTCCTCCACCAGGTCCATGGTGCGATTGGCGGCCTTCTCGGTCATCTCAACCACATAGGACAGCCGATCGGTCGCGTCGGTAATCGGTGACGGATCGCCTCCGGTCGCGCATGTATCCATCTCGAGCTTGACGATGGCGTTGTGCAGCTCACGCGTGAGCTTGCCAACCTCCAGGTAGATCCCGTGATTGCGCACCTGATTGAGTTCGTTGAACATCTGCGTCGCTTCATCGAAGCGGCCCTGTTGCAGACTTTCGATCAACTTGGGTGCATGAGTCTTCAGAGTCGCTTCGAACTCTGCCAGGCTTTGGTCTGCTTGCGTCATAGTGCCCTCGCGGCGTTGCTGCTTCAGCCGTTGACGCGCTCGAAGATCTTCTCGATCTTCTCCTTGAGCACCTGGGCAGTGAAAGGCTTGACCACATAGCCATTAACCCCGGCCTGTGCCGCTTCGATGATCTGATCGCGCTTGGCTTCGGCCGTCACCATCAGTACCGGTAGGTTCTTGAGGCGTTCGTCGGCGCGCACGGTGCGCAGCAGATCGATACCGCTCATGCCCGGCATGTTCCAGTCAGTGACCAGGAAGTCGAAGTTGCCGCTCTTGAGCATCGGCAGTGCGGTAGTGCCGTCATCCGCCTCGGCGGTGTTGGTGAACCCCAGATCACGCAGGAGGTTCTTGATGATTCGTCTCATCGTCGAGAAGTCATCGACGATGAGGATTTTCATGTTCTTGTCCAAGTCGACCTCCGTAAGTCCCAAAATGCCTCAGCAAACCGAGCACGTCATACCGCAAACAATCGTCAATTGGCGCGCCATTCACCGAGACGTGCACGCAACCGCGCAGCACACTGGCTATGCAACTGGCTCACGCGCGACTCGCTGACCCCCAGCACCTGCCCAATTTCCTTCAAATTCAGTTCTTCGTCGTAGTACAGCGACAGCACCAGCTTTTCACGCTCGGGCAGGTTCGCAATAGCATCGGCCAAAGCCTGCTGAAAGCGCTCATCCTCAAGGTCACGAAAGGGCTCCGGGTGGGTACTGGCGGCGTCATCCTCGAACTCGCCGTGCTCACCCTCCTGCAGCAGATCGTCAAAGCTGAACAGGCGACTGCCTAAGGTGTCGCCGAGAATGCCGTAATACTCATCGAGACTTAGCTTAAGTTCGGCCGCAACTTCATGATCTTTAGCGTCGCGCCCGGTTTTCGCCTCGATAGTACGAATTGCCTCGCTGACCATGCGCGAATTGCGGTGCACGGAGCGTGGCGCCCAGTCACCCTTTCGCACTTCGTCCAGCATCGTGCCGCGGATGCGGATACCCGCATAGGTCTCGAAACTGGCACCTTTGCCGGCGTCGTATTTCTTCGCTGCTTCCAGCAGTCCGATCATTCCAGCCTGAATCAGATCGTCTACCTGCACGCTGGCAGGCAGACGCGCCAAAAGGTGGTAAGCGATTCGCTTGACCAACGGCGCGTACTGATCGATCAGGCGGTACTGCGCATCCTTTGCCTGAGCCTTGCTGTAATACATAGCGGATCCGGCACCTGTCATTCGTGGCTTTGAGAAGCGGGGCTTATGAGCCGCTCTACGAAGAATTCGAGATGACCACGCGGCGTCGCGGGCAGTGGCCAGGTATCAATCTTCTGCGCGATAGCCTTGAACGCCAACGAGCATTTCGAACGCGGGTACGCCTCATAAACCGCACGCTGCTTCTGTACTGCCTTGCGCACCGCCTCGTCGTACGGCACGGCGCCCACGTACTGCAGCGCCACATCGAGAAACCGTTCAGTAACTTTGGTCAACTTGGCGAACAGGTTGCGACCTTCCTGCGGCGCATGCGCCATGTTCGCCAGCACGCGGAAGCGGCTGATTCCATAGTCGCGGTTAAGCAGCTTGATAAGAGCATAGGCGTCGGTGATCGAAGTGGGCTCATCGGTAACGACCAGCAACACCTCGTGCGCAGCCCGTACGAAACTGACCACCGAATCGCCAATGCCAGCCGCAGTGTCAATGATTAGCACGTCGAGCTCGTCGCCCAGATCGCTGAATGCTTGAATCAGACCCGCGTGCTGCAGCGATGAAAGCTGCACCATACTCTGCGTGCCCGAAGCGGCCGGCACCACACGGATGCCGCCTGGCCCCTGGATCAGCACATCGCGCAGATCACACTCGCCGGCAATGACGTCGGCCAAGGTGCGCTTGGTGGTCAACCCCAGCAGAACGTCGACGTTGGCCAAACCGAGATCGGCGTCGAGCAGCACTACACGCCGACCCAGATCGGCCAGCGCGAGCGAAAGATTGACCGACACGTTGGTCTTGCCGACGCCACCCTTGCCGCCGGTCACCGCAATCACCTGTACGGGATGCATACCCATGTTCACACGCCTATATCTTGCTGGGGCCTTGCGGCCGTCGATGCGCCCGCATGGCACGCATCTGATTCATTCAGGTACCGCTGTCGCAACTTCATCCGGCCCGCCTTGACGAACCGTTGTACAACCCGGCGAACATATCGGCCATGGTTTCCTCGCTCGGTTCCTCACCGGACTGCAAACTCACCGCACGACTGACCAGTTGGTGACTGCGTGGAAGGTGCAGGTCATCCGGAATCCGGGGCCCGTCGGCGAGGTACGCTATCGGCAAATGCTGGCTGATCGTGAGCCCGAGCACATCACCGAGGCTGCCGGCCTCATCCAACTTGGTCAGGATACAGCCGGCCAGGCCGCAGCGACGATAGTTGTGCCACGCCGCCTTGAGCACCTGGCTCTGACTGGTCGCGGCCAGCACCAGATAATTCTTCGATTTCACACCACGATCCGACAACGCTTCGAGCTGCATGCGCAGCGTCGGATCGCTGGCAGGCAGGCCGGCCGTATCGATGAGGATCACCCGCTTGCGTGCCAGCGGAGCCAGCGTCTTGCTCAACGACTGGCTCGGGTCGATCTGCACGACCGGTACATCGAGAATGCGGCCCAGGGTCTTGAGTTGCTCCTGTGCGCCGATCCGATAATTGTCCATGCTGACCAGCGCGATGTTTTGCGCGCCGTATTTCAATACGTAGCGTGCAGCGAGCTTAGCCAGCGTCGTGGTCTTGCCGACACCTGCCGGGCCTACCAGGGCGATCACGCCACCCTCTTCCAGCGGTTCGTTCTTGCTTACCTTGATTGCCTGAGCCAGGTAGGCCAACACCATCCGCCAAGCCTGGCGAGGCTCGTTGATCCCGGCAACCTTTTCCAACAGGCTACGCGATAGCTCGGCCGGCAAGCCCAGCCGTTGCAGGCGACGCCAAAGGCCGGCCTGCTGCGGACGGCGGCTTTGTTCCTGCCCCCAGGCAATCGAGCCGAGCTGGACTTCGATCAGCTCACGCAGACCGTGCAGTTCCGACTGCATCGCCTCGATCGCACGTGTGTCGACCGCGCCAGCAGCTTCGGCCACAGGCACAGGCTGCGGCTTACTCGCCGCGGCAGCGGGCTTCTCGTCAACCAGTTGACGATCCTGCATCTTCGCGCGAGGTGCAGCGCTCAGCTCAGCATGGGCATTGGCGAGGCGAGCCTGGGTCTTGCGCAGCTCGGCTTCCAGCGCCGGGTTGGGCTTGTTGGCGGCCGGAGCGGACTGCATCGGGTAATCGAGCACGGCAGTCAGCTCGACGCCGCCGGCCACCCGGCGATTGCCAATGATCACGGCATCGGCGCCCAGCTCGTCACGCACCATTTTCATGGCGATGCGCATATCGGCGGCGAAGAAACGTTTGACCTGCATGGCCTGTACCCTCGGTTAATTCTGACCCACCGTCGAAACGATGGTGACCTGCTTGTTGTCCGGTATTTCCTGATAGGCCAGAACATGAATGTTCGGCACCGCCAGACGCGCGAATCTCGACAGCATCGCCCGAACCGGGCCGGCTACCAGCAAAACTGCAGGCTTGCCGAGCATTTCTTGACGCTGTGCCGCTTCTATCAGAGACCTTTGCAACTTTTCGGCCATTCCCGGTTCCAGCAAGATGCCATCTTCCGAACCCTGACCAGCCTTCTGCAAGCTGTTGAGCAAGATCTGTTCCAACCGAGGTTCCAAGGTGATTACAGGCAGCTCCGGCTCTAGTCCCACAACGTTTTGCACGATTGCTCTCGACAGCGCGACGCGTACCGCGGCCACCATCGCGGCGGGATCTTGACTCTTGGCCGCGACGTTGGCGATGGCTTCAGCGATGGTGCGAATGTCGCGCACCGGGACCTGTTCCTGCAGCAATGCCTGGAGCACCTTGAGCAAAGTCGACAGCGAGACCATTCCAGGCACCAGCTCTTCCGCCAGCTTGGGTGAGCTCTTGGCCAGCAACTGCAACAGCTGCTGGACTTCTTCGTGACCCAGCAGCTCATGGGCGTGCTTGTGCAGGACCTGGTTGAGATGCGTAGCGACCACGGTGCTGGCGTCAACCACCGTGTACCCCAGCGATTGAGCTTGATCGCGCTGGCTCGCCTCGATCCAGACAGCCTCCAGGCCGAACGCCGGATCCCTGGCGGTGATGCCGTTCAAAGGCCCAAACACCTGCCCCGGGTTGATCGCCAGCTCCCGATCCGGATAAACCTCGGCTTCGGCAAGACTCACTCCCATCAGGGTCAGGCGGTAGGCATTGGGTAGCAGATCCAGGTTGTCGCGAATGTGCACCGAAGGCATGAGAAAACCCAGGTCCTGAGACAGCTTCTTGCGTACGCCCTTGATGCGCGCCAACAGTTGACCACCCTGATTGCGGTCGACCAACGGAATGAGGCGATAGCCCACCTCCAGGCCCACCATGTCCACGGGGGTCACGTCGTCCCAGCCCAACTCCTTGGTTTCAGAGGCCCGCTGAGCCGGGAGCATTTCCTGCTGCTTCTGCACGTCCTGCTCGGTTTTCTTCTCGACCTCTTTCTTCCGGTGCCAGATCCAATAGGCACCCGCCGCAGCGGCGGCGCCGAGACCGAGGAACGACATGTGCGGCATGCCGGGCACCAGACCCATCGCAATCATGATCGATGCAGCCACGGCCAGCGCCTTGGGCGAGGCGAACATCTGCCGCTGCACCTGCTGGCCCATATCCTCGGAGCTGGTGACACGCGTCACCATGATCGCTGCAGCGGTCGACAACAGCAGAGACGGAATCTGCGCAACCAGACCGTCACCGATGGTCAGCAGGGCATATACCTGGCCGGCTTCGCTGAAGCTCATGCCGTGCTGCGCCATGCCGATCCCGACACCGCCGATGAGGTTGATGAACAGAATCAGCAGACCGGCGATGGCGTCACCGCGCACGAACTTGCTCGCACCATCCATCGAGCCGTAGAAGTCCGCCTCGGACGAGACCTCGACACGACGCAGCTTGGCTTCTGTCTGATCGATCAAGCCGGCATTGAGATCGGCATCAATGGCCATTTGCTTGCCGGGCATGGCATCGAGGGTAAAGCGTGCGCTGACCTCGGAGATCCGACCCGCGCCCTTCGTAACCACGACGAAGTTGATGATCATCAAAATTGCGAACACGACGATACCGACGACATAGTTGCCGCCGATCACGACATTGCCGAATGCCTCGATCACATGTCCAGCGGCAGAGCCACCTTCATGGCCATTGATCAGTACGACACGTGTGGAGGCCACGTTCAGCGCCAGACGCATCAGCGTGGCAACCAGCAGAATGGTCGGAAATACCGCGAAATCCAGCGGCCGTAGCGCGTAGACGCTGACCAGCAGCACGACGATCGACAGTGCGATGTTGAAGGTGAACAGCAGATCCAGCAGGAACGGCGGCACCGAGAGCATCATCATGCCCATCATTACGAGCAACAGTAGAGGTACGCCGAGGTTTCCGCGCCCCGCGCCCGTCAGGCCATTGCGAATATTGATGAGTTGCGTGCGATCCAACGTAGCCCCCGGCGTAGAACGAATTCTTGACGCGAAATGCGCCTTGCCGGGGTTATAGCAAGAAGAGGTCCAACTTTTACCGCCCATTCCAGAGCCCGCCACGCGGTTTGCGCCCAGCCTCAAGGCGACACGGCAAAGCGGGCGAACGCGGCCGGTAACTGGCAGTCACACTAGCACCGGCGACAGCCCGTTGCCGTTTGTACACAGGAGCTTTCAGATGAAACAGTGGATCATCGCCGCGTTGGCCGGCTGCACCGCCCTCGCCGTTCAGGCCGAGACGCTGAGCGTCAAGGTCAACACCGTGAGCGCTCAAGGCATCGGCGAATCCGTCGGCAGCGTGAAGATAGAAAGCAATGAATATGGCCTGGTATTTCGCCCGGAACTTACCGGTCTGCAGCCTGGTGCTCACGGGTTCCACATCCATGCCAAGGGCAGCTGCGAGCCGGCCGAGGTAGACGGCAAGCTGACCGCCGCAGGCGGTGCCGGCGGTCACTGGGACCCGAAGAGCAGCGGCAAGCATGGCGAGCCCTGGGGTGACGGACACCTGGGCGACGTGCCTGCGCTGTATGTAAACAGCGAAGGCAAGGCAAACCAACCGGTGCTGGCTCCGCGCCTGCAAAGCCTGGGCGATATCAAGGGCCTGGCGCTGATGGTCCACCAGGGCGGTGACAACCACTCCGACCACCCGCAACCACTGGGTGGTGGCGGCGCTCGGGTTGCCTGCGGCGTAATCGAATAACCGCAGTGGTACGCGGCGCGCTCAAGCGGCGGCCGCGTGACCGAATCACTCGTCGCGGCGCAGATCCGGTGGAATGGGCACGTCGTTCAACGGGTCCGGCCGACGACCCTTGCCCGCGCGATACTGGCGCAGCTGGTAGACGTAGGCCAGGACTTGCGCCACCGCCAGGTAGAGGCCGGCTGGAATTTCCTGATCCAGCTCGGTCGAGTAATACACCGCCCGTGCCAGAGCCGGGGATTCCAGCACCGTAACCTTATGCTGCTGGGCGATTTCACGAATCTTCAGCGCCACAAAATCGCCACCCTTGGCCACCAGCATCGGCGCGCCGCCACGCGCTCCGTCGTATTTCAGCGCGACGGCGAAGTGGGTCGGGTTGGTGATCACCACATCCGCCTCGGGCACCGCTTGCATCATGCGCCGCTGTGCCGCTTCACGCTGCAGCTGGCGAATCCGCGATTTGACCTCTGGCTTGCCCTCGGCATCCTTGTATTCGTCCTTGACCTCCTGCTTGGTCATCATCAGCTTCTGCTTGTTGTCCCAGAGCTGGAATGGCACATCCACCACCGCAATCAGGATCAACCCACACGCCATCCACAGCGCGCACCAGCCGACGACCTCCGCGCTGTGCATGATGGCCAGATCAAGCGGCTGCTTGGCGATCGACAGCAGATCGTCCTGGTACGCAGAGAGCACCAGTAGCGCAACGCTGAGCACCACGAGAAACTTGCCCAACGCCTTGAGCAGCTCCACCAGAGCCTTGGTGGAAAACATGCGTTTGAGTCCGGCAGCCGGATTCATCCTGCTGACCTTGGGGGCCATGGCCTTTACCGAGAACAGCCACCCGCCCAGCGAAACGGGGCCGACAATCGAGGCGATCAGCAACGCAATCAGCAGTGGCATGATCGCTTCCAGAGCGATCATACCGTTGCCCATCAGCAAGCGCACCATGGAGCCCTCGTCGAGCAGGGTTTCCCTACTCAGCTCGAACGTACCCTGCATCATGGCCATCAGGGCATGCGCCAAACTTCCGCCGGACGCCAGCAGCCCACCTATTCCCCCAAGCGTCACCGCGACCGTGCTGAGCTCGCGCGAGCGCGCCAGCTGGCCTTTTTCACGAGACTCACGCAGCCGTTTGGCTGTGGGTTCTTCACTTTTATCGGCGCCACTTTCGCTCTCAGCCATAGGCGGCCTCCAGCATGCATGCGAGCTCCACCATCAGCGCGCCCCCGCCAGCTCACGAAGCATCACCAGTGCTTCACTGACGAATACCTGATACTGCGCAAGGATGTCGGCCATGCCGATCCAGACGATGATCAGACCCAGCACCAGAGTCAGCGGGAAGCCGATCGAGAAGATGTTCAATTGCGGAGCCGCGCGCGTCATCAGGCCGAACGCCAGATTGACCACCAGCAGCGCAGTGATCGCCGGCAACACTAGCAGCAAGCCGGCACCCAGCACCCAGCCAAGCTTGCCTGCCACCTCCCAGAAATGATTGGTCGACAGGCCGCCACCTACCGGCAAGGTAACGAAGCTCTCGGCGAGGATTTCGAAAACGACCAGGTGCCCATTGACCGAGAGAAACAGCAGGATCACCAGCATGTTGAAAAACTGGCCGAGGACCGGTACCGAGATTCCATTGGCCGGATCGACCATCGAGGCGAAACCCAGGCCCATCTGCATAGCCAGCATCTGTCCGGACACGATGAACACATGGAAGAACAGCTGCAGAACGAAGCCAAGCATCACGCCGATCAGTATCTGCTCGGCAATCAATAGCATGGAAGCGACGCTAAGCGACTCGACAACTGGCATGGAGGGCAACGTCGGCACCAACACCAGGGTCATGGCCAGCGCCAGATACAAGCGAACCCGCACCGGTACCAGCTGTGTGCCGATCAGTGGCATGCTCATCAACAATGCGGCGATGCGAAACAGCGGGAGCAGGAACTGCCCTACCCACCCGCCGATCTGCGCATTGCTAAGCTCCAGCACGTTACCTACCCGATCAGCAGCGGAATGTTTTGGACCAGGTTCTGCGTGTACTCCATCAGCTGGCGTACCAACCAAGGTCCGGCCCAGATCAGCGTCATGAGCATGACCAGCAGGCGCGGCAGGAAACTCAGGGTTTGCTCATTGATCTGTGTGGCCGCCTGGAACATTGCCACCACCAGACCGACCAGCAAGCTGGGCACCACCAACACGCCGACGATCATCGCGGTCATCCACAGCGCTTCGCGAAACAGGTCCACCGCTACTTCAGGCGTCATGCGAGTTTTCCCTAAAGGGTGCCGAAGCTGCCGGCAAGGGTGCCGATGATCAGCCCCCAGCCGTCCACGAGTACGAACAGCATGATCTTGAATGGCAGCGAGATGATCAGCGGCGAGAGCATCATCATGCCCATCGCCATCAGCACGCTGGCCACCACCATGTCGATGATGAGGAACGGAATGAAGATCATGAAGCCAATCTGGAACGCAGTCTTGAGCTCAGACGTCACGAAGGCCGGCACAAGAATCGTCATCGGCGCCGCTTCGGGCGAGGCGATATCGGTGCGCCGCGACAGCCTGACGAACAGTTCCAGATCGCTTTCGCGCGTCTGCGCCAGCATGAAGCCCTTCAATGGCACCTCTGCACGCGCGATCGCTTCCTGAGCCAGTATCTGCTCGCTCAGATAGGGCTGCAGTGCGTCCTGGTTAATCCGATCGAATACCGGCGCCATGATGAACAGCGTGAGAAACACAGTCAGACCGACGAGAATCTGGTTCGATGGCGTCTGCTGCAGGCCCAGCGCCTGACGCAAGATGGAAAACACAATGATGATCCGGGTGAAGCTGGTCATCAGCATGACGAACGCTGGAATGAAGCTCAGCGCCGTCATGATCAGCAGAATCTGCAGGCTGACCGAATACTCCTGCTGCCCTTCGGCGTCGGTGGTCAGCGTTATCGCCGGAATCGACAGCGGGTTGTTGCCCTGCGCCAGGATGCCGGAAGGCTCCTGTGCCATGGCAAGCGGGCCGCACAGCATCAACGCGACCACTAGCAGAATGCGCAACATCAAGGCTTGTCCTTGTGATCCTTGCCAAGCAGCTCCATCAGACGCTGGGCGAATTCGGGGTTGGCTGGCTCGGCATCCGGCAGGTGCACCGGCTCCTGCATGACATGCAACGGTGTGATTCGGCCACCGCTCAGACCGATGAGAACCTGTTCGCCGCCAACCTGCACCAGCACCAGTCGTTCGCGAGGCCCCAGCGCCTGAGTGGAAATCAGCTTGATCACCTGAGTGCCACGCGGATTCATCTGCTGTACACGACGCAATAGCCAGGCCAGCAGGAAGATCAGCCCGATCACCAACAACAGGCCCAGCATCAGCTTGGTCAGCTGCGCACCCATGTCGGCGCTGCTCATGCTCGTAGCCGGCTCCGCGGCCAGAACCGGGAGCGCGACCAGAGCACTTAGAAATGCAAGCGCACGCATGTCAACGCAGCTTCTTGATGCGTTCGGTGGGGCTGATGACATCGGTCAGCCGGATGCCGAACTTCTCGTTGACCACCACCACCTCGCCATGGGCGATGAGAGTGCCGTTGACCAACACGTCCAGCGGTTCGCCGGCCAGACGATCGAGCTCCACCACCGAACCCTGGTTGAGCTGCAGCAGGTTGCGGATGCTAATTTCGGTGCTGCCGACCTCCATCGAGATGGAAACCGGGATATCGAGGATCACGTCCAGGTTGGGACCATCGAGTCCCAGCTGCACGCCATTGGACTTGGGCGCGCTGGCGAAATCCTCCAGCGGTGCGCGCGGGGCAGCCGGCGCAGGCGCTTCCGGGCCCTGATTCAGCAGTGCATCGATATCGTCCTGGCTGGCGTCGCCAGCTTCGGCCAGCGCCGCAGCCCATTCATCGGCGAGCGCCTGTTCTTCAGGGGAGGTGTTGTCGTGTTCGTCTGCCATCGCTAATCCTCGATCGGCTCGAATTGAGTAAAGGGCTGGCTCAGCGTGGGCGGACCACGGGCTCCAGCACCTGCAATGCCAGGTTGCCCTTGTGGGCACCCAGCTTGACCTTGAAGGACGGCATGCCATTGGCACGCATGATCATGTCTTCTGGCATTTCCACCGGGATCACATCGCCGGGCTGCATGTTCAGAATGTCGCGCAGCTTGAGTTGCCGCCTGACGACAGTGGCACCCAGCGGCACGTTGACATCGAGAATGTCTTCGCGCAGCGCCTTGACCCAACGCTCGTCCTGATCGCTGACGTCCGACTGGAAGCCGGCATCCAGCATTTCGCGGATCGGCTCGATCATCGAATAAGGCATGGTCACGTGCAGGTCGCCGCCGCCGCTGTCCAATTCGATGTGGAAGGTGGAAACCACCACCACTTCGCTGGGGCTGACGATGTTCGCCAGGGCCGGATTCACTTCCGAATTGACGTATTCGAAGTTGACGTCCAGCACCGCGTGCCACGCTTCCTTCAGATCAGTGAAGGCCTGATCGAGCACCATGCGTACGACGCGCAATTCGGTCGGAGTGAACTCGCGACCCTCGATCTTGGCGTGGCGGCCGTCACCGCCGAAGAAGTTATCAACCAACTTGAACACCAGCTTGGCGTCGAGGATGAAAAGTGCAGTGCCACGCAGCGGCTTCATCTTCACCAGATTGAGGCTGGTGGGGACGTACAGCGAATGCACGTACTCGCCAAATTTCATCACCTGCACGCCGCCCACCGAAACATCGGCGGAACGACGCAGCAGGTTGAACATGCTGATACGGGTATAGCGCGCAAAGCGCTCGTTGATCATTTCCAGCGTGGGCATTCGTCCACGCACGATGCGGTCCTGACTGGTCAGGTCGTAGCTTTTGATGGACCCCGGTTCGGAATCGCTCTCGGTATCCACCAGACCGTCGTCGACCCCGTGCAGGAGCGCATCGATCTCGTCTTGCGAGAGCAGGTCTTGAACAGCCATCTGCGGCAGCCTTCTATTGCAATACGAAGTTGGTGAACAGCACTTGCTCGACGGCAAGCTTGCCGATTTCCTTCTGCGCCAGCTCCTGCACACTGGCAGTCGCCTGCTGACGCAGCATTTCCTTGCCGACTGGCGTTCTCAACGCCTCGAAATCCTGACTGGAAAACAGCATGACCAGGCGATTGCGCAACAACGGCATATGCGCCTTGAGGGCATCCAGCGCCGCCTGATCACGGGACATCAGCGCGATGCTGACTTGCATGTAGCGTTGCCGCCCCTTGTAGTTGAAATTGACCACGAAGGCCGGCATCAGCACCTCGTAGATTGCCGGCTGCTTGCCCGATACGGTTTCCGCCGCTTCGTGCGATTTCCCGGCATCAAGGTCATCGCCCTTGTCCATGAAGTACAGCGTACCGCCGATGGAAAGCCCGACAGCCACCAACATGGCGACCACAATCACGATGATGAGTTTCAGCCGTCCCTTGCCTGCCGGTTCCGTTTCCGGACCCGTTGGCGGCACTGCCGGTGGAGCCTGTTTCTTAGCCATGCCAAATATCCGTCATCAACAACATTTCATTCCGAGTTAAGAGCAACAGCTGTGCCAACGCAGGCGGAACAAGCGTTTAACAGCGCTCGGCTAAACCCGGCGCCGACAAGGTATCAGGAAAACGAGCGATACATCGGCCATGCACGCAACGCACAACGCGCGCGCGCGACAGGCGGCGGAAAACCGGCGTAACGGTTAGGCTACGCCGGCAGACAAGAGGGGCTATCAGAAGCAGCGGCCCTAGGCGTAGTAATCCACCAGGCCGCGGTCACCCGCGGTGCGGTTGCTGGAAATCTCGCTGACGCCCTGCTGCAACTCGTCATCCGACTCGCCATCAGCCGAAGAGCCTCCGCGCGAAGAGCCACTCTCGGCACCACCCTGCCAGCCTCGTGCGAGCGATTGATCGGAGACGTTGACGTCCATGAGGCTCATGCCTTGCTGGGTGAACATCTCGCGCAGGCGGTGCATCTGGCTTTCCAGCGCGTCACGCACGCCAGCATGAGGACTGAGGAACGTGACCTGCGCCTGGTCCTTGGTCAAGTCGATGCGAACCTCCATGCGACCCAGCTCAGCCGGGTCGAGCTGGATCTCAGCCGACTTCAGATTCTGGCTGGACAGCCACATCACGCGATCAACAACGGCCTCGCTCCAGCCGGATTGCTGCATGTGAACTGGCTGCCCCGGCACCAGGGCTGGCCGCTGCGGCTGCTGCACCTGCTGGGCAATCGCCTGGCTCAACGGATTAAGACGCGCCGCGGCCATTTCGCTGGCGCTCGCCGAGCGGCTTTCCTTCGGCCCATCGACACTGTCCAGCAGATCTTTCACTGCCAGATCCAGCTCAGGCTCCTCGCCATCAGCCGACTCCTTGCCAGCCAGCAACATGCTGGCGAAACCGTCATCCGCCTCGGCCTTCGCTTGCGCATCGGCCAGCGGATTCTGCAATTGCTGAGTCGTTTTCTGCACGCCGACCGGCGTTTCAGTCAATGTCTGCAAACCCGTGAGCAACGACTCATCCGCTACCGGTTCCGCCTCGCCCGCAGCCAGGCCCTGCGTCATCGGCAACCCGGCCAGCAGTGATTCGCCCTGGAGATCCTCCGCAGGCTGGGTCTCGGCTTGTGGCGCGAACTGCCCGCCCAAGCCTAGTAACAACAACGGATCGAGCTCAGCTTCCGGCAGGTCTTCGGCTGATGTTTGCGCAGGCAACGGATTGCCGCTCTCGGCAACTGTCGGCTTTTCCTCGGCGGTCACGCCGGCTGCTTCTTGCCGGCCCTTGTCATCGACAGGCTTGTCGCGACTACTATCGTTGCGCGTCGGGCGGTCGACCGGCTTGGTCTGGCGTTCCTTGGCGTAAACGTCCGAAAAGCTGGCATTGCCGCTATCCCGTCCTTCACGCGGGGCGTCCGGCGCCTTGGCCGAGGCCTTGGGCCGAGCGTCGACAGAAGGCGTTTTGAGTAACAGGTCGGGGGAAACAGCCATGAGGTTATTCCACTACGTATGGATCGTAGCGCTAACTGAGCAAGTTACGGGCCAGGATTGACTGGAGCATCAGCGTATTAGCCAAAGAGCCCGCAGCGCCCGTCGCACACAACGGTTGAGGACCCTGTGCGCAATCGCAAGCCGCCTCGACTGGCAGTGCAGCAGACGGAGCGCGTCAGAGATTTGGCCGTTACGCGTAGCGTTGACGCTCCGCCCTGAACAGAATCCCAACAATCGCGAATTCACGTTCAATCGAGGCGATGAGCACAGGCGCCTGGGCAAGCTGCTCGCCTCTAGCGGCAGTTTCCAGCTCCTGACAGAGATCGGCCAGGAGCACCGCCCCCATATTGCTACAGCTGCCTTTGAAGCTGTGCGCGGCCCGACGCAGGGTTTCGGTTTGCTCGGCTTGATAGGCCTGCCTCAGCAAGCGGACTCGCTCTTCGGAGTCGGCGAGGAAGGTATCCAGCAATGCCGGATACTCACTCTCCATCACGTCCTGCAGCGTGGCCAGCACGGCGCTGTCGAGATGAGTGTTGGACACCCGAAACACTCCTGATTCAAAGCGAAGGATTATGCCTCAGCCTGCCAGACGAACTCCACGTTCAGCCCTCTGCCGTCCGACTGCCAGTCAAATCCGTCGCTCAACTGGCGTACCAGGTGAAGGCCCCTGCCGCTGAGGCGATCGCCACCGAGCTGAACCTGCAACGCATGGGTCACGTCGAACCCGGCGCCACTGTCATCGATGGAGATTCGCAACCGCCCGCCCTGGCCGTCGGTCTTGATAGCCAGCTCCAGATGAACATGCCCTTCTGCCAGTGCCTGCAGCCGTTGCTGGCGCAGGTCGTAGTAGCGTTTGAAACCCTCAGCGTCGCACTTGAGCGCCGAATCGAGACCAAGCACACCGTGCTCCAAGGCATTGGAATACAGCTCGCCGAGCACCGCGTAGATTGCGCCGGCGCGTGGCCGCAGTTGATTGACCTGTAACAGCAGCTGCAGCAGCATCGGCAGCGGATTGCCGCTACGCAGACTCTCGGCCCGCAGCTCGACCTGTATCGACCAGTCCATGGGCCGGGAGCGATGTGCGGTAACCGGCACCGCGAGCGGCATCGCAATCGTCTCGTCAGTGATCACGACCTCAACCAAGCTGAGGTCATCATGCGGCTGGCCATGGAAATCCAGCAGCGCCTGCTCGATCTCATCGAAGAGCCGCGCCGGATCACGATTGGCAGTCAGCGCAGCCAGCAGGCGCTGCTCACCAAACAACTCATCGTCGGCGTTGCGGCTCTCCACCACACCGTCGGACAGCAACAGCAAGCGGTCGCCCAGCGCCAACGGATAATGCTCGAACTTGTCGTCGAACGCCGTTGCAGACACCACACCCAGCGGCAGATGCCTGGAAACCAGCGCGGTGCGCTGGCCGTTGGCGCCAATCAGATAACCATCCGGCAAACCACCGTTCCAGACGCGCAGCGAGCCCTGCTTGGGATTGATGTCGAGCAATGTCGCGCAGCAGAACATTTCCACCGGCAGGATTTGCTTGAGCTTGGCGTTCATCTCACGAAGGATGTCAGCGCCGGAATAGCCCTTGGCGGCCATCCCATAGAAGGTTTCCGCAAGCGGCATGGCACCGATCGCCGCGGGCAGTCCATGCCCCGTGAAATCGCCGAGCAGGACGAACATCTGCCCTGCCGGGGCCTGGGCCGCCAACAGCAGGTCACCATTGAACAAGGCTTGTGGCGATTGCCTGTAACGAATGCTCGGCGCGCTCAGGCAGCCGGCATGGGCGACCTTGTCGAAGATCGCCTTGGCCGCCCGGTGCTCGGCAAGCAATTGCTGGTTACGCCTGGCGATCAGATCGCGCTGCTCGAGCACGGTCGCCTGCAGGCGACGCAGGCGGTGCATGGCCTGGATCTTGGCTTCGAGAATGATCGGGTTGTAGGGCTTGGCGATGAAATCGTCACCGCCGGCTTCCAGGCAACTGACCAGCGCTTCATGCTCGGTCAGCGAAGTGAGAAAGATGATCGGTACCAGCTCGTCACCGGCTAACTGCTTGATACGCCGCGCGGCCTCGAAGCCATCCATCACCGGCATCAGCGCGTCCATCAGCACCAAGTGTGGCCGCTCCTGCTGGAACAGCTCGACCGCTTCCTGACCATTAGCCGCAGTGAGTACCCGATGGCCCTGCTTGGCGACGATGGTGGAAAGCAGCATCCGATCGACCGGGCTGTCCTCGGCGATCAGGATCGACAGCCGCATCGGCATCAAGCGATCACGAACAATTGTCCGAAATTCGATACCGAAAGGATCTTGCGCACATCGGGACTGCAGTTAAGCAAACGAATATCGGCTTCATCGCCCCCCGCGTGGTCACGCAGCAAAAGCAGCATGCCCAGCGCAGAGCTGTCCATGTAGATAGTGCCCTGCAGATTCACCACATAGCGCTGTGGGTTTACGTCCTGGCGCTGGTAGGCATCGCGGAAGGCCTGATGCGCATTGAAGTCGAAGCGTCCGCTAATGGAAATGGTCAGCTCCTGCCCATCCACCGAAGGCTGCGAGTTAATGGTCATGTGGCACTCCCTGATCCGTAACGTCTTGAAGGCCGCCCACGTTGGCAGCCGTCGCTTATGCGAAGTGGACAGCCGTATACGGGCTGAAAATGCGGCGATCCGAAACCAAACCGACCAAAGGTCCATCAAGGGCTGACGATCGCTGCGTAGAAACGGGTGAAGATTTATCACTCAAGCTGCAACACGGCAAGCACGAATCCGGCCAATGCCCACTGGGTCGAGGCGAAGCGCCACGCAGCCTAATCATTGGTCGCGCGCCCGCCCAGCCAGTCGCTGCGCGAATTCGTCGAGCAATTTTTGTTCACGCTTGTCTGCCGCGATGCGTGCCTCGCGCTGGTAGCTTTCAATAAGCTTGCCGAGCCCTTCCACTCGGGCATGTTTCTGGTGCCATTGCTGCCTCAGCTTCAGCAGATTGTCGCGATACCAATTGACGCTGCGCTGCTGCTGGCCGATAGCCGACTCCAGCTGGGACAAAAAGCGCTGATAGTTCATCAGCCACTGGCCGGAAACGCCCTGGCTACCTTGCTGCATCCACTGTTGCTGATAGTCGCGAAAGTATTGATCGAGTTCGGCGAGCTTGGTTTCTGCCTGCGTCAGTTGCGTCTGAGCCTGCCCAAGCAGGCGCGCGGCATCACGTTCAGCACGCTCGGCCATTTCGATGACCGGCGCCAGGCGCGCAGCTCGGCTGGCAGCCATCGGTTAGCCCGGCTGCCGGGGACTGAATACCGCAGCCAGCTGCGCGGCACTCTGGTTCAGGTCCTCGCTTTCATCGAGACCCTGCCGCAGATAGCGAACCATTTCTGCCTGCCGCGCAATCGCCATGTCGGTTTCCGGATCGCCGCCTGGGACGTAGGCGCCGACACTGATCAGATCGCGACTCTGCTGATAGCGCGACCAAAGCTGTTTGAAACGTTGCGAGGCACGAACGTGGTCGGCGCTGACCACCTGCGGCATGACCCGGCTGATGGAAGCCTCGATATCGATCGCTGGATAATGCCCCTCCTCGGCAAGCCGACGTGACAGCACGATGTGGCCGTCGAGCACGCCACGGGCGGCGTCGGCAATCGGGTCCTGCTGATCATCGCCCTCCGACAGCACGGTGTAAAACGCAGTAATGGAGCCACCGCCCTGCTCGGCATTACCGGCTCGCTCGACCAGGCTGGGCAGTTTGGCGAACACCGATGGCGGGTAGCCCTTGGTTGCCGGAGGCTCGCCAATGGCCAGGGCGATCTCGCGCTGAGCCTGGGCGTAGCGGGTCAGCGAATCCATCAGCAGCAGCACGTTCTTGCCCTGATCACGGAAGTACTCCGCGATACGGGTGCAATATTGCGCGGCGCGCAGTCGCATCAACGGCGCTTCATCGGCGGGCGAGGCAACCACTACGGAGCGCTTGATGCTCTCCTCGCCGAGGATGTTCTCGATGAACTCCTTGACCTCGCGGCCACGTTCGCCGATCAGCCCGACCACGATGATGTCGGCCTCGGTGAAGCGGGTCATCATGCCCAGCAGCACCGACTTGCCGACACCGGTACCCGCGAAAAGACCGAGGCGCTGGCCACGCCCTACTGTGAGCAGGCCGTTGATACTGCGGATACCCACATCAAGCGGCTCGCTGATCGGATGGCGCTTGAGCGGGTTGATCACTGGGCCGTCCATCGGCACCCAGTCTTCGGCCTTCATGCCGCCCTTGCCGTCCAACGCCCGCCCCGCCCCATCGAGCACGCGGCCGAGCATGGACATGCCCATGGGCAATCGACCGGTGTTGACCAATGGCACGACCCGCGCACCAGGCGCGATGCCAGCAAGGCTGCCGACCGGCATCAAGTACAACTTGCCGCTGGAAAAGCCCATCACCTCGGCCTCGACCTCGGTGGGGTGATAGCTGTCGTCGTTGATCACCAGGCAGCGGCTGCCGACCGCTGCACGCAGGCCTTCCGCCTCCAGCGTGAGGCCGACCATTCGCAGCAGTCGTCCTTCCAGCATCGGCTGGCTTGGCAGTTTGATCGCCTCGCTATAGGTCTCGAAACGCCTGGCGAAGCTGACTCGCTCAAGGCGCATCAGGCACATCCAGCTCGATATTCAAATCCGATGCAGGCGGACGGGTGGCGTTCTCTCGCTGCTGCTCAAATAGCTGCTTGATGGCCTGGGTCAGGCGCGTTTCGATGCTGGCGTCGATTCGACTGTGTTCGGTTTCGATGTGGCAACCACCAGGCAGCAGGCTGCTGTCCTCAAGGATTCGCCAGGTTTCCTCGTGGCGCTCTCGAAGTGCTTTGACCAGTTCGAAATCCTGCGGATTGACGTGAATGCGAACGTTGTTGGCGCCCATGGGCAAAAGCTTCAGCGCTTCGCGCAATACCTGGCGAATCTGGCTGGAGTCGATCAGCAGATCACGCTGGATCACTTCGCGTGCCATGTGGCTGATCAGTGTCGCCATGGCGTGCTCAAGGTTGCGATCCTGATCGGCGATCGGGTCGAGCAATTGGCTCATCAGCCGTTCAAGGCTCTCCACGCGTGACGCCAGCGCTGCGTCGGCTTCCTGCCGCGCCTTGAGTTGCCCGGCATGAAAGCCGTCTTTTTCGCCGGTGCCAAAACCTTCGTTGTAGGCCTGCTGGCGGATCGCCTCGAGCTCATCGAGCGTCAGCGGTTTGACTTCTTCGACCGGCACATCTTCGATGCGCGCCAACTCTTCGATAGGCTCCGGCACGGCTTGAGCCGCGGGCACTACCCGCTCCTCACCTTGCGGATCGAAACTGGGCAAAGACCAGCGATCGAACAGGCTGACATCTTTCGCGCGAATGACGTCGCTGGGGTTGTCCTTGGCCATGTGTGGGGTTCGTACCTGCTTAGATCATTTCTTCGCCGCCCTTGGAGCCCAGAACGATTTCTCCGGCCTCGGCCATGCGGCGAGCAATGGTAAGGATTTCCTTCTGGGCGTTCTCGACATCACTGACGCGCACCGGGCCCTTGGCTTCCAAATCGTCGCGCAGCAGTTCGCCGGCGCGCTTGGACATGTTCTTGAAAACCTTCTCCTTGATGCCGTCGTCGGCGCCCTTGAGCGCCATTACCAGCACGTCGGAGGATACCTCACGCAGCAGCACCTGGATGCCACGGTCGTCGACTTCGGCGAGGTTGTCGAAGACGAACATAAGGTCCTCGATCTGGCTGGAAAGATCCTCGTCCACGTCGCGGATTGCGTCCATCAACTGGCCTTCGATGGAGCTGTCCAGGTAGTTCATGATGTCTGCCGCGCGCTTCACGCCACCCAGGCTTGCGCGGCTGGTGTTGGTGCTGCCGGAAAACTGCTTTTCCAGGATCAGGTTCAGTTCCTTCAGCGCAGCCGGCTGCACGGTATTGAGGGAGGAAACGCGCAGCACGATGTCCAGCCGCACCTTGTGGTCGAAGTGCGACAGCACCTCGCCGGCCTGGTCTGGATCGAGATAGGCGACCACGATCGCCTGGATCTGCGGGTGCTCGTAGCGGATCACATCGGCCACCGCACGCGGCTCCATCCACTTTAGGCTGTCCAGACCGCTGGTATTGCCGCCAAGCAGGATGCGGTCGATAAGACCACCGGCCTTGTCCTCACCCAGCGCCTGGGTGAGCATCTTGCGGATGTAGCCATCGGAGCCCACGCCCAGGCTGGTCTGATCACCGACGATCTCGACGAACTCGCTCATCACCTGTTCGATCTGCACTTTCTGCACATTGCGCATTTGCGCCATCGCGGTGCCGACACGCTGCACTTCCTTCGGCCCAAGATGGCGTAGAACCTGCGCGGCATCGGTTTCACCCAGCGAGAGCAGCAGGATGGCGGCCTTGTCGACTTTGTTGAGCTTGGCTGGAACTCGATTGTCACTCATCGTCGTTGATCCACTCTTTAACCACCTGGGCTACCCGTCCCGGGTCATCGGCCACCAGGTTCTTGATCGCGTTCAGCTGGGCTTCATATCCCTCGCTGGGGCTTGGCAACAGAATGTTCTGCGGACCGCTCAGGCTGACCCGGTCACTCGCCAGGCTGGAATCCAGACCGTCTTCGTCGCCCAGGCCTCCCGGGCCGCCGGCAACCTGCAGCTCCTTGCCAGCCGAAGGATTGGTCAGGCTCTTGAGTACCGGGCGCAGTACGCCGAATACCAGAACCAGGATGAACAGTACGCCGAGCACCTGCTTGACGACATCCCAGAACCAGGGCTGCGAATAGAACGGGATCTCTTCGAAGGTTTCGCCAAAACTGTCTGTCACGAACGCGGTATTGATCACGCTGACGCTATCCCCGCGGCTGGCATCGAAGCCCACAGAGTCCTGCACCAGGCGGGTGAAGCGCGCCAGGTCATCAGCAGTCCAGGGCACACGAACCATCTCGCCGGTCGCATTGAGCGACATTTGGTCGTCAACCACGACAGCCACCGACAACCGGCGCAGGCGGCCCTGCTGCTGCTTGGTATAGCTGATGGAGCGATCGAGTTCGTAATTGCGGGTGGCCTGTTCGCGCTTGTCGGCCGGGAAAGGCGCCAGCATCGGCTGACCCGTCGTTGGATCCATGACCTGTTGGCCATTGGCATCGAGCAGCGGTTGGCCAGGAGCCACAGCACCAGCAGCAGCGGCTGCCTGATTGGCCCGTTCAGGCGCAGCGGCCGGACCAGGAGGCTGGTTGCTCAGGGCGCCCGGCACACCTTGCGGCGGCAGGCTGCTCTGG
This sequence comes from Stutzerimonas stutzeri, assembly GCF_038561965.1. Lineage (NCBI taxonomy): Bacteria > Pseudomonadati > Pseudomonadota > Gammaproteobacteria > Pseudomonadales > Pseudomonadaceae > Stutzerimonas > Stutzerimonas stutzeri. Next base: position 1,763,756 of record NZ_CP139348.1, on the reverse strand, counting down.
CGCTGCTCATTGACGCTCTGCTCGCTGCGCAGCGCCGGCTGATCCGGGTTGAAGGTTTCCGAGGTGGACTCGACCGCGCTGAAATCCACATCTGCCGAGACTTCAGCCTTGTAGCGGCCGCTACCCAGCACCGGTTGCAGGATGTTGTGTACGCGCTGGGTGTAAAGGCTCTCCATGCGACGGCTGTAATCGAACTGCTTGCCGGCCATGCTCAGCTCGGTCAGTTCCTGCTGATCGGACAGCAGGTTGCCCTTCTGGTCCACCACGGTGATCTGCGACTTGTTCAGTTCCGGGACGCTGGTCGCGACCAGGTTGATGATCGCCATCACCTGGCTCGGCTCCAGCGCGCGGCCCGGATACAGCTCTACCAGGACCGAGGCGCTTGGCTTGCGCTCGTCGCGAACGAATACGGAGCTTTTCGGAATAGCCAGGTGCACACGTGCACCCTTGACGTTGTTCAAGCTTGAAATGGTGCGACCCAGCTCACCTTCGAGGCCACGGCGATAGCGAGTCGCCTCCATGAACTGGCTGGTGCCGAGGCCTTGATCCTTGTCGAGAATCTCGAAGCCGATATTGCTGTCAGCCGGCGCAATACCGGCACTGGCGAGCTTGAGGCGGGCACGCGCAAGATCATTCGCTTTGACCAGCAGAGCGCCGGAGTTGGGCTCGACGGTATAGGCGATATCTGCGGCGGCGAGGGTTTCCATCACCTGATTGGCATCCATCCCCGCCAAGCTGCCGAGCAGCGGACGGTAATCGGGCTGCTGCGACCAGAGCACCACGGCAAAACCGATCGCCACGCTGGCCGCCAGACCGACCAGCAGGCCGACCTGCCGCAGCATGGACATATCCGAAAGGTTTTCCAGAAAGGACAAGCCCAGCAAGGGTTTCTTGACACCCTCGGCGGTAGCCGGCACCGGAACGTTGCTCAACGCTTCAGCCATGATTCAATCCGCCTCAAACCGGCATCTGCATGATGTCTTGGTAAGCCTGAACCAGCTTGTTACGCACCTGGGTCATGGCCTGAAAGGAAACGCTGGCCTTCTGCGAGGCGATCATCACTTCGGTCAGGTCGACACCGCCCTGCCCCATTTCGAAGGCAGACGACAGCTGGCTCGAAACCTGCTGGGTTTCGTGCACTTTGTTCACCGCCTGGCCAAGCATGTCGGAGAAGCTCGGTGCGCCGACCTCTTGGGCCTTCACCTCCGGCTTGCTGCGCGCCATTGCATCGGTCTGCATGGCCCGCATTTCCAGCATCAAGCGATTGAATTGAACACCCTGACTCATCTAATCCTCCAACAGCCGCGGTTTTTTTGACGCATCGCGGCAGGCAAAGACTAGATAGCAACAAGGGTGCCAGATCGAACTGCATCACCCAGGCGCGCCGATGACATGCACTCGGACTGCGACTGTTACGCCCAATCCACTCGCCGCTGTACCGCGACGCTTCCCGGCTGAGGCCAATAGGCTTGTACGATGTTCGCCATAGCGCAACGCCGCACCTGATAAGTGAAACCAAGAATGAACGAGACCCGCCGCACCGCCTTGCAGCCCCTGAGAGACAGCTCGCCTTCAGCCATTGTGGCCGGCTTCATCGCCATGCTCACCGGCTATACCAGCTCACTGGTACTGATGTTCCAGGCAGGCCAGGCAGCAGGTCTGAGCGAGGCGCAAATATCCTCATGGATCTGGGCGCTATCGATCGGTATGGCGATCTGCAGCATCGGCCTTTCACTGCGCTTTCGGACACCTGTCGTAGTGGCCTGGTCGACACCCGGTGCTGCTCTGCTGATTACCAGCCTGCCCGGCGTGCCATACGCCGAGGCCATCGGCGCGTTCATCTTCGCCTCGGCGTTGATCGCCTTGTGCGGCCTGACCGGCAGCTTCGAGCGGCTGATGCGGCGAGTACCGGCATCGCTGGCCGCAGCATTGTTGGCGGGAGTACTGTTCAATATTGGTATCGAAATCTTCCGCGCGGTCGAGGTCCAGCCGGTACTGGTGCTCGGCATGTTCTTCAGCTACCTGCTGGCCAAGCGGCTGCAACCACGCTATGCCGTGCTGGCCGCACTACTGGTCGGATGCCTGATCGCCGGCGTTTCCGGCCTGCTGGACTTCCAGCGCTTCAGCCTGCAGGTGGCACTTCCGGTCTGGACCACGCCTGCGCTGTCCTTCGCCGCGGTCTTCAGCATTGGCATTCCGCTGTTCGTCATCGCCATGGCTTCACAGAACATGCCTGGGCTGGCCGTGTTACGCGCCGAGGGCTACCAGGTGCCAGCGTCGCCACTGATTTCCACCACCGGTATCGCCTCGGTTTTGCTGGCGCCATTCGGCTCCCATGGCATCCATCTAGCGGCGATTACGATGGCGATCTGCGCAGGCCCCGAAGCCCATCCCGACCCGCAGAAGCGCTATACCGCTGCGGCGTGGTGTGGTGTCTTCTATGGCATCGCCGGCATCTTTGGCGCGACCCTGGCAGCGCTGTTCGCGGCCTTTCCAGCAGCACTGGTGTTGTCGGTTGCGGCACTGGCGCTGCTTGGCTCCATAGGCTCGGGGTTAACCCAGGCCATGCAGCAACCCAACGAACGCGAGGCGGCGCTGATCACCTTCATGGTCACGGCGTCGGGATTGACCCTGTTCGGCATCGGTGCGGCGCTTTGGGGGTTGATCGCAGGCGTTATCACGTTGGTCATTCTGCGTAGCCGTACCTGAGCGACGCAGCAAATAGTGCCCGGCTAGACAGCGCCGGGCTCGCCGTTAGATCGCCGTTGCCCCGCCATCCACCGCCAACGCTTGGCCGGTGGTAAACGCGGCGCCATCGCAGCACAGATACAACACCGCTGTTGCGATCTCCTCAACCTTCCCAATCCGGCCCACCGGGTGCATCGCCGCGGCAAACTCAGCCTTGCGCGGATCGGCCTCGTAGGCGCGACGGAACATGTCAGTGTCGATCACTGCCGGACACACCGCATTCACCCGAATCTTCTTCTTCGCGTACTCGATCGCCGCCGACTTGGTCAGGCCGATTACCGCATGCTTGGACGCCGCATAAATGCTCATCTTCGGCGCCGCGCCGAGGCCTGCGACCGACGCGGTATTGACGATGGCACCGCCACCCTGCGCCAGCATGACCGGCAGTTGGTGCTTCATGCACAGCCAGACGCCCTTGACGTTGACGCCCATGATCGCGTCGAACTCCGCCTCGCTGCCTTCGGCCAACCGACCCTGCTCGATCTCGATACCGGCATTATTGAATGCGTAATCGAGCCGCCCGTATTGCGCCAGCGTCTGCTCGATGAGCGCCTTGACTTCCGCATCACGCGTCACGTCGCAGCGCACGGCGATTGCTTCACCACCGGCGGCACGAATGCTCTCTGCACCATCACGGATGCCCGCTTCGTCGATGTCGGCCAACACGACCTTGAGGCCCTGCTCGGCGAATGCTTGCGCCGTTGCGCGCCCTATTCCTGCCGCTGCGCCGGTAACCAGGGCGACCTGCCCGGAGAATGTCATGCTCATGATTGTTCTTCCCGAAGAATTCGACTCGCCTTGTGGCCGCGAAATGACCACACAAGACTTCCCGGTCGAACTTATACCGCTATGCGCTGGCGCATTTAACTGCCGCCACGGTCATATCACCGAACTGGATGCCCGTTCATTCCAAGCTGCCCACGTACCTTGCGGTGCGGCGCTGGCCGGGCTAAACCAAACCTTTCGCAAACACGAGGCTTATTTCATGACCCTGCTCAACCAGCAATTCCTGCTAGCCCAGCGGCCAATCGGTGCGCCGACCCGGGAAACCTTCGACTACGTCGAGAAGCCGGTGGGTGAGCCTGGGCCCAATCAGATTCTGGTAAAGGTCGAGTACCTGTCCATCGACCCGGCCATGCGCGGCTGGATGAACGACGCCAAGTCCTATATTCCGCCGGTAGGCATCGGTGAAGTGATGCGCGCGCTCGGCGTGGGCAAGGTGATCGCCTCGCAGCATCCGGACTACAAGGAAGGCGACTATGTAAACGGTGCGCTGGGTATCCAGGCGTACTACCTGGGCGAGCCGAGGGGCTTCTACAAGGTCGATCCGCAGCAGGCGCCGCTGCCCCGCTACCTCTCCGCGCTGGGCATGACCGGCATGACCGCCTACTTCGCGTTGCTTGCGGTCGGCCAGCCCAAGGCCGGCGAGACCGTGGTGATCTCCGGTGCCGCCGGCGCGGTCGGCAGCATTGCCGGGCAGATCGCCAAGATCAAGGGCTGCCGAGTGGTAGGCATCGCCGGCGGCGCGGACAAGTGCCGCTTCCTCACCGAGAAGCTCGGCTTCGATGGCGCCATTGATTACAAGAACGAAGACCTGGCGGCTGGCCTGAAGCGCGAGTGCCCCAAAGGCGTCGATGTGTACTTCGATAACGTCGGCGGCGACATCCTCGATACGGTATTGCAACGCATCAGTGTCGGCGCGCGGGTGGTGATCTGTGGCGCTATCAGCCAGTACAACAACAAGGAGGCGGTGAAGGGTCCGTCCAACTACCTGTCGCTGCTGGTCAATCGCGCACGGATGGAGGGCATGGTGGTAACCGACTACGTCTCGCGCTATCCCGAGGCGATGCGCGACATGGCTGAATGGCTCGCCAGCGGCCAGCTGAAAAGCAAGGAAGACATCATCGAAGGGCTGCAGACCTTCCCTGAAACCCTGATGAAACTGTTCACTGGCGGCAACTTCGGCAAGCTGGTGCTCAAGGTCAGCTGATTACCTGCCCGCTTCGACAAAGGCTGAGCCTTGCGGCTCAGCCTTTTTTCGTCATGCCAGCTCAGCCACCACGGCTGCCAGTGCTTGCGCAGGGTCGGCAGCCTGCGCAATAGGCCGGCCGATCACCAGATAATCGGAACCTGCAGCCATCGCCTGGGCTGGCGTGAGAATGCGGCGCTGATCGTCCTGCGCACTGCCGGCAGGCCGGATACCTGGGGTAACCAGCTGCAGCGCGGGGAACTGCGCCTTGAGCGGTAGCGCTTCCTGCGCGGAACAGACCAGCCCATCGAGTCCCGCCTGGGCGGCCAAACCGGCCAGCCGCAACACCTGCTCCTGCGGCGCGATATCCAGACCGATGCCGGCGAGATCGTCCTGCTCCATGCTGGTCAGCACGGTGACACCGATCAGCAGCGGCGTGGGCGCGGTCATGCCCTCAAGTGTTTCACGACACGCCGCCATCATCCGCAGCCCGCCGGAGCAGTGCACATTGACCATCCACACGCCCAGCTCGGCGGCAGCCTTAACCGCCATGGCCGTGGTGTTGGGAATGTCGTGAAACTTGAGATCGAGAAACACCTCGAAGCCCATCCCCTGCAACGCCTCGACTATCGCCGGGCCGCACCGCGTGAACAATTCCTTGCCGACCTTGACCCGGCACAGCCTGGGATCAAGCTGCCGCGCCAACGCCAGCGCGGCATCGCGGGATGGGAAATCGAGCGCTACGATAATCGGAGTCTGGCAGGTCATGACACGTCCTCGGAAAAGTCGGCGCGCATTGTCGCAGAAAACGCAACATGCGACGAAAGCCCTCGCCGAGGGTCAAACCAAACGTGCGCCGACGCAAACGGTGACCGCACAGGCGCAGCCAAGTAAAGTACTGCAACGCTCTGTCACCCACTCAACGCCCGCCCGGAGGACAACATGCCCTGGTATTTCTGGCTGATTCTGCTCGTCGCACTGGGATCGATCGTTGGCAGCCTGCTGATGCTCCGCTCGACCGCACGCAAGATTCCACTGACCGATGAGCAGAAACAGCGTGTTGCCCAACGCAATGCCGAGGCGGATGCCCAGGATTCCCGTGACCGCTGAGCCGGCATGAACCCTCGATAGCTTTCAGATGCGCTCGCTCACCACAAGTGGCAGTATGCCTTGATCGCCGCGATCCAGTAGTTCTGGCAGGACTCCCTCATGCAAATCCCCTCCTCTGGCGATGGCCCGGTAAAGCCGCAGGCCAAAACAATCTTCGCTCGACGCATACTCCCCGGCATGGTCGCACTGCTGGTTGTCGCGATCGTCGCAGCCGCATTCGCCGTCATACACATCGCGCGGCGAATCGATCAGGACGCGCTGCAGCACAGCCACTTTCTCGTCAGCAAGGCTTTGCAAGCGCAGCACGACTGGATAAATCGCTCCATCGTCGACTACGCCTTCTGGGGCGACGCATATGTGCACCTCAGCAAGCAGGTCGACACGGGCTGGGCCTATTCCCAGGCCAATCTCGGCCCCTCGCTATACAAGGACTTCCACTACGAAGCGGTGCTGGTCATCACCCCTGAGGGAGACACCGCGTACTCGGTCGTCCGCGGCAAACTACAGGCCATCGACGGCTTCGAATATCTCCAACACGGATTACCGGAGTTGTTGGCACGAGCCCGCGAAGCAGTCGAGGAAGACTCCGGCGTCACCGCGCTGCTATGGGCTGAAGGCCGACCGGCACTGGTCGCCGCGGCTGTCCTGACCACTGGTGGGGCGGACGTCGAAGCGCATGCAGGATCGGCGTCGACCCTGCTGTTCGTGGACGTGCTCGATGCCGAGCGACTGAAGGAAATCGGCGAGCAATATGCAGTGGACGATATGCGCTTGCGGGTGGACCCGGCGTCTGAGGATGGCCCAACCCTAAGGCAATCCATGGAGGACGGGACAACTCTGCATATCACCTGGGCTGCGGCCCAACCTGGGCGCCTGCTCCTGCTGATTACGCTGCCTGTTCTCTTCGCCGTCGCGCTGGGCCTGGGCCTGCTTGCATGGCTGCTCATACGGCACGCATTACGCGCCCTGCACATGCTGGATGTCAGCTACGCGCGGCTCGCCGCGAGCCGCAGCGCGCTGGCAGAAAGCGAGGAACGTTTTCGTGATGTCGCCGAGGCTGCATCCGACTGGATCTGGGAAACCGACGAGCAGGCTCGGCTCACTTTTCTTTCCAATCGCTTCCGACAGATAACGGGGCACGAGCCCAAACAATGGCTCGGTCGTCCCCTGCTGGATTTATTGATCACCGACAGCGCAGCCCTGCAGAGCTGGCTCGAAGCGCCGCAAACCGCGCCTTTGCGCAGCAGCTATCGCGCTGCCGATGGCTGCGAGCGGTACTGCCGGCTGGCCGCCCGTGCGATTCAGCATGACGGCGTACTGAACGGCTACCGCGGAACGGCTAGCGACATCACCGAGGAGACCAAGGCGCAAGCACGCGTTCAGTACCTGTCCCAGCACGATGCGTTGACCGGGCTGCCCAACCGCACTCGGTTGCGCGATTACCTCGATCACAACCTGGCCTCAATGCGCAGCGGCTCTACCCTGACTCTGCTTTACATAGACCTGGATCGGTTCAAGCCAGTCAACGACACCCTCGGCCACGCGGCGGGCGATGAAGTCCTGATCGGAGTGGCCTCACGCCTGCGTCAGCACACCCGGGACGGCGATCTGGTGGCGCGACTGGGTGGCGATGAATTCGTCGTCGCGCTTCACCGCATGAGCGAAGACGAAGACATTGATCGTCTTTGCAATCGCATCATCGAGGCGCTCAGTACGCCCTTCCTCTACGAGGATCAGCAGATCAGCATTGGCGCCAGCATCGGCGTGGCCCTGGCTCCGAACGACGCTTCGCAAGCCAACGAACTGCTGCGCTGTGCCGACATTGCCCTGTACCAGGCCAAGGACGCAGGCCGTGGAACATGGCGCGCCTATGGTCGCGAAATGGACCTGCGCCTGCATGAGCGACTTCGACGCGAAGAGGAGCTGCGCACCGCAATCGCCGAGCAGCAACTGGAGGTTCACTATCAGCCACGCTACTTGAGCAAGGGCATGCAGATCGTCGGCGCCGAAGCGCTGCTGCGCTGGCATCATCCTGAGCGAGGTTTGCTGCTGCCGGAGCACTTCATTGCGCTGGCCGAGGAAACTGGGCTGATCATTCCGCTCGGGCGCTGGGTGCTGCATCAAGCCTGTCGCCAGGCCGCCCGCTGGCCAGGCGACACAGCAGTCTCGGTCAACCTTTCACCCTTGCAGCTACATGATGATCGATTGCTCGAAGAGATCGCCCAGGCACTCCGCGAGAACGGCCTACCGGGCGAACGGCTGGAGCTGGAAATCACCGAAAGTGCGCTGCTGCGGGAAACTCAGAGCACCCTCGACCTGCTGAGGAGCATAAAAACACTCGGTGTCCACCTAGCGGTGGATGACTTCGGCACCGGTTACTCATCGCTGACCAACCTGCGCCACTACCCATTCGATGTAATAAAGATTGATAACAGCTTCGTGGCCGGTATCGAGCAATCGACAGAGGATCACTCAATTGTCCGCGCACTGATCGAGCTGGGCCGCGGGCTGCGGATGCGCGTGACCGCAGAAGGCGTTGAGACCGAACAACAGCTGCGCCTGCTGACCGATGACGGCTGCACCGAAGTGCAAGGTTTCCACATGAGTTATCCGCTGCCAGCCGATGAGCTGCAGAGGCTACTGGCCCGTCCGATCAATGCGGGCTGAGTCGCGCAGCGGGCTTCCAGCCGGATCAGCGCTTGAATTCGAAGCGAATCTCGGCGCCATCAATTAACGCCTCATCGTCATCTTCACTAGAAATGAGGCGCCCGCCGATTTGCATCGACTGCGCTTTTCCCGCCCCAAAAAGAGGTGGTAGCAACTGAGCTGCCTCGGCATTCACCGTGGGCATCAATTCCTGCGCCAGCTCCTCCGGTAAATGTAGATCAAGCACAGGTGCGGGGAGCTCGTCCTCTGCTGGTTTCACGGCCGCTTGCCGCTTGGCCGGTGCTGAAACTGGCTTCGGAGCGGGTACTGCAGTTGGCTCTGGTTCTGGATCTGGTTCTGGTTCTGGTTCTGGAATATTGATCTGTACGTCTGGTCGATCCGCATTGGCGGATTCTTCAGCCGGTGCCAGCTCGATCTCCAGATCGGGCGGCCCCTCGGCTGGCTCGTCGGTGACAGGCGCCTGCGTCGGTTGCCCTGGCGCCGTCGCCTGTTCGGGCTTCGCGTCATCGTCACCACATCCGCCTAGCAAGGCCAGGGACAGCAACACCAGTAGCAGCGGCCTATGCATGTGGACCTACCTCATGACTGCAAATGAACGGTATCTATTGTGCGTCCCGGCACAGTTCCGAAGCCAGCTGCCCGAGCGTCCGCAGCGCTCGCTCGGTCTCGTTGTTCCAAGGGAGCCCACAGTTGAGACGAATACAGTGGTTGAATTGTTCAGTGTTGCTGAAGATCAACCCAGGCGCGATGCTGATGCCCTGCTCCAGAGCCCGTACGTGCAGATCCTGCGTGTTGACCCGCACCGGCAGGCTGACCCAGAGAATGAAGTTGCCCTTGGGCCGCGTCATCTGGGTGCCTTCCGGGAAATAGCGCTGTACCGCCAGCTGGAAAGCGCTGAGGTTTTTGCGATATTCCTGGCGAATCGCCCGCAGGTGCCGGTCGTAGCCACCATTTTCTAGATAAGCCGCCACTCCCATCTGCGTGACGCTACAGGCTGAATGAGTGCTGAACGTCTGCAACCGCTCGATCTCCGGTTGATGCCGGCCAGCGATGACCCAGCCGATACGCACGCCAGGTGACAGCGTCTTGGAAAAGCTTGAGCAGTAGATGACCCGCCCGTCCCGATCATTGGACTTGAGCGCTTTGTACTGGTCCTGATCGAACATCAGCTCCCCATAGATATCGTCCTCGACAATCTGGATATCGAAGCGCGCCGCCAGACTCAGCAATTGCTTCTGCCGATGGTCTGGCATGCTCACACCCAGCGGATTGCTCAGGCGTGCAGTCAGCACCAGCGCTTTGATGGGCCACTGCCCCGCAGCCAACTGCAGCGCTTCCAGACTCATGCCGGTATCCGGGTCGCTCGGGATTTCGATGACCTTGAGGCCGAGTAGATCGGCCAACTGCAACAGCCCGTAGTACGTCGGCGACTCGGCTGCGATCAGATCGCCAGGTTTGGTAAGTACACGCAGGGACATCTGCAGCGCGTCGACGCAACCGTGGGTGATGACGATCTCGCCCGAATCGACCACCACACCGGCATCGCGCATGCGAATCGCCACCTGCCGCCGCAACGGCTCATAACCCGGGCTGAACATGTAACTGAACGCCCGCGGACTCTGGAAGCGCGTGACTTTGGCCAGTTGCTGATGCAGCGCCCGCACCGGCAGGTAATCGACATGAGGCACGGCTGCGCCCAGAGGGATCAGCCCCTCGCGGCGTGACTCGCTGAGTACCTGATTGATGATGCTGCTGCGGGTAACCAGCGTCGGCCGCTCGACCTGCGCGATATCAGGCATCGGCGCTGTGAGCACTGGCGTCTGATGCACATAGAAGCCGGATTGCGGACGCGCGCGGATCATGCCCTGATCCTCGAGATTGGCATACGCTTGCAACACCGTGGCATGGCTGACGCTGAGCTGTCGGCTCATCTTGCGCACCGAGGGCACACGCTCACCAGGTCGATAAACGCCTCGCCGAATATCCTCGGCAAGCTGCTGAGCAATGCGCTGATAGAGCAACAGATTGGTCATTTCGTCGGTCTCCTGCCAACTGAACCGTAACAGTAGCTCAGCAGCACCGTACATGACCGATACAGTTGTGCTCCGTGTGGGCGAAACAGTCGGTCTAGAGCACTTGCACTAGCGGTCTGGACCGAACTCGCCCTCTGCATCGGAGAACAGTATTTCAACTCGACGATTCTGCGCACGGCCACGGGCTGAAGCGTTCTCGGCCAACGGGAAGCGCTCGCCATAGCCGCGCACATCGATACGCTCGACAGCAATACCGAGATTCACCAACAGCTCGGCGACGGTCTGCGCCCGCGCCTGTGACAGCGCCAGGTTCGCTTGCGGATCGCCACGACTGTCGCTGTAGCCCTCGATGCGCACCTTGCGTTGCGGATTTAACTGGAGGAAATGAACGAGCTTGAGCAAGGTCCGGTTGGCGGAGCTGTTCAGATCGGCGCTGCCAGCGTGGAACAGCAGGTCACCTAGCGTCATCACCATGCCGCGATCAGTTTCACTCGCCGCCAGACTCATCATCTGATCTTCGAGCCAGCGGCCCTGCTGCTCAGCGGTGATCAGCTGGGCGTCCTGCAACATGCGGCGCAGCCGGTCACGCTCCATCTCCAAGCGCGCAACCTGCTCCTGGTGTTGCAAAAGAGCGCCTTGCTGCACGGCAATCTCGCTATAGCGATGGCTCAGATAAGCGTAATGTCGTGCATCGGCTGCGCCGCCCCAGTAGTCGTTGAAGCGCTCGGCACGCTGCAACGTTTCCAGGCCGCGCTGCAGGTCCTTCGGCGCTGCACGCTGAGCCATGCTGTCGGCCTGGACGCGCTCCAACGCAGCAGAGGCCTGAGCGATATCACGCTCGGCTTCCTGACTGGCGCAACCGGCCAACAGCAGTGTGGCGATAGCCATGCCTAATGAGCTTCTCACCGGACCTCTCCCAGTTGCTGACGTAAACGCTGGATACGCCGGGTGAGATCATCAACCTGGGCTTGGCGTTTGTCCTTGAGCACCCTGACTTCGGCCAGACGGGCATCCAGTTCCGCCTGCTCCGCCAACACGCGCGCTTCACGGTTATCGCCTGCTTGCAAGGCAGCGCGAGCCGCGCTCAGCTTGCTTTCGGCAAGGACGAACTCCTCGTAATGCTCGGAGGCATCCACGGAGCGCGCCTGCTCCACGGCCTGTTCGCTCAGACGCAACTGTTCGATGGGGGCTGGATCATTGGCGCACCCGCTCATCATGAGCACGGCAAGCAACGCGCTGGGAAAAAGCTGTTTCAACACGGCGAATCCTAGTTCTTCGGAGCGTTGGCCCGCTCCGACTGCTGGTTCTTCCAGACTGCCAAATTATGCGCTACCAGTTGCTCTGGCACGCCGGCAGCACGCAATTCTGTCATCTTCCGCGCCAGTTGTCCGCGCAGCCAAGGGTCATTGCAGGCAGAGTCGTGGGAAATGGCGAGGTGCATGTCTCGCGCTACTACCGGCGGCTCGAGGCGCTGAACCTTGTCTAGAACGCCTGCCGAATCGGCTGCGGCAACGGTGCTGTAGCGCTCGTGCAATAGATAGTCGGCATTACCAGCCACAAGCTTCTGCAGCCCCTGAGACAGGCTGGCGGCCTGCTGCAATTGCATATTGCTCTTGGCAAAAGCGTCAAACTCACTTCCTAGCCGACTGGCGCCGACCGTCATGCCGGTGTGGCCTCGCAGATCTTCGCGACTCGCGTAGAAGAAACCCGGCTCATTACGCACCCAGGCCACGGTCTGCAGCTGCAGGATGGGCGGGTGAACGAAATCCAGTTCTTCAAGCCGTTGGACGGTCAGGGTTGCATCCGCCAATACGTCGACTCGGCCACTGCGCACCTCGTCGAGAGCCTTGGCGCGATCCCCGGTGTAAAGCAAATCCAGCTTCAGATCGAGCGACTTGGCGAGCTGACCGAGCAAGTCGGCATTGGCGCCGATCAGACGCTTGGGGTTCTGCGGGTCGCGCCAGAGAAACGGTGGATTGTCCGCGGCCCCGGTAGCGACGAGACGGTCACACTTTCCCGCCGCCGCTGCCGTGAGTGGCGTTGCCAGCACAAGCGCGACCAGAGCCGATTTCAACGGAAAAGCGAAACGCATGAAGATCCCCCTTGAGGTGAATGAACTGGGTACCGATCAGGTTCGCCGATGGTACACCGAGCCCCCCGTCGATCGCCCATGAAAAAACCCGCTACATGAGCGGGTTCTTTCCTACAGCGATTGGCTTCAGACGAGCTTTTCCAGCTCCGGCACGATCTCAAACAGATCGCCCACCAAGCCGTAATCGGCAACCTGGAAGATCGGGGCTTCCTCGTCCTTGTTGATCGCGACGATCACTTTGGAGTCCTTCATGCCAGCCAGGTGCTGGATGGCACCGGAAATGCCGACCGCGATGTACAGCTGCGGCGCGACGATCTTACCGGTCTGGCCAACCTGCATGTCGTTCGGCACGAAGCCGGCGTCGACTGCGGCGCGCGAGGCACCAACCGCAGCACCGAGCTTGTCGGCCAGCGAGTACAGGTGCTTGAAGTTGTCACCGTTCTGCATGCCACGGCCGCCGGACACGACGATCTTGGCAGCAGTCAGTTCGGGACGATCAGACTTGGCTAGCTCTTCGCCCACGAAGGCCGACTTGCCAGCGTCGCCGGTACCGGAGATCTGCTCGACCGCCGCAGAACCGCCAGTGCCATTGACCGCATCGAAGCCAGTGGAGCGTACAGTGATGACCTTGATAGCAGCGCTGGACTGCACGGTAGCGATAGCGTTACCGGCATAGATCGGGCGCTTGAAGGTATCGGCGCTTTCGACAGCGACGATCTCGGAGATCTGGTCGACGTCCAGTTGGGCGGCAACGCGTGGCAGGAAGTTCTTGCCATTGGTAGTGGCAGCAGCCAGTACATGGCTGTAGTTCTTCGCCAGATCGGCGATCAGCGGCGCGACGTTTTCCGGCAACTGATTGGCGTAGGCCGCGTCATCGGCAACCAATACCTTGGCAACGCCTTCGATCTGCGCGGCTGCTTCGCCGATGGCGCCGCAACCGCTGCCGGCTACCAGCACGTGAATGTCGCCACCGATGGCCTTGGCGGCGGCAACGGTGTTCAGGGTAGCGGCCGCGAGGACGGCATTGTTGTGTTCAGCGATAACCAGGATAGTCATTTAGATTACCTTCGCCTCGTTCTTCAGTTTCTCGACCAGTTCAGCCACGGACTTGACCTTGATACCGGCGCTGCGAGCAGCCGGCGCTTCGACTTTCAGGGTCTTCACGGTGGAAGTGGTGGTAACGCCCAGCGCATCGGGAGTCAGCACTTCCAGCGGCTTCTTCTTGGCCTTCATGATGTTCGGCAGCGACGCATAGCGCGGCTCGTTTAGACGTAGGTCGGTGGTAACGATCGCCGGCAGGCTCAGCGCGACGGTTTGCAGACCGCCGTCGATTTCGCGGGTTACGTTGACCTTGTCGCCAGCCACTTCAACCTTGGAGGCGAAGGTGCCCTGGGCATAACCGGTCAGAGCGCCGAGCATCTGCCCAGTCTGATTGTTGTCGCTGTCGATCGCCTGCTTGCCGAGGATGACCAGCTGCGGCTGCTCCTTGTCGACCACTGCCTTGAGCAGCTTGGCGACCGCCAGGGAGTTCAGCTCCTCGCTGGACTCGACCAGCACGGCACGATCGGCACCCAGCGCCAGCGCGGTGCGCAGCTGCTCTTGAGCAGCAGTCGGGCCAATGGAGACGACAACGATTTCGCTCGCCACGCCCTTCTCTTTCAGGCGTACGGCTTCTTCCACAGCGATTTCGCAGAAGGGGTTCATCGACATCTTGACGTTGGCGAGGTCAACGCCGGAGTTGTCCGCCTTGACGCGAACCTTGACGTTGTAATCGACCACTCGTTTGACAGCTACAAGAACCTTCATGGATTCCTCGTTACTCTCCGGTGAATAGAATTCCGCCGAGGCGAACCGAGCCTTGCTCGTGGCTTGGGTTTTGATAGCCGCTGCCCTGTTCGGCGAGTGCAAACCGTCCGTATCTTGACCGCAGGCTGCGGACGGGGTCAACAACGTATATGACCCGCCATAACGTCGCGGTTCAGGCGATTCTAACAGGCTTCCAGAAAATTCAAACAAACGTTTGTATTGGACCGATTCGAGTGTCTATATATAATGCGCCGGCCCGGCTCGGTCAGGGACCGATCACAGCCCTCCACCACTTATATAACAACCAAGCCCTGAGTAGGAGAAAGCCCAATGGAACGCGAATACATGGAATTCGACGTTGTCATCGTCGGCGCCGGCCCTGCAGGCCTATCCGCAGCCTGCCGACTGAAGCAGAGAGCCGCCGACGCTGGTCAGGAAATCAGTGTATGCGTCGTTGAGAAAGGCTCCGAGGTAGGCGCCCACATTCTATCCGGTGCGGTCTTCGAGCCGCGTGCGCTTAATGAACTGTTCCCCGACTGGAAGGAACTCGGCGCACCGCTGAATACGCCGGTCAAGCGTGACGACATCTACCTGCTCAAGAGCGCCGATGCCGCCAGCAAGCTGCCCAATGCACTGGTTCCCAAGACCATGCACAACGAAGGCAACTACATCATCTCTCTGGGCAACCTGTGCCGCTGGCTTGCCCAGCAGGCCGAGAACCTCGGTGTAGAAATCTACCCCGGCTTCGCCGCCCAGGAAGCGCTGATCGACGAAAACGGCATCGTCCGCGGTATCGTCACCGGCGATCTCGGGGTCGACCGCGAAGGCAATCCGAAGGAAGGCATGTACACGCCGGGCATGGAATTGCGCGCCAAGTACACCCTGTTCGCCGAGGGCTGCCGTGGCCACATCGGCAAGCAGCTGATCAACCGTTTCCAGCTCAACGCCAATGTCGATCCGCAGCACTACGCCATCGGCATCAAGGAGCTCTGGGACATCGATCCGGCCAAGCACGAGCAAGGTCTGGTGGTGCATACCGCAGGCTGGCCTTTGAACGACGAGAACACAGGCGGTTCGTTCCTCTATCACCTGGAGAACAATCAGGTGGTCGTCGGCCTTATTATCGACCTGTCCTACAGCAACCCGTACCTGTCGCCGTTCGATGAGTTCCAGCGCTACAAGCATCACCCGGTAGTGAAGCAGTACCTGGAAGGCGGCAAGCGCGTTTCCTATGGTGCGCGAGCCATCGCCAAAGGCGGCATCAACTGCCTGCCCAAGATGGTATTCAACGGCGGCGCACTGATTGGCTGCGACGCTGGCACGCTGAACTTCGCCAAGATCAAAGGCAGCCACACCGCGATGAAGTCCGGCATGCTGGCTGCCGAAGCCGCTGCCGATGCACTGCTGGCCGGGCGCGAGGGTGGCGACGAGTTAAGCGCTTACGAAGAAGGATTCAAATCCAGCTGGCTGTACGACGAGCTGTACAAGAGCCGCAACTTCGGCGCAGCCATTCACAAGTGGGGCACCATCAAAGGCGGCGCCTTCAACTTCATCGACCAGAACATCTTCGGCGGCAAGATTCCGTTCACGCTGCATGACACCAAGCCGGACTATGCCTGCCTCAAGACAGCCGCAGAGTCGAAGAAGATCGAGTACCCCAAGCCGGACGGCAAGCTGAGTTTTGACAAGCTCTCCTCGGTATTCCTCTCCAATACCAACCACGAGGAAGAGCAGCCGGTTCACCTGAAGTTGGCTGACCCGAGCATTCCGATCGAGAAGAACCTACCGATGTACGACGAGCCAGCGCAGCGCTACTGCCCGGCTGGCGTCTACGAAGTCGTGAACAACGACGATGGCAGCAAGCGTTTCCAGATCAATGCGCAGAACTGCGTGCACTGCAAGACCTGCGATATCAAGGACCCGGCGCAGAACATCACCTGGGTGGCGCCAGAAGGCACTGGCGGGCCGAACTACCCCAACATGTAAGAAAGAAAAAAGGCTCCCTCGGGAGCCTTTTTTACACCCACGAAACCGTAGCGAACCGCTACTCGGCGCGGCCAATGGGAAAGAACACGCCATTACTCCACACGCCGAGCCAATTCTGGCCGTCCACCTCGCTGGGCACCGCCAACTCCACGAGCTGATAGAACACGTTGCGGTGGATCAGCGCCTCAAGATTGGCGCGCACATGAACATACGGCGCCGGCTCCTGCGTTTGCGGGTCGGTGACCACACGCAGCGGATGCTCTTGGCCCGCCTCGAGATCATCCTCGACATTGGTGAAAAAGCGCAGACGTTGTTCCTTGCCCTGCCCGCTCACCTCCAGCCGGACCGCAACGAACGGTGCATCCTCGACCTGAATGCCGACCTTCTCGACCGGAGTCACGAGGAAGTAGTCGTCCCCGTCGCGCCGAATCACGGTGGAGAATAGACGTACCATCGCTGCACGCCCAATCGGAGTGCCCTGGTAATACCAGGTTCCGTCACGCGCAATGCGCATATCCAGATCGCCGCAGAATGGTGGATTCCACAGATGTACCGGTGGCGGTCCCTTCTTCTCGCCAGCCGAAAGCTGCGCCAGTAAGTCGCCGGCCTTACCTGTATCGGTCATTCGGTTCTCCTCAGATGGCACTTGAACTGCCCCGATACTGCCACATCGATCAGCGCGGCAGGCCCAACAACCGACGAGCATAGTCTTGCAAGGGCGGACGCAGGAGATGCTCAGGCCTGGCATCGTAAATACCCAGCACACCACCACGGCTGCGGATACGGGCCGTATCGACCAGATATCGCGTACCGGTCTCCACCAGCATCAGCTGTACCACACTGGTATCGACGCCGAGCCGATCCAGCGCCCGCTGATCGTTTAGCTCATCAAAGCTGCCTATGCGGTCATCGGCTGCAGCAAAACGCAGATACAGCAAATAATGTGCGCCAGCTGCCGCAGCCTGCCCCATGGCCTCCTCCAGCCCTATGGGATCCTGGGCTCGGCGCACCATTGGAAAATACTCCACGAAGCCGCTGAAGGCTTCTTCCGCAACGACGTTTGGCCGCGGATAAACGTCTCCAGGCGGCACAAAATGGCCCTGGGCGATATAGATAAAAGAGTCAGCCTGTAGCCGCCAGGAGTTAGAACGGCGGGTCTCGCTATGGTCGAGAATACCGGCATCGCGCAGGTGATAGCGGGTGCCCTCGGCCATGTCGCTAACCTTCATGCAACCCGCCAGTGCGAGCATCGCCAGCAGGCCTGGTACTCCGAACAGAAAACGCATGGATCTCACCTCCAGTGCCGGCGACGAAAAACCGGCGATTCGGCAGGCAATGCAGCATCCACGCCAGATAACGCAATTTGCCCCGACGACGACTCACGAAGACGCTTGCTCGTTCGATCAGAGCCCGCGCTGCCACTCCTGGCGCAAGGGAGCGTTACGCGGGTCCTCGATTGCCTCGCGCACACGGCGCAGCAGCCCCTGTTTGTCTGCCCCAAGCACGCCCTTGAGCACGAGATAGTTGGAGGCGTGATCGCTGCGAAAAACCGTATCGCTCAACTCGAGGTCGCCCAGTAACCATTCCAGCTCGCGAAGCAGTTCGTCCGGCGGCAGCAGTTCGAAGCTATCAAAGGCTTGTCGAAAACGCGCTTCGCCCTGCGGGAAACTGACCACCAGCGTGGACAGAAACTCGGGCTGCGCTTCATTCATCAAACGCGCGGAGTTGCGTGCGTGCTGACGGCTCAGCCGGCGGCCACCCAGCCCGTTGAGGATCATCACCGAGCGGACGATGCCCGCCTGCCCCAGCTTATCCAACGCACTAAGGGTCGATTCGTAGGTTTCGCCCTTGTTGACCAGCGCCAGTACCTCATCATCCCCGGACTCGGCACCGACATAGGCCATACCGAGTCCGGCATCCGCCAGTTCGCGCAACTCCGCGACGGACTTCTTGCGCAGGTTACGCGGCAGGCAGTAGCTGGAGACGCGCTGTACCTCCGGCAAACACTGGCGAATCTGCTCTAGGATTTTCAAGAGCCTGCGGGTCGGCAGTACCAAGGCATCACCATCGGCGAGAAATACGCGCTGTACGATCAGCTGCTCACCGCAGCGACGAATATCGTCGAGCACTTCCGCTTCATCGCGGGCGCGGAATTTCTTCTGGGGCGCGGTGTACATTTCGCAGAAGGTGCAGCTGTTCCATGAGCAACCATTGGTTACCGGCAGGATCAGCGAATGTGCTTCGCTGGGCGGCCGAAATACCGGCTCTATGTAGCGGATGGGAAACTCGCTCGCGTTCATTGCTACCACGTCTGTTCGATCCTGCCTGCGCTTCAATCACGCTTGCGCTTGTTGCCCATGCGCACGCCGATGTCCATTAGGAACTGGAAAAAGCCATCCTGGTCTTCCAACACGTTGCTCCAGAACGGCGAGTGATAAAGCGCAACGGCGCCATGCACCAGCGCCCACGCCGCGCAATAGTGGAAGTAGGGAGGCACGTCTTCCAGCTTGCCTTCAGCGATCCGGCCTTTGATCAGCTGGGTCAGGTGCTCGAAGTTGGAGGCGCGGATGCTGTGCAACTGTTCGACCATCTCAGGAACCTGATTTCCCTTGACCACTTTCTCTTCGAGGCGGTCGAACAGCCGATAACGCTGGGGATCGCGCATGCGGAACTCGAAGTAGGCTCGCGACAGCGCTTCCTTGTCGAGATCCAGGTCAGGAGAGTGGAGGATCTGGTTCAGGTCTCGCTCGTAATCGAGCATCAGCCGCAGGTAGATCTCGGCCTTGGACTTGAAGTGTTTGTAGATCGTGCCTTTGCCGATACCGACCGCATCGGCAATCATCTCGACGGTGACGCTGTCTTCTCCTTGGTCGAGAAACAGCTGCAACGCGGTATCGAGGATTTCCTGTTCGCGGCGACGAAATTCGCGGACCTTACGAGGTTCATTCTGCATAGGAAGGCTGCTTGAGGGTTGATTCGAGGCAGCCATTATGCCTAACCGGTCATGAAATGCACGGAACATCCAAACATGATCCAAATAAATGACGAATTTCCACAAATAGTCGGTTTGCGATATCTGAACCATGCGGCCGTCGCTCCCTGGCCGCTGCGCGCGGCCCGAGCCGTCAGCGCTTTCGCCGAACAGAACGCAACCATCGGCGCGCGCGACTATCCGCAGTGGCTGTCGGTAGAGCGCAGCCTGCGTCAACGCCTGACGCGACTACTGAATGCCCCCAGCAGCGCCGATGTGGCCTTGGTCAAGAACACCTCCGAAGCGTTGTCGTTTGTTGCATTCGGGCTGGATTGGAAAAGCGGCGACCAAATCGTCATCAGCGATGAGGAATTCCCGTCCAACCGCGTCGTCTGGGAAGCGTTGCAGCCGTACGGTGTCGAGGTGGTCCAGGTCAATCTCAAGGGCGCCGACCCGGAAGGGGATCTCCTGGCGGCATGTGGCCCACGGGTACGCCTGATGGCCATCAGTGCCGTTCAGTACGCCAGTGGAATGCGCCTGGATCTGGTACGCCTGGGTGAAGGCTGCGAGCAACGCGGAGTGCTCCTGTGCATCGACGCGATTCAGCAACTAGGCGCTCTGCCCTTCGATGCGCAGCAAAATCGCTGCGCCTTCGCCATGGCTGATGGCCACAAATGGATGCTCGGCCCGGAAGGGCTCGGGGTGTTCTATTGCCGCAGCGATCTGCGCGAACGATTGAAACTGCACGAATACGGCTGGCACATGCTGGAACACGCAGGCGATTACGACCGCACCGAGTGGGAACCTGCGCGCAGCGCAAGGCGCTTCGAATGCGGTAGCCCTAACCTGCTAGGGGCAATGGCGCTCGAAGCCAGTCTTTCACTGCTGGAAGAAGTGGGAATGGAGCAAGTCGCCAAATCGCTGGGCGAGCGAATCGAATGGCTCACCCAAGGGCTCAATAGCCTGAACGGAGTCGAAATCCTCTCCCCAGGCCAGGCGGAACGCCGCTCCGGCATCATCACGTTCCGGCTCGAGGGCTCGACGAATGCCGAGCTGTTCGAACGTCTGAAGGCAGAACAAGTAGTGTGTGCATTGCGTGGTGGCGGTATCCGCCTCTCTCCGCATTTCTATACGCCAGAACGGGTGATTGAAGAAACGCTTGCGCTGCTACGGAGCCTGGCTACGCACTGACGGCGATCAACCAGCGAGACATGTATTCCAAATGCGTTTAAAAAGCGCGCAAATCCGCCTGCAGAGCGCAGATGTAGCGCCAATACTTGAGTAACTGGCCGGGCAATCCCCCCACTGCCCAGCCAGATGAGGTCGCTAGGATTGCGATTTCATACTCCTAATGGTCTTGGCCCGGCTTCTCAGGAAACCGGGTTTTTTTTGCCTAACGACCAAGCTGCAGCGCTATACCATATTTGCCGATAGACGAGCCCGTAGCTGATAGCACAACCAAAGGAAGCCAGCCCATACGGGAATGGCGAACACAGACATGCGAATGCCCGGCAGCCACAGCATGATCACCAATATGCCGGCAACGAAAACCAAACACAGGTAGTTGCTCAACGGGAACCAGAACGCCTTGAAGCTTGGCTCGATGCCTTGCTGCTGCATGGCACGTCGAAACTTGAGATGCGCAAGACTGATCATCGCCCAGTTGATGACCAGCGCAGCCACCGCCAGGGACATCAGCAGCTCGAGAGCGCCCTGTGGGAACAGGTAGTTCACCGCCACGCAAAGCAACGTCACCAACGCAGACACACCCACTGCAAGAACCGGCACGCCACGAGAATTGATCTTCATGAGGCTGCGCGGGGCATCGCCCTGCTCCGCCAGGCCGTACAGCATCCGGCTGTTGCAATACACGCCGCTGTTGTAGACCGACAGCGCCGCAGTGAGTACAACGAAGTTCAACAAGTGCGCGGCCGTATCGCTGCCGATCAGCGAAAATATCTGCACGAAGGGACTACCGCTATAAGGATCGCCCGCTGCGCCCAGCGTCAGCAGCAACGCATCCCAGGGATAAAGCGCCAGCAGCACGGTCAACGCACCTATGTAAAAGATCAGGATGCGATAAACGACCTGATTGATCGCCTTGGGAATGACGGTTCTCGGCTCAGCCGCTTCCGCCGCGGTGATGCCCACCAACTCAAGTCCACCAAATGAAAACATGATGATCGCCAAAGCCAACAGCATGCCGCTGAAGCCATTGGGGAAGAATCCACCGTGGGACCACAGATTACTGATACTTGCCTGCTCGCCGCCCTGCCCACTGACTAGCAGGAACAGGCCAAGCAGGATCATGCCGACGATTGCCGCCACTTTGACGATGGCGAACCAGAACTCGGTTTCCCCGAAGGCTTTGACATTGCTGAGATTGATCAGATTGATCAGCACGAAGAACGCAGCGGCCGTGGCCCAGGTCGGAACCTCAGGCCACCAGAACTGCACGTACTTGCCGACCGCGGTCAGCTCGGCCATGCCCACCAGTACGTAGAGCACCCAATAATTCCAGCCCGAAAGAAACCCCGCGTAGCCACCGCCGTACTTGTGCGCGAAATGGCTGAAGGAGCCCGCAACCGGTTCCTCGACGATCATCTCGCCCAACTGGCGCATGATCAGAAAAGCGATGAAGCCACCAATCGCGTAGCCCAGGATCATCGACGGCCCCGCGCTCCGCAGCACCCCAGCCGAGCCAAGGAACAAGCCAGTGCCAATCGCCCCACCCAGAGCGATCAACTGGATATGACGGTTCTTCAGACCGCGCTGAAGCGGTCCGGTGTGTAGCGTTTCAGCGGTCATACGCCACCTTGGAGATCGTTAGGGCACGAAAACAGCGCCATTCGTTTGGCAATCAGCCAGGCAACGCGTCAGCGAGAGCGTGCAGAAACCCGAGCGGCAGCCATCTCAGCCGCGCACTCTTGCCAGCGGAAACAGCGCCTTGAAGTTGGAGGTGGTTTGTTCGGCCAGCACATCGAACGAAACGCCACGCAGTTCGGCAAGGAACTCGGCGACCTCACGTACGTATTGCGGAAGGTTGGCCTTGCCACGATACGGAACCGGCGCCAAGTACGGCGCATCAGTCTCGACCAGTAGGCGGTCGGCAGGGACTTTGCGGGCTACGTCGCGCAGCGCATCGGCATTGCGGAACGTCACGATTCCCGAGAGTGAGATATAGAAGCCGAGATCAAGCGCTGCCTTGGCCATGTCCCAGTCTTCGGTAAAGCAATGCAGTACACCCGCTTGCGGTAGCGCCGCTTCACGCAGTAAGTCCAGCGTATCGGCGCGCGCCGCCCGGGTGTGCACGATGACCGGCTTGCCGGTCTGCCTAGCGGCTTCAAGATGCAGGCGAAACGACTTCTGCTGCATCTGCGCAGCCTCAGGCTCGTAGTGATAGTCCAGGCCCGTCTCGCCGATAGCAACCACATGAGGGTGCTGCAGCTCGCCTAGCAACCAGTCCAGCACCGGCTGACTGCTCGGCTCAAGATCCAGCGGATGCA
The DNA here is from genome assembly GCF_038561965.1 of Stutzerimonas stutzeri. Lineage (NCBI taxonomy): Bacteria > Pseudomonadati > Pseudomonadota > Gammaproteobacteria > Pseudomonadales > Pseudomonadaceae > Stutzerimonas > Stutzerimonas stutzeri. Next base: position 1,740,868 of record NZ_CP139348.1, on the reverse strand, counting down.
CGCCAATTGAGCAGTCGACATCAACATAGCGCTCGGCCAACGCTCTTACCGCCGCCGCGTTATCCGCGCTGACGCCGATACAGAGGAAATGCTCGACGCCGCACGCTCGTGCAGCGTCCAGCGCGGCATCCAGTGAGCCGTCGTGAGCGGTGAGGTCGAGGCGATCGAGGTGACAGTGAGAATCTACCAGCATGGAAGGCACTACTTGCTATCGCTAAAAAGGGGCGATTGTAGAGCAAATGACCGGTTTTCAGGAAAAGGACGGTGACGCTAGCTGGCCGCACTGAGCCAGACGCGCGCTACATCGTGTGGGTCGGGCGATCCGACTTAAGGGCACCAGCCAGATAGGTTTCGATCTTGTTACGCGCGGTACTGTCGCCTTCATTGAACTGCACGCCGATGCCCGCAGCGCGGCTGCCCTGGGCGCCTTTGGGCGTGATCCAGACCACCTTGCCTGCGACCGGTATTTTCTCCGGCTCGTCCATCAGGTTGAGCAGCATGAATACTTCGTCGCCGAGCTTGTAGCTCTTGTTGGTCGGAATGAACAGACCGCCATGCTTGATGAAGGGCATGAACGCGGCATAGAGCACCGACTTGTCCTTGATGGTCAGGGACAGGATGCCATTACGCGGACCAAGATTTGCTGGCAGGCTCATGCGGTGTTCCTAACGATAATTCCGGTCGATTCTAGCCCGCGCTAGGCAGCGTTGCCCACTGCACCAGCAGCGCTTCGAGAAGCAATACACGGTTCAGATTGGCTTTGCCTAGCACTTTCTGCCGATGTTCGAGCAGCCAGTCCTGCAGCGCCATCACTTTGTGCTGCGGCGACTTCTGTGCAAGGTACTGCAATACCTTCTGCATATCGGCAGCGCCGAGCTCCGCTTCATCACCGGCCATCTGGTAACGCAGGATCAGATGCGTCCACTCACAGAACCAGTCGAAGAGCAGAATCAGCGGTAGTGCATTCCAGCCCTCGGCCAGCTGACTGGGCGATTGTTGCTGCTTGAGCAGCTTCTTCACCCCATCGACCACCTGCGCCCGAAGATCCAGCACCTTCTGCTCATGAAGTTTCAGCGCGGCCAGAGGCGACCCGGCTGCCAATGTCAGCAGCTGTTCACGCAGCTCCGGCATCAATTCAGGCAACTGCCCTGCTAGCCAATCGAGACTCTGCTTGCGCCCCGGCAGTGGGCAGGCCTGTTGAACACAGCGACTCTTGATGGTCGGTAGCAGGCGGCTTGGCTGATGACTGATGAGCAGCAGCACGGTATTGCCGGAGGGTTCCTCAAGACTTTTGAGCAAAGCATTGGCCGCATTGAGGTTCATCGCCTCGGCCGGCTCCAACAATATCACCTTGCGTCCACCCAACTGCGCCGTCTGGGTGACGAAACCAACCAGGTCGCGCACCTGGTCGACACGAATGGCCTTGTCTATTTCCTCCGGCTCGAGAATGTAGTGGTCCGGATGAGTATGGGCAGCGAGCAGCAGGCAAGCCTTGCACTCACCGCAGGCACTGGCGTTAACGGGGCGCTGGCAAAGCAACAGCGCCATCAACTGCTCGGCCAGCAGCCGCTTACCGATGCCCCCCGGGCCATGCAGCAGATAGGCATGAGCATGCTGCGTGCGCCCTGCCAGTTGCCGCCAGAGTTCGGCCTGCCAGGGAAGGACGTCAGCCATCGAGGCGCTCCATCAGGTCAGGAATCAACGCCTCAACATCCTGTTGCACGGCGGTCAGCGATTGGCCGGCATCAATGATCCGATAGCGTGCCGGTTCAGCTTTCGCACGCTCCAGGTAGGCACGCCGTACCGACTCGAAAAAGCGCACGCCTTCTTGTTCGAAGCGATCCAGGCGCCCTCGGGCAGCCGCTCGTGCCAGCCCCACCTCGATCGGCAGGTCGAAGATCAACGTCAAGTCGGGACGCAGCCCCCCCTGCACAAAGGCTTCCAGCTGTGCGATCCGCTCGACCGAAAGCCCACGACCACCGCCCTGGTAGGCGTAGGTGGCATCGGTGAAGCGATCACAGAGCACCACTGCGCCACGTTCGAGCGCTGGCCGGATGACCTGCGCCAGATGCTGGGCACGCGCTGCAAATACCAGCAGCAGCTCGGTATCCACCGCCATCGGCTCATCGGCGGGGGTCAGCAGCAACTCGCGAATACGCTCGGCCAGCGGCGTCCCACCGGGCTCGCGCGTCAGCACAATGTCCAGACCTTTAGCTCGCAAGCATTCGGCGAGGCATTCGCGATTGGTGCTCTTCCCGGCCCCCTCGGGGCCTTCAAGGGTGACGAAGAGTCCGTTCATTGAGTGCTCCCGCTGTTGACCGGCGCCTGCCGCGGCGGCGGCGGGCTGGAACGATAGTCAGCGCGGCGCTTGAGCTGGTACTCGCGCACCGCCCGGTTGTGCTGATCGAGCGTATCGCTGAAGACATGGCTGCCATCACCGCGCGCGACGAAGTAGAGGCTGGTGCCGTCCGCCGGATGCAATGCGGCGTGAATCGCCTCGCGCCCGACCATGGCGATCGGAGTCGGCGGCAAGCCGGCATTGGTGTAGGTATTGTAGGGCGTCGGCGTGCGCAGGTCGGTGCGAGTGATTCGGCCCTTGTAGCTCTCGCCCATGCCGTAGATCACGGTCGGATCGGTCTGCAGCAACATGCCCTGCGCCAACCTACGAACGAAGACGCCGGCGATCTCGCCCCGCTCTTCCGGCACCCCGGTTTCCTTCTCGATGATCGACGCCATGATCAGCGCCTGATAGGCATCCTGATAAGGCAGGCCTTCAACCCGCTGCTGCCATTCTTCCTCGAGCACCTGCTCAAGTCGCGCATAGGCACGGCGCAGCAGATCTGCATCGGACGTGCCGCGAGTGAATCGATACGTATCGGGGAAGAATCGCCCTTCCGGGTGCAGCTCCGGCGAGCCGATGTGCGCCATGATCTCGGCATCCGACAGACCATCCAATGTCTGCTGTAGCTTGGGCTGATTCAGCAGCGCGTTACGTAGCTGACGGAAACTCCAGCCTTCGACGAGCGTCAGGCTGTACTGCACGACCTCGCCGCGCTTCCACAAGCCGATCATGTCGCGCGCGGTCATGCCCGGCGTCAGGCGGTACTCACCGCTATGCAGGCTCTGCCCCGACAAATTCAACCGCCAATACAGCCGCAGCCAGAACGCATCGTCCAATACACCCTCTGCCTCCAGCCGCTGAAAAACGCCGCTGGGCGTATCGCCGGGGCGCACATCGAGCAGAAGGGCTTCGTCAGTTACGCCCAGAGGCTGCTCCAGCGCCGAATGCTGCTTCCAGGCGAACAGCCCGAGTGAGATTGTCGCTAACAGCACTACGGCCAGCAGCAGAACTAGAATTTTACGGATCACGAATCACTCAACAGGTCGGCAACAACGACCTGCAGTTTACGGGTCAGCGGACCGACGGGCCAGACACGTTCAGCCAAACCGGTGACAGGCCAGATACCATAGAGGCTGTTACAGAGGAAAACCTCATCAGCCTGCAACAACTCGGTATAGCTGATATCGCTTTCGATCACCGCAAGCCCCTGCTGCGATGCGCGGTCCATGATCTCCGCACGCATGACCCCGGCAACTCCACAACGCACCAGCGACGCAGTAAGCAGCTCACCGCCGACGACCATAAACAAATTGCTGAAGACGCCCTCTACCACCCTGCCGGAGATGTCGCGCATCAGCCCCTCGGCGAATGCCGGATCATGCCATTCGGCACGCGCCAGCACCTGTTCCAGCCGGTTCAGATGTTTGATGCCAGCGAGCCGCGGCTGCTCCGCAAGACGCGTCTCACAGGAGAAAATCCTAATGCCGGATTCAGCATGCTGTGACGGATAAGCGGGAAGAGGTGAACCCAGAAGCAGCCGTTGCGGCTGACAGGGCTGTGGCGGTGCATAACCGCGTTGCCCGGTACCGCGGGTAACGATGAGTTTGGCGACACCTTGCCCCAGCGCCTGACAGAACTGCGCCAGTTCGTTGTGCAGCTGATCTGTGTCAACCGGAATGGCGAGGCGCTGGCAACCATCCTCCAAACGCCGCAGATGGCGCTCAAGCAGTCGCACCCGACCACCCACGACCCGTATCGTCTCGAACAGCCCATCGCCGTAAGCCAGGCCGCGATCATGAACGGGCAACCCGTCACAGGGCTGCCCGTTCAGCCAGCTCAATGTCACTCGGCGAACCGGCGGAAAACCAGCGAGCCGTTGGTGCCACCGAACCCGAAGGAGTTGGATACTGAGACGTCGATCGCCCTCGGCTTGGCCTGATGCGGCACGAAGTCGAGATCGCAGCCTTCACCTGGTTCGTCCAGGTTAATGGTCGGCGGTGCAACCTGATCACGAATGGCCAAAACGCTAAAGATCGCTTCTACGGCGCCGGCAGCACCGAGCAGATGCCCAACCATGGACTTGGTCGAACTCACCGACAATTCATAGGCATGATCGCCAAACACGCTGCGGATAGCAGCCGCCTCGGCCTTGTCGCCAGCAGGAGTGGAGGTCCCGTGCGCGTTGATGTACTGCACCTGGTCGACATTCAGCTGAGCGTCCTTCAGCGCGTTACGAATGCAGCGCGCCGCGCCGGCACCATCGTCCGGTGGCGACGTCATATGGAACGCATCAGCACTCATACCGAAACCGATCAGCTCAGCATAGATATGCGCGCCGCGAGCCTTGGCGTGCTCAAGTTCCTCGAGTACCAGCGCACCGGCACCGTCGGACAGAACGAAACCGTCACGGTCCTTGTCCCACGGACGGCTGGCCGCAGCCGGGTCGTCGTTACGCGTGGACAATGCCCGCGCCGCCGCGAAGCCACCAATACCGAGACCACTGGCAGCCATTTCGGAACCGCCTGCTACCATCACATCCGCCTCACCATAGGCGATGTTACGCGCGGCCATGCCGATGCAATGAGTGCCCGTGGTGCAGGCCGTGGCGATGGCATAGTTGGGGCCCTGCAATCCAAGGTGGATCGACAGGAAGCCAGACACCATATTGATGATGGAGCCTGGCACGAAAAAAGGCGAAATGCGCCGTGGGCCCTGTTCAATCAGCGCCTTGCAGCTGTTTTCGATGTTGGTCAAGCCACCGATACCGGAGCCCATCGCGACGCCAATACGCTCACGATTGGCGTCAGTGACCTCCAGCCCGGAATCACGCACGGCCTGAAAGCTCGCGGCGAGGCCGTACTGGATGAACAGGTCGAGCTTGCGCGCTTCCTTTGCCGGCAAATACTGCTCGACATCGAAGCCCTTCACCGACCCGCCAAAACGAGTGGAGTAGGCAGAAAGATCCATGTGCTCGATCAGGCCGATACCACTGCGGCCGGCGAGAATACCCTGCCAGCTGCTCGGCACATCGTTACCCAGTGGCGATAGCATGCCCATCCCGGTGACTACGACGCGTCTACGCGACACAGCGATTACTCCTATACCTAACGTACTTGGCTCGGCTCCCATTGAAACAGGAGCGATCCTCGGATCGGGAACCCAATGGCGCCCATCCTAGATGAATCTCTCTCAAAGAAAAGCCGCACTACCTCGATCAAGGCAGTGCGGCTTTCCTGTTTCCGAAGCGAATTACAACTTACTGCGCGTGCGCATTGATGTAATCGATGGCTTCCTGAACGGTGGTGATCTTCTCAGCCTGCTCGTCCGGGATTTCGGTCTCGAATTCCTCTTCCAGAGCCATCACCAGCTCAACGGTGTCAAGAGAGTCGGCACCCAGGTCTTCGACGAAGGAAGCGCTGTTGGTTACTTCCTCTTCTTTAACGCCAAGTTGCTCGGCAACGATTTTCTTGACGCGTTCTTCGATGGTGCTCATACCTTGTTTTCACTCCTATGGAAAAATCAGGCAGCTGGTTTGCGCGGTAGTGTATAGAAAGCGTTTTCCGCATTTCAAGCTGGAAGCCGACCAGCATCATACTGGCCTTCAACCATCTGTCTATAAACCAGCTGAGGTTTTATAGCTAATTTAAAGACAGCCTTTAAGACTGTCCTTGTACGCCGGGTGTCACATCAACTCATGTACATGCCGCCATTCACCGGAACAGTTGCCCCGGTGACGTAGGCAGCGCCGTCCGAAGCGAGAAACGCAACGACCTTGGCAATCTCTTCGGCCTGACCGAGACGCCCCAGGGGAATTTGCCCCAGGAGCGCATCACGCTGGGCTTCTGGCAACTCGCGAGTCATATCGGTATCGATGAAACCAGGCGCCACGGAATTCACCGTGATACCACGCGAACCGACCTCACGAGCCAATGCACGACTGAAACCCTCCAGACCGGCCTTGGCTGCCGCGTAGTTTACCTGTCCGGCGTTGCCCATGGCACCAACCACCGAACCGATATTGATGATTCGTCCCCAACGAGCCTTGGTCATCCCACGCAGCACACCCTTGGACAGGCGATACAGGCTGTTCAGGTTGGTATTGATAACGTCGCTCCACTCGTCATCCTTCATGCGCAGCATCAAATTGTCGCGGGTAATGCCAGCATTGTTGACCAGGATTGCCGGCTGCCCAAGATGCTGTTGAATGTGCTCCAGAGTGCTGCTGACCGACTCGCCATCACAGACGTCGAGCACCAATCCGGCACCTTGGATACCGTTCTCTTTCAGGGTTTCGGCGATACGCTCGGCGCCAGATGGAGTGGTCGCAGTACCGATCACTATCGCGCCCTGGCGGCCCAGTTCAAGGGCAATGGCCTGGCCAATACCACGACTCGCGCCGGTTACCAATGCCACCTTACCTTGCAGATTCATAGCGTTCTCCTTGTTCAAACCAGCGCCGCTCGAGCGGCAGCAAAGGCCTCGGGGGTATCGAGATTGTAGATATTGACGCCCTTGACGCAGCGCTTGTTAAGGCCTGAAAGGACTTTTCCGGGACCGCATTCGACTAAAGACGTCACGCCACGCTCGCCCAGAGCAACAATCGATTCGACCCAGCGAACCGGACTGTAAAGCTGCGCCAACAGATCACGCTTGAGTGCATCCAGATCCGCAACCACTGCTGCGCTGACATTCTGCACCAGCGGAATCTGTGGCGCCTGCCATGCGACCGCCTCTACCGAGGCAGCAAAGCGCTCGGCAGCAGGTCGCATCAAATCGCAGTGGGACGGCACGCTCACCGGCAAAGCCATAGCACGCTTGGCACCCTTGGCCTTGCATGCTTCGATGGCTCGCTCCACGGCTGCAGCATTACCAGCGATCACGACCTGCCCAGGAGCGTTGAAGTTGACCGCGCTGACAACCTCTCCCTGCGCCGCCTCGGCACAGGCAGCCAGCACATCGGCATCCTCCAGTCCTAGAATGGCTGCCATCGCGCCCTGCCCTGCCGGCACTGCCTGCTGCATCAACTGGCCACGCAACTCGACCAACTTGACTGCATCGGCGAACGGAAGGCTGCCGGCAGCCACCAAGGCCGAATACTCACCAAGACTGTGTCCCGCAAGAAAGGCAGGCTGCGCGCCGCCTTCAGCCTGCCATAGACGCCAGATTGCAACGGAGGCGGTGAGAATCGCCGGCTGGGTCTTGTCGGTCTGATTGAGCTGCTCTTCTGGGCCGCTCTGAGCTAGTGCCCATAGGTCATAGCCCAGCGCCGAAGATGCTTCGGCAAACGTATCGACGATCACGCTCTGCCGAGTACCCAGCTCGGCCAGCATGCCAAGGGATTGCGACCCCTGACCGGGAAAGACGAAAGCAAGTGATGCGGACATGGAACAACTCTCTTGTGGTTCTGTTCGTCTGAAGAATACGCCAGAGACCGGCGCAGCGAATTTCAGTTGGATGGCGGGCCGCCACCTGCGGTCACATCATCAAACCCATCGGCCGGATGAATAGCCTTCAGATAATGCCCGAGCCGGCGCCTCAGCTGCTCAGGAAGATCATGCTCGACGTCCTGCGCTGCGCGCCGAATGGCCGCCTTGAAGCCATCCGCGCCTGCACTACCATGGCTCTTGACCACAATTCCTTGAAGCCCCAGAAAACTGGCCCCGTTGTACTGTGCGGGATTGAGCTCCGAGCGCAGCCGACGTAATAGAGGCAACGCCATAGCGCCAACGATGCGCGCCCCGAGCGATCGCCTGAAGAGCGCCTCGACTTTGGCAACCAGCATACCGGCCAGCCCTTCGCTAGATTTGAGCAGTATGTTGCCAACGAACCCATCACATACGACGACATCAGCCTCTCCGCGATAAAGCCCATCCCCTTCGATGAAACCTCGATAGTTGATTCCCGACGCCTGCTGCAATAGGGCAGCTGCCTGCTTGACCTGCTGGTTACCTTTGATTTCTTCAGTGCCGACATTCAGCAACGCGACCCTAGGCTGATGGCGCCCGAGCGATTCCGCAGCGACGACGCCCATCACAGCAAACTGATACAACTGGTCGGCCGGGCAGTCGACGTTCGCGCCGAGGTCCAGCAATAGGCAAGGATCACCCTGCGTGGGTAGCGCGGTAACCATCGCCGGCCGATCAATACCTGGGAGCGTCTTCAACACCTGACGCGCCAACGCCATGAGCGCCCCGGTATTACCGGCACTCACGCAGGCCTTCACGTTACCGTCGCGCACCTCTTCGAGCGCCACTCGCATTGATGAGCGCGGCTTGCCACGTAATGCCTGAGCAGGACGCTCGTCCATACCGATCACCTCGGGCGCATCGACGATTTTCAGGCGCGCCAAATCGGTCCCGGGGTGCTGGGCAACAAGCTGTTCAATTAGAGATTTTTGGCCGACGAGGACCAGATGCAACGAGGGGTTTTCAACCAGACAGGAAAGACTGGCCGGAACAATGCAGTGGGGACCGAAGTCCCCACCCATTGCATCAATCGCGATAACCGGAGCGGACAAGGATTACTCGTCAGCGCCTTTGTCGATCACCTTGCGACCACGGTAGAAACCATCCGGGGAAACGTGGTGACGCAGGTGAACTTCACCGGTGCTCTTTTCCACGGATAGAGCGTTCGGCTCGAGAGCGTCATGCGAACGACGCATGTCACGGGCGGAACGGGATTTTTTGTTCTGCTGAACAGCCATTTGGATCAACTCCTAAACGTTTGGGTCACGCTTTAACTGCGCCAGTACGCTGAACGGGTTGGACCGCGTTACCTCGTCCTCACTCGGTTCAGGCTCATCTGGCCCAACCGGCGGCTGGCAAATTTCAGGGTCATGGAGTGGAACAATCGGCAGAGCGAGCAATAGCTCGTCTTCGACCAGCGCCAGCAGATCCAGAGGATCTTCTCCTACTTCCAGCACGTCATACCCTTTGGGCAGGTGCTGGCTGCTCGCCCCTTCATTCACAACCGCATAATCGCACTCGCTGTGAATCGGCAGAACAACCGGCTCCAGACAACGCTGGCAAATCATTTTGACCTCAACGTCGAGCTGACTATGGATAACCACAGTACGCTGCTCGTCGCGCCCGAAGGAAAAGCTGGCGCGCACCGCTCCCTTATCATCTTCAAGAGAATCAGCGAGCCGTTTCAGCTGCGACAATTGCAGCTCACCAGCAAGGGTGGCCGCTCGGTCAGCGAGCTTACGCGGATCAGCGTGCGGAGGTATCGGTCCTTTCAACATAAGCGCGGCATTCTAGGGACGCACCCGCGACCTGTCAAAGGAATTCCGCCCAGCTTCACAACGTAACGCATACAATCGTTTTACCTATATATAAAGGAGGGAATCATGCGCCGCCTGCTGCTCGCATCCAGTTCACGTTATCGCCAGGAACTGCTGTCACGCCTGCAACTACCGTTCGATAGCTACGCACCGGAGATTGATGAGACTCCCCTGCCCAACGAGGCCGCAGAACAGCTTGTGCGCCGGCTCGCCGAACACAAGGCAAGAGCGCTGGCCGCACGCTATCCAGATCATCTAATCATTGGGTCGGATCAGGCCGCAGTACTCGGCCAGCATATTCTTGGCAAGCCACACACATTCGAACGAGCCAAGCAGCAACTACTGGCCGCCAGCGGCAACAGCGTCAGATTCCTTACCGGCCTAGCCTTACTCGACAGCAAGAACGACCAACTAAAGGTGGACTGCGTGCCATTCACCGTACATTTCAGAGCACTCGATGAGACGCAGATCGAGCGCTACCTGAAGATCGAACAACCCTACGATTGCGCCGGGAGCTTCAAGGCCGAGGGGTTAGGCATCAGCCTGTTCCGCGCCACCGAAGGTGAAGACGTCACCAGCCTGGTGGGCCTACCACTTATTCGACTGGTGGATATGCTTCTGCTTGCAGGCATCGAAATCCCTTGAAAACAGGCAAGCCTAGCGCAGCGCCGGCCCTTGCAACCCAACCAGAATCGCCAGCCGCTCAGCAACGCTCGCACCCAGCTTCTTGGTGAAGCGGTCGAGAGGCGATTCCTTGATGGTAAAATCAACCATCTCCGGCTCTCCAATCACTTCACGCGCCACGTGGGAAGTGCTACCCAAGCCGTCGATCAACCCCAACTCCAGAGCTTGCTCCCCGGACCAGATCAGACCAGAAAACAGCTCCGGGTGCCGCTCATCCTGAAGACGATCACCACGCCCGCGCTTGACACTGTCGATGAACTGCCGATGGGTAGTGGCAAGCACTCCGCGCCAGAACCGGCTTTCCTCGGGTTTTTCTGCCTGGAACGGATCCAGGAACGCCTTATGCTCCCCAGCGGTATAAACACGGCGCTCGACGCCCAACTTCTCCATGGTATCGACGAAACCGAAGGTTGCCGCTGTCACCCCGATCGACCCTACCAGGCTTGATTTATCCGCATAGATTTCGTCCGCCGCGCTGGCGATATAGTAAGCGCCCGACGCACCAAGATCAGTGATAACCGCATAAAGCTTGACGGCCGGATACTCGCTACGCAAACGCAAGATCTCGTCATAGATATAGCCCGACTGGACCGGACTACCGCCAGGGCTGTTGATACGCAGCACAACCCCCTTAGTGCTGGCGTCCTCGAAGGCAGCGCGCAAGGCTCCCACGATGTTATCGGCACTCGCAGACTCTTCATCTGCGATCATGCCGCGCACATTAATCACAGCCGTATGGCTTTCCTGAGCACCCTTGTTCTTACCGAACTGCAAGACCGGGGAAAACAAGGCCAATGCACCGAACAGGTACACGAACGTCAGCAGCTTGAAAAATATGCCCCAGCGCCTAGCGCGCCGCTGCTCCTGGACCCCAGCAAGCAGTGTTTTCTCCAGCAGCTTCCAACTGTTGCGATCTTCCTTTGATTCATCCACCGGAGCTTTCCACTCATCCGACATTTACATTCACCTCAGTACCAGCAACGGAGCGCAACCAACTGCGAAGCTCCGAAAAATGATTAATCGCAGCGCGGGGTTCATAGCGCTGCAGGATATGCAGCGGCTGCGCCCCATAGGAGACAGCCACACTATCCACTCCCGCACGACGTGCCATTTGCAGGTCGAATACCGAATCGCCAACCATCAAAGCCTGCTCCGGACGAGCACCGCAATGAGCGAGAATCTCTTGAACCATTCGGGGATCTGGCTTGCTTGCCGTCTCATCCGCGCAGCGCGTGATATCAAAGAAATCTTCCCAACCCTGCCCGGCCAAAACGCGATCTAGGCCTCGCCGCCCTTTGCCAGTCGCAACCGCAAGCAGATACCCAGCATCGCGAAACTCTGACAGCGCTTCAGCTACGCCCGGATAAAGGGCTGAAGGCTCGGTCTCCAACGCAAGATAATGCTCGCTGTAGCAATGACGGAAATCCTCGATCAGCCCGATAGTGGCCTGGTCCGGGTACAGCACGGCGATCGCCTCGGGCAACGCCAACCCGATAATGCCCTTGACCAGGCCGTCATCGATTTGCGGCAAGCCACAATTACGAGCAGCAACATGTATCGACTCGACGATGCGACCAATCGAGTCAACCAGCGTGCCATCCCAGTCGAATATAAGGACCTGATAGTTACTCACCGAGACGCTCCAGCGTTCGCGCCCATACTTCATCGACTGGCGCCTCTAGCGACAACTCGCCACCGTCGGGTAGCGGAACCTTCAACGCGTAGGCATGGAGGAACAAACGCTTGCCGCCAAGCTCGCGAATCTCGCGCGTGAACTCTTCGTCACCGTACTTGCTGTCCCCAGCAATGCTGTGTCCAGCGTGACGTGCATGAACACGAATCTGATGGGTGCGTCCGGTCACCGGCTTTGCCTCAACCAGGGTTGCGAACTCACCGAATCGACGAAGCACGCGAAACAGCGTCAGCGCCTCTTTGCCGCCCTCGGTCACCTCGACCATCCGCTCACCGGAGCGCAGCGTATTCTTTAGCAGCGGCGCGTTGACCTGTTTTTTGGACGTTTCCCATCGACCGCGCACCAGCGCCATATAACGCTTGTCGACGCCGTCACCACGAAGCGCTTGATGCAGGTGGCGCAACATGCTGCGCTTCTTGGCGATCATCAGCAGTCCTGAAGTATCCCGATCCAGGCGATGCACCAACTCAAGCTCCTTGGCATCTGGGCGCAACTGGCGCAGCGCTTCGATTACGCCATAGCTGAGCCCGCTACCGCCATGCACCGCTATACCGGCAGGCTTGTTCAGCACGATGAGCACCTTGTCCTCATGAACGATGGCTTTTTCCAGTCTTTCGAGCAGCCCTTGAGCCAGCGGCTCCGGCTCATCGCGTTCAGCCAGCCGCAGCGGAGGCACGCGCACCAAGTCGCCAGCCTGCAGCTTGTACTCAGGCTTGATCCGCCCCTTGTTCACCCGCACCTCGCCCTTACGCAAGATGCGGTAAATCAGGGTCTTGGGCACGCCTTTGAGCTGGTTGCGAAGAAAGTTGTCGATGCGCTGGCCGGCAAGTTCCGGCGCGACCTCGAGTATTTGCACACCTGAGGTCTGGGAGGGGGTATTGGTCATCGCGGCATCATATCAATTTTCATGGATTTGAAGCACTTAAACATTGCTGTTATAGTCGCGAACGCCGCCAAAAGCGGACAGGCCTTGGGATGCCAGCGATATCGCCAACCTGGGCCGGCAAAAAAATGTTCTAGGACGTGAGGCCGTCCGACGGAGCTTCCCTCAAGTAGCGGTGAAGTTGCGAAACAAGCCTTGAAGACATGATGCGTGCCCCCTTTGGGGAATCGCGATAATCGACAACCCGCTCCCTGGATTCTGCGAGCGGCACCCGATTTTCAAAGTATGCGTGTTGGGTGGAGATGCACAGCATCGGATTGCGTAGCAAAAGGCTTTCACAGACGCTTCATTCCGTCCGCTACCGATGCCTGATTCCTCCTCCCGAACCATTGCTTCTGTTCCGACAGTAAGCAGGAGACGTCGTCGCGACGCCGGCCCCATCTGGCCGCACATCGCTGGACACTGGAGTGCCTTACAACCATTCCTGACTCACCTGACACCGACCGCGAGAGTCGTGTGTGCCGAACGCCGTTTCCGGATGCCACGGAAACCGACGGTACTACATGAAAAGAATGCTAATTAACGCAACTCAGCCTGAAGAGTTGCGTGTCGCACTGGTCGACGGCCAACGTCTGTTCGATCTGGACATCGAATCGGGTGCCCGCGAACAGAAGAAAGCCAACATCTACAAAGGTAAGATCACCCGCGTAGAGCCTAGCCTCGAAGCCGCCTTCGTCGACTTCGGCGCCGAGCGCCACGGCTTCCTCCCCCTCAAGGAAATCTCTCGCGAGTACTTCAGCAAGTCGCCTGAAGGCCGCGTGAACATCAAAGACGTCCTGCGCGAAGGCCAGGAAGTCATCGTTCAGGTCGAAAAAGAAGAGCGCGGCAACAAGGGAGCCGCACTGACCACCTTCATCAGCCTCGCTGGCCGTTATCTGGTATTGATGCCCAACAACCCGCGTGCCGGTGGCATCTCCCGCCGCATCGAAGGTGAAGAGCGCAACGAGCTGCGCGAAGCCCTGAACGGGCTCGATATTCCCGCCGACATGGGCCTGATCGTCCGTACCGCCGGCCTGGGGCGCTCCAGCGAAGAACTGCAGTGCGACCTCGACTACCTGTTGCAGCTCTGGACCGCAGTAAAGGATGCATCCAAGGATCGCGCCGCACCGTTCCTGATCTATCAGGAATCCAATGTCATCATTCGCGCCATCCGCGACTATCTGCGTCAGGACATCGGCGAAGTACTGATCGATAGCGTCGAGGCCCAAGACGAAGCACTGAGCTTCATTCAGCAGGTCATGCCGCAGTACGCCAGCAAGATCAAGCTGTATGAAGATTCCGTACCGCTGTTCAATCGTTTCCAGATCGAGAGTCAGATCGAGACGGCCTTCCAGCGCGAAGTGAAGCTCCCTTCCGGCGGCTCGATCGTCATCGATCCGACCGAAGCACTGGTCTCCATCGACATCAACTCGGCTCGCGCCACTAAAGGCGGCGACATCGAAGAAACCGCACTGCAGACCAACCTGGAAGCCGCGGAAGAAATCGCGCGCCAACTGCGCCTGCGCGACATCGGCGGCCTGATCGTCATCGATTTCATCGACATGACGCCGGCGAAGAACCAACGTGCCGTCGAAGAAAAAATGCGCGAAGCGCTGGAAGCTGACCGCGCACGCATTCAGGTTGGTCGCATCTCGCGCTTCGGCCTGCTGGAAATGTCCCGTCAGCGTCTGCGCCCATCCCTCGGCGAGACGAGCGGCATCGTCTGCCCACGCTGTAATGGCCAGGGCATCATCCGCGACGTGGAGTCCCTGTCGCTGGCAATTCTGCGCCTGATCGAAGAAGAAGCCCTGAAGGATCGCACGGCCGAGGTTCGCGCTCGTGTGCCGTTCCAGGTCGCCGCATTCCTGCTGAACGAGAAACGTAACGCGATCACCAAGATCGAACTGCGTACCCGCGCCCGTATCTTCATCCTGCCGGACGACCATCTGGAAACGCCGCATTTCGAAGTTCAGCGCCTACGCGACGACAGCCCTGAGATTCTGGCCGGCCAAGCGAGCTACGAGATGAGTCCGACCGAAGCTGAAGAAGCTCAGCCGGTCAGCTCCACGCGCACCCTGGTTCGTCAGGAAGCGGCAGTCAAGACGGCGCCGCAGCGTGCCGTACCGGCTGCTACAGCGGCAGCGCCAGTTGAGGCGCCAGTTGCCGCCGCGCCGGCACCGGAGCCGAGCCTGTTCAAAGGCTTGATCAAATCCCTGGTCGGTCTGTTCGCAGGTGATACGAAAGAGCCGCAAGCCACTGCCGAAGTAGAGAAAAAACCCGCATCTGAGCGGCCACAGCGCAACGACGAGCGCCGCAGTGGCCGTCAGCAGAACCGCCGCCGCGATTCGCGCGGTGGCCGTGACGAAGAGCGCAAGCCGCGTGAAGAACGTCAGCCTCGCGAGGAGCGCCAACCGCGCGAAGAGCGTCAGCCACGAGAGGACCGCCAGCCACGCGAAGAGCGTCAGCCGCGTCCGCCACGCGAGGAGCGCAAGCCACGCGAGCAGGCCGAAGTCACCGAAGCCCAGCCACGCCGCGAGCGAGCTCCACGTGAGGAGCGCAAGCCGCGCGAGGAGCGCAAACGTGAACTGCGCGCGCCGATCGACGAAGCTCCGGTAGTTGCAGAAGAAGAGCAGGTTGAGCGGCAGCCCCGCGCACCGCGCGAAGAGCGCAAGCCGCGTGCCGAACAGCAAGCCGTAGTAGCCGCCGACGAGCTGCTGCAACAAGCTGAAGACGCGGACGACGCCGAAGATGCTCAGGACGCCAACGAGGGTACCGAAGGCAACGATGGCGAGCGTCCACGCCGTCGCTCTCGCGGCCAGCGCCGTCGCAGCAACCGCCGCGAGCGCCAACGCGATGCCAATGGCAACGAGATCGATGAAGTCGACGAGAGCAACGCCCCGGTTAAGACAGAGGAGATCGCTGTTGCAGCAACCGCAGCCGCCCTGGCCGCAAATACCGCCGACACCGAAGCAGCTCCGCAGGCGAAGCTCGCTGATGATGCGGTGATCCAGACCAGCAGCGAAGGCGTTGCAACCATCGTCGAACAGCCCCCGGCTGCGCAGGATGCTGACGAGCGTACGGTTGTCGAAGAGCCTGCAGTGGTCGAGGCAGCAATCGAGACCCCGGCACAACCGACCGAACTTGCACCCAGCGAGGCACCGCAGGTTGTCCAGGCCGATGTGACTCCGCAACCAGCGCCCGAGCCGGTTGCCGAGAAAGCCGAAACGGCACCGGCTGCCGCGCCTGCACTGACACCTAACGGTCGGGCCCCTAACGATCCTCGCGAAGTCCGTCGCCGTCAGCGCGAAGCCGAGCGTCTGGCCAAGGAAGCGGCAGAAGCCGAAGCCAAGGCCGCAGCCGAGCAGCCGCTGGCCAGTCCAGAGATCGTTGCCAGTGAACCGGTCGTAGAAACGCAGGCGCAAGCCGTGGCGCAGCCGGAAGTTACCGCTGCCCAGCCGGAGCAAGTGGAAGAGCCCGTGCGTGCTGCGGTAGAACCCGCAACCGAAGAGCAATCGGTCAGTTCGACTGCCGAACCCGCTCAGCAGGCGCAAGAGCCAGCAACGGAAGTGGTCGAGCCGAAGCCAGATGCACCGGTAACCGAGGAGGCGCCTCAACCTGCCCCCGAAGAATCGGAAAACGCTGTTGTAGGCGACGAGCCAGATAACCGTGAGAAGCCGCAAGGCTAATCACCACTGGCGCGAAAAAAGGGATGCTTCGGCATCCCTTTTTTTGTCTGCCTGTTCCCTCCTGAATAGGGTTTACCTGATCCGTTTTTGAGGAGGATGCGATGGACGCAGCAAGAAGGCGTAGCCAGCGGGCCTACACGATGACTGTCCCGTCCTGACTGAGTGCGCCCTCACCTGGTTATCGAACGATGCTTTACAGAAGGTGCACGGCTCACTCAAGCAGCCGATTCGCCGCCTGCTCCGCCAGGATGGCGCGACGAAAAAGAACCTGGGCAACGATGATTTGACCTGGCGCTTCGACGATATAGGGCCGTCGTGTATTTAGTGTCAGGGCTAACCCGCAGCTGGTCGACGCGCCGTTTACGCCCTGCCCTGTTCATCAGCAGAGGCTTACTCATGAGCGAAAGAAGCGTTGCCGCAGGCAGGCTAATCGGTCTCTCCGCCGGAACGATTCAGATTGCGCGCCGTACTTGCCAGACTCGATGTAAGTCATAGCCGGACCGACTGCAGACGAGCCGCGACAACTCACACGCCCCCACGCTGACGATACGGATCTAACGCAACTGCGTGAGCTCATTGCCTGTGGCAGCGGGACCGAAGGGAATTGGGCAGCACTGAAACAACCGTGCGCGCGAGAGCTGTGCCGCCAGAGCAAATCATGAGGAACACAGAGGGGAGCCTCACCGAAGCCTGGCAGCACCCCGACTGCCGATGCGCAGGGTGGTGGCGACCGAGACTAGCTATGGCCGTACCGGTTAGAGACGCAGGAAGTGCTCCTACGGGGATGGCCTTCCGATCAGGCAGTAAGCTGAGCGCGCTACAAACAGAGCATCCGGCAAAGATGCTTGGGAACGCCGTTCAGATCACGTTCGGCTCGATTTCCAGCGCAACATTAAATCGATCGAGCACGTCGGCCTGGATTCGCCGTGCCAATTGCAGCAATTGCTCGCCACTGGCCTGACCATAGTTCACCAACACCAGCGCCTGCAGTCGATGCACGCCAGCGTCGCCCTCACGAAACCCTTTCCAGCCAGCTTTTTCAATCAGCCAGCCCGCTGCCAGCTTCACCTGACCGTAGCCCTGCGGATAGGCCACAAGGTCAGGATGATTATCGCGAAGCGCCTGAGCAACGGCAGCCGTGACCAAGGGATTCTTGAAGAAGCTGCCGGCGTTGCCGAGCTGCTGCGGGTCTGGCAGTTTTTCACTGCGAATGGCACAAACCGCTCGACTCACATCTTTCGCCGTCGGCGCGACGATGCCCTGCTCCGCCAAGCGCTGGCGAATTGGCCCATATTCAAGATGCAGCGACGCCTGACGACGTAACGCGAAGCGCACACGCAAGATCAGGTAACGACCCGGCTGCTGCTTGAACAGGCTGTCGCGATAACCGAAGGCACAATCTTCGAGAGAAAACTCGCGAAGCGACCCCGTCTGACAATCCAGCGCTGTTAGGCTAGAGAAAACATCCTTGATTTCGACACCATAGGCGCCAATATTCTGAATTGGCGAAGCGCCAACGGTACCCGGTATCAGGCTGAGATTCTCCAGCCCAGCCAAGCCCTGCTCTAATGCCCAGAGCACGAACGGATGCCACGGCTCCCCCGCCTCTGCCTCAACCAGAACCTGCTCGGCGCTTTCCTCAACGATGCGCTTTCCACGACTGGCCATATGCAGAACCAGTGACGGCACATCACGGGTCAGCAGGAGATTGCTGCCGCCACCAATTACCAGCAGCGGCACATCGAGCGCCTTTGCACGGGCGAGCGCATCGCGCACATCAGCATCGCCATGTGCTGCCGCGAAATACTGCGCGCGCTGATCGACGGCAAATGTGTTGAAAGGCTTCAATGAGCGATTGAATTCGATGGTCAGGCTCACAATCGACCCTTTATTTCGACGAGCAGCGCGTCACTGGCTTTCTCAATGAGGTCCAGGACTTCCTCGAAACCATCAGCGCCGCCATAGTACGGATCAGGCACCACGTCCGAGCCCAGATCATAGCGACGCAATAGCAGATCGAGCTCTGCCTGGCCCCCAGCTGGGCGCTGGGCCTGCAACCGGGCAAGGTTGTCGTGATCCATCGCCAGGATAAGATCGAAGCGCTCGAAATCCTTGGGTTGTACCTGACGTGCACGCAGCGCTGTGAGCTGATAGCCACGCTTGCTAGCCGCCTCGCAAGCACGCAAGTCCGGCGCTTTGCCAACATGCCAGTCACCGGTCCCGGCAGAATCGATCTCGATCCGTTCGCTGAGTCCGGCCTCCTCGACGCGCTGACGAAACACCCCCTCAGCGGTAGGTGAGCGGCAGATGTTGCCCATGCAAACGAACAGAACTTTCATCTCAACCACCCAGTAGACGGCGAACCCGCTCCAGGTCTTCCTCCGTATCGACACCGGCAGGCGGCGCCTCCGCCGCGTCGGCGACGTGAATACGCTGGCCGTGCCAAAGCGCACGCAGCTGCTCCAGGCACTCCGCATCCTCAAGCCAGCAAGGGCCCCAGGAAACGAAATTAGCGAGGAATCCGGCTCGATACGCGTAGATCCCGATATGTCGACGGTAAGGCACTCCGACCGGCAACTGGCTGCGATCAGCCGCAAACGAATCGCGCGCCCAGGGCAGTGGTGCCCGGCTGAACGTCAGTGCCAGACCATTGATATCCGAGAGGACCTTTACCACGTTGGGATTGAACAGTGTCTGCACATCCTTCAGCGGCTCGGCGAGCGTCGCGATGGCGGCTTCGGGATGTGCAGCCAGATTCGCGGCAACCTGATCGATCACAGCCGGAGGAATCAGCGGCTCGTCGCCCTGTACGTTAACCACGATGGCGTCGCTTGGCAGCCCGAGCTGCTCGGCCACCTCGGCGAGCCGATCGGTACCGGAGTTGTGATCGGCACGGGTCAGTACAACTTGGGCACCAAAAGCCGCACAGGCTTCGACGATACGCACATCATCGGTAGCGACCACGACGCGCTGCGCGCCACTCTTACTGGCTTGCTCCCAGACATGCTGGATCATTGGCTTGCCGGCAATATCCTGCAGCGGCTTGCCGGGAAGACGGGTCGATGCATAGCGGGCGGGAATTACGACGGTGTAAGCGGTACTCATTTGTCCAGGCGCTCATCCACTTCCAGGGCGCGGGCCTCGCTCTCGAGCATCACCGGGATGCCGTCGCGCACAGGAAACGCCAGGGCGTCGGCCTTGCAGATCAGTTCCGACTTGTCATCGGTCAGCTTCAGCGGCCCCTTGCAAAGCGGGCAGGCCAGTATGTCGAGCAATTTGGTATCCATGCGCAGTCCTTGGAAGCGTTCGACTGCGATGGCAGTGCGAGCGGCTTAAGAGTGATTGGGCAGCAATCGCGCCAACTGGCCGTCGAACCAGGTGACAAAAGCAGCTGACGGCACAGCCTGCACCTGCAAATACGACCAGCCTGGCGGGGCGAAAGCCCGGCATTTCACCGCGTCCTTTTCAGTCATCACCAGCGGCAAGTCGGGGCTGAATTTCAACTGCTCCGAACTGTAGGCTGCATGATCGGCGAAGGCATGCGGAATCGGCCGCCAGTGTAGCGTTTCGAGCGTGGTGAAGAAACGCTGCGGGTTGCCGATGCCAGCCACCGCATGCAGCTGTTGCCCGACAGGAAAATGATCGAGGGGCCAGTGTGCGCCGGAGCACAATTCGACCAGCGCGGCTGGCTGAAGGCTGAACGCATAGCCGTTCGCTGAATCCGCCTCGGCACCGTTGAACAGAACCGCATCCACCGTATCCAGTCGTTCCGCTGGCTCCCGTAGTGGGCCGGCCGGCAGGCAGCGGCGGTTGCCCAGCCCACGCGCAGCATCGATCAGCACGAGTTCGAGGTCACGCGCCAGACGGTAGTGTTGCAGGCCATCATCGGAGAGGATCAGATCGAGCGACTCAGTCTCCAGCAACTGGCGAGCGGCGCGCGATCGATCAGGATCGATCATCAGCGGGACACCGGTACGCTGAACGATCAACAGAGGCTCGTCGCCCGCCTGTTGGGCGGAATCTTCCAAGCGAACCCGCCAGGGCAACGATGGGGGAGTCGCACCGTAGCCCCGACTGACGACACCGACGCGAAGACCACGGATTCGACAGTGCTCGATAAGCCAGAGAATCAATGGCGTCTTGCCGGTTCCGCCCACGGTGATGTTGCCCACCACAATGACCGGCACCGGAGCGCGATAGGCAGTGCTTTCGCCTTTGAGGAAACGCCGCCGCCTGGCCTCGACCACGCGGCGATAAAGCAGCTCCAGCGGAGCCAGCAAGCGCAGCGCCGGATGCCCTTCGTACCAGGCGCGTTGCAGGCGGTCGACGAATGACATTAGGGCGACGCCTGTGCCTCGACCGTGGTAATGCGCAGCTGGCCGAAACCCAGCTTGCCGGCGGCATCCATGGCGGTGATGACCGCCTGGTGCGGCGTCTTGCCATCGGCGCTGATGATCATCGGCATCCGGTTGTCGCCGCCAGATTCTTTGCTCAAGGCCGCCATCAACGAGTTGAGATCATTCTTCAACAAGGCTTTGCCGTTGAGGGAATAATTGCCAGCCACATCAATCAGCACTTCCAGCTGGCGATCCGCGGCATCCTGCGGTGGCGTACCACTCGCCGCTTCCGGGAGGTCAACCTTGAGCTGTGTTTCACGAGTGAAGGTGGTGGTGACCACGAAAAACAACAGCAGAATGAACACCACGTCGATCAGCGGCGCCAGCCCAATCTCCACGTTCTCGCGAGGTTTGCGACGGAATTTCACGCCTTGTCCTCACCGAGATCGACGTCACGGTCGCCCTGCACCACTTCCACCAGCTTGATCGCCTCCTGTTCCATCCCCACGACCAGCTCGTCAACGCGACGCTGCAGGAAACGGTGGAAGAACAGCGCGGGAATACCAACCATCAGCCCCGCAGCGGTCGTGATCAGCGCCTTGGCGATGCCACCGGCGAGCAGCGGCGCGTTGGCCATGCCGGAGCCCATAAACGCGCTGAAAATCTCGATCATGCCCAGTACGGTTCCCAGCAGACCGAGCAAGGGAGCGATACCGGCAATGGTGCCCAGGGCGTTGAGGTAGCGTTCCAGATCGTGGACGACGCGAGCGGCGGCTTCCTCGATGCATTCCTTCATAATCTCGCGACCACGTTTGGAGTTGCTGAGGCCGGCTGCCAGGATCTCACCCAGCGGGGAGTCCGCACGCAGCTCCTTGAGTTTCTGATTGCTGAGTTTCTTGTCCTTGATCCACTTCCATACCTGGCCAAGCAGATGCGGTGGTGTAACGCGACTCGGACGCAGCGTCCACAGTCGCTCGGCGACGATACCGGCGGCCGCGATGGAACACAGGATGATTGGCAGCATTATCCAGCCGCCTGCTTTGACCAGCTCCCACACGAGATGAATCCCCCTCGAAAAAGTGGCGCCACTCTAGCATAGGGCCGCAGGGTCGCCGACGGCCGCCGTTCTCATTTTTCCCGCCAGAATCGACGTTTCGCGCGCTCCACCTCGGCGGCCGAGAAGTCGCCGAGATCAATCCGAATGGCACCATGCAAAGCGGTGTCATAAGCATCGATGCCAAGAGCCGCGAGCCGAGCGCTCACACTTGGGTGAGGATGCCCGAAGGCATTGTGGAGACTGCGCGAGACAAGCGCCGCGTCCGGCGCTACTGCCCGCAGGAACGGCTCCGACGAAGAGCTGCGACTGCCATGATGCGGCAGCAGCAGCCACTGCGCCTGCACATCCCGTCCGCTGCCTAGCAATGCCCGCTCCGCTACCTCATCGATGTCGCCCGTGAGCAGCACGCGCTCACCGTTAGCCTCGACCAACAGAACGCATGACATCTGATTGCTTTCGCGTGCCGCCTGCCATTGCCAGAGGCTGAAGCGCACATGGTCCCACTGCCACTCCGATCCACTGTCGCAGGGCAGCGCACCCAGTTCAGCTGCGTGCCGTTGCGGCTCTCCGCTGATTATCTTCGCTACCGGCATCAAGCGCTGGATCGCCTGGGCGCCACCGGAATGATCATTGTCGGCATGGCTAAGCAGCAGCATATCCAGCTGACTTACACCCAGGCTTCGCAAAGAAGGAAAGACGACCCGCTCGCCCGTATCGAAATCGCCCTGCCGTGGCCCCGCGTCATAGAGCAGAGCATGCTCGCGAGTTCGCACCAACACCGACAACCCCTGCCCCACATCCAGCACCTGCACCTGTGCTCGTCCCTCCGGCACTTCGGTGCGTGGCGGGAACACCAAGGGCAACAGCAGTACCAGCCCCAGCGCGCGCAGCGGGATGCCCGCGGGCATCAGCAACAGCAAAACGGCCAACCCGACCATCAGCAGTGCCCAGTAAGGCAAACCGACAACCAACCAGGCAGGTTGCCAGGCGGCGATGATGCTCAATAGCTCAAATAGCAGCGCGAGGGAGCCGCCGGCCAGCCAAAGCAGCGCTTCGCCGATTCCACCTAGGGCTAAAAGTACCGTACCTAGAAGCGCCACGGGCACAGTCAGACTCACCCAGGGAACGGCGATCAAATTGGCCAACGGACCGCTGGCACTGACCGGCAGGCCCAGCGCCATCAATAGTGGAAGCAGGCCCAGGGTCGCGGCCCATTGCGCCCGCGTCAGCGTCTTCCACCAAGCCCACCGACCTAGCCGTCCGGAGAAAGCCAAAACCAGCACCGCAACGGCACCGAAGGAGAGCCAGAACCCCGGTTGCAAAGTGACCAGCGGATCGGTCAGCAGAACACCATTGAGCGCAAGCAGCAGCGGCTGCCATACGCCCAGATGACGGAAACGCAAGCGCCAGAGCAGGACCACCGCAACCATGAGGCAGGCGCGTCGGACAGGAACATCAAACCCTGCGAGCCAGCCGTAAGAAAGCGCACCGGCAAAGGCCAGTCCGCACGCGCAAGGTAGCCACGACCACCGACTCGGCCAGACACCCAACCGAGCTAGCAGCGCGACCAGCCCGTACAGCAACCCCGCCAGCATGCCAATGTGCTGGCCCGAAATGACCATCAGGTGCACGGTGCCCGTGTCCTGTAGTACCTGCCAATCACGGCGGCTCAAGCCGGAATCGTCACCTACCACCAGCGCCGCGATTGCGCCCTGCCGATCGAATGCCGAAACGTCCATCAGACGCGCCCTCAGCCGGTCGCGCCAGCCGTCGGCCGCAGCAACTGCCGAAGTCGACACACGCTCCCCGGCCTTGACAGTGCCGGTCGCGCCAATACCGCGTGCCAGCAGCCAGGCTTCGTAGTCGAACGATTGTGGGTTGACCAGACCGCGGGGACGCTTCAGTCGCGCCGCCAACCGCCAGCGCTCGCCGGCCCGGAGCTGCGGCCCGCCATACCAGGATAGGCGCACCCTCGATGGCAAACCGGCGTGGCGCGACTCGATATCGCCAAGTTCGAAGCGCACTACATCGCCAATCGTGCCAGGCAGGCCGACCACCGTCCCTTCTATCCAGAACGTACGGCCATCCATTGAGGCCGGCAGGCGGTCGTCCATGGCGTTTTGGCTCTGGTAACAGGCCCAGCTCAAGCCAAGAAGAAACAAGGCCAGCGCGGCCCACCTCCTGTGCACGAGCATCAGCACGCCAACCGCGGCGAACGCTGCGCAGGCCCAGCTCGCAGGCAGCACCGGCAGGAACCGCGGCAATACAAGCCCCGCGGCGAGCGCCAGCATTAATGTCCGCATGATTCAGACTCCTGGAATCCATTCCGGGACCGCTGTTCGCGGCTAGTCAATTTGTCGCAGGCGTAGACGTAATGTCACAAAACTACTGTCAGCGCCGCACCACGATTCGAGGCATAATCGCCGGGCTGCTGACTGCCAGAGAACCTTCATGCCGCGTCGTTTTTTCAAACGCTACATGCCGCACCCTGATCGTATCAAGACTAACAAGTCGCTGCGTTTTCTCGGCGCGCTGATTCACGATCCCAATCTCTGGCATCTCAATCGGCACTCGGTAGCGCGCGCCATGGCGATCGGTTTGTTCTGGGCAATGATACCGATGCCGCTACAGATGCTTGCCGCAGCCTTATGCGCACTGCCGTCCAGGGCTAACTTGCCGATCGCAGTGGGTCTGGTCTGGCTGACCAACCCACTGACCATGCCACCCGTGTTCTATTGCAACTACAAGGTTGGCACCTGGCTGCTCGACACACCAGCTAACAGCATGCCCGCCGAACTTAGCCTGGCTTGGGTGCGGCACATGCTGGAGCACAACTGGGAACCGTTGTACCTGGGTTCCCTAGTTACGGGAACGGTACTGGCGGTGCTCGGTTACGCCTTTACCCAGGCCTATTGGCGCTGGTGGGTTGGGCGTAGCTGGCGGCGCCGGCAGGACGCCCGCCGCTAGAGCCAATTATTCGTAGCGCAGCGCCTCGGCCGGCTGAGTCTGAGCGGCGCGCCAGGCTGGATAAAGCGTGGCCAGAAAGCTCAGGCCCAATGCCGTGACCGACACCAGCACGACATCCTCCAGACGCAACTCCGATGGCAGGGTGCTGATGAAATACACGTCCGAACTGAAGATATGTTGCCCGGATACCTTTTCCAGCCAAGTCACCAGTTCGCTTACATTCAGCGCCCCCAGTACCCCCAGGATCACTCCGATAACGGTACCGCTGAAGCCGATGATGCTGCCCTGCACCATGAATATCGCCATGATCTGCCGCGGCGTAGCACCCAGCGTGCGCAGGATCGCGATATCGGCGCGCTTGTCGGCGACCACCATGATCAGCGTCGCGATGATGTTGAAGGCCGCCACCGCGACGATCAGCATCAGCAACAAACCAATCATGGTCTTCTCCATTTTCATCGCGCTGAATAGGCTGCCCTGCGTGTACGACCAGTCTTCCACGCGATAACCCTCACCCAGCGTGGCAGCAACCTGCGCAGCCACTTCCGGGGCGCGATACAGGTCGCTCAACTTCAGTCGCACGCCCTGCACCTGCTCCGGCGCCCAGCGATGGATCTGTGCGGCGTCGGCGCGGTGGATCATCCCCAGACTGCCGTCCAGATCGGCACCAACCTTGAACACCCCAACCACGTTCAGCCGCTGCATGCGAGGCGTCACGCCTCCCGGTGTCGAACTGACCTCTGGCACGATCAGCGTAAGCTTGTCGCCCAGCTTCAGTCCGAAACGCCGCGCCGTCATGAGGCCGATAATGACGCCGAATTCACCAGGCTGGAGCTGGTCGAGGCTGCCACCGACCAGCCGTTCACCGACGATGGATACCTGCGACTCTGCCTGCGGGTCGATGCCGCTGATCTGAATGGGCTGCATGCTGCCCTTGAACGACAGCATGCCTTCGAGCTGGGTAACCGGAGCCATGCCGACGATCTGCTTATGCGAAGACAGGCGCGCCGCGACGGCCTGCCAGTCATCCAGCGGCTGCTCGCCGATAACGGTCGCGTGCGGCACCATGCCGAGGATTCGCGAACTCATCTCACGCTGGAACCCGTTCATCACAGACAGCACCATGATCATCGCCAGCACGCCCAGTGCCAGACCGATCAACGACGTCAGGGAGATGAACGAGATGAAATGGTTGCGTCGCTTGGCCCGCGTATAGCGGCTGCCAATGAAGACACTCAGTGGCCTGAACATTATTCAGCCACCAAGTGCCCGTCTTCCAGCCGCAGGATCTGGTCCATCTGCGCGGCGAGCTGACGATCATGGGTAACCACCAGGAAGGCGGTTTGCAGAGAGGTACTGAGCTCGAGCATCAAGTCCTGAATGCCCTGCGCGGTGTGGTGATCAAGGTTGCCGGTCGGCTCGTCGAGCAATACCAGCGCCGGCTCATTCACCAGCGCCCGGGCAATGGCCACGCGCTGTCGCTCACCGCCGGACAATTCCGCAGGCTTGTGCTCGAGGCGATGACCGAGCCCGACCCGTGTCAACAAAGCGGCCGCCTTCTGACGCGCTTCCGGGATCGGTGTGCGACCGATCAACAACGGCATGCAGACGTTTTCCAACGCAGTGAATTCGGCCAGCAGGTGGTGGAACTGATAGACGAAGCCCAACGCCCGGTTACGCAGCAGTCCACGATCCTTCTCGTTGAGTGCAGAAAGCTCTTCGCCGGCCAGCCAGACGCTACCCTCGCTGGGCGTGTCCAGGCCACCTAGCAAATTCAGCAGCGTGCTCTTGCCGGAGCCGGAGCTGCCCACAATCGCCACGCGCTGCCCCGGGAATAGCTCCAGCTGAAGTCCGGACAGCACTTCCACCGACTCGGGACCTTGTTCGTAGCGTTTGCCGAGATTACGGCAACTCAGCACCGCATGCTTTTGCGAAGACAGCTCGTTCATAACCTGTTCACTCATAACGTAGCGCCTCGGCCGGTTGGGTGCGTGCAGCACGCCAGGCCGGATAAAGAGTCGCGAGAAAACTCAGGACCAGCGCGGCGACACAGACCTGGATGACATCGGCAGCCATCAACTGTGATGGCAGGTAGTCGATGAAATAGACATCAGCGCTGAGAAACTTGTGGCCGATCAGCCGCTCCAGCGCGGCAATCCAGCTACTGACATTGAGCGCCACGAGCATGCCCAGCAGCGCGCCGACCAGCGTGCCGACGACGCCAATCACCGTGCCCTGCACCATGAAGATCGCCATGATCTGCTGTGGCGTCGCACCCAGTGTGCGGAGGATGGCGATATCACCGCGCTTGTCGGTCACTACCATGACCAATGTCGAAATGATGTTGAACGCGGCGACCGCGACGATCAGCAGCAGCAGCAGCCCGATCATGGCTTTTTCCATGCGGATCGCCTGATAGAGGTTGCCGTGGGTACGCGTCCAGTCGCGGGAATAGAAGTCGTCGCCAAGCTTACCGGCCAGCTCCCAGGCAATCCGCGGTGCCTGGAACAGGTCGTCGAAACGCAGACGCAGTCCTTGCACTTGGTCAGGCTGCCAACGCTGCAGACGCGCCATGTCGGCGATATTCGCGAGCGCAACGTAGCCGTCGATTTCACCTGCGCCGACGTGGAAGATGCCGGTCACGGTGAAGCGCTTCATGCGCGGGAACATTCCCGCCGGCGTCACCGTAACCTCGGGCGCGACGAAGGTGATCTTGTCGCCCACGCCAACACCGAGCTTGGCGGCGGCCTTGTCGCCGATGACGATGCCGAAATCACCGGCGGTCAGGTCGTCCAGCGAACCTTCGCGGAAAAACTGATCGATGATCGAGACCTGCCGTTCGGCCTGCGGATCCACAGCATTGATCAGAATCTTGGTGACTTGTCCCTGATGGGTCAGCAAACCCTGGCTTTGAATGAACGGCGCAGTGGCGATGACCTGAGGGTGGCCCTCAAGGCGCCCGCCCAGTGTTTGCCAGTCGTTGATTGGGGTCGGGCTTTCGATGGTCGCGTGCGGCACCATGCCGAGCACACGGGTGCGCATCTCGTGATCGAAGCCGTTCATGACCGACAGCACCACGATCATTACCAGCACGCCGAGCGCCAGGCCGATCATGGACGTCAGAGAAATAAAGGAGACGAAGAGACTACGACGTCTGGCGCGGGTGTAACGCGCACCGATGTATACGGACAGCGGTCTGAACATAAAATCGACGGGTTCGCTGGCGGGGAAAAACAACATGCCGCTGACGCAACCACGGGGCCTGATACACTCTGGCCATTACTGCTACCCGGGTACCGCCATGCCGACACAAGACACTGAAGAACGCCGCGAATACTACCGTATCGAGGATCGTGTGGCACTGGAAATCATGCCGGCAAACCCGGACCACACGGAGGTCGACGAGCCCCTGCCGCCGCTTTTCAGCCTGCTCGGCGAACTGCACCAACTCGATTTCGAAGCACAGCATTTGTTGCGCCAGATTGCCGAGAGCAACCGCACCCTGGCTAATTATCTGAAAGTGCAGAACAAACGAATCGAATTGCTAGGTCAGGCCTTGGCGCAGGACTTACTGAAGGATCAAGGCGCTCCGCAGCCGGTGGTGCTCTCCGAAGGTGGCATCAGCTTCGCCTGCGACCAGCCACAGACTGAAGGCGCAACACTTACGCTCAAGCTGGTTCTATTGCCGCAAGGGCTCGGTCTGCTGCTCGCGGCTCGTGTCATCTACTGTGCTGCCATGGACGACGGGCGCTACGACATCGGTACCGAGTTCGAAGCGTTGACTGATGCACAGCGCCAGCTGCTTGCACGGCATATCCTGCAGAAACAGGCGCTGGAACGGCGCCTGGCTCTGGAAAGCCTGCAAGGAGATTGACCGATGCGCCGTCTGGCGACCCTGCTGTTGACATTGACGTTCAGCCCCGCCCTTTTTGCCGAAGACATCCGCATTCCGGTTGGCCAACAAGGCCTGTCGGACATGCCGATGCCAGCCCGCGGCGATTCGAAGAATCTTGTGCTAGATCGCTTTGGTCTGGCCGACGAGGAGCGGCCGGCAGTCGGCCAACCGCCGATCAGCCGCTGGGACTACCGGGAATTTTCCGTTTACTTCGAAAGCGACCGGGTCATCAACAGCGTGCGCCATCACCAACGCACCCAATCACCGTCCAAGGAAGACCTGCAGCCGTGACACTTATCTATGGCCATCGCGGCGCCAAGGGCGAAGCGCCGGAAAACACACTGGTGGGCTTCGAACAGTGCCTGCAGCATGGTGTACGCCGCTGCGAGCTGGACCTGCATTTGTCCCGAGACGGCGAGCTGATGGTCATTCATGACCCGACGCTCAAACGCACCACCGGCCGGAGGGGCAAGGTCGCTCAACATGACGCCGAAGAACTGATCAGCTACGACGCAAGGCTGGGAGGACCCGGCTGGAAGGTGCCCTGCCCTATACCCAGGCTGAGCGAGCTGTTCGCGAAATGCGATTTCGAACACTGGCAACTGGAGGTCAAGAGCGCTTCGCGAGTACGCGCGGCGCGCACGGTGTTGGCAATCAAGGAGCTGGCGGAACGCCATCGACTGCTCGACCGCATTACCGTGACGTCCAGTTCCCGCGAGGTGCTACGTGCACTGAACCGGCTCGCTCCAGAGATATCCCGAGGCCTGGTTGCCGAGTACAACTGGCTCGACCCACTCAAGGTGGCTCGTCAGTATGGCTGTGAGCTACTGGCATTGAAGTGGACGCTGTGCACGCCGGAGCGCCTGGAGAAAGCTCGTAAGCAAGGGCTGAAGGTATCGGTCTGGACGGTGAACGAGCCTGCGCTGATGCGCCGCCTGGCAGACTTCGGAGTCGACAGCCTGATCACCGATTATCCCGGCCTGGCGGTCAGCACGCTGGCGCGCAGCTGACAGCAAAGTCCCGACACGCTAAAAAACATCCGGCAGCCAAGAAGCCGCCGGAATCGTTTTTACCTGATCAGAAGCTCTCCCGGTTCGGCCAATGCCAATCCCGGGAGTCGCCACCTTCTCCAGCCGCCTCAGGCCGGCGGCCGGAGCCGCTCAAAAAAGCCGATTAAGGCCGTCGAACGCTGCGACCCGGTAGGCTTCGGCCATGGTCGGGTAGTTGAAGGTGGTGTTGACGAAGTACTTGATGCTGTTCGCCGGCCCCTTCTGATTCATGATCGCCTGACCGATGTGCACGATCTCCGAAGCCTGGTAGCCGAAGCAATGCACGCCGAGCACTTCCAGCGTTTCACGGTGGAAGAGGATCTTCAGCATGCCCACCGGCTCGAACGAAATCTGCGCCCGCGCCATGCTCTTGAAGAACGCCTTGCCAACTTCATAGGGAATCTTGGCCTGGGTCAGTTCCCGCTCGTTCTTGCCGATGGAGCTGATCTCCGGAATCGTGTAGATCCCGGTCGGCACGTCATCGACAAAGCGCCAGGAGTCGTTCTCGACGATGCTGCCAGCGGCCGAGCGGCCCTGGTCATAGGCGGCACTGGCAAGCGATGGCCAGCCGATCACGTCACCCGCGGCATAGATATTGCCGATCTCGGTGCGATAGTGCTCATCGACCTGAACCTGACCACGGCTGTTGGCCTTGAGGCCGATGTTCTCCAGACCGAGCTTGTCGGTATTGCCGGTCCGCCCATTGCTCCAGAGGAAGGCGTCGGCCTTGATCTTCTTGCCCGATTTAAGATGCAGAATGACGCCGTTCTCCAAGCCCTCGACCCGCTCGTACTCTTCGTTGTGACGAATCAGCACGTTGTTGTTGCGCAGGTGATAACTGAGCGCGTCGGAAATCTCATCATCCAGGAAGCTAAGTAACTGCTCGCGGTTGTCGATCAGATCGACCAGCACGCCCAGGCCGCTGAAAATCGAAGCGTATTCGCAACCGATCACACCGGCTCCGTAAATGATCATCCGACGCGGCGTGTGGCTCAGAGTGAGGATGGTGTCGCTGTCATAGATTCGCGGATGACTGAAGTCGACGTCTGCCGGACGGTAAGGACGCGAACCTGTCGCGATGACGAACTGGCTGGCGACGAGCTTCTCCACCATGCCATTCAAGCAAACCACTTCCACGCTCTGCTCGTCGGAGAAGCTGGCGGTACCGAAGAACGTGTCGATGCGGTTGCGGGCGTAGTAGCTGGTACGGGAGGTAACCTGCTTGCTGATTACCTTCTCAGCGCTTTTAAGCACATCCGGAAAGGAGAACCAGCGCGGCTCACCGATCTGGCGGAACAGCGGATTGGTGTTGTACTGCATGATCTGCCGCACCGAATGGCGCAAGGCTTTCGACGGAATGGTGCCCAGGTGCGTGCAGTTGCCTCCTACCAGCGGCCGGTTGTCTACCACGGCGACCTTGCGTCCCGCCTTCACGGCGTTCATCGCCGCGCCTTCCCCGGCCGGGCCGGAACCCAGCACCACCAAATCGTAGTTATAGACCGCCATATACACTCCTGAAAACGCAGCGGGTTACGCCGCTGCTGTCAACGAATTCGCCGATGGTCAAGGCATCCGCGCTGGTCCTCGAGCGGGGCACGTCGCACTTGGCAGTGCGACATATCCCGCTAGATCGGCGCTTCACAATCAGCGCTTGGTGGCGTCATAGGCGAGATCGGTATTACCCGCGTTCTTCGCCTCGTTCACTTCCTCGCATTTCTCGCGACTTCCACCACAGATGGAACATTCCTTCTCGATGCCGAGATTGGCGATACCACCGCAGGAACCCGCGATGGGCTTTCGCCCCATGATCACACCAATGGCCATGCCGAAAACCACTAGCAGCATCACCAGAAAAACCAATAACCAAGTCATTGCTCTACTCCCGCACCGAACAGCTCATCAAAAGCCCTGGTGCTCGTTGTTGCGAAGCCCTGTCCTTCACGGACGACGAAGAAAGCGGCAATCGCATTTCGCTCGGCCAATGCCAGACCCCGATCAGGGCCCAGTACCATTAGCGCGGTAGACAATCCATCTGCGCGCAAAGTCGATTTATCGATCACCGTCACTGCCGCCAGATGATGTTCGATCGGCTTGCCGCTCTGTGGATCCAGCGTGTGCGAATAGCGCCGACCGTCCTGCTCGAAGTAATTGCGATAGTCGCCGGAGGTGGATACACCCAGACCATCGAGCTCTACGATCTTTTGCGCAACACGCTGGTCATCTCGGGGCGCCTCGATGGCGATACGCCAGGGCGAGCCATCGGGCTTTCGACCCTCCGCTTTGAGTTCACCGGTAATTTCCACCAAGTAACTCTGCACGCCCAATGCCTTCAAACGATCAACAACGCGATCCACGGCATAACCGGCAGCGATGCTGTTGAAGTCCAGCTGCACAGCAACCGCCTTGCACAGCTGATCGCCATCAATACGCAGGTGCCGATGACCGGTCAGCGCTTTCGCCGCCTCGATATCCTCTGCCGACGGAACGCGCTCGCCACGCCCTTGCGGACCGAACCCCCAAAGGTTCAACAAGGGCTCGAGTGTAAGATCGAACGCACCTTCGCTGTCGGCTGATAGCTGTTCGCCTGCTGTGACCAATTCACGCACCATCTCTGGCATCGGCTCGCAACTACCGGCTGGCAACGCATTGAACCGCTCGATGTCGGAATCGCTGCGGTAGGTGGAAAGCTGCTTGTCGACGTCGCCGAGAATGACCTCGACCTCGCCATGCAACTCTTCCTTTGAAGGGACATCGCCGCTACGTACGTACTTGACGGTATAGGTGCTACCCATCGTAGGGCCCGTGAAGACTTCGACCTTGTCCTGAAACAAACAGCCCGTCAGGGCTGTCGCGAGCGCGACAGCGATGACGGGCTGGAGGTACACGACAGCGAAGACAGGCCGCAGTGACGCTCGGATCATGCTAGCCGCCGAAGTCATCGAGCAGAATGTTCTCTGGCTCGACGCCCAGATCGGTGAGCATCTTGATCACCGACGCGTTCATCATGGGCGGGCCGCACATGTAGAACTCGCAATCTTCCGGAGCAGGGTGATCCTTCAGATAGTTCTCGTACAGCACGTTATGGATGAAACCGGTCGGGCCTTCCCAATTGTCTTCCGGCAGCGGGTCGGACAATGCCAGATGCCACTGGAAGTTGGGGTTCTCCGCCTGTAACTGATCGTATTCCTCGACGTAGAACGCTTCGCGCATTGAGCGCGCACCGTACCAAAAGGTGATCTTGCGCTCGGACTTCAGGCGCTTGAGCTGGTCGAAAATATGCGAGCGCATCGGCGCCATACCTGCACCACCGCCGACGAAGACCATCTCGGCATCGGTGTCCTTGGCGAAGAACTCGCCGAACGGTCCGTAGACGGTAATCTTGTCGCCCGGCTTGAGGCTGAACACGTAGGACGACATCTTGCCCGGCGGGATATCGTCGCGGCCTGGCGGCGGCGAAGCGATACGGATGTTGAACTTCACCAGGCCGCGCTCTTCAGGGTAGTTGGCCATGGAGTAGGCACGGATCACAGTCTCGTCGCACTTGGATACGTACTTCCACTGGTCGAACTTGTCCCAGTCGCCGCGATACTCTTCCTGGATGTCGAAGTCCTTGTAACGCACTTCATGCGGCGGGCATTCCAGCTGCACGTAACCGCCCGCACGGAAATCGACGTTCTCGCCTTCCGGCAGTTTGAGCGTCAGCTCCTTGATGAAGGTGGCGACGTTCGGGTTGGAAACGACGGAGCATTCCCACTTCTTCACGCCGAATACTTCTTCCGGAACCTCGATCTTCATGTCCGCCTTGACCGGAGTCTGGCAGGACAGGCGCCAGCCCTCACCCGCCTCGCGACGGGTGAAGTGCGACTCCTCGGTGGGCAGCATCTCGCCACCACCGCTCTCGACGATGCACTTGCACTGCGCGCAGGTGCCGCCGCCGCCGCAGGCAGACGAGAGGAAGATGTTGTTGGAGGCCAGCGTCTGCAGCAGCTTGCCACCGGCGGGCACGGTAATCGTCCGCTCGCCGTTGATTTCAATAGACACGTCGCCGCTGGAAACCAGCTTGGCGCGCGCAGCCAGGATGATCACCACCAGCGCAAGCACAATGGCGGTGAACATACCGATGGCGAGGAAAATTTCGTAACTCATCAGTTCGTCCCGTCCTTACAGCTGTACGCCAGAGAAAGACATGAAGCCCAGCGACATCAGTCCGATGGTGATGAAGGTGATGCCCAAACCCTGCAACCCATCCGGAACGTCACTGTACTTAAGCTTCTCGCGAATACCGGCCAGCAAAGCGATGGCCAGTGCCCAAGACAGGCCGGAGCCCATGCCATACACCACGCTCTCGCTCAGGTTGTAATCGCGCTCGACCATGAACAGCGTGCCACCCATGATGGCGCAGTTCACGGTGATCAGCGGTAGGAACACACCCAAGGCGTTGTAGAGGCTCGGTACATACTTATCGAGCGTCATCTCGAGTATCTGCACGATAGCCGCGATCACACCGATGTAGCTCAGCAGACCGAGGAAGCTCAGATCCACTTCGGGCAATCCGGCCCAGGCCAGCGCGCCGCTTTTGAGCAGGTAGGTGTAGATCAGGTTGTTGGCGGGCACGGTGATGGTCTGCACCACGATAACCGCGATGCCCAGGCCGATCGCGGTTTCCACTTTCTTGGAAATCGCGATGAAGGTACACATGCCAAGGAAGAACGCCAGGGCCATGTTCTCGATGAACACGGCGCGGACGAACAGGCTGATGTAATGCTCCATTAGTAAGCCTCCTTGTTCGAGACTTGTGGCGCCATCTTGAAGGAAGGCTTCTCGACCTGATCCTTTTTCCAGGCACGGATGCCCCAGATGAACAGACCGATCAGGAAGAACGCCGAAGGCGGCAGCAGCATCATGCCGTTGGGCTGATACCAGCCGCCGTCATTCACTAGCGGCAGAATGGTGTAACCCATCAGCTTGCCGGCACCGGTCAGCTCGCGAATGAAGCCAAGCGCGATCAGCATGGCGCTGTAGCCAAGACCGTTGCCGATACCGTCGAAGAACGACAGCACCGGTGGGTTTTGCATGGCGAAGGCTTCGGCGCGTCCCATCACGATACAGTTGGTGATGATCAGACCGACGAACACCGACAGCTGCTTGGACAGCGAGAAGGCGTACGCCTTGAGCACCTGATCAACAAGGATTACCAGCGAGGCGATGATCACCATCTGCACGATCATACGAATCGAGTTCGGGATCTGGCTGCGAATCATCGAGATGAACAGGTTGGAGAACGCGCAGACCAGGGTCAGCGCCACCGACATCACCAACGCGGTGTTCAGGTTGGAAGTAACCGCCAGCGCCGAGCAGATTCCGAGAATCTGTAGGCCGATGGGATTGTTGTTGAAGACCGGATTGAGCAGTACTTCTTTGACAGTGGGTTGCGACATGATCAAGCCTCCCCAGCGCGCAAATTAGCGATAAATGGACCGAAGCCGTTCTCGCCCAGCCAGAAGTGCAACAAAGCGTTGACACCATTGCTGGTCAGGGTCGCACCGGCCAGGGCATCGACCTGGTGAATGGCGCGCGGACTTTGTGGATCTACGCCGCCCTTGACGATCTGCACGGCCAGCTTGTCGTTGTCGTCGAACAGTTCCTTGCCCGGCCATTGGCCACGCCATTTCGGATTGTCGACTTCACCGCCCAGACCCGGCGTCTCGCCGTGCTGGTAGAAGCCGAAGCCCGCAACTGTATCCAGGTCGCCCTGCACAGCCATGAAGCCATATAGCGTCGACCACAGACCGTAGCCACGAACCGGCAGGATCAGCGTGTCGATTTCGCCCTCACCCTGGCCTTCGACTATATAAACAGTGCTGTAACGCTCGCGACGTTTGATCGAGGCGATGTCCTGCTCACTCGGCAGGGTTTTCGAGAGCGATGGATCCTTCGCGGCCGCAAGCGGATCGAAAGTCTTCGCTTCGAACTCGTCGCTGAACTTGCCGGTTTCCAGGTCGACCAGGCGAGCAACGATGCGCTCGTCGAACAACTGCTTGACCTGATTGCCGGACATGCCAGCCTCACCCAGGCCGGCAATGGCCAGGATGCTGCGCTGCTTGTCCAGCAGGCGATTTTCCTGCTGAGTCGGGCGAAGCGCCACAGCGGCGCCGGCCACGAAGATGGAGCACACCAGGCAGACCAACAGGGCTACCGTCAGCGTGCGAACGGTGGATTCTTTCTGACTAGACATTACGTGCCAGCCTCCGCTTGATATTGGCCTGAATGACGAAATGGTCAATCAGCGGCGCACACAGGTTGGCGAACAGGATCGCCAGCATCATGCCTTCCGGGAAGGCGGGGTTGACGACGCGGATGAGCACGACCATCACACCGATCAGGATGCCGAACACCCACTTGCCGGTATTGGTCATGGACGCCGAAACCGGGTCGGTCGCCATGAAGATCATGCCGAAGGCGAAGCCACCGACGACCATGTGCCAGTACCACGGCATACCGAACAGCGGGTTGGTATCGGAACCGATCAGGTTGAACAGGAAGCTCAGACCGATCATGCCGAGCATTACGCCAGAGACGATGCGCCACGAGGCGATCTTGCTGCCGACCAGGATCGCACCGCCGATGAAGATTGCCAGCGTACTGGTCTCACCAATCGAACCATGGATCGTGCCGACGAATGCGTCCATCCAAGTGATACCGCTTGCGAGGACATTCTCGATGCCACCAGCGAAACCGAGACTCAGCGCAGTCGCGCCAGCGTAGCCATCGACCGCAGTCCAAACCGCATCGCCAGACATCTGCGCCGGGTAGGCAAAGAACAGGAACGCGCGTGCTGTAAGCGCCGGGTTCAGGAAGTTCTTGCCAGTGCCACCGAAGATCTCCTTGCCGATCACCACACCGAAGCTGATACCCAGTGCAACCTGCCACAGTGGGATGCTCGGCGGCAGGATCAGGGCAAACAGTACGGAGGTGACGAAGAAGCCTTCGTTGACCTCGTGCTTGCGGATGGAAGCGAATAGCACTTCCCAGAACCCACCGACGATGAAGGTCACCGCGTAGATTGGCAGGAAGTAGGCTGCACCCTGGATGAAGTTATCCCAGAGACTGTTCGGGTCGAAGCCGGCAAGCGCGCCGATCAGACCAAAGCGCCAGCCCTCCTGCGCCGCCAGCAGATCGGGGCTCTGCGCGAAGATCAGGTTGGCCTGGTAGCCGGTGTTCCACATACCGAAGAACATCGCCGGGAAGGTGCACATCCAGACGGTGATCATCATGCGCTTGAGGTCGATGCCGTCGCGCACGTGAGCGGTGGTCTTGGTGACACTACCGGGACGATAGAGGAAGGTGTCGGCTGCTTCGTACAGTGCATACCACTTTTCGTACTTGCCGCCTTTTTCGAAATGATGCTCGATCTTGTCGAGGAATGCGCGGATGCCCATGCCTTAACCCTCCTTTTCGATGCGGGTCAAATTGTCCCGCAGGATCGGGCCGTATTCGTACTTCCCGGCACAGACGTAGGTGCACAGCGCCAGATCTTCTTCGTCCAGTTCCAGGCAGCCAAGCTTCTGCGCCACCTCGGTGTCGCCCACGATCAAGGCGCGCAGCAACTGGGTCGGCAGAACGTCCAGCGGCATGACCTCTTCGTAGTTGCCTACCGGAACCATCGCACGGGGGCTGCCATTGGTGGAGGTGGAGAAGGAGAACTTCTTGCCGGCCATCAGCTTGGAGATATAGATGTTGAGGATCGAGTGCTTCTCGACGCCCGGGCGCATGTAATGGAGCATTTCGCGCTCCTTGCCCTCATGCAGACAGGAAACCTGCTGGTGATAGCGACCGAGATAGGCGAACGCGCCATGGGCAGTACGTCCACCGAGCAGCGAGCCGGAGACGACACGGTTGGCGCCGGGCTGCAGTTCGCCCGCGGTCAGTTCGTCAAGATTAGCGCCGAGACGGGCACGCACCAGACGCGGCTTTTCCACCACCGGCCCGGCCAGCGACACGACGCGCTCCACCGACAGACGACCACTGGTGAACAGCTTGCCCACCGCGATCACGTCTTGGTAGCCAATGGTCCAGACGCTCTTGCTGGCACTCACCGGATCGAGGAAATGAATATGGGTACCAGCCAGCCCGGCAGGATGCGGACCATTGAAGCTTTCGACCTGAACCTTTGCCAGGGACTCACCGGGTAGCGAGGCAGTCGGAGCCTTGCACAGGAATACCTTGGCCAGATTGGTGAGAACCTTGAGGCCGGCTTCGAACGCTTCCGGCTGCTCGGCGATGACAACAGTCGAATCTGCAGCCAGCGGATGCGTGTCGATCGCCGTCACGAAAATCGAAGCAGGCGTGGCATTGACAGCCGGAACCTTGCTGAACGGACGCGTGCGCAGCGCAGTCCAGAGGCCGGACTGCTGCAGATTCTCACGAACCTGCTCGCTGCTCAGGCCATCAAGTTCGGCAAGCGAGTAGCTCGCAAAGGTAATTTCCTCATCGCCGTCGAGGTCGATGACCACCGACTGCAGCACGCGCTTCTCGCCGCGATGCACCGCACTGACGACACCAGCGCCGGGCGAGGTGTAATGCACGCCTTCGGACTTCTTGTCGGAAAAAAGGATCTGCCCCAGCTTAACCCGATCACCGACCTGAACAGCCATGGTCGGCTTCATGGTCGGATAGTCGAAGCCAATGATGGCGACGCTGCGTACGGGCCTGCCGGCCTCGATACGCTGCGCCGGCGCACCGGCTATGGGCAAATCAAGCCCTCGTTTTATATTGATCATCGGTTTGCCTAACCACTGATTTTAGAAAGCTTTTTTTGCAGGCCCAGCGGCATGGCGCAAAGTAGGATTGCGCCGCGCGCGCCAATAAGTTATCGACGCGACACCATGTCGCGGACCCAGGTAAAAAATCCGCCCGATTATAGAGGTCACGGACCTTGACTGACCACCCAAGCATTGCGGATTTTTGACTCGAAACAAGAGAAGCAAAATTACCGGCGAGCGCTATGAGTCGACCAGCCGGGCGCTCATCCGTGAAAGCGGGCATTGCCGGCTACAGCGCAAAAACGCAAAACGGGAGCCGAGGCTCCCGTTTTTGCATCACCGCCCGCAGCGCTTAGCGCGGGAAGGCTGGCGGGTTAACCCCTGCCATGTCTTCCATCACACGCACTACCTGACAGCTGTAGCCGAACTCGTTGTCATACCAGACGTAAAGCACGACGCGATTGTCGTTGCAGATCGTTGCTTCTGCATCCACCACACCGGCATGGCGAGACCCTACGAAATCAGTGGATACAACTTCCTGCGAGTTGACGAAATCAATCTGCTTCTGCAGATCCGAGTGCATGGCCATCTGGCGCAGGTACTCGTTGATTTCTTCGCGACCGGTTGCCTTCTCCAGATTCAGATTGAGAATGGCCATGGAAACGTTCGGTGTCGGGACGCGGATTGCGTTACCGGTCAGCTTACCCTTGAGCACCGGCAGCGCCTTGGCTGCGGCCGTGGCTGCACCGGTCTCGGTGATCACCATGTTCAATGCAGCACTGCGACCACGACGACTGCCCTTGTGGAAGTTGTCGATCAGGTTCTGGTCGTTGGTATAGGAGTGCACGGTTTCAACGTGACCGTTGACGATGCCGTACTGATCGTTCACTGCCTTGAGCACCGGCACGATGGCGTTGGTGGTGCAGGACGCGGCAGAGATGATCTTGTCATCGGCAGTGATGTCGCCATGGTTGATGCCATGCACGATGTTCTTCAGCTCACCCTTGCCCGGAGCGGTCAGAACGACGCGCGCAACACCTGGGCACTTGAGGTGCTGACCCAGGCCTTCGGCATCACGCCACTTACCGGTGTTATCGACCAGCAATGCGTTCTCGATGCCGTACTCGGTGTAGTCGACCGAGGACGGATCGTTGGAGTAGATCACCTGAATCAGGTTGCCGTTGGCGGTGATGGTGTTGTTCTCTTCGTCGATGGTGATGGTGCCATCGAACGGACCATGCACCGAGTCACGGCGCAGCAAGCTGGCGCGCTTGACCAGATCGTTGTCGGCGCCCTTGCGCACGACGATGGCACGCAGGCGCAGGCCGTCGCCGCCACCGGTCTTCTCGACCAGGATGCGAGCCAGCAGACGCCCGATACGGCCGAAACCGTACAGCACGACATCAGTGCCTTTGTGGCCGGCGGCAGCGAGACGCTTGTCGGCCACTTCGGCCAGCTCTTCGCGCACGAACTGCTCGAGGTTGCGGCCATTACCGGCTTCTTTGTACTTGGCGACTAGTTTGCCCAGGTCCACCGAAGCGGCACCCAGGTTCATTTCGCTCATGGTCTTGAGAATCTGGAAGGTGTCGTGCACCGACAGCTCGGTTTCGTCGGCAATGCGGTGACGCGCGAAACGATGTGCCTTTAGGATGGCGATAACCGAACGATTGATCAGGCCACGGCCGTAGATCGAAGTCACCACGTTATTGTTGCGATACAGCTGACCAATCAGCGGAATCATCGCTTCGGCGAGGGCTTCGCGGTCAATCCATTCACCAAGACACTGGTCGGGCTTCTGAGTCACGGGCAGTTCCTTCCAACATGTAGGGGCTGAGAAAAGGGGCTACATTATGACGGCGCACCCTAGCGCCGGCAATCTGCAGCGGACGAAACACTGACAGCCGAGCGCCTCGATAGTTACAATCCCGGCGGCCTATTTTTCCATCGGAGCCACGCCTACTCGTGTCCGTCTTGCGCCTTCCCCCTCTGCCTGCCGCCAGCGGCAAGCAACACTGGGGCAATCTTCCAGGAGCTGCGCTGAGCCTGGCGATTGCCGAAGCAGCCAGCAACGCCAAACGCTTCACGTTGCTCCTCACCGCTGACAGCCAAAGCGCCGAACGCCTGCAAGAAGAGCTTGCCTTCTTCGCGCCCGGGCTACCGGTGCTGCATTTCCCCGACTGGGAAACGCTGCCCTACGACATTTTTTCGCCGCACCAGGACATCGTCTCCCAGCGGATCGCCGCGCTCTACCAGTTGCCGGAGCTAAGCCACGGCGTGCTGGTAGTGCCAATAACCACGGCCCTACACAGGCTGGCGCCGAAGCGCTTCCTGCTCGGATCCAGCCTGGTGCTCGATGTGGGTCAGAAGCTCGATGTCGAGCAGATGCGACTACGCCTGGAAGCAGCCGGCTATCGCTGCGTGGACACTGTTTACGAACACGGCGAGTTCGCCGTACGCGGCGCGTTGATCGATCTCTTTCCCATGGGCAGCCCCCTGCCCTACCGCATCGATCTGTTCGATGACGAAATCGAAACGCTGCGCACCTTCGATCCAGAGAACCAGCGCTCGATCGACAAGGTTGAATCGATCCGCCTGCTACCAGCGCGCGAGTTTCCCCTGAAGAAGGAGGCGGTCACCGGCTTTCGCGCCCGTTTCCGTGAGCGTTTCGATGTCGATTTCCGCCGCTGCCCGATCTATCAGGATCTCTCCACTGGCATAACCCCGGCGGGCATCGAGTACTACCTGCCGCTGTTCTACGAAGAAACCGCGACGCTGTTCGATTACCTGCCCGAAGACACTCAGGTGTTCTCGCTGCCCGGCATCGAGCAGGCCGCCGAGCAGTTCTGGAATGACGTACGCAATCGCTACGAGGAACGCCGCGTCGATCCCGAGCGGCCGTTGCTACCGCCGGCGGAGCTGTTCATGCCGGTGGAAGATTGCTTCGCGCGGCTCAAACTATGGCCTCGCGTAGTCGCCAGCCAGCAGGATGTGGAACCAGGCATTGGCCGTGAACGCTTCAGCGCACAGGCACTTCCGGAGCTGGCCATCGAGTCCAAGGCCAGCGAGCCGCTGGGCAAGCTGCGTCAATTTCTGGAGGACTACGCAGGACGCGTGCTGTTCACCGCCGAGTCCGCAGGGCGCCGCGAGGTGCTGCTGGAACTGCTCGCACGCCTCAAGCTGCGCCCGCAAGAAGTCGACGGCTGGGGAGGATTCCTCGCAAGCCAGGAGCGGCTTGCGATCACCATCGCCCCGCTCGACGAAGGCCTGCAACTGGAAGACGTGGCATTGGTCGCGGAAAGCCCGCTGTTCGGCCAGCGTGTCATGCAACGCCGGCGCCGCGAGAAGAGCCGCGACGGCGGCGAAAACGTCATCAAGAACCTCACCGAGCTGCGCGAAGGCTCGCCGGTGGTGCATATCGATCACGGCGTGGGGCGCTACCAGGGCCTGACCACGCTGGAGATCGAAGGCCAGGCACAGGAATTCCTGCTGCTGCAGTACGCCGAAGACGCCAAGCTGTATGTGCCGGTCGCCAGCCTGCACCTGATTGCCCGCTACACCGGCAGCGACGACGCGCTGGCACCGCTGCACCGGCTCGGCTCGGAAACCTGGCAGAAGGCCAAGCGCAAGGCTGCCGAACAGGTTCGCGATGTGGCCGCCGAGCTGCTGGATATCTACGCCCGTCGCGCCGCACGCGAGGGCTATGCCTTCAAGGACCCGCAGGTCGACTACGAAACCTTCGCCGCTGGCTTCCCCTTTGAAGAGACACCGGACCAGCAGGCCGCCATCGACGCGGTGCGCGAGGATTTGCTCTCGGCCAAGCCGATGGACCGCCTGGTTTGCGGCGATGTCGGCTTCGGCAAAACCGAAGTGGCCATGCGCGCCGCTTTCATTGCCGTACATGGCGGGCGGCAGGTCGGCGTACTGGTACCCACTACCCTGCTCGCCCAGCAACACTACAACAGCTTCCGCGACCGTTTCGCCGACTGGCCGGTGCGGGTAGAGGTAATGAGCCGCTTCAAATCTGCCAAGGAAGTGCAGAGCGCTATTGCCGAGCTGGCCGAAGGCAAGATCGACATCCTCATCGGCACTCACAAGCTGCTGCAGGACGACGTCAAGTTCAGCAACCTGGGCCTGGTCATCATCGACGAGGAACACCGTTTCGGCGTGCGTCAGAAGGAACAACTCAAGGCACTGCGCAGCGAAGTGGACATCCTCACGCTGACCGCCACGCCGATTCCGCGCACACTGAATATGTCCATTGCCGGCATGCGCGACCTGTCGATCATCGCCACCCCACCGGCGCGCCGCCTTTCGGTGCGTACCTTCGTCATGGAACAGCAGAACACCGTGATCAAGGAAGCGCTGCTGCGCGAGCTGCTGCGTGGCGGCCAGGTCTATTACCTGCACAACGACGTCAAGACCATCGAGAAATGTGCCGCCGACCTGCAGGCGCTGGTTCCGGAGGCGCGTATCGCCGTCGGCCACGGACAGATGCGCGAGCGTGACCTCGAACAGGTGATGAGCGATTTCTACCACAAGCGCTTCAACGTGCTGGTGGCTTCGACCATCATCGAGACCGGCATCGATGTGCCCAGCGCCAACACCATCATCATCGAGCGCGCCGACAAGTTCGGGCTGGCGCAGCTGCACCAGCTGCGTGGCCGGGTCGGCCGCAGTCACCACCAGGCCTACGCATACCTCCTTACCCCGACCCGCAAGGCGATGACCGACGACGCCCAGAAGCGTCTGGAAGCCATCGCCAATGCCCAGGATCTCGGTGCCGGCTTTGTCCTGGCGACCCACGATCTGGAGATCCGCGGTGCCGGCGAGCTGCTCGGCGAGGGTCAGAGCGGGCAGATCCAGGCGGTTGGCTTCACGCTTTACATGGAGATGCTCGAGCGCGCGGTCAAGGCGATCCGCAAGGGCGAACAACCGAATCTGGAGCAGCCGCTCGGCGGCGGTCCAGAAATCAACCTGCGCCTGCCGGCATTGATACCGGAGGACTATCTGCCAGACGTGCATGCCCGCCTGATTCTCTACAAGCGCATCGCCAATGCCGCCGACGAGGACGGTCTGAAAGAGCTGCAGGTGGAGATGATCGACCGCTTCGGCCTGTTGCCCGAGCCGACCAAGAACCTGGTACGCCTGACGCTGCTCAAGTTGCAGTCGGAAAAGCTTGGCATTACCAAGATTGACGCCGGCCCGCAGGGCGGGCGTATCGAGTTCTCGGCCGATACCTCGGTCGATCCGATGGTGCTGATCAAGCTGATCCAGAGCCAGCCGAAGCGCTACAAGTTCGAGGGCGCCACGCTGTTCAAATTCCAGGTACCGATGGAGCGTCCCGAAGAGCGCTTCAACACCTTGGAAGCGCTCCTTGAACGACTCGCGCCCAGCGAACAGGGATCCTAGGTGCCAGTTCGTTGGCTGCTGCTGTTGCTGGCACTCTGCACGCCTCCGGCGTTTGCCGAGGCGCTGTATCGGGTAGAAGTGCTGCTGTTTCGCCACGATGCCCCGCTGCAGGCCAGTCAACGCGCGCCCGTTGACTGGGCCAAAGGCGCGCATATGCTGGAGCGCAGCGCAGAGCGTCAGCCGGTGCTGGAGGCCGTCGCCGAAAGACTCTCGGCCGAGCCTGGGTATCAGCTACTGCTGCATCGGGCCTGGCGACAACCGATAACCGATAACAGCAAGGCGATTGCGTTGCACCAGGGGCAACGTCACTTCGAGCACTATCCGATTCAGGGCGTGCTGCAGTTGCGGCCGGGGCGTTATATGCAGACAGACGTGACGTTCTGGATCAACCGTTTCGGCGACTACGGCCAGCTGCTCGCCAGCGAACGCCTGACACAGCGGGTGCGCCTGGTGCCTGGTCGACTCACCTATATCGATCACGACAGCCTCGGGCTGCTGATCGAACTGAAGCGATTATGAGTAAGCAGCGCCGACGCCTTGCCCAGACCCGGACTGGTCTGGCTCACTTCGCTTTTGCGGTGAGGAGCTGATCGATGGCCCCTCCCCTGGTTCCGCGCAAGGAACGACTGGTTGACGACCTGCTCCCGGTCCCGCTGCTCAGTCTCGGCAGTCATCAGGCGATCAACTACCAGCCTGGCAACCAGCGCATGGTCAGCGACCATCAGCACCGCGCCGGCCTGTCGTTCCTCTATGGCGAGGCAAGCATCCACGGCAAACGCAACGGCGA
Source organism: Stutzerimonas stutzeri (assembly GCF_038561965.1). Classification (NCBI taxonomy): domain Bacteria; kingdom Pseudomonadati; phylum Pseudomonadota; class Gammaproteobacteria; order Pseudomonadales; family Pseudomonadaceae; genus Stutzerimonas; species Stutzerimonas stutzeri. The sequence continues at coordinate 1,695,997 of NZ_CP139348.1, read as the reverse complement.
GCGCATCCGCCATCTGGCTGGCGGTGAGCTGCAGCTGATCGCCCGCCATGCGCAGGCCGAACAGGCGCTGCGCAAACAGCTGGAACAGTTGGGCTTTCGCCCGGCACTGCGCCAGAGCCTGGCGCTGCCGAAGGACTCGGGCGAAATGTTTCAGCTGCCCGGCGAGGAGGCTTGGCTCAGATTCGTTCAGCAGCAGTTGCCCGAACTGCAACGCCAGGGCTGGCAGATCGATATTCACCCCGGCTTCGCCTATGACCTGACGACCATCGATAGCTGGTACGCGGCAGTCGATGAATCCGCCGATGACGAGTGGTTCGATCTTGATTTGGGCATCGTCGTGGGCGGTCAGCGCATCGGCATATTACCGGTGCTGTTGCGCCTGATTCGCCAGAATCCACAGTTACTGACGCCCCGCGCCCTCGCCCAGCGCAGCGACGACGAGCAGCTGCGCGTGCAGCTGGAAAGATCGAGCCAGCGCGACGGGCAACCCTTACAGGTCTTGCTGCCGTTCGCGCGGATCAAACCGATTCTGGCGACGCTCGGCGAACTCTACATGCAGGAGCCAATGGATGGCCCTTCGCTGCGCCTGAGCAAGGCTGACGGTGCACGCCTGGCCGGGCTCGAGAGCCTCAGCCCACACTGGCACGGGGGCGAACGGCTGCGACGATTCGCCGGGCGGCTGCACAGTCCGAGCATTCAGGCATGCCCGGCACCAGCCATGCTCAACGCTACGCTGCGGCCTTATCAGTTGCAGGGCCTGGCCTGGATGCAGACGCTGCGCGAACTGGACGCGGGCGGCATCCTCGGCGATGACATGGGCCTCGGCAAGACGCTACAGAGCCTCGCCCACATCCTGGTGGAAAAACAGGCCGGGCGCCTCGACCGCCCGGCCTTGGTGGTGATGCCGACCAGCCTGATTCCCAACTGGCAGGACGAGGCCAGGCGTTTCGCGCCGCAGCTGCGGGTGCTGACCCTGACGGGCACCAGTCGCCAGAAGCATTTCGGCGAACTTGCCAAGCATGATCTGCTGCTGACCAGCTATGCCTTGCTGACCCGTGATATCGCCGTACTGTGCGAACAACCGCTGCACGTGCTGATTCTCGATGAAGCCCAGCACATCAAGAATCCCTCCAGCAAAGCGGCACAGGCCGCGCGGGCACTGCAGACACGGCAGCGTCTGTGCCTGACCGGCACCCCATTGGAAAACCACCTCGGCGAACTCTGGTCGCTGTACCACTTCCTCATGCCCGGCTGGCTCGGCGACGCCAAGCGCTTCACTCAGGACTATCGCAATCCCATCGAGAAGCATGGCGACGACGCTCGACTGAGCCATCTTCGCGCGCGCATCCGGCCCTTTTTACTGCGTCGTACCAAAGAGCAGGTGGCGACCGAATTGCCCGCGAAGAACGAGTTCGTCCACTGGGTCGAACTCAACGATGCCCAGCGCGAACTCTACGAGACGCTGCGCCTGGCAATGGACCGCAAGGTGCGTGACGAGATCGAGCGCAAAGGCCTGGCGCGCAGCCAGATGGTCATCCTCGAAGCCTTGCTCAAACTGCGCCAGGTCTGCTGCGATCTGCGCCTGCTCAAGGGCGAGTCGACGCGGGCTACACGCGGCAGCAGCTCGGGCAAGCTGGACAGCCTGCTGGAGATGCTTGACGAACTGATGAGCGAAGGCCGCCGGGTACTACTGTTTTCCCAGTTCACCTCGATGCTGACGCTGATCGAGCAGGCGCTGCACAAGCGCGGCATTGCCTACGTCAAGCTGACCGGTGAGACCGATGACCGGCGCACACCTGTCGAGCGCTTCCAGGCTGGTGAAGTCCCGCTGTTCCTGATCAGCTTGAAGGCCGGCGGCACCGGGCTCAATCTGACGGCCGCCGACACGGTGATCCACTACGACCCCTGGTGGAATCCGGCAGCGGAGAATCAGGCGACCGACCGCGCCTATCGTATCGGCCAGGACAAGCCGGTGTTCGTCTATCGCCTGATTACCCGCGGCACCGTCGAGGAGCGGATTCGCCAGCTGCAGTCACGCAAGGCCGAGCTGGCCGCCGGGGTGCTCGAAGGCTCCGGCGATGCCGGCTGGCAGCTCGGCGAACAGGATATCGACGCCCTGTTCGCTCCGCTGCCCTGAACAAGACACGGCAACTGGCGAACTTGTGACAGCGGCAAGTGCAGCACTTTGCGCTTTGCCAGATCATCGCCATCTCGATTAACGTTCCATCCGCGGCGGTACTGCCGCTACCACGTCACCGGCAGCGCCACAAAGGAGCAGCACCCATGAGCCTCTACGAAATCGCCTTTTCCGGCCAGCTGCTCCCCGGCGCCAGGCTCGAGCAGGTCGAAGCCAACCTGACCAAACTGTTTCAGGCGGACGCCCAGCGCATCGCGTTGCTGTTCTCCGGACGACGCATCGTCATCAAGCAGAACCTCGACTTCGCCGCCGTGGAAAAGTATCGCCAGGCGATGGAACGCGCCGGTGCGCAGGTAGAGGTCAAACCGATGCCGGTGGATGTCGAGGAAATCGAATTGGCACCGCCACCACCCGCGACCCCAGCGGCAAGCACCGCAACCGCACCGAGCACTTCGAATGCGTCCCCGGCAGCGCTCAAGGTGACGCCCCGCGACGAGTACATGGCAGCCTTCATAGACGTCGAAGCACCGGACTTCGGCATCGCACCCGTGGGCGTCGACCTGCAGGACGCCCATCCCGAGCCCGAGGCGCCCCGTGTAGACCTCTCCCAGTTCAGCCTGGCGCCGGTGGGCAGTGACATGGGCGAAGTCCCGCGCGACACGGCCGCGGTGGTGCCGGATACCTCGCATCTCAAGCTGCAGGACTGATTGGCCGATCTCGAAAACACGCTGGGCTAAAGCGGAACCCCGCCCGGCCCACCGGCGTCTCGCGCCCCTCCCATCCTTCTTGAATAGAATCCCCGCCACCGCGGAAAGCGAACTCGCAGCGCCACACTGGGCTCCAACTCTGCAAGCCCCTCAAGCTGTCGTGTTCAATGGACCTCGTCGTTGCCCGCCCCGAAGGCCTCTATTGCCCGCCCGGTGATTTCTACATTGATCCCTGGCGGTCGGTCGAACGCGCCGTCATCACCCACGCCCATGGCGACCACGCGCGCTGGGGCATGGGTCATTACCTGGCATCCAGTGACAGCGAAGGCATCCTGCGCTCGCGGATTGCCGCCGACATGCCATTGCAGACGCTGCGCTACGGCGAGTCCATTGAGCATCACGGCGTCAAACTCAGCTTTCATCCTGCCGGCCATGTACTCGGCTCGGCCCAGGTGAGGTTGGAATACAAAGGCGAAGTCTGGGTGGCCTCGGGCGACTACAAGGTCGAGCCGGACGGCACCTGCGCACCCTTCGAGCCAGTGCGCTGCCACACGTTCATTACCGAATCGACCTTCGGCCTACCTATCTACAAGTGGCCCTCGCAGGGCGTTGTCTTTCGCGACATCAACGACTGGTGGCGCGCCAATGCCGCAGCCGGGCGCGCCAGCGTGCTGTTCTGCTACGCCTTCGGCAAGGCGCAGCGCATCCTGCACGGGCTGGACGAAAGTATCGGCACCATCGTCGTCCATGGAGCGGTGGAGCCGCTGAACAAGGTTTACCGGGAAGGCGGTGTTTATCTGCCTCCCACCGTCTACGCCGGCGATCTGAAAAATGGCGACCCGCGTTTGAAGCAGGCCATCATCCTGGCTCCGCCTTCTGCCGGCGGCAGCACCTGGATGCGCCGTTTCGGCGATTATGCCGACGCCTTCGCCAGCGGCTGGATGATGCTGCGCGGGACCCGCCGTCGGCGTGGTGTCGACCGCGGCTTCGTGCTCTCCGACCATGCCGACTGGTCGGGTCTGCTCTGGGCCATCGAACAGACCGGTGCTGAGCGGGTAATGGTGACGCATGGCTCCGTGCCGATCCTGGTCCGCTATCTGCGCGAGATGCGCGGGCTTGATGCGCAGGCATTCGAGACCGAGTACGGCGAAGAGGACGACGCCGCGACCCTGGAGGCCGAATGAGCCGCCGCAAGCACACCCACGCTGAAGTACGGCGACGCCCCCGTAGGGGCGAGCTTGCTTGCGAATTGCCTGCCCGCGGTCTTGCTGGCGATCCCCAATGAGAGCTTTCGCCACCCTCTACAGCCGCCTCGACGCCACCACGTCGAGCAACGCCAAGCTCGCCGCGATGCGTGACTATTTCCGTGAAGCCGATCCTGCTGACGCCGCCTGGGCCGTGTACTTCCTCTCCGGTGGCCGGCCGCGCCAACTGGTCCCGACCCGAGTGCTGCGCGAAACCGCCATGCAAGCCTCCGGGCTGCCGGAATGGCTGTTCGAGGAAAGCTACCAGGCGGTGGGTGACATGGCCGAAACCATCTCGCTGCTGATGCCCGAAGCCACGCACAGTTCCAACGAAGGCCTCGCCGTATGGATGCAGGACAAGCTGCTGCCACTGCGCGGCCTGCCGCCTGGAGAACTGGCCGAACGTCTGCCAGCACTATGGGCACAGCTTGACCGGCTCAGCCTGATGGTCTGCATCAAGTTGATCACTGGTGCCTTTCGCGTGGGCGTCTCGAAGCTGCTCGTCACCCGAGCGCTGGCCTCGCTGGTCGATCTCGATCCCAAACGGATCGCGCAGCGCCTGGTCGGCTACACCGACCTGTCCCACCGTCCCAGCGCCGAGCGCTACCTGGCCCTGATCGCCGACGAGTCCGAGCATGAACACGCGCAGCGTGGAGGCCAGCCCTACCCCTTTTTTCTAGCCCATTCTCTGCAGGCGCCGGTGGATGATTTCGACACGCTGCTCGGCGCGCCGGATAACTGGTTCATCGAATGGAAGTGGGATGGCATCCGCGCGCAACTGGTCAAGCGCGATGGGCAGGTCTGGGTCTGGTCCCGTGGCGAAGAGCTGGTCAGCGAGCGATTTCCCGAGCTCTGCGAGCTGGCCGTCGGTTTGCCGGACGGCACGGTGATCGACGGTGAGATTCTGGTCTGGAAGCACGCCCCGGAGACCCCAGCCGGCGAGCTGTTCGACGGCGCCAGCACCGGCGAGCCCAGCGCCGATGGCTTCGGCGTGCAGCCCTTCTCTCTGTTGCAGCAGCGTATCGGGCGCAAGAACCTGACGGCGAAAGTGCTAGCCGATGCGCCCGTCGCAGTGCTCGCCTACGACCTGTTGGAATGGCAAGGCGACGACTGGCGACAACGCCAGCACCGCGAGCGGCGGAAACAGCTTGAAGCTGTGGTTGCCCGGTGCGCGGACCCGAGGCTTATGCTTTCACCGCTGATAAGCGGAAACGACTGGCACGATCTGGCCCGGCAGCGCGAGGCGTCCCGTGCGCGTGGCGTTGAAGGGATGATGATCAAGGCCCGGGCGGCCCAGTACGGTGTCGGCCGGACCAAGGACGTCGGCGTCTGGTGGAAATGGAAGATCGAGCCGTATTCCATCGATGCTGTGCTGATCTATGCCCAGCGCGGCCATGGGCGTCGCGCCAGCCTCTACACCGACTACACCTTTGCGGTCTGGGATGGCGAGCCGGGCAACCCAGAGCGCAAGCTGGTGCCCTTCGCCAAGGCCTACTCCGGACTGACCGATGAGGAGATGCGCAAGGTCGACGCCATCGTGCGCAAGACCACCGTGGAGAAGTTCGGGCCCGTGCGCAGCGTCACCCCGACATTGGTGTTCGAGCTCGGCTTCGAGGGCATCGCCGCTAGCAGCCGCCACAAAAGCGGCATTGCCGTACGCTTTCCGCGCATGCTGCGCTGGCGCCTCGACAAGCCTGTGGACGAGGCCGATAGCCTGGAGACGTTGAAGGAATTGCTGGGATGATGCCCTCAGCCAAAGAAGCCCGGCTCTTATCCGTAAAGCTCGTTTGTTGGCGATACGCATCACCGTGGAACCCCTGGCTCGCGAGCAAGCTCGCTGCTACAGGAAAAGCGCGTTTATGACAGTACGTCTCTCGAATGAACTTCCCATACTGAAATCGTTGCGCCTGCCGGTGAATCGCTGCCGTTTCGTAGGAGCCAGCTTGCTGGCGAACCGCAGCCATGCGGTGTTCTCGGTTCGCGAGCAATCTTTCTCCTACAAAAGCTCTTCCACACTCCTATTTGCTGTTTCTGCTGAAACCCGACATTGCAGCTGCGCGCCCTACTGTCATAGATCCCGCCATGGCGCGACTTATGGCTAAAAAACACATGTCTCATGGTGTCGGCTGGTTCGCTAAAAAAGGCTGGCAACCTTTCCCCTTTCAGCAGGATGTTTGGCAGGCCGTAGAGAACGGCGAATCTGGCCTCTTGCACGCCACGACTGGGTCGGGCAAAACCTACGCTGTCTGGCTGGGCGCGCTCAATCATTTCGCTTCTGTAGGAGCGGGCTTGCCGGCGAAAGGCCCGCAGAAGAGCGCCAAACCATCGTCAGACAAACCCGCTCCGCTCACCGTCCTCTGGATCACCCCGATGCGCGCGCTGGCGGCCGATACCGCGCGCGCCCTGCAGGCACCGCTGGACGATCTGGGCATCAACTGGAGCATCGGCCTGCGCACCGGCGACACCAGCAGTGCCGAACGCGCCCGCCAGGGACGAAGGCTGCCGAGCACGCTGGTGACCACACCGGAAAGCCTGACCCTGCTCCTGACTCGCGCCGATGCGCGCCAGGCCTTCGCTGGGCTACGCATGCTGGTGGTCGATGAATGGCACGAGCTGCTGGGCAACAAGCGCGGCGTGCAACTGCAGCTGGCCCTGGCGCGGCTGCGCCAGTGGGTGCCGGAGCTGATCGTATGGGGGTTGTCGGCGACATTGGGCAACCAGTCTCACGCCCTCGAGGTGCTGCTGCATCCCGGCAGCGGCAAGCTGGTGCAGGGCAAGGTCGACAAGGACCTGCGCGTCGATACGTTGCTGCCGCCGAGCATCGAACGCTTCCCCTGGGCCGGTCATCTCGGGCTGCGCATGCTGCCGCAGGTGGTCGAGGAGATCGACTCGGTCGCCACCACCCTGGTCTTCACCAACACCCGCTCACAGTCCGAGATCTGGTACCAGGCAATCCTCGGCGCGCGGCCGGACTGGGCCGGGCTGATCGCGCTGCACCACGGCTCGCTGGCGCGCGAGGTGCGTGACTGGGTAGAGCTGGGCCTCAAGCAAGGCGCCCTCAAGGCGGTGGTCTGCACCTCGAGCCTGGATCTCGGAGTCGATTTCCTGCCGGTCGAACGGGTGCTGCAAATCGGTTCGCCCAAGGGCGTGGCGCGGCTGATGCAACGAGCAGGTCGCTCCGGCCACGCGCCGGGACGAACCTCCCGGGTCACGCTGGTGCCCACTCACAGCGTGGAGGTGGTGGAAGCCGTCGCCGCACAGGTCGCAATCGCCGAACGCCGAATCGAGGCCCGCAGCGCGCCCCATCGACCGCTGGACGTGCTGGTACAGCACCTGGTGAGCATGGCGCTGGGCGGCGGTTTTCGCCCCGAGCAGTTGTTCGCCGAGGTGCGCCAGGCCTGGTCCTACCGCGAGCTCACCGATGACCACTGGCAATGGGCACTGGCTTTCGTGCGGCATGGCGGCCATTCGTTGACCGCCTACCCGGATTACCAGCGCGTCGAGCCGGATGAAACGGGCCTGTGGAAGGTGCCGAGCCGCCGCGTGGCGCTGCGTCATCGCATGGGCATCGGCACCATCGTCAGCGATGCCAGCCTGACGGTGAAGTTCTGGGCCAAGGGCGGCAGCGGCCGCTCGCTGGGCAGCATCGAGGAAGGGTTCATTGCGCGCCTGCGGCCCGGTGACAACTTCCTCTTCGGTGGACGCCTGCTGGAGCTGGTGCGAGTGGAAAACATGACCGCCTACGTCAGCCGCGCCACGGGCAAGAAAGCCGCCGTGCCACGCTGGAATGGCGGGCGGATGCCGCTATCGAGCGAACTGGCCGATGCCGTGGTCGAGCAGCTCGGCGCCGCCTCACGCGGCCAGTTCGACAGTCCCGAGATGCGCCTGGTCGAACCCCTGCTCCGCGTGCAAATGGACTGGTCGGCGCTGCCCACCGAAAATACGTTGCTGGCCGAGGTGATGAAGTCGCGCGAAGGTTGGCACCTGTTCCTCTACCCCTTCGCCGGCCGCCACGTACATCTGGGGCTCGCCAGCCTGCTGGCCTGGCGCATGGGCCAGCGCCAGCCGCTGACCTTTTCCATCGCAGTCAACGACTACGGTTTCGAACTGCTCTCGGCAACCGAAGTGGACTGGCTGCAATGGCTGACACCCGAACTGTTCAGCCAGGACAGTCTGCTGTATGACGTGCTCGCCAGCCTCAACGCAGGCGAACTGGCGCGCCGGCGCTTTCGGGAAATCGCGCGCATCGCGGGGCTGGTGTTTTCGGGCTACCCCGGCGCGCAGAAAAGCGCCCGACAGCTGCAGGCCTCCAGCGGGCTGTTCTTCGATGTGTTCCGGCAATACGACCCGGCCAATCTGCTGCTGACCCAGGCCGAAGAAGAAGTGCTGCGACAGGAACTGGAGGTCGAGCGGCTGGAGCAGACCATGAGCCGGCTCCAGCAGCGTCAGCTGGACATTCATCCGGTCAAACGCACCACACCGCTGGCATTCCCGCTGATGGTCGAGCGCTTCCGCGAAAGCATGAGTTCGGAAAAGCTCGCCGACCGCATCCGCCGCATGGTCGCCGAACTGGACAAGGCGGCAGGTCCCGGTGGTTACCAGCCAGGGGCTGGCGCCGACATCGTGGTGGAACGGGAGACCAGCCCCACGCGCAAACCGCGCAAGACCAAGGACGGTACGCCACGCTTGAAGAAGCCAAAGCCAAAGCCGTCCACTTAGAAAGCACGCTTACGTTGATCCAAGCGGGTCTACCGAGAGTTTCGCCCTATGCAAACAGCAAGAACGCTTCCGCAGGCGCGACCTGTAGAGAGGCGAACTTGGAATTCTCCGAGCCTTGAAACGCTCTTCGGAGCAAGCAACTATCAACGGCCAGGACCCTGCGCAACATCGATTACGATCATTTCGTAGGCACCCGCTCACTGATAACCGCGACCCCCAGACCTCCGATCCCACGGCCCTAGCCTGGCGCTGTGATCCATCGGTCGGCGCATGCCGAGCCTGAGATAAACTGCGGCAATGAATTCTTACCTGTCGATCCAACTTGAACAGACCGAGCTCTGGTTGCTCGCAGAAAAGGCGATTTACTGGCCGGAACACCAAGCACTGCTGATCGCCGACATTCACTTTGGCAAGGCGGCCGCCTACCGGCGACTCGGGCAACCGGTACCGCACGGCACGACCCAGGCGAACCTGCAACGGCTCGACGCCCTGCTCGCTCGCTTTCGCTGCGAGCAGCTGATCTTCCTAGGCGATTTTCTTCACGCGCCGGAATCGCAGACGCCGGCGGTTCTCGCGCAATTGCATGAATGGCGAGCCAAGCACTCAGGCCTAGCGATAACGCTGATCCGCGGCAACCACGACCGGCGTGCCGGGGACCCGCCGACAAGCCTGGGAATGCGTGTAGTTCCCGAGCCTCTGCTGCTCGGCCCGTTTGCATTGCAGCATGAACCCGACCCGCACCCCACGCATCACGTCCTGGCCGGCCATCTTCACCCAGCGTTTCGCCTCTCAGGAAAAGGCCGGCAAAGCTTGCGCCTGCCGTGTTTCTGCATCGGCGAGCGGCTCAGCCTGCTGCCGGCCTTCGGCGACTTCACCGGCACGATGACGGTGACAGCGGAAGATCGCTGGCAGATCTATGTGGTTGGGGATGGAGAAGTCTGGCCGCTGGCGCGGCCAGTACCCGTCAGGCCTGGGATATGCCCGTAATGGTGATGCCGTAACGCTCGGCCAGGCGTGTGGCTGGGGTGTCCTCCAGATCAGGGTCGTGCTCATGCTCGAACTCCTGATCCGGATACAGCTCCTCTGCCTTGCGCGTGACGAGATCAACGGCCTCGTCGATATCAGGCTGATGCTCGGAGTCGATCTTCAGCGTCGAAGTGTTGCCGTCTTTGTTATACGCAATGATCCAGGTCGTCATGGAATGCCCCTCGCCTTAAATAAACCCGTGTGCGCGTAATAACGCGCATCTTGGTTTTTGTAAGTTTTTAGACCCATCCGGCGCCGGCAGTTCGGTCCCTCACCTTCAAAGTTAGCAGCTTTGGTCGCAGTACGAGGAACAACCAACCGGATGTTCAGTCATCCGTTAGGTGTTCTGCATGAGGAGTTCGAGTCATGAACGCTTCGCGTACCCATCCATCCGGCCCGCCCGAAGAGCAGCTGGTAGCCTTGCTGCGCCAGCATGCCGAGCACCTGCCGGCGGTGGACGACCCGCACTTTGCCGATGCCTTCGAGCGCTATGCCGATGCCCGTGTGGTGCTGATTGGCGAAGCCAGCCATGGCTCATCCGAGTTCTACCAGGCCCGCGCCGCGATCACCCGGCGCCTGATCGAAAAGCACGGCTTTACCATCGTCGCGGTCGAGGCCGACTGGCCGGACGCCGCGCAAATCGATTGTTACAGTCGACAACGCATGCCCGTTGCCTGGGTGGAGGACGCGTTCAAGCGTTTCCCGAGCTGGATGTGGCGAAACCGAGAGGTCCAACAATTCGTTTGCTGGCTGCGCGCGCACAACGAAACCCTGACAGCCGAACAACGCGTCGAATTTCGCGGCCTGGACGTCTACAGCCTGGGCAGTTCGATTCAAGAGGTCTTGCGCTATCTCGATCGCACTGACCCAGAGGCGGCGGCTGCGGCGCGGCGGCGATACGGTTGCCTCAGCCCGTGGCAGGAAGATCCGGCCGTCTATGGCCACAACGTCATGCTCGGCCAGCCCTCCTGCGAGGAGGCAGTGCTCGAACAGCTGCAAGCCCTGCTCGCACAGCGTCTCGAGCTCATCGGCCAGGACGGCGAACGCTTCTTCAACGCCGAACGCAACGCCCGTGTGGTACTTGCCGCGGAGCATTACTACCGCGCCATGTACCGTGGTTCGAGCGAATCCTGGAACCTGCGTGACCGCCATATGTTCGACACCCTGAAGGCGCTGCTCGAACATCGCGGGCCGGACGCCAAGGCCGTGGTCTGGGCGCACAACTCCCACATCGGCAATGCCGCGGCGACCTCAATGGGCTGGGGAGGAGAATTCAATATCGGCGAACTCTGTCGTACCGCCTTCGGCAGCGATGCGGTGCTGATCGGAATGGCGACCGACCGCGGCGAAGTGGCAGCTGCCGACAATTGGGACGAGCCGATGCAGGTCAAGCAGGTCATCCCTTCCAGAGCAGACAGCTGGGAGCAGCTATTCCTGAGGGCCGGCGTGCCGATTTCACTGACCGACTGGCGCAACGATCAGCATGAGCTGCGCAAGGCGCTCGCCCAGCCGAGGCTGGAGCGCGCCATCGGAGTGATCTACCGGCCCCTGACTGAGCGGCAATCGCACTACTTCCGCGCGATCCTGGCCGAGCAGTTCGATGCGCTGATATGGCTGGAGCAAACCCGCGCCGTCACGCCGATCGGCCCGCAACAGATCGATGCGGAGATCGTTCCGGACACGTACCCGTTCGGCGAGTGAAGCTTCTGATGCAAAACAGCCGAGCAGCTAGCAGATAACCCTGCGCCGCATTGTGCAAACGACAGCGCAGGTATCGGGTTGTCGGCGGGCGGTTCAGGCAACCGGCGCGGGCGGTGGCTGATCGGGAACCGTAGGCTCACCAGGCTCCGTAGGCTGCGTCGGAACCCCTGGCTCTTCGGGGTCACCGGGCACACCAGCGGCGCGCCAGTACAGGGTATCGGCATTAGGGATATAGCGAATCGACTGAGCGGGCATGATCTTCTCCACTGCATTTGCCCGCAGCTGCGGGCAGGTCTGTAGTAGAGATGCAGGCGGGGCGTTTCTATCCAACCTTCCGTCGGACATCGCGCCCGCCGCAAGGGATCACCACATCAGATCGTCCGGCACCTGATAAGCGGCGTACGGATCGTCGGCGTCCGGCTCTTCGGTGCGGGTATTGAGCTGCACCACGCGATGTGGATCGCGTTCCTGGATCTTCAGCGCGGCCTCACGCGGAATCACCTCGTAACCACCGCCATGACGCACGATGGCGAGCGAGCCACTGGCCAGCTTGTCACGCATCAGCTTGTTCACCGACAGGCGCTTGACCTTCTTGTCGTCGACGAAGTTGTAGTAGTCCTCGGTGGTCAGCTTGGGCAGGCGGCTGGTCTCGATCAGCTGCTTGATCTGCGCGGTGCGGGCCTTCTGCTCAGCCTTCTGTTGCTGCTGGCGGTTGAGCTCCTGGTCGCGGGCGATCTTTTCCGCCTGCGCCTTCAGTGCTGCCTCGCGCTGCGAGTCGTCCTTCTCGACCTGGCCTTTCTTCTCCAGGCGCTGCTGCTTCTGCTTCTGCTTGACGGCCTGCTTGGCCTGCTTTTCGTTGACCAGTCCAGCTTTGAGCAACTGGTCACGGAGGGAAAGACTCATGTTTCGGCTCGTCTCGTCATGAATTCAAGTTGGGCGCCGGTGGGAAACTGCTTCGCTCCACCGAGCGGCATTGTGGGTGATGTGAAAAGCCACATCCACCCCGGAAACGCCATTAGCCGCAGGAGGAGGATCGTTCGGCTTTCTTGGCCTCGCCCCAGAGCGCGTCGAGCGCCTCGAGATCGCAGTCCTCGATGGGCCGCCCCGCTTCGCGCAATGCCTGTTCGATAAAGCGGAAACGCCGCTCGAACTTGCCGTTGGCGGCACGCAGGGCGTTCTCAGGATCGACCTTGAGATGGCGCGCCAGGTTGACCACGACGAACAGCAGGTCGCCCAGTTCCTCTGCGATGGCTTGTGGATCGTTCTCGCTCATTGCCTCAAGCACTTCGCTGAGCTCCTCGCGCACCTTGTCCACCACCGGCAGCGCCTCGGGCCAGTCGAAACCGACCTGGGCGGCGCGCTTCTGCAATTTCGCAGCCCGGCTGAGCGCCGGCAATGCGTTCGGTACGTCGTCGAGCAATGACAGCTGTTCAGGTGCGGCAGCCTTCTCGGCACGCTCCTCGGCCTTGATCGCTTCCCAGCGCTGTTTGATGGCCGACTCGTCGAGCCGTGGCAGCTCCGGCGAGCCATACAGATCGCCGTCTGGAAAGACGTGCGGGTGGCGGCGGATCAGCTTGCGGGTAATGGCATCGACCACGCTAGCGAACTCGAAGCGCCCCTCTTCTTTGGCCAGCTGGCTGTAGTAAACGACCTGAAACAACAGGTCGCCCAGCTCGCCGGGCAGATGATCGAAATCGCCGTTCTCGATGGCATCGGCGACCTCGTAGGCCTCCTCCAGCGTGTGCGGCACGATGCTCGCGTAGTCCTGCTGCAGATCCCATGGGCAGCCATGCTGCGGGTCGCGCAGCCGAGCCATAAGATGCAGGAGGTCGTTGAGTTGGTACATGGGACTCCTCAGCGAATCGAGGGCTGGTGACGGATGCTGATGGCATCAGGGTGGATACAAGAAGCGACAGCCACCCTACGGTTCGGTCGCGGCCAAACGCCGCAAACCATATTGCAGGTAGGGAGGATGACGATCCACCCATCCACCCATCCACCGTGGCGACCGGCGCCACCGCCGGCCTTGCGCCTTACGTCGCCCGCTGGCGCTTGGCTTCGATGATATTCGGCAGCTGCGAAATGCGGCTGAGCAAGCGACCCAGGGCATTCAGCCCAGGAATCTCGATGGTCAGCGTCATCTGTGCGGTGCTGTCTTCCTTGTTCGAGCGGGTGTTCATCGACAGCACGTTGATACGCTCGTTGAGCAGCATCTGCGAGATGTCGCGCAACAGGCCGGCGCGGTCGTAGGCGCGGATCATGATTTCCACCGGATAAGTCTTCTCCGGCACCGGACCCCAGCTGACCTGGATGATCCGTTCCGGCTCGCGTCCGGCCAGTTGCAGCACCGACGGGCAGTCCTGGCGATGAATGCTGACGCCACGGCCCTGGGTGATGTAACCGACGATGGGGTCGCCCGGCAGCGGCTGGCAGCAGCCGGCCATCTGCGTCAGCAAGTTGCCGACGCCCTGGATCTGCACGTCCCCGCGCTTGCCTGGCTTGTAAGGCGCCGAGCGGCGCGGAATCAATTCCAGCTGGTCGTAACCACGCTCCGGCTCGACCAGTTGCTGCGCCATGTTGACCAGATGCGCCAAGCGCAGGTCGCCAGCCCCCAGCGCGGCGAACATGTCCTCGGCGCCCTTCAGGTTGGCCTTCTCGGCCAGCTTGTCAAAGTCCACCGGCGGCAGGTCCAGACGGCCCAGTTCGCGCTCCAGCAGTGCCTTGCCGGCGGCGACGTTCTGATCACGGGCCTGCAGCTTGAACCAGTGGACGATCTTCGCCCGCGAGCGCGAGGTGGTGATGTAGCCCAGGTTCGGGTTCAGCCAGTCGCGGCTCGGCGAGCCGTGCTTGCTGGTGATGATCTCCACCTGCTCGCCGGTTTGCAGGCTGTAGTTGAGCGGCACGATGCGCCCGTTGATCTTGGCACCACGGCAGTTGTGGCCGATCTCGGTGTGCACGCGGTAGGCGAAGTCCAGCGGCGTCGCGCCCTTGGGCAGGTCGATGGCGTGGCCATCCGGGGTGAATACATAGACCCGATCCGGCTCGATATCCACTCGCAGCTGATCGGCCAGGCCGCCGATATCGCCGAGTTCTTCATGCCACTCGAGCACCTGACGTAGCCAGGCGATCTTTTCCTCGTAATGGTCGGAGCCGGAATTGACGTCGGTGCCCTTGTAACGCCAATGCGCGCAGACGCCCAGCTCGGCCTCTTCGTGCATCGCCTGGGTGCGGATCTGCACCTCCAACACCTTGCCCTCCGGCCCGATCACGGCAGTGTGCAGCGAGCGGTAACCGTTTTCCTTGGGGTTGGCGATGTAGTCGTCGAATTCCTTGGGAATGTGCCGCCACAGGGTGTGCACGATACCCAGCGCGGTGTAGCAATCACGGACTTCCGGCACCAGCACGCGAACGGCGCGAACGTCGTAGATCTGACTGAACTGCAGACCCTTCTTCTGCATTTTCCGCCAGATGGAATAGATGTGTTTGGCGCGCCCGTCGATGTCGGGCTGGATACCGGTGGCGGTCAGCTCGTCCTTGAGCTGCTGCACGACGTTCTGGATGTACTGTTCGCGATCGAGGCGACGCTCGTGCAGCAATTGAGCGATCTGCTTGTACTGCTCGGGCTCGAGGTAGCGGAAGGACAGATCCTCCAGTTCCCACTTGATATGACCGATGCCCAGACGATGAGCCAGTGGCGCGTAGATATCGAAGACTTCGCGGGCAACCCGCTGGCGCTTCTCATCGTCGGCCAGTTTGACGGCGCGAATGGCGCAGGTCCGTTCGGCCAGCTTGATCAGCGCGACGCGCACGTCGTCGACCATGGCCACGAGCATCTTGCGCAGATTTTCCACCTGCGCCTGGGAGCCGAGCACCAGGGATTCACGAGAATTGAGACTGGCGCTGATCGCTGCCATGCGCAGCACGCCTTCGACCAGCTTGGCTACCACCGCGCCAAAACGCTGGTTTACATCGGCCAGCTGAATCTTGCCTTCACGTACGCCACGGTAGATTACGGCTGCAACCAGGCTGTCTTGATCGAGTTTGAGGTCGGCCAATATCTCGGCGATCTCGAGGCCGATCTGGTAGCTGGAGGTACCTTCACTCCAGAGATTCTGCGCCGCGTTGGCCTGCTGTTCCGCCTCGCGGGCGAACTCGCAGGCTTCTTTCAAGGCCGCGCGGTCGAGTGCCGGGTCCATCCCCAACACATGATCGAGCCAGCCATCCAGGTTGATACTGCCGTCCGTATTGATCGGCTGAAGCGCTCTGACCTGTACCATCTAACCTTCCCTTCTGCGCAGCAGCTGCGCCATGAACGCCGACATTCTGTGTGCCGGTCGGTTGAACCACAGGCAAGTCGCCTGTCAAGAATGCAGCTTCGAGCGCTAACCCCGCTCGAACAACGCCATGGCCTCAACGTGGGCGGTTTGCGGGAACATATCCAGCACACCCGCACGCTTCAGACGATATCCCTGGCTGGCCAGCTCGCGCGCATCGCGCGCCAGGGTGGCCGGATTGCATGAAACATAGACCACGCGCTGGGCCTTCAGCATCGACATTTGTCGAACGATTTCCAGCGCACCGTCGCGTGGCGGATCGAGCAGTACCGCGGCGAACCCTTTGCCTGCCCAGGGGGCATCGGCAAGCGGCTTCGACAAGTCGGCCCGATAAAAGTGCGCGTATTCCAAGCTATTGTGGCGGGCGTTCTCCTGTGCCCGCGCCACCATCGCCTCGACCCCCTCCGCACCAGTCACCTGGGCGCCGCTGCGCGCCAGCGGCAGGCTGAAGTTGCCCAGCCCGCAGAACAGGTCGAGTACGCGTTCATCCTTGCCCGCTGCCAGCCACGCCAGTGCCTGTGCGACCATCGCATCGTTGACCGGCGCGTTGACCTGAACGAAGTCGCCTGGTCGCCACGCCAGCTCCAGATCCCAAGCCTCCAGTCGGTAGCCCAGCGTAGCCGCGGGATCGTCCGCTTGTGGCTCGCCTTCACCCTGCCACCAGAGCTGCGTCCGATTGGCACTAGCGAAGCTGCGCAAGCGTGCTACGTCTACTTCCGGCAAGGCTGCGGTATGGCGAACCAGCACCGCCTCCGCCGTGCCGCTGAACAGCTCTATATGGCCGATCGCCTGTGGCTTGCTCAGATCACGCAGTGCCGTCAGCAATGCCGGCAGCAGCGATTGCAAGGGCTGTACCAGAACCGGGCACTGCTCGATTGAGACGATCTCCTGGCTGGAACTGGCGCGAAACCCGATGTCCAGCTGCTTGCTCTTGACGTCCCAGCGCACCGCCAGCCGAGCGCGACGGCGATAGCCGAAGGCTGGGCCAACCAGCGGCTCAGCCCAGGATTCCGGCTGCAGATCGGCCAAACGGCTGAGCTGCTCGCTGAGCGCGTGCTGTTTGAGCGCCAGCTGATCGGCAATAGGGGCATGCTGCAGGTTGCAGCCGCCACACAGACGGGCATGCGGGCAGGGTTCGACCTGCCGCTGCGCACTGGCCTGGAGCACGCGCTCGCAGCGCGCCTCGACGATCTGGCTACGTGCGGACAGCACACGCGCCTCGACCTCTTCGCCAGGCAATGCGCCTTCGACGAACCAGGTGCGCCCTTCGACGAAGGCAATGCCGCGCCCGTCATTGGCCAGCCGTTGGATATTCAGACGCTGCTTCTTGCCGATCGGCACCTGGGGCTTGCGCTCGCCACCGCTGGGTTGAAAGCGCAGAGCGCCGCTACGTTTGGCCATCAGCTGGAACCTGCGCTGTTCTGTTCGTTGGGGATGTCATGGGCGACGCAATGCGGCGCATGGAGCGCGCCGCTGATGAGCCAGTCAATTGGGCGCGTCATACACGCCGGTCGAGAGATAGCGGTCGCCGCGGTCGCAGATGATCGCCACGATCACCGCGTTCTCGACCTCCTGCGACAGGCGCAGCGCCGCGGCCACGGAACCACCGGAGGACACACCGCAAAAGATGCCCTCTTCGCGGGCAAGGCGACGCATCACCTGCTCGGCTTCGGCCTGCGACATGTCGACGACGCGGTCGACACGCTCGGCCTGGTAGATCTTCGGCAGGTACTCCTGGGGCCAGCGGCGGATGCCGGGGATAGCCGCGCCTTCCATCGGCTGCAGGCCGATGATCTGCACGTCCGGGTTCCGCTCCTTGAGGTAGCGCGAAACGCCCATGATCGTACCGGTGGTCCCCATCGAGCTGATGAAATGAGTGATGTTGCCCTGGGTTTGCTCCCAGAGTTCCGGCCCGGTGCTGTTGTAGTGCGCCTCGGGGTTGTCACCGTTGGCGAACTGATCGAGCACCTTGCCGCGACCTTCGGCTTGCATCTTCAACGCCAGATCACGGGCACCTTCCATGCCCTGCTCCTTGCTGACCAGGATCAGTTCGGCGCCATAGGCGGTCATCGCCGCCTTGCGCTCGGCCGTGGAGTTGTCCGGCATGATCAGGATCATCCGGTAACCCTTGATCGCCGCCGCCATGGCCAGGGCAATCCCGGTGTTGCCGGAGGTCGCCTCGATAAGGGTGTCGCCCGGCTGAATGTCGCCGCGCACCTCGGCGCGGTTGATCATCGACAGTGCCGGACGATCCTTGACCGAGCCGGCCGGATTGTTGCCTTCGAGCTTGACCAGAATAATGTTACTGGTCTTACCCGGTATCCGCTGCAGACGAACCAGCGGGGTGTTGCCGATGCAATCGGCAATGGTCGGATAGTGTGTAGTCATGGCGTCGCACGGCATCTGAAGAGGTGGCCATGATACCGGCAACGCTCGACGACGGGCAGACCGTCTCGGCTGACCGGCAGCACTTCGGACGCATAGCGCGTTCCCGGCCTGGCTAGGGCCGCGCAAGAATCTTCGGTGCCGCCTCGATAATCTGCCGCGAAAGGTGCTCCATGCGCGGCGATTGCACCTTCCAGGTATGCCAGTACAGCGCGATTTCCAGCGGCTCGTCGGGCGCCAGGTCGACCACCTCAGCGGCGCTCAGCGCATCATGCAGCAACAGTTCGGGCACCATGCCGTAACCCAGGCCGTAGCGAATCGCGCTGAAGTGCGGCTCGGCACCTGGGACGAAATGGCAGGGATAAGCACCCTCCGGCAGTCCGAAGCGGCGCAGCAGGAAGGATGACTGCAGGGTGTCCTTGCGCGTGTAGGCGACCACCGGCGCCCTGCGTGCGGCATTGCGGGTCAGCCCGTTGGCGAAGTGCTTGGCGCGGAACTCGCTCGATGCCACCAAACGGTAGCGCATGCTGCCCAACGGGCTCGCCGTGCAGCCGCGCATGGGCTTGGGTTCGGTACTGATACAACCGATAGCCAGGCCCGTTTCCAGCAGGCTGTAGGTGTGATCCTGGTCCTCGACGGTGAGGTCCAGCAATACCCGCTCGCGGATCAGCACCTCGGCCAGCGCCGGAAAGAACCAGGTTCCCAGGCTGTCGGCATTGAGTGCCGCGACCACTACCAGCGGCGCATCGCTGCGCTCGGCAAGGTCCGCCAGCAGATCAGCCTCGAGCAAGGTGGCGCGCTTGAGGTACTGCAGCAGGCGCTGGCCGGTTTCGGTAGGCCGGCAGGGTCGGCTGCGTACCACCAGCGCGCTGCCCAGCGCACTCTCCAGTGCGCGCACCCGCTGGGAGATAGCCGGAGGCGTCAGGTGCAGGCGCTGCGCAGCCTGTTCGAAGCTGCCAGTACGGATAACCGTGCGAAACGCTTCGGTCTGCTTCGGATCGAGATTCATGCGAGCCACTGATTAAGAAAATGTTTGGATGGCCTAAAAATACTTAGCCACGACAAATTAAGCCATCGTTGCTCCATAATCGCGCATCCCAAGCTGCAGCGCCCCACAGGCGTGCAGCCTAGCCCGTCCGGAGTACCGTCGTGGAATTGCTGCACACCATCTACCTGATTGCCATCATGGCCGAAGCCATGTCCGGCGCCATCATGGGCATGCGCCGGGGCATGGACCTGTTCGGCATCTGCCTGCTCGGCACCGTGACGGCACTGGGTGGCGGCACCGCACGCGACGTGCTGCTTGGCCATTACCCGGTCGGCTGGATTGCCCATCCGGAATACCTCACCTTCACCATCGGCGCGGCGATCGTCACCGGCTTCATCGCCCGCCACCTGCATCACCTGCGCATGGTGTTCCTGCTGGTGGATGGTCTCGGCCTGGTGGCATTCACCGTGATCGGCTGCGACGTAGCGATGGGCATGGGTGCGCACCCGTCCATCGTGGTGCTGGCCGGCGTGATCACCGGGATCTTCGGTGGGCTGATGCGTGACGTACTCTGCAACCAGGTGCCAATGGTCCTGCAGCGTGAGCTCTACGCTACCGTGGCGTTGTTCACCGGCGTGTTCTACATGGGCATGCTGTGGCTGGAGATCAACACCACCCTTGCCACGTTGACCGCGCTGGGCAGCGGCTTCCTGTTCCGAGTGCTGGCCATGACCTTCCACTGGAAGCTGCCCGACTTCAACGGCAAGGAGATTCGCGGCCTGGACTGACGGGCGCGGCATCAAGGCTTGATCTGGCGTGCAGATTCCACCGGGCCGAGCCGCTACACTAGCGCGCTGCAACCCAGGATCGGTGGACGGACTGTGCTGAAAGACCTAGGAATTCGTGGCCGCGTGCTGATGCTGACGCTGCTGCCAAGCACCCTGCTGGCAGTAGTGCTCGGAGCCTACTTCACCTGGATGCAGCTGTCCGAGATGCGCCATCAGCTCGACGAGCGTGGCCAACTGATTGCCGAGCAGCTCGCCCCGCTCGCCGCACCGGCGATGAACCTGGGCTATGACAAGCGCCTGCAGCGCATCCTGACTCAAGTGCTGGACCAGGCCGACGTCCGTGCGGTGACCATCCTCGATCCCGAACGCACCCAGCGCGTTCACGCCGGCCCACGCATGCTGACGCCGCCGCCTCCGGGCGATCCGGAAGGCCTGACCCGGGTCAGCAGCATGGATCACACACGCATTCTGATGCCGGTGCTCAGCCGCCACCTCAACCTCGCCGACGAAACGCGCGGCCCGGAGGAGAAGCTGATCGGCTGGCTGGAACTCGAACTGTCGCATCACAACACCCTGCTGCGCGGCTACCGCAGCCTGCTGACCAGCCTGTTTCTGGTTGGTGCGGGCTTGATCATCACGGCCCTGCTGGCGCTGCGCATGAGTCGCGCCATCAGCCTGCCGCTACAGCGTGTGAAAGCCGCCGTCGCACAGCTCAAGGATGGCCATCTGGAGACCCGCTTGCAGCCGTTGGGCAGCCACGAAATGGACGAGCTCGCTTCCGGCATCAATCGCATGGCCGAAGCATTGCTCAGCGCCCGCGAAGAGCTGCAGCAGAGCATCGACCAGGCCACCGAGGATGTGCAGCAGAATCTGGAAACCATCGAGATCCAGAACATCGAACTGGACCTGGCGCGCAAGGAGGCTCTGGAGGCCAGCCGGATCAAGTCCGAGTTTCTCGCCAACATGAGCCACGAGATCCGCACCCCGCTCAACGGTATCCTCGGCTTCACTCAGCTACTGCAGAAAAGCGACCTCACGCCACGCCAGCAGGATTACCTGGGCACGATCGAGCAGTCCGCAGACAGCCTGCTCGGGATCATCAACGAGATTCTTGATTTCTCGAAGATCGAGGCGGGCAAGCTGGTGCTCGACAGCATTCCGCTCAACCTGCGCGACCTCATCGAAGACACCCTGACCATCCTTGCGCCGTCGGCGCATACCAAGCACCTGGAGCTGGTCAGCCTGGTCTACCGCGACACGCCGCTGTCACTGCTGGGCGATCCGCTGCGCCTCAAGCAGGTGCTGACCAATCTGATCAGCAACGCCATCAAGTTCACCAACGAAGGCACCATCGCCGTACGCGCCATGGTCGAGGACGACAATGCCGATCGGGCCCAGCTGCGCATCAGCGTGCAGGACACCGGCATCGGCCTGACCGATCAGGATCTGCGAGCGCTGTTCCAGGCCTTTAGCCAGGCGGATAACTCCATCTCGCGCCAGCCCGGCGGCACTGGGCTCGGGCTGGTCATTTCCAAGCGCCTGATCGAGCAGATGGGCGGCGAGATCGGCGTCGACAGCATTCCCGACGAAGGCTCGGAGTTCTGGATCAGCCTCAGCCTGCCGAAGGCACGAGATGACATCGAAGACCTGCCGCACCCTGCCCTGCAAGGGCGCCGCATCGCGCTGCTCGAACAGCACCCGCTGGCGCGCCAGGCCTTGCAGCACCAACTGGAAAGTCTCGGCCTCGAAGTACACACCTTCGATACGCTCGATCAGATGCAGGCAGCGATCGGCGAGCAACGCCAAAGCAGCCAGCTCATCGACCTCGCCGTGCTCGGCGTGACCGGTCGCGAAATCGAGCCGGACGCACTCAGCCGACGACTGATGGAAATCGAGGCGCTCGGCTGCAAATGCGTGGTGCTGTGCCCGACTACCGAGCAGGCCCACTACCACGACTCACTGCCGGAGGTGCACAGCTATACACAGCTGCAGGGCAAGCCGGCCTGCACGCGCAAGTTGCAGCGGGTGCTGGTGGAACTGGTGCGGCCGAATCAGGTTTACACCGAGCCTGCGATTCCGGTGCCCAGCCGCGCCGCGCGCGTACTGTGCGTAGATGACAATCCGGCCAACCTGCTGCTGGTAAAGACGCTGCTGGGCGACATGGGCGCCGAGGTCATCGCGGTGGACAACGGGCTCGCTGCGCTGGAGGCGGTCAAGCAGCACACATTCGACCTTGCGCTGATGGACGTGCAGATGCCCGGCATGGACGGCCGGCAAACCACCGAAGCCATCCGGCACTGGGAACACACCAGCGGGAGCACGCCGCTGCCAATCATCGCCTTGACCGCGCATGCGCTGGCCAACGAGAAACGCTCGCTACTGCAAAGCGGTATGGACGATTACCTGACCAAGCCGATCAGCGACCGGCAGCTGGCCCAGGTGGTGCTGAAGTGGACCGGCCTTGCCTTGCGCAGCCAGCCGCAACGTGTTGCGGAGCCGACATCGCAGCCCAACCCGAACCTGAAAGTCCTCGATGAGGAAGAGGGACTGCGCCTGGCTGCCGGCAAGGCCGATCTTGCCGAGGATATGCTCGGCATGCTGTTGCAATCGCTCGAAGGTGATCGCCGGACCATCCGCGAAGCCAGGCAGGCGAATGATCGTCAGGCACTGATCGAACGCGTGCACCGGCTGCACGGCGCGACCCGTTATTGCGGCGTGCCGCAGCTGCGCAATGCTTGTCAGCAGAGCGAGACGCTGCTCAAGCAAAACCACCCGGACAGCGAGACCGCGCTGGACGAACTGGACGCAGCCATCGAACGCCTGGAGCAGGAAATCCAGCTCGACGGCTGATCGAGCGCACCGGGCGTCAGTACGCTCGGTAGACCCCGTCGCGTTGCCCCGCCCATTCAGGAACCACCATGAACGACCGCTCTGCCTCCGATGCCTTCCTGCACGCCGAACTCGACTGGGACGAAAACGGCCTGCCGCAATCGCGCCAGTACGGCGACGTGTATTTCTCCCGCGCCAGTGGGCTCGCCGAAACCGAACACGTGTTTCTCGCGCAGAACGAATTGGCTCAGCGCTTCGCCGCGCTGCAGCGCAACCAGCATCTGGTGATCGGCGAAACCGGCTTCGGTACGGGCCTGAATTTCCTCTGCGCCTGGCAGCTGTTCGAGCGCACCGCCGATAATCAGGCGCGCCTGCATTTCGTCAGCGTCGAGAAACATCCACTAAGCCGCGACGACATGCAGCGCGCGCTCGCACTGTGGCCGGAGCTGCAGCCGCAAGCGGAAGTGCTGCTGCAACAATACGTCGCGCTGAACCCGGGGTTCCAACGCTTCGTCTTTGCCGGCGGACGCGTGGTGCTGACCCTGCTGATCGGCGACGTGCTCGCTTGCCTGCCCAGTCTGGATGCGCGGGTCGACGCCTGGTTTCTCGACGGCTTCGCCCCCGCAAAGAATCCCCAGATGTGGCAGCCGGCGCTGTTCGCCGAGCTGGCCAGGCTGTCCGCACCCGGAGCCACGCTGGGCACCTTTACCAGCGCCGGCTTCGTCCGCCGCGGCCTGATCGAGGCCGGCTTCGACATGCAACGGGTGCCCGGTTTTGGCCACAAGCGCGAGATTCTGCGCGGGCGCCTGCATGC
Source organism: Stutzerimonas stutzeri (assembly GCF_038561965.1). Taxonomy (NCBI): domain Bacteria; kingdom Pseudomonadati; phylum Pseudomonadota; class Gammaproteobacteria; order Pseudomonadales; family Pseudomonadaceae; genus Stutzerimonas; species Stutzerimonas stutzeri. The sequence goes on along the minus strand of NZ_CP139348.1, from coordinate 1,672,325 downwards.
CGCGCCTGCCAGCGTTTCGGACAGACCCTGGTTCGCTCGGCCGAACCAACTGGCGTCAGAGCGTCATGCAGTCGTGATCGGCGCCGGCCTTGCTGGATGCGCAACGGCCGCATCGCTGGCTGCCCGGGGCTGGCGGGTAAGCGTGCTGGAGCGGCATGCCGAGGCCGCTCAAGAAGGCTCCGGCAACCCTCAGGGCGTGCTCTACCTCAAGCTATCGGCACACGGCACTGCGCTGTCGCGGCTGGTAGTCAGCGGCTTCAGCTACACACGGCGACTGCTTGCCAACCTGCAAGCGGGCCAGGACTGGCAGGCATGTGGCGTCCTGCAGCTGTGTTATGACGACAAGGAGCGCGAACGCCAGGCCGAGCTGGCGGCGGCCTTCCCTGCCTCACTGGTCCATCCGCTATCGCGCGACGCGGCTGAAGCGCTAGCGGGAGTGGCACTGGCCGAGGGTGGCCTGTTCTATCCCGACGCCGGCTGGGCCCATCCGCCCGCCCTGTGCCGCTGGTTGCTGCAGCAGCCGGGCATCGAGCTGCTGCAGCATCGCGAAGCCCTCGAGTTGCAGCGCAACGGCCAATCCTGGCAAGTATTGGCTGGCGAAGAGGTACTGGCCGAGGCGCCAGTGGTGGTGCTCGCAGGCGCCGCGGACGCTGCCCGTTTCAGCCAGAGCGAATGGCTGCCGCTCAAGCGCATACGCGGGCAGATCTCCTGCTTGCCGGCCAATGTCGAGAGCGGCCAGTTGCGCACCGTGCTCTGTGCCAAGGGTTACGTCGCGCCACCACGCGACGGCACACACACCCTTGGCGCAAGCTTCAACTTCCAGCAGACCGACGATGCTCCAAGCGTCGCCGAACATCAGGCGAACCTGGAAATGCTCGAGCAGATCTCGTCCGACCTGTATCAGCGCCTCCAGGCAGACCCGCAGCAAACCGATTCGCTGCAAGGGCGCGTCGCATTCCGCTGCACCAGTCCGGATTACCTGCCAATGATTGGTCCGCTGGCCGAACCCCGGGCCTTCGCCGAAACATACGCGGCGCTGGGCAAGAATGCGCGGCAGTCCCAGCAGGCGCCCTGCCCCTGGCTGGATGGGCTATACGTCAACACCGCCCACGGCTCGCGCGGCATGATCAGCGCACCGCTGTCCGGCGAACTGTTGGCAGCCTGGCTGAATGACGAACCGCTGCCGCTGCCGCGGGAAGTGGCCGAAGCCTGCCACCCAAATCGCTTTCTGCTGCGCAAGCTGATTCGCGGCAGCTGAGAAGCAGCCCTCTCAAGCGTCGTTTTGCTGCAGCGGCTTGCATCATCGCACACGCCCAACGGATACTCCCCCCCCTATACAAATGAGCATGCGGAGATCCTATGAAACCACTGTCCCTACTTGCCCTTGGCTTGTTCGCACTCGGCGCCGACGCAGGTTCCGCGCCGGATAGCGAACAATTGCGCAACGAAGCCGCCGGTTTGATCCCGCCGTTCCAGCAGCAATTGCTCGGTACGGTGAAACAGGCAGTGGCCGACGGCGGCCCGGCCAAGGCAGTCGAAGCCTGCCAATCGCTCGCGCCAAGCATCGCCGAGCAGCACAGCCAGGCGCCCTGGAAAGTCGTTCGTACGGCGCTCAAGCTACGTAACCCGGACAACGCCCCGGACGCCTGGGAGCGTTCGGTGCTGCAACAGTTCGCCCAGCGCGCCGCGGCCGGCGAGCCGATACAGCAGATCAAGCACGCCGAGGTCGTCGATGGTCAGTACCGTTACATGCAAGCCATCGGCACCGCGGAACCCTGCCTGGGCTGTCACGGCGAGAAGATCAAACCAGAGCTGCTGAGCCTGCTCGACCAACATTATCCGCAGGACCAGGCGCGGGGTTTCCGCGAGGGCGAACTGCGTGGCGCCTTCACCCTCAGCCGTCCCCTGACGCCCTGACCCGCCTCGCTCCGTGGCGATGATGGCGTGATACCGTCTCGGTTCGCTGCGCATGGTTGGGAACACGCGCTGGCGTGAACGTACCAACGTCATGAATGGCGATCCTGCTGACAGACGGAGCATCGAATTGAACCCGGCGATACCAAACAACCTACCCGCCGGCCCGATTGGCATTTACGCCTGATGGACATACTACTGCTGGAAGCACTGGGCATCGGCCTGGTACTCGGGCTGCTGCTCGGACTGACCGGTGCCGGTGGCTCGCTGGTTGCGCTGCCGCTGCTGCTCAGCCTGCACCTGCCTCTGCGTGATGCCATTGGTGTCAGCCTCGGCGCGGTCGCCATGTCTGCACTGATCGGAGCGATTCCCCGTGCGCGCCTCGGCCAGGTCGCCTGGCGCCCGGTCATGCTGCTGGCCATATGCGGCCTGCCGGGCAATGCGGCCGGTCAATGGCTTGGGCAGTTCATTCCGGAACGCGGGCTGATCATCGGTTTCTGCCTGCTGGTGCTGTGGTCGGCGTGGCGCATGTGGCGCGGCGCCAGCCTGCCGGCGAAGGAGAACGTCGACGACCATCAACTGGCGCTGCTGGGTATCGGCGTAGGCGTCGGCCTGTTGTCCGGGCTGATGGGTGTTGGCGGTGGTTTCCTCATCGTGCCGGCGCTGCTCTGGTTCACCTCGTTGTCACTGCTAAGCGCCATGGCCACGTCGATGGCAGTAATCGCCGTAGTCAGCGGCGGCGGTTTCCTACTCTACCTCACCGACGCCGAACCACCGCTGCCGCTGCTCGGCGGGCTGGCGCTCGGCGGTGCCATCGGCGTGCTGGCAGGCAATCACCTGGCGCAGTACCTCAACAGCAGCCTGCTGCAACGGCTGTTCGCGCTGATGCTGGTAATCGTAAGCCTGTCGCTGGGCGTACAGAAGTTGCTACTGGGGCACTGATCAGCGCTGCGCTGGTTCATCCCAGAACGGCCTGTTCACTTCCCGTTCGATATCAGCGCGGCTGCGACCGATGTCCTTGAGCATCTCGTCACTGAGGCTCGCCAGTTGTCGCCGTTGACGCGCCAATTGGTTCCAGCGCTGCAGCGTTCGCCACGTCCGGGAAAACAATGCGGCCACAGACGCGTGTGCTGCCTTGGGTAAATGGAACCTGTGCGAAGCCAGTTTCTGCGTATTCATCACGGCACCCTCCTGTTGGATTGCCGCCAGTCTCACGCCGGGTTTAAGATCAATCCAACGAATGTTCCTGATGCCATGCATCTCGAGGATTGATGAATGGCCAACTTCCCGAATATCGATACCGAGCTACTACGCAGCTTTGTCGCCATTGCCGATCATGGCGGCTTTACCCGCGCCGCGGCTGCGGTGAACCGCACCCAGTCGGCCGTAAGCATGCAGATGAAGCGCCTGGAAGAGGACGTGTTGCAGCGCCCACTATTCGAGCGCAATGGCCGACAAGTCAGGCTTACGGCCGAGGGACAGATACTGCTGGGCTACGCACGGCGGATTCTCAAGCTGCACGGTGAGGTGATGACCACGCTACGCCAGCCGCACATGGTTGGCGCCGTGCGCATCGGCACGCCGGATGACTACGTCATGCGCTTTCTGCCCGGAATTCTTGCGCGCTTCGCCCAGGCGTATCCGCTGGTGCAGGTCGAGGTGCATTGCGAACCATCGAGCCAGCTGTTGCAGCGGCGCGACCTGGACCTGAGCATCGTGACGCGCGAGCCAGGCACCGAGATCGGCCAGCTACTGCGCCAGGAACACGTTGTCTGGGCGGCCGCCCCGGGCTTCAATCTGCACGAGCATCGCCCCTTGCCGCTGGCCACGTTCAACACCGATTGTTTCTGCCGCGCCTGGGTGTGCAACGCATTGGATGCAAGGGAGATCGAATACCGGATCGCCTACACCAGCCCCAGCCTTTCGGCGATCATGGCCGTGGTCGGCGCTGGCCTGGCGCTGACTGCGCAACTGCAGAGCCTGATCCCTGCAGAGCTGCAGATACTCGGCGAAGCGGAAGGGCTACCTCGGCTGCCGCAGAGCAGCATCGTGCTGCTGCGCAATCCGCAGCAGCAGTCGCCCGTCAGCGAAACGCTCGCCGGTTATATCGTCGATGGCTTTCGTCTGTAAGCAGATCAAGCACGGCCGGCGGCCATCTCATCGAACACCTCCGGCACCAAGGCCGCTTCGCCCTTGTCGGCCAGGCGTTGACGCTGCCCTACATCCTGCTGGTTATCGAGGATCGCCAGCAAGCGTGTGCCACGCTCGGTGAGGACGAAATTCTCGCCATTGCCGCCCTGCTCTTCAGGTCGCGCCACGATGAAGCCGCCTTCGAAAAGCAGGCTCTCGTAATCGGCCGCCTCGGCGCGCAGGCTGTCCAGATTGGGCATTGGCTGACCGTCACTTTCCATCTGCGCGGCATGCTCCTCGGCATAGCGGCGCGGCTTGAAGCTGTCGTTACCGCTAGTTTGCACTTCGTGAAGCAGGCGCTGGATCAGATCCCAGTTGTAGCTCATGGCCATTCTCCCGTGACGTTTGCACGCCCCAGAAACGAGGCGCCTGTGCATACCGACCGTTTCCGGTGCCACGGGGTTCGCCGCTGAACTAAAGCGGCTGCGCTGTGATCCACCGTTCAGACCGACTGAGCGAGGAACAAGCCATGAAAATGCTGACGATCACCCTGACCGCCGCCCTGCTGGCCAGCCCTGCCGTGCACGCGGCCTGCACCACCGACGAGGTGAACGCCAAGGCCGAGCAGCTGGCCCAGCGCGTCAATGAGCTCACTGAGAGCGATCCGCATCGCGCCAAGGAAATAAACGAAGAGATTCGCCAGATGGAAGCCAAACGCACCGCCGACCAACTGGGCGACGAGTGCGAGGCCTACGACAAACGCCTGAAGCAGATCGAAAAAGCCGAGCGCAAGGCCGACATTCCGCCGGCCGAAACGCAACGCTGAGCCAGCCGGTCGGCGGTCACTCGGCCGTCGGCTTCTTGCGCTTGAGCGGCGCCATGCCGTCTTGACTCACCACCGGTGATGGGGCTTCTCGCTTGGCGTTCTTGGGACGCTTGGCGGTGGGCTTGGCCTTCTTCTTGTCATCTTTCTTCTTGTCGTCCTTTTTCTTCTTCGGGCCGGCCGCCTTACCGGAGGCCTTGAGGTTCTTCGGCCCCATGTAGCTACCCTTCAGGCCCTTGACCACCCGATGCTCGAAGCGCTGCTTGAGGTAGCGCTCGATGCTCGACATCAGGTTCCAGTCGTTGTGGCAGATCAGCGAGATCGCCAGCCCCTCGGCGCCAGCGCGCCCGGTACGACCGATGCGGTGCACGTATTCGTCGCCGGAGCGCGGCATATCGAAGTTGATCACCAGATCCAGGCCTTCGATGTCCAAGCCGCGGGCCGCGACATCGGTCGCAACCAGCACCTTGACGCCGCCTTCCTTGACCCGGTCGATAGCCAGCTTGCGGTCCTTCTGGTCCTTGTCACCGTGCAGCACGAACGCCTTCACGCCTTCGGCCACCAGGCGCCCATACAGGCGGTCAGCCTGCACGCGGGTGTTGGTGAAGATGACCGCCTTCTTGTAGGTTTCGTTGGCGAGCAGCCAGTGCACCAGCTTTTCCTTATGCTCGGTGTTCTCGGCGGTAATGATCTGCTGGCGGGTGCCTTCGTTGAGTTCGCTGACACGGTTGAGCTGCAGGTGCAGCGGGTCGCGCAACACGCTGGCGGTCATTTCCCGCAGCGCGGCGCCGCCGCTGGTCGCCGAGAACAGCAGCGTCTGCTGACGCTTGGCGCACTCGCCCACAAGACGCTGCACGTCCTCGGCGAAGCCCATGTCGAGCATGCGGTCGGCTTCATCGAGGATCAGCATCTCTACGTCCTTGAGAATCAGCGTACCGGCGTTCAGGTGCTCGATCATCCGGCCCGGTGTACCGATGAGGATATCCGGCACCTTACGCATTACAGCGGCCTGAACCTTGAAATCTTCGCCGCCGGTGATCATTGCCGACTTGATGAAGGTGAACTGCGAAAAGCGCTCGACCTCTTTGAGCGTCTGCTGCGCCAGTTCCCGGGTCGGAAGCAGAATCAGCGCGCGTACGTCGGTGCGCACCACGGCATCGCCGATCAGTCGATTGAGCATCGGCAGGACAAACGCAGCCGTCTTGCCGCTGCCGGTCTGTGCCGTCACGCGCAGGTCACGCCCTTCCAGCGCCGGCGGGATCGCCGCCACCTGCACCGGGGTCGGCTCGACGAATTTGAGTTCGGCGACGGCCTTGAGCAGGCGTTCGTGCAGGGCGAATTGGTCAAACAAGGGAACTACCTCGGAGGTCGAAAAAAACGATGGCATAGGTTAACCCGTATGCAGGGCAAAGGCGCGTTCTGTAACAGCCGGCATGTTTTCCGCGGAAAACACAGGCTAAGCTGAGAAAAGCGAAGCGGCTTAATGCCCAGGAGGTTCACATGATCTCAAAGAAGCGAGTAGCGCTGCTGGCCAGCACACTTTCACTGGCGCTGTACGCCATCACAGGTGCGGCACAGCCGAACAACGATCATCCCGGCAACAAGGGCAAGGCCGACCGCGGCGATGGATACCCGTCCAAATCGCAACAGACTTATCGCCACCACGAGCCGGCGGTCGATCTCGGAGCCGTCCGTATCACCCTGCGCAACCATCGCGACCTGTTGGCGCCAGCAGCCTCTTTGCCGCCGGGAATCCAGAAGAATCTGGCACGGGGTAAACCGCTACCTCCGGGTATTGCCAAGAAGATGGACAGCCGCCTGCTGGGTCGTCTGCCGCGCTATGACGGCTACGAGTGGAAACAGATTGGCCGCGACGTGATCCTAGTCGCCATCGCAACGGGCATCGTCTACGAGATTCTGGAGAACATTCTGGATTGACCCCACAGCGCGCCGCTCAGCAATTACTCCGGCGGCGGCATGGCTGTGCGCTTATTGTGGCTCGCAGGTCAGCTTGACGCGAAGGCGGATCACGTCGCGCTTGAACTTCGACGTCAGCGCCTTTCGCTCACCCGGCTGCACTTCCGTGCGCCGGGTACGGGGCGCTTCCGGACCATTCTGGAATACCGCCGTGCACACCGCGGCCGTTTCCCCGTAATTGAGCAGCAGCAACGCCGCCAGGTCGCGGTCGATGGCCTGCGGAGTGACATTGATATCCGCGCCGTTGAGCTGCTGATCGACATCTATTGGATAAGTCGTCGCGTTGGCGGTAAGCGGTAACAGGGCAAAGAGCAGGTAACCGATTGTTTTCATTTGACGTGGGCTCCTCGATGGAGCGGCCAGCGTAACAGACCCTAAAGGAAGCGAAGGAATGAAAGTGCCCCGTGTGACCCTCGATCAGTGGCGCACTCTGCAGGCGGTCATCGATCACGGCGGCTTTGCTCAGGCGGCCGAAGCACTGCATCGGTCGCAATCCTCGGTCAGCTATACCGTGGCGCGCATGCAGGAACAGCTCGGCGTGCCGCTGCTGCGTATCGATGGCCGCAAAGCGGTGCTGACCGAAGCGGGCGAAGTACTTCTACGACGCTCCCGGCAGCTGGTTACCCAGGCCAGCCAGCTGGAGGAACTGGCGCATCACATGGAACAGGGCTGGGAAGCCGAAGTGCGGCTAGTGGTCGATGCAGCCTACCCGAGCGCCAAACTGATCCAAGCCCTCAGTGAGTTCATGCCGAAGAGCCGCGGCTGCAGGATTCGCCTGCGCGAGGAAGTGCTCTCCGGCGTCGAGGAGGTACTGAAAGACGGCACCGCGGACCTGGCGATCAGCGGCCTGGACATTACCGGTTATCTGGGCAGCGAACTCAGCACCGTGGAGTTCGTCGCCGTCGCCCATGCTGATCACGCGCTCCATCAGCTGGGACGCAAACTCAGCGTCCAGGATCTGCAGGGCCAGATGCAGATCGTGGTGCGCGACACCGGCCTGCGCCAACCGCGCGATGCCGGATGGCTGGGAGCAGAGCAACGCTGGACAGTCGGCAGCCTGGCAACTTCGGTGGCGTTCGTCAGCAGCGGCCTGGGCTTCGCCTGGCTGCCACGCCACCTGATCGGCCGCGAGCTGGCCGAAGGCGTGCTCAAGCCGCTGCCATTGGTCCAAGGCAGCATTCGCCGCCCCTCTTTCTATCTCTACACTAACCACGACAAACCGCTCGGGCCGGCTACCCGGATTCTCATCGAGCTGATCAAGACGTACGATGCCGGGCAGGCCACCCCTCTGGCCGGCTGACAGCTTCCCCAACATCAGGAAATCCATCATGTTGAAACGCATCGCCCTCGCCGCCTGTACCATTCTGCTGACCGGCAATTTGTTCGCCGCGGAAAACCCTCGCGTGCTGCTGACCACCAGCCTGGGTGAGATCGAGCTGGAGCTCGAAGCAGAAAAGGCGCCGATCAGCGTCGAGAACTTCATCGGCTACGTGGAAAGCGGATTTTATGACGGCACCGTATTCCACCGCGTCATCCCGGGCTTCATGGTCCAGGGCGGCGGCTTCGGCGAAGGTCTGAACCAGAAGCCCACCAAGGCGCCGATCAAGAACGAGGCGGACAACGGCCTGCACAACGTGCGCGGCACTGTCGCCATGGCTCGCACACAGAACGTGAACTCGGCGACCAGCCAGTTCTTCATCAACCATCGCGACAACGATTTTCTCGACAACGGCAGCCGCGACTTCGGCTACGCAGTGTTCGCCAAGGTCGTGCGCGGCATGGACGTAGTCGACCAGATCGCCCAGGTACCTACCGCCAATCGCGCCATGATGCAGAACGTCCCGCTGACGCCGGTGAAGATCATCACCGCGAAAAAACTCTGATCCCCGAGGGGCCGGTTCGCCGGCCCTTCTCATTTACGGCGGCACTTACCAGGCGCCGCCATCGAGCGAAACCCTCAACCGACAGGAGATCGCGACATGACTAGCCCACAAAGCCCGCTGAACACACCGGAAGGCGAAGCCCAACTGCTGCAAGACCTGCTCAGTGCCGAGCGCGCCGGCGCCAAGGTAGCCGGTGATTCCTTGCAGCAGCGATGCACCGTGGAGCAACGGCAGCTGCTCGAGCAGATCCGCCAGGGAGAAATCGAGAGTTGCAAGCTGCTGCTCAACTGCCTGCAGCACCTGGGTCTTGAGCCCAACAAGGACACCGGCGCCTTCTACGGCAAGGCGATGTCCATCCAGTCACTGGACGAGCGCCTGCCCTTCGTCGACAAAGGCCAGCTGTGGGTGATTCGCAAGCTGCGCGAGTATCTGCCTGGCTGCCAGGACCCGCTATTGCGCAGCGAGCTGGAGAGAATGCTGCGGATTCACGAGGAAAACAGCGCCGCGTCACACGAGTGAACCGCTACGCGCTGCGTTCGACCAGAGCTGACAGCCCATTGAAAACACGTACTAGCGATAGCGGGACCAGGCAAACACCGCCGGTCCCCCGGCAGCGCCGGTAAGTCTTGCCCCAGCCGGCTAATCGCCGGCCTGCCGATACGGCAGCGCCTCGCGCGCCGCCTCTGCATATGCCAGCACGCCCACCCGCTCCTGCTGCAGGAAATCCGTCACTGCCGCGCGCAAGCCGGGATGCTGCAGATAATGCCAAGAACGGGTGATGACCGGCTCGAAACCGCGAATGAGCTTGTGCTCACCCTGCGCACCGGCATCGAAACGCTGCAGTCCGCCGGCGATGGCCTGGTCAATGCCCTGATAGAAACAGGTCTCGAAGTGCAGCCGATCGAACTCCGCCAGGCAGCCCCAGTAGCGGCCGTACAAGCCGTACTCGTTGCACAGGCTGAAGGCCATGGCCACTGGCCGTGGGCCTTGCAGGGCCAGGACCACACGGACTGCCTGCGGCATGCGCTCGGCCAACAGGCTGAAGAACTGTCGGGTCAGATACGGCGCCTGGCCGCGAACCTGATAGGTGTTGGCGTAGCAGGCATAGACGAAATCCCATTCCGCCTCGCTGAGCTGATGCCCTTCACGCCAGTCGAACGTGATGCCCTGTCCAGCCACCTGCTCACGCTCCTTGCGCAGCTGCTTGCGCTTGCGCGAGGTCAGCGCATCGAGAAAATCCTGAAAGTCGCGATAACCACGGTTGTGCCAATGAAATTGGCAGCCAATGCGCTCCAGCCAACCATCTCGCCCCGCCAGTAACTGATCGGCCTGTGGTTCGGTGAAGTTCACGTGCAGGCTCGACAGCCCTTGCGTCTCCAACCCATCGGTCAGCACATCGAGCAGCTCGGCTGCCGCTTGCACGTCACCCAGCAGGCGGCCGCCGGTGACCGGGGTAAAAGGCACTGCGCAGAGCAGCTTGGGGTAGTAGCCGATGCCGGCCCGCTGGCAGGCATCCGCCCAGGCCCAGTCGAACACGTATTCACCGTAGGAGTGGTTCTTGCGATAAAGCGGCAATGCCGCCTGCAACGCGCCCTGTTCGTCGCGCAACACAACATGGGCCGGCTGCCAGCCGCTGCGCCCGCCGACGCTGCCGCTGTCTTCCAGCGATGAGAGGAATGCGTGACGAAGAAAGGGCTGGGAGTCGGTCAGCAAGGCGTCCCATGCAGCGGGCGCGAGTTCGGCGAGGCGGTGTACGGTCTGAATAGGCATGCGCGCAGTCTGGCCTGTCACGCGGACGAAAAAAAGCCCCGCCTAGGCGGGGCTCAATGGAGCATCACGGATGAGGGTGATGTTTAGAACACGTACTGGGCACGCAACACAATGCCGTCACCAGAGTCATCGCCATCAGCGTTCTGCTGGTTGTCGACCTTGGCTTTGACGTAGGCGCCAGTCACGCGAACGTTGTCATTGGCGTACCAGTTCAGACCGACGTTGTGCACCTTGCCTTCGACGGTACTGCTGGCAGTGGTGCCAACGGTGTCGTCATCACCTTCGATGTAGTCGTAGCGGTAGAAGACTTCCCAGGCACCGGTCTGCTTGTTGCTCGGCTTGATGGCATCGAAACGACCCAGCTTGTAGTCCCGCGCTTCACCGGTGAGGGTGTAGGCGATCTGGGCGTAATAGCCCTTGGCTTCGATGTCTTCATTGGCACTGGAATCGGCATCCAGCTCACGCTTGATGTATTCACCCTGGATCGACAGCGGGCCCATGGCCCATGCCGCTTCCAGACCCCAGGCGGTGTCGTCGCCGTAGGATCCGGCAAGTTGGTTGTTGGCGCCGCCCAGCAACAGACGGTTGCCGTTGGTGCCAGCGTCATTGCCACCGGAGGTGGATACGCCGCGCATGCCCAGGCGGCTGCGGATACGGGTATCCAGACCGCCGACGTCATCGAGGTCACGCTGGGCGAAGTTCACGCCCAGATGCAGCACGTTGCCGGCTTCGTGCATCGGGGCGAAAACGCCACGCACGTTGAATTGCTTGACGCTATCGCCGTCGACGTCGTTCTGATCCTTGGCATGCAGACCGAGGGAACCGTACAGGGATGGCCCGGCAGTACCGTTGACCTGAATCCCCAGGCCGTTCTGGTGGCCGTTGGTCCAGTCGACCAGATCGTACGCGGCGTTACGCTCAGGAGCGGTGACCCACTTGGAGCTGGTGGCTTTTTCCAGACCGAAGTCAGGGTCGAAGCGACCGACCTTGATGTTGACCGGGCTGAAACCGGAGTACTGGATCGAAGCTTCATCCCAGTAACCGTCTTCGCTGCTGCCGGCGTTGTGCGACAGGTCGTAGTTGAACTGATATTTCCAATCGGTGAACGCAACGCCACCGATCTCGATGAAGGCACGGCGGAAGTAGGCAGCATCGGCGCTGTCGCCGTTAACGGTGTAGAAGCCGTCGAACTGGCTGTAGTCGGCCTGCAGGCGGCCGCCTACCTTGAAGCTGAACTGTTTGTCCGTCGTGGCGACTTCCAGGCCACCCTTGGTCTTGACAACGATATCGGCGCCGTCGGTGGTGACGGTGCCGGCGAAAGCCTGGGCGGTAACGGCCAGAGCCAGGGCGCTGGCAGCGAAACCGGCGAAGTGCTTACGGATCATCAAAATTCCCCTTTATGTTTAGCGTCGGAAACACTCGAGATGGGCTCTTTGTGTTCGGGGGAATCTTGGCGACCGTGTATGTCAGCCAAATGGCTGATGTGTAAAGCTTTTGTGACAGCGGAACTATTCTTCGACGCGCGTCATAGAGCGGCTGAGTGCCCGTCGCACTCAGCCGTTCGCCTTACGCTCGCTGGGGCGACGGGCTCCGGCGACCAGTTTGTCGACGGCCTTTGCCGCAGCGACCATGCCGAAACTCGCAGTGACCATGGTGACCGCACCGAAGCCACCGGCGCAGTCGAGCTTGACCCCTTCGCCGACGAAGCTCTTGCTCTGACAGACTCCGCCGTCCGGCTTCGGATAACGCAGCTGCTCGGTGGAGAACACGCACGGCACGCTGTAGGTGCGCCCCGGCGTGCGCGAGAAGTTGTATTCGCGACGCAACAGCGAGCGCACCTTGGCCGCCAGCGGATCATTGAAGGTCTTGTTCAGATCGGTGACCTGGATTTGCGTCGGATCGACTTGCCCGCCGGCACCTCCGGTGGTGATGATCTGGATCTTGCGGCGCTTGCACCAGGCGATCAGCGCCGCCTTGGCCGGCACACTGTCGATGCAGTCGATGACGCAATCCATGTCTTCGGTGATGTACTCGGCCATGGTGTCGCGGGTGACGAAATCCGCCACCGCATGCACGCGGCAGGCTGGATTGATGGCGCGAATGCGCGCAGCCATCTCATCGACCTTGGGCTTGCCCACGGCGCCAGCAAGGGCGTGAATCTGCCGGTTGGTATTGGTGATGCACACATCATCCAGGTCGAACAGACTGATCTCGCCGACGCCACTGCGTGCCAGCGCCTCGGCGGCCCACGAGCCGACACCACCGATGCCAACCACCGCCACATGCGCAGCCGCCAGCCGCTCAAGGCCGACGCGGCCATACAGACGGGCAATGCCGCCGAAACGCTGATCATCGATAGACATGCCGACTCCCCGGAAAAAACCTGGCGATTATAAGACCTAGCCGCGCGGCGACCACTGCATCCGGCCGTCACCGAGGCCACGGCTTTGCTTTAATATGGCGCCCTTTCCCCGCCGCACCGGAGCCGTGATGACCGCCCCAGCCCTTTCCCCGACGCTCGAACTCGCCTGCGAGCTGATCAACCGCCCCTCGGTCACACCGCTGGACGAAGGCTGCCAGCAGCTGATGAGTCAGCGCCTGGCGGCCTGCGGCTTTGCCATCGAGCCGATGCATATCGAGGACGTGGAGAATTTCTGGGCCACTCGCGGTACCGAAGGCCCGGTGTTGTGCTTCGCCGGCCACACCGATGTGGTCCCTACCGGCCCGCTGCAGGCGTGGCAGAACCCGCCATTCGCCGCCCGTATTGACGAGCGCGGCATGCTCCACGGCCGTGGTGCGGCGGATATGAAGGGCAGCTTGGCGGCAATGGTCGTCGCGGTGGAGCGTTTTACTGCCGACCATCCTCAGCACAAGGGGCAGATCGCCTTTCTCATCACCAGTGATGAAGAAGGTCCGGCGCACTACGGCACCAAGGCCGTGGTCGAGCGCCTGCGCGAACGTGGCCAGCGCCTGGACTGGTGCATCGTCGGCGAGCCTTCGAGCACCTCGCTGGTGGGTGACGTAGTGAAGAATGGTCGGCGCGGCTCGCTGGGCGGCACACTGACCGTACGCGGCCAGCAAGGCCACGTCGCCTATCCGCATCTGGCAAAGAACCCGATCCACCTGGCCGCGCCAGCCCTGGCAGAACTGGCCGCCGAGCACTGGGACGACGGTAATGCCTTCTTCCCGCCTACCAGCTTCCAGATATCCAATCTTAATGCCGGCACCGGCGCGACCAACGTGATTCCCGGCACGCTGGAGGCGGTGTTCAATTTTCGCTTCTCCACCGAATCCACCGTCGAGCAGCTCAAGCAGCGCACCGCCGCGATTCTCGACAAGCACGGTCTGGATTGGAGTGTCGATTGGGCGCTGTCCGGCCTGCCCTTCCTCACCGAGCCCGGCGCGCTGCTCGACGGCGTAGCCAAGGCGATCCGCAGCGTCACCGGCCGCGAGACCAAGCCGTCCACCAGCGGCGGCACTTCGGATGGGCGCTTCATAGCCACTCTCGGTACCCAGGTGGTCGAGCTTGGTCCGGTCAACGCGACCATTCATCAGGTCGACGAGCACATCCTCGCCAGTGATCTCGATCTGCTGACCGAGATCTACTACCAGACTCTGGTGAACCTGCTCGCATGCTGATTTGCCCGATCTGCCAGGCGCCACTGAGTGCGGTCGACAACGGGGTGGCCTGTCCGGCCAATCACCGTTTCGACCGTGCGCGTCAGGGCTACCTGAACCTGCTCCCCGTGCAACACAAGAACAGCCGCGACCCCGGCGACAACCAGGCCATGGTCGAGGCTCGCAGACGCTTTCTCGACGGTGGCCATTACGCGCCGCTGGCCCGGCGCTTGGCCGAGTTGGCCGCCGAGCGCGCACCGCAGCGCTGGCTCGATATTGGCTGCGGCGAGGGCTACTACACCGCGCAGCTCGCCGAAGCGCTGCCGGACGCCGAAGGCTATGCGCTGGACATCTCCCGCGAGGCGATCAAGCGCGCCTGCAAGCGCGCTCCGCAGCTGGAATGGCTGGTCGCGAGTATGGCGCGTGTTCCGCTGGCCGATGCCAGCTGTGAGCTGCTGGCCAGCGTGTTCAGCCCGCTCGATTGGCAAGAAGCAAAGCGCCTGCTGCCTTCGGGCGGTGGGCTGCTGCGAATGGGGCCGACCCGAGAGCACCTGTGGGAGTTGCGCGGACGGCTCTACGATGAGATTCGCGACTACGACGACGAGAAGCACCTGTCGCTGATTCCCGACGGCATGCGGCTGGCACATAGCGAAACCCTCAGCTACGAGCTGCAACTGGACGATGCCCAAGCCCGTGCCGACCTGCTGGCGATGACTCCGCATGGCTGGCGTGCCAGCGCCGAGCGCCGTGCCGCAGTGATCGAAAGCCACCTGAGCGTGCGGGTTGCGATACGCTACGACTGGATCGAACGCACACCCTAGCGTTCGTATGTTTTGCCGACGATTGAAGAACCCCGCTCCACCACATAAGGCAGTCGCCCATGCGTCAACCCGATATCGAGATCTACCTCAGGGATGCCAGCCAGCAAGCCGTCGGCGAGTGGCTGGCCCAGGCCATTGGCTCCTGCTCCGCCTGGCAACAGAAAGGCCAGACGTTCAAATGCAGCGCCGGCGGCATTCCGGTGACCTGGCTGCCGAAAGCGGTAGGCAAATGGCATTGCCTGCTGCTGGAAAGCGACGCCACCCCTTGGGACGATGACCTCACTTGCGCCCGCGCGGCGTATCAGGCGCTAGGCGTGGAAATCCGCTGCGCGCCGGGCGGCTGGCAGGAAGAGGAAGCCGTTGAGGTGGCCGACCGCTGGATCCGCATCAGCGATGACGGCGAAGAGGAAATCGTCTGGCGTACGGGTTGATCGCATCAAGGGCGTAAAACACCATTCCCCGAATCACCGGACTGAGGTCCATGGTGGGCTAAAGCCCACCGAAAGCCCCTGCCGCCAAACTCAAAAAAAAAGCCCGTCATCAAGACGGGCTTTGTACTTCTGCGACCGGAGTCAGACGCCGGCGACGTCTTCGGCCTGCAGGCCCTTCTGGCCCTGGGTCACCGAAAACTCCACCTGCTGCCCTTCGGCCAGCGAGCGGTGGCCGTCGCCCCGGATGGCGCGGTAATGCACGAACACGTCGGCGCCATTACCCCGCTGAATGAATCCATAGCCTTTTGCATCGTTGAACCACTTGACGGTTCCGGTCTCGCGCTCAGCCATTACCACTTCTCCAACTCGCTTTTTGTTATTCCTCGGAAGAGGGGTCGACGGCCATGCTTTCGCGCATTCGGCTCCAGCGCAAATGCGACTCGAACGCGACCGTAGCCGGAGTATAAAACAACGAATTTGGCTGTCAGCCTCTTTTTTCCATAGGCGTTTGTGCCCCTGCGCCTGCCCCGATTAGCGTCGGGACAGGCACTTTTCATCAGACGCTCCGGCTCCGACGGCGGCGCCACAGCCACAACGCCAACACGCCCAGCGTCAGCGCCAATGGCACCAAGGCAATGTTGGCAAACTTGAGCGTACGCCCCAGCGCCTCGATGTCGGCGTTGAGCTGGTAGCGTACCTCGCGCAGTTCCTTGCGAATCCGCACCTTCTCCTGCATGAACTGGCGCAGCGTCTGCTCCTGCTCTGCGGTCAGTTCCAGAGCCTGCTCCGGATCCGGATTCTGCAGCTCGGCCAGCTGCTGCTCGGTATCGGCCAGACGCTGCTGCAACACCTCCTCCTTCTCGCGGAAGCGGTTCTCGGCCTGACGCTGCAGGGCTTCCACCACGACGAACGGGCGGGTGAAGCGACCGCGGGAGCGCACGCTGATCAGCGCATCGGTGCCAGACAGATTGTCCAGCGCGTTGATCACGAACGCCCCGTTGTCCGCCCACGGCTGCGGGATGCGCTGCCCGAAGAAGTCCTGCACCTGCACCCACATACGATCACTCAGCAGGTCGGTATCGGCGACGGCGATGACGTTGATGTTCTGGCTTTCCTGAATGCCCTTCTCGCGCCCTTCGATGCCATTCGGGAACGCGGTTTTGGCCGTACCCTGGATTCGTGCAGCCAGGGTATAGCGCTCACCGGTCGGCTTGAGGTCGAGCAGCAGCGTTTCCGGGTTGTCCAGGGTTGCAAAGCGCTCGGCATCCACCGGCATGGCGTAATCGGAGCTCGTAAGCAGCGGTGTGAAGCGCGTGGTCGCACCTTCCAATGCCTCAAGCATGCCAGCGCTGGCGATGGTGATGTTTTCCAACCCAGCGGTGGTCACGTCATCCTGGTCCAGCGCGTCTCGCGGCAGGCTCAACCAGCCTGCGTGGCGAACCGGCCGACGATCGGCGCCCACGCCCACCGACATGGCGTAGGCGGCGTCGACCAGCGCACGCTGCGGCACCATGCGCACGCCCCAGGCCTTGAACAGCGGTTCGAGGTCAGACGCGCGCTCCTCCCCGAACTCGCCCGGGCCAATGCCCATACCGGGGTCAACCTCGCTATGCGGATCGACGAACGCCAGCAGCTTGCCGCCACGCAACACGAACTGGTCGATGGCATATAGCGTCTGCTCCGGCAGATCCTTCGGGTGGATCAGCAGCAGCACCGACACATTGGTCGGGATCATGTCGACGTCGCGACGCAAGCTCTCGATATGGAACAGCTGGCGGACCTCCTCCAACAGCATCCACGGTGGCGTCGCCTGTTGGGTACGCATGTCGAAGCCGCCGGTCAGCTGCAATCCGGACAGCACCCCGACCACCGGCAGTTCTCCGGCCGCCAGGCCCTGCACCAGACGGCTTATTTCGTACTCGAGAAACTCTTCCTGATCCAGCGGGAAGAACGGAATGATCTGCGTGCTGCCCTCGGCATTGGTGCCGGCCAGGCCGAAGTAGACCTTGTCGCCGCTTTGGTTGAGCGGCACCGCTTGCAGGCCGAATTCGGCTGCGCGGTCCTCTTCCTCGGAGAACGGCTGCGGGTCGATCACATGCAGCTTGAGCTTGCCGCCAGAGGCCCGCTGATAGGCCCGGAGCATCTCCTCGACGCGACGAGCGTAGTTACGCAACGCGACCAGCTCCTTGGCGGTACCGTCCGAATAGAAAAAGTGCAGCTCGATGGGGGTTTGCAAACCGTCAAGAATGCGCTCGGTGCCTTCGGAGATCGTATAGAGCTTCTGTTCGGTCAGATCGAGCCGCGCATTGGTGAACAGCATGCCGGATAGACCGTTGAACACCAGGAAGGCCAGCGCAATCAGTAGCAGCCCGGCGCCGGAATAGATGACTCGTTTCATATCTGTTCCCTCAGGCGGCTTTTTTCAGATCGACGACCACGGCGGTAGCCGCCAGCCAGGCGACGATCAGCGTGACGAAATACAGCAGGTCACGCAGGTCGATCACACCCTTGCTAATGGAATCGAAACGGATCAGGAAGCTCAGCGAGGCCACCGCATCGATCAGCCACTGCGGCGCCCAGGCCAGGGCATCCAGTACCATCGGCAGGCCGCTGACGATGAACAGGAAGCACACCGCAACCGAGAGGATGAAGGCGATCACCTGATTCTTCGCCAGTGCCGACATGCACGAACCGATCGCCAGAAACGCGCCGGCCAGCAACCAGCTGCCAAGATAGCCCGCGGCGATCACGCCGTTGTCCGGCTCGCCCAGGTAGTTGACGGTAATGACCATCGGAAAGGTCAGCAGCAGGGCAATTCCGGCGAACACCCAGGCGGCGAGAAACTTGCCGCCAACCGCTTCGAAACGGGTGATCGGCAACGTCATCAGCAACTCGATCGAACCCGACTTGCGCTCCTCGGCCCACAGGCGCATGGCAATCGCCGGCACCAGGAACAGATAAAGCCAGGTATGGAAGCTGAAGAACGGCGTCAAGTCGGCCTGGCCGCGCTCGTAAAAACCGCCCAGGTAGAAGGTAAACACCCCCGACAGCACCAGAAAGATCACGATAAATACATAAGCGAGCGGCGTGGCGAAGTAGCTGCCCAACTCACGTTTGAAGATAACCGGCAACTGGGTCATAGCGACTCCCCACGGGTCAGGTTACGGAACACCTCGTCCAGCCGGCCGCGCTCCACGTCCAGCTCCTTGACTACCCAGCCCTGCTGGCTGATCAGTGCATTGACCTGCGGGAAGATCACCTGCCCAGGCTGCGCCAGTACGGTCAGGCTGTGCTCGCGCTCGTTGGCCTCGACACCCGAAACACCGGGCAGCGCTGCCAGCGCCAGGTCATCAAGCGGAGCATCACTGACCAGGGTGACTGCCTGGTGATACTTCGAACGGCTTTCCAGCTCCAACGGCGTGCCGTCGGCCACCAGTTTGCCGTGGGCGATCACCACTGCGCGGGTGCAGACGGCGCTCACCTCTTCGAGAATGTGCGTGGAAATGATGACGATCTTGTCCTGCGCCAGCCCCTGGATCAGTTGTCGTACCTGGTGTTTCTGGTTTGGATCGAGGCCGTCGGTGGGTTCGTCGAGAATCAGCACCTTGGGATCATGCAGGATCGCCTGCGCCAGGCCGACGCGACGCTTGAAGCCCTTGGACAAGGTTTCGATGGACTGTCCGAGCACCTGCTCCAGCTCCACCTGCGCCACTGCGGCTTCGACGCGCTGATGCTTGTCCGCACCGCGAAAGCCACGTACCTCGGCGATAAACTCGAGAAAGCCGCGCACCGTCATGTCGCCATAGCACGGCGCACCCTCGGGCAGATAGCCAATCTGTCGCTGAGCCTGCAATCTCTGAGTCTGGATGTCGTGACCGAGAATGCTGGCAGTGCCGGAGGTCGGCGCGAGAAAGCCGGTCAGCATCTTCATGGTGGTAGATTTGCCCGCACCATTCGGGCCGAGAAACCCCAGCACCTCTCCACGCTGCACCTGGAACGACAGGTCATCTACAGCCGTGTGCTGGGCAAAACGCTTGGTCAGGTTGCTTATTTCGATCATGGACTCTCACCAGTGCGCTGAAGGTCTGGCACGCCGCGCGCGGCACGGACCAGGCCCTGCAAAAATGCCGGCGGAACTATAAGAACAGCCAAGCACCGAATGCAACCGCGCATACGGACATTGCGGCTGACGGTTTTCACCGACCTCAACTGCGCGGCGGCAGAACACGGACGATCAACCACCGCCACCTTATTCTTGAGCGCCGCCTCATGCTCCAATGCCCCGGTAATCCGCCATGCCCTACCTGTTGTTGTCGCTTCTGCTCATCGGCCTTTCCGGCGTCACTCATGCGGAAGATGCCGATATTGCTCGGCTATTCGAACAAGCGGGCGTTGATGGGACATTGGTGATCGAATCGGCTCAAACCGGGCAGCGCTACCTTCACAACGACGCCCGAGCGAAGCAGCCGTTCACCGCTGCATCCACCTTCAAGGTGCTGAACACGCTGGTCGCGCTGGAGGAAGGTGCCATCGCCGGCGCGGACGAGATCATCCCGTGGGATAACACCCGTTACGAGATCGAGGATTGGAACCGCGACCAGACGTTGAAAAGCGCATTCAAAGTCAGCTGCGTCTGGTGCTATCAATGGCTGGCGCAGCGCGTAGGGGCGGCAAGCTATCCCGCTCATATTCACCGGGCGCGCTACGGGCGGTTGCAACAACCCTTCAACGGCACCGAGTTCTGGCTGGATGGCTCGCTGACCATCAGCGCCGAGCAACAAATAGGCCTGCTCAAACGTGTCGTCGAGCGCAGCCTGCCGTACCGGGCCAGCAGCTACGACACATTGAAAGCCGTAATGCTCGCCGAGACGGCAACGGATTACCGGCTGTATGCCAAAACCGGCTGGACCAACCGCAGCACGCCCGGCATTGGCTGGTATATCGGTTACGTCGAGCGCGGCGCGAATACCTGGCTGTTCGCCTTGAATCTCGACACCCGCGGCGCCGCGGACCTGCCACTGCGCCAGCGTATTGCACTGGATGCACTGCGGGCCAAAGGCATTCTGCCCGCACACTGATTAAGCTCGCCAAGCTCCAGGGTCTACTCTCGCTTCACACACTCGCGGGGGCGAAGCACCGATCAAACACCCCTCCACTCGGGAAGCCACTATGCGCAGCGATGAGATCAAAGACATCTTCGATCAACAGGCGTCCAGCTACGACGAGCGCTGGGCCAGAACTGCGCCGATTCGCGATGCCCTGCATTTCCTTCTCGAAGCGGTGTTTGCAGAGCTCCCAGCCAACGCTCGGGTTCTGTGCATTGGCGCAGGCACTGGCGAGGAAATCGCCTATCTGGCCAAGCGCTTCCCTGGCTGGACCTTCACCGCCGTCGAGCCTTCAGGGCCGATGTTAGCGGTGTGCCGCGACAAGGCGATCAAAGGCGGCTATGCCGAGCGCTGCCATTTCCACGAAGGGTATCTGCAATCACTGCCCGAGCAAGCCGCCTTCGATGCAGCGACGTGCTTTCTGGTTTCACAGTTCATTCTGGAGCGCGACGCCCGCGCTGACTTCTTTCGCGCCATTGCTGCCCGGCTTGGTCCGGACGCATTACTGGCGAGCTCGGATTTGGCATCGGATGTTTGCTCACCTCACTACGAAGCCCTGCTCGAAACCTGGCTGAACATGATGGTGATAGCGGGCATCCCGGCGGCGGGCCTGGAGCAGATGCGCGCGGCCTACGCCCGTGACGTTGCAGTGCTGCCTCGCGAGCAGGTCGCAGCCATCATCGAAGCCGGCGGCTTTGCCAACCCGGTTTTGTTCTATCAGGCCGGGCTGATCCACGCTTGGTACTCCAGGCGGGCCGCGCCCGATGCGCCATAGCCTCCAGCCGGTGCTACAAGCCCTGCGGATCGCCACGCTCGCGGGTGCCGGCATCTGGGCTCTGTCGCCCTGGCTCAGCGGTCAGGCTGAACCATGGGATGCGGGCGGCCTGTACTACAGTGGAGCCTTGTTTGTGGCTGGCGTGCTGTCGGGCTTCATCGTGCCGGGACCACTCTGGGCGCTGTATCTGGGTGTCGTCTTCGGGCAGGCGCTGTACCTGCTCGTGTTCTTGCCGCCCAGTCCGCTGCTGGCCGTGGGCGTGGGGTTCCTGCTGATCGGGTCGCTGCTGTTTCTGGCCGGGGCCTACGGCGGTGCTCGACTTCGCACACGCTGAAGCCTCCGCCATGGCTGACCCGATAAACGATGCGCGCCTGCACACTGCCAAACAGGCCGGCCGCTCGGCTCATGTAAACGAGGATCCGCCCATGACGCCACCAGAACTGGCCGGTATCTATCGAGCCTACATCGCCTGCCTCAATGCCAGGGACTGGTCGAATCTTGGGCGCTTCGTGCATGACGATGTACGTCACAACGGCAGCCGCCTTGGCTTGGCTGGCTATCGACGGATGCTGGAAAACGATTACGCAACCATTCCCGACCTGCACTTCAACATCGAGTTGCTGGTCAGCGAGCCTCCGCGAGTCGCGTGTCGTCTGCGATTCAACTGCTCGCCAGCAGCTCGCTTTCTCGACCTGGACGTCGACGGGCGGAAGGTCTCGTTCGCGGAGAACGTCTTCTACGGGTTCAGCGACCAGAAGATCATCGAGGTCCATTCAGTCATAGACAAACCCGCCATCGAGACTCAACTGTCGGCTCGAACACATCCGAGCGGACGCTGATATCCCCCGAAAGCGCTGCCGGTAGCCCTGGCTTCAGCCGAACCGTCGATCTGCTCAGCAGCCAGGCGAGCAGCAGAGATTTTGCCCGCCCTCCTCGCTTGCGGCACACTTGCCGCCTTCGAGGGCACCGCCCCCTTTCATAGCCGAATCCGCCGTATGACCCGCTCCCCCATTCGCCGTCTGATTTTCTCCATGCTGCGCCGCGTGCTGTACTTCTGGGTGCGTTCGGAGACCATCAACCAGTCCGCCTTCACCCTCAAGCTGGACCGCAGCAAGCCGGTGTTCTATGTGCTGCAGCAGCCCTCTTTGAGCGATCTGGCGGTGCTTGACGCCGAGTGCAGCAAAGCCGGGCTGCCACGCCCGGTGGCCGATGTGGCGGTGGGTGAACATGTGGAGCCGGCTGCATTCTTCTTTCTGAATCCGCCGACCAGCTGGTTCGGTCGCCGTACGCGGCTGGTAGCCCCGCCTGCGCTGGTGCGACTGGTCGGAGCGCTGGAGCACAACGCGGTGGAGAACGCGCAGATCATCCCGGTCAGCGTGTTCTGGGGGCAGTCGCCGAATCGCGAGACCAGCGCCTGGAAGCTGCTGTTCGCCGACAGCTGGGCGGTCACCGGGCGCCTGCGCAAGTTGCTCAGCATCCTGGTGCTGGGGCGCAAGACCCGCGTGCAGTTTTCCGCACCGATCCAGCTGAGCGAGCTGATCGCCTTGAACAAGGGCCATGAGCGCACCCTGCGCATGGTCCACCGGATGCTGCGGGTGCATTTCCGCAACCAGAAGACCGCCGTAATCGGCCCCGACCTGTCCCACCGGCGCAATCTGGTCAAAGGCCTGGTGCACTCACCGCAGGTGCGCCAGGCGATTCGCGACGAGGCCGAACGCGAGAACATATCCATCGAAAAGGCCGAAGCCAGGGCGCTGCGCTACGGCAATGAGGTGGCTTCGGACTACGCCTATACGGCGGTGCGTTTCCTCGAGGTGGTGCTGTCCTGGTTCTGGAACAAGATCTACGACGGCATCCGCGTCAACCATATCGAGCCGCTGCAGGAAGCCGTGCGTGGCTATGAGGTGATCTACGTTCCCTGCCACCGCAGCCATATCGATTACCTGCTGCTGTCCTATCTGCTGTTCCGCAACGGCCTGACGCCGCCGCACATCGCCGCCGGCATCAACCTCAACATGCCGGTCATCGGCAGCCTGCTGCGCCGCGGCGGTGCTTTCTTCATGCGTCGCTCGTTCAAGGGCAACCCGCTGTACACCTCGGTATTCAACGAATATCTGCACAATCTGTTCACCCGCGGCTTTCCGGTGGAGTACTTCGTCGAAGGCGGCCGCTCGCGCACCGGTCGCATGCTGCAGCCCAAGACCGGCATGCTGGCACTGACCCTTCGTAGCTACCTGCGCTCGTCGCGCCTGCCGATCCTTTTCGTGCCGGTGTACGTCGGCTACGAACGTGTCCTGGAGGGCCGCACCTACCTCGGCGAACTGCGTGGCGCGGCGAAGAAAAAAGAGTCGATCTTCGACATCTTCAAGGTCATCGGCGCGCTCAAGCAGCGCTTCGGCCAGGTCTGGGTCAACTTCGGCGAGCCGCTCAAACTCAACGAATTCCTCGAACAGCAACAGCCCGGCTGGCGCCAGCAGACCCACGCCCCGGATTTCCGTCCCGAATGGCTGAACGACGCCACCAATCGACTGGCCGAGCGCATCGCCCAACGTCTGAACGAGGCTGCGGCGGTCAACCCGGTCAATCTAGTGGCCCTGGCGATGCTCTCCACCAGTCGCCAAGCGCTAGATCAGCAATCGCTGGCGCGCATTCTCGATCTCTACCAGACCCTGCTGCGTGCGGTGCCCTACTCGCCCCACACGACGCTGCCGGATGGTGACGGCAACGCGCTGATCGCCTATGTGAAGAGCCTCGGCCTGCTCGCCGAGCAGAAGGATGCGCTGGGCAACATCCTTTACCTGGACGAACAGAACGCCGTCCTGATGACCTACTACCGCAACAACGTCATGCACATCTTCGCGCTGCCAGCACTGCTCGCCAGTTTCTTCCAGAGCAGCTCACGTATCAGCCGCGAGCAGATTCAGCGCTTCACCGAGGCGCTGTATCCGTATTTGCGTGCCGAGCTGTTCATACGCTGGGAGGTCGAGGAGCTTGGGGCGGTGGTCGACCAGTGGCTGGCTGCATTCGTCGAGCAAGGCCTGCTCAAGGAAGATGGCAACCATTACGTGCGCCCCGCTCCCAGCTCGCGCCAGTTCGTGCTGCTGACGCTGCTTGCGCGGGTGGTCATGCAGACCCTGCAGCGCTTCTACATGGCGACCTCACTGCTGCTCAACAGCGGCCAACACAGCCTCACGGCCGAGGAGCTGGAAACCCTCTGCACCGTCATGGCCCAGCGGTTGTCGATTCTGCACGGGCTCAACGCACCGGAATTCTTCGACAAAACGTTGTTCCGTCATTTCATCCAGAGCATGCAGGAGCAGGGTGTGGTCAGCCCGGATGAGAATGGCCGGCTCGGCTATCACGAGAAGCTTGCCGAACTCGCCGAGGGCGCGGCCAAGCGCGTGCTGCCGGCCGAGATTCGGCTATCGATCCGCCAGGTGGCGCTTGAACGTCATCACGACGAAGCCGACGTGGCGCCGCCGGCAACCGGCATCTGAGAGTTGGACTGGCGGTGCCAGCCAGCACTAGCTCCTGCAGGCGTATTGCCTGCGGGATGTCGCCCCGCTCGATATCCACTAGCATCACAGCAAGTAGCCCGCCGATGTCCCAGGCGCGAACGCTTCCTCACCTGCAAATCAAGGTAATCGCCATGTATCGCATCATCACTCTTGCCGCTGGCCTGGTACTTTCCGCCAGCGCCTTTGCTCTGTCGCTCTCCGACCTGACCCAGAGCGACGCCAGCGCCGGCCTCAAGGATGCGCTGAATCAAGGCACCAAGGTCGCGGTACAACAGCTTGGTCGACCGGGCGGTTTCAGCAGCGACCCGAACGTACGTATCGAACTGCCGGGCAACATCGGCAAGGCCTCGCGGATGCTGAAAATGCTCGGCATGGGTGCGCAGGTCGAACAGCTGGAGAACAGCATGAACCTGGCCGCGGAGAAGGCTGTGCCGCAAGCGCAGCAGTTGCTGCTGGACGCGGTGCGCAAGATGACCGTGCAGGACGCCAAGGCGATTCTCGCCGGCGGTAACGACTCGGCCACCCAGTACCTGAACAAATCCAGCCGCGACCAGATTCGCGCGAAATTCCTGCCCATCGTCAAGCAGGCTACCGACCAGGTTGGTCTGGCGCAGCAATACAACGCCGTCGCAGCCAAGGTCCCGACGGGGCTGAACGGCAGCTACGCCAATATCGAAAGCTACGTGACCGAACAGGCGCTGGACGGGCTGTTCACGGTGATCGCCGAGCAGGAGGCAGGCATCCGCAAGAATCCGGCGGCCGCAGCTACCAGCCTGGCAAAGAAAGTGTTCGGAGTACTCTGAGTCGCGCAGGTTGGGAAACAAACTGGAGCGCAAGGACAGGTATTGGCAAGGTCGCCGCTCCGCTGGTTCACAGCTAGCCGATGGCGTTCCGTTTGCTTCATACCCCGTGGTGGGCTGAAGCCCACCGATCGCAACGCAGGATAAAGCAACCTGACTGTCGTAACCCCCATATCACCCTCCAGGCCTCCGGGCGCATCGAAGCGGACGACCGCCTTGGTAGCCTTCGGCAGAGCTGCTGCCGGTGCTTTATTGGCAGCAGCAATAAGCCAAGCAGCACCGGCTAGCTGAATCGCATCACTCGCTACTTTCCCTCTTCAGCTGCTCGAGCGCCTGCGCCAGGCTGGCATGTGAGAGTTCGCCAAGGTGGCTGCCGACCTGCCGACCGTCGGCGTTGTAGAACAATGTGGTCGGCAATGCCATGGAGCCGACGTGCTGGCCCAAGCGCCCGCCGCTGTCGAGCAACACGTTCTCCAGGCTCAGCCCTGCACTCTCCAGAAAGCGATTGATCTCGCCCTCGCCCTCGCCCTGGTTGATGAATAGAAACAGGGTGTCGCTTTCCCGTGCCTGCGCATCGGCCAGTACCGGCATTTCGCGCCGGCATGGCGGGCACCAGGTCGCCCACAGATTGATGACCAGTGGCTGCCCGGAATAATCCTCGAGCGCCACCGGACGCCCCTGGTTGTCGCGCAGCCCCATTTCCGGCAGCCGCGTGCCCTGCTCGAAGGAATGCCACGCCAGATTGGCGAAGCCCCAGCTGAGAATTCCCACCGTCAGCGCGATGCCCAACGGCTTGCGCAGCGCACCGTCGCGCCATCCCCACCAGATTCCCAATGCCAGCGCAGCGACCAGCCCAGGCAAGGCGATAAAGCCGCCGTCGCGGATATCGACGACGCTTAGCCAGTCGTCCTGATAGTAGGACCAGTACATCGCAACGAAGGCCAGCCGAGCCACCAGCAATGCCACCAGCAGCAAACGGAACAATTGCCGCTCCGGGTTGCTCGCGCTACGCCGGCCAACCCACCAGCCAGTCAGCGTCGCCAGCAACAGGCTGCCCAGCAGAATTACATGGGGCACCGCCAGGGCCAGCGGCCCGATATTCACAGTCAGCATCTACCTCTCCAGTTGGTTGGCATTCATGTATCTCCTGGCCAGCAGACCATCATGGGCCATCCGGCACCGTTGGAGGTTAACCGGGGAAATCCAGCCGAAAGACCGTACGGCCCTGCTCCGACGTGCAGCTAATGGACCCCTGGTGCGCTTGAACGATCGAACGGGTAATGGCCAGACCCAGCCCGGCATTGCTCGGGTTGCCTTCCCGGCGTGCAGGGTCGACGCGATAGAAGCGGTCGAACAACCGCTCCAGATGCTCAGGGGCAATGGTCGCGCCGGGATTGGCGACGCTGAGCGCTACGGCATCAGCGCTTCGCTCTATATCCAGCCGGATCAACCCGCCATCGGGCGTGTAACGCAGCGCATTGGACAGCAGGTTGGAGAGCGCGCGACGCAGCATCAGCAGATCGCCCTGAATGGTGCCGGTGCCGGACAGTTCGAAGCGAACCCCGCGCTCTTCCGCCGAGAGCTGGTAATAGTCCAGCAGCTGCGCGCATAGCGCTTGCAGTTCGACCGGCTTGGCGTCCGGGACGATCAGGCCGTTGTCGGCCTTGGCCAGGAACAGCATGTCGTCGATCATCCGCGACATGCGCTGCAGCTCCTCAAGATTGGAATGCAGGTTGTCCTGGTACTGATCCAGCGTGCGCGCGCGGGTCAGCGCGACCTCGGTATGGGTCATCAGATTGCTCAGCGGCGTGCGCAGCTCGTGGGCGATGTCGGCGGAGAAGTTCGACAGCCGCACGAAGGCATCCTCCAGCCGCGCCAGCATGGCGTTGAAGGCCTGCACCAGCTGCTGCAGTTCCGCGGGTGTCGACTCGTCAGGGATGCGCTCGCGCAAGGATCTGGCCGAGACCGAAGCGGCCACCTGCGTCACCTCGCGCAACGGTCGCAGGCCGCTGCGCACCAGTAGCCAGCCGAGCAGTCCGCTGAGCAGCGCGCACGCCACCAGCGCGCCCCATAGCCAGCCGCTGAAGGTGTGGAAGAACGCCTTGTGCGCCGTTACATCAAGCAGAATCAACAGCGTCAGCCGCTGCGCGCCGATCTCGACATGACCGGCCTCCCCCCGCCAGACGCGGCCTTCCAGCGTCAACTCCCCGGCCTCCCGACTGATCAGTTCGACCAGCGATGGCTCCATTTCATCAACGCTCGATTCGGGAAACAGCTGTGCACCACGCCCATCGAAAACGAAGCCGCGCATTTCGCTATGGCCGCCGAGCAACGCCTGTAGCTGTGGGCGAACGCGCTCGAAGTCCTGCAGATCGCCCAGCTTCCCAAGCAGGCGGCGGCTCGCCTCGAGCTTTTCATGCAGGGTGTGGCGGTCGAGTTCGTCGAAATGATGCTCGCTGAGCTGACTGAAGAAGTAGCCGGCCGCCGCCAGCACACCGGTCACCGCGAGCATGAACATCAGGCTTAGCCTGGCGGTCAGCGACAGCCGCTTCATGGGGCGTCCGGCTCGTCGAGCATGTAGCCCATGCCGCGCGCGGTGTGGATCAGCTTGGGCTCGAAACCATCGTCGATCTTCACTCGCAAACGGCGGATCGCCACTTCGATCACATTGGTGTCGCTGTCGAAATTCATGTCCCACACCTGCGAGGCGATCAGCGACTTGGGCAGCACCTCGCCCCGCCGACGCAGCAGCAGTTCGAGCAGGGCGAATTCCTTGGCGGTCAGGTCGATGCGCTGGCCGGCCCGCACGGCCCGGCGCTTGAGCAGGTCGACCTCCAGATCGGCGATTTTCAACTGGGTCTGCAAGGCAGCCGCATTACCTCGCCGCAGCAAAGTGCGCACGCGCGCCAGCAGTTCGGAAAACGCGAACGGCTTGACCAGATAGTCATCGGCACCCAGCTCCAGCCCCTTAACGCGATCCTCGACGCGGTCGCGCGCGGTCAGAAACAGCACTGGCACCTCGTTGCCCGAAGCCCGTACCAGTCGCAGCACTTCCCAGCCATCCAGGCCGGGCATCATCACGTCAAGAATCAACAGGTCGTAAGGCGCGCTGAGCACATGCTGCAGCGCATCGGTGCCGCTGGTGACGCGATCGACGGTGAATCCGGCCTCGCTCAAACCCTGCTGCAGGTACATGCCGGTTTTCGGTTCGTCTTCAGCGACCAGCAATTTCATGGCGACAAGTTCCTTCAATAGCGACGGCGCAAGTGTGGCAGTGCCCGTACCCGAGACGCCACGAAGCTGACAAAAAAGTAATCTTCCGATCAGCCTCCTGTCAGGCCGACAGCGCTAGCGTGGTACGCAGCAGATGAGGCTTGACCTTACCATCGCGTCAAGGTCGAGCATCAAGCCGGTGCTACAAAACTGGCTAACCGAGGACCACCCCATGACCAACATTCAACTCAAGGTTTCCGGCATGACCTGCGGCGCATGCGTCAGGCATGTAACCGCCGCATTGCAGCCCTTGCCGGGCGTCGAGCGAGTCGAGGTCGACCTGGCCACCGGACTGGCCCGGATAGATGGCACTGCCGATAGCGCCGTGCTTATCGCAACACTCGACGAAGCCGGTTACCCTGCCGAAATCGCCACCGGCTCGCCCGTCCCAGCGCCTCGCAAGACGGGGTGCGGCTGCGGCTGCAACTGAACATCGCTCTGGAGAATCCCATGAAGCTCTACCTCACCGCTCTCGCCGCCCTGCTGGTGTCCAGCATGGCCCACGCCGCGGACGTCATCGATGTGCACCGCGATGCCAACTGCGGCTGCTGCAAGGACTGGATCAAGTACCTTGAGGCCAACGGCTTCGAAGTGCGCGATCACGTCGAAAGCAACATGTCGGCGGTCAAGCAGAAACTGGGCGTCGCGCCCCGCCTCGGCTCCTGCCACACCGGCGTGATCGACGGCAAGTTCATCGAAGGGCACGTACCGGTTGCGGCGATTCACGAACTGCAGAAGCGTGACGACCTGGCCGGCGTTGCCGTGCCGGGTATGCCGGCAGGCTCACCGGGCATGGATTACGGCCAGCCGCACCAGCAGTATCAGGTGATCGGGCTGACCACCAAGGGCCGCGACCTGGTGCTGGGCGACTACCTCGGCGCGCAGCCGGTACGCTAAGCAACGCACCCCAGGACGGTGCCTATGCCGTCCGCATCTTAGGCGTGGCCAGCCCAATTGGGCCGCCACGCCGCAAGCTGACAAAATCGTAATTTTCGCTTCAGGTCGCTGACAGATGAGCCGCGCTATGGTGCTTGCCATAGCGTTGCAGCGTCGTGCCTGCACGGCGGCAAACCAATATTCCGATCGACCGAACAGGACCCGCATGCAATTGACCAGTTCTCGGCGCACCTTCGCCAAAAGCCTGGCCGCCGGCGGCGCCGTCGCTGGCCTCGGGCTGTGGCAACAGCCCGTATGGGCGCTGACCAGCGCAGGGCAACCGACGGTGCTCAGCGGCACCGAGTTCGACCTCAGCATTGATTCCATGACTGTGGATTTCACCGGCAAGCGCCGCACTGCCATGGCCATCAACGGCAGTATTCCCGGCCCACTGCTGCGCTGGCGCGAGGGCGACACCGTCACCCTGCGCGTGCGCAACCGGCTGCCACAGGACACCTCAATTCACTGGCACGGCATCCTGCTGCCAGCCAACATGGATGGCGTGCCCGGCTTCAGTTTCGCCGGCATCGCGCCGGACGGCATGTACGAATACCGCTTCAAGGTCGTCCAGAGCGGCACCTACTGGTACCACAGCCACTCCGGCTTCCAGGAGCAGTTGGGCGTCTATGGCGCGCTGATTATCGATCCCAAGGAGCCGGACCCGTTCAGCTACGACCGTGACTACGTGGTGTTTCTATCCGACTGGACCGATGAAAGCCCGGCGCGTATGCTGGCCAAGTTGAAGAAGCGGTCGGACTACTACAACCAGGGCCGGCGCACCCTTGGCGACTTCATCAACGATGTCGCGGACCAGGGCTGGAGCGACACCGTCAGCAAGCGCTGGGCCTGGGCAAAGATGAACATGTCGCCGACCGATCTCGCCGACATCAGCGGCGCCACCTATACCTACCTGCTCAACGGCCAAGCGCCGGACGGCAACTGGACCGGGGTGTTCCTGCCCGGCGAGCGCATCCGCCTGCGCCTGATCAACGGCTCGGCGATGAGCTATTTCGACTTCCGCATCCCGGGTCTCAAGCTCACCGTGGTCGCGGCCGATGGGCAGAACGTCGAGCCGGTGCAGGTGGACGAAGTGCGCCTGGCCGTGGCGGAAACCCTCGACGTGATCGTCGAGCCGGACGCCAGCCAGGATGCCTACACGTTGTTCGCGCAGGCCATGGACCGCAGCGGCTACGCGCGCGGCACCCTGGCTGTGCGCGATGGCCTGCAAGCGCGGGTGCCCGAGCCCGACCCACGCCCTGAACTGACGATGGACGACATGGGCCATGGCGATCATGCCGCCCATGGCAAGGCTGCTGCGGCACCCGCGAAGGGTCATGACGCCCATGCCGGGCACGGCGCGATGGATCACGGCCAGATGGACCACTCGGCAATGGGCCACGGTTCGTCCGGCGCCAGCATGCAGGCGCATCCGGCCAGCGAAACCAACAATCCACTGGTGGACATGCAGACCATGATCCCGGTGCCCAAGCTGGATGACCCGGGGATCGGCCTGCGTAACAACGGCCGGCGCGTGCTGACCTACGCCGACCTGCGCAGCACCTTCGCCGATCCGGACGGCCGCGAGCCGATGCGTACCATCGAACTGCACCTGACCGGGCATATGGAGCGCTTCGCCTGGTCGTTCGATGGCATTCCCTTCGCCGACGCCGAGCCGATCCGGCTCAAGTACGGCGAGCGGGTGCGCTTCGTGCTGGTCAACGACACGATGATGCATCACCCCATCCACCTGCACGGACTGTGGAGCGACCTGGAAGACGAACACGGCAACTTCCAGGTACGCAAGCACACCATCGACATGCCACCGGGCGCGAAACGCAGCTACCGCGTCACCGCCGACGCCCTCGGACGCTGGGCCTATCACTGCCACATGCTGATGCACATGGACCTCGGGATGTTCCGCGAAGTCCGCGTAGAAGAATGACGGAGAAGTCTATGAAAACGCTCAAGCAAACTGCCCTGCTCGCCTTCGGCCTGGCTGCCGCTCTGAACCTCAACGCCGCCCACGCGCAGAGCGAGCACGACGCTCATCATCCCGCCAATGCGCCAGCCGAACAGGCCGCACCGCAGGCCAGCCAGCCCAAGCCCGATGCAAAGCAGGGCGGCATGATGCAGGGCATGGACCATGACAAGATGCAGGAGATGCATGACCAGCACATGGGTTCCGGCCATATGGATCACGGCAGCATGGGCAACGGAAAAATGCAGAAGGACATGCCAAAGAGCCCTGAACAGGGCAAGCCACATGATCACTAAGACACTGCCCATCGCCGTCGCCCTCGCACTGGCTGCAACGGCGAGCCAGGCGCAGCAGGCCATGGACCATTCCGGTCACGCTGGGCACGGTTCGCCAACCGACCACAGCCAGATGGACCATGGACAGATGGATCACAGCCAAATGAACCATGCGCCAACCAACCATGGCGACATGGGTCACAGCGGCATGCCTCACCCACCGTCGACCGGCGTTCCGCCTGAACAGCAGCAACGTTCGCCGATCCCGACGATCAGCGATGCAGACCGCGCCGCCGCATTCCCCGACCTGCCAGCCCACTCCATGCACCAGGGTGCCAGCAACTTCCTGTTCCTCGCTGATCAGCTGGAATGGCAGGACGCCGACAAGGGCAGCACGCTGGCCTGGGATATCTCCGGCTGGTATGGCGGCGATATCGACCGTCTGGCCTTCCGTTCCGAGGGCGAGCGCACCAACGGCCACACCGAGGAAGCCGAGCTGCAGCTGCTCTGGAGCCACGCCATCGGCCCCTGGTGGGAAACCGTCGCTGGCGTGCGCCAGGACTTCAAGCCCGGCTCGCCGCAAACCTGGGCCGCCTTCGGCGTACAGGGCATGCCGTTGTTCGGCCTGGAAACCGAGGCGACAGCTTTCCTCGGCGAAGGTGGCCAGACCGCGCTGCGCCTGGAGGCCGAATACGACATCCTGCTGACCCAGCGCTGGGTGCTGCAACCCACCGCGGAGCTGAACCTGCACGGGCGCAACGACGAGGCGCGCGGCGTTGGTTCTGGCCTCAGCGACGCCAGCGTCGGGCTGCGCCTGCGTTATGAGATCAACCGTCAGTTTGCGCCTTATGTCGGCGTCAGCTGGGGCCGCGCCTACGGCAACACCGCCGACCTGCTGCGCGCCGAGGATGAAGATGTCAGTGAGGCGAAGCTGGTCGCCGGCGTTCGCTTCTGGTTCTGAACCCATGAAAATAACAATCAAGACCCTGGCGCTGACCAGCGTCGGACTCGCCGTAATCGGTGCCGGGGTGCTGTATTCGGGTGTGATCAGTGTCGCGGCCGACGAGCCACATTCGCGGGCGGTCGAGGCGTTGCTGGCAATCACCCGCGAGCGCTCGATTGCCGTACGCGCTCGTGAAATCGAAGTGCCGAGCCTCGACGATGAGGCACTGATCCGCTCCGGTGCCGGCAACTACCACGCGATGTGCATCGGCTGTCACCTGGCACCGGAGATGCCCGCTACCGAGCTGAGCGAGAGCCTCTACCCGGCCCCGCCGAACTTGGCAAAACGGGGCACCGGCGGCGACCCGGGCGCGACGTTCTGGGTCATCAAGCACGGAATCAAAGCCACCGGCATGCCCGCGTGGGGCAAGAGCATGGGCGACGACTACATCTGGGGCATGGTCGCCTTCATTGACCGGCTACCGCAGCTCGACGCGGCGCAATACCAGTCGCTGGTCGCTGCCAGTGACGGCCACCAGCATGGCGGCGGTGAATCGGACATGCACGATCACAGCGGGCAGCACGCCAGCCCAGCCGCACCTCGCGGGTCAACGTCAGCAGCAGACGATCATCATGGCGCGCACGATGACCACGCGGCGAAGAAGCCGAAAGCGGAAGCCGACGTGCATCACCACCCGGACGGCAGTCGACACGTGCATTGATGCGTAGCGCCGTTAACGGCGCTACCCGCATTTCAAACCGCTCGCTTCAGCGCTTGGCCTCGATCTGGCCGACTCGTTCCAGCCAGCCGGACTCCAGTCGTGGCTGGTCGATATCCATGCTCTGCGCCTCCATCACCTCACGGTGACGGTCGATTTCAGCGACTGAATCGCTGAGGCCGCTGGAGTTGCCGTCGAGCTGGTGCATCTGCGTCAGCCCCAGATGATAGAAGCGCAACATCTTCATCGCATCGGGATCACCAGCGCTTACGCCGGCCTTGACCTGATGCATCATGTTGGTCACGCGCATCAGGCTGCGCTTGAGTCCCCAGCCGTAAACCGCCGAGGCCATCCAGGCTTGTTGCCAGTAGATCGATCTGACCAGGCCGATGGTCAGCACCAGCCCGACAACCACCCCGCCGATGTTCAGCGGCAGGTTGTTGCCGCCCGGCTCGCCAAACAGCGCCACGGCTAACGTCGCCAACCCCATGGCCAGCGCTGCAAAGGTGGCAACGACAACCAACGTGCTGCGACGGGTCTCGCGACGATAGGTTTCGGGGCTGCGCGGAACGATCTCGAATAGCACCACGGGGCGATGTCCTTAGCTGAAGTGAATGGTTAAGCGACGCGCATTATCACCGCATTGGCGCAGGCGCGGCTGATGCAGCGCAGTGATTCGCACTCTCCCGCGAATCACCGTAGGGAGGGCTGAAGCCCACCACAGCGCCCCGGCTCTAACGGTCGGCTGAAGCCCACCCTTCGGGTTGGAAGCGTCGCCGCTGTCGTTGGCTCAGCGGCTATGCTGCCGCCACCAGCACATTGGAGATGCACATGCGCCGCCTCGCCATTCCCGCCGACCAGCAGCGGGTCTACGACATCTACATGCACCCGGATGTGGTGCCGTATCTGGGCTTCGACCCCATGCCCCGGAACGCCTTCGGCAAGGTCTTCGAGCCGCTGTTCGAAAGCGGCAGCTTCTATGTCTACGAGGACGGCGGTGAGATTCAGGGGTTCTACAAGGTACAGCGGCATCTGGGCCGTGCCGCCCATGTCGCGTACCTCGGCACTCTGGCCGTTGCGCCCGAGGTCAAGGG
Organism: Stutzerimonas stutzeri; assembly: GCF_038561965.1. Lineage (NCBI taxonomy): Bacteria > Pseudomonadati > Pseudomonadota > Gammaproteobacteria > Pseudomonadales > Pseudomonadaceae > Stutzerimonas > Stutzerimonas stutzeri. Next base: position 1,637,543 of record NZ_CP139348.1, on the reverse strand, counting down.
CAGCGGCCTGGCTAGCCGAATGATGCAGGACGCCATCGACAAGCTGGCCGCCAGCGGCATCCGTCGTGTGGAGTTGACGGTGGAGGCGGACAACCCGCGGGCGATTGCCTTTTACGAGCGCTTTGGTTTTGCCTATGAAGGTACGCAGCGCGCCGCCTACAAGCGCAGCAGCGATGATGGCTTCGTCGATGAATTGATGTATGGCCTGCTGCTGGGCCCCGGCCGGGACCCAGCATAGGTTCTGCTGATCAGCCCTTGAGTTTGCTGGTGATCTTCGCCACGTGCTCGCCCTGGTAGCGCGCGATGGCCAGTTCCTTTTCTGAAGGCTGACGCGAGCCGTCGCCGCCGGCGATGGTCGTGGCGCCATAGGGCGTGCCGCCGTTGGTTTCGGAGATGTCGAAGAACTCGCTGATGCCATAACCGGTCGGCACGATGACCATGCCGTGGTGCGCCAGGGTGGTCCAGGTCGAGGTGATGGTCATTTCCTGGCCGCCGCCAGTGCCGGTCGAAGCGAACACGCTAGCAACCTTGCCATGCAACGCGCCCTTGGCCCACAGGCCGCCGGTGCGGTCGAGGAAGTTGCGCATCTGTCCGGACATGTTGCCGAAGCGGGTCGGCGTGCCGAAGATGATCCCGTCGTAGTCCGGCAGCTCGTTCGGATCGGCGATGTCGGCAGACTGATCGACCTTGCCGCCAGCATTGCGGAAGGCGTCTTCGGGCATGGTTTCCGGCACACGCTTGATCGTCACCTCGACGCCTGGCACGCGACGTACACCTTCGGCCACAGCATTGGCCATCGTTTCGATATGGCCGTACATGGAGTGATACAGCACGAGAATCTTCGCCATCTTGGTTTCCTCTTTCGGTGGGTGAGTCTGAATAATGTTCTGGATGTGATGGACCATCGGCCGGGACGTTCCCGCCCGGACCCTCAGCGCGACTCGACCAGGACCACTTCGCTTTTTTCCAATGCTCTGATGGTCAGTCGCGCCTCGTCGCGCACGGCTACGCCATCGCCTGCGGCAACTTCGAGCCCATTGACCTCGATACGGCCGCTGGCGGGCACCAGATACACACGGCGCCCATCGGCGATTGCAAAGTCGGCGCTCTGCCCTGCTCCAAGCGTAGCCGCTGCCAACCTCGCCTCGGCACGAATCGTCAGCGCCTCTTCATCACCGGGCAGGCCGCTGGCGAGCGTGACGAAAGCACCGGCGCGCTCCCCACTCGGAAATGTCCGCGTGCCCCAACTCGGTGGCAGGCCCGTCTGCTCGGGGTGAATCCATATCTGGAAGATGCGCGCCTCTTCATCCTCAAGGTTGTACTCGCTGTGCACGATGCCCGTGCCGGCGCTCATCACCTGCACATCGCCGGCCACGGTACGGCCACGATTGCCCAGGCTGTCCTCGTGGGTGATGGCGCCCTGACGCACGTAGGTGATGATTTCCATGTCGCGGTGCGAGTGCGGGTCGAAGCCGGTGTGCGGTGCGATGCTGTCATCATTCCAGACGCGCAAGCGGCCCCAGCGCATACGTTCGGCGTCGTGATAAGCGGCAAAGGAAAAATGGTGGCGGGCATTCAGCCAGCCATGCTGGGCGTCGCCGAGCTGCGCATAGGGACGTCGTTCGATCATCTGAGCCTCCGGATGGAAGTCGGCCACTGGGCCAATTCCTGTGACACAGATGATCTATTTACTCAGATCGTATATGTGCGCAATTTTCTGCCAATAAATATCGGATAAATCGATAACTCGAAGTGCGACGGGGTCCGCCATATAGTCCAGAACTGGAAAGGCCTGGCCCGGTCTTGCCTGCTCTGGATTAACCTGCGAAAACGGCGCCTTTATCAGCACGCCGAGGAATATGAATGAGCGAAGCAGAACTACAGGTCGAAGATATTCAGCTGGGCGATGGCAAAGCGGTCGTCAAAGGCGCGCTGATCACGACCCAGTACCGCGGCACGCTGAGTGATGGCGCTGTGTTCGACAGTTCCTACGAGCGCGGCAAGCCCTTCCAGTGCGTGATCGGCACGGGTCGGGTAATCAAGGGCTGGGATATCGGGCTGATGGGCATGAAGGTCGGTGGCAAACGCAGGCTATTCGTGCCGGCGCACCTGGGCTACGGCGAACGCCAGGTTGGCGCACACATTCCGCCGAATTCCGATCTGCATTTCGAAATCGAGCTGCTGGAAGTGCTCACGCGCGACGATTGAGCACAACGCCCATGCGGCCTGGGTAGCCACATGGGCGGATGGCTCAGCGAGGCTCGCTCAGCTCCGCACGCGATACGCCGTGCGGGTATTGCTTGCGGTAACGCTCGAGCCAGGCTGCACCGGCCGGGTCATTCCAGGCGTGCTGGTGCAACAGTGCCATGCCGTCCGGATCGTTGAGCAACCGCCAACGCGCCGCTTCGGCTTTTTCACCGGCGGGGCCACCCGCAAGCACTTCAGCCAGGCGCTGTTCGCGAAGGTGATCGGCAGCTGGCACTACCTTGGCATGACGAGCCCGCGCCATGGCGCAGACCAGTGCGTTGTACAACGGATCGACCACCGCCACGAGAAAGCCCTGGCGCAACGCGTTGGCTTCGTTCTGCTGCTGGTAGCGATCGGTATTGGCCAGTTCGGCAGGCGGCGCGTACTCCTCCGGAATCAGGAACAGCTTGTGGCGCAGTGCAGCCAGCCCTAGACCGGTACGGCTGGTGATCACCGACACCGGCGCCGAGAGCATCAGCGACACCACGATGGGCGCCAGCCACCAGAGGAAGGCCGCATCCAGCCAGGCCACCAGCGCCGTCCACAGCACCCCGATGACGATCTGCGAACCATGCCGGCGCAATGCTTCGCCCCAGGGCGTGGAGTCATCGCCCCGCTGTGGCGAGTTCCACTGCACCGACCAACCGAGAAACGCCGCGGTGACGAATACGCTGTGGAAAAGCATGCGCACCGGTGCCAGCAGCACCGAGAACAGCGTTTCGATCAGCATCGACAACACCACGCGCAGCCTTCCTCCGTAGGCTTGCGCGCCCTGGATGCAAATCAGCAGTACGCTGAGCAGCTTGGGCAGGAACAGCAGCGTCATGGTCGCCGAGAACAACGCAACGGCTTCTTGCGGTTGCCAGCGCGGCCATAGCGGGTAGAGCTGGTTGGGCTGCAGGAAATACTCCGGCTCCATCAGCGTATGGATCGCCAAGAGACCGGTGGACAGCAGCAGGAAGAGAAACCACAGCGGCGCCGACAGATAGGACATGACGCCGGTGAGGAACACCATGCGATGAACCGTGTGCACGCCACGCACCATGAACAGGCGGAAGTTCATCAGGTTGCCATGGCACCAGCGGCGATCCCGCTTTAGCTCGTCGAGCAGGTTGGGCGGCAGCGCCTCGTAACTGCCCGGCAGGTCATAGGCGATCCACACGCCCCAGCCGGCCCGGCGCATCAGCGCCGCTTCGACGAAGTCGTGAGACAGGATCGCACCGGCAAACGAGCCGGTTCCCGGCAGCGGCGCCAGCGCGCAATGCTCGATGAAGGGTTTGACCCGGATGATCGCGTTGTGGCCCCAGTAGTGCGATTCACCCAACTGCCAGAAGTTGAGCCCAGCGGTGAACAGCGGGCCGTAGACGCGCGTGGCGAACTGCTGCATCCGCGCATAGAGCGTGTCCATGCCCGAAGCCTTCGGCGCGGTCTGGATGATGCCGGCGTTGGGATTGGCTTCCATCAGCCGCACCAGGCTGGTCAGGCATTCGCCGCTCATCACGCTGTCGGCGTCGAGCACCACCATGTAGCGGTAGCTGCTGCCCCAGCGACGGCAGAAGTCGTCGATATTGCCGCTCTTGCGTTTGACCCGGCGTCGACGCCGTCGGTAGAAGATGTGGCCGAAGCCATCCACGGCGCGGCACAGCTCGACCCAGGCTTTCTGTTCGGCGACGCAGGTGTCCGGATCGTTGCTGTCGCTGAGCACGAAGATATCGAAATGCTCGAGCTCACCGGTCGCCTTGAGCGACTCGTAGGTCGCCCGCAGGCCGGCGAACACTCGCGGCACATCTTCGTTGGCGATCGGCATCACCAGCGCCGTACGCGCCTCGGCCGGGATCGGCTCATTACCAGGGCTGCTTGCCGAGATGCTGTAACGATCCTTCCCGCTCAATAGCTGGAAAAACCCCATCAGCGCGGTCCAGAACCCCATCGAGACCCAGCAGAACAGCAGCGCGAAAAGCAGCAAAATACTGGTCTGCACCACGTACGGCAGGATCTGCCGCGCCGACTCGGCCAGCGGCTGGACGAAGACCTCCTGCAGGTCCACCAGGAACCAGCCTTGATAAGGCAGCACCGCCTTCATCTGCCACGTGGCAAACGCGGTCTGGCCAATCATCAGCAGCAACAGTGCCGAGCGGCGCAAGGCGGCAACGCGCCGCCAACGGGCTTCGTCGAGCGGCTGCGGGCTGGGTTCGAATTGCCGGCGCGGGGTCGAACGGCCCAGCATCCGCCGCCAGCCGCGGCGCAGGATATTGGTGTGCCAGGGTTCTGGGACCATGCGCGTGCGCACGATCGGCGGGGTCGACTGCACATAGGCTCGGCCCTGGTGGTCTTCGGCAATCGCCCCGGCACGGTCGAACAGATCGCCCCAGCCCAGCCGCAGCCGGGCAACCACCGAATCGAGCAGGCGCCGCGATGGCTCGCGTCCCTCGCGCACTTCGGCGGACATTTCATCGTGCAGCGCAAGCAGGCCGCCCTGCTCCGCCGTCTGCCGGTATCTCGCCGGGTCTTCGGCGTCGTTCAACGCCAGACCATCGCAATAGCCTTCGGCAATGGTGTTCATTGCATCCTGCTGCTCATTCATGGGGCGGGATCTGATAAGTCCAGGTTTCGGAGAGGGTCTTTTCGCCATCGACCAGCGCGGCACGCATTTCCACCGGTCGCGCCGGGTCGTGCACTTTCAGCCGCAGCGTCAGGCGCCAGCCTTTGGTGACGGTGTTGTAACGCAGGTTGTTTTCCACCAACTCGGCGTTGTCATCGATGCTGACGCGGGTGGTCACCGGTGCATCCTCTGCCAGCTGCTCAAGCACCGGACCGACGAAGTCGACGATAAGCGCGGTGCTGCCATCTGGCTGGCGAATCAGGTTGGCCTGCTTGACGTCGCCAGCCGAAACGCGGGTCTGCTGCACCCAGGCCAGCTTCGGATCGTGCAGGCTGGGTTCGTCCATGGAGAAATGCAGGCGATACTCCAGATCCAGCGACTGGCCGGGCTCCGGCTGCTTCTCGGGGGACCAGAAGGCAACGATGTTGTCATTGGTTTCGTCGGGCGTGGGGATTTCCACCAACTCGACATGGCCCTTGCCCCAGTCGCCACGGGTTTCTATCCAGGCGCTCGGGCGCAGCTCGTAGCGGTCGTCCAGATCCTCGTAGCGGCCAAAGTCGCGGGTACGCTGCATCAGCCCGAAGCCACGCGGGTTCTCCACGCTGAAAGCGCTGACCGCCAGGCGACGCGGGTTGTTCAGCGGTCGCCAGAGCCATTCGTCATTGCCGGCGTGGATCGCCAGCCCCTCGGAATCATGCAATTGCGGGCGATAGTTCAGCGAATCGCTCGGCTGGTTGGCACCGAACAGGAACATGCTGGTCAGCGGTGCCAGGCCCAACTTGCCGACCGGTTCGCGGAGATACACCTTGGCCTGCACATCCAGCGTGCTGTCCTTGCCCGGCGTCAGCACCATGCGATAGGCGCCGGTGGCACGTGGCGAGTCGAGCAGCGCATAGATCACCAGATTGCGCCGATCAGCCTGCGGCCGCTCGACCCAGAATTCACGGAAGCGCGGGAACTCCTCGCCAACCGGCAGAGCCGTGTCGATCGCCAGCCCACGCGCGGACAGCCCGTACCACTGGCCCTTGCCGATGATGCGGAAGTAGCTGGCGCCGAGCAGGGTCATCACCTCGTCCTGCTTGTCCTTCTTGTTCAGCGGATAGAGCACCTTGAAGCCAGCGAAACCGAGCCCTTCCAGGGCGGCAGGATCGATCTCGACGCCATCGAACTGGAACATTGCCGGGTCGTAGCGGATCTCGCGAACGTCCGTGGCGGTGATTTCGTTGATCCGCACCGGCGTGTCGAAATGCATGCCCTGATGATAGAACTGCAGGTGGAATGGCGTCTCGGCATCCTTCCAGTAGGCATGCTCGGGGTTGAAGCGCAGCCGCTGGTAATCGGCGAATGCCATCTTGCGCAGCTCAGCGGGCAGGTTGCTGACCGGCTCTTCGTAACCGCTGGCAGCCAGCGCCTGTGCCCGTTCGGCTACATCATCGAGACCAAACGCCAGCGCACTGCCAGCCATCAACATGCACAACCCGCCTGCCAGCCCCGCCAGCATGCGTGCCGACTGCGTTCCGGTCTTCCACTGAAAAATGCGTAACACACCGCCTCCGAATTACACGATTGTGCAGAGTCCGCTCTGCGTCGCTATGGTTTGGCTGCATACAGCCTAGCCAGTCACGCCGCTGCGCCAAGAAGCGCAACGGCAGGCACGCTGCATACAGGATATTTATTACAACAACTCGAAACGCTCGCTCAGCACCGACTGCGAATCGAGCCCCAGCTGGACCTCGAACTCGCCTGGCTCCGCCACATGGTCGAGCCGCGCGTCATAGAATTTGAGGTCGTCCTCACCCAGTCCGAAGCGCACCACCTGTGTCTCGCCAGGCTTCAGCATGAGTTTCTTGAAGCGTTTGAGCTCCTTGACCGGGCGTACGCTGGAGCCCACCAGATCCTGCAAATAGAGCTGCACGACTGTTGCGCCGGCGCGCGCTCCGGTGTTCTTCACCGTTACGCTGACCTCCAGATTCTGCCCACGTTTCAGCTCACGCCGCGAAAGATGTGGCTTCGACAGCTCAAAACCCGTGTAACTCAGGCCATAGCCGAAGGGGTACAGCGCACCGTTAGGCTCTTCGAAATACTGCGAGGTGTAGTTGCCGGGGCGTCCTTCGACATAGGGACGCCCAAGCCGAGGGAGGTTGTAATAGGTAGGAATCTGGCCAACCGAGCGCGGAAAAGAAATCGGCAGCTTGCCGGACGGGTTATGCGCACCGAACAGCACGTCGGCGATGGCGTGCCCACCCTCAGTGCCGGCGAACCAGGTTTCCAGCACTGCATCGGCGTGCTCCTTGACCCAGCCAAGCTGCAACGGCCGTCCGTTCATCAGCACCACCACCAACGGCTTACCGGTGGCGGCCAGTGCCTCGAGCAGCGCCTGCTGGCTGGCCGGCAGCGCAAGGCTGGTGCGACTGGATGATTCGTGGGACATGCCTCGCGCCTCACCCAGCGCGGCAACGATCACGTCGGCCTCACGCGCGGCACGTACCGCCTCATCGATCATCGCCTGCGGCGGGCGTGGGTCCAGCGATACTTCGGGACGATCCCAATTGAGGAAGTTCAGGTACTTGATCATCCCCGCGTCATCGGTGACGTTCGCGCCGCGGGCATGGATGACCTGGCCGCCCTTGCCAACCGCCGCTTCGAGGCCCTGGCGCAGGGTCACCGCTTGCGCGGCAACCCCGGCTGCGGACCAGCTGCCGAGCATGTCGACGTGGGAATCGGCCAGCGGCCCGACCAGCGCAATGGTCGCGTCCTTGCGCAGCGGCAGCGTTTGCTGGCGGTTCTCCAGCAAGACCAGCGAGTCGCGCGCCACCCGTCTTGCAGCCTCGCGATGCAGGCGGCTTTCGGCATTGACCTCGATAGGATCGTCAGTCGCCTTGCCGATGCGCAGGTACGGATCGTGGAACAGCCCGAGGTCGTACTTGGCGCCGAGGACCCGGCCCACGGCCTGGTCGATCAGCTCGATCGGCACCTCGCCGCGCTCGACCAGCCCGGGCAGTTCCTGCAGGTAGAGCGAGTCGTGCATGCTCAGGTCGATGCCCGCCTCGATCGCCAGGCGCGCTGCCTCGCGTCCGTCGCGGGCCACACCATGGCGGAGCAATTCATCAATGGCGCCGTGGTCACTGATGTTCAGACCGCGAAAGCCCCAGTCATCGCGCAGCAGGTCACGCAGCAGCCAGCGATTGGCGCTGGCCGGCACGCCGTTGACCGTGTTCAGCGCCACCATCACCCCGCCAGCGCCGGCATCCACGGCGGCCCGATAAGGCGGCAGATAGTCCTGATACATGCGCTGCGGACTCATATCGACCACGTTGTAGTCGCGCCCGCCTTCCACAGCGCCGTACAGTGCGAAGTGCTTGACGCTCGCCATCACGCTGTCCGCCGCAGAGAGGTGCTGGCCCTGGTAAGCGCGCACCAGCGTGCTGGCGATCTGCGAAACCAGGTACGGGTCTTCGCCGAAGCCTTCCGAGGTGCGGCCCCAGCGTGGGTCACGGGTGATGTCGACCATTGGCGCAAAGGTCAGGTCCAGGCCATCGGCACTGGCTTCGATGGCCGATACGCGACCGCTGAGGGCAATGGCGTCGAGGTCCCAGCTGGAAGCCAAGGCCAGGCTGATCGGAAAGATTGTGCGGTGACCGTGAATGACGTCGTAGGCGAAGAAGATCGGGATGCCCAGACGGCTGCGCAACGCGGCGTCCTGCATCGGACGGTTATCGGCGCGGGTGACCGAATTGAATGTAGCGCCGATGCGCCCGGCGGCGATTTCCTCGGCGATTCGTTCGCGCGGCATGTCGCCACCGATGCTGATCAGGCGCAGCTGGCCGACCTTCTCCGCCAGGGTCATCTGTCCAAGCAGGGTTTCGATCAGCGCCTGGCGGTTATCCAGTGGTAATACCGGCGGCGCCGCAAAGGCGAACGGGCTCATCGCACCGGCAAGCAGGACAAACGGCAGCAGCCTTTTCATCATCACGTTTCGCAATCCCATTGGTTGAATCGATCAGCCACACACAGGCACACCCATCGCGCCGACTCCCGGCCGCCCGCAATGCATGAAGAAAGGTCTTTTAAAGTTCGATGGTGCCGTCGAGATAAAGCACGGCCTGGCCGGCCACCATCACCCGATCCGCCTCGACCCGGCAGTGCAGGATGCCGCTACGCGCCGACGCCTGCAGCGCCACCAGTTCATTGCGGCCCAGTCGCTCGGCCCAATAAGGCGCGAGCCCGGCATGGATGGAACCGGTCACCGGATCTTCGGCACCGCCATTGGCCGGCCAGAAGTAACGCGAGACGAAATCCTGTTCGCGCCCTGGCGCGGTCACCACTACATCCAGCGGCGCCAGCATGCGCAGCGGCTCGAGGTCAGGCGTCAACATGCGCACCTGCTGTTCGTCGCGGTAGACGGCGAACCAGGCCTGCTGGTTGCGCAGCACGGCGTCTGGCTTGCATCCAAGCCCCTGCAACAATGCCGCCGGCGGTTCGGCAACCGGCTCTGGCGCGCGGTTGGGGAAGCTCATTTCCAGCAGGCCGTCAGCCCGACGCTGCACGCTCAGATCGCCCACGGCGGCAGCGCGGAAAACCAGCGGAGCCTGCGCCAGGCCCGCTTCCAGCAGCACGAAAGCGCTGGCCAGGGTGGCGTGCCCGCAAAAATCGATTTCGGTAAGCGGCGAAAACCAGCGGATGTGAAACGCCCCGTCCGCTTCGCGCACGAAGAAGGCGGTTTCGGAAAGGTTGTTTTCGGCGGCGATGGCTTGCATCAACTCATCCGACAGCCAGGCTTGCAGGGGGATCACCGCCGCGGGATTGCCCCGGAAACGTTCAGCGGTAAAAGCATCGACCTGGAACATCCGCAATTTCATGGTTTGCACCCTGTGCACGGTCAAGCGACCGCCGCCTACTTTAACGGGTCGGACCGGGCGCTAGCCAGTACCACGTGAGGGCTGAAGCGCCCGTAATTCGTGCGCTTCATCAGGAACACTGCGGGCAGAGATTCAACCGAGGGCGAAAGGCAGCAACAGTGCGATAAGTATGCCCAGCAAGCTCATCCCCAGCGCCGCGAAGGCACCGCATTCATCGCCCTCCTCCAGCGCGCGTGCCGTACCGATGGCGTGCGCATTGATGCCATAACTGAGGCCGCGTGCGGCGGGATGATCGACGCCAGCCCAACGCAGCAACAGCGGCCCCAGTGCCGTGCCGATGACACCGGTAAGCATGACGAACACCGCCGCCAGCGAGGCCAAGCCGCCAAGCTGCTCGGCCACCAGCATGGCGATCGGCATGGTTGCCGACTTCGGCGCCAGGCTCATCAGCACTGGCAGCTGCGCGCCCAATGCCCAGGCAATCATCAGCGTCAGCACCACGCTAAGCACACCGCCGATCGCCAGGGTGATGACGATAGGCCAGAACAACTGCTGAATCCGTTTGAGGTGGCGATGCAACGGCACCGCCAGCGCCACGGTTGCAGGCCCCAACAACATCGCGATCAACGAGGCTCCCTCGCGGTAGCGCGCGTAGTCCAGATCCACCAGGGTCAGCGTGCCAACCACCAGGAGCATGCCGATCATCACCGGCTGCAGAACCAACCAGCCGCTGCGCCGGTAGAGCATCAGCGCGAGCTGGAATGCGATCAGCGTCAGCGCTACGGCGAACAGCGGATGCACCACAACGGCCGCCCAGGCCGTGCGCCAGTCGAGAACCGTCATGCCTGATCCTCCCGCTTGAGGTCGAGCCGACGAATCAGCCGCTGCATCAGCCAGCCGCAGAACGGCACAGTGATCAGCAGGGACAGCACCAACCCGGCGGCGATGGCCGGCAGGTCGTCCAGCAGCGCGGCGCCACTGGTCATGATCCCGGCTGCGGGCACGATCAGCAGCAGTGGCAGGTACTGCAGTAACAGCGCCGCGGTCTTCTCCAGCGACTCGGGAATGCTACGACGCAACAGCAACAGGCCGAACAGCAACAGCATGCCGATGATCGGCCCCGGCAACGCCGGCAGCAGTACGAGATTGATCAGATTGCCGAGCAGTTGCAGCAGCACCAGCCAGGTCAGGCCCTTGAGAATCATCGGCGGTGCTCCATTGGCGGCAGGTCAGAAATCATGACGACAGCTCCTCAGTGCGTGGCAAAAGGTTTCGACTATGGCTGCGTTCGCAGCAGCGCAACAGATGCAGATTGGCGCTAAAAAAGCAGATCAGCCAATCCCGAAACGTTCCACTGATACAGGTCAACCCATTGTCCGAAGCCGTTTCCGAGCAGGCAACCGATGCTCATCTGATCCGTATTTTGGCTGTTCATCTGAGTCTGTTATGCAACACCATCGGCAGGGATCATCCGCTTCGCCTGAAATGCCTATGGGGCGAAGCCTAATGACCGACCGCATACCCGCGCAGATCATCGAAACCGTTGATCCCAGCCAACCGATCCGCCTGACACCCGCTCAAAGCGGCGGGCCCATTCATACGCGCAGCTTCAGCGGGCGTTTCCGCAATCTGCGCCTGTTGGGCGGCGGCCTGCTGATGCTGCTCTATTTCGGCACCGTGTGGCTGAACTGGGACGGACGCCAGGCGGTGCTCTGGGATCTGGACCGCCAGCAGTTTCACATCTTCGGTGCCACCTTCTGGCCACAGGATTTCATCCTGCTCTCAGCAATCCTGATCATCGCCGCGTTCGGCCTGTTCTTCATAACCGTGCTGGCCGGGCGCATCTGGTGCGGCTACGCCTGCCCGCAGAGCAGCTGGACCTGGATGTTCATGTGGGTGGAAAAGGTCACCGAGGGCGATCGTCTGCAGCGCATCAAGCTCGACGCGGCGCCCTGGCAGCCCATCAAGCTGCTACGCCGCACTGCCAAACACACGCTTTGGCTGGCTATCAGCCTGGCGACCGCACTGGCTTTCGTCGGCTATTTCACGCCGGTGCGCGAATTGCTGGGCGACCTTGTACACCTTGAGCTCGGCGCGACGACTGCTTTCTGGTTGCTGTTCTTCACTGCCGCGACCTATATCAACGCCGGCTGGCTGCGCGAGCAGGTGTGCCTGCACATGTGCCCCTATTCGCGCTTCCAGAGCGTGATGTTCGATGCCGATACGCTGCTGGTTTCATACGACGCCACGCGGGGCGAAAACCGTGGCGCGCGGCGCAAGGGCAGTGACCCGCGTGCGCAGAACCTCGGCGATTGCGTGGACTGCACACTATGCGTACAGGTCTGCCCCACCGGCATCGACATCCGCGACGGTCTGCAGTTGGATTGCATCAGCTGCGGCGCGTGCATCGACGTGTGCGACAGCGTCATGGACCGGATGGGTTACGCTCGAGGCCTGCTGCGCTACACCTCCGAACGTGCCCTGCAGGGTGGCGCCACACGCCTCTTCCGCCCTCGTCTGATCGGTTATGCGGTGGCGATGACGGCGATGATCGCTGCCTTCATCTGGGCGCTCGAGGCCCGGCCGCAGTTGCAGCTGGACGTCACCCGCGACCGCACCCTCTACCGCGAGAACATGCAGGGGCAGATCGAGAACATGTATCGGCTCAAACTGATCAACAAGACCCAGCAGCCGCGCCGCTATGTGCTCGGACTGGAGAGCGGGCCGTTCGAGTTGCAAGGCCCGCGTGAAATCAGCCTGGCCGCAGGTGAAATTGCCGACCTGCCGGTCAGCATCGCGTTGCTCGACAATGCCCGGGACTTCAGCCGCAACGTGCGTTTCGAGGTCAGCGACCTGGCCGATCCAAGCAGCCGAGTGAGCACGCCGAGCACCTTCGTCGCACCCATCGGGGCGTTGCGCCAGTAGACTGGCCATGCCCAACCGCCACGGCCCGGACATGATGAAACGCTACGAGAAATTCGCCGACGAGATTGCCGAGCTGATCCGCACCGGCGTGCTCGCCCCCGGCGAAAAGGTGCCCTCGGTGCGCCACGCCAGCCGCACCTACGGCGTCAGCCCGTCAACCGTGTTCCAGGCCTACTACCTGCTGGAGGACCGCGGGCTGATTCAGGCCCGGGCTCGCTCGGGCTACTTCGTCCGCGAACATGCCAAGCGCCCGCTGCACGAGCCGGACATCAGCCTGCGACCGCCTGAAACCACAGACGTAGGCGTCAGCGAACTGGTTTTCTCAGTGCTCGCCTCCCTGCGCGATCCGGCCACGGTGCCCTTCGGTTCGGCCTTTCCCAGTCCTGAACTGTTTCCGCTGCAACGTCTGGCGCGCTCCATGGCGCAAAGCGTGCGGGACATGCCGGCCCGCGAGGTGATCGCCGAAATGACCGCCGGCAATCCGGACCTGCGCCGGCAAATTGCCCTGCGCTACATGGTCAGCGGCGTGATGCTGCCGATGGACGAACTGGTGATCACCACCGGTGCGATGGAGGCGCTGAATCTCTGCCTGCAGGTGGTGACCGAGCCTGGCGATCTGGTCGCCATCGAGGCACCGGCGTTTTACGCCACGCTGCAGGTGCTGGAGCGGCTCAAGCTCAAAGCGGTGGAGATCCCGGTCCACCCACGCGAAGGCATTGACCTCGACATCCTCGCCGACCGCCTCGCACACCTGCCGATCAAGGCGTGCTGGTTCATGAGCAGTCTGCAAAACCCGCTGGGCGCCAGCATGGGCGAAGTGAAGAAGCAGCAACTCTACGATCTGCTGCAGCGCTATCAGGTGCCGATGATCGAGGATGACGTCTACGCCGAGCTGTACTTCACCCGTGAGCCGCCCAAACCAGTGAAGAGCCATGACCGTGAAGGCCTGGTGATGCACTGCGGCTCTTTCTCCAAGAGCCTGGCGCCCGGCTATCGGATCGGCTGGGTCGCAGGGGGGCGCTATGCCGAGCAGATCGCCCGGCTCAAGCTGATGACAACCATCTCGCCATCCGTGCCAGCGCAGGCCGCTATCGCCGACTATCTGCAGCACGGCGGCTATGACCGCCATCTGCGCAAACTGCGTCATGCGCTGGAAATGCAGCAGGGTGCAATGCTCGCCTCCGCCGCCCGGCATTTCCCGGCCAGCACGCGAGTGACGCGACCCAGCGGTGGGTATTTTCTGTGGTTCGAATTCCCAGAGCAGGTGGATTCGCTGCAGCTGCTGCAACTGGCGTTGGCTCAGGGCATCAGCCTGGCGCCGGGGCCGATCTTCTCGGCGACTCAGCGCTTTCGCAACTGCGCGCGGCTGAATCACGGCCACCCATGGGATGCGCGCAGCGAGCAGGCGATGGAGTTGCTCGGGAGGATGCTGAAGTCTTTTTGAGGAACACCGTCGAGTTCAATCGCAATCGACCGGTTCCTGACCGCTGCGGGCCTTCATCCGGTACATACGCTCATCGGCCTGCTTGAGCAGCTGCATCTCCGCCTCACCATCCTCCGGATAAAGGGCGGTGCCGATGCTCAAGTCAATATCAATGCTGTGCTCCACGATCAGCATCGGCTGCGCGAAGGCATTTCGGATCTTCTCGACCACACGCTGGGCATCCTCCGGCTCGACGATGCTTTCGAGCAGCACGACGAATTCGTCGCCGCCCAGGCGCGCCACCGTATCGGTGTCGCGCACACAGAATGTCAGGCGGTCGGCAACGGCGCGCAGCAGCTGATCACCGCCGCCATGCCCGTAGGTATCGTTGACCTGCTTGAAACGGTCGAGGTCTACGTAGAGCAAGGCGATTCGCCCACCATTGCGCCGCACCCTTGCCAGTGCCGTCTCCAGACGGTCACGGAAGCAGGCTCGATTCGGCAGCCCAGTGAGTTCGTCGTACTGCGCCATACGATGCAGCCGTGCATACAGCTGCTGGCGCTCGATGGCCGTGACCACCTGGGTGGAGACGAACTGCAGCAACTCCTGATCCTTCTCGGAATAGGGTGCTGTGCTGCTTTTCAACAGCAACACGCCAATCGCCCCCTCGCTCGAATTCAGCGGCACACCCAGCCACCAGGCAACCGCATCGGCCGCGTCCAAGGGCAGCGCCAACGCGGACAGCGATTCGGCATTGAAACGCAGCGCTTGTCGACCATGCAGGACGGAGAAGCACAGCGACCGTCCCGGCTCCGGCGGTGCGCCGAGCGAGTCGAGCGCCAGCGCCTGGTAGGGATAGGTCAGTTCGCCGCTGGCGAGATCACGAATGGCTACGATGAAATCATCCAGCGGCAACAACTTGGCGATGGTCAGATGAATTTGCTGATACAGAGCGGCGAGATCCTTCGCACCGTGAGCCGCCTCGGAAATCGAATAGAGCGCTGCCTGCATCGCTTCGGACTGCTTGCGCTGGGTGATGTCACGGGCCACCCCGATACGCAGCTTGTTGTCCGTTGACCAGCAGGCTGACCACATGATGTGCACCACGCTGCCATCCTTGCGCAGATAGCGATTTTCGAAGTGCAGCAGCGGCTGGCTGGCCATGACTTCCTGCGCCGCCGCTATGGTCCGGGCCCGGTCCTCCGGGTAGACCATCTCAATCATTCGCTTGCCGAGCATCTCGTCAGGGGTATAGCCGAAGATGCGCTCGCAGGCGGCGCTGACGTAAACGAAGTTACCCTGCGCATCGACAACGCAGATGGCATCCAGCAGCAGATCGATGACACTCGCCAGGGGCGCGCAGCTATCCGTCTTCACGGCGGCAGACCTACTTCGGCCATTGGGCATGGGGATAGCGATCGAGGCCGGCGTATGGCGCGCCGCGTGAACGCTTGTCCCTCGCGCTAAGCATCGCCTATATCCGACTTGGCTGCGCGGTATTTTTGAGTTTTCCAGTTCACTGCACCCAGTGCGGATAGACGCCCAGCGCGCCGTGCTGGCTGCCATCCTGCAGAGCCACAACACCCTCCGGTGCGCCTTCTGCGTCATGCCCGAGCTGGTCACCACGAAAGAAGAAGCGACGACCATCGGCCAGCGTCAGAAACAGGCCGACCGCGCCATGGCCGGCGAGCGGAACCAGCACCAGGTGTCCGTCACCGTACAGGTCCAGACTTTGCGCATAACCCTGATAAGGCCTTGGCTGGAACTGCAGCGAATGCCAGCGGACCGGGTGGCGAAACTGGCTGGGTAACACCGCGGGTGGCGTGGCCGCCCTCAGGTAGCTCAGGCTTTGCGCGCTAGCCAGCACTGGCACCTCGGGAAAGTCGGCCAGCCCCGAGGCATGCTCCCAACGCACGCAACCCAGCACGATACGGTCGACCGTGATCCCATCCCCTTCCAGCTGATCGCGCACCGGTCGAACCGGTCCGTAACGCTTGATCCGCCAAGGCAGCTCAGCATCCAGCTGCGTGTCGATCTGCCGACCCAGTCCGGTGCCGAACAGCAGCCGGCTGCCGCGATGCTCGATCAGGATCGCGACGTGCTCGACCGGCTGCGCTTGTTGCCAACCGCCCCGGCGCAGCAGGAAGTCGCCACTTTCGCTCTGTGCAGTCTTCACCAGGCTGAAGCGCAGCCCCTCTGCGGCCTGCGCTTCGTCGGCAGAGCCGGACAGTGGCAAAACCAGAGCGACAGCCAGCAACAGCCACACGCCGATCCGCTTGCCCGGCAACCGGATACCCTCTGCCAGCATCCCGCCCATTTGCGCGGCCATGACGGCTACAGCCCCGGCATGCCGACATAGCCCGGCAGCGCACGAATACGTCCGAACCAGGCCTGCAGCGCCGGATATGCCGCCAGATCGAGCCCGCCTCCGCCAGCCAACGCGACGTTGGGGTAGACGGCGATATCGGCGATGGTCGGCTCGCTGGTCTGCGCCAGCCAGACATGTTGCGCGAGGTGCCGCTCCAGCGTGCGCAGGGCGCTGGCGGCACGTGCCTGCGCCAGCGGTTCGTCGATCGGCCGGCCGAACAGCTTGCCCAGGCGTACCGTAGCCGGACCATGCTGCACCTCGTTGGCAGCAAAGCTCAGCCAGTTGGCGATGCGCCCCTGAGTCTCGGCGTCCTGCGGATACCACACGTTGGCATAACGCTGGGCCAGATAGACCAGAATCGCTTGAGAGTCGCCCAGACGAAGCTCGCCGTCCTCCAGTACCGGAATCTGCCCGCGCGGGTTGATTTCACGAAACGCCGGCTGCTTGTGCTCGCCCGCCAGCAGATTCACCGGTATCCGCTCGACCGGCTGGCCGATCAGGCTGAGAAACAGGCGAACCTTGTGGCAATTGCCGGATAGCGGCAGGTCGTAAAGCTTCATGGTGTTGCCCTCGTGATTGGCTGAGACTGGATGATAGACAGACCTGTCTGTACACTGCAAGCACCAACGAAAGACCGGCCGGCTGGAGCGAGCGCCGTGCGCTCCCGCATAATGTCGAACCGCAGGAGGAATCCATGGCATCGAACAAGCGCGACCAGCTGCTCAACACTGCAGAGAATCTGTTCTACCGCGAGGGGTATCACGCCACAGGCATCGACCGCATCCTGGCCGATTCTGGTGTGGCCAAGATGACTCTGTACAAGCACTTCAAATCCAAGGAAGAACTGATCCTTGCCGTGCTGGAGGCGCGCCACGAGCTGATGCTGACGCGTCTGCACGAACGGGCCGGCAGACTGCCGCCACGCGAGGCGCTATTGGGAATTTTCGATGGCTTGCACGGGATGATCCACGGTGGCGACAAGTTCTGCGGCTGCCTGTTCATCAACGCAGCGGCCGAATACCACGACCGTGATCACCCGATTCACCGTCGCTCATCGGCCTACAAGGCGGAGCTGCAGGCCTACCTGCGCGAACTGCTGGAACGCCTGGATGCGCCCAACGCGACGCAGCTGTCGCGCCAGTTGCAGTATCTGCTCGAAGGTGCGCTGAGCATGGCGCATATCGAAGGACCGGGCGACCAGGCGCTGGACGCCAAGGTCGCCGCCGAACGACTACTCGAGGCCGCCGGCATCTAGGCGCGCCGGAACGGACGCGCCCTTCTACCCCTTCAGATGGTGCTGGCTTCGTCTTCCCGGACCTTGAACCAGGCAGCATAGAGCGCTGGCAGGAACAGCAGCGTCAGCGCCGTGGCGACGATCAGACCGCCCATGATCGCCACCGCCATCGGCCCGAAGAAGATACTGCGTGACAGCGGAATCATGGCCAGCACCGATGCCAGCGCAGTGAGTACGATGGGCCGGAAACGACGCACCGTGGCTTCGACGATGGCGGTGAAACGCGCTTGACCGGCGCCGATGTCCTGCTCGATCTGGTCCACCAGGATCACCGAGTTGCGCATGATCATCCCTGACAGCGCGATGGTGCCGAGCATCGCCACGAAGCCGAACGGCTGACCGAACAGCAGCAGGAACAGCGCGACACCGATGATGCCTAGCGGCGCGGTGAGGAACACCATGGCCGAGCGCGAAAAGCTCTTGAGCTGCGCCATCAACAGGGTCAGCACCACGATGACGAACAGCGGCATGCCGGCATTCACCGAGCGTTGGCCGCGCTCGGAATCCTCTACCGTACCACCCACCTCAAGCAGATAGCCGCCGGGCAACTGCGCGCGGACATCTGCCAGCGTCGGCTCGATCTCCCGCACCAGCGCAGCCGGCTGCTGTTCGCCGTACACATCGGCGCGCACGGTGACCGTCGGCAGCCGGTTGCGGTGCCAGATCACACCCTCCTCGAAGCCGTACTCGAGCGTCGCCACCTGCGACAGCGGCACGCTGCGCCCGCTCTCGGTGGGTATCGCCAGGCTCGGTAGCATCGAGAGTTCAAGGCGCTCACGCTCCGTACCGCGCAGGAGGATCTCGATCAGTTCGTTATCTTCGCGGAACTGGCTGACACTGCTGCCGGTGAAGGTGCGGCGCAGGAAGCTGGACAGCTCGGCAGTGGTCACGCCCAGTGCGCGGGCACGATCCTGGTCGACGTTCAGGCGAACCATCTTGCTCGGCTCCTGCCAGTCCAGATGCACATTGGCGACGTGCGGGTTCTCGCCCACCTTGGCGGCAACCTGGCGGGCCAGCCCGCGCACCACGTCGATGTGTTCGCCGGTCACGCGAAATTGCACTGGATAGCCCACCGGCGGGCCATTCTCCAAACGTGTGACACGCCCGCGCAGGCTCGGAAAGTCCTCTCGCATACGCTCGATCAGCCAGGTACGCAGGGCTTCACGGGACTCGATACTGTCGGCCAGCACGACGAACTGCGCAAAGCTGGTCGCCGGCAATTGCTGATCCAGCGGGAGGTAGAAACGCGGCGAGCCGGTGCCGACGTAAGCCACGTAGTTGTCGATACCGGCGCGCTGCTTGAGCAGTTCCTCCAGGCGTCGCACCTCCGCCTCGGTAGCCTTGAGCGACGCGCCTTCGGCCAGCTTGAGATCGACCATCAACTCCAACCGGCCGGACGCAGGGAAGAACTGCTGCGGCACCAGCCGGAACAGCACCACCGCGGCGGCGAAAATCACCAGGGTGAGCAGGATAACGGTCTTGCGCCGGCGCACGCAGAAGGTCACCACGCGGCGCACGCGTTGGTAGAACGGCGTGGCGTACGGATCGTGGCCATCATTGCCGCCGCCCTGTCTATGTGCAGAACCCTTGCTCACGTCCGGCAACAGCTTCGCCCCGATCAGCGGCACGAACATCACCGCTGCGATCCAGGATGCGATCAGCGAAATACCCACCACCTGGAAGATCGACCGGGTGTACTCGCCCGTGCTGGAGTTCGCCGTGGCGATGGGCAGGAAACCCGCCGCAGTGATCAGCGTGCCGGTCAGCATCGGGAATGCCGTGCTGGTCCAGGCGAAACTGGCAGCCTTGAGGCGGTCGTAGCCCTGCTCCATCTTGATCGCCATCATCTCCACCGCGATGATCGCGTCGTCCACCATCAGCCCGAGCGCCAGCACCAGAGCCCCGAGGGAAATCTTGTGCAGGCCGATGTCCAGGTAGCTCATGGCGGCGAAGGTCATTGCCAGCACCAACGGAATCGACAATGCCACCACCAGCCCGGTGCGCACGCCGAGCGAGAAGAAACTCACCAGCAGCACGATCACCAGCGCCTCGATCAGCACCTTGACGAACTCACCGACGCTGGTTTTCACCGCCGCTGGTTGATCGGAGACCTTGCGCAGCTGCATGCCGGCCGGCAGCTCCTGCTGCAGGCGGGCAAATTCGTGCTCCAGTGCTTCGCCCAATACCAGAATGTCGCCACCGCTTTTCATCGATACCGCCAGCCCCAGCGCCGGCTCGCCCATGAAGCGCATGCGCGGCGCGGGTGGGTCGTTGAAGCCGCGATGCACTTCGGCAACGTCGCCGATACGGAAGGTGCGCCCGGCGACGCGGATGGGGAAATCTCGAATCTCCTTGACCGTCTCGAAGCTGCCGGTGACGCGCAGCTGCACGCGATCGCTGATCGTCTCGACGAAACCGGCGGCAGTCACCGCGTTCTGCGCCTCCAACGCCTGGCGCACGGCCTCCAGCGGCACGCCAAGCGTAGCCAACTTGACGTTGGAGAGTTCGATCCAGATCTTCTCGTCCTGCAGGCCGATCAGCTCGACCTTGCCGACGTTCTTGACCCGTTGCAGCTGCAGCTGGATGCGGTCGGCGTAGTCCTTGAGGATCGCGTAGTCGAAGCCGTCGCCGGTCAGCGCGTAGATGTTGCCGAAGGTGGTGCCGAATTCATCGTTGAAGAACGGTCCCTGCACACCAGGCGGAAAGGTATGGTGGATGTCGCCGATCTTCTTGCGGATCTGGTACCAGAGGTCGGGAATATCCTTCGAGCGCATCGAGTCGCGCGCCATGAAGGTCACGTTGGACTCGCCCGGTCGGGAGAACGAGACAATGCGCTCGTATTCGCCGGTTTCCATCAGCTTTTTCTCGATACGCTCGGTGACCTGGCGCGACACCTCTTCGGCGGTAGCACCCGGCCACTGGGTCTGGATGACCATCGCCTTGAAGGTGAATGGCGGGTCCTCGCTCTGACCGAGCTTGCTGTAGGAAAGCGCACCGACGATCGCCAGCAGCAGCATCAGATAGACGACAATCTGGCGGTTCTGCAGCGCCCAGGCGGAAAGGTTGAAACGCATTGCGATTACTCCTGGGCAGCCAGCTCGACGGGGCGATTGTGGCGATCCACCGGTCGAACCGGCTGGCTATCGCTGAGCATCTGCACCCCGGCCAGGACGATCCAGTCGTCGGCCTCAAGCCCCTCAATGACCGGCACCAGCTGTTCGCCGTACGGCCCGGTACGGACCTCCACCCGCTCCACGGTGGAATCGGCCTTAAGCCGCCAGACATGCGCCCTGCCCTGTTCGGCACTCAGCGCGGAGAGCGGTACCGCCAGGGAGACTTCACCATCGCGGCGAATGCTGACCAGCGCGCTCTGTCCCAGTTCGGCTGGCACCTCCTGCTCGCTGAAGGCGACGCGGGCGGAATAGGTCCGCGACTGCGCATCGGCGGCCGGCGAGAGCTCGCGAATCTTGCCAAGGTAGTGGCGCCCAGGCTGCGACCAGAGTTCGACCTCGACGTCCTGGCCAACCCGATAGCGCTCCAGTGACTGTTCCGGCAGATCGATGGCGACCTCACGCTCACCATCGGCAGCCAGCACGAAGGCCATCTGCCCGGCGGCGACTACCTGCCCGACTTCGATTCGGCGCTGCGCGATCAAGCCATCACGGGTAGCGCGCAGCACCGCGTAATCGACCTGGTTGCTCGCCACATCGAACTCGGCACGCGCCTGCTGCAGGCGGGCTGCTGCGGCGCGGTAGGCGTTATCGGCATTGTCGAACTGCGACTGGCTGACCAGCTGCCGACCGAGCAGCGCCTTATAGCGGTCGTGCTCTGCCTTGGCCACGCGCAGATTGGCTTCCGCTGCTGCCACCTGGGCGCGCATGCCATCCAGCTGCAAGCGCACGTCCTGTGGGTCGAGACGCGCCAAGGGCTGGTCCTTGCGCACACGATCACCCGCTTCGACCAGACGCTCGACGACCTTGCCGCCGATGCGGAAGGCCAGTTCCGGCTCGTATCGCGCATGCACCTCGCCCGGATAGCTTTCGCGCGCCTCGCTGGCTGGCTGCGGCTGCACCACCATGACCGGACGGGGCAGCTGTTGTGGCGGCTCGCTGTTGCCACAGGCGACCAGGGCAAGCGCACAACCGAACGTAGAGGCAAGGGACAAGGCATGTCGGAACACGATGAAGTCTCTCTGTCGCGAAGCGGATTGGAATACTTATACTGCGCGGTATAGTAAAAATACCGTACCAGCCAGTCCACTATTAAAACGCCCATGATAGAAAACCACTCCGTATCCCCCGGTCCCGGTCGCCCGAAAGACCCAGCCAAGCGCGAAGCAATCCTCGCCGCGGCGCAGGTGCTGTTTCTCGGAAACGGCTATGAGGGCAGCAGCATGGAGGCCATCGCCGCGGAGGCTGGCGTTTCCAAGCTCACGCTGTACAGCCACTTCAAGGACAAGGAGGCGCTGTTCTGCGATGCCGTGAAAGCCACCTGCGAAACACGTCTGCCGCGCCGCCTGTTCCACCTGGAGGAAAATTGCGCCATCGATGAAGTGCTGCTGGCGATCGGCCGCGCCTTCAATGAGCTGGTGAACAGTCCGGAATCCATCGGCCTGCATCGGGTGATGGTGGCCATGGCGACGCAGAATCCGGGGTTGGTGAAGATGTTCTTCGACGCGGGTCCGCAGCAGTTGCTCTTCGATCTGGAACAGCTGTTCGCCCGGGCCAACACGCTAGGCCTGCTACGTATCGACGAGCCGTTGCGCGCGGCCGAGCATTATTGTTCGCTTATCAAGGGTGCCCAGCACTTCCGCTTGCTGGTCGGCTATGCCGAGGCGCCAACCGAGGAAGAAGGCAACCTGCATGTACGAGATGTTGTGAGCGTGTTCCTGCGCGCCTATCGCCACTGAGCCGCCCACAGCAACTCAGGGCCGTAGCAGTCAGCCCTGCAGCTTCTTCTTCGGGTAGATGTCGTAGCGGCTCGATTTGCCTTCCAGGCTGTAGCCAGGCTTGCTGCCTTCGATTGCTGGCGCCTTGCGCGGCCGCTTGACCACCACCCGATGGCTGGCCAGCTCCAGTGCTGCGGCCAACAGCGCCGGGGCATCCATGTCGTCGCCAACGAAGGGCCGGAACAGCCGCATCTCCTTCTTCACCAGCGCACTCTTGTCACGGTGCGGGAACATCGGGTCGAGGTAGATGACCTGCGGCGGATCGCCCTGCCACTGGCTCATCAACTCGATGGCATTGCCTTTGAGCAGGCTCATCCGCGCGGCGATGGCGCCGACGTCTGCATCCGCCACGGCCCGGCTCAGACCGTCCTCCAACAGCGCGGCGATCAGCGGCTGGCGTTCGATCAGGCTGACTTCACAGCCCAGCGTAGCCAACACGAACGCATCGCGCCCCAGCCCGGCGGTGGCATCCAACACCCGCGGCCGAACGCCGGGCTGTATGCCCACGGCCTTGGCGATCATCTGCCCGCTGCCACCACCGAACTGCCGACGGTGCGCCGCAGCACCTTCTACGAAGTCCACCCGTACCGGGCCCGGCGCCTGCGCTTCGAGCAACTGCAGCTGCAATCCGCTCTCGCCTATCTGCAGGGCGAATTCGGCCTCCTCCAGCGCTTCCGGCAAACCCAGGCGCAACGCCCAATCGTGAGCTGCGGCAGCAAATTGCGCGGCGAGCGGTTCGACCCGAACCAGGGGATTGCTTGCAGACATGGGGCACCGGCAACGATGAAAACGGCGCATTGTGCCAGAGCGATCCATGTCCTGCCCGGTAGCCTATTAGCGGCACATGCCGAATCCGCCCATGTCGACGTGAAAGTGGTCGTGATGGGCCGCGTTGTATTCTGGCCCGAGCGTGACGTTGAACGCATCGCAGGCCGCGTCGCGCACCAGACGCAGAAAACGCGCCTTGTCGCCATCGCCCTGCCAGTCTCGCGCCACGGTGATGCGGGTGCCGTCCTGCAAGTGGAAGCCGGCCAGATCCAGCGCATTGGCACTGGCGTGCTGGCTGCGACGGTTACTGCGCGCAATGTTGCGGCAGGCGAAGCTGCCGAAATGGTCGATGCGTACCACCGGCTGGCCGAACACGGCCCGCGCTGCAGGCTGAAGTCCGTGCAGCTCGAACATGGCATAAGCGGCCGCCAGCGGGCAGGTAGCCAGAAACGGCCCGTTGAAGCGCACCTCCGAGCCTTGCACCCGTACGCTGTTTTCAACTGGGCAGCCTGGCTCCGGCGTGCTGTCCGGCACGGCCGCATAGCGCAGCGGCGCCGTCGCGAGCGCCTGTTCGCAGAGCGTACGATCCTGCTGCAACCGACGCAGCTTGAGCGGCGTCAGCAGGTTGGGCGGCTCACGGATGTCCAGCGGCGCCCAGGGATTCCAGCGCGGCGGGATGTCGATCAGCTGCTGTCGGACCGCGAGCGCGAAGCCCGCTAACAGCAGCAACAGCAGGAGAAAAAAACGGCCGAAGGTCATTCCTTATAGGCAATGCCGAGCGGGCGAAGTTGAGCGCGATGTTTTACAAAACTGGTCGAACGGCCGAGCGGCTCAATCAGCCAGCAAAGACAGCTGCGGTGCAGGCGGCAATGAAGGCAGGGACGGCAGGCCTGGCAGGCGCTCACCCAACAGGACGTGGAAGCGCATCGCCAGTTCGGGCGCTCGATGATTGTCCGGGGTGTGCAGATAGACGTGCGGCATCTTGCCTGCCTCGATCCAGCTGGCCACCTTGTCCAGCCAGGGCGCCATGAACACATCGTTTGCCGCCAGCTCCGGGTGACCGACGAAGCGCAACTGCGGCGAGTCGCTGAATGCCACCGGTCGCACCGGCAGCCGCGGCTTTTTGCTTTGCGCATGCAGCAGGGCCGGATCACGCGAATGGCAGCTGAACAGCGCCCGGGTATCGAGGCAGATACGTTCGATACCGCGATCACGCAGCAGGCGATTCAACGCGCGTTCACCATCGCCCCTGTCGAAGAACGCCGGATGCCGTACCTCGATCGCCAGTGAAGCCGCGAAGCCATCGATGAACGCCGCAAGCTCGCCCAGCCGTGATGGCCCCACGCTGGCCGGCAACTGCAGCCAGAATGGCGTCACCCTTCGCCCCAGCGGCAGCAACAGCCGTTTAAAGGCGTGCGCCAGCTCCAGCGCCGCGTGCAGATCGGCCGCCTGACTTATTTCCCGGGGAAACTTGGCACAGAAGCGAAAGCCGTCGGGCATCTGACCGGCCCAGCGCCTGACCTTCTCCTCCGAAGGCCATGCATAGAGCGTGGTGTTGCCCTCGACCGAGTTGAAGGTCGAACAGTAGCTGGCAAGAAAATCGGAGGCAGGCGTACCTGTCGGATACAGAGCACCGAGCCAGGCACTCTCATTCCAGGAGGGGCAACCGAGAAAGTAGGGAAGTTGCGGCAGATCGAACCGCCTCAGGCGTACAGGTCGAGCCCGAGCACTTCAGTGCCATCGAGATCGACACGGAAATTCGCCGTGCTGGTGTAACTGGCCAAGGCCTGGGCAACCCGGCTGGACAATGGACGCTCCGGCTGCGGCTCGTCATAGCGAAACGCAGAATAGCGCTCGACCAATGCGCTCGAGTTGACCCGCTGCTGAGGCCGGTCCGCCTGGGGCTGATAATCCTGCCCGGAGCGGCTATCGACCCCGCGCTGCGCCTGCGCCGCTCGCTGCGTTTCCCCATAGCTGTCCGCCGCCCTGCCAGTGCGGGCAGAACGATCTGTTGAATAGGGAACAGGAAAGGAGTTTTCGACGCGCATCATTCGACTCGATCAGAGGCCCGGCGACTCTAACGGGCAGCCAAGACTTTGGCAACGCCCCTCGTCATTTGATCCCTTTCGGTGTCGCGACGTTATCGCGCAGATAGACCGGCTGGGCCTGATCGGCCTCCAGCGCCTCGCCCCGCTGCCAGGCGAAACTCGCCAGACGCAGGAGGTCTTCGGCGTGCGGCAGCATGCCGGCATCGCTCGCACGCACGGCTGCCGGTATCCGCTCGGCGTAGCCCCAGCCGGTACCGGCGCCGAACCATTCGCCGCGAGCAGCGCGTGGCAGAACAGCCTGCTCGGGCGGCAACACGGCCTCGCTACCGAGCAGCTGCATCTCCCCGCCCTGCTCGCGGTAACAACCCCAGTAAACCTCGTCCATGCGCGCATCGATGGCAGCCGCAACCTGCGCCGCTCCGTGTTCACGCCATGCTCGCTGGGCGATGGTGGCCAGAGTGGACACGGGCAATACCGGGCGCTGCAACGCGAACGCCAGGCCCTGCACCACGCCGATCGCAATCCGCACACCGGTAAAGGCACCCGGGCCCCGACCGAAGGCGATCGCATCCACCGCGGACAACGCGACTCCAGCCTCGCTGAGCAATGCCTGCACCATCGGCAGCAATCGCTGGGCATGCAGACGCGGTATCACCTCGTAGTGGCTCAACACCTTGCCGTCATGCAGCAGGGCGACCGAGCAGGCTTCGGTGGCGGTATCCAGGGCCAGCAGAGTGGTCATCGGGTCAGTCCGGTCGGTGAAAAGGCGCAGATTCTAGCGTATTCGCGAAGCGGGTTCTTTCGTTGTCGCCCTGACGCTCAGCGCAAAAAAATGCCCGTATCCTTCGATACGGGCATCTCATGATCCTCGCAGCGCGACTTCGATCAGCTCAACGCAGCAAATACCTTGGCGGTGATTTCATCCACCGAACCGACACCTTCGATACAGCTGTACTTGGGCGTCCCTTCCGCAGCCGCCAGGCCCTGGTAGAAATCCACCAGCGGCTTGGTCTGAGCATGGTAGACGGACAGACGATGACGGACGGTTTCTTCCTTGTCGTCGTCGCGCTGGATCAGCTCGTCGCCGCTCTCATCGTCCTTGCCAGCAACCTTCGGCGGGTTGTGCTCGGTGTGGTAGACGCGGCCAGAAGCCGGATGCACACGGCGACCGGCGATACGGCCGACGATTTCCTCGTCGTCCACGGCGATCTCGATCACGTTGTCGATACGCACGCCGGCTTCCTTCAGCGCTTCGGCCTGGGGAATGGTGCGAGGGAAGCCGTCGAACAGGAAACCGTTGGCACAATCGGGCTGAGCGATACGCTCCTTGACCAGGTTGATGATCAGATCATCGGAAACCAGGCCACCGGCATCCATCACGCTCTTGGCTTTCAGACCCAGCTCGGTGCCAGCCTTGACGGCCGCACGCAGCATGTCGCCTGTGGAGATCTGCGGAATACCGAATTTTTTGGTAATGAAGCCAGCCTGAGTACCTTTTCCGGCACCGGGAGCTCCCAGCAGGATCACACGCATGATCAGTCCTCGAGTTTCTTAGAAGGGGGGTGACCCTGCCAGCGGGCGGTACGGCTCATCGCTGACGAATCAAAAATTCTGGTTTGCCGCCATGCGACAAAAGGTTGAACACGATACACAGCGCACCGGGACGGCACAAGCCGTCCCGAAAACGTCTATCCAGACTCATAAATGTCACGATTCGACGCAACTGGGCGCTAACGGCGCGACACGCATAAAGCCGTCAGCCAGAGTGCTGCGCGACCTCAGCCAGTGTTGCGCAAGCCGGCCGCAATACCAGCAACACTGACCAGCAGGGCCTGCTCGAGCGGGCTGTCTGCTGGGTTCTGCTGCTGCCTTGAACGCGCCAACAGTTCGATCTGCAGCAGGTGCAACGGATCGAGGTAAGTGTTGCGCAGGCTGAACGCTTCCTGAGTCTTGGGGCTGTGGTCGAGCAGATCGACTTGGCCGGTCACGCTCAGTACCGCACCGACCACCTGCGACAATCGGTCACGCAAATCGCTGCCGAGTGCAAGCAGTTCCGGCTGTACCAGACGCTCGTCGTAACGCCGCGCAATATCCGCATCGGCCTTGGCCAGCACCATTTCCAGCATGTCGATTCGCGTGGTGAAGAAGGGCCAGCGTGCTCGCATCTCAGCCAGGCAATCGCCTTCCCCGCGCTGCAGCGCGTTGTGCAATGCCTGCTCCCAACCCAGCCAGGCGGGCAGCATCAGCCGCGTTTGCGTCCAGGCAAAGATCCAGGGAATTGCTCGCAGGCTTTCCACCCCACCCTCGCGACGTTTGGATGGTCGGCTGCCCAACGGAAGGCGTCCGAGCTCAAGCTCCGGTGTCGCCTGGCGGAAGTAGTCGACGAACAGTGGATGTTCACGCACGACGCCCCGGTAGGCCGCCACGCCTTCGGCGGCGAGCCGGTCCATGGTTTCGCGCCAGCCGGGTTCGGGCATCGGTGGCGGTAGCAGGGTCGCTTCGAGCACTGCCGCGAGATACAGGTTGAGGTTCTGCTCGGCGATATCCGGCAGGCCGAACTTGAAGCGGATCATCTCGCCTTGTTCGGTGGTACGGAAACGCCCCGCCACCGAGCCCGGCGGCTGTGAAAGAATCGCCGCGTGCGCTGGGCCGCCGCCACGTCCCACGGTGCCACCGCGGCCATGGAACAACAGCAGTTCGACATCGTGCTCTCGGCACACCTCCACCAGGCGCTCCTGGGCACGGTACTGGGCCCAGGCGGCGGCCGTGGTGCCGGCGTCCTTGGCGGAGTCCGAGTAGCCGATCATCACCTCCTGCGGTCCCTGCAGACGCTGGCGATACCCTGGCAAGGCGAGCAGCCGATCGATGATCGGCGCAGCGTTGTTCAGGTCGTCCAGGGTTTCGAACAGCGGCACCACGCGCATCGGTCGCTGCAGACCGGCCTCCTTGAGCAGCAGTTGCACCGCAAGCACGTCTGACGCCGCGTGGGCCATGGAAATGACGTAGGACCCCAGCGAGGTGGCAGGCGCCTCGGCGATTACCGAACAGGTGGCCAGTACCTCGGCGGTATCGGCCGAAGGGTGATAGTGGGCCGGCAACAACGGACGGCGATTGCTCAACTCGAGCTGCAGCCAATCCAGCCGGCGCTGTTCGTCCCATTGCTGGTAATCGCCCATACCCAGGTAGTCGGTGATTTCCGCCAGCGCAGCGGCATGTCGAGCCGCGTCCTGGCGAATATCGAGACGCACCAAGAACAGCCCGAACACCGCCAGGCGCCGCAAACAGTCGAGCAGTGCG
This sequence comes from Stutzerimonas stutzeri, assembly GCF_038561965.1. Classification (NCBI taxonomy): domain Bacteria; kingdom Pseudomonadati; phylum Pseudomonadota; class Gammaproteobacteria; order Pseudomonadales; family Pseudomonadaceae; genus Stutzerimonas; species Stutzerimonas stutzeri. The sequence continues at coordinate 1,608,764 of NZ_CP139348.1, read as the reverse complement.
CCATCGGCGATCATGCCCATGCCGCAGGCATGCAGCGATCGATAGCACAGCTCCAGCGGCCGGCGCAGTTCCGCACAATCCTGCAGTACATCGACCGGTGCCGGTTGGCCGTGCTGGATGGCTGCACGTGCCCAGTCGCGCGTCGCCCGCAAGCGTTGCCGTAACGGCTTGAGCAGCACTCGATACGGCTCGGCCGAATCACCACTCTGGCGCAGCAGCTCGTCGCTGGCTTCGCTCATGGACAACGCGGTGATCAGTCCCTCGATCTCGCGGAGATACAGGTCCGCAGCCATCCAGCGTGCCGTCAGCAGGACCTCGCGAGACACCATTGCCGTCACGTTCGGGTTGCCGTCTCGGTCACCGCCCATCCAGGACGCGAAGCGGATCGGCGCAGCCTCCAGCGGCAAATGCAGCCCGGTCGCTCGCCTGAGCGTCGCATCAGTCTGGCGCAGTACGTTGGGCACGGCCTTCCACAGCGAGTTTTCGATCGCAGCGAAGCCCCACCGTGCTTCTTCGACCGGTGTGGGCCGGTTGCGCCGAATTTCCTCGGTATGCCAGACCTCGGCGACCAGACGCTGCAACTGCAGCGCGATCTTCGCCTGCTCGGCATCGGAAAGGTCGGTGTGGTCGCGCGCCGCCAGTTGCTCGGCAATAGCGTCGTACTTCTGAATCAGCGTACGGCGAGACACCTCGGTGGGATGCGCGGTCAGCACCAGCTCGATTTCCAAGCGGCTGACCTGCCGTGCAATAAACTCATCGCCATGCCCAGCCGCCTTGAGGCGCTCGATCAGATCGGCAAACACGCTCGTCTCGAAAGGTACCGGCTCGCCAGCCGTGCGGCGGCGGACCTGATGATACTGCTCGGCGATATTGGCCAGATTGAGAAACTGGTTGAATGCCCGAGTCATAGGCAGCAGTTCATTTTCATCCAGGCTGTCCAGCGTTTCGGTCAGCAGTCTCGCCCCGTCGGCCGAACCCTTGCGTGCCGCCTTGGCACCCTTGCGGATGCGTTCGATCTTGTCGAAGAACTGGTCGCCGTGCTGTGCACGGATGGTGTTGCCGAGCAGTTCGCCGAGCAGGTGTACGTTGTCGCGCAGGCGTGCATCGATGATTTTCGCCATGACCTTGTTGTTCTCCCGCCGATACGACCAATGAGTTTCGCGCGCCTCGCCCGGCTTGTGCGACCGGCGCGCCGCATTGCATCAGACGCTCCGCTGGGAAAACGATCCTGAACGGCTACGCTGAAAATATCTCCAACCAGAGTGCCCACCACGCCGGGCCATGACAAGACGTCAGTGCCGGCATCAATTGGGCAGCGACATGAAAGCTACACGTCATTACCGCTCGTAAGCGCGGGCAAAGGAGTAATCATGAGACTTTCCGAGCTGGTCAGCCATTGGGAACGGGACGCCAAAGGCCACATGAGCCAGACCCGTTACAGCATTCCGCTGGACGTTGAAAGCGCCGCGCGGCTCGCGGCTCTCGCCGAGATGTACCCCAAGCGCAGCACCGAGGCACTGCTGGGCGAACTGGTCGGCGCGGCGCTGGAGGCCGTCGAAACCAGCCTGCCGTACGTGCGTGGCACGCAAGTGATTGCCACTGATGAACAAGGTGACCCGGTTTACGAGGACGCTGGCCCCACACCGCGCTTCCTCGAACTGTCGCGCAAGCATCTCAAGCGCATGCTCGAGGAAGATGCGCCGCCCCCTCCCTCCGCCTGATCGACTAAGCGCGATCTGCACCTCGACGGCGCCCGACCAGGGCGCCCGAACTGATCCACCCTTGCCTGGCAAACCCTCTCCCAGTGGCCTGTTCACCAGGCTCCCGATGCTCGAATCTTAGCCCTCTGCGTGCATGACAACCGCTCTAGCTCGCCAATCGCAAATGAACGAATGACGCCGTTTGCCCTCACAAAAATATGTCCCGACATCGGTAGCGCCCTAATCAGACGCTGCCCGGCCAGGGACGGTAGCTATCCGTCATGCAATTCGAACTGGAGACTGACCATGAACAAAGCTGTCGCAACCCACGCTTCGAGATTTCAGCTACCCAAGCTGGCAGCCATTGCACTTGGTGGCCTGCTGCTGACGGCATGTGCGGGCAATCCGCCGACCGAGCAGTTCGCCGTGACTGAATCGGCAGTGCGCAGCGCCGTCAGCGCCGGTGGCCCAGAGCACGCTGCGGTGGAAATGCGTGCCGCGCAGGAAAAATGGAAGCAGGCCGAAATGGCCATGCAAAAGGAAAACTACGAAGAAGCCCGCAAGCTGGCCGAACAGGCCGAATGGGATGCCCGTGTCGCCGAACGCAAGGCTGAAGCGGCCAAGGCTCAGAAAGCCGTCGACGACGCCCAGCAGGGAATCAAGGAACTACGCGAAGAAGGCATGCGCAACGTTCGCTGATTTCCCCACTCGCCCGCCATTCCATTCAAAGCCATAGGATGAACTCGTCATGCACAAGCTCGTAACCTTACCTACCATGCTAGCCCTGAGCATCGGCCTGGTGGCCTGCGCCAGCCAGCCCAACGAAAACCTCGAAGAGGTACGCAGCAGCTTCTCTGCGCTGCAAAGCGACTCGCGTGCCAGCCAAGTCGCCGCTCTGGAAACCCAGGACGCCAGCAACATGCTGGACAAGGCGAACAAGGCCTACCTCAACGATGCCGACAAAGAGACAGTCGATCAGCTGGCCTACCTGACCAAGCGCCGTATCGAACTGGCCGAGCAGACCATTGCCCTGCGCGCCGCTGAAGCGGATCTGGGTAAAGCCTCGGCGCAGCGTGCCGAGGCGCGCCTGGAATCCCGCGACGCACAGATCCGCAAGCTGCAGGAAGACATGCAGGCCAAGCAGACCGAGCGCGGTACGCTGGTGACCTTCGGTGATGTGCTGTTCGATTACGACCGCGCCGAGTTGAAACCGGGTGGCATGCGCAGCGTGCAGAAGCTGGCTGACTTCCTCAATGAAAACACCGAGCGCAAGGTGATCGTCGAGGGCTACACCGACAGCACCGGTTCCGCCGAATACAACCAGCGCCTCTCTGAACGCCGTGCCAACTCGGTGCGCACCGCACTGGTGAAGATGGGTGTCGACCCACAGCGCATCGTCTCGCAGGGTTATGGCAAGGAGTATCCGGTAGCAAGCAACAGCGATTCAGCTGGCCGTGCCATGAATCGTCGCGTGGAAGTGACCATTTCTGACGACAACAAGCCGGTAGCACCACGCTCTTCGATGCGCTGATCCAGCACCCCGAGAGCTGAACGAACGCTCCCGACGCCATCAACGCGTCGGGAGCGTTTCTGTTTCAGGCCGCCGCCTTTAAGCGCCGGCACCACGGCCAGGCGCTCAACGCAACAGACCAGCCGGGACCTGTTCTTCCATGCAGCGTACGGCGCGCTTCTTGTTGTCCACCAGTACGCCGGTCAAGCCCTTCTGCTCGGTATCGAACAGCACCAGCACACCGTCAATGCACTGTGCCACCTGTGAGGCCGGCTTCAGCGAAACCCGGTAGTCGTCTCCGGGAACGGTCTTGAGCATGGTGTAGTCAGCCAGCAGCAGCGCATCTTCAGGCTTGGCGATATGCACGTAGCCGTAGTAGGTCAGTACGGCGACCGTAGCGAACACGCTGCCTATGGCAGTGAGGATCAAGGGAATGGGATTGCGTTCGGACATGGACGATCTCATCGAGGCAAAGAGGCCTATTGTGGCAAATTCAGACGTGACCCAGGCCGATCATTTACCTCCGGCGCGGGTTTCTCCGCGGGCCTGATAGGTCGCCTCGTAGACCCGCTCGGCAAGACGCGAGAACGGCAGGCTCTGAATCCAGACGCTACCGGTGCCCTTTAGGGTGGTGAGCAGCAATCCTTCACCGCCGAACAACATGCTACGCAGACCGCCAGCCAACTGGATGTCGTAATCGATACCAGGCGTGAACGCCACCAGGCAGCCGGTATCCAGCCGCAGGGTTTCGTTGTCCAGTTCCTTGCGGATCACCGTACCGCCGGCGTGAACGAAGGCCAGCCCGTCGCCGTCCAGGCGCTGCAGAATGAATCCCTCACCACCGAAGAAGCCGGCGCCGATGCGTTTGCTGAAGCTGATGCCAATACGGGTGCCGTAGGCCGCACAGAGAAAGGCGTCCTTCTGGCAGATCAATTGCCCACCGAGCGCTGCGAGGTCCACCGGCACTACCGTGCCGGGATATGGCGCAGCAAAGGCCACGCGGGCCTGGCTTTTGCCCTGATTGGTGAAATGCGTGAGGAACAGCGACTCACCGGTGATCATCCGCTTGCCCATGCCCCACAGCTTGCCGAGCACGCCGCTGCTGGAGCCATCCCCCATGCGCGCCTCGAAACGCACGCCATCGGTCATGTAGTTCATCGCCCCGGCCTCGGCGATCACCGTCTCGCCGGGGTCGAGGATGATCTCCACGCTTTGCGCAGACTGGCCGAGGATTTCGTATTCGAGTTCATGGCTGGACACAGGAGGCTCCTGAAAGCGACTGGATGGCGGCACGGCAAGGACACAGCTGCTCCGCCCCGCCTATTTACGACCAAGAATGCGCAGGATACGCAGGAACAGATTGATGATGTCCATATAGAGCGCCGCAGCACTGTCGATGGCGTTATCCAGGGTCTTCGGAATCTGGTTCGCCCTGCCCCAGTCGACGCCAACGTAACCGCAGAAGATCGCCACGACGATCCAGTCGATCACGCCATGGTGGATGCCGAGGATGAACAGCTCGACCAGTTCCACGATGATCACCAACAGCAACGCCACCGTCAGGGCACTGGCGATGCTGGCGAAAAACTTCGGAAACAGCGTACCCAGCACCATCATGCCCACTGTGACGAGCGCCGTGATGCGGATGGCGTCGTGAACCAGTGCAGCGTCGTAGCGACTGACCACCAGATTGACAATGAGCCCGAACGGCACCACGACCAGGTTGTAACCGAGGAAACTCACCGAGGGCTTGTTCGAACGGTGAAACAGCCAGGCACCGGTCATGCAGCTGGCGAAATAGCCACCGAAGAACAGCCACGGGTGAATGCTGCGGATAGCCTCGACCGGAATGTTGCCAACCATCCACCAATTGACCCAGAACCCCCAACAGAGGGTGAGGCCGATGACGAGGTTGTATGCGGCGGGCGATAACGTGCGATCCATCGGGCTCGCACGGCGGGCAAAAACGGGGTTTTCCATGTCGTTACGCTTCCTTGCGTGAGGTGTATCCGGTTGTTCGGGATCAGAGAATGTTGGCGTAATCGGCTTCGATGCGATCCAGGCTCAGATGATTCAAGAAGTTGGAGAAGCACATCCAGGCCGATAGTGCGTTGAGATCCTGAAACTGCTGCGGCAGGTACTTGGGCGGTACCACCATGCCTTCGTCCACCAGCTGGCGCAGCGTGCGCATGTCTTCAAGGGTGGTCTTGCCACAGAACAGTAGTGGAATCTGCTCGAGCTGGCCTTTGCGTACGGCGAGCTGGATGTAGTTGTAGACCATGATGAAACCCTTCAGGTAGGACAGATCCTTGGTGAAGGGCAAGCCATCCGGTGTCGAGCCTCGAAATACGCGGCTGGCATTGCTGTAGCAGTCGTCGTCGGCATAGCCCTGCTCGCGGAAGAAGGCGAAAACGTCGAGAAAATCCGCGCCCTCCTCGGCCATGTGGATGGCGCGGGTGCGGTTGGTCAATTTGCGCAAACGTGTCGGGTAGGAGGCGAAGGCAATCACTTCCATCAGAATCGCCAGACCTTCCTGAGTCACCGTTGAGGATGGCGGCCCCTTGGCCAGGAAGGTGCAGATCGGCTGGTTCTGGCCGTTGAGCGTGGTGCCCACATGCACCAGGCCTTCATGGACTTCCAGCGCACGCACGTCGCGCTCGTTGAACAGCGCATCGCTGCGAATCTTGATGTAGTCGGCGCCAGCCGCCGCATCGGCGAGGATGCCATCGGACTCGAACACGCGGATCACGCCCTCGCCTTCGCCGAACACCACGTCGAGGCGTTTCTGCAGCAGCTCGACCGCCTGCGGTGCGGTGAGGTTCTTCGGTTCGTCGCGCAAATCGCCACGATCGGCAATGTTGTTCAGGTAATCCGAAAGCATCAGCCCGAGATCGGCCAGGGTTGGATCGCCGGCGTGAAAGGCGTCAGACGCCGCGCCGTAGAGCTCCTGCGAGATCATGCCGAAGTCCGGCGTGCCGCGCGCCTCGAGCATGCGAATCACCATGCGGTATTCCTTGCACATACGCCGCATGATCTGCCCGACCGGGTTGAACTGGCCGAGCTGGCGGGTGATGTCGCGCTCGATGTCTTGGAATTCCTGTTTCTTCGCGCTGGAATCGAAGGCCAGTGGCCGGCCCTCGTAATAACCGCGATCGATCTTCGGCAACTCGCGCCCTTGGGCAGCGAAGAAGCCTTGGCGGGTGTTTTCGTCCCACTTGACCGCATCCAGCACGCGCACCGGGGTTTGTGCCTCGACGATGCGGTCGGATAGCGCACGCACGATGCTCTGGTATTCGTCCAGGTTGTTACGGGTATTCATCGCTACCTCTTCACGGAAGATCCGTACCGTTGAGGTTATACCCGCAGATGCCTGCGCCAGCACACTGCGGGTTGGTGACCTTCACAGTCAGTGGATCAGACTTCCGGTCGCATGTGCGGGAAGAGGATCACGTCGCGGATCGACGGCGAGTTGGTCAGCAGCATAACCAGACGGTCGATACCGATCCCCTCGCCCGCGGTCGGCGGCATGCCGTACTCCAAAGCGCGGACGAAATCAGCGTCGAAATGCATGGCTTCGTCGTCGCCAGCGTCCTTGTCCGCCACCTGGGCGTGGAAACGCTCGGCCTGATCCTCGGCGTCGTTGAGCTCGGAATAGGCGTTGGCGATTTCACGACCACCGATGAACAGCTCGAAGCGATCGGTGACATTGGGGTTGCGGTCGTTGCGGCGCGCCAGCGGCGAGACTTCGAACGGGTATTCAGTGATGAAGGTCGGCTGTTCCAGCTTGTGCTCGACCAACTCCTCGAAAATCAACACCTGCAGCTTGCCCAGGCCTTCGTGGCCGAACAACTTGGCGCCAGCCTTCTTGGCCAGGGCACGGGCCTTTTCCAGGTCGTTGAGATCATCGGCGCTGATTTCGGGGTTGAACTTGAGGATCGAGTCGAACACCGAAAGCCGCACGAACGGTTCGCCGAAATGGAACACCTTGTCGCCGTAGGGAACGTCGGTGCTGCCGAGTACCGCCAGGGCCAGCTCGCGGAACAGCTCCTCGGTCAGGTCCATGTTGTCTTCGTAATCGGCGTAGGCCTGGTAGAACTCGAGCATGGTGAACTCGGGGTTATGCCGGGTCGAAACGCCTTCGTTACGGAAGTTGCGGTTGATCTCGAATACGCGCTCGAAGCCACCAACCACCAGACGCTTCAGATACAGCTCCGGTGCAATACGCAGGAACATCGGCATGTCCAGCGCGTTGTGGTGGGTCTCGAACGGTTTGGCCGCGGCGCCGCCAGGGATGGTCTGCAGCATCGGCGTTTCCACTTCGAGGAAGTCACGCTCGGCGAGGAACTTGCGGATATGCGCGATGACCTGGGAACGCACGCGGAAGGTCTCACGAACTTCCTCGTTGACCATCAGATCGACGTAGCGCTGGCGATAGCGCTGCTCGGTGTCGGTCAGGCCGTGGAACTTGTCCGGCAGCGGACGCAGCGACTTGGTCAGCAGACGCACGCTGTTCATGTAGACGTAGAGGTCACCCTTGCCGGAACGCGCCAGGGTGCCTTCGGCGGCAATGATGTCGCCCAGGTCGAAGTGCTTGACCGCCTCGACCTGCTCGGCTGGCAGCGTCTTGCGATCGACATACACCTGGATGCGCCCGCTCATGTCCTGCAGGACCATGAATGGTCCGCGGTTGAGCATGATGCGCCCGGCGACCTTGACCGGGATGGCGTCCGCTTCCAGCTCTTCCTTGGTCTTCTCGGCGTACTGTTTCTGCAGATCGCCTGCATAGCGGTCGCGACGGAAGTCATTGGGGAAGGCGTTGCCCTGCTCGCGCACGGCAGCAAGCTTTTCCTTGCGCAGGGCAATTAGCTTGTTTTCTTCCTCTTGGATGGCGTGCTGGTTCAGCGGTTGTTCGCTCATGGTTTCAAAATGCCTGGAATCGAATGGATGAATCCTGGGTAGGGTGCGCCGGAAGGCGTTTCGCTTCAGCCCACCAGGGACCTGCCCTATTTTGGTGGGCTGAAGCCCACCCTACATCTGACACGTGGAACTCAAGCAGGGCGGGCTTCAGCCCACCGACGCACTGCTCTGTTGCGGCGGGCCAAAGACCAGTCTACGGTCGTGCCACTACTGCGCCCGGCAAGGCTTACAGGCCCTGCTTCAGACTGGCTTCCAAGTACTGGTCGAGGTCGCCGTCCAGCACCTTGTTGCAGTCGCTACGTTCTATGCCAGTGCGCAGGTCCTTGATGCGCGAGTCATCAAGCACATACGAGCGGATCTGATGGCCCCAGCCGATATCGGACTTGGTGTCTTCCAGCGCCTGGGACGCCGCATTGCGCTTCTGCATTTCCTGCTCGTACAACCGGGCCCGCAGCATTTTCATGGCGGTGTCCTTGTTGGCGTGCTGGGAACGCTCGTTCTGACAGGCCACTACGGTGTTGGTCGGTACGTGGGTGATACGCACTGCCGAGTCGGTGGTGTTGACGTGCTGACCACCGGCACCGGAGGAGCGGTAGGTATCGATGCGCAGGTCGGCCGGGTTGATCTCGATCTCGACCCTGTCGTCGATCTCGGGCGAGACGAACACTGCCGAAAACGAGGTGTGGCGACGCGCGCCAGAGTCGAACGGGCTCTTGCGCACCAGGCGGTGCACACCGATCTCGGTGCGCAACCAGCCAAAAGCGTATTCACCCTTGATATGAACGGTAGCGCCCTTGATACCGGCGACTTCGCCCTCGGACAGTTCGACGATCTCGGCAGTGAAGCCGCGCTTGTCGGCCCAGCGCAGGTACATGCGCAGCAGGATGTTGGCCCAGTCCTGCGCCTCGGTACCGCCGGAGCCGGCCTGGATGTCCAGGTAGCAGTTATTCGGGTCCATCTCGTGGCTGAACATGCGGCGGAATTCAAGCTTTTCGAGGATTCCGCGCAGACGGTCCAGCTCGGCGGCCACGTCATCAACGGCGCCTTGATCATCTTCTTCGACCGCCATCTCGAGCAGGTCGCGGGAATCGGCCAGACCGCCGTCGAGGTCGTCGATGGTCTCGACGATCTGCGCCAGGGTGGCGCGCTCGCGGCCCAGGTTTTGGGCGTATTCGGGGTTGTTCCAGACGTTAGGGTCTTCGAGTTCGCGGTTTACTTCGACGAGGCGATCATGCTTCTGATCGTAGTCAAAGATACCCCCGAATTGACAGGGTGCGCTCGGACAGGTCCTTGATGCTGTTGAGGATCGGGTTGATTTCCATAAGTAGGCAGCTCTCAATCGGACGGTGCGAAAAGCCGGCGATTATAGCGCAGCTGACCGCGGCTGACAGCCCACGCGGGACCGTCGGCACGGCGAATGTCAAGCAAATTGACCAGCACTAAACGAAAGCGCGAGGTGCAGACCACAACCTCTGATTTCAGCCGGAAACGCCGCGGACCTGGCTTTCCAGTTCGGCCTTCAGCTGAGGATCAAGCTTTAGCTGGCGGCCCAGTTCATCCAGATAGGCGCGCTCCATGAACTGCTCCTCGTCGACCATCAACACGCTGGCCAGATACATTTCCGATGCCATCTCAGGGGTGGTTGCAGCCGCCGCCACGTCGACAGGATCCAGTGGTTTGTTCAGCTCGGCATCAAGCCAATGCTGCAACTCTGGATCTTCAGTCAGCCGGGCCAGTTCGGCTTCGATCATTTTGCGTTCCTGATCGTCGACGTGACCGTCCGCCTTGGCCGCCGCGACCAGCGCCTTGAGGATGCCTCGGCTGTGTTCCTCGACCTGATCGGGCGGCAGCCGATCCACAGTCTTGGGTTCAGGCTGAGACGCGTCAGGCTGCGCCGCAACGCCTTGCTGTGCCTGCCAGTTGCCATAGGCTTTATAGGCAAGTACACCAAGTGCTGCGAGACCACCATAGGTGACCGCCTTGGCACCCATCCGGCGCCCACTCCGACTCGCCAGCAGCATGCCGAGCGCCCCGGTCGCTAACGCACCTTTTCCGGCACCGCCGCCACCACCAAGAATGCTGCCAAGCGGGCCGCCCACACCTGAGAGCATATCGCCGAGCGAGCCACCGCTTTTCGAGGGTGTCGAACGCGACACTGAGGCTTGTTGCTTCTGCAACAGGTCCTGACCGGACCTCAGCAGTTGATCGAGAAGGCCACTGGTTTTCATCGAAGTCCCCAAACGGATTGAATCAGGATTGGACCGAGTACTCAGTCGAACGACTCAGACACTTGGCGAATAGGCGTATCGCGATGCGCGGCACGCACGTATTGCGCCGGCCAGGCCACGGAATTGTCGCGCAGGTCTTCGGCGGCGTGCAGCGGCCAGTACGGATCACGCAGCAGTTCGCGGGCGAGCAGGATCAGATCGGCCTGGCCGGTGCGCAGGATGTGCTCGGCCTGCACCGCTTCGGTAATCATGCCGACCGTGCCGGTGGCGATACCCGCTTCCTTGCGCACGCGCTCGGCAAACTGGGTCTGGTAGCCGGGCCCAACCGGGATATCGGCGTTGGCTGCGGTGCCGCCGGATGACACATCGATCAGGTCGACACCGACATCCTTGAGCCGCCGCGCAAGCTCGACGGTTTCATCGGCATTCCAGCCGTCATCGACCCAATCGGTCGCCGACAGCCGGACGAACAGCGGCAACTCCTGCGGCCAGACCTCGCGCACCGCAGTCGTTACTTCGAGCAGTAAACGAATGCGGTTTTCGAACGAACCGCCATAGCGATCCTGACGCTGGTTGGACAGTGGCGAGAGGAACTGATGCAGCAGGTAGCCGTGCGCGGCGTGCACTTCGGCAATCTTGAAACCCGCCGCCAGCGAACGCTCGGCGGCCTCGACGAACGCCTGCACTATTCCCGCGATACCGGCCTCGTCCAAAGCCGTAGGCACAGCATGCTCGGGCGAGAAGGCAATGGTCGAAGGGCCGACCGGCGTCCAGCCGCCAGCGGCGATCGGTACGCTGCCGTGCTTGCCGAGCCAGGGCCGCCATGTACTCGCCTTGCGCCCGGCGTGGGCCAGCTGCACGCCGGCGAACGAGCCCTGCGCCTCGATGAAGCGGGTGATGCGCCGCAACGGCTCTACATGATCGTCGGACCAGATGCCCAGGTCATCAGGCGAAATCCGCCCGTCAGGGCTGACTGCTGTCGCCTCGATGATCACCAGCCCGGCGCCACCCACCGCACGACTGCCCAGATGCACCAGATGCCAGTCGTTGGCCATACCGGCTTTCGCCGAGTACTGACACATCGGGGATACGGCAATGCGATTGGGCAGTTTGAGCTGGCGCAGGGTGAGCGGCTGGAAAAGCTGGGACATGACGGCCTCTACTGTCGTGGATGCAGATTGGACATCCGTCAGTAGAGACCGTTTCCACCCTCATGCCCAGCCTGACATCACAGAGGTGGGCCGGCTCAGGCGGCGCTGACCTGCACCGGCACCCCGTTGAGCGCCGCATTGCCGGAGACATCCAGCTCGCGTTCGTCGGTCAGGTCATTGCTGCTGACGCCGGGTTGCTGCCGGGCGATGTCCATCTGCACACCGGGACGACCGTGGCCCCAGCCGTGGGGCAGACTGACCACGCCTGGCATCATCTCGTCGCTGGCCAGTGCCTCCACCTCGACCATACCGACCCGCGAGCGCACCCGTACCCGCTGGCCATCCTGCAAGGTGCGTGCAGCCATGTCGGCAGGGTTCATCATTAGCTGGTGACGCGGCTTGCCCTTCACCAGCCGCTGGTAGTTGTGCATCCAGGAATTGTTGCTGCGCACATGGCGACGGCCAATCAGCAGCAGCTCGTCTGCGCCCGCCTGGGGCTGTGCGGCGAAGCGCTGCAGATCGTCCAACATCAAGGACGGTGCCGCCTGAATTCGTTGGGTCGAGGTTTTCAGGCGCCGCGCCAGGTTCGGCTTGAGCGGGCCGAGGTCCAGCCCGTGCGGATAGCCCTCCAGCGCCGCCAGGCTCAACTTGCGCTCCGACTTGTCGCCGTAGGGACCATGACGCAGCGCCAAGTCCATCATCTGCTGCGGCGGCATGGTCGGCCTCAGCTCGACGCCCGTGCGTGCGGCATAGGCCTTGGCCAGCCCAATGAAGATCTCCCAGTCGTGCAACGCGCCCTCGGGCTTGGGCAGTACCGGCTGGTTGAAGCGGGTGACGTTGCGCACCGCAAGCAGGTTGAAGGTTGCGTCGTAATGGTCATGTTCCAGCGGCGCGGTCGGCGGCAGGATCACGTCGGCATAGCGGGTCGTCTCGTTGATGTAGAAGTCCACGCTGAGCATGAACTCCAGGCCATCCAGCGCCTGCTCCAGCTTGCGCCCGTTGGGCGTGGACAGCACCGGATTGCCGGCCACGGTGATCAAGGCACGTACCTGCCCGTCCCCCGGCTCGAGCATCTCCTCGGCCAGTGCCGCCACCGGCAGTTCGCCGCCGTACTCGGGCAGTTGCGACACCCGGCTGCGCCAGGCAGCGAAATGCCCGCCTGTGGTGCTTTCCACCAGATCCACCGCCGGCTCGGTGCACAGCGCGCCGCCGACGCGATCAAGATTGCCGGTGACCAGGTTGATCAGCTGCACCAGCCATTGGCAGAGTGTACCGAAGGCCTGGGCCGAAACGCCCATGCGTCCGTAGCAGACCGCCTTGTCCGCCGCGGCGAAATCTCGCGCCAGCTGACGAATCAGCTCAGCGGGCACACCGCAACGGGCGCTCATCGCTTCGGCGGTAAAGGCGGCGATTGCCGTGCGCACCTCTTCCAGACCGTCCACTGGAAGCGGCGCGGCACGGGTCAGACCTTCCTCGAACAACGTGTTGAGCAGGCCGAACAGCAGCGCGGCGTCCTGCCCTGGGCGTACGAACAGGTGCTGATCGGCAATGGCCGCGGTCTCGCTGCGCCGTGGGTCGACCACCACCAGCTTGCCGCCACGGGCACGAATCGCCTTCAGCCGCTTCTCAACGTCGGGCACGGTCATGATGCTGCCGTTGGAAGCCAGCGGGTTGCCGCCGAGGATCAGCATGAAATCGGTGTGGTCGATATCCGGCACCGGCAACAACAGGCCATGGCCGTACATCAGGTGGCTGGTCAGATGGTGCGGCAGCTGATCGACCGAGGTCGCGGAAAAGCGGTTTCGCGTTTTCAACAGGCCAAGGAAATAGTAGCTGTGGGTCATCAACCCGTAGTTGTGCACGCTCGGGTTGCCCTGATAGATCGCCACGGCGTTGCCACCGTGGCGTTCGCGGATTTCAGCCAGGCGCTCAGCGACAAGTTCGTAGGCTTCGTCCCAGCTGATCGCCTGCCATTCCTCACCACAACGGCGCATCGGGTGGCGCAGGCGGTCAGGGTCGTTCTGGATGTCCTGCAGCGCGACAGCCTTCGGACAGATATGGCCGCGACTGAAGCTGTCGAGGGGGTCGCCCTTGATCGAGAGGATTCGCTCGCCTTCGGTCTGGATGGTGAGACCACAGATGGCTTCGCACAGATGACAGGCACGGTGGTGGACGGTCGTGTCGCTCATTTCGGATTCCCGCATGGCGCTGTTGTTGTCCAGCCACTCTAGGCCCCATGGCTGCGGGCAACAATCAGACGTCTTGACGGGGAATGGCGCTGGATTCAGCCGGCCTATCATCGACCGGCGAAGGGGCAGTCAGCGCGGGGCGATATGCGCCACCATCAGCTGCACGCTTTCCTGGCCGCGGTACTCGTTGACGTCCAGCTTGTAGGCCAGTTCGGCCCAGCGCACCGTCGGGTTCGGCCAGATTTCGCGGTCGATGTTGAAGGCGATGCCATCAAGGGTGAGCGAACCGCATTCACTCTTGAGTACCAGCTTCAAATGGCGCTCGCCAACCAGGCGCTGCTGCACCAGCTGGAACACACCATGGAACATCGGCTCTGGAAAGTGCTGCCCCCAGGGCCCGGCATTGCGCAGCGCACGCGCCAGCTCCAGGTGAAATTCCTCGACACTCAGCTGGCCGTCGGTAAGTAGCCGGCCAGTGAGGTCGTCCTCGCAAAGCTGACGGCGCACTTCGGCGTCGAACGCGGCGGCGAAGGCGCCGAAGTTGGCTTGCGGTAGTGAAAGCCCGGCCGCCATGGCGTGTCCGCCGAACTTGCTGATCAAACCGGGATGCTTAGCGGCGACTGCATCCAGCGCATCGCGGATATGAAAGCCCGGCACCGAGCGCGCAGAGCCCTTGAGCAGGCCATCGCCCGCATCGGCGAAGGCGATGGTCGGACGGTAATAGCGCTCCTTAAGGCGCGACGCCAGGATGCCGATCACACCCTGGTGCCAGTCGGCTTCGAACAGGCACAGGCCGAACGGCAGGTCTTCCAGGGGCAAATCCTTGAGCTGCGCCAGCGCCTCGCGCTGCATGCCCTGCTCGATGCTCTTGCGGTCCTTGTTCAGCTCATCGAGCTGGACCGCCATGTCGCGCGCCAGCGCCTCGTCCTCGCAGAGCAGGCATTCGATGCCCAGCGACATGTCATCCAGCCGCCCGGCCGCGTTGAGCCGCGGCCCGAGAATGAAGCCCAGATCGGTGGAGGTGATGCGTCGATGGTCGCGCCCCGCCACTTCGAGAATCGCCCGCAGGCCCGCCCTCGCCCGCCCCGCGCGAATCCGCGCCAATCCCTGATGGACCAGGATGCGATTGTTGGCATCCAGCGGTACCACGTCGGCGACACTGCCTAGCGCCACCAGATCCAATAGTTCAGCCAGGTTCGGCTCTGCCCAGCCCTGACGGATGAACCAGTTCAGCTCACGCAGGCGCGCGCGCAGGGCCAGCAACACGTAGAAAATGACCCCGACCCCGGCGATGCACTTGCTGGGAAAGGCACACTCAGGCTGATTGGGGTTGACGATGGCATCGGCCGCCGGCAGTTCGTGGCCCGGCAGGTGATGGTCGGTCACCAGCACCTTCAAACCAGCCGCCTTTGCCGCCGCCACGCCGTCGACACTGGAAATGCCGTTGTCCACGGTCACCAACAGATCGGGCTCACGCTGCAACGCGACGGCGACAATTTCCGGCGTCAGGCCGTAGCCATATTCGAAGCGATTGGGTACCAGGTAATCGACATGCGCGGCGCCCAACTGGCGCAAACCGAGTACGCCGACAGTGCTTGCCGTCGCGCCGTCGGCGTCGAAATCGCCGACAAAAAGAATGCGCTGACGTTTCTCCAGCGCCTCGACCAGCAGCTCGACCGCCGCATCGATGCCCTTGAGCTGCTTATAAGGAATCAGCCGCGCCAATCCCTTGTCCAGCTCCGCCGCGCTGGCCACGCCCCGGGCAGCATAGAGGCGCTGCAGCAACGGCGGCAGATCGCCAAGGTCAGGCAGCTGCTCGGGCAAGGGGCGGGGTTCGATACGCATCGTTGGATTCCAGACTCGGTGAAACGGATTACAGGGAGGTGGCCGCACGTGCGGCCTGGTCGTACAGGCCCGACATGGCGCGCAGCATGCCCGCCAGGCGGTGGATCTCATCGGGGTCGATATTGAGGTTCTCGAACGAGGCGATCAGGCATTCGCGGCGGATGTCGGCGTATTCCTGACAAAGCGCACGGCCCTTGTCGGTGGTGCGATAGAACATCTCCTTGCCCTGCTTCGCCCCTTCCACCAGCCCGAGTTTGCCGAGCTTCTTCAGCGCATAAGTCACGGTGTGGGTGTCTTCCACATTGAGCAGCAGGCAGATGTCCGCCTGTCGCTTCGCGCGCCCACGGCTGGTGAGATTGTGCAGCACCATGACGTCCAGCGCGTTCATCTCCACCGTGCCGCAGGCCTGCATGCAGCGCTCCATCCAGCGCATCAGCGCGGCGCTGGCGACGATGATGCCGTACTCGAGTTCGGACAGTTCCTGGGACTGTTCGGCGAGGTGCGCCGAAGCGACGATCGAAGATCGCAACGGACGGGGGCTTTTGGCGTCAACCATCTTGAGTTCCTGATTTATGAAGCGGCAGCGCCGATCGTATCGAGGTGGCGGGCAAGGATACAGCAATGTCCGATCGGTCACTTCGGCAGAGCAAAGGAAAAACTCGTTGATAATTTATCGATACTTTATCAATGTATCGCCCTTAAACACGCCGCAACGCACCGGCCAATCTCGAAAGGAGCAGCCATCGTG
Source organism: Stutzerimonas stutzeri (assembly GCF_038561965.1). Lineage (NCBI taxonomy): Bacteria > Pseudomonadati > Pseudomonadota > Gammaproteobacteria > Pseudomonadales > Pseudomonadaceae > Stutzerimonas > Stutzerimonas stutzeri. Next base: position 1,592,476 of record NZ_CP139348.1, on the reverse strand, counting down.
AGCCGTCTGTTACTTAACTGCGATATAGGGGAAAGCTTCGGCGCCTGGAGCATGGGCCTGGACGCCGAGGTGATGCCCTTCATCGACTGCGCCAACATTGCCTGTGGCTTCCACGCCTCTGACCCGCAGATCATGCGCCGCACCGTTGTACTGGCGCGGCAGCATGATGTGCGTATCGGTGCGCACCCGGCCTATCCGGATCTGGTCGGCTTCGGCCGGCGCTCCATGGCCTGCAGCCCGGCCGAAGTGGAGAACATGCTGCTCTATCAGATCGGCGCGCTCGACGGCATCTGCCGCGCCGAAGGCACGCAGGTCCGCTACGTCAAACCGCACGGTGCGCTGTACAACGACATGATGCGCCAGCCCGAGCTGCTGCGTGCGGTGATGAGCGCCATCAAGGCCTACAGCGCCAACCTGCCGCTGATGCTGATGTCCACACGCGACAACAGCGCAAGCCAGGCGCTGGCGGCGGAAATGGGCATCAGCCTGTGGTTCGAGGTGTTCGCTGACCGCGCCTACGACGCGGCGGGCATGCTGGTGTCACGTAGCCTGCCAGGCGCCGTCCACCACGATGCCGACACCGTCGCCGACCAGGCGCTGCGCCTGGCCAAGGGCGAACCCCTGACCGCCAGTGATGGCAGCGCGCTGATACTGCAGGCCGACACCCTCTGCGTACACGGCGACAACGCCGGCTCCGTCGCCGCGGTCCAGCGCATTCGCCAGGCGCTGCAGGCGCTTCCCGCATGAAGCCGCGGATCGAAGTGGTCGGCGTCGATAGCCTGGTGCTGCGCCTGTTCGAGCATATCGATGAAGACAACATGCCGTGGATGCTCGCCGCCAGTCAGCGGGTGCGCGAAGCCTTCGGCACGGCACTGATCGATCTGGTGCCTTCCTACACCACCCTGCTGGTGCATTACGACCTGACCCGACTGGACGACCAGCAGGCCCGCCAGCACCTCCATCACGCGCTCGAAGGTCTTCAGCCGGCCGCTGCCGAAAGTGCTCGCCAGCACGACATACCGGTGTGGTACGACACCAGCATCGGCCCAGAGCTTGAGTCATTGGGCAAACGCAGCGGGCTGGGCGTAACCGGCGTGATCGAGCAACACAGCGCGCATATCTATCAGGTATTCGCCCTGGGCTTCGCACCGGGCTTCGCCTTTCTCGGATTGGTCGATGAGCGTCTGGCCAGCCCGCGCCTGGCCACACCGCGCAAGCAGGTGCCGGCGGGAAGCCTGGGCATAGCCGATCGGCAGACGGCGATCTATCCACTGGTTTCACCGGGTGGCTGGAATCTGATCGGGCGCAGCCCGGTTCGTCTGTTCGACCGCGAGCTCGACGGCTACAGCCTCTGGCAGCCAGGGGATCGGGTGCGGTTCGTGCCCATCGAGCGCGCCGAATTCATCCGCCTGGGCGGAGATGACAGCCCCTTCGAGGAGACAGCTGCATGAGTCTGCTTATCGAACGCGCCGGCGCACTGGCCAGCTTGCAGGACGGCGGCCGTATGGGTGTGCGCCACCTCGGTGTTACCCAGGGCGGGCCGGTGGACTGGATTTCCCACAGCTGGGCCAACTGGCTGCTCGGTAACCCGGTGCAGGCCGCGACGGTGGAAATCACGCTGGGAAACTTCAGCCTGCGCGCGGAAAGCGATACCCGCCTGGCAATCTGTGGCGCCGACCTTGCCGCCGAACTTGATGGCGAGGCCATCGTCCCGGGGCGCAGCTTCAAGGTTCGTCGCGGCCAGCTGCTTACCTTCGCTCATCCGAAGCGAGGCGTTCGCGCTTATCTCGCCGCGCCAGGCGGCTTTCAGGCGACGCCGGTACTGGACAGCTGCGCCACAGTGCGCCGCGAACAGCTCGGAGGCTTGACGGGTGACGGCCGGGCGCTGGCCGATGGCGACCGCTTGCATTGGCTCGAAAATGCTCCGTCCGTTTCGCGCGAACTGCCGTCGCAAACCGTCGCGCCGCCATCGAACCTGGCCCTTTCGGTCGTACTCGGTGCACAGATCGGAGATTTCAGCGGCCAGAGTCTGTTCGATGCCTTCAATAGCGAGTGGACCGTCGATCAGCGGGCCGACCGCATGGGCGTGCGCTTGCTCGGCCCCGCGCTTCACAGCACGCGCTCATCGATGATTTCCGAAGGCGTGCCGCTCGGCGCGATTCAGGTTCCAGCCGATGGACAGCCGATCATCCTGCTCAACGACCGCCAGACAATCGGCGGCTATCCACGCCTAGGCGCGCTGACACCAGCGGCGGTAGCCCAGCTGGCGCAGTGTCTGCCCGGCACCCCTCTCAGGCTTAAACCGATTTCACTGGAGGCCGCGCAACGGGCACACCGCGAACTGCTCGCGCAGTGGCGCTAGTCGCTCATGAGAAACAGCTGACCAACGGCTATTTATTCCTACAAGAACAACATTGCCGGGTATGACCCGGACGCATTTCTACCTGCCCCAACGCCAAGAAAAAGAAGGTATCCAATGCAATCCACACAAGCCGAACGCGGCACTCCCGCTCAGCGCAACGTCCTACGCGGCGCCATTTTCATCATGGCCACCTCGTCCATCGGACCCGCGTTTCTAACCCAGACCTCGCTGTTCACCGAGAAGTATCTGGCGAGTTTCGCCTTCGCGATCCTGATCTCTTTGCTCATCGACATCGGTGCCCAGCTCAATATCTGGCGGGTGATCACCGTTGCCAACCTGCGCGGCCAGGACGTCGCCAACCGGGTAATACCCGGCGTCGGCCATCTGATATCCGCCTTCATCGTGCTTGGCGGCATCGCCTTCAACATCGGCAACATCGGTGGCGCCGGCCTGGCAATGAACGTCATTTTCGGCATCCCGCCGGTAATCGGCTCGTTGATCGCCGCCGTGCTGATCATCGGAATTTTCCTGCTGCGCAATGCCAAGGGCGTAATGGACTCGGTGATGCAGGTGCTCGGGCTGGTGATGCTGTGCATGATCGGCTACGCCATGCTGCAGTCGAACCCACCGCTGCTCGAGGCGATGAGCCGCAGCTTCAACCCTGACGACCCGCTGATCCTGCTACTGCCGATCGTGACCTTGGTAGGCGGCACGGTCGGCGGCTATATCTCATTCTCCGGTGGCCATCGACTGGTCGAAGCCGGCATCACCGGTGTCGAAAATGTAAGGCTGGTGACTCGCGCGGCCGTGATCGGCATCGCCACGACCGGCGTCGTGCGTATCTGCTTGTTCCTGGCGGCGCTCGGAGTCGTCAGCCAGGGCCTGAGCCTTGATCCGAGCAATCCCGCTGCGTCGGTGTTCTCCCATTCGATGGGCACCATTGGCTACAAGATATTCGGAGTGGTGCTGCTGGCCGCCTCGGTGTCATCGGTGATCGGTGCTGCCTATACCAGCGTGACCTTCATGTACTCGCTGCATGACAGCATTCGGCGGCATAACCAGCGAGTCGTGATCGCCTTCATCGCCTGCTCGACACTCATCTACAGCCTGGTCGGCCAGCCGGTGAAGGTTCTGGTGGTGGCGGGCACGTTGAATGCGCTGGTACTGCCCCTGGCGCTGGGCTGCATATTGCTCGCCTCGCGCAAATCGAACATCGTCGGCGACGTCTATCGTCACCCAACCTGGATGCTGGTGTTCGGCATATTGGCCATGCTGGCCACGGCGGTTGGGGTGGTGATGTCGTTTAACGCCTTCGTGCAGTTCTGGCAGTCCTGACGCCAACATAGGAGGGCCGTCGCGCCCTCCTCTACCATCGCTGAGCGCCTAGCCGCGCTCGCCGATCAGCCACTCCAGCGGCACTTCGTGCTGGCCGCGCTCATCGGTAATGAACATCGAGCCTTCGCTGACCATTACGCTCCAGCTGATCGACCGAGGCAAATCACGCGAGACGGACTCCAGCGCTTCCTGCCCCACCGCCACGACGTTGATTTTCTTCAGGGTGCGTACGCTATCGAGCACCTTGGTCTGCCAGACCCGCAGGTTGCCATAGGCCACCAGGCTGAAACGCTCGGCGCGGCGCGAACACCAGGTAATCCGCTCAGCGTCCGGCTGGCCCACTTCGATCCAGTGCAGCACGCGGTCGTCCAGGCTTTTCTCCCACAGTGCAGGCTCATCCACATCTGAAAGCCCACGGCCGAATGCCAACTGCTCGCCATACCAAAGGATATAAGCGATCAACCGCGCCACCATCCGCTCTTCTGTCTCCGACGGATGACGAGCCACGGTGAAACGCAGATCCTGGTAAACGTGGCGATCAAGATCGGTGAGATTTATTTCAACTTTGTAAGGCGTGGCTTGCAGCGCCATGGCGGGCATCCGGCGAACGAAAGGCGAAGAGTCTACAGAATTATTGGGCCGTGAGCCCGAGAGAGACCAGGTTGGCATTTGGCATGCCCCATCATTGCGCCCTTCCTTGCTCGGCCCTTATAAAGCGCCGCCTGGCCTGCCACGGGTCTTTTCAGAAACAGAGAGAACGGATTCTCATGGAAGTATTTGTCGTCGTACTGGTGGTACTCATCGGGGTTTTCTTGATTATCGCCATCACTGGCGCTGATCCGAAGCCTCATCGGATTGCCGTTGCTGATAGCTCAGCCCGCCTCACGCTTGAGGAGGTGGTGTGGATCAATCGCATCTCGACCCTACGCATTTTGGCCCCCGAAATGGCCATTAATTTGGCTGCACGGCTACAGGGCGATGCCTGGCAGGTGGCCAATGCATCGCTGTGCGCGACCCTGCTCGAGCTGAACCGTGAGGAAGAAGCGCTGGGGCTATACTCGTACCTCGACGCGCACCATCGCTGCGAAGCGCTAGCCAAGATGCTTTACCAGCTGATCGACGCCGGTGAAGCCGAAAAGGCACTGGAGCTGCTAAAGCGCACTGGCGATAAGCGCCCTAGCGATCCGCTGCTACGCATCCCATTGTTGCTTGCCGAGGGCGATCAGGACAGAGCCAATAGCGAGCTCGAATCGTTCGCCACCACATCCCACCTGAGCGCACAGCAGTGGCTGGACCTTGCGCGCCTGCAACGCCAGAGCGGAAAAGATGATGCCGCACGGCATAGCCTGGCGCAGTTCTGGGCACTGCAGCAGACCGTTCCGGCTGAGGACATTGCCGGGTTGGAAATTTTTGCGCGGGAGTTGGCTTCCCTTGGCGATCTCCAACAGCTTCTGGAAATCTCCGATTCGCTTTCGCTGCAACACGACAATCCCTTCATCGCCCCCATGATAGAAGCCGGCTGGCTCGCTCAAGCCCAGCAGCAGATCCAGCGACTGGATGCGGACTGGCGCGACGAACATTACGATCAATTGTTCGACGCCATGCTGCGACATCGTCAGCTTCGCGAGGCCGAGGCGTTGCTGAAGGAGGTCAAAGATGGCGCGCATGACGCCTTACTACTGAGGCTGGCCCAATGGTGGATTGACCAGGGCGCCGTGTCTGACGCCGAGCGAGATGTACAGCGCATGTCCAGGCACGAAACACAGCGCATCAGCCTGTACTTGTCGCTATGGGCTCTTTATGAACAAAGCCAGCCAGACCTAGCCACCTCGATGCTTGGCCAGGCCGAGCGCTGGATCGAGTACCTACCAGAGAACACCGATCGCGATCACCTACGGCTGCAGGTCCTGAACGCGCGCCTGACACTACAAAGCCGCCTACCGGAGCGCCAACGCACCAGCTACGAAATTCGCCGCGCTCTGGGACAGATTCAGCGCTTGGCAGAACGTCAGCCTCTCTTCGACCGTGCATTCACTGACACACGCCACGCCCTTCTGCTACAGCGCCTGGATCGGCCGGCAGATGCGCGAAGCCTGCTCGACAATGTGCGGGACACGCTGGTCACCGCCAACACCCCAGAGGAAATCGAAGCGTTCGACATGGCCTTGCTGCTCGATGCCCTAGCCATCGCTTACCTGCGTCTGGGAAATGTCGATGAAGCGGTGGATCTAATCCGACGAATACCTGAAGAAATCAGCTATCCGTCGGACTGGATCGACGCGTTACTCGAGCAGGACCTACTCGCGCACGCGGTCGATGGTCTTGGCTATCGAGACCTCTTCGACCCACGCAACGGGCCTCAGCGTCTACTGAAGAAACTCAACGCCGCCGCTACCGATGAAAGCCGCACGCTCAAGCATCGCTTACTCGATAAGGTGTTCAGCGACGATTTCTGGCGGCAGCCCAACGCGGCTTGAAGAAGCTAACCAACTGCAGCGATCAACAATTATCCGCATAACGCGCCCAAAGGCTCTCGAATTCGCGCGCGTAATCGGCCAGCAATTGTGGGTGATCGATCACCAGCAGATTTTCCTCATTGCTGGTGGTCGCGCTACGGGTCCAGTTGAAGCTGCCGTTGAGTAGTAAGCGCCCGTCGAACAGGGCGAACTTGTGATGCATGTGGTAGGGGCCAGAGTCGATACGCAGCGGCACGCCCTTATCGCGCAGCCACTGGATGTCGCTGCCCGCGTCATACTGTTTCTCGTTGTCGCTGATCACCCGCACAGTTACGCCACGTTGGTGGCAGGCCAGAATCTCCTCACTGAGCTGATCATCGGAAATTGTGTAAACACAGATATCCACGCTCTTGCGCGCCTGCCGGCAGAGATCGCGGATCTTGCGACGGCAGCTTTCGCCCGGACTGAAATGTGCGCTGGCCTGCTCTGTCCTGACTGGCGTGGAGCAGGCATCGAGCGTCTTGATCACCTGCTCCAGCCATTTAAGCGCAGGCTCGATGTTCGCGGGCTCACGACTGAGCTCGCGGACCAAGGCAAAAGCCCGATTACGCAGGAAGCGTATCTGGTCAACTGTCAGCTCGCTGCCCAGCTGGCGCAACTCGTCGCGCTCTTCATTGCTCAGGCGCAGATCGGCCAAGCTGTCGCGCAATTGTTGGTCGAGTCGATTGAAATCCACACAAAATCCTTTTTGTCAGAGTCGCCGACTACGCGACAGCACAGCGTAAAGCACACCGCACGACGCACCGGCCAAATGGTATTCGAAGGAAACCCCGTCACGCGGTAATAGCCCGAACAGCCAACCGCCGTAGAAAATGAACACCAGCCCCGCCAGCAACAGGTCAAGCAGGCTACGGTCGATCCAGGCACGTGCCAGCAATAGCCCCCAGAAACCAAACAGCCAGCCACTAGCGCCGATGTGCACGCCGGTTCGACCAAAGCACCACACCAACCCGCCGCTGCCAACGATGATGAAAATGCTTGCCAGAACGAAATCACTCTGGGAGCGCAGCAACACCAGTGACCCGAGAATCATGAGCCCACTGAGATTGCTTAGAAGGTGCGCCCAGCCGCCGTGCAGCCAGGGCGCGATCAGGATGCCAGGTAGGGCCTGCACCTGACGCGGCACTAACCCCCATACGTTCAGCGCACCGCCGGTAAAGCTGTTAGCGAGCTGCACAAGCACCAGGCTGCCGGCCAGCACGGCCAGCAAGCGCAGCTCACCGAGCGCTCGCTTCACGGCATTCCATCGTGGGGCTCGACGTTGCGCTGTTCCTGGCCGAGATGTTCGCCAAGCTCACGCAGTTGAGCGGATATCTCCAGCATCCGATGGTGAGTACGCAGGTCGATGTCGATCTTCTTATCCATGGTTTTGATCAGCGGCAAAAAACTGTTCTGCAGGCTGTCGGCCAGATTCTCCAGCAGCTTCTGTACGGCTGGTTGAGGCGGTGCGACGACCTCTACCTGTGGTCTTAGCCGGCCGAGATTATCCAGCCCGCTAAGCAGTTGCTCCCAGGGAATACGCGCCTCATCACGGTCGGACTTGCCAATGCTCAGCCCGCGCACGCTTTCGACCAGATCATTGAGCTGCGCGACTACGCGACCCCCGACATCGGTGTCACTGCCGCCCATGGCCTTGTTGCGCATGAAGTCACGCTTGATCTGCGCCCAGCGCTCGACCTGAGCGTCCGTCATATTGCCGCGCAGCTCGGCAAGCTTGAGCAGGTTTTCCTCGGCACCGGTGGTGAGCAACTGCGCTTCACCCTGGTAGTGATCGGCGATCAGCTGCAACAGCTCAGCCTGGTTCATCACCGAACAGATCTTCTCAGCCATCTTGTTCATGTTGCGGTAACTGCCCTGCAACTTGAACGGCGGCTCGCTACGGTACTGGTCGGCCTGCGCGGCGCTGACGATGTACTGCTGGTTGACCCTTCCTACAACATCGCGCACTTGCATCAAGCGTTCGAGCGTAGCGGTGATCTCGTTGATCTCGGCGGCGCTGTAGCTGTACGACAGCTCATTGGCGGAAAACGGCTTGCCCTGAGCCTTGTCGACCAGCCGATAGACATCGGCCATGTCGCGAGTAGCCAGCGGCGCAAGAATCGGATTGGAGGTCAACGCATTCTCGATATAGCTAAGGCTGAAGGCTTCCTGCATGCCTCCAAGCGTGTCGCCGAGGTTGTAGATATCCGCACGGTTGGCAAGCATGTCAGGGATTTTGAAGACGTCACCGGATTCGGTATAGGGGTTGCCGGACATGATTACGCAGAACTTTTTGCCGCGCATGTCATAGGTTTTGGTCTTGCCCTTCCAGACGCCTTCGATACGCCGCGTACCGTCGCAGAGCGAGATGAATTTCTGCAGGAATTCGGGATGGGTGTGCTGGATGTCATCGACATAGAGCATCACGTTGTTTCCCATCTCCAGCGCCAGATTGAGTTTCTCCAGCTCCTGGCGCGAGGTGGCATCGGGCGCTTGTGCGGGGTCCACCGAGCGAACCTCGTGACCCAAAGCGGGGCCGTTGATCTTCATGAAGATCAGCCCCAATCGATGGGCGACATATTCCATCAGGGTTGTCTTGCCGTAGCCAGGCGGCGAGATGAGCATCAAAAGCCCCATCAAATCGGTGCGTTTGTTCTCTCCTGCAGTGCCCATCTGCTTGGCCAGGTTGTCGCCAATGAACCCCAGATAAACGTCGTTGATCAACTTGTTGCGCACGAAAGAACTCAGCGGCCGCGGCTTGAACTCGCCAAGGCGCAGCGCGTCGCGCTCGCGACCGATCACGTCCTGACGCAAGGCCTGATAACGCCGAAGTTGTGGAAGGAAGCGACGGCGATGGTTCTCGAGCCGCTCGAAATAGTCATCCAGCGAAAGCGTCAGCCGCTGGCCTTCAATGCGTGGGTGGTCACCCATCAGCTCTTCAACAGCAAAGCGCAGATCCACTTCAGTGACCCGTCTGCTCTGCCCCTCCGGCAAAAGAGCCAGCGCCACTGCTTCGGGGATGTAACGAGCAAGGTCGGACAGCTCGCCCTGATTGCAGAGTCCTTGCAACCAGTTGTCCACCAGCGCCCACCGTGCCGCTGGGCGCGCCTGCAGACGCTCCAATGTCTGCACATAGCCATCCCAGACACGTGCCGCTTCCAGCTTTGCCTGCAGCGAGACAAGCAGCTGGCGCGCGTATTTGCTGAAGACGAATTCGATGCGTTCGCCAGCCAGCTCCTGTACGAGATAGCGCGCTGCGTCTATTGGCAGCCCGCACGGCAGCGTCATCCCTTCGTCGGCCGCGAACCGCTCAATCGCCGAAGCGATTTCCGCCTCAAGCTGATCGAGTCCATCACGGCGACCAAAGAGCTGCTGAATATGCCGACTGGTGCGGGCGCGCTCCGGCCACTCCAACGCAATGGCCTCACCCTGGACGCTGTTCCAGAAAAAACAGCCAGTGCCTCGCGCCATCGGCGTATGGCTAAGCAGCCCAGCGCTGTCGCGAAGCGGTAGCAGGCACGCCAGGATCAGCGCCGCGTCGTGATCGTGGATACCCTTTTCGTAGCCTTCCCGGTAACGAGGGGCGGCAAAATCTCGAATGCGTCTGGTCAGCGCCTCACGGTCGGCGAGTAGCTGCTTTAGGCTATTGATATCCAGGCCATCTTGTCCGGCGTCTGCGGCGGCGAGCACTTCGCCGGCCAGGTACTCGGCGCGGTACAACGCCTCCGATTCCGACTCCAGCGACACCTGCCAGAATTCGCGTAACGCTTCGAGTTCGGAATCACGCAACGGCTCGAGAAAGTCGGTCCCGGTCAGGTGCAGATAGAGCTGATCACCACGGGGCAGCAGGGTCAGATCCAACTCCTGCGTGTTGACGCTAAAACGGTGGCGCGGGCCCAGCCGGATGACATTGCCACCTGCCTCGAACAGCTCACTCTTGTCGCGCATCGCCCGCACCGCCTGGTCGCGGGCGCTCTTCAGGCGCGCCTCTACATCGTCTGCCTTGACGCTGTCCTTGAGGTCGCGCAGGCGCCCGACCATCTCACGCAACTTGAGGATTAGCGGGTCGGCGGCAAAAAAGGCGTTGAGCTCCTCCGCCAGGTTCAGACGGGCAGTACGTCGGCCAAGACTGTCGAGGATGCGCGACGCAGCATCGAGGACGCCCTGGGCGCGGCGCTGGCGATCATCGAGCAGGCTCTGCTTGTGCGCCTCGAAAGTTTCCAGCAACTCCTCACGCTTGCTCAGGATGTCGCCGAGGAACTGTTCGTGATCACCGAACTGGCTTTCCAGCTCCTCAAGCTGCACCAGCAGACGTGAGAGCTGCTCGTCGCAGCGCTCCGGGTCCGATGCCTGGGCCAGAGCGTTGGTGATGCCCTGGCTGAACAATTTGAACTGAGCACCGAACTGGGCCACTGTTTCCGCCGAACCGAGCCCCTTGCGGCGCTGCTCCGCTCGCGCCTTGGCCTGGTTGAGAAGGGCATACACTTCCGAGATCGATTCAACGATGCGGGTGCGCTCGGTGGCATCATCGATCGACAACGACGCCATCAGGCCCGAAAGCATGTCCAGCCCTGCAGCCATATCCTGCATACCGGCCAAGGGCTCATTGAGCTGGGTGACGGTTTCCGCCTTCTGCGCCGCCGCATCGTGGTCACTGAGTTCCAGCAGATAAGGCTCAAGCGCCGCATCGCTGGCGAGGAACCTCGAAGTCGCCAAACTGGCCCGTTCCTGCGCCTCGAGCAGTTCGGCCTCCATGGCATCGATGCGCGAGACATCGATATAGCGGTAGTCACGAATGGTCAGCAGCTGGCCGCGCTGTGAGTTGATCGCGTTAAGCGCCTCGACGAACTGCTGCACCCTGTCCCAGCTGTCGGTCAACAACCCGGAGAGCAATGCCTTCTGGCGGGTCTGGGCTTCGGCCATCGCACGGCTCGATTGCTGACGAATGCTCTCGACCTTCTCGAACTCATCGAGTACCAGCTCGCCGGTTGCTGCAATCTCGCGCAGGAGCAGGGCAAGCCCCTGGCACTGGGCATCGCCCAGCCAATGGTAGGCATCGAACAGACGGCGGGTATTCTGGCAGAGCTGGGTATAACGCTGCACCGATATCTGCGGCGCATCGATCTCGCGACTCAGGTTGAACAGGTCGGATACGCCTCGCACCAACTCGGCGTTGCCGATGCGCCCGAAGAACCCGCTGCGCGCAGGCTGCCGTGCGGCGAAGTCATCGGTACAGAATGGCGTCTGCCAGATCTGCATCGGGTGGATGCGTGTGGGTTCGCTGCCTTCGGCAGAAAAGATCACCATGCGCCCGTCTTCGAGCCGGGCATAGCCATGACCGAAAATCGGATTCTGCAGTTGGCGGTCGATCATGTTGTAGGTAAACAACGCCGATCGCCCTTCTTCCGGGTGGTAGAAGATGTACTGCACATCCTCACCGTTAGGCGAGCGCACCGCGCGCTTGAAGCGCATGCCGTCCATCGACTGCTCGAACGCCTTCGACTCTCCGTTCTGCAGGTAATAACCGCCAGGGAAGATGATTCCATGGTCTTCTGGCAACTGAACGCAGGCGAGCCCGATTGCATCAAGGCGCTCAACCGAGCGCGTCAGGCTGTTGAAGACCAGATAGCGCCACTGCTCTTCCCGATACGGCAGCACCTTGAGCAGAATCAGGCTACCGAGCCTGGCGTATTCGATCTGTGCATCGTCGAGGGACTGGGTCTTGTCCAGCACCGCCTCACGGTAGATGCCTAGGCCGTCGTCGGTATTGTTTTCCACCTTAACGGTCAGGTCGCCGCCAATCGTCTCGACGAACAATGTGTCGAGGATATTCAGGTGCGGATGGCGGCCGTTGACCGCCATCTCACGAGAAGTCTTCTGCCATTCGAAATCGAATGGTGCCGGCAACGCGATATCGCGTTCACCGCGGTTGTCGATATACCGGACATCCTTGCCGTCATTGGAGATTGACCAGCGGAATACCCGGATGTCAGTGACCCGCTCGCCGATCTGGAAGCTGGCCAGCAGCTTGCCGTCACGCACTATCAGTTGCAGCAAGCGGGTGTTTTTGTAGTAGGTGTACAGCTCGTTGAAGTCGTTTACGAAGCTGGTTTGGGCAAGAAAGCTGCCCTCAAGCGACACGGCTTGGGCTTCGTAGCCCTCGGCCTGCTCGCTCAATCGATAGATCGAAAATACGTCCTCGACACGGGTTTCTTTCTTGAGCCCGAGAAAAACGTTGTAGCCAAACAGCAAGCTGTCGCCAACCTGGACGATATCACGTGCCGTGCAGTTATTCTCGGTACGGATACGGACGCGCCCCACCACCTCCATTCGGCTGCTGCCGAAGGCCTCCAGGCGCTCTTCGTTCAAGCTCTCGGTGATATGCCGAAGACGTAATCCCTGCTCCTGCAGTCGCTTGTGCAGCACCTCGTAAGCACCGCCTTGCGCGACGGCTTTATCGAGAATGTCCTGGGTATTTTCGGCTTGGACGTCCGACATCATGGGTCTTCCTTGAATCTATGCGGTCTGCAAGCAACGAGCCCCGGTCGCACGGGGCTGCACTAAGTAGCGGGGAACGCCGAATGGCTGGTGATCTGGAGGATGCCTCAAGCTCCGATTTTCTTGGCCACCTCGGCGAGCTTGTCGCGCATTGGCTGGTCGATTTCCTCGGGCCGGATACGTTCGATGATCTTTGTCAGCACACGAGCTTCGTTTTCATCGATATCACCGTCGCGCTCGGCGATGTCCAGCAGAGCACCGAGCTCGTTCACGTCCAGGCGGCCATCATTGGCAAAGCACTGAATCGAGCGGAAGGACATTTCCAGATAATCCCTTGGTTCAGACATAAACACTCCTTGCTGCAGCGGCTCATCAGGTGAGCCAGAACGGGCACTCTGCTTTCAGATTCAGGCGCCCTGGGATCATCAAACTTCGCTGGCGTCAGCGCGCATCGGTTTGGCTTCAGCAGCGCGGCCATTGAGCAAGCGCGCGAGCACGTCCTGAACTACCGGACTCTTGCCAACCACACCTTCGATCGCCTTGCCCACCGACAACGACTTGGCGAACGAATTGAAGAAGTCGCCTTCGCCCCCGACGATTTCGATCTTGGCTTTCGACAGCGCCGCCGACAGCACCTCTGCCTGGTCCTTGGCGATGTCCTTGTTCGCCGCGATCGAGGCCATCGCCTCTTCGAAGCTCTTCTCCAGCTGCATGCGGAACTCTTCGTGCTGACGCGCACCGTCGCTGAGCGAGTCCAGCGCGCCGAACTTTTTGCCCAAGCCTTCGGCCTCGGCGTTCAGACGCTCCAATAGCACGTGCGCCTCGGCCATACCCAAATCCTGGGCCGCCTTGGCCTTGGCACTGCCCAACTGCTCCTCGCCGCGGGCCTGGGCTATGAGTTTTTCTTCCAGCACCTTGGCCTCGGCCAGACCGTCCTTCTCCTTGGCGCCTGCTTTGGCCTCAATCACCCGTGCCTCGGCGAGGCCCTTCTCCTGCTCGCCCTTGGCAGCTGCGATCAGTTGCTCCGCTTGCACACGCGCTTCGGCCAGCCCTTCCTTCTCTTTCGCTGCCGCGGTGACCTCACGCACCCGCGCATCAGCCAGGCCAGGTGCTGCACGCTCGGCTTCGACGCCCTCGGCAAGCTTCTTCTTGGCCTCCGCCTGCTTGGCAGCTGCCTCCAGCTCGGCCTGGGCCAACGTATTGATTTCCACAGCCTTGTGCTTGGAGCGCGTTTCGTCCGCTTCGGCCTGCTTGACCTGACGCACCAGCTCCTGCTCTGCCTCCGCCTGGGCATTGAGTACCACGACCTGCTTCATTCGCTCGGCCTCGGAGACCTCGCGAACTTCCTTGATGCGCTCTTCTTCCTGAGCAACGGTTTTCTCGACCGCCACACGCTCACGAATGACTGAAGCAATATTCTTGCGCTCTTCTTCCAGCGCCTTTTCCTTTTCGATTCGCTGCAGTTCGACTTCACGCTCGCGAGCCACGATCTCCAGATCCCTGGCACGCGTCACTTTCTCGACTTCGATGACCACAGCGCGCTGGCGGTTCTGTTGCGCCACCTCGACTTCACGCTGGTGGTTCTCTGCGCGGATATCCAGCTCCTGCTGGGTTTGAATGCGGGCCTGTTCGGCCTTCAACCGCTCCTCTTCCTGCACCTTGAGCGTTTCAGCATGCTCGCGCGCACGAATGGTCTCGATCTCCCGCTTCTGCCTAGCCACCGCATCAGCCTCCTGACGCTCAAGCGCCAGAGTAGCCTCACGGGTTTCGACGTTCTTCTTCTTAATAGCCAACTCTTCGTTGCGCTCGAAGTCGTTGGTGATGATGTTCTGCGCAGCCGTCAGCTGAGTGATCTTGCGAATACCTTCGGCATCGAGAATATTGTTTGGATCCAGGGAGCTTTTGGGCGTTTGCTCCAGGTAATCGATCGCGACGTCTTCAAGCACGTAGCCATTCAGATCGTTGCCGATCACCTCAACGATACGGTCACGAAAGCTCTGGCGTTCTTCGAACAGCTGGACGAAATCGAAGCGCTTGCCCACGGTCTTAAGTGCTTCGGAGAACTTGGCATTGAACAGCTCATTCACCGCTGCACGATCGGAGGCACGATCCACGCCGATCGCCTTGGCGACCTTCAGCACGTCCTGCTGGGTCTCGTTTACCCGTAGATAAAAAGCGACGGTGATATCGGCACGCAGGTTGTCCTGGCAGATCAGACCATCCTTGCCGCGGCGATCGACTTCCAGCGTCAGCAAGGAGATCTTCATGAACTCCTTTTTGTAGATCACCGGATAGACCAGGGCACCTGTGAAGTGGACCTTGGGCATCGACGACATGTCGTTGACGATCAGCGCCGTGCCTTGCGGGACCTTGATATAGAAGGCTTTGAACAGGACAAAGAAGCCCATGATCAAGAGGAAGAACACGCCCAATCCGATCAGGAAAGGCATCACCAGTTCGAGGCTCATTACATCAACTCCTTTTAAAAAGCGGGCTTAGATGCCCTTGAATTCACTTTCGGTAATGACCCGATAGGCATTCTCAGCCTCCAGGTACTCCAGCAAAACCACGCGGTCACCGCGCTTGAACCCGGCCTGCTCATCCGCTCTGACTCGCAGGATCAGCCCAGCACCGCCATCCTCCAGAGTGGCCTCGCCAAAACTCGACGTAACCGTACCGCTGCGCACGACAGCTACCTGGCCGAGCAAGGAGCGATGAGTGGGTGCGTGAAGCTTCAGAAACAGCGGGCGAAGTGGACGGACAAGCGCGCCGCAGATCGGCACTGCCAGCAGCAGCGCAACCACGGTCAGCACCAGGCCTAGTGGGTAACGCAAAATGCCGAGCGGCAAGAAGCGCAGCACCAACAGCTGGGCGAAATAACAGAACAACCAGGAAAAGAAGAACAGCAGGGTCAGCACCAGCGTGACTGGAACCCCGGACAGAC
Source organism: Stutzerimonas stutzeri (assembly GCF_038561965.1). Taxonomy (NCBI): domain Bacteria; kingdom Pseudomonadati; phylum Pseudomonadota; class Gammaproteobacteria; order Pseudomonadales; family Pseudomonadaceae; genus Stutzerimonas; species Stutzerimonas stutzeri. The sequence continues at coordinate 1,576,842 of NZ_CP139348.1, read as the reverse complement.
CGAATTTGAGCAGCAGGCCAGCCAGGCCTTCCGGCTGAAACGACGTATCTTCCAGAGAAGACTCCATCTCGACGTCGAGTACGTCCACGTCGACCATACCGAGGGCCGCCACACACCAGTACAGAATGGATATACCCAGCACAAAGCTGAGTAGCACCACCGGAAAGCTCAAAGCAGTCTGTATGAACAAATCCATCGATCACATCCTTGTGTTGTGCCGCGACTCTCGCCGATTCCGCGCGACTAAGCTCTCGTAGTCGCTGATGGCCGGATCAGCCCTTGGCTTTGTCCTTCAAGCGTGCGAGCACGCTGTCTGCACTGGCGTTGTCGGCAACGATCCCCGCGGCGCGCAATTTGGCGTCAAGTGATTCGTCGACGCTGGACGCTTGCGCCAGCTCGGCCGTTGCCTCCATCTTCGCTGCGCGCTCGGCCTGTTGATGCTTGATCCGCTCGAGCGACTCAACCGCGGTGTGCAACTTGGCCTGCGAGCCGCCGTAGCGCTGGGCGACGGCCATCTGGGCCTTCTGCACACTCTCCGTAGCCTTGACCGTATCAACCTGCTGCTTGAGCCGCTTGATATGTGCTTCCGCCTGACTGACGGCCTTGCGCAGTTGCGCCACGCTCTCAGCATAGTTATCGGCCTGTTCGCGCTCGGCTATCTGCTCAGCCTCAAGATTGGCAATCTTTGCGGCAACTTCTTTGGCCAACGGCTCATCACCGGCCTCAAGGGCCTTCAACGCATACTGTTCGTATTCGCTGATCGCTGTAGTAGCCTTGTTGACACGCTCAGCAGCCAACTTCTGCTTGGCCATTATTTCGGCCAGCGCTTCCTTGGCTTTGCGCAACTCGGAATCGGCATTGCGTATTTCCTGATCAAGAATACGCAGCGCTTGGCTATCCACTACCGCTTCGCCCGCCTCATTGACACCACCGCGCAGAGCGGTAAGCAGCTTGCTCCATACATTCATCTCAGATCTCCTTTAGAGCTCAAATGCCGGCCTTGAGAAAGCCTTCGTACGCCTCGGTAGCCTTGATCACGTTATCGCCAAGCAACTGGATCTCCAGCACCACATCCGAAAGCGTGGACGCCGAACTCAATGCACCGAACATGGTGTAGCAAGGCTGGCCATCTGGAAGCGACTCGATGCCGATGCACGAAAGTGGAAACAGCTTGTGAGTGCGCAATATCTGTTCATTGAATGCGGTCGGATCCTGCACATCAGAAACCGGCCAAAGCAGCGCCTCGACGATGATTTGCTCGCCGACCACTGCCACATAGATCGGCAGGTCGCCATACTCGCGCATCGTGACGCGCAGGCTGGCGTCAGCCCCTTGGATCAGCTCGATTGCAATCTGACCGTTCTTACACAGTTCCGTGGTTTCAATAGCGTCATGCAACGCTTGGGCGGTCCATAGCTGCGGCATATTCATACCTTCTTCCATCTCACATGAAGCCAGCCCCTGAAGCGGCTGGCGCATTCTCTTCTCCAAGGCCGCAAGCCGTACTGAATGCTCGGGCAAAATCCAGACTTCCTTTTTCACCAACCCCTGATCACGCAGGCGCTGCCGAAAAAGGCGCTGATAATGTGCGGACGATTTCGTTTCCATGCCGCCAGAATATCAGCACATGTGATAAGCGCAACAAGCTCACATGTAATTTTCTAGAAACGTGACGCGGAGCCGAGTCACGGCACACAGAGAAGCGCGACGAAAGCTTCGAACATTGTCGCTCAAGCCGTTACACGCCGCCGCCAACCACAGCACGCGGCTGAAATTCGTCAAGGCGACGAACGAGCTTTGACAATTATTCTCATTCTGATTAGCATCGCTACCAACAACGAACTTAACGGGTAGTGCTTATGTACGTCTGCCTCTGCCAGGGTGTAACCGACGGCCAGATTCGCGATGCAATCTACGAAGGCTGCTGCAGCTATCGTGAAGTACGGGAAACGACTGGTGTCGCAACCCAGTGCGGCAAGTGCGCTTGCGTTGCCAAGCAGGTCGTTCGCGAGACACTCAGCAACGTACAGAACGCCCAGGCATCCCTCGCCCACCCAGCAAGTTTCGTTCAGGCTTGACAGACTGAAGCCGTATAGCCGGGCGATGCCCGGCTTTTTTATGCCTGCAAATCAGTCAGTTGCCATCCAGGATGCGGAACGCAACCATTCTCGCTAGATTTTAGCTTTTGCATTCAAAGACTTAGGTTTGACAGCCCGCCTTGCCGTGGCCAGACTGGTTCTATTCCCACCGCTCCAGGCAGGCTAATTACATGAAAGGCGACAAGCTGGTCATTCAGCACCTCAACAAAATTCTCGGCAACGAGCTGGTAGCCATCAACCAGTACTTTCTGCACGCGCGCATGTATGAGGACTGGGGTCTCGGCAAGCTCGGCAAGCATGAGTACGAAGAATCCATCGACGAGATGAAGCATGCGGACAAGCTGATCAAGCGCATCCTCTTCCTCGAAGGTCTGCCGAACCTGCAGGACCTGGGCAAGCTGCAGATCGGTGAAAACACCCGCGAGATGCTTGAGTGCGACCTGAGGCTGGAGCATGGCGGCGTACAAGACCTTAAGGTCGCCATTGCCTATTGCGAAAGCATTGGCGATTACGGCAGCCGCGAGCTGCTGGAAGACATCCTTGAGTCGGAAGAAGAACACATCGACTGGCTGGAAACCCAACTGAGCCTGATCGACAAGGTTGGAATGGAAAACTACCTGCAGTCGCAGATGGACGACTGATTCGGTTAGGCATCAAACAAAAACGCCCCGATCGAGTAGGGGCGTTTTTGTTTCAAGCGACGCAATGTCCGCTTATTACTGCTGCTCTGCCGCTTCAGCAGGCTGCTCGGCTGATGGCTGCTCAGCCGCCTCGCCCTTGATATCCAGCAGCTCGAGATCGAACACCAGCACCGAATTGGCTGGAATCAGCGGGCTCGGGCTCTGCTCGCCGTAGGCCAGTTCGCTCGGGATGTAGAGTTTGTATTTCTCGCCGACGTGCATCAGCTGCAGACCTTCGACCCAACCAGGGATCACGCCGCCGACCGGCAGGTCGATCGGGCTGCCGCGCTTGATCGAGCTGTCGAAGACGGTGCCGTCAGTCAGGCTGCCCTCGTAGTGCACGGTCACCACGTCGCTCTCGGTCGGCTGACGACCTTCGGCCGCTTTGACAACTTCGTACTGCAGCCCCGACTCTGTGGTCTTCACACCGTCACGCTTGGCGTTGTCTTCGAGGAATTTCTTGCCGGCCTCGACCGCCTTGGCGTTCATCTCAGTCATGCGCTCTTCGGCGCGAGTCTGCAGGAAGGTGAATGCTTCCATCAGCTGCTCATCGGTAAGCTTCTGCTCTTTGTTGCCGATGGCGTCTTCGATGCCCTGCGCCACAGCTTGGGAATCGAGATCATCCATACCCTCCTGCGCGAGGCTCTTGCCCATGTTCAGGCCGATGCCGTAGGACGCCTTCTGCGCCGGAGTGTCGAGCTTGGCACTGGTCTGCGAGTCGCAGCCGGCCAGTACCAGGCCAACCAGCGCAACCGCAGGTGCCAAACGATGGTGTCTCAGTCTCATGCTGTTTCCTTAATTACGCTGTGGGCATATCGAAAAAATCAGTGCCCGAGCTTAGCAGCGCACACCGGCAGTGGCTACCGCGCCTCCCGGCAAGGATCGTAAAGAGATGGCAAAGAAAGGAAGCACGTAACATTTCCGCCGCGAGGACCGGACTGGGGAGGCAACGGCCACCCCAGTAAAAAATCAGGCAAAAAAAACGGCCTAAAAGGCCGTTTTTTCGTTGCTTCAAGGTGTTCAGTGGACCCATAAAGCGAATATGGCGCAGCGGACGGGACTCGAACCCGCGACCCCCGGCGTGACAGGCCGGTATTCTAACCGACTGAACTACCGCTGCGCTAAACCTCGAGTGGTGGGTGATGACGGGATCGAACCGCCGACCCTCTGCTTGTAAGGCAGATGCTCTCCCAGCTGAGCTAATCACCCGTTTGCTCTCGAAGTGGGGCGCATTCTAGAGAGGGTTCTGCACCTTGGCAACCCCCTTTCGAAAAAAAAATTGCAGAAGTTCCAAAGACTTAGGAAAACCCTCGTTAAACCGGTGTTTTTTACAGCTCACAGCCCATTCACTTCATCCAGGGTTGGCCTTAAGTAGCCAGGCAGGAATAATGCACCCCTTTGCTTTCCGGAGATCTACCCCGCCATGTGGTTTCGTAATCTGCTCGTTTACCGTCTCACCCAAAATGTCGCTCTAGATGCCGAGACACTCGAAGCTGCACTGGCCGCCAAACCCGCCCGCCCCTGCGCCAGCCAGGAGCTGAGCACCTACGGCTTCGTCGCACCTTTCGGAAAAGGCGAAGACGCCCCGCTGGTGCATGTCAGCCAGGGGTTTCTGTTGATCTCAACGCGCAAGGAAGAACGCATCCTGCCGGGCAGCGTGGTCAAGGACGCTGTAAAGGACAAGATCGACGAGATCGAAGCGGAGCAGATGCGCAAGGTCTACAAGAAGGAGCGCGACCAGATCAAGGACGAGATCATCCAGGCCTTCCTGCCCCGCGCCTTCATTCGCAAATCCGGCACCTTTGCCGCTATCGACGCCGAGCGCGGCCTGATCCTGGTGAACTCCGCCAGCGCGAAGAAAGCCGAAGATCTGCTATCCACCCTGCGCGAAGCCATTGGCTCGCTGCCGGTGCGCCCATTGACGGTGAAGATCGCACCAAGCGCCACACTCACCGACTGGGTGAAGACGCAAAAGGCTGCGGATGACTTCTTCGTGCTCGACGAATGCGAATTGCGTGATACCCATGAAGACGGTGGCGTGGTGCGCTGCAAGCGCCAGGATCTGACCAGCGACGAAATTCAGCAGCATATGGAAGCCGGCAAGCAGGTCACTCAGCTTTCCCTGGCCTGGCAGGACAAGCTCTCGTTCGTACTGGACGACAAGCTGATCATCAAGCGCCTGCGCTTCGAGGAATTGCTGCAAGACCAGGCCGAACAGGATGGCGGTGACGATGCGCTCGCTCAGCAGGACGCCAGCTTCCTGCTGATGATGATGACCTTCCGCGAGTTCCTGCCGGCACTGTTCGAAGCGTTCGGCGGCGAGGAGGTTCCGCAGGGCGTCTGATACCCGCTCGGGGCGCTAATCAGCGCCCCTACTCCTGCATCAGCGCAACGTCAGCCGCACCAGCACCGCCCCGCCCAGCCGCTCCCCCAGCGACCAGATGAGAAAACGCTCGATAAACTCCGGCGCATCGATGAACAGCGCGCCACAGACCAGTACGCTGAGCAGCGAGACCACGAGGAAAAGCTGCGGTATCGACAGTTCAAGCAGCACCAGCAACACGATTGCGATGATGGCTGACATAACCATGAATAAAGCGTTGAGGATGTTATTCGCCGCGACCACCCGCGAACGCTCATGAACCACGCTACGCGACTGAATCAGGGCGAACAGCGGGACGATATACAGCCCACCGAAAATACCCAGCCCAAGAATGTCCGCCAGTATCCACCAGGCTGATGGCTCGCCGAGCAAAGCCAGCCAGCTAACGGTTGTCGCTGGCGCCACATGGCCGCCCGCATGCCACCACAGCAACACGCCGCACAGGCTCAGCCCGATAGCACCGAATGGCACCAGACCGATCTCCACATGATGTCGTGACAGCCGTTCGCATAGCAGTGAACCCAGCGCAATGCCGACCGAGAACAGCGTAAGGATCAGCGTCACGACGCTTTCATCGCCGCTCAGATGCTCCTTGGCGAACGCTGGAATTTGCGTCAGATAAGTCGCGCCGAGAAACCAGAACCACGAGTTGCCGAGCATCGCACGCGACACGGCACGCTGCTGACCGAACCCGAGCCGCAGGATTCGCCATGACTGGCGCAGTACGTGCCAATCCATATGCAGGGTCGGCAGGGCGGCCGTTCCGCCGGGAATAGCAAGGCTTGCCAGATACCCGGCCAGCGCGATCAGCACGACGCTGACCGCCACCAGTTCGGCATAGGCTTCGTTCGCCATCAACACACCGGCGCCGATGGTGCCGCCGAGAATCGCCAGAAAGGTGCCCATCTCCACCAGCGCGTTGCCACCGACTAGCTCATCTTCGGCGAGCTGCTGCGGCAGGATCGAATACTTGACCGGTCCGAACAGCGCCGATTGCGTGCCCATGCAGAACAGCACTACAAGCAGCATCGGCAGATTGCCAAGCAACATGCCGACGGCGCCGACGAGCATGATCAAGATCTCGGCGAACTTGATCCGGCGAATCAACCAGGCTTTCTCGAAACGCTCACCGAACTGCCCGCCGAGCGCAGAGAACAGGAAGAACGGCAGGATAAAAAGCAGCGCACAGAGATTGATCAGCAGGCTGGTGTCCGCGGCAGTGCCAAGCTTGAACAGAATCGCCAGGATCAGCGCCTGCTTGAACACATTGTCGTTAAATGCGCCAAGCAATTGGGTGCAGAAAAATGGCAAGAAGCGGCGCTTGCCGAGCAAGCGAAACTGCGAATGCGTGGCAGCCGGCCCGTCAGCCAGCGTCGGCCGGCGCAAATCCGCATCAGGAGATATCTGGCTCATATCGGTAACTGCCCAAAGGCCCAGCGCAGCAGGAAGAAACTCAGCAGCCCGCCGGCGATTGTCGCCAGCAGATTGCGGCTTAAGGTAGCGATAGCGATAGCCAGGAGGCCTGCAAGCAGGTAGGCATTGTTCCAGTGCAGGGCCCACTCCCCTTCCGGCATCAGCATGCCAGGCACCACGATGGCGGTAAGCACTGCCACTGGCACGTAATGCAGCCCCTGCTCGATGGCGCGGGGAAAACGCAGATTGGGCCAGGCAAAGAAGCTGTAGCGAGTCACGAAGGTGATCGCCAGCATGCCAAGGATCAGCAGCCAGGTGCTCATGACGCCCCCTGCAGTCGCGCATCTATCTCGGCCCGGCGCTCCAGCCAGACGCCGACAACGATGCCAGCCATCGCAGCGGCGATCAGACCGAGCTTGTAAGGCATCTCCCAGGTCAACAGCGCCACCGCACCGGCAACCAGTGCCGAGGCCACTTGCGGCCGGGTGCGCATCATCGGCACGGCGATACCGATGAAGGTGGCGATCATGGCGAAGTCCAGGCCCCAGCGGGCGATATCCGGAACGGCCCGACCAAAGGCGACACCCACCAGCGTCGAAAGCTGCCAGCTGATGTACATCGTCAAGGCGGCTCCTAGGAAGAACCAGTGTTTGTAGGGCGAACCATCGTCACGGGCGTAGCGGTTCTGTACCACGGCGAACGCCTCGTCAGTCAGCCAGAAGGCCAACGGCGCTCGCCAGCGTCCGGGCAAATGACGAACGAATGGCTGCAGCGCGGCGCTATACAGCGCATGCCGCAAGTTCACGACGAAGGTCGTCAGCAGCACCACTGCAGCCCCTACCCCGCCGGTGATCAGCGTGACGGCTATGAACTGGGCGGAGCCGGCGAAAACCAGCGCGGACATGCCCATGGTTTGCCAACCAGACAATCCGGCGCCTATCGCCAGCGTGCCGAAGATCACCCCGAACGGAATAGCGCCGAGGATCAACGGCAATATGTCGCGGCAACCGCAGACGAACTCTTGCGAGCGGGACATCAGAACTCCTTGTAACCCTCATCACGATGACCATCAGCCGCCAGCCGAGTGGAACGGCACGGCAGCGACGACGGACAAATTGAGCGGACCGTGCGGCAAAGCACCGCACGATAACCGAACTGGGCGGACCAGGCGATGCGGAGCGCCGCCTTGCCGATAGTCAATCGGCCGCGAGGCGTTGCCGAACCTGCGGCCAATCGCGGTCGGTGATGCTATAGAGGACGGTATCGTCCAAACGGCCATCCGCAAGCCGGCGATGATTGCGCAACACGCCTTCGCGAGCGGCGCCGAGCTTCTCGATGGCTCGCTGCGAGCGCAGGTTGCTGGCCGCGGTCTTCAGCTGCAGCCGCACCAGCTGCCATTCCTCGAACGCATGGCGCAGCAACAGGAATTTGATCGAAGCGTTGAGCCCGGTGCCATGCTCCGCCTTATCCAGCCAGGTCCAGCCCAGCTCGGCTGCCGGCAAGCTGCTGACGAAATCGGCGAAGCGGGTTGTGCCGATCAGTCGCTCTGCCATCCGCACGCTGAACACGACGGCACGCCCGTCACGCTGCTCAGCCAGAGCGTGGCGATACCAATCGGGACGCAGCGGACCGCTCATGAATGCCAGCTCGTCGCGGTTCCGTTCAGCCAACGTAACCAGCTCTGGAATGTCCGCCTCCATCAGCGGCTCCAGGCGTAACGCCCCACGCTGCAGGGTTACCGGATGCGGGATGAGCATGACATTCTCCTGTTATTGGCTGCGAGCGACTGCCGGATGCCCAGACAGTAACCGATGCTTTGCGACATGTGGGCTTCACAGACGATCGGCGATGCTGCTGGCGCGCCCGTCCTAGACACATGCGACCTTGGTCGCAACCCTGCACACGAGCGCACCATTGCTGCGAAACTTCGCCAATTCAGCATATTAATGAGTCACCAGGGCTGATTAAATTCGGCGCGGCCCACGGCCCCCGAAGCCAACCTGGCACTTGTCCTTCGTTTTCTGGAGTTTGCATGACGCTGTCAGGCGGGCTGATCGCTGCGGTCGCCCTCGTCTATATGGCCATTCTGTTCGCCATCGCCTTCTACGGCGACCGCAATCGCGACTCCATGTCGCCGCGTTTGCGCCCCTGGGTCTACAGCCTGTCGCTGGCGGTGTATTGCACCAGCTGGACGTTCTTCGGCGCAGTCGGTCAATCCGCCGAGCAGCTGTGGGCGTTCCTGCCGATCTATCTTGGCCCGATCCTGCTGATGCTGTTCGCCCCGCACGTGATCCAGAAGATGATCATGATCAGCAAGCAGGAGAACATCACCTCGATCGCCGACTTCATTGCCGCGCGCTACGGCAAGTCGCAGACGTTGGCAGTGGTGGTCACCCTGATCTGCCTGGTCGGGGTATTGCCCTATATCGCCCTGCAGCTGAAAGGCATTGTGCTGGGCGTGAACCTGCTGAGCGGTATCAACATCGACACAGCGGGCACCGGGACACGCGACACGGCCCTGATCGTCTCGATCGTTCTGGCGCTTTTCACCATCCTCTTCGGCACGCGCAACCTCGACGTCACCGAGCACCACCGCGGCATGGTCCTGGCGATCGCCTTCGAGTCGCTGGTCAAACTGCTGGCATTTCTGGCGGTCGGCGCCTTCGTCACCTTCGGCCTGTTCAACGGTTTCGGCGACCTGTTCAACCAGGCCCATGACTCTCCCCTGCTCGCGGATTTCTGGGGCGAGAACATCAATTGGTCAGCGATGCTGGTGCAAACCACCGTGGCGATGATGGCGATCGTCTGCCTGCCGCGGCAATTTCACGTTGCGGTCGTGGAAAACATCGAACCGCGCGACTTCCGTCTAGCGCGCTGGGTATTCCCGCTCTACCTGGTACTGGCCGCAGTGTTCGTCATCCCCATCGCCCTGGCTGGGCAGATGTTGCTCCCGGCAGGCGTAACACCGGACTCGTTCGTCATCAGCTTGCCGCTGGCGGAGCTGCACCCATGGCTCGCCCTGCTCGCCTTTATCGGCGGCGCTTCGGCGGCAACCGGTATGGTCATCGTCGCCAGCGTGGCGCTGTCGACCATGGTCTCCAACGACATGCTGCTGCCCTGGCTGCTGCGCCGCCAGGAAACCGAACGCCCATTCGAGGCGTTCCGCCATTGGATGCTCTCGGTGCGCCGTATCAGCATCGTGGTAATCCTGCTGCTGGCTTATGTCAGCTACCGACTGCTCGGCTCCACGGCGTCGCTGGCCACCATCGGGCAGATCGCCTTTGCCGCCATTACCCAGCTGGCACCGGCAATGGTCGGTGCGCTGTACTGGAAGCAGGCCAACCGCCGCGGCGTGTTTGCCGGCCTGACCGCCGGTGCCGCCATCTGGTTTTACACATTGATTCTGCCCCTGCTGGGCTGGCCGCTGGACATGTTCCCGGGCCTGAGCTGGATGTACAACGGCGGCCTCGGTTTCGGCCTCAGCGGGCTCACCCTGGGCGTGACCCTTTCCCTGGTAGGCAACGCGACACTGTTCTTCTGGGTATCGATTCTGACGCAAACCCACGTAGCCGAGCATTGGCAGGCCAGTCGTTTCATTGGCCAGGAAATCACCTCTCCGACCGGCGCACGCCGCCTGCTCGCCGTACGGGTCGAAGACCTGCTGACGCTGGCATCGCGCTTCGTCGGTGCCGAACGCGCCGAGCAGAGCTTCCAGCGCTTCGCCCGGCGCCATGGCCAGGACTTCTCGCCCAAACTGCAGGCCGATGGCCAATGGATTGCCCATACCGAACGCCTGCTCGCCGGCGTGCTGGGTGCGTCCTCCACCCGCGCGGTGGTCAAGGCGGCGCTCGAAGGACGCGACATGCAGGTCGACGACGTGGTGCGCATCGTCGGCGAAGCCTCGGAAGTGCTGCAATTCAACCGCGCACTGCTGCAAGGCGCGATCGAAAACATCACCCAGGGCATCAGCGTGGTTGATCAGTCGCTGCGGCTAGTGGCCTGGAACCATCGCTATCTCGAGCTGTTCGAGTACCCAGACGGGCTGGTTTATATCGGCCGACCGATCGCCGACATCATCCGCTACAACGCCGAGCGCGGCCTATGCGGCCCGGGCGACCCTGACACCCACGTGGCCAAGCGGCTGTACTGGATGCGCCAGGGCCGCGCACATACGTCCGAGCGCCTGTTCCCCAACGGCCGGGTGGTCGAGCTGATCGGCAACCCGATGCCCGGCGGCGGCTTCGTCATGAGCTTCAGTGACATTACCGCCTACCGTGAAGCCGAGCGCGCCTTGAAAGACGCCAACGAAGGCCTCGAACAACGGGTCAGCGAGCGAACTCAGGAGTTGTCGCAGCTCAACCAGGCGCTGATCGAAGCCAAGAGCACGGCGGAAGCGGCCAACCAGTCGAAAACACGCTTCCTCGCCGCAGTCAGTCACGACCTGATGCAGCCGCTCAACGCTGCCCGCCTGTTCTCCGCAGCGCTGTCGCACCAGCAAAGCGCGTTGCCCGCTGAAGCCCAGGAACTGGTGCAGCATCTTGACAGCTCGCTGCGTTCGGCCGAAGACCTGATCACCGACCTGCTGGACATCTCGCGCCTGGAAAGCGGCCGGGTCACCCCTGATCGCAACCCCTTCCCGCTGGCCACGCTGTTCGACACCCTGAGCACCGAGTTCACTGTGCTGGCTCGCGAGCAGGGTGTGAACTTCCGCGTGTACAGCAGCAAGCTGCGCGTCGATAGCGACATCCGCCTGCTGCGCCGAGTACTGCAGAACTTCCTCACCAACGCCTTCCGCTACGCCAAGGGCCGAGTGGTACTCGGCGTGCGCCGGCAAGGTGCATCGCTGCGGCTCGAGGTCTGGGATCGTGGCCCTGGTATTCCGCAGGACAAGTTGAAAGTGATCTTCGAGGAGTTCAAACGCCTGGACAGCCACCAGACGCGCGCCGAGAAGGGCCTGGGCCTTGGGCTGGCCATCGCCGATGGCCTCTGCCACGTACTCGAACATCCACTGGAGGTACGCTCCTGGCCGGGCAAAGGCAGCGTGTTCAGTGTCACCGTGCCGATTGCCCGCGCGCTCAGCCAGCCACGACCGGTAGTTAAACGCGGCGAACCGCAACACACCGCACTGACCGGTACCCAAGTCCTGTGCATCGACAACGAAGACAGCATTCTGGTCGGCATGAACAGCCTGCTTACACGCTGGGGCTGTCAGGTATGGACCGCCAGCAACCGCGCCGACTGCGAAGACCTGCTGGCAGAAGACATTCGCCCACAACTGGTTCTGGTCGACTATCACCTGGATGAAGGCCAGACCGGTACGGAGCTAATGGCCTGGCTACGCACCCGCCTCGGTGAGCCGGTGCCGGGCGTGGTGATCAGTGCCGATGGACGTCCGGAACTGGTGGCGGCGATACATGCAAGCGGCCTGGACTTCCTGCCCAAGCCAGTCAAACCAGCCGCGCTCCGCGCACTGATGAGCCGGCATCTGACCTTGCGATAGCTCGCATATCCGGGCCTGCATAGTGAGGCCGCCCCGCCTTGCAATGCTGCTGTCAGTGGCCGGCTACGCTGATGGCCATTTGCGCAATCGCCAGCGGGGCGGACGATGACACTCAAGTTGTTCTCAACCTCGCCACGGCGCTTGCAGCAGGACTGCTGATCGGCATCGAACGCATCTGGAGCGGCCGCGGGCGGCCAGCGCCCGGATTTCAGCAACCACCAGACTGAGGTCGCGATACGCGGCATCGTCTTCGCTGCCCTGAGCAACAGCCTGGTCAGTGCGCTGCTGATCACCTGATCGGTGGGCGCGCGCTGGCGCTACGCACCTTGCCAGTCATGTTCGCCGGCTTGCTGACGGGCCTAGCGGTGCTGCTGCTGCGCTGAAAGTGCTACCTAGTCGCCAGCTTCACTGAGTTCTTCAGCGCCGGCGCGCTCCAGCCAATCCCCCGGCAACCGCTTGCTGGCCCGCGCGCCAAGTGACTTCAGCTGCTCAGCGCGACCGACCAGGTTGCCGCGGCCATCGCTGAGCTTGTTGCGCGCAGAAAGGTAGGCGCGATCCACCTGCTGCAACCGGCTGCCGATTTCATCGAGGTCCTGGATGAAAGCGACGAACTTGTCGTACAGCCCGCCGGCCTTCTCGGCGATCTCCCGTGCGTTCTGGCTTTGCCGTTCCTGCCGCCACAGGCTGTCGATGACCCGCAGGGTAGCGAGCAAGGTGGTCGGGCTGACGATCACGATGTGTCGGCCGTATGCCTCCTGAAATAGATCGGGGTCGGCCTGCAGCGCTGCGGCGAAAGCCGCTTCAATTGGGACGAACAGCAACACGAAGTCGAGGCTCTGCAGCCCGTCCAGGCGCTGATAATCCTTGAGCGAGAGGCCCTTGAGGTGGCTGCGCAGCGATTGCACATGCTGCTTGAGCGCCAGCGCCCGACTGCTATCGTCCTCGGCGCAGGTCAGCGCCTGGTAGGCGGTCAGGCTTACCTTGGCGTCCACCACGACCTGCTTGTCACCTGGCAGATGTATCAGTACATCCGGCTGGAAACGCTCACCATCCGGGCTCTTCAGGCTGACCTGCGTATGATACTCGCGGCCTTTTTCCAGCCCGGCGTGCTCCAGCACCTTTTCCAGCACCAGCTCACCCCAGTTGCCCTGCGTCTTCTGACCCTGCAACGCGCGGGTGAGGTTGGTCGCCTCGTCGCCCAGGCGCTGGTTCAGCTGTTGCAGCCGCTCCAGTTCACGGGCCAGGGAAAACCGCTCACGCGCCTCGTTCTGGTAGCTTTCCTCGACACGCTTCTCGAACGACTGGATACGTTCTTTCAGCGGATCGAGCAGCTGCCCCAGACGCTCATGACTGGACTCGCTGAAACGCTGCTCACGCTCATCGAAGATCTTCCCGGCAAGCTCGGCGAACTGTGCGCGCAAGTCATCCCGCGCCGCCTGCAGATCCGTCAATCGCTGCTGATGCGCGCTGTGCTGTTCGCGCAGCTCGGCTTCGAGCGCTGCATGCGCTGCGCTCAATCGACGCAACTCTCCCATCTGGGCGTCACGCTCGGCTTGCAGATCAGCGATGGTTTCCATGTTGCCGTCGCGCTGCGTGCGCAGCAGCTCGGTCTCGCGGCGCAGCGCGGCCAGCTCTGCCTGCTGCTCGGACTTGATGCCATTCAATTCGGCGAGTTCGATCCGGCAGCCTTCCAGCTGGGCGGTCAGCCCTTGCTGAGCCAACGCCGCTTGCCTGAGCCGCTCGTCGAGCATTGCCTGTTCGGCTTCGGCGCAAGACAGGCGGCGCTGCAGATAGACGCTAAGCACGGCCAGGGCGACTGCGCCGAGCGCCAAACCGATCAATAGATGAAGAGGATCAAAGGACATGAAGGGCTCCGGCGAAATTGCCGGGCAGTATAGCGACCCGCAGATAGACGGGTGCGGGGCCGTTTAGGCCTTGACCCGCTGGAGGAAGCGCACCGCTTCCTGAGAGCCTTGCGCCGCGGCCTGTTCGAGCCAGAGGCGCGCCTTGGCAGGCTCGGGATGATCCGGCTCGCCATACCGGCGGCCAAGTTCCAGCTGAGCCTGGCAATCACCAGCACGCGCCGCCTGACGCAGCAGTTCGAAACCGATGCGGCGATCGCGCTGACTTTCACACTCACAGCACAGCAAGCGGCCGAGGCGGCTCTGTGCTTCTACCACGCCCTCGCGCGCAGGCTGCTTGAGCAGACGGCCGGCGATGCGCTTGACGCCCTGGTTTGTGCCCAGGTGCTGGCTGTCGAGCAACCACAGCGCCATACGCAGCGGCAGACGTGCCGATGGAGTGGAAGTAGCAAAGGAGGCGGAAACGGAGGTACGCGTTCTCATGCACATCAGGGGGCTGGATGGATAAGGTCGCGCACTCTACTCCTTTTTTCTGAGAGTTAAAGTCTTGTCAAAAACGAAAAAAGTAGATCCGGATCACATCAGTTTTTAATCCACAGAAGCTGTGGATAACTCAGTGGACAAACAGCAGACAAATCGTCGAACGCCACGTCTCATGGGGGCTGCGCTTAAACTGGCGCTTTTTTCGCCAACGAAAAAAGTGCTTATTTTTCAATTGGTTATTAACGTTCTATGGATTCAATTGATTTGCGACAGTTTGTCATAAGGCCTTGACAGGGCCACCGCACAAATGTGCACAAGTTCGGCGCACGTCGCTCAGAAGCCCTTGACACAACGGCCTACGCGGGCTTCGAGTGAACCTTTCAAGCCTCGCGCTGTCGCTTCCTGCACCACGCCAGAGCACGGTCGCTACGTCTGTTCTGCAGCTATGCTGTCTCCCTCGCCTTCTGGAAGTGGCCATGACAAAACCGTCGAGAATCCTGCTCTGGCTGTTGCTAGGACTGCTGGGGCTTGCATCGCTTGCCGGCGGCTTCGCCTGGTATCAGTGGAATATGTTCAAGCGGGAACAGGGCATTGAGCGCCTCGAATGGGAAAACCTGCGCGTCTCGACTCAAGGCATAACCGTTAGCCGTTTGAACTACGAACAGCGAACTGTGGACGGCTTGGCCATGGCCGCACAGGCTGACAACGTTGCCTTGCGGATACCCAGCCTTTCAAAACCGTTGCCAGCACGATCCCTACATATCGATCGAATCCAGTTCACACTACTTTCACTGCCAGACGCTCCCGAAGACCACTCTCCAGCACCGGACCTTGAACAATATGAACGGTGGGCGGCCTGGCTACCGCAGCGATTGACCATAGACGATCTGCAGCTGGACCTCCCCTGTGCCAACGGCCGTTGCGACGAACGGGGCGCACTGCAGCTGCAACATGCTGGCGAATCATTGCTGCCGCTTGAAGCCCGCCTGGATCTACGACGCAACCAGCACCAGTTATCGCTGACCATCAGTGCGCAGCGTTCCGATGAACTTCACAGCCTGATCGAAGCGAAGCTGCTGATCGATGGGCAACCGCGCCTGGAAACCCGCCACCAGCTGGACAGTACCAATGAACTGCTGTGGAACGGCACGCTGTCGATGGGCAGCCTGCCGGAAGCGCCCTGGTTGCTGGAATGGCTAGGGGAATGGACAAGCTACCAACCTGCCACGCTGCCGGACATGCCGACAGACATGCGACTGGGCGCAGGCTGGGCACTGGCGTTGCCGCAGGCACCGGGCGCAGGTTTCGACTGGCGCGATGCCGCCGGCGATCTGCGCCTGTCTGCTCATCTGCCCGCCTTCTGGCCCGTCATCGGCCTTGGCGAGCTACAAGGCGAGATCGACCTGGCGGCCAATGGGCAGAACGGTCTGTGGCTGCCCACCGAACTGAAAGCCAGCCTCAAACTACGCCCTGAACCAACGATGGTTGCCGAACTGCCGAAAAGCCTGCGCCCCACTCTGCTGAATCTCGATATCGTCCCGATGGAAGCCGAGACGGCTCAAGGCCGGCTGCCCTTGCAGCTTCGCCTGGAATCCCAGGGCAGCACCCCGGCAACGCTGCAAGCGCGCGTGCAGCTGGCCACCGCGCCGCCTTACACATTGGATGTCGAGCAAGCACGCCTGCAACTGCGCAGCAGCAAGCTGCAGCTGGATGCGCTTTCACTGCAAGGACTGGAGGCCGCACTGAGCTTTTCGGGCCGAGCTGACTTCGAGCGGATCGCTCTGCAGGTCGATAAGACATCGCGTGTAACCCTCGCCCGAATGACCAGCGCAGAGTTTGCGGCCAGCCAGTTACGTGCCGAGCTGCCGCAGCCGCTCAGCCTGCAAATCGAGCGCAGCGGGACCGAACCCATTACATGGCGCCTACGCGGCCCGGTAGAGCTGCGCCTGGGCACACTGGAGCATCCGCAGCTGATCAGCCAAGGCTGGCGCTGGAGCAGCCAGCTGGATGTCGACGCAACGCGATTGAATGCAACCGGCCCGCTAAGCAATGACGCCGGGCTGGCACTGGCAACCAGCCTGAACAACGCCTGGAATGGCTCGTTGCAGGTAAGCGGCAAGCTGCAAGAGATATTCCTGCGCGCCGGCAATCCATTCGCCCGCAGCTTCACTGCCTGGCCGGCAGCGCTTGAGCTGAACAGCGGGCGGCTGCTGGGCGATGGCAAGTTTTCGTTGCCGACCGGCAGCGGTGTGCTATCGGCCAGTCTCGCCCTTGAGGCAAGAGGCCTGGCGGGCATCTACGACCGCACCGAGATATCCGGGCTCGATGCGCGCCTTGCCGGCAGCCTGCAGCACAATCGTTTGCAGATGGACATCACCGAACTCCGCCTGGCGCAGCTCAATCCCGGCTTCACCTTCGGCCCGCTCCTGCTGCGTGGTGCTTACAACGCCAGCCTCGACCAACCGGGACAAGGGCGCCTGAGCTGGCAAACTGCCGAAACGCAAATCCTCGGCGGCCGGTTCTCGCTGGAGCCGGCAAGCCTTGATCTGGCCGCAGCGCAACAGCAGCTCAACGCCCATCTGCAGGGCGTGCAGCTAAGCGAGTTGCTGGCAGCCTATCCAACCGAAGGCCTCAGTGGCAGCGGCCATATCGACGGCAGCTTTGAAATCCATCGCAGCGCCACGGGGCTAAGCGTGGATCAGGGGCAGCTCGCAGCACGCGCACCGGGTGGCGTACTGCGCTTTCGCTCACCGAAGATCGAAGCCCTCGCCCAGGCGAACCCAGCCATGCGAATCGTCAGCGAGGCCTTGCACGATTTTCATTATGATCTGCTGAGCAGCGACGTCCGCTATGATGAGAGCGGCAAGCTGAACCTCGGGCTACGTCTGAATGGCCGCAACCCGGCTTTGGAAGGCGGTAGACCTATCAACTTCTCTATCAACCTTGAAGAGGACATTCCGGCGCTACTAACCAGCTTGCAGCTGAGCGACCGGGTAAGCGAAACCATTCAACGGCGGGTGCAGGAACGGCTTCGCTGAGGCCATGCAACCGCAAGCCGACACAGGAGAGACCGCCATGCGGTTGCGCCAATCGCTGATCATTCTGTTGCTGGCCCTGTTTGCCAGCGCCTGTACGCCGAGGGTGGAACTGGCCGTGCCGAACGAGCCGATCAACATCAACCTGAACGTGAAGATCGAACACGAGATTTACATCCGGGTAGACAAGCAGCTCGACTCAATCATCAACCAAGACAGCGGACTGTTCTGAGGACGACGATGAAAACCTATCTCAAATTGGCGAGCCTGCTGTTCGCGCTCGCCCTGGCCCTGCCCGCAGCAGCCATGACACTCAACGAAGCCATGTCCGCCCTGGGCGACGCCAAGGCCAGCGGTCTGCTTGGCGAGAGGCCCGACGGCTACCTTGGAGTGGTTCGCTCCAGCCAGAACGCCGAGGACATCGCCAGCCAGATCAACCAGGCGCGCCGCGCGGAATACCACCGTGTTGCCAAGCAGAACGGCATCAGCGTCAGCGACGTGGAAGCCATTGCAGGCAAGAAGGCCATCGAGAAAACACCACCGGGACAGATCATCCAGCTCAACGGTAACTGGATCCGCAAGTAACTAAACACCGATGGCCGGGCCCGCCGGCCATAGCTGTTGGCGACAGTGCCTACAGCAGCATCAGAGCATGTGCCCGAATCACCAGCATCTCCTGCCGAAACCGGCGCTCCAGCTCGGCGCGGTAATCGGCCCACCAGCTCCTGTCCAGCTCATCGACCATGACCTCGTAGACCACCGATTCGTCGTGAACGGCATTGTCTCCGTCCTCCAGCCAGTAACCACTCGCCGGCGCTCGCGAATATGTGGTCAGGCCGCCGAAGTGCTCGATGAGCTCATCGCTCACCATGCCGAACAGCGATTTCGGCAGCGCTTGCTGATCATTGTCATAGAGCGGTAGCAGCAGCTGGATCAGATACATGTCGGAGCTCCGTCGATGGTCACTCCACATACGACCGACCCGACACGACATCGATGCCGCGGCCCGACGAAGTCAGAACAACCCGAGCTGTCCATCGACCAGCGAAGCGAAGTTATCGCCCACGAATGGCAGTATCGCGTCCGCCACCGGCTGCAGTTGTCGCGACACATAATGGTCATAGTCGATGGGCGATGACCGCGTCTCCAACGGTTCGGGCCCTGCGACCGTGATCAGATAGCTGATCCAGCCGCCGTTCTGGTATTGCCGCGGCCGGCCCTGGCGGTCGTTGTAGTCATCCGCCAGGCGCGCTGCCCGCACATGCGGCGGCACGTTGCGCTGGTAGTCATCGAGCCGCCGGCGCAGGCGCTTGCGATAGATCAGCAGCTCATCCAGCTCACCGGCCAGCGTGCGCCGCACATAATCACGGACGTAATCCTGGTGCGGCTGGCGGTGAAAGATGCGTTGGTACAACTCCTGCTGAAAGCGCTGCGCCAAGGGTGACCAGTCCGTGCGTACGGTCTCCAGACCCTTGAAAACCATGCCGTCACTGCCGTCCGGGCGCGTGACCAGGCCGGCATAGCGCTTCTTGCTGCCCTCCTCCGCGCCACGAATGGTCGGCATCAGAAAACGCCGGAAATGGGTTTCGTACTGCAGCTCCAATGCGCTGGCCAAGCCCAACTCGGTCTGCAGATGTTTACGCCACCAGCCGTTGATGTGCCGCACCAGCTCTTGGCCGATCCTCGCAGCCTCGTCATCCGAATGCGCCTTGCGCAGCCAGACGAACGTGGAATCGGTATCGCCATAAATCACCGCGTGCCCCTGCGCCTCGATCAATTCCCGCGTGTGCCGCATGATCTCGTGGCCGCGCAGGGTGATGGACGAGGCCAACCGCGTATCGAAGAAGCGACAGCCACTAGAACCAAGCACCCCGTAGAACGCATTCATGATGATTTTCAGGGCCTGCGACAACGGCTTGTTGTGCTCACGCTTCGCCGTTTCGCGACCTTCCCAGACGCGCTCCACGATTGCCGGCAGGCAGTGCCGGGTGCGTGAGAAGTGCGCCCCGCGAAAGCCGGGGATCGACTCCTCGTCGGTCGGGTGACGCAGCCCCTCGATCAACCCCACCGGGTCAATGAGAAAGGTGCGAATGATCGAGGGATAGAGACTCTTGTAATCAAGCACCAATACGGACTCGTACAACCCCGGCTGCGAGTTCATCACGAAGCCGCCTGGGCTGGCTTCGGCCTGACGTTCACCGAGATTAGGCGCCACGAAGCCTTGGCGGTGCATCAGCGGCATGTACAGGTGTTCGAACGCAGCGACTGAGCCGCCACTGCGATCCGCGGCCAAGCCGGTCACGGTGGCGCGCTCGAGAAGAAACGTCAGCAATTCCGTGTGGGCGAAAATGCGTGTTACCAGCTCACAATCCTTGAGGTTGTAACGCGCCAGGGCCGGCTTGTCCTCGGCGAACATGCGATCGATTTCCGCCATTCGCTGATAGGGATTGTCGATCGCTTTCCCTTCGCCCAACAGTGTTTGCGCGACGTTCTCCAGACTGAACGAGGAAAAACTCCAGGTCGCTGAGCGCAGCGCCTCGATGCCATCAATGATCAACCGCCCCGCTGCTGCGGCGAAAAAGTGATTGCCGCGCCCGCCATGCTCGCGCCATTCCACCTCTTCGCCACCCCGACCCAGGCGCAATGGGACCTGCAGCCGCTGAGAATGCTCGTGCAACACGCGCAGATCGAACTGCACCAGATTCCAGCCAATCACGGCGTCGGGATCGTGCTCGGCGAACCAGGCGTTCAGCCGTTCGAGTAACTGGCTTCGGGTTTCGCAGTATTCCAGCGAAAAATCGACGGCGCTGCCCTGGCTGTTTTCCGGTCCGAGCATATAGACCTGGCGCTGACCGCAGCCCTCCAGGGCAATGGAATAGAGATCGCCACGGGATGTGGTTTCGATATCCAGCGAGACCAGTCTGAGCGCCGGGCGGTAGTCCGGCGCCGGCTTGAGTGGAGCATTGATCGGAGCGCCGCCACCAACAGGCGTGTCCGTGAACGACACCGGCGCGGTGATGAACCGCTCCATCAAATAGCGTTCGGGCGGACGGATATCAGACTCGTAGACATCAATCCCAGCCTCACGCAGCAACCGAGCACAATCCAGCAAGCGTCGGTATGACCGGCAATACAACCCCATCACCGGCCGATGGCGGAAGTCGCATAGTGTCAGCGGCCGCAGCTCGGCGTCACGCTCGCGACGCAAGAGCGACTCTGCGAGCGCGCGCTGCTCCTCGGGAATGAACGCAACCGAATGCTGATGCGGCACACGCACCAGCCGTGCCCCTTCATCAGTAGCAAGCCAGAAACTGACCTCGGTGCCGTCTGGCGTATCGCGCCAGTGCCGGGTCAGGATGAAGCCCCGCTGTTCCTGCGACATCACCCTCCTCTTCGCTTTGCTTCGCGCAATGCAATGGTCCCTGTGCCGTCTGCAGGTAGTTCGCGGACGCTCGTCGAGCATAGACCTGGGACAAGCCAGCCCATTGCAGAGCAATTGGCGGCACCTAAAAGCAAAAACCCCCGAACTCTGGCGAGTTCGAGGGTTTAGGCTTTATGTAATGGCGGAGAGATAGGGATTTGAACCCTAGGTACCCGCGAGGGTACAACGGATTTCGAATCCGTCCCGTTCGGCCACTCCGGCATCTCTCCAGCGGCGCGCATCATAGCAGCTGGATTGAGTTTGTCGAACCCCAACTGCACAGATTTTTATCCGTTTTCAATCTCTTGCGCTTACCGTGACAGGCACTGGCGAGTCCGTTCACTTGTCCCGATCAGGCTGTCAGTCGGGTAAGCGCTTCGCGGTACTTGTCCGCAGTCTTCTGCGCGACGTCTGCCGGAACGGCTGGCGCCGGCGGCTGCTTGTTCCAGCCGGTGGATTCCAGCCAATCGCGGACGAACTGCTTGTCGAAGCTCGGCGGGTTCTTACCTTCTTCGTAGCTGTCGGCCGGCCAGAAGCGGCTGGAGTCGGGCGTCAGCACTTCGTCCATCAGCGTCAGTGTGCCATCTTCATCCAGACCGAATTCGAATTTGGTGTCGGCGATGATGATGCCCCGCGTGGCCGCGTATTCGACCGCAGCGCTGTACAGGGCGATGGATACGTCGCGCACCTGAGCAGCGAGCTCCTTGCCGATGATCGCTTCGCACTGCTCGAACGAGATGTTCTCGTCGTGGTCGCCCACGGCAGCCTTGGTCGAAGGTGTGAAGATCGGCTGCGGCAGCTTGGCAGCTTCCTTCAAACCGGCCGGGAGCTGGATGCCGCAAACCGTGCCGCTCTTTTGGTATTCCTTCCAGCCGGAGCCGACGATGTAGCCACGCACAATCGCCTCCACCGCTACCGGTTTGAGACGCTTGGCCACTACGGCACGCCCTTCCACCAGCGGCAACTCGGCAGCCGGCACCACATCTTCGACCTTGTCGCCAGTGAAGTGATTGGGGATCAAGCCCGCAAGCTTGTCGAACCAGAAGTTGGAGATGGCGGTGAGGATCTTGCCCTTCTCCGGAATCGGCTCAGCAAGAATCACGTCGAAGGCCGAAAGGCGATCGGTGGCGACCATGAGCATGCGTTTATCGTCGATCTCGTAGAGATCACGTACCTTGCCCGAATAGATCTTCTTCAGGCTGAGGGCGGTGGGAGTGGTCATACGAAAACTTCCGCGGGTTGGCAGGTCGGCAGAAACGAAACAGGCGAAACCTTGAGGTTTCGCCTATCCGTGTCGTGTTGCAGGGCGGCTTTCGCTCAGCCCAGGTTGTCCTTGATCAGACCGAGCACTCGGCGAGCTACGTCAGCTGGCGCGACGGTGTCGATGCTCTTGTCCAGGGTTACCTGGACGCCATTACCGGCACGTGTCAGGCGCACCTGATAGCGCTCGGCCCGCGCCTCGATGTCGTCTTTGTCCGCGCCGCCAAACAGGCGACTGAAGAAACCGGGCTTGTCGTCTGGATCGTTGGCCCGCTCGCTCAAATTCACGTAGTAAACACCCAGGCTGCGGTCCAGGTCGTCGACCCGCACGTCTGCCGCCTGGAGCGCACGACCGATGCTCGACCAGGCTCGGTCGAAATCGCTGTCGAGCTGCAGCAGCGGATTGCCGCTACCGTCCTGGGTCAGGTTAACGCGGCTTGGTGCGTCGAAGTCGCGCTCGGCCAGCAGCGATACGGAGCCACCCTGGCGGGCACTGCGGTTCAGGCTCGCCTGCAGCTCATCGAGCAGCACCCGATCGAGCTCCTTGTTGCTTGAGGTTTCAGGCCACGCCACATCGGCAGTGCTGCCGGCAGGACGCTTGACGCTAACCACGAAGATCTCGCTGGTGTTGCGCTGCACGCCGGGCTCGACGCGAACTCGCACGCGTGTTTCGCCATCCTGAATGCCCAGGTTACGCACCAACGCTTCGTCCAGCCCCGCGGCGGCCTGCCAGGCCGTGGCGAACTCGCCGGTCTGGCGGCGCTCGTCAGCGATGCTGAAGCCCTTATCGGTGAAGAACTGCCGCGCGGCGATCCACACCTGAGCGGGTGCGTATTGCGCTACCAGCCAACGGGAATCAGCGGAGGACTGCACGCTGAAATCACTGATATCCGCAGCAACCTGCAAGCGCTGGGGACGCGGCACTTCGTACTTGCCAGCATGGCTGCTGTCGGCAACCTGACGAGGGACCGGCAGCAGCGGATCGAGCGGGCGGACCTCACCATCCACGGCAACCTGCATCGGAGCAGTCTGGCGGGCCGAAAGGTAGTCGCTGCCGCGGTCGCGGAAATATCCATCGTCGCCCCACAGCCAGCCGCAGCCACTGGTTGCAGAGATCATCAGGGCAAGGGTCGAGAATCCGGCCAGTCGCTTCATGCGTATTCCTTTGTTGTTAAGCCAGCACGCCGGTTTGGCGCATCGCCTGGCGCAGCGGTTCCTGGAAGCTCTGGCTAAGCCAGGTCAGTGGCAGACGGATGCCATTGCCCATCAGGCCCATCTCGTGCAATGCCCACTTGACCGGGATCGGGTTGGCTTCCAGGAACAGAGCGCGATGCAGCGGCATCAAACGCTCGTTGATCGCACGGGCAGTGGCGGCATCGCCTGCCATCGCCGAAGCGCAGAGGTCGCTCATGGCGCGCGGCGCCACGTTCGCCGTGACCGAAATGTTGCCCTTGCCGCCCATCAGCATCAACTCGACAGCGGTGGGGTCATCGCCCGAATAGACGAGGAAATCCTTGCTGACGCGATCCAGCACTTCCTGGCCGCGCTTGAGGTCGCCCGTGGCCTCTTTGATACCGATGATGTTGGCTATCTTGGCCAGTCGCTCGACCGTATCCGGCAGCATGTCGCACACAGTACGACCGGGCACGTTGTAGAGGATCTGCGGAATCGCCACGGCTTCAGCGATATGCTTGAAGTGCAGGTACAGGCCTTCCTGGGTCGGCTTGTTGTAGTACGGGGTCACCAGCAGGCAGGCATCCGCACCGGCAGTCTTGGCGTTTTCGGTCAGCTCGACGGCTTCACTGGTAGAGTTGGCACCCGTTCCGGCGATGACCGGGATACGGCCGTTGACCTGATCGACAACGCGCCGGATCACCTCGATGTGCTCGGCGACGCTCAGCGTGGCCGACTCACCCGTAGTTCCGACAGCAACGATTGCATTGGTGCCTTCCTGCAAATGGAAGTCCACCAGTTTGCTCAGGCTGTCCCAGTCCAGACCGCCTTGCGCATCCATGGGCGTGACCAGCGCCACCATACTGCCCGCAATCATGCAACCACTCCTGCCGGATAGATAAAAAGAGGCGTAATGGTACAAGGCTCCCCAGCGCTTTGCGAGTAGCGTGAAGCACGCCGCACGAAGCATATCGACGCCACCCGAAAAGGCCTCCATCGGGCAGCGCGCATTCCCTCCGCCCTCACTTTTCGCTACCCTTAGCCGTTTTCGGCTTGGCTGGCCGACCGATTCACCACCGCCAGGAATGCTGCATGTCCACCCCCCCTCTACCCCGCGAACAATTTCTCGTCATCAGCGCTCTCGGCGCCAACCCAATGGAGCTGACCAATGTGCTCTGCCGGGCCGCCAACGAGAACCGCTGCGCTGTCGTCAGCACGCGACTGACCCGTCACGGTGAATGCAGTGCGCTGGTTCTGGAAGTCACTGGCAGCTGGGACGCGCTGGCCCGGATGGAGACCACCCTGCCAGGCTTGGCGAAGAAGCACGCCTTCACCGCCAACGTCGTACGCAGCGAAGCGTTGGAAATCCGGCCGCAAGCGCTGCCGTACGTGGCTTATGTGAGCGCCGCCTTTCGTCCCGACATCCTCAATGAACTGTGTCAGTTCTTCATCGACCACCTCGTCGAGCTGGAGAGCCTGACTTGCGATACCTATCAGGCACCGCAAACTGGCGGGACCATGCTCAACGCCACGCTAACCGTCACGCTGCCGGCCGGCACGCAGATCAGCTGGCTGCGCGACCAGTTCCTGGATTTCGCCGACGCACTCAATCTCGATGCGCTGATCGAGCCATGGCGTCCGCAGAACCCATAGCCGAAACAGGAGCCAATATGGCCGTTGAAATCGATCACCCCGTTCCGCCCTTCCAAGTCCAGGCCACCAGCAGCCAATTGATCGATCTCGCATCGCTGGATGGCAGGCAAGTCGTGCTGTACTTCTATCCGAAAGACAACACGCCAGGTTGTACGACCGAAGGACAAGGCTTTCGCGATCATCACCCAGCCTTCCTGGCCGCCAACACGCTGATTTTCGGCGTCTCGCGCGACAGCCTGAAAACTCACGAGAACTTCCGCACCAAGCAAGGCTTCCCGTTCGAGCTGGTCAGCGACAAGGACGAGCAGCTGTGCCAGCTGTTCGACGTGATCAAGCAGAAGAAGCTCTACGGCAAGGAGTATCTCGGCGTGGACCGCAGCACCTTCCTCATCGACCGCAACGGCGTGTTGCGTCGGGAATGGCGTGGCGTGAAAGTGCCAGGCCATGTGGAAGCGGTGCTTCAAGCAGCACAGGCATTGAACGAAGCATAAAAAAGGGCTGGCTCAGCCAGCCCCTCGCTTAGCTCATTCGCTGGGAGTAACCACCGCAGGCTCGCGTGGCCAGGCGTAGAGAACAGCCTTGAACAGGGTCGCCAATGGGATAGCGAAGAACACGCCCCAGAAGCCCCAGAGACCGCCGAACAACAGAACCGCGCAAATGATCGCGACCGGGTGCAGGTTCACCGCCTCGGAGAACAGCAGCGGCACCAGCACGTTACCGTCCAGCGTCTGGATGATTGCGTACGCCACCATCAAGTAGAAGAACTGGTCGCCCAGCCCCCACTGGAATATCCCAATCAGCGCGATAGGGATGGTGACAACAGTCGCGCCGATATAGGGCACCACGACCGATATCCCCACCAGCATCGCCATCAGCGCCGCGTAGTTGAGCCCCAGAGCAGCAAAGACCGCGTAGGACACGACGGCCACGATCAGTATCTCGATCACCTTGCCACGGATGTAATTGGCGATCTGCAGGTTCATTTCCTGGGAAACCTGGGTGATCAAGCCACGCTCGCGTGGCAGGTAGCCCTTGATCCAGCCGCTGATCTGCTCGCTGTCCTTCAGGAAGAAGAACACCAGGATCGGGACCAGTACCAGGTAGATCATCAACCCGATCAGCAATGGCAGGCTGGACAGCGAGGAGGTCAGCACCACTTGGCCATAACGACCGATCTCGCCGCGCATGAAATCGATGCCGCGTAGCACCTGCTCTTCGGTTACCAACTGCGGATAGCGCTCTGGCAGCAGCAACAGCAGAGACTGCCATTCGACCAGCATGCGCGGCAGCTCATTGAACAAGGTCAACAGTTGCTGCCACAGCAGTGGCACGATGAATAGCGTGCACACCACCATGACCCCGATGAACATCAGGAACACCAGCCAGACCGCCAGAAGGTGCGGCACACGCAGGCGCTGCAGCGCACCGACCAGCCCCTGCATCAGGAAGGCTAGCACCAGCCCGGCCAACACCGGCGCGAGCATCTTGCCGAGCGTCAACACGGCCGCAAAGGCAAGGAACAGCAGAACCGCGAGAACAACCGCCTCCTCATCGGAGAAGTAACGCTGCATCCAACCGCGTAGTACCTTGATCATGTATTTCCTCGAAGCGAATCGTCAGGCCTTGCGCAGCCAGTAGCGATAAAGACCATCCTCGGCCTCCTCACGCAGCAACGCATGGCCGGCCAGCTTGGCAAAACTGCGAAAATCTCGCTGCGAACCGGGATCGCTGGCGATGACCTTGAGCACCGCACCACTAGCCAAGCGGTTCAACTCCAGCTTGGCCTTGAGCAGCGGCATCGGACAGTCGAGGCCTACAGCATCCACTTCGGCATCGAATACGAGCGACTGCGATTGTTCGTCAGTCATGGTTCGCCCTCCACAGAAAAGCCTCGCAGCATACCTAGCACACCAGGGCTCTGGCCAGCCGGCCAAGGTCAAGGCTACAGTAGCCGTTCTCACTTCAACGAGCCTGTCTGGATGAAACTGCTGCGCCCTGCCCTGCTCACGCTCACCTGCCTGCTTGTCCAACCGGTGTTGGCCAACGACCTGCCATCGCTCGGCGATGCCAGTTCAGGCATCGTTTCACCGGAACAGGAACATCAACTCGGGCGCGCCTGGCTCAGCCTGCTCCGTGGCCAGGTCAGGCAGCTTTCCGATCCGCAGCTCAAGGACTACGTCGAAAACAGCGTTTATCGCCTGGCCGAGACCAGTCAGCTGCAAGACCGCCGCTTGGAGTTCGTACTGCTGGACAGCCCCCAACTGAACGCCTTTGCCGCACCGGGAGGCATCATCGGGGTCAATGGCGGCCTGTTTATCCACGCCCAGACCGAGGCCGAGTACGCCTCGGTGATGGCTCACGAACTGGCGCACCTTTCACAACGTCATTTCGCCCGCGGCCTTGAAGCGCAGCAGCGCATGCAGCTGCCGCTGATGGCAGCCATGCTGGCCGGCGTCGTCGCCGCGGCAGCAGGCGCAGGCGATGCCGGTATCGCCGCTATCGTGTCCACGCAGGCCGCTGCGATTCAGGCACAGCGCCGTTTCTCCCGGCAGAATGAACAGGAAGCGGACCGCATCGGCATCGTCAACCTAGAGCGGGCCGGTTACGACCCACGCGCGATGCCGTCAATGTTCGGCCGCCTCATGCGCCAGTATCGTTACGATCAAAAGCCGCCGGAGTTTCTCTTGACCCACCCGGTCAGCGAGTCGCGCATTGCCGATACCACCAATCGGGCGGAGCAATATCCGCAGGGCGGCGCTCAGGACAGCCTGCGTTACCAGTTGATGCGTGCCCGCACGCAACTCAAGTTTGAAAGCACCCCCGGCGTTGGAGCGAAACGTTTCCGCGCGATGCTCAATGAAAACCCGGAGATGGACGCAGCCCGCTATGGCCTGGCGCTGGCCCAGATCAAGGCAGGCCAGCTCGCAGACGCGAGTAGCAGCCTCGCCCCCCTACTAGCCAAGGCGCCGGACGACCTCACTTACAACCTCGCCCAGATCGAACTGGACATTACCTCCAATCGCCTTCAGCAGGCACAGACGCGCGTACAGCGGCTGCTGCAGCTGTACCCGGGTAACTATCCAGTGCGCCAGATGCACATTGATCTATTGATGGAACAGGGCGAAACGCAGCAAGCCGAACGTGAGCTGGACAAACTTGCAGAACAGCGCCGTCGAGACCCTGATATCTGGTACCAGGTCGCGGAAGTCCGCGGACTGAGTGGCAATATCGTCGGCCTGCACCAGGCGCGTGCCGAATACTTCGCGCTGGTTGGTGATTACGACCAGGGCATCGAGCAGCTCAACCTCGCCAAACGCCGCGCCAGCAATTTCCAGATTTCTGCACGGATAGACGCACGGCAGAAGCAGCTAATGGACGAAAAACGCATGGTCGAGGAAATGCTGCGCTGATTAGGCCAAGGCGCTGAGGCACCCTCAGCGCTGATTCGACCTCAGGCGTTGCCGGCTTGCCTGAGTCGCGCAGCCTGAGTGAAATCGAGCATCCGCTTCAGCGGCTTGACGGCACGCGGAATGAGCGCCGGATCGACGAAGATTTCATTGCTCCCCGCACGCAGGCATTCCAGGGTTCGCTCAAGCGTGTTCATGGCCATCCATGGGCAATGCGCGCAGCTACGGCAGCTCGCGCCCTGCCCGGCAGTCGGTGCCTCAATGAAGGTCTTCTCGGGACATAGCTGCTGCATCTTGTAGAAGATGCCGCGGTCCGTTGCGACGATAAGCGTCTGCTGCGGCAGCGTTTGTGCCGCCTTGATCAGCTGACTGGTAGAACCTACCGCATCGGCGAGCTCGACCACAGCTTGAGGGGACTCAGGGTGCACGAGGATCGCCGCATCAGGGTACAGCGCCTTCATGTCGGCCAACTGCTTGGCCTTGAACTCCTCATGAACGATGCAGGCGCCATCCCAAAGCAGGATGTCCGCGCCGGTTTCACGCTGCACGTAATTGCCCAGATGTTTGTCCGGGGCCCAGATGATCTTCTCACCGTTATCCATCAGGCTTTCGACAATCTCCAGTGCGCAACTGGATGTCACCACCCAATCAGCGCGCGCCTTAACTGCGGCCGAGGTATTGGCGTAGACCACCACAGTGCGTTCAGGATGCTGATCGCAGAACGCCGAGAATTCCTCGACCGGGCAACCCAGATCAAGCGAACAGGTAGCCTCAAGCGTGGGCATCAGCACGCGCTTCTCCGGGTTGAGGATCTTCGCCGTCTCCCCCATGAACTTGACGCCAGCCACCAGCACCGTCTGCGCTGGATGCTCATTGCCGAAACGCGCCATCTCAAGGGAATCAGATACGCAGCCGCCGGTCTCCTCGGCTAATGCCTGAATCACCGGATCGGTGTAGTAATGAGCAACCAACACTGCATTCTGGCGCTTCAATTCAACAGCGATCTCGCTGCGCAACTGCGCCTCCTCTTCATGCGTCAGAGGCCTGGGCTGCTTGGCCGCCAGGTGAGCCTGCACAAGTATGCGTTCGGGTATCTGCGTCATGGTCGCGGGTCCTGCCAGCACGGGATTGCACGATGCGCCGAGTCCAGCGGCGTTAGCCAGCCTGTTCGGGCTTGTCGTAGGGACGGGAGGTGCAGGATTCAGACACGCCTCCTGCCGTTGAACGGGGCAGGAATACTAGCCGAAGCCTTTGCAAAAGGGAAAGCGTGGCGGGATTCGAGCGAAGCAGGGCATTGCACCCCGCAAAAGCAAACCGCCGGCTGGAAGCCGGCGGTTTTGTTGGATCACTCGCCTTTGAGCATGTGTCCACGTTCTTCCAGGTTGATGTGCCACTGCATGGCTTCGCCCAGCAGGTGTGGCGTCTGACCGCCCTTCTTGCAGGCGTCGTCGAAGTACTTGTTCAGCACGTCACGGTAGGACGGGTGTACGCAGTTGTCGATAATGACTCGCGCACGCTCACGCGGAGCCAGACCACGCAGGTCAGCCAGACCCTGCTCGGTAACCAGAATCTCGACGTCATGTTCAGTATGGTCGACGTGCGCGACCATGGGTACGACGCTGGAAATATTGCCGCCCTTGGCGATCGACTTGGTCACGAAGATGGCCAGGTGAGCGTTACGTGCGAAGTCGCCCGAACCACCGATGCCGTTCATCATCTTGGTGCCACCCACGTGAGTGGAGTTGACGTTACCGTAGATGTCGAACTCGAGCGCGGTGTTGATACCGATGATGCCTAGACGACGCACCAGTTCAGGATGGTTCGAGATTTCCTGCGGACGCAGGATTAGCTTGTCCTTGTACATCGCCAGATTACCGAACACGCGATCATTGCAACGCTCGGACAGAGTGATCGAGCAGCCGGAGGCGAACGTCATCTTGCCGGCATCGATCAGCTCGAAGGTGCAGTCCTGCAGCACTTCGGAGTACATGACCAGGTCTTCGAACGGCGAGTCAATCAGACCACACATTACGGCGTTGGCGATGTTGCCGATACCGACCTGCATCGGGCCAAGATTCTTCGCCATACGCCCGGCATCGACTTCGCTCTTGAAGAACTCGACCAGATGGCTGGCAATGGCCTGGGTTTCTTCGTCCGGCGGGGTAACCGTGGAGTAGGAATCTGGCTGATTGGTGATGACGATAGCAGCGATCTTGGCAGGGTCGACCGGGATCGAGGTGGAGCCGAGACGGTCATCGACCTTGGTCAGCGGAATCGGCCCGCGATTCGGACGCTCACCAGGGAAGTAGATGTCGTGGAGACCTTCCAGGTTCAAGTTGTGCGCCAGATTCAACTCGATGATTACCTGATCGGCAAACATCACCAGGTTGGCAGAGTTGCCCACCGACGTAGTCGGAACGATGTGGCCCTGCTCGGTAATGCACAGTGCCTCGATGATGGTGACATCAGGGCGCTTGATCTGATGGTTGCGCATCTGCTCGACGGTATGCGACAGGTGCTGGTCAATGAACATGACCTCGCCCTGGTTGATCGCTTTGCGCAGCACAGGATCTGCCTGGAACGGCATACGACGGGCCAGCAAGCCGGCAGTAGCCATCTTGCCGTCAAGATCGTTACCCAAGCTGGCACCAGTGACCAGGCTGATCTGCAGCTTCTCGTCCTTGGCGCGATCGATAAGCGCAAGGGGCACGGCCTTGGCTTCGCCCGCACGGGTGAAACCGCTCATGCCAACGGTCATGCCGTCGCGGATAAGGGAAGCGGCCTCTTGGGCGCTCATTACCTTGCTCTGCAGAGAGGACAAGCGGATGCGATCAGAATACATTTGAGCCTCGAACCAACGGACAATCAGGAAGTCCGCAGTCTATTACGTTTAAAAACCCTTAAGCCACCTACTAAGGTCGTAGAGAAAAATGCCGCTTATGACCGAACGTAGCACTCAGACGGGCGCCGCTACCGATGTGCAGGTATAAAAAAAGCCGGACGACCTTGAAGGTCTCCGGCTTTTCGCACTCCCGAAGGAGAAATATGGTGGGTCGTGTAGGATTCGAACCTACGACCAATTGGTTAAAAGCCAACTGCTCTACCAACTGAGCTAACGACCCAATGCGGGGCGCATGATACTGATTTGATTGATGAAAACAATCTTTTTTTAAAAAGATTCAATCAATACAGCGTGACGTCAGCCCCGATATCAAGTGCGACGCCATTCAGAAATAGCGGGTCGGATCAGCCAGGCCTGCTTCGGCAAAACCGGCGGCGCGCAGCCGGCAACTGTCGCATCTCCCACATGCCCGGCCATCCGCATCAGCCTGATAGCAAGAAACCGTCATCGCATAATCCACGCCCAAACGAGCCCCTTCCTGGACGATCCGCGCCTTGCTCAGCTCTTGCAGCGGAGCCTGGATACGGAACCCCACCCCTTCCACGCCCGCCTTGGTAGCCAAATTGGCCATGCGCTCGAATGCGGCAACGAACTCCGGACGGCAGTCTGGATAGCCCGAATAGTCGACCGCGTTGACACCGATGAAGATGTCTCGTGCACCAAGCACTTCCGCCCAACCAAGCGCCAGCGAGAGAAAGACGGTGTTGCGTGCAGGAACGTAGGTGACAGGAATGCCTTCACTCGGCACTTCAGGCACATCAATGTTTGCATCCGTCAGCGCCGAACCGCCGATACCGTTGAGGTTGAGCCCAATCACCTTGTGCTCGATCACACCCAGCTGCTTCGCCACGCGCTCGGCAGCCTGCAGCTCGGCGCGATGGCGTTGCCCATAGTCGAAACTCATCGTGTAGCAGGTGTAACCCTGATCACGAGCCATGGCCACGACCGTGGCCGAGTCGAGTCCGCCGGACAGCAGAATGACTGCCTTCTTATCGTTCATCTCGGATACCTTCAATGCGGGTTGTCACAGCCAGCAAACAGCTGACCACAAGAGCCACGATCTCAATGGCCGGGCGCGTCGTTCCAGATGATCTTGTGCAACTGCAACTGCAGCCGCACGGGAAGATTGTCAGCAACGATCCAATCCGAAAGCGCACGGACATCAACCTGGCCGTGACTAGGTGAGAAGAGCACCTCACCCGCGCGCCGATCCAGGCCATATTCGATCAGCTTGCTGGCAGCCCAGTCGTAGTCCTGGCGGGAACAGATGACAAACTTCACCTGATCGTTAGGCGTGAGATAAGCCATGTTCTCGTAGCGATTGCGTGCGACCTCGGCGGAACCTGGTGTTTTGAGGTCCACCACTCGACTAACCCGTTCGTCCACCATGGAAATATCGAGCGCGCCACTGGTCTCCAGCGAAACCTCGTACCCCGCGTCACAAAGCCGCTGCAGCAATGGCATGCAGTTGGGCTGAGCCAAAGGCTCTCCACCGGTTACGCAGACGTAACGGGGATTGTAGGATGCGACACGCTCGGCGATCGCATCGAGAGTCATCAACTCTCCACCACTGAACGCATAAGCGGTATCACAATATTGACAGCGCAGGGGACAGCCGGTCAGGCGAACGAACACAGTAGGCAGTCCACTGGTTCGCGTTTCCCCCTGCAGCGAGTAGAAAATCTCGGTAATTCGCAGAGTCATATCAGCCACGGGCGTGACGGCTAAACAGGCCATCCGCCTCCGTTGCGGGAAATAGGGGCGGCGATTCTAACGAAAAACCCGCACGATGGGCGGGTTTCGTTCATATCGCCAGCGTGATATCAGCGATTGAGTTGCCGCTGAGCCAACTGCGCGGCCGATGTATTCGGGTACTGAGTAACGACCTGGCGCAAAATACCCTGAGCCTTGTCCCGATTACCCAGGCGAATTTCGACGTCGGCCAGCTTGTAGAGCGAATCCGGCACCTTGTTGTGCTGCGGATAAGCCTGGCTGACCCTAGCGAAGGCCTGGCCTGCGCCCTGCAAATCACCCTTGGCCAGATTGACCTCACCCAGCCAGTACTGCGCATTGCCAGCGTACTGACTGTCAGGGTACTTGCGCAGGAAAGCCGCGAAAGCCTGGCTGGCCTTATCGAAGTCTTTCGCCTTGATCAGGTCGAAAGCAGCATCGTAATAAAGCTTTTCTTGGGCAGGATCGCTTGAGCCGCTCTGGGTCTGGCCCTGCGTTGCTGCGGGCGCATTGGTATTGGCCGCAGAAACGTCGCGCGCAGGCGCCGCCTGGTTTGTTGCGGACCCGCTCGACATCCGTCGATCCAGATCCTGATAGCGTTCCAGCCCCTCTTGTTGCAGGCGCTGAATCTGATTCTGTTGTTCTTCAAGCATGCCGCGCAATTGCGCGATCTCTTCCTGCATCTGTTGCAGCTGCATGAAGAGCATGCCCTGCGCCGAAGATGGAGCAGCAGCTCCACCTCCAGCATAGGCACCGTCACCGCTCGGCGCGGCCGTGGAATAGCCAGGGTTACCGCTAGCGGCACCCTGCTCGTAATCCACAACCGGCACTTGAGCCGCCGCCATAAGCGGCAGGCCGAGCACTGTAAAAGTCAGAGCGTGGCGGTACTTGCGCATATCGAATTACTTACGCAGTTCGACGCGACGGTTCTGAGCCCAGGACTGCTCGTCGTTGCCCATGGCAACCGGACGCTCTTCGCCGTAGGAAACCAGTTCCAGCTGAGCCGGGGAAACGCCCTGCAGTACCATGTAACGCTGAACGGCCTTGGAACGGCGCTCGCCCAGAGCCATGTTGTACTCGCGAGTACCACGCTCGTCGGTGTGGCCTTCCAGAACGACGCGAGCGCCGTTGCCTTTCAGGTCCTTGGCGTGAACGTCCAGAGCGCGCATGGCTTCCGGCTTCAGGTCGGAGCTATCGTACTCGAAGTAGAAAGTGGTGATGGCGCGCAGAGCAGCTTCTTCGCTCATGCTGCTATCAACGGAACCGGAATCGGCACCGTAACCAGCGTTCGGATCGATCGCGCCCGAACCTTCGCCCGAATCGTCGCCGCCCTTAGAGGAACAACCAACAGCAACAGCCATGGCCAGAGCCAGAGCGGTGAACTTACCGAATTTCAGCATTTCCATGTGTAACAACCCCAGGTGTGTTTTTGGTTAAAAAGCGTTGATACCGCATCAGTTCAGGTAAGGGGACCAGGACGGCTCTCGGACTTCTCCTTGAGCTGTTGGAAGCGGGAGCCTAACGCGTCCATTGATGGACACGAGCATCAAGACTCCCCGGCCCTGCTGGCGGGTGGCGTAGATTAGCATGGTGCCATTAGGCGCAACAGTAGGAGACTCATCCAGACTGGTATCCGAAAGTATCCGCAGATTGCCCCGTTGCAGATCCTGTGCAGCAACCTTGAAGTTCGTGTAACCGTCCTGACGGTGGATCATGACCAGAGTCTTCTCATCAGCCGACAGTTTAGGGTTAGCGTTGTAGTTACCGACGAACGTCACGCGCTCGGCCGAGTTGCTGCCTATCCGCTGTTTGTAAACCTGCGGTTTGCCGGCGCGATCGGAAGTGAAGTAAATAGTTTGACCGTCCGCGCCCCAGAAGGGTTCGGTATCAATGGCGTAGTGATTGGTCAGACGCTGCAGCTGGCGTGACCCCAGATCCATTACGTATATCTCGGGATTGCCATCCTTGGACAGCACGAACGCCAGGCGATTGCCATCTGGCGAGAATGCCGGCGCGCCGTTCAGGCCCTCGAAATTGGTGATTTGCTCGCGGCGGCCGGTGTCGATGTGCTGGATGAAAATCCGCGGGCGCCTCTGTTCGAAAGACACGTAGGCAATACGGCGGCCGTCCGGCGAGTAACGCGGCGAGAGGATCGGCTCACGCGATTGCAGCAAGGTCACTGCGCGGGCACCGTCATAGTCGGAGCGCTGCAGCGTGTAGCGAGTATTAGCGCCACCCAGTCGTTCGACGGTGACATAAAGCAGACGGGTGGAAAACGCGCCCTTGATGCCGGTCAGCTTCTCGAAAGACTGATCTGCTGCATGGTGACCCATATCGCGCAGCTGATCGGGAGAGCCTCCGACCGTTCCAGTCATGACCTGCTGCTCGGTGGTTACGTTGAATACCTCGTACCGGATCTGCAGCCGACCACCAGCCGGCTCGATGTTACCGACCATTACGTATTGGGCACCTAGCGCCTTCCAGTCGCGATAGATGATCTCGCTGCCGCGCGTCGGCATGCTGATCATGTTCTGCCGCGGAATCGGCTGAAAGATGCCGGAATTACGTAAATCGTTGCTGACGATTTCCGCCATGTCCTCAGGCAACACAGTACCGCCCTGCCAGCCGAACGGGACCACCGCGATTGGAATCGCACGGTCGGCGCCGCTGGTAACCACAATGTTCTTTTCCTGCGCCACCGCCATTCCCGCCAGGCAGCAGAGCAGGACAAATAGACCTCGAAGGGAATTGATCACAACGCAAGATCCTCAGGCGTGAATGTCATTTTGAAGGACCGGTAAGGCTGGAAGTCCTGCGGGCTCAGGCCCTGCATTTCTGTCAGCCGACCGATGTTCTTAACTGCGGCAACCGCAGAATTGTCGAATGGCGCATCACCGCTGGAGCGAGAGACGCTAACGCTGGTAATGGTGCCATCTGGAAGCATATTTACCTGAAGCTGCACGGTCATGTTGTTGCGCGCCGACGGCGGACGCGTCCAGCCTTCTGCCGCGCGCAGTCGAATCAAGTCGTCGAAGTTGCCGGCCACTTGGTCACCATGGCTATCAGCCAACGCCTGCTGACGCTCGGTAGTGTCCGAGAGCAACTCGGCAAGTGCCTGTGCTTTCTTGTCTTCTGCCGCTTTGCGTGCCGCATCGGCTGCCGCCTTCTTCTTGGCGTCTTCCGCTGCTTTCTTCTTCGCCGCTTCGGCTGCCGCTTTTTTCTTGGCCTCCTCCGCTGCCTTCCGCTTGGCTTCTTCGGCGGCCTTTTTCTTGGCCTCTTCTGACGCTTTCGTCTTGGCCAGCTCTTCGGCCGCCTTCTTCTTTGCGATCTCGGCTTGCTTCTGTTGCTCGACCTTCTTGGCCTCCTCGGCCTTCTTCGCAGCTGCTGCTTTATCGGCCGCAGCTTTCGCCGCATCGGCCTTTCGAGCCTCTTCAGCCTTCTTTTGTTCCGCAGCGCGGGCGGCAGCGGCCTGCTTTTCCTGCTCGACCTTGCGCTGTTCCATCTGCTCGCTTTCGAACTGCTTGGCAGCGGTCTTCTTCGCTTCGCCCGCGATCTTTTGGTTGGTCTGAGTAGTTGCCTGGCTCTGGGACTTCAACTGGTACAGGGTGGCCTGCACGATCGGCTTGGAAGGCGGCAGCTCGGGTGTCATTGAAAAGCTGACGAACAGCATGCCGAAGATAATGACGTGCAGGCCGACCGCCAGCACGGTCGGCCAGAAGTAGCTCTGCGAAGGCGACGAGTCACGCTGCTGCATCAAGGCGCCTCGGTGATCAGGCCGACATTACCAACGCCGGCTTCCTGCAAACCGCCCATGGCCGCCATGACCGAGCCGTAATCCACGGCACGGTCGCCACGGATGAATACCTGCGTGTCTGGACGCTGACGCATGATGGCGACGACCGCCTGCGTCATATCAGCCAATGCGACAGCCTCGTTACCCCTGCTCTCTGTATCGACCTCGCTGCCGACGTTCCAGTAGTAGGTCTTGTCGGCCTTGATCGAGATGGTCAACACCTGCTTGTCGTTATCTTGCGGCAAGGCCTCGCTGCTGACCTTGGGCAGATCGACCTTGACGCCCTGATTGAGCATCGGCGCCGTAACCATGAAGATGACCAGCAGTACCAGCATCACATCGATGTAAGGCACTACGTTCATCTCGGCGACGGGCTTGCGTCTATTGCGGATTCTGGCCATGGCCGTGGGCCTCAGTCTTCAGTGGTGTGAACTTTGCGATGGAGGATGGCCTGGAACTCATCGGCAAAGGTGTAGTAGCGGCCGATGAGCATCTCGCTGCGTGCAGCGAAACGGTTGTAGGCAATCACCGCAGGAATCGCGGCAAACAAACCGATCGCAGTGGCGATCAACGCTTCAGCGATACCTGGCGCCACGGTAGCCAGGGTTGCCTGCTGAACCTGAGCCAAACCGCGAAAGGAGTTCATGATCCCCCAAACGGTGCCGAACAGGCCGATGTAAGGACTGGTCGAACCAACGGTGGCCAGGAATGGCAAGCTCTGCTCGAGCTTCTCCTCTTCGCGAGAGATGGCTACGCGCATGGCGCGATTGACCCCATCCATCACCGCATCAGGATCGACGCCCTGCTGCTGGCGCAGGCGGGAAAACTCCTTGAAGCCGGCGCGAAAGATCTGCTCGACGCCCGAATCCGGATCAGGATTGCTGCCCGCCTGGCGATAAAGCTTGGACAGGTCAATACCCGACCAGAAGCGCTCTTCGAAGGTATCGAGCGCTCGTTTCGCAGCGCGCAGCAAATTGCCGCGTTGAAAAATCAGAATCCATGAGGTCACCGAGGCGCCTACAAGTATCAGCATGACCAGCTGCACCACGAAGCTGGCGTTGCTGATCAGGCTCCACATGGACATGTGATCGACGTTGGCTTCCACGCTTACTCTCCTGCAGGGGATAGACCCGAACCCGCGAAAGCGATACGTAGCGCTTCGGGGATGGCTCGGGGTTTCAAACTTTCGGCACGTACGCAGGCCACCAGCACCTGCCCCTCACAAAGCAGAACATCATCTACCGCACGCCTGACCTGCTGGCGAAAACGCAGGCTGGCACGATTCAAATCAACCACCTCGGCCGTCACCAGCAATTCGTCATCCAAGCGAGCCGGGGCACGGTAGCGAGCCTCGACTGAGTGCACGACAAACAGCAAGTCCTCACCGGCCAGCTGCGACTGGGCGAATCCCAGACTGCGCAACCGCTCGGTACGAGCTCGCTCCATGAATTTGAGGTAATTGACGTAGTAGACAATGCCGCCCGCATCAGTGTCCTCGTAATAGACCCGACAGCGGTGGGTGAAGATTTCAGCTCCGGCTTGCGCGCGCATACTAGTGCTCGGCCTTGTAAATGCCAATCGGGTAAGAGAACAATATTTTCGTCAAACTATGTCGCCATCGAACAGATCCGGCGTCGGCGCGTCGCTCATGCGCTTGGGCAGGTTGAGGCCGAAGTGCAGATAGGCGTGACGAGTCACGACCCGGCCGCGCGGTGTACGCATGATGTAGCCCTGCTGGATCAGGTACGGCTCGAGCACGTCCTCGATGGTATGGCGCTCTTCGCTGATTGCCGCAGCAAGACTATCAATCCCTACCGGGCCGCCATCGAACTTCTCGATCAGCGTCAATAGCAACCGGCGGTCTTGGTGATCGAAGCCACGCTCGTCGACGTCGAGCATGTTCAGCGCAAGATCGGCAATCTGTCGGGTGATTTCGCCGCGACCGCGGACCTCAGCGAAATCCCGCACGCGGCGCAACAGACGATTGGCGATTCGCGGAGTCCCGCGGGCTCTCCGAGCGATCTCAAACGCACCCTCGGCCTCGGTAGGCAGCCCGAGAATGCTGGCCGAGCGGCTGACGATGGTAGCTAGGTCCTCGGTGGAGTAAAACTCTAGCCGCTGGACGATGCCGAATCGATCACGCAGAGGATTGGTCAGCATGCCGGCACGGGTAGTGGCACCCACAAGGGTGAATGGTGGCAGATCCAGCTTGATCGACCGAGCCGCCGGCCCCTCGCCGATCATGATATCCAGTTGAAAATCTTCCATCGCCGGATACAGCACTTCCTCGACGATGGGCGAAAGCCGATGGATCTCGTCGACGAACAGCACGTCGCCTGCTTCCAGGTTGGTCAGCAATGCCGCGAGGTCGCCGGGCCGCTCAAGCACTGGCCCAGATGTGCTCTTGATCGACACACCCATTTCTTCGGCAATGATGTTCGCTAACGTGGTCTTGCCCAACCCAGGCGGACCGAAGATCAGCGTGTGATCGAGTGCTTCCTGGCGGCCCTTGGCGGCGCGAATGAAGAGGTCCATTTGCTCACGAACGACCGGCTGACCGATGTACTCGGCCAGCGTCAAGGGGCGAATCGCGCGATCCACTTGCTCGTCGCGATCTCGACTGCCTGCCGTGACGATACGATCCGCTTCGATCATGGCTTACACCATGCCCTTAAGGGCACGACGGATCATTTCTTCACTGCTCAAATCATCTTCCTGTATCGCGGACACCGCACGGCTGGCTTCCTGTGGCTTGAAGCCAAGGGAGATCAACGCGCTGACCGCATCATTCTCGGCGCTTGTGACTGCCGTTTTGCTCCCGGGTTCAACCACGAACGTCGCGATCGCTGGCATGCTTTCCCAAGCCTTGAAGCGATCCTTCAGTTCGACCAGAAGCCGCTCGGCGGTTTTCTTACCGACGCCCGGTATGCGCACCAGGACCGAAGTGTCCTGCGCCTGCACGCAGCGCACCAACTCATCGACCTCCAACCCAGACATCAGCGCCAGCGCCAGCTTTGGGCCAACACCGTTCAAGCGGATCAGCTCGCGGAACAGCTCACGCTCGCGCTTTTCAGCGAAGCCGTAAAGAAGCTGCGCGTCTTCGCGCACGACCAGGTGCGTGTGCAGCGTCACCGGCTCGCCGACCGCCGGCAGGCGGTACAACGTAGTCATCGGCACCTCGACCTCATAGCCGATGCCGTTTACGTCGAGAATCAGATGTGGCGGTTGTTTTTCCGCCAGCGTGCCGCGTAAACGTCCGATCAATCTGTGTCCTCCATGGCCATAGCATTCGCTGACGACCAGTCGATATTCATCCAACCAAGAATG
This sequence comes from Stutzerimonas stutzeri, assembly GCF_038561965.1. Taxonomy (NCBI): domain Bacteria; kingdom Pseudomonadati; phylum Pseudomonadota; class Gammaproteobacteria; order Pseudomonadales; family Pseudomonadaceae; genus Stutzerimonas; species Stutzerimonas stutzeri. Next base: position 1,536,720 of record NZ_CP139348.1, on the reverse strand, counting down.
CTTGCGCCAATCACAGACGCAACCGCCCGCCTCGCCGCTTGGCGCCAGCCAGGCCGTGTGGGATCAGACTCTGCCGGTGATGTGCGTGACATAGCGCAATGGCCAGCGCATCAGACGCGTCGATCTGCGGTTTTTCCAGAAGCTTGAGCAAGTGCATGACCATCATCTGCACCTGCTGCTTGTCCGCCCCACCCGTTCCGGCGATAGCCTGCTTGACTTGCGTTGCGGTGTACTCGGCAATCTCCAGCCCTGCTTCGGCACCGGCGACAATGGCCGCCCCGCGAGCCTGGCCGAGCTTCAGCGCAGAATCGGCATTGCGCGCCATGAATACCTGTTCGATACCCATGGTCACCGGACCGTAGGTTCGAATGACCTCGCTCACACCACTGAACACCGCACGCAGCCGGTCGGGCAACTCGCCAGTGCCGGTACGAATGCAGCCGGAGGCGACGTACTCGCAACCACGACCATTGTCACGCACAACGCCATAACCGGTAATTCGAGAGCCGGGGTCGATACCTAAAATCAGCGTCATGCCTTGGCCGTGCTGTCTATTTATCCAGTAGCGAGTATACGGAGCCGATGCCAGATCCGCTACCGACCGCTTAGCCCGACCTGGGAATAGACCGGCCGTAAAAAAGCCGGGAACACACCAGTGCGACTCCCGGCTACGGACAGCGTGACACTCAACCCAGTTGCTGCATGATCTCGTCGGAGATCTCCGCGTTGTGATAGACGTTCTGCACGTCATCCAGATCTTCTAGCGCATCGATCAAACGCAGAACTTTCTGCGCCGTCTCGACATCGGTGATTGGCGCCATGATCGACGGAATCATCGCCACTTCAGCCTCGTCGCCCTTGAAGCCTGCCTGCGTCAGCGCCTCATTGACCGAGAGGAAATCCGCGAAGCTGGTGTAGATTTCGACCGAGCCATCTTCCTGGCTGACCACGTCGTCCGCTCCGGCTTCCAGCGCCGCTTCCATCAACGCATCCTCGTCGACGCCCGGCGCGTAGCTGATCTGTCCCTTGCGATCGAACATATACGCGACCGAACCGTCGGTACCGAGGTTGCCGCCGTTCTTGCTGAAGGCGTGGCGCACTTCAGCCGCCGTACGGTTACGGTTGTCGGTCATGGCCTCGATGATGATCGCCACGCCGCTTGGCGCGTAACCTTCATAGCTCAGCTCGGTCATGTTGTCGGCTTCGCTGGAGCCTGCGCCCCGCGCGATCGCGCGATCAATGACGTCACGCGACATGTTGGCCGTCAGTGCCTTGTCCACCGCCAGGCGCAGGCGTGGATTGTCCGCCGGCACGCCGCCGCCATGCTTGGCCGCGACGGTCAGCTCACGAATCAACTTGGTGAAGATCTTGCCCCGCTTGGCGTCCTGGCGCTCTTTGCGGTGCTTGATATTGGCCCATTTGGAATGACCAGCCATAACTCACTCCATTCTTCGACTGAATCAGAAATCTCGATAACCGCCCCGCCTGCGTTATCTATCAGGACGAAACGCGGTATCACCGTTACGCCTGCGCGGCGCTAGGCCGCAAGACGAAGAAGCCTGGCAGAACCAGGCTTCGGATGGCGCTTATTCCGCCTTCGGCTGCTCGCGCAGACGGATATGCAGGTCACGCAGCGCCTTGCTGTCCACCGCGCCCGGCGCCTGTGTCATGACGTCCGCAGCGCTCTGGGTTTTCGGGAAGGCGATCACTTCACGAATAGACTGCGCACCGGTCATCAACATGACCAGACGATCGAGGCCGAAGGCCAGACCACCATGCGGCGGCGCACCGAACTTCAGTGCATCGAGCAGGAAGCCGAACTTCTCTTCCTGCTCGGCTTCGTCGATGCCGAGAATACGGAACACGGTCTGCTGCATTTCCTTGCGATGGATACGGATCGAGCCGCCACCCAGCTCAGTACCGTTGAGCACCATGTCATAGGCACGCGACAGAGCCCCGGCCGGGTTGGCCTCCAGCTCCTGAGGTGTGCACTTCGGTGCGGTGAACGGATGGTGCAGCGCGCTCAGCGAGCCGTCATCGTTCTCTTCGAACATCGGGAAGTCGACCACCCACAGCGGCGCCCAGTCGCAGGTCAGCAGCTTGAGGTCGTGACCGATCTTGATGCGCAGCGCGCCCAGGGCCTCGGAAACGATCTTCGCCTTGTCAGCGCCGAAGAAGACGATGTCGCCATCGACCGCACCGGCGCGATCAAGGATCACATTAAGGTTGTCTTCCGGAATGAATTTGACGATCGGCGACTGCAGTCCCTCGATGCCCTTGGCGCGCTCGTTGACCTTGATGTAGGCCAAGCCCTTGGCACCATAGATACCAACGAACTTGGTGTAGTCGTCGATCTGGCTGCGCGGCATGCTCGCTGCACCCGGCACGCGCAGGGCAGCAACGCGCCCTTTCGGATCGTTCGCTGGGCCGGAGAACACCTTGAACTCGACAGCGTTGAGCTGATCGGCAACGTCTACCAGCTCAAGCGGAATGCGCAGGTCAGGCTTGTCCGAACCATAGCGGCGCATGGCCTCTTCGAACGGCATGTGCGGGAATTCACCGAACTCCAGGTCCAGCACTTCCTTGAACAACTTGCGGATCATCCCTTCGGTGATACCGATGATGTCTGCTTCGTCGAGGAAGCTGGTTTCGATATCAATCTGAGTGAACTCAGGCTGACGGTCAGCACGCAGATCTTCGTCGCGGAAGCACTTGGCGATCTGGTAGTAGCGGTCGAAGCCGGCGACCATCAGCAGCTGCTTGAACAACTGCGGCGACTGCGGCAAAGCAAAGAAGTTGCCGGCGTGGGTGCGGCTGGGCACCAGATAGTCACGCGCGCCTTCGGGCGTCGGGCGACCCAGAATCGGCGTTTCCACATCGAGGAAGCCGTTTTCATCCAGATAACGGCGGATGCTGGCGGTTATGCGCGAGCGCAGCTTGAGCTTCTCGGCCATTTCCGGACGGCGTAGGTCGATGAAGCGATAGCGCAGACGCGTCTCTTCGCCGACATCGCTGTACTCGTTGAGCGGGAACGGCGGCGTTTCCGCTTCGTTCAACACTTCCAGCTCGTAACCGAGGACCTCGATGGCACCGGAAGCGATGTTCGGGTTCACCGCACCAGCTGGGCGCAGACGCACCTTGCCGGTGATCTTCACCACATACTCGCTACGAACCTTGTCGGCCGTCGCGAAGGTTTCCGCGCGGTCCGGATCGAAGACCACCTGCGCCAGGCCATCACGATCACGCACGTCGAGGAAGATCACCCCGCCATGGTCACGACGGCGATGTACCCAGCCGCAAAGAGTGATTTCCTGGCCGTCCAGGCTTTCGTTCAATTGGCCGCAATAGTGGCTGCGCATCATGGTGGAGTTCGCTTCTCGTATCTTGAATTCGATGGGGCGCTAGAGACGCGACAGGCTGACCGCACTGTTGCAGCTCTGCGCAAACGGCTTTTGCCGCACGCGTTACCGCATATGACGCCGGGCGCTGCGGCTCGCGCAGAGGCCGCCGGGCATAAGCGCGGGATTATATCTGCATAATCAGCGCGGCGCAGCCGTTGCCCCTGGGCGATTGGAAATCGGGCTGGCGATGGAACCCTGACTTGATCCCGGCCTTCCAAACCCCGAGCCCCGCCAGAAACGCATCGCTTCACCACGTCACGCGTTTTTCTGGCATAACTAATGGCTGAACCATCCACCAGGAGAAAAAGCATGGAAATCAACATTGGCATCGCCGAGCAGGACCGGGCAGCCATCGCCGAGGGTCTGTCTCGTCTACTCGCCGACACCTACACCCTGTACCTGAAGACCCATAACTTCCACTGGAACGTTACCGGTCCGATGTTCAACACGCTGCATACCATGTTCGAAACCCAGTACACCGAACTTGCCCTCGCCGTAGATGACATTGCCGAGCGCATCCGCACCCTGGGCTTTCCAGCACCGGGCACTTACGCAGCCTATGCACGCCTGAGTTCGATCAAAGAAGAAGAAGGCGTACCTTCAGCCGAAGAGATGATCAAGCTGCTGGTAGAAGGTCAGGAAGCGGTCGTACGCACCGCCCGCGGCATCTTCCCGCTGCTGGACAAGGTCAATGACGAACCAACCGCCGACCTGCTGACCCAGCGCATGCAAAGCCACGAGAAGACTGCCTGGATGCTGCGCAGCCTGCTCTCAGCCTAAGCTGCCTCTGGACGGGGCGCCCGTGTGCGCCCTGCCCAACATTACCGCTGATCTTTGTCGAAACCGCCACGCACACCCCTGCACTTTATCCATGCTGCGGAACGCGCATTTGAGCGCCCTCCTCCTTTACTGTTAAATACGCCGCGCTGCAGCCCGGACCCGCGCGGTTTCTCGAACAGTGTTCAGCCCTGACCGACGAACGTTTTCCACGAGCTCCTGGCCTTGCGGCTTCTTCTGTCGTGTTATCAACCGTGAGTCATACAAGAATGCTAAAGATCATCCATGTTCTGGCGGGCGTGATTGCCCTATTGCTGTCCTTTGTTCCAAGCCTGCGCGGCGCCCTGCCGCTTCTACTGCAACCTGAGGCGCTGTGCCTGCTGATGCTGGGCTTACTGAACGTCCAGTTCGCTCCTTCCGCCTTGCTGATCGACGCCCGGACCCGCCCCACAATCATCGCCGCGTCCGCACTATTGCTGCTTTCCGTCGTACTGCAGTCGGTTATCGTGCTCGCATCGCTGCAGCAGATCGCCGGCCAGCCCGCTACGCTCGCCAGCCTGCTGCTTGCCCTGATCGCGGTGCTGCTGCACCTGGCCACGCCTCGAGCGCAGCGCAAGCAGGCTAAACCGACTCGCACCAATGCCAGCACGGGCGCAGGCACCGGCACGTCTTCAACGGCGGGCCGAGAAGCCGGCACCGTGAAGTGGTTCAACACATCCAAGGGCTTCGGCTTTATTTCCAGGGACAGCGGAGATGATGTGTTCGTGCATTTCCGCGCCATCCGCGGAGAAGGGCATCGCGTCCTGGTCGAAGGCCAGCGTGTGCAGTTCAGCATCATGATGCGTGACAAGGGACTTCAGGCAGAAGACGTCGTCCCGATTGAATCGGACCGATAAGCGCCATTGATGATGGGGAGGGCATGCCCACCTCCCCATTGCCTGCCGTTAGTCAATAATGCGGTGGCGGAGCTTCATCCTCACCAGCGTCCATCGGCACCTGCATTTCTTCCTGACGTTTGGCCAGGGCGCGCAACTGCAGCTGCATTCGCTCCATGATCCGCTGTTGCTCGACCAGCACATCGTTCAACGCCTGAATCGTGTCGTCCTGAAACGCCAGACGCGTTTCCAGATCCATCACTCTCGACTCCAGCTCCACGGTCATTCTCCAAAACGGAATTGATTGGTCAGCACTAGCCTGAGCTTGTGCCTGATGGCCGCCACTTCTTCATCGCTGTAAGGCTTGGCAGGATGCTTGCCCCATACCGGCGCCGGCCAGGCCGCGTCGTCGCGACGCCTTGCGATGACGTGCATATGTAGCTGCCCGACCATATTGCCAAGCGTTGCGATGTTCATTTTGTCCGCACCGAAAGTGTCCTTGACCGTCTCGGCCAGCGACGTTGCCTCCCGCCACAATGCCTGCTGGTCGGCCACATCGAGCTGGAATAATTCACTGACGTCCTCACGGCGCGGCACCAGGATGAACCAAGGGTACTGAGCATCATTCATCAACAGCAATCGACACAGCGAGAAGTCGCCAAGCAGTAACGTATCCTGCTCCAGGCGTGGATCGAGAGCGAACATAAAAACCCCTTTGAAAACGAGTCGGACGCCGGCTCGTCAGATAATGAACGTGAAAAAAGAACGCCCCAAGCATCACCTATAATAACCCGTCAGTGGCGCCCGCTAGTGGTGCCAGCGGTAACCGAACGCGCGCTATTGCGGTGCAACGGAGGGCCTGCAACCTCACGGCAAAGGCAGAGAAACCCAGCCAGACGATTTGAGTACGATTCTTGCTAACCCCAAGAAGAGAACACAACGACAGCTTCAAAAACGCCACAATGGAGCTGCGCAGCTTGCTCTAGCGCTGCACTAGAGCTAAACAGTACATTCTCTGGATGGCTTTTTTGCGAGAGCAGCCATAATTGGCTAAAGCCTGATGCGGGACTAAGAAGTTGCACCCTTTCTGCCCACCGCAGAAAGGTAAGCACCATTTTTAAACCAAAGGAGCAATCACAATGAAAGTGATGAAGTGGAGCGTAATCGCCCTAGCCGTATCGGCGGGCACCTCCCAGATGGCGCTGGCCAGCCAGCAATCGGAGTCCAAGGGTTTCGTGGAGGACGCGAGTCTCGATCTGTTGCTGCGCAACACGTACTTCAACCGCGACTATAAAGATGGCGCAGGCGACGTTCGGAGCTGGGGCCAAGGCTTCATCACCACCTTCGAGTCCGGCTTCACCCAAGGCACCATCGGCGTAGGCGTGGATGCCTATGGCCTGCTGGGCGTTCGCCTCGATGGCGGCCGCGGCCACACCTATGGCGCCATGTTCGAGCGTGACTCCAACGGCGATCCAGAGCGCGACCTGTCCCAGGCCGGCGCCGCTATCAAGGCTCAGTTCTCCAATACCGTAATCAAGTACGGCAACCAGTTCCCGTCCATGCCGGTTCTAGCTTATGACGATTCGCGCCTGCTGCCCGAATCGTTCACCGGCACCCTCGTCACCAGCAACGAGATTGAAGGTCTGGAGCTGAACGCTGGTCGCTTTACAGCTGACAGCACCATGCAGTCCTCCAGCCGTGACGATGTAGGCCTGAAGAGCATCAACGTGGTCGGCGGCACCTATGCATTCAATGAAAATTTGAGCACGTCGCTGTATTTCGCTGACAACGAGGACGTTGCCAAGAAGAAATATGCCAACGTCAACTATGTGATGCCCTTCAGCAGCGACCAGTCGCTTAGCTTGGATTTCAACATTTACCGTTCCGATTACGACAAGGACTATGTCCAAGCCGCGGACACGACCTTCAACGACGACGGCTCGGTTAATGAGCTCGGCGCGCGCGAATCGCACGACAACACCATTTGGAGCCTGGCCGCCAAGTACTCAGTCGGCGCGCACGCGTTCATCCTGGCTCACCAACGTGTCAGCGGTGATCGTGGTTACGATTACGACATCGGCGACGGCGGCGGCTCCATCTGGGTAGCCAACTCCTACTACTCCGACTTCAACTCCAAGGACGAACGCTCCTGGCAGGCCAGCTATGAGCTGGACTTCAGCGGTTACGGCGTTCCAGGTCTGTTCTGGAAAACCGCCTATGTCTACGGCGACAACGTAGATACCGGCACCGGCGAAGGTAAGGAGCGCGAGTTCTTCAACCAGGTCCAGTACGTCGTACAGAGCGGCCCGGCGAAAGACCTGTCGCTGAAGCTGCGCAACTCGATCTATCGTTCGAACAGCGACATGCGCGAGTACTACAGCCCGGACCTGAACGAAATCCGAGCATTCGTCGAATACCCACTGAGCATCCTGTAACCCAGGCGTTCAGTTCATTCGATGCAAAACGGAGCCCGGCGAAAGCCGGGCTCTTCGTTTCAACGCCCAGCCCAGCGGCCATGTCGATCCTATACGTCGCACCCCGCGCGCCGTACAATGCCGAGCTAAATTTCAGCCTCTGCAAGGACATAACGGCCACATGCGCACCAGTCAGTTCCTGCTCTCGACCCTCAAAGAAACCCCATCCGATGCAGTGGTCATCAGCCACCAGCTGATGCTGCGCGCCGGGATGATCCGCAAGCTGGCTTCCGGACTGTACACCTGGATGCCAATGGGACTGCGTGCACTGCGCAAGGCCGAGGCCATCGTTCGCGAGGAAATGAACAAGGCAGGCGCCCTGGAAGTGCTGATGCCCGCCATCCAGCCCGCCGAGCTTTGGCAGGAATCCGGCCGCTGGGAGCAGTACGGCCCGGAGTTGCTGCGACTGAAAGACCGCCACAACCGCGAGTTCTGCGTAGGCCCGACCCATGAAGAGGTCATTACAGACCTGGCGCGCAATGAGCTTCATAGCTACAAGCAGCTGCCGATCAACTTCTACCAGATCCAAACCAAGTTCCGCGACGAGATACGGCCGCGCTTCGGCCTCATGCGAGGCCGCGAGTTTCTGATGAAGGATGCCTACTCCTTCCATCTGACTCAGGAATCGCTGCAGGATACCTACGACCGCATGCATCAGGCGTACTGCAACGTCTTCACCCGCCTCGGTCTTGATTTCCGCCCCGTGCAGGCCGACACCGGCTCCATTGGCGGAACCGGCTCCCACGAGTTTCATGTATTGGCAGAATCCGGCGAGGATGACATCGCCTTCAGCGACACCTCCGATTACGCCGCCAATATCGAGAAAGCCGAAGCCATTCCACGCGAGACCGAGCGCGCCGCGGCTAGCGAGGAACTGCGGCTGGCCGATACACCAAACGCCAAGACGATCATCGAACTGGTCGAACAGTTTGGCCTGGCCATCGAGAAGACCGTTAAAACGCTGGTGGTTCATGGCGTCGAGAAAGGCCAGCTGATCGCCTTGATCGTACGCGGCGACCACGAACTCAATGAAATCAAGGCAGCCAATCTCGAACAGGTTGCCAGCCCGCTGGTGTTCGCCTCCGAAGCGGAAATCCGCGCCGTCATCGGTGCGGGCCCCGGCTCGCTGGGCCCGCTAAACCTGCCGATTCCTTGCGTGATTGATCGCTCCGTCGCACTGATGAGTGATTTCGGCGCAGGCGCCAATGTCGACGACAAGCACTATTTCGGCCTTAACTGGGAGCGCGATCTGCCGCTGCCGCAAGTTGCCGACCTACGCAACGTAGTAGCGGGTGATCCGAGCCCGGATGGTCAGGGCAACTTGGTCATCAAGCGCGGCATCGAGGTAGGGCACATCTTCCAACTTGGCACGAAGTACAGCGAAGCCATGAACTGCAACGTGATGGGCGAGAATGGCAAGCCTGCAACGCTGACCATGGGCTGCTACGGCATCGGCGTTTCCCGCGTGGTGGCTGCCGCGATCGAGCAGAACTACGACGACCGCGGCATTCTCTGGCCGGACGCACTGGCGCCCTTCCAGATCGCGCTAGTGCCGATGAAATATGAGGCCGAAGCGGTAAAAGAGGCCACCGATCGACTCTACGCCGAGCTCACCGCTGCCGGTTATGAAGTGCTGCTCGATGACCGTGACAAAAAGACCAGCCCTGGCGTCAAATTCGCCGACATGGAGCTAATCGGTATCCCGCATCGGATCGTCATCAGCGATCGCGGGCTGACCGACGGCACCCTGGAATACAAGCATCGCCGTGACGCCCAGCCTCAGCCGGTCGCGGCTGCCGAGATTCTGTCCTTCATCAACTCGCGTGCTAATCGCTGATCGGAAACCATGCTCAACCGACATGTTGTCGTTTCAACCAGCGTCGCCCTTGCGACGCTGCTCCTTGGTGGCTGCGCCAACCACTTGCCGCAACGCAGCGAGCACGAGGCGCGCACCGAGCGCAAACTGCTCGACCATAGCCTGCGCATCGAGCTTGGCGAACCTCAGGTACTCGAGCTGCCGCAACGCCGTATCCGCGTGCAGGAGCAGAAGACATTCGAAGTCACCGATTTCGAAGTCACGCGCCGTTACGACCGCTACACGCCCTACCAGCCCTGGCGCGAGCTGTACGAGATACCCATGGGTTTCGTCGCAGTAGTCGCGGGTGTCGGCGCCAATGTGCTTAACGTCGTGATGCTCGGCAATGTTCCGGAGCGCGCCACCCGCGGCTGGATCAGCTACGGCTTCGCCGGCATCAACCCGTTCATGAACGTCGAGTCCAACGGCCGCTCGCAACAGAACCTGGCCAGTCTGAATGAGCAGCGTAGAGATGCGCGACTTGAATACACCAGCCTGCCATGGGCCGAACGACCGGTGATGGTCATCGCCGGCCTGCACACCCACGAGCTGTCTACTGATCGCCACGGCATGCTGCGCCTGAACCTCCTCGATGGCCCCTTCGCCGATCAGGACATCGCCCAGGTCGGCAAGCTGCAGTTGTCAGTAGAAGATAGTCAGGACGGCACCCGCGCAGACGCGACGCTGCTGGTCAGCCATAAGCTGCGTGGCAAGCTGCAGGAAGCTCATGACCTGATCTTCGATGATCTTGAAGGCGACGATGTAGCGCAATGGGTGCATCGCGTCCGACGCCTGTCTGAGCTGGGCCTGGAAGAAGAAGCCAGCGAGCTTGAACAGAGCCTCATCGAGCTGACACGCAACGATCCAGAGCTGCAGCAGCAGTTTCTGCAAAGCCTGATCGAAGGCAGTAGCGGAAACTGAAACCGATGAAGACGTCTGCTCTTCTGCTCGCCCTGCTACTGGTGTGCGCACTACCGGCGGCGGCCAACATTCGCCAAGCTCCGGAACCCGAGCTGCGTGACCTCATGCAGCGAACCGTTGCCGAAGCGGACAGCTTTCAGGATCGCTTCGATGCCGAAGTCTGGCTGGTGGACATGTCCGGCCGCCTCAAGCGCTACGTGCCGGACGTCGAGCAGAGGCTGTCGATTCTCAGACTGGTGCACCGAGAGGCAAGCAAGGCGGGCCTGAAGCCCGAACTGGTGTTGGCGCTGATTCATGCCGAAAGCCTCTTCGACCGCTTCGCCATATCCAGTGTCGGTGCTCAGGGCATGATGCAGGTTATGCCTTTCTGGAAAGCCGAGCTAGGACGCCCGCAGGACAACCTCACCGACAACGCCACCAATCTTCGCTATGGCTGTACCATCCTCAGCTACTACCTGAAGAAGGAAAATGGTGACATCAATCGGGCACTGGCGCGCTATAACGGAAGCCTGGGCAAGAACCGCTACCCCGCCAAGGTGATAGGGTTCTGGCAGGACTTCTGGTACGTCAAACCATGAGGCGCCCGTGTTAATCGCCTCTCAACCGCGCCAGATGCGCGAGTATCCCATCGGCGGTCTGCTCGCCAACCAGGCGCTCTCGCACAACGCCCTTATCGTCGACCAGATACGTCACCGGCAACACCTGGCTACGCGGTAATTGCAGGCGTTCGGCAGGGTCATCGCTGAGCACTCGGAAGCGAATTCCCAGCGCCTCGGCAGCCTGAGCAAGCTCCTCACCACGCAGCTCATCGAAGTTGACCCCAAGCACTTCCAGGCCTGGCTCGGCTTCAGCCAAGGCATTCAGCTCCGGTATCTCGGTACGGCAAGGCCCGCACCATTCTGCCCAGTAATTGATCAATAGCCACTGCCCCTGCAACTGTGTCGCGGTGATTTCGCGCCCATGTTGATCGACACCCCATTCCTTCTCGCAGGCCGAAAGGACAAGACAGGCGAACAGAAGCAAGGACGAAGCAATCGATTTGGTCATGGCGGCGATCTCTAACGTGCACCACCGGAGGATAACGCTTCCGCCGGTGCAGGACACGTCCGCCACGGCCATATACTGACGCGGGTTCATTCGGCGCCAAGTAACCGTCGCGTATTTTCCGTTCTGCGAGTCCCGTCACGCATAGCGCCGTTCAAGTGCACAGTTTTGCCGGGGGAGCGCCGCCTATAATTCCGCACCCACCCACGTATGCCAGTAGCGAAGCCATGTCCCAAGCCCACGACAAACTGATCGGTACCGTACCCTCGCGGATCGTTGAGCAAGCAGCCATAGCCCTGACCACCTACGACGGCAGCGTCGCTGAATTCAATGTCGCAAGCTGGCTACAACTGCAGGGGCATGCAGGGCTGGTGGTGTCGCTTGTCGCCAAGTACCGGGACGGGCAGCAGCAGCGCGAAGCGGCCGTTGATCATGGCCGTACCGACGGCGCAGGCAAGATCCTACTGTCCGGCGTTGCGCAATTACCGGTGCGGCACAAGATCGAAGAATTACAGATTTACCTGCGGCCAGCCGCGAAGGTGACAGCAATCACCGTTGAAGAGCTCTTTGTCCATCCAGTCGAGCCGGTCGCCGCCGAGATGAAAGCTGTTCAGGCCTGAGTCAGCCGCTGACCTGTTTCGATACCCGCTGCAGGTTTACCGACGCAACCTGCGTAGCCCCATCAGGCTGCATGTCAGATTGATTGATAAGCGACTCAGGCCAATACGCGAAGCGCAGGCCGGTAAGGCGATTCAATGCCTCGAGCGCTACATCTGGCGCTCGCTGATGCAAATATAGAATGGTGCTGCGCTTGCCTTTCATCACGCCTTCCTCTCAACCACCCAAGCCATAGCCAGAAGCGTGCCAGCAGAGAGCTATCGGCTCGCCATGCACCGCTATGCGTGCCTACGCGCCGCGCGGTCGTCGCGCTACGAGCGCAATCGATATTCCGCGCGCGCAGAATCCTTCCCTTACTGACGATTTTTGTCACCGCCCGCCTGCAACCAGTCGGCCAGGCTGCCACCAAACAGATTGGACTGCTCCTGCTGCAGCAATTCGAGAGAACGGCGCAGTGTCGGATACCAGGGCTCGTCAAGCTGCTCTGGTAACTCTACGCGTGCAGATAGCGGCCAAGGGTTGCAACGCAGCAGCTGGTCCAGGCTGTAATGATTCAGATCGCGACAGAGCACCCAGCCCCCTGAGCCGGTTCGGCAGACCAGCTGCTCCTGTTCGAAAAACCCGAGGATGTCGTCCCACTCATCTTCCGGCAGGCGCAGGCCGGCCTTGTGCAGATCGCGCAAATGGAGCTCTCGCCCTTCCTGCTGTCGACGATGCAGATTACGCAAGAGCAACAGCATCACCAGCAAGCGCGGCAGCGGTCGCCGACGCCATTGCTGCGACGAGGACAGGCCGCACACCAGCTCAGCACCGAAGAGCACGATCATCCAGGACAGATAAACCCACAGCAGGAACAACGGAACGGCGGCGAAGGCTCCGTAGATCAGCTGATAACTGGGGAAATAACTGACATACACGCCGAACAGTTGCTTTGCCGCCTCGAACAACACGGCAGTGAACACACCACCCACAAGGGCATGACGCAGCGGAACGCGAGTATTGGGTACGGCAGCATAGATCAGCGTAAAGGCCGCCACGCTGAGCAGCAGCGGCATCACCTTGATTAGCGTACCGACACCGATCAACGCATATGGCCCTGAAATCAACGAGAGCGAAGCGATGTAGGTGCTGGTGGCAAACCCCGCGCCTAATAGCAGAGGGCCCAAACTGAGAATCGCCCAATACAACAGGAAGCTGGACACTCCCCTGCGCGGCTGCCGAACGCGCCAGATGGTGTTGAATGCTTTCTCGATGGTCAACAGCATCATCAGCGCCGTTGCCATGAGAAAACCGACACCGAACCAGGTGAGCTGCCGCGCCTGGCTGGTGAAGGCGAGCAGGTATTCCTGAATGGTCGCGCCGGTAGACGGAATGAAATTGCTGAAGATGTAGAACTGGATCTGTTCGCCGACACCCTTGAACGCAGGAATCGCCGACAGCATGGCGAACGTTACGGTCATCATCGGCACCACCGCGAACAGCGTGGTGTAGGTCAAGGCCGCAGCGCTGTGAGGCCCCTGATCAGTCAGAAAGCGTCGGACCAGAAAGCGGCCGAATTCAAGCATGTTGTCGATGCGCTGATGCATCCCCTCTCCTTACAAGACTGCCGTGTGCCATAGGTTCGACAGCTTCACGATCAAAAGGACCCAACTCGACCCATACGCCCCGGATCAGCAGAGCAGCACATTTCGGCCAGCGCCCCGATGAGGGTTAGAATGGCCACCTCATCCGGCGAGACGCAACTACAAATGACCGAACTCACCCTCTACCACAATCCTCGCTGCTCCAAATCGCGTGGTGCGCTGGAGCTGCTCGAAGCCCGCGGGCTGACGCCTGAAATCGTGCGCTACCTGGAAACGCCTCCCAGCGCAGCCGAGCTTTGCGCCCTGCTGGACAAGCTGCGGCTGACTGCCAGGGACCTGTTGCGCACCGGTGAGGAAGAGTACAAGAGCCTCAACCTGGCGAACCCTGAGCTAAGCGAAGCCGAGCTCATCGACGCCATGATCGAACACCCACGTCTGATAGAGCGCCCGATCCTAATCGCCGGTGGCAAGGCGATCATCGGCCGGCCACCCGAAAAAGTGCTGGAGATCCTGCCGTGAGCGCGCCCTATATCCTCGTGCTGTATTACAGCCGCCACGGCGCCACAGCGGACATGGCCCGGCAGATCGCCCGCGGCGTTGAGATGGGTGGACTGGAAGCGCGTCTACGCACCGTACCGGCCGTCTCCTCCGAGTGCGAAGCCGTCGCGCCGTCCATTCCCGACTCCGGCGCACTGTATGCGACCCTCGATGACCTGAAGAATTGCGCCGGCCTCGCGCTTGGCAGCCCGACTCGCTTCGGCAACATGGCGGCGCCAATGAAATACTTCCTCGACGGCACCAGCAGCCTGTGGCTGACCGGCGAGCTCGTTGGCAAACCGGCCGGCGTGTTCACCTCAACCTCCAGCCTGCACGGTGGCCAGGAAAGCACGCTGCTATCCATGCTGCTGCCGCTGCTGCACCATGGAATGCTGGTACTCGGCCTGCCATATAGCGAGAACGCGCTGCTGGAAACCCGTGGTGGCGGTACGCCGTACGGCCCCAGTCATCATGCAGGCGCAGACGGCAAGCGATCGCTGGACGAACATGAAATCGCTCTGTGTCGCGCCCTCGGGCAGCGGCTGGCGCGCACCGCACAGCGGCTGGAGACGTCCCTTGGCTAAGCAGCGCAAACCCCTTCCGTCTCTGGAGTGGCTCACCCCGCGGGTGAAGACAAGCCGCGCTATCAGCCTGGCCAGTTTCATTGGCCTTGCAGCGCTATTGATCGTGTGGAATCTGGTATTTGCCGATCTGCACGGCGCCCGGATCTGGGTCGTGCTCAGTATCCAGCTTATTCCCCTGCTGCTGGTCGCCCCCGGAATGATCACCGGCAGCCCGCGGGCTCACGCCTGGACCTGCTTTATCGTCAACCTCTACTTCATCCAGGGCGTACTGGCGGCGATCGATCCGGCGCGGATGATCTACGGCTTGCTGGAGGCAGCGATCAGCCTGACGCTGTTCGTTGCGGCAATGCTGTATACCCGCTGGAGCTACCAGTACGAACGCAAGGCGATGGGAGAGGCATAAAGAAGGGGCAGCGGCGGAAAACGTACAGATGTGTTCCGCCGCGGCCAGTCGGCTACCAGCCCAGCGTCTCTTTGAGGAAGGGAATCGTCAGTTTGCGCTGCGCCTGCAACGAGGCCTGATCCAATTGATCGAGCAGCTCGAACAGCGCATTCATGCTGCGCGAGCCGCGGGTCAGGATAAAGCGGCCAACGTCGTCGGGCAGGTTCAGGCCGCGGCGTGAGGCACGCAGCTGCAGGGCACGCAACTTGTCTTCGTCGGAGAGTTGCTGCAGCTGGAATACCAGCGCCAGACTCAGGCGTGACTTGAGGTCAGGCAGCTTGACTGCCAGCTCGCGCGGCGAGGCATTCGCCGCCAGCAGCAGCCGTCTACCGGCATCACGCAGACGGTTGAATAGATGAAACAGCGCCTCCTCCCACACCGCATCCCCCGCGACCGCATCTAGATCGTCCAGGCAGACCAGCTCGCACTGCTCGAGATTATCCAGCAAGGCCGGACCATATCCGACCACCTCGGCCAGCGGTAGATAAACGGCCTGCTCGCCGCGTTCCTCTACGCGCAAACAGGCAGCCTGCAACAGATGGCTGCGGCCGACGCCGGCTTGCCCCCAGAGATAGATCAACTCATCGGACCAGCCGGCGGCCGGCGAACACAGCCGCTCCACATAGCCGAGTGCCGCGGCATTGGCGCCCGGATAGAAGTTGGCGAAGGTGGCGTCATCGCGTAGGCGGACGCCCAGGGGAAGCTGGATGGGTTTCATGGCTGGCTGGGTGGTTCGGCCGGTGCACCGGCGGGCTCGGCGTAAAGGTCCGAGAGTTTATAGAGATCGTGCACGTGGCGCAGCAGAACCATGATCACGGCCGCCACTGGTAGCGCCAGCAGCACGCCAGTGAAGCCAAACAACTGACCGCCAGCGAGCACGGCGAAGATCACCGCCACAGGATGCAGCCCGATCCGATCACCGACCAGCAGTGGCGTCAGCAGCATGCCTTCGAGCATCTGCCCCACGGTGAATACCGCCGCCACACCCAGCAACGGGTAGGGCGACAGCCCGAACTGAAACAGCACAGCCACCACGGCGGCGCCAATTCCGACGACGAAGCCCATGTAGGGCACGATGCTGGCGAGTCCGGCAAGCACGCCGATCAGCAGCCCCAACTCGAGCCCTACCAGCATCAGACCGGACGCATAGATAATGGCCAGCGCCAGCATGACCAAGAGCTGGCCACGCAGGAACGCACCGATCACCTCATGGCATTCGCTCATCAATCGCACCACCATGCCCTCGCGCTTGCGCGGTAGCAGGCTGCGCAGCTTGAGCATGATGAGATCCCAGTCGCGTAGCAGATAAAAGCTGACCACCGGAATGAGCAACAGATTGCCGATCCAGGCGAGCAGCGCCAGGCCCGATGCAGTGGCTCGACTCAAGATTATGCCGAGCACATCAGTAGTGCTGCCCAGATGCGCAGAAAATGCTGCCTTGAGCTGATCGAGGCGCCAGAAGTTTTCTTCCAGACCAAACTGCGCCTGCACCCAGGGCAATGCCTGGTGCTGCAGCCAGTCCAGGGTCAGCGGCGCCAGTTGATAGAGCCGCACCAGCTGCTTGCCCAGCATGGGCAGCAGCACCAGCAGCATCAACAACATCAGCAAGCTGAACAGGGCGAATACCGCAATCACGCCCCAGGTCCGTGAAAGCCCCCAGCGCTCCAGTCGATCAACCAGCGGATCGCCCAGATAGGCCAGCAGAATGCCGATTAGAAAAGGCGTGAGGATTGGCGTGAGCAGGTAGATCAGCCAGACGCACAGCAACAGGCCCGCCAGCCATAGCCAGCGGTTCGAATCATTCATGGTCATGCTCACAATGCCTTCCCTGCAGGACGATCGCCAAAACGTTTAAGTTTGTACTGCTGGATCACCAGCGATAACGCAACACTGTACCGGCCTGAGGCGCCACAGGCGCGCCGGCTTCATCGTCGCTCTCGGCCATTGGCTGACTCGCATCCAGCGGCAGCTCGTCCTCCGGGACTTCTTGCAGCCGCGCCAGCGACAATTGCGCGCGCAGCTGCTCCGGGCTGGCGTTGACCCGGTAGACCAGACGATCACTTTCCACCCGCAGCAAGCTGCCGCCGAAAGGTTCGAGCAGCCGATCCAGCTCGGCGAACCGCGCAACGTCGGCGCCGATGATTTCCAACGTGATATCCGAGGCCGCGCCGGGGGCAACCACATAGCGCGGTGCCAGATACTGACTGACCGCCAGCAGCACCGCATCGGCCAGCGCCTCGGGAGTCTCGGCCTCAGCCTTGCCGTCACGCTCCTCGTCATCAAGCCAGACTTTCCATTGCGCCTGCCAGGAAGAATCAACCTCGCGTGCATGCACAGCCAGCAGCACATCGGCGTCATAGCGCTCGGAGGCGTCGCCCAAGGTCTGGCGACCGCTCGCACCGAAAGCGTCCGGCGTCGCCAGCAACTGTTCGGAAAGGTCAGCCAGCGGCAGGCGCAACGGCAAACCCCGATGCTGCGCAGCGGCACGCAACGGAGCCGCACTGTCTTGCCCATCGCCCAAAAGCTGCGTGCCCTCGACCCGCTCATTCAACCACCACACCAACATCGCCGGTCGGTTGGAGCCCCACAGCGACACACCGGCACGGCGCAAGCTTCGTTCGGTAGTGCCCGGGTCGAAATCGACCACGATATGCTCACTTTCGTAACCATACTTGCTGATCAGTTGTTGCGGATCCTCTCGCAGCGCGGCGACGGCCTTGCGCTTGCCAACCTCAGCATCGCCGGTCAAACGCAACAGCAGCGTATCGAAGGCACGCTGCAAAGCCGCGGCGCGCTCCTCGGCCTGCTGTCCGGAAACAGGCTCACGCACCTGATACAGACCTCTGAGCTGTTCGGCCTGGCTAGGCGAGGCCGTACCCAGTGCAAGGCACAGGACGAATAGGCGATTGATAAGGCGCATGATCGTTTCTCGCAGGCCACTGGGGCTGGAAGTAAGGGAACAGGACGCTACACCTTAAACAGCCGCCCCAGAGGGGGCAACCGCCTACCGCACAGTTGACCAAGCCGCGCAGCATTGACCCGCCTCATCACGGCAGTCGGGATGGCCGCTGTGCGGCAAGCCTGATAAAATCGCGCGCTTTCCGCAGACCGGTTCCGGCGCTCGTCCGAGCCCGGCATCCAGTACCTGAGACAAACACGACGCAGGCGGTGCGATGCCGGCGTTCAATCGGCATTTCTGGTGGCGACACCAACTGCCGAATTCGTTTGCGCAGGCCTGGATGCAGCAAATGACCGGTCGACACCCGCACTCCTTTTACAGGTCCGGACTCTATGAGCAAGCAACCCTCCCTCAGCTACAAGGACGCTGGCGTCGACATCGATGCAGGCGAAGCGCTGGTTGAACGCATCAAAGGCGTGGCCAAGCGCACCGCACGACCTGAGGTTATGGGCGGCCTGGGCGGCTTCGGCGCCCTGTGCGAAATCCCGGCGGGCTATAAGCAGCCGGTGCTGGTATCCGGCACCGACGGCGTCGGCACCAAGCTGCGTCTGGCATTGAATCTGAACAAGCACGACAGCATCGGCCAGGACCTGGTCGCCATGTGTGTCAACGACCTGGTGGTTTGTGGCGCCGAGCCGCTGTTCTTCCTCGACTACTACGCCACCGGCAAGCTCAACGTCGACGTAGCCGCCACCGTGGTCACCGGCATTGGCGCTGGGTGCGAACTGGCCGGCTGCTCGCTGGTTGGCGGCGAAACCGCTGAAATGCCGGGCATGTACGAAGGCGAAGACTATGACCTGGCCGGCTTCTGTGTTGGCGTAGTGGAGAAAAGCGAAATCATCGACGGCTCGAAAGTCGCCGCTGGTGATGCGCTGATCGCACTGCCCTCTTCCGGCCCACATTCCAATGGCTATTCGCTGATCCGCAAGATCATCGAGGTCGCTGGCGTCGACATCGAGAGCACCCAGGTGGACGGCAAGGGCCTGACCGAACTGCTGATGGCGCCGACGCGCATCTATGTCAAGCCGCTGCTCAAGCTGATCAAGGACACCGGCGCGGTCAAGGCCATGGCCCACATCACTGGCGGCGGCCTGCTCGACAACATTCCGCGCGTACTGCCCGATGGCGCCCAGGCGCTCATCGACGTGGCCAGCTGGACCCGCCCGGCGGTGTTCGACTGGCTGCAGCAGCAGGGCAACGTCGACGAGCACGAAATGCACCGCGTGCTCAACTGTGGCGTCGGCATGGTTATCTGCGTCGCTCAGGACCAGGTCGAATCGACGCTGACCAAGCTGCGTGAGTCCGGTGAATCGCCGTGGGTCATTGGCGAAATCGCCAGCGCAGCGGAAGGTACCGAGCGCGTCGTGCTGAACAACCTGAAACAGCATTGATGACCGCGACTTGCAATGTGGTGGTACTGATTTCGGGGTCCGGCAGTAACCTGCAGGCCCTGATCGACAGCCAGGCCGAAGGCAATCCGGCACGCATTCGTGCCGTGGTTTCCAACCGCGCCGATGCATTCGGTCTGACCCGGGCGCAGAACGCCGGCATTCCCACTGCAGTGCTCGATCACAAGGCATTCGACGGGCGCGAGTCGTTCGACGCCGCGCTGACGGAGCTGATCGACGGCTATGCGCCGGACCTGGTGATTCTGGCCGGTTTCATGCGCATCCTCTCGCCTGGTTTCGTCCGCCATTACCAGGGCCGCCTGCTGAACATTCACCCGTCGCTACTGCCCAAATACAAGGGTCTCGACACCCACCGGCGGGCACTCGAAGCAGGCGACAGCGAACATGGGTGCAGCGTGCACTTCGTCACCGAGGAGCTCGATGGCGGGCCGGTAGCGGTTCAGGCCACGCTTGCAATAAACGCTGGGGAAAACATCGAAGTATTGACTCAGCGGGTACACGCCGCGGAGCACCAGATTTACCCGCTGGCCATGCGCTGGTTCGCCGAAGGGCGCTTGCGCCTTGCCGAACAAGGCGCGATGCTGGATAGCGTCACCCTGCCGGCCTCCGGCTATCAGATCAGAACCTAGGAGATAACATGCGTCGCGCCTTGCTGCTCGCTCTCGCCGTGCTGGCCCTACCGGTCCAAGCCCTGGAGCTCAAGCCTTTCTCCGCCAACTATACGGCCGACTGGAAACAGGTGCCGGTTAGCGGCACCGCCCAGCGCAGCCTGGAGCAACTGGACGATGGCAACTGGCGGCTGGATTTCGACGCCTCCATGCTGGTAGCCAGTCTCAACGAACGCAGCACCTTCCGTACCGAAGGCGAAACCTTCCTGCCGTTGAGCTATCGCCTCAAGCGCAGCGGTCTGGGTAAAGGCAAACGTGTCGAGCATCGTTTCGACTGGGACAACAAGCAGGTCGAGGGCAGTGACCGTGGCGATCCGGTGAAGCTACCTCTGCATCGCGGGCTGCTGGACAAGTCCACCTACCAACTGGCCCTGCAACACGAAGTAGCTGCTGGCAAGAAAAGCATGAGCTACCAGGTTGTCGATGGCGACGAGATCGAAACCTACGACTTCCGCGTACTGGGCGAAGAGAAGGTCAGCACCAAGGCTGGTCAGGTCGACGCGATCAAGGTCGAACGCGTGCGCGATCCGACCCAGAGCAAACGCGAGACCATCCTCTGGTTCGCCAAGGATTGGGACTACCTGCTGGTCCGTCTGCACCAGATAGAAACGGACGGCAAGGAATACCAGATCATGCTTGAAGAGGGCCGCGTCGGCGGCAAGGTCGTCAAAGGCAACTGAACCTACGCGGCAGCTTTAGGGCTGCCGCCCCTCCGACATCGTGCCGAGCCTCCTGATGATCCCTTCTCGCCTGCTGCTGGCTGTACTGCTCCTGCCCCTGGCGGGTTGCCAGACCTTTTTCGCCGACCGCGCCCCACCGAAACCCGCAACCGAGCGTCTGCAAGGCGAGGTTCGGCAAGTCAACGGCCAGCTGCAACTGCAGAGCTGCCAGGGCCAGCGGACACTGAATCTGCTGGAAGGAAGCACGGGACTTCAGGAAGAAGCGCAGGCACTCATGGCCCACGAGCAGGACCGGCTGTTCGCCGACCTGCGAGGTGCGCTCAGCCAGGCGAAAACGGGCGGCGAAGGCCAGCTCGCCTTGACCCGCATCTATCGTCTGCAACGCGAAGGCCACGGCTGTAACGAAGAGAACTTCAAGCAACTGATTCTGCGCGCCAGCGGGCAGGAACCTGGCTGGGCAGTGACCGTGACCACTCGCGGCATGCTGCTGGTGCGCCAAGGGGAATCACCAATCGCTCTGCCCTATCTGGAGGAGCAGCTCCCAGGGGGCCAGCTCAGCTTCACCAGCGAGGCCAATGAACATCAACTGGACCTCTGGGTCGCGCCGCAGCGGTGCGTCGACAGTGCCAGCGGTACCGTCAGCCACCTGAGCGCCGAACTCCGCCTCGATGGCCAGACCTTGCGCGGCTGCGCCTACTACGGCGGCGCACGCGACGACTGAAATCACGAATGCGGGGCGTTCGCCGCGCTCACCCTGAAAGAAACTGCATCCATGAACAACGCCCTGAACCTGCTGCACCCCTACCCGTTCGAAAAGCTGCGCGGCCTGCTTTCTGGCGTCGAAGCCCCGGCGGGCAAGCACCCTATCGCCCTATCGATCGGTGAACCCAAGCATCGTTCGCCGGATTTCGTTGCCCAGGCACTGGCGGACAACCTCGATCAGCTGGCGGTATACCCGACCACGCTCGGCATTCCGGCCCTACGCGAAACCATTGCCCGCTGGTGCGAACGGCGTTTCGGTCTTGCTGCGGCAGCGTTGGACCCCGCCCAGCACGTGCTGCCGGTGAACGGCACGCGGGAAGCCTTGTTCGCATTCACGCAGGCGGTAGTCGATCGCGAAACGGACGGACTGGTGGTCAGCCCCAATCCGTTCTATCAGATTTACGAAGGTGCAGCGCTTCTGGCGGGCGCCACACCGCATTACCTGCCGTGCCTGGAGCAGAACGGCTTCAATCCGGACTTCGATGCCGTACCGGCCGACGTCTGGCAACGCTGCCAAATCCTCTTCCTCTGCTCGCCGGGCAATCCAACCGGCGCACTGGTACCTCTCGATACGCTGAAAAAGCTGATCGCCCTGGCTGACGAGCACGACTTCGTCATCGCGGCGGATGAGTGCTACAGCGAACTGTATTTCGATGAAGCCAACCCTCCTGCAGGCCTGCTCACTGCATGCGCCGCGCTGGGCCGCAACGACTACAAGCGCTGCGTGGTTTTCCACAGCCTGTCGAAACGTTCGAATCTGCCCGGGCTGCGTTCGGGGTTCGTTGCCGGTGATGCCGATATTCTCAAGGCCTTCCTGCTTTATCGCACCTATCACGGCTGCGCCATGCCGGTGCAGACCCAGCTGGCGAGCATTGCCGCCTGGAATGATGAGATTCACGTGCGCGCCAATCGCGAGCTCTATCGCGCCAAATTCGACGCCGTGCTGGAAATACTTGCACCGGTGATGGACGTGCAACGCCCGGACGGTGGCTTCTATCTGTGGCCGAAAACGCCGATGGACGACCAACAGTTCACGCGCGAACTGTTCGCTCGTGAACATGTGACCGTGGTGCCCGGCTCGTACCTGTCGCGTGAAGTGGACGGCGTTTCGCCGGGTGCCGGACGCGTCCGCATGGCGCTGGTTGCACCACTGGGCGAATGCATCGAGGCGGCATCACGTATCCGCCATTTCATCGAAACGCTCTGATAGCGCACCGGGCGGCCCGGCCGCCCGGCATGTCTACCTTCAAGCCACGCCAGGCGGGATCATGTCCTTGCCGTAATCGCGCAGCTTTTCCAGATTCTCTGGCTTCATGTGCTCTGGAATATCTGCCTGCGGATGCTCATCGCGTGGTTCAGGCTGCGTCCGCTCGTTACGCTCGTGGTGGTCGCTCATAGGTTGCCCTCCTGTCAGATAGCGTGCTCTTCCCAGATCAGCTCACCTTCGTCGCTGACCTCTATCACTTTAGTCAAGGCCGCCTCGGCGATCGCATCGGCTTCGGATGCCAGGTCGTAGCGACGGCCATCGGCAATCTTGAACACATGCAACTGCTCGTCGCTGTCACGTCGTTTGATGGCGATCACCGCCTCGAAAGCATCCTCGGCAGGCACAGCCGAAGAAATCGCCTCGAAATTCTCGAAATGCTTGCGTGCCATTACTCGTCACCTCACCGTTGCGATTGTCATCAATGGACAACACCATCGGTGTAAAAGGTCGAGATTCCCGGCTGAACAACGGTCCGGCGACAAGCTCGAACGTTGAACGGCACATCGGAGAAGTTTCCATGAACATGACTGAACACTACGCGCAGACCGAGCCCAGCCGAGCCGACGTCGACGCCATGCAAGGGCCCGTGTTATTGGAGTTCGGCACAGCATGGTGCGGCCATTGCCGCGCAGCCCAGCCGCAGATTGCCGAGGCGCTGGCCGACCGACAGGGCGTCAGCCATCTGAAGATTGAGGATGGGCCGGGCCGACCGTTGGGGCGTTCGTTTCGCATCAAGCTCTGGCCGACCCTGATCCTGTTGCAGAACGGCGAGGAACTGGGGCGCATCGTGAGGCCGCAGAATGTGCAGGCAATCGAGCAAGCGCTGGGCAAGACGGGAAAGGCCTGAGCGCCCGCGGCTACCGTGCACATCTTTGGCTTCGACCTGACACGCTTGATCTGTGCAGTTGTGCTCCGCCGTCCATCGGCAGGCGAGGCGTGGCATAATCCGCCGTCCAGTTTTGCAGGAGCCTTGGAGAGTCGTTTATGTCCGAATCAGATCAGCGGTTGTGCCTATACGGAATCAAAGCCTGCGACACGATGAAAAAGGCCCGTACCTGGCTCGACGAACACGGACTGAGCTACGACTTCCACGACTACAAGAGCGTCGGCATAGACCGCGCCCATCTGGAAGCCTGGTGCAACGAACACGGCTGGCAGACCATTCTCAACCGTGCAGGCACCACCTTCCGCAAGCTGGACGACGCTGCAAAGGCCGATCTTGACCAGGCCCGGGCCATCGAGCTGATGTTGGCCCAACCGTCGATGATAAAACGCCCTGTACTCGACCTGGGCGGTAGAACCCTGATTGGCTTCAAGCCCGATCTTTACGCTGCCGCAGTGGCAGCGCCGAACTGATAGCCGCCCAACAGACGGCGCGGCCGACAAAAAGGAAATCCTATGTCCGCAACCCTATTCAGCCTCGCCTTTGGCGTAGGCACCCAGAACCGCCAAGGCGACTGGCTGGAAGTCTTCTATGCGCAGCCATTGCTGAAGCCAGCCGGCGAGCTGGTTGCTGCCGTTGCGCCGCTGCTTGGCTATGCCGGTGGCAATCAGGCGATCACCATCACCACCAGCCAGGCCGCCCAGCTGGCCGATGCACTCAAGCCGCTCGATGCAACTCAGTACGCCCTGCTGACCCGTCTGGCCGAAAGCCAGCGTCCGCTGGTCGCGACTCTGCTGGCTGAAGACGCGCCGCTGACCTCGACGCCCGAGGCTTACCTCAAGCTGCACCTGCTCTCCCACCGCCTGGCCAAGCCGCATGGTCTGAACCTGACCGGCATCTTCCCGCTGCTGCCGAACGTCGCCTGGACCAACCAGGGCGCGGTAGATCTCGGTGAGCTGGCCGAGCGCCAGCTGGAAGCGCGCCTGAAGGGCGACCTGCTGGAAGTCTTCTCGGTGGACAAGTTCCCGAAGATGACCGACTACGTAGTGCCCGCCGGCGTGCGTATCGCCGACAGCGCCCGCATCCGCCTCGGCGCCTATGTCGGTGAAGGCACCACCGTCATGCATGAAGGCTTCATCAACTTCAATGCCGGTACCGCTGGCCCAGGCATGATCGAAGGCCGCGTCTCCGCCGGTGTGTTCGTCGGCAAGGGCTCGGATCTGGGTGGCGGCTGCTCGACCATGGGCACGCTTTCCGGTGGCGGCAACATCGTCATCTCCGTTGGCGAAGGCTGCCTGATCGGCGCCAATGCCGGCATCGGCATCCCGCTGGGCGACCGCAATACCGTGGAATCCGGCTTGTACATCACCGCTGGTACCAAGGTCAGCCTGCTCGACGAAGGCGATCAACTGGTCAAGGTGGTCAAGGCACGCGAACTGGCCGGCCAGAGCGATCTGCTGTTCCGTCGCAACTCGCAGACCGGTGCAGTGGAATGCAAGACGCACAAGTCGGCGATCGAGCTGAACGAGGCGCTGCACGCGCATAACTGAGCAGGAGCAGCGGCAAGCTGCGAGCCATGAGCGCCAGCCTTGCCGCATCCCCTGCAGCTGGAGGTTTGCCGCTTATGGCCCTGTTTTCCCCCTGGCGCGCCGACTTCCCTGCCCTGGCGGTGCTCGAAGCGCAAGGCCAGACCTATCTCGACAGCGCCGCCACGGCCCAGAAACCGCAGGCGCTGATCGATGCCCTCAGCGGTTACTACACCTGCGGTGCTGCCAATGTGCACCGCGCCCAGCATCAGCCTGCCGAACGCGCGACCCGCGCCTATGAGGATGCCCGGATCAAGGTGGCGAAATGGCTTAACGCCGCCTGCCCCACCGAGATCGTCTTCACCCGCGGCGCGACCGAGGCGCTGAATCTGCTCGCCTACGGACTGGAACATCGGATCGAAGCGGGCGATGAAATCGTCATCAGCGCGCTCGAACACCACGCCAACCTGCTGCCCTGGCAGCAGCTGGCCAAACGGCGCAATGCCAAACTGCAGATTCTTCCGCTCGATACTTCCGGCCGCATTGATATCACGGCAGCCGCCGAACTGATCGGGCCGCGCACCCGCCTGCTGGCAGTGAGTCAGCTGTCCAATGTGCTCGGCTGCTGGCAGCCGCTCGACGAACTGCTGCGCCTGGCCAAGGCGCAGGGTGCGCTGACCGTCGTCGATGGTGCCCAGGGGGTAGTTCACGGGCGCCATGACATGGCCACGCTGGGCTGCGATTTCTACGTGCTGTCCAGCCACAAGCTCTACGGGCCGGATGGCGTCGGCGCGCTGTATGGCCGCGGCGAATCACTGCTGCAGCTACGCCACTGGCAATTCGGCGGTGAGATGGTGCGCATCGCTGATTATCAGAGTGCCGAGTTTCATGCCGCGCCACTGGGCTTCGAGGCCGGCACGCCACCGATCTCCGGCGTCATCGGCCTGGGTGCGACGCTGGACTACCTCGGCGGGCTCGACGCCGCCGCGGTCGATCGCCATGAAAGCGTTCTGCACGATCAGTTGCTCGCCGGGCTTGCCGCCCGAAACGGCATCCGCCTGCTTGGTTCACCACAGGTCGCGCTCGCCAGCTTCGTCGTCGATGGCGTGCACCACGCCGACCTCGGGCACCTGCTCACCGAACAGGGCATCGCGGTGCGCAGCGGCAATCATTGCGCCATGCCGCTGATGAAGCAGCTCGGGCTGGATGGCGCAACACGCGTGTCGCTTGGGCTGTACAACGACGAGGCCGACCTCGAGCGCTTCTTCAGCGCCCTGGATCAGTCGCTGGAGCTGTTGCGATGACTGACTTGCCGCAAGCTGCCATCGAGGCGCTGGATGCCTTCACCCAGGCATCCGGCTGGGAGCAGCGCGCGCGCCTGCTGATGCAGTGGGGTGAGCAACTGGCGCCACTGGACGAGAGCGAGCGTAGTGACACCAACCTGGTATCGGGCTGCGAAAGTAGCGTGTGGTTGGTCGGCGCGCCGCACGAGGGCCGTTGGCATTTCCGTGCCAGCAGCGATGCCCGGCTCATTCGCGGCCTGTTGGCTGTGCTGCTAGCGCGGGTGAATGGCCTGGAGGCGGAAGAACTGAAGGGAGTGGATATGGCCGACTGGTTCAGTCGCCTCGGCCTTTCGCGGCAACTGTCGCCATCACGCAGCAACGGCATGACCGCCGTGCTGCGCCGAATGCGGGAGCTGACCGGCTGATCCGGCCAGCAGTGTGGATCAACGTTTGCGCAGGATCACGCTGCCGATGGAGTAACCGGCGCCGAACGAGCTGAGCACGCCGAGACTGCCGCTGGGCAGATCATCCTGATGCTTGTGGAAAGCGATGACCGAGCCGGCGGAGCTGGTGTTGGCATAGGTATCGAGGATCACCGGCGCCTCTTGCTCGGAGGCATCGCGGCCGAGCAGCTTGCGCACGATCAGGTGATTCATGTTCAGGTTGGCCTGGTGCAACCAGAAGCGCTTCACCGCCTCCACCGCGATATCGTTTTCTTTCAGGTGCTCGCCGACCAGCTCCGCCACCATCGGGCAGACTTCCTTGAATACCTTGCGCCCTTCCTGGATGAACAGCTTGTCCGGATTGCTCATGTATTCTTCAGCGGTGCGGTTGAGAAAGCCGAAGTTGTTGCGGATGTTGTTGGAAAATTCGGTCACCAGCTTGGTGCTGAGCACTTCCCACTGATGTTCGGAAGTCGCCAGGTCGGCGCGCTCGATGATCACCGCGGTACAGGCATCGCCGAAAATGAAATGGCTGTCGCGGTCGCGGAAGTTCATGTGCCCGGTGCAGATCTCCGGGTTGACCATCAGAATCGCCCGCGCCTGACCCAACTTGATGCTGTTGACGGCATTCTGGATGCCGAAGGTGGCCGACGAGCAGGCCACGTTCATGTCGAACCCGAAGCCCTTGATGCCAAGTGCAGCCTGCACTTCGATGGCGACGGCGGGATAGGCACGCTGCAGATTGGAACAGGCGACGATCACGCCATCGATATCGGCCGCCGTCTTGCCGGCGCGGGCCAGCGCTTCTTCGGCCGCTTTGACCGACATCTCGCAGAGAATCGACCACTCGTTGTTGCTGCGCTCGGGAATCCGCGGAACCATGCGCTCGGGGTCGAGAATCCCGGCTTTGTCGGTGACGTAACGACTCTTGATGCCGGAAGCCTTTTCGATGAAGGCTGAGCTGGATTCGGGCAGCGGCTGGACTTCGCCGGCCTCGATGGCTGCGGCATTATCACTGTTGAAACGATGAACGTAGGTGTTGAAAGACTCCACCAGTTCGTCATTTGAAATACTGCTGGCAGGGGTATAAAGGCCGGTACCGCTGATGACGACGTTATGCACAGTCGTTCCTCTCGAATTTGGCTAGGTCGTTCTGACGTTGGGACTGTGTAGCGACGAGCCTCGGCCCGTCTCGATCATTCCAGCGCC
Organism: Stutzerimonas stutzeri; assembly: GCF_038561965.1. Lineage (NCBI taxonomy): Bacteria > Pseudomonadati > Pseudomonadota > Gammaproteobacteria > Pseudomonadales > Pseudomonadaceae > Stutzerimonas > Stutzerimonas stutzeri. Next base: position 1,508,520 of record NZ_CP139348.1, on the reverse strand, counting down.
TTTTATGGCGGCTATTGTGCACGAAAAGCTGAAAGAATCCGTAACATTGCGCAGATTCCAGAGGCAGGAATTAAGCCTTTCAACCCGAAAAGCGTGACCGCATGGTCTGAGCGTGAATAAGCCAGTCTAGGCTGATTTTTCGCTGAACGATGGCGGCGTGCGCTGCCCAACCCATTCGATTGGCTGCCGCGCAGGCGAGCTTTGGTTATCCTTGCGCCCCAACCACTCAGGATTGCCCATGAAAGCTCAACTTGCCGAACTGATCACGCTCATCAGCTCGGGCTGCATGACCGATGAGGAAATAGCCCGCGTGGCCGAAGACGCCGCCCAGGCCTATGCCGATCCGCAGGCATTCCTGCAGGCCAATCCGGACATCAACTACGATGACAGCTTTCCCATACCGCTCGGCGAATGGGTCGTGGTCGGCAGCCTGCCGGAGACGGTGCTGTTCCAGGCGGACGATTATCAGGAACTGTTCGCTCAGATCGTCGCGTCGTTCGGCGACAGCGTCAGCTTCATACTCAAGCCCAAACAACTCGCCAAGACCGACCCACTGACTGCGCTGAACCGCATTCAGGTGCAACTGAGCAGCCTCTATCCCGAGAAAGGCGGCTACGTGCTGGTTGACTTCAGCGAGCCGCTGGACGACGAGCTACAGGCAGTACTGGTCTATACCTGCGATGTGCCGCGCCTGATGGAGCTGGCGGTGGAAGTGGGCATCTACGCCGCGCCCGCCCTGGAAACCCGGCGCCAGGAACGCGAGGAGTAAGCGCCGTCAGCGTGGGCCGTTCGGTGTGGCTAGCCGCGTGCCGCGTTGCGACGGCGTAGCGGTTCCAGCAGAGCCGATAGGCCGTTGTGGTCGATCTCGTGCATCAGCGCCAGCAACTGACCGAGGCTGTCTGGAGGAAAGCCGACCCTCGCAAACCAGTTGAGGTAATTGCCCGGCAAGTCGGCAATCAGCCGGCCCTTGTATTTGCCATAGGGCATCGTCTGGGTCACCAGGCGTTCCAGATCTTCAGCTTTCATCGTGTTCGCATCGATTGAAATGAGCGGAGCAGATACTGCCACAACCGTCATGCCTGGCGCTGCCCGATCTTTCTGCGGGACGAGGCCACCGCCGCTGTGCTGCATGCAGGATGCCTATGCGGCACATAGAAAGACTTGGTTAGCGGTCATGACGGGGCATCGACACAATGCCGACACAGTAACAGCACCGCTGCTCGTGCCAATGGAGACCTGCCATGTCGCATACACCCCAGCCGCTACCGGAACTGGACGACGCCACCCTGGCTTTTGCCGCGCAAGTGTTCGACAGCGCACGCAAGGGCGACAGCGCTTGGCTTGGCGAGCTGCTTAGCCAGGGCATGCCGGCCAACCTGCGCAATCATGCTGGCGACAGCCTGCTGATGCTGGCCAGCTACCACGGTCATGTCGAGGCCAGTCGAGTACTGCTGCAACACGGTGCCGATCCACAGTTGCGCAATGGTCGAGGTCATACGCCGCTTGCAGGTGCAGCCTTCAAAGGCGATCTGGCCATCGTCGAGCTGCTGCTTGAGCATGGGGCGAATGTGGAAAGCCCCTGTGAGGATGGCAAAACGGCCTTGATGATGGCGGCCATGTTCAACCGTACTGCGCTTGTCGAGTATCTGGTGACTCGGGGTGCCGATCCGCAGGCTGCCGACGGCAGCGGCGTCACTCCGCTGGCCGCCGCCACCATGATGGGCGCAACGGAAGCCCAGGCGCTGCTGCAGCGTCTTGGTGCCGCGTAAGCAGATCAGCCGCGGTATCAATATCGATCGCTAGCAGAACGGCAGAGGCCTCGTCGTAAACCGTCGGTCCGCAGCGCTCAGCTGCGCCCGATCGAAGCGAATGCAGCCTTCGTGTGCTCGGCCAGCACAGCCGGCGCCAGTTCCACCTCCAGACCGCGACGACCGGCGCTCACGTAGATCGTCGTCTGCGCCTGCGCAGAGCTATCTATAAAGGTGCGCAAGCGCTTCTTCTGTCCCAGAGGGCTGATGCCACCAAGCAGGTAGCCGGTGGCACGCTGAGCTGCCATCGGATCCGCCATCTCGACTTTCTTCACCCCTGCTGCCTGGGCCAGCGCTTTCAAGTCTAGGGTGCCAGCCACCGGAACCACGGCGACCAGCAGTTCATTCTTCTCGCTACAGGCAAGCAGCGTTTTGAATACTCGCGCTGGCTCCAGCCCGAGCTTCTCCGCAGCCTCCAAGCCGTAGGAGGCTGATTTCGGATCGTGCTCGTAGCTGTGCACGGCGTGCTCAGCACGGGCTTTTTTCAACAGGTCGATGGCAGGTGTCATGGCTTTGTAGTGCTATTGGTTGATGAATGGCGTTAACGTAACGCGACAAAGAATCGGTAGTTATAAGCGCCCATGAATCATCCTCTTCTTGCACCGCTCGCGGAAGTCTACGACGTGGCTGTGGTGGGCGGCGGCATCAATGGCGCAGGCATCGCCGCGGATGCTGCCGGCCGCGGTCTGTCGGTATTTCTCTGCGAACAGGGCGACCTGGCGGAACACACATCCTCCGCCAGCAGCAAATTGGTGCACGGCGGGCTGCGCTATCTCGAACATTACGAGTTGCGCCTGGTCCGCGAAGCGCTGGCCGAGCGCGAAGTGCTGCTGGCCAAGGCGCCGCACATCATCACCCCGCTACGCTTCGTGCTGCCATACCGTCCGCATCTACGCCCGTCATGGATGATCCGCACCGGCCTGTTTCTCTACGATCACTTGGGCAAGCGTGAAAAGCTCGGCGGCTCGCGCAGCCTGCGTTTCGGCGCCGATAGCCCGCTGAAGGATGAGATCACCCACGGCTTCGAATATGCCGATTGCTGGGTCGACGATGCGCGGCTGGTCGTGCTGAACGCCATGGCAGCTCGCGAGCTAGGTGCGCATATCCACACCCGCACGCGCTGCGTCAGTGCGCGCAGCAGCAAGGCGCTCTGGCACCTGCATTTGGAGCGCCAGGATGGCAGCCGTTTTTCAATCCGTGCCCGTGCTCTGGTCAATGCCGCCGGCCCGTGGGTGGTCTCGTTCATTCAGGAGCAGCTCAGGCAGACCTCGCCCCACAGCATGCGCCTGATTCAGGGCAGCCATATCGTCGTGCCGAAACTCTACGAGGGCGATCACGCCTACATCCTGCAGAACGAGGATCGGCGCATCGTGTTCATCACGCCGTATCTCGGCCAGTTCAGCCTGATCGGCACCACCGACCACGAGTACCACGGCGATCCGACGCAGGTACGGATCACCGACGAGGAGATCGATTACCTGCTAGCCATCGTCAACACGCACTTCAAGCATCAGCTGAGCCGCACCGACATCCGCTACAGCTATGCCGGCGTCAGGCCGCTGTGCGATGACGAGTCAGACCAGCCCTCGGCGATCACCCGCGACTACACGCTGACGCTAAGCGACAGCGCCGGCGAGGGACCGCTACTCTCGGTATTCGGCGGCAAACTGACCACCTACCGCAAGCTCGCCGAAGCGGCACTGGCGCAGCTGGCTTCGCTGTTCCCCGAAATGAAAGCAGCCTGGACCCATGATGCGGCGCTGCCTGGCGGTGAGCACCTGGAGGAACCTACAGCCCTGGCCCATGCGCTCTGCGCCAGTTATCCATGGCTGCCCGGTCCGATCGCCCGGCGCTGGGCACGCACCTACGGCAGCCGCAGCTGGCTGCTGCTCAAGGGCACCGATGCGCTGCAGGATCTTGGCGAATGCTTCGGCGCCGGCCTGCATGCGCGCGAAGTGGACTATCTGATGGTGGAGGAATGGGCGCAGACGACGGAAGACATTCTCTGGCGCCGCACCAAGCTCGGGCTGTTCATGCAGCCTGCGGAGGTCGCGCTACTGCAGCGTTATCTGGACAGCCGAACAGCCCAGCGACTGACCCACTTCGATCACGTCGCCCAAGGCTGACGCACCGATGGCGCAGCCCTCCGCATCGTAAGGCTGCACCAGCGCCGACGTCAGGCCACCTTGGCGTTGCGCGAGGCGCGCAACTGACGGGCAGCCGCCACCATGTTCACCAACGCCGCCTCGGTCTCCGGCCAGGCACGGGTCTTCAGCCCGCAATCCGGGTTTACCCAGAGCCGCTCGGCCGGGATGCGCTCGGCGGCCCTCTCCAGCAGCTGCACCATTTCTGCGGTGTCCGGAACGCGTGGCGAGTGGATGTCGTAGACCCCCGGGCCGATGTCATTGGGATAGTCGAAGGCGCGGAAGGCTTCGAGCAGCTCCATCTGCGAACGCGAGGTCTCGATGGTGATGACATCGGCATCCATCGCCGCGATGGACTCGATGACGTCGTTGAACTCGCTGTAGCACATGTGCGTGTGGATCTGCGTCTCGTCACGCACGCCACTGGCGCACAGACGGAACGCCTCGACCGCCCAGTCCAGATAGTGCTGCCACTGCGCGCGACGCAGCGGCAAGCCCTCGCGGAACGCCGCCTCGTCGATCTGGATGATGCGAATGCCCGCGGCCTCCAGGTCGCAGACCTCGTCGCGGATCGCCAGCGCCAGCTGCCGCGCCTGCACCTCACGCGACACGTCCTCGCGAGCGAAGGACCACATCAGCATGGTCACCGGACCAGTGAGCATGCCCTTCATCACCCGGTCGGTCTGCTGCTGTGCATAGCGAATCCAGTCAACGGTCATCGGCTGCGGGCGGCTGAGGTCGCCGTAGATCACCGCCGGCTTCACGCAACGCGAGCCGTAGCTCTGCACCCAGCCGAACCGGGTGAAGGCATAGCCATCGAGCTGCTCGGCAAAGTATTCGACCATGTCGTTGCGCTCCGCTTCGCCATGCACCAGCACGTCTAGGCCGATCTGCTCCTGCACCGCCACCGCATGACGGATCTCGTCCTGCATCGCCTCGGTGTAATCGCCAAGCGACAGCTGGCCCTGCTTGTAGGCCTGCCGCGCCAGACGGATCGCTGGCGTCTGCGGGAATGAACCGATGGTCGTGGTTGGGAAAGCCGGCAAATCGAGCCGTGCGCGCTGCTGTTCGATTCGCGCGGCGAAGACCGAGGTGCGCTGGCTGTGCTGTGGCCCGATGGCCCTCAGGCGCGCCTGAACCTGCGGCTTGTGAATGCGTGGCGAGTGCTGACGCGCAGCCTGCACTGCACGGCTGCGCGCCAGCTCAATCACTACATCCTCATTGGCTGGCTCGTCGATGGCACGGGCCAGCGTCGCCACTTCGGCGCACTTCTGCACGGCAAAGGCCAGCCAGCCTTTCAGTTCATGATCGAGCCGGTCTTCGCGCTCGAGGTCTACCGGGCTATGCAGTAGCGAGCAGGACGGCGCCAGCCAGAGCCGGTCACCCAGACGCTCGGCGGCATGCCGTGCCAGTTCCAGTGCCTTGTCCAGATCGCAGCGCCAGACGTTGCGTCCGTTGACCAACCCGAGCGACAGCACCTTGTAGGTCGGCAACCAGTCGAGAATCAGCGGGTACTGCTCCGGCGCACGCACCAGATCGATATGCAGTCCATCAACCGGCAGTGTCGCCGCCAGGCTGAGGTTGTCCTCCAATCCGCCAAAGTAGGTGGCGACCAGCTTCTTCAGCGGGGCGCGCTGTAGCAGGTTGTAGGCGCGTTCGAAGGCGTTTTTCCAGTCCTGAGGCAGGTCGAGGGCGAGGATCGGCTCGTCGATCTGCACCCACTCGACACCCTGCGCCGCCAGCCGGTCGAGCACCTCGCCGTAGACCGGCAGGAGTCTTTCGAGCAGGTCGAGCTTGTCGAAACGCTCGGCGTCTTCGCCCTTGAGCTTGCCCAACCAGAGATAGGTCAGCGGACCGACCAACACAGGCTTGATCGAATGCCCCAGCGCCTGCGCCTCCTCGACTTCCTCGAACAATTGCGACCAGGACAGCTGGAACTGCTGGTCAACGGTGAACTCCGGCACCAGGTAGTGATAGTTGGTATCGAACCACTTGGTCATCTCCTGGGCCTGACCGCCACCGCAGCAGCTGTTGGTCACGCCACGGGCCATGGCAAACAGCGTGTCCAGCGTCGGCTGGCCATCGGCCGGGCGGAAGCGCTGCGGCACCACGCCGAACATCAGCGAGTGGCTGAGGACGTGGTCGTACCAGGCGAAGTCGCCCACCGGCAGCAACTGGATGCCAGCGTCGGCCTGGGCCTGCCAATGCTGCGCACGCAGCTGGCGACCAATCTGGCGCAGTCCCTGCTCGTCCAGCTCGCCCTTCCAATAGGCCTCCAGGGCTTTCTTCAGTTCGCGGTCCGCACCGATACGTGGAAAACCGAGGTTGTGCGCTACAGCCATTACTCACTCCAAATGTTGTTCTGCATGAATGCGATGATTGTCCACGCCTCGACAGCATGAAACAAACTCACTCAATTGCATTTGAAAAGCAGAAATATTCATGTTGGAGCATTTCCGGTTGGCAGCCCTCTAAAAGAAAATCTCTTCTACAAGGCGCATCCATGAACTCCGATCAGCCACCGCAGAATCTCGAAAGCCTGCTGCAGCGTCTCGAGCAGGCCGGCGAAGCCGACCAGCCGGTGAGCATCGAGTGCATGTTGCAAGCGACCGACGAGCGCAGTTTCGGTGCGCTGCTGCTGGTTCCAGGACTGCTGGTGCTTTCACCGCTGTCTGGAATTCCCGGACTACCCAGCGTGTTCGCGGCAATGGTTTCGCTGATCGCAATTCAGTTGCTACTGGGGCGGGAGCGGTTCTGGTTGCCCAAGTGGTTGCTCAGGCGCAGCGCCTCGCGCAGCAAGTACGACAAGGCCATCGCCTTCCTGCACCACATCTCCGGCTTCATCGATCGCCTGCTGCGGCGCCGGCTGACGTTCCTGACCAAAGGCCCGGCGACACGCTTGAACGCCGTGTTATGCCTGGCGATAGCGGCAACCATGCCGCCGCTGGAGCTCATCCCGTTCGGCAACTCCATTGCCGGTGCGGCGCTGAGCACGCTCGGTCTAGGGATGATGGCCCGTGACGGCGCGATGATCATCGTCGCGCTGCTGTTCTTCTGCGGCCTGGCCTACATGGCCTCACGGCTTTGGTTATGAGGCGCTGACCAGCGCATAGCAGCGGCTCGACAGTATCCAGATGCTGCGACACACTTGCGGCGAATGAGCACCGCTCATTCGCATATCCATTCCGGGATGCCGCGCCTGTCATTCAGCGCCGTAATGATCCCGCCTCGCAAGGTAGTTCGGCATGCTGGAAATTCGTCACCTGAAGACGCTTCATGCACTTCGGGAAACCGACAGTCTCGTCGAAGCAGCCGAGCGTCTGCACCTGACGCAGTCGGCACTTTCCCATCAATTCAAGGAACTGGAAGAACGCGTCGGCCTGCAGCTGTTCGTGCGCAAGACCCGTCCGGTGCGCTTCACCAGTGCCGGCCTGCGCCTGTTGCAACTGGCTGACCTGATGCTGCCGCAACTGCGCAGCGCGGAGCGTGACCTCGCGCGGTTGGCCGGCGGCACAGCCGGACGCCTGCACATGGCCATCGAGTGCCACAGCTGCTTCCAGTGGCTGATGCCCACGATCGACCAGTTCCGCGACGCCTGGCCCGAAGTCGAGCTGGATCTGGCCTCGGGCTTCTCCTTCGCCCCGCTACCGGCTCTGGCGCGCGGCGATCTGGATCTGGTGGTCACCTCCGATCCGCTGGAGCTGCCCGGTATCACCTACGTGCCGCTGTTCACCTATGAGGCTCTGCTGGCCGTGGCGAACCAGCATACGCTGGCCACGCGCCCGTACATTCGCCCGGAAGACTTGGCCAGCGAGACGCTGATCACCTACCCCATCGAACGCGACCGTCTGGATATCTTCACCCGCTTCCTCGAGCCGGCGGACATCGAGCCGGCACAGGTGCGAACGTCGGAACTCACCGTGATGATGATGCAGCTGGTGGCTTCGGGGCGTGGCGTGTGTTCCCTGCCGAACTGGGCGCTGCACGAGTACAGCTCGCGTGGCTACGTCACCGCCAAACGACTGGGCGACAAAGGCCTGTTCGCCACTCTTCATGCAGGCATCCGCGCCGACATGCTCGACTCGCCCTTCATGCGCGACTTCCTGCTGACCGCCAAGGATACCTCCTTCGCCACGCTCGAAGGCGTCAGTGCCGCGCCGAAGGTGCGCTGAGCGACGCGCTTAGCGACGCCGCGCCAGGCACACCCCGAGGCCGATCAGCCCGGCTGCAACGCCGCCGATCAGCAGCCAACGCTTGTCGTCGTCCGGCGATGAGCGCCAGCCGCCGTCGATGCGCCGCTGGCCCAGCGGTGGATGAAAGAGATTGCCTGACGAAGGCGCTACTCGCTGTGCCCGGCCAAGCGCAAAGCCAGTCAGCAGGCCATTGATACGATCGAAGCCAGGCGTGAGGAAGTGCGCCAGCCGCAGCAGCGTCGCGGTCGCGCCGACCGAAGTGGTATGCCGCGGATGCAGCGCCAGGCTGACCATGGCGTTCGCCACTTCACGCGGATCGAGCAACGGCGGTGGCGGCTGCAACGAGCGCCCGGCGTAATTGCCGCCGTCCCGAAAGCCGGGCGTATCGACGATGCCCGGATAGACATCGCAGATGTGAATGCCCGGCCAGGCGCCCAGTTCACCGCGCAACGCCTGGGACAAGCCGCGCAAGCCAAACTTGCTGGCCGAATAGGCCGCCGCGAACGGCTGCGCCACCCAGCTGCCAACCGACAGGGTGTTGATCAGCACACCGCTCTGCTGTTGCTTGAAGTACGGCAGCACCACATGCGCGCCGCGCAGATAGCCGAGCAGATCGGTCTGCACCACCTGTTCGTGGGCATCCAGCGGGGTCTCGTCGAACGCGCCGACGGCACCGATCCCGGCATTGTTGATCCACACGTCGATCCGGCCCTGACCAAATTCCGCAGCGGCGCTGGCCAATGCTTCCACATCGTCGCTCTGGGTCACGTCGGTAGGCACCACCAGAACCTCGCCACCGAGCGCGCGACACTCATCGGCGGTTTCCGCCAACGCCTCGGTGTCGCGCGCAGCAAGTACCAGCCGTGCGCCCTGCCGGGCAAACGCCTGGGCAGCGGCGCGGCCGATACCGCTGGAAGCGCCGGTCAGTACCACCAGGGCGCCGTAGAGATTACTGTGGGCCATCGTCGTTCCTCCGCATGTCTGCTGTCGTAGTTAAGGTGACAGCAGCAACGGGGAGATCATTCCCCCCGATGGTCGGCGCGGCGGCTTCAGGCCTGGGCAACCGTCCCGGCAGCCTCATCAGCCCATGGGTCGTAGGTGCCGAAGCTCCACAGATGCCCTTCGATATCACGACAGCTGAAACCGCGGCCGCCGTAATCCTCGTCCTTGAGCTCGACGACGATCTGCGCACCAGCGGCTTTGGCCTGTGCATAGAGGGCATCGGCGCTGTTGACGATTACATAGATGCCCTGGGTCGACGCGCCGCCGATTTCGTCAGGCTGGCGCAGCTGTCGGCCGTACTCGGAGTCGACCACCGGCCCCACCATCAGCATGCCGTTGCCAAAGGCGAGTTGCGCATGGGTGATGCCTACCTGCTCGTCTTGATACCTGCGCTGGCACTCGAAACCGAAGGCCTGGCAGAGCCAGTCGATCGCCGTGGCCACCTCGCGATAGCGCAAGCAGGGAATCAGACTGGCCGAGGTGTTCTTGCTCTGATGTGACATACGCAGCTCCCATCATGGGCGCCCGATTGGCGACCCTCCCCTGTTGAGAACCGCACGGGGCGGATCAATTCCCCTTCAGATGCGCTCGCTCAGTCCCAGGCGGATGCCAAGCGCGATAAGGACCGAGCCCAATACCCGGTCGAGCCACTGGCTCACGGCCGGATTGTTTCGCAGCGTCTGCGTGGCACGCGCTGCCAGCAGCACCATAGCGCTTTCGACAATGATCGCCACCATGACCACCAACACGCCGAGCACCAGCAGTTGTAGCGGCACCGCACCATGCTCGGGGCGAACGAACTGCGGCAGGAATGCCATGAAGAAGATGGCCACCTTGGGGTTCAGCAAATCGACCATTACGCCCTGGCGATAGGCTTTCCAGGCCGAGGTTCGTGGCGCGGCCTTGGGCGCTAGCGCCGTCCCGCTACCGGCCGACCGCAGCGCCTGATAGCCGAGGTAGAGCAGATAGGCGGCGCCGACATACTTGACCACGGTAAAGGCGAGCGCCGAGGTGGCAAGGATTGCCGAAATCCCCAACGCAGCGAAGGCGACATGAACCAGCGCCCCGCTGCACACGCCGCAGGCGGAAATGATGCCGATGCGGCGTCCACCACTCAGGGTTCGCGAGATCACGTAAAGCAAGTCCGGCCCAGGCGACAGATTCAGCGCCAGCGCAGCCGAAAAAAAAACCAGCCAGAAGAGCGGGTCATCCATTTTTTCCATCTCCTTGTGCCATACGCCGAGTGAGCGGCTTCATTCAGAAATCAGACCCTGGAAAGCAGCACCGAAGCGCTGCCAGCAGAAACACCCCAGCTCTTCGTCGGCAATCTGACACTTATTTTTACTTTTGACTTTTTTTTGTCGCATAGCTGAACTATTTTCAAATGCGCACCGTAACGCGCCACCTGAAGAGTAAGAAAGATCAAGGACTCCCATCAACATTCAGCAAGGGAAATGCGAATGAAAGATCAAGCTTTGTCGGCCTTCCAGGCCGCCCAACCTCGCGTGATGCTGCTTTCCGCCAGCAAGCTTCTCCACAGCACGCTGCGCCAGCATCTCCACGACGGCCCCGACTGCACCCTCCTCCATATGCTCGCACCTAGGCCGGAACAGGCCGATGCCGCGTTGATCCTGCTCGATGTCGCCAGTTTTGACCGCGACGAATGCGTGCATCTGCTACGGCAGTTCGGCGACGCTCCGGTGGCGCTGATCAACTCCCAGCCTGATCAGGCGCGGCGGCTGGTCGAAACGCATCCATGGATACGCGGTGTCTTCTACCGCGCTACTCCGCGCAACATTTTCGTGCGTGGCGTCGAGGCCATGCTCGCTGGCGGCGACTGGTTGCCCCGGCCTCTGATGGAAACGCTGCTCTGCCGCTATCGCCAGCTCAGCAACGCGCATCAGGTGATCGACGAGCTGACGCTGCGTGAAAAGCAGATTCTCGCCCTCGCCGGGCAAGGTCTGTCCAACGCAGCCATTGGTGAAAAGCTGCACCTGAGCATTCACACCATCAAGAGTCACGTGCACAACGCCCTGCGCAAGCTCGGCGCCAGCAATCGTGCCCAGGGCGCATCGCTGGTGCTGGCGCACGTCGGTGAGGCGGTGTCGTGATACGCGCTGCCGCACTGCTTCTGCTGCTGTTGGGCCTGTCCGCCCACGCCGATGAAGCCGAGCTGCAGGGTTTCATCACCGACAACACGGTTTCCCGCTCCGGTCATGAGTTCTACGTCCGCTTCTGCGAGCGCCTGAACGACATCAGCAGCCTGGACTTCAACCTCGCCATCAAGGAAAGGCCCTCGGCGCGCTGGGGCGTTCTGGTCTGGGTGGAACACGAGAACCGGACGCTGTATCGCCGCTTCCTGCAGCCCAACGTGGCGGACATGAAGGAGCCGGCCTACGAGGCGGCCGACTTCGTGGTGCAGGAGATCAACCGGCGCAAGATCGAAGCGCTGTTCGAAGACAACATAGATATGGCCAAGGACGAGTTATGAAACAGCTCACCCGCAAAACCCTCGGCGCTCTGCTCGCCAGCCTGCTACTCAGTGCCGGCGCCAGCGCCACCGAACTGGTGTACACCCCGGTCAATCCATCCTTCGGTGGCAGCCCGCTCAACGGTGCCTGGCTGTTGGGCAACGCCCAGGCGCAGAACAAGAAGAAGGACCCCGACGCACTGGACCGTTCATCGCTGCTGGGCAATCAGTCATCACTGGATCGCTTCACCAGCCAGCTGGAATCTCGCCTGCTGGGTGACCTGCTTGCCGGCGTTGGCAGAGGCGAGACCGGCACGCTGACCACCGATGACTTTATCGTGCGCGTCTACAACGGCGATGCCGGCATGCTGATCGTGGAAATCAAAGACCGCCTCACCGGTGAAATATCCGAAATCATCGTCGGGCAAAACTGACCACCAAGGAGAAACAAAGGCCATGAGAAGCCTATTCGTAGCCATAGGGATGATGGCTGTACTTCAGGGTTGCGCCGTACGCGAGCCCATGTCTGCCGACCAGCACCCGCCAACCCTGACCCCACGTACTTCGACCTATCAGGACCTGCTGGCACTGCCGCGCCCGAAAGGGCCCCTGGTGGCTGCGGTGTACGGTTTTCGCGACCAGACCGGCCAGTACAAGCCGACGCCGGCCAGCTCGTTCTCCACCGCAGTGACCCAGGGCGCGGCGAGCATGCTGGTCGATGCGATGCAGGCCAGTGGCTGGTTCGTCGTGCTCGAACGCGAAGGTCTGCAGAACGTTTTGACCGAGCGCAAGATCATCCGCGCCTCGCAGGCCAAGCCGGATGTAGCCCCTAACATCCAGTCCGAACTGCCATCGCTGCTGGCGGCCAACATCATCATGGAAGGCGCCATCGTCGCGTACGAGACCAACGTGCGCAGTGGCGGCCAGGGCGCACGTTATCTCGGTATCGGCGTATCGCAGGAATACCGCGTCGACCAGGTCACGGTGAATCTGCGGGCCATCGATGTGCGCAGCGGCCGGGTACTTTCCAACGTGATGACCACCAAGACGATCTTCTCTGTCGGCCGCAGCGCCAACGTCTACAAGTTCATCGAGTTCAAGGAACTGCTCGAGGCCGAGGCCGGCTACACCACCAACGAACCGGCGCAGCTTTGCGTGCTTTCGGCGATCGAGGCCGCTGTCGCGCACCTGATCGCCCAAGGTGTCGATCGTCGCCTTTGGCAGACTGCCGACGGCCATGGCAGCGAGCATCCGGAGCTAAGCAAGTACCTGAGCAAACTGAACTGACCCCGCTCGTCGGCGCAACGCCGACAGGCTTCGCACAGCTGCCCGATTATCTAAAAGGCCGTTCAACGGCCGCCGGCGTCTCGTCCCGGCGGGCCCGTCGGCGGCTGGCCCGAGCGGACGAAGCTACCGGCAACATCACCGCAGACATGGCTGCCACGCACCAAATCGCAGCATTTTCAATCATTGGATGGATGTTCGCCGTCCCGATTCGGGGCAAGTATGTCGGCATATGAGCCCAACCAGGACAGGCCCCATGACCCGCTCGCAACGGATTGCGTATGACCTGCTGTTACCCGCCGTTCTGCTGCTGGCCTCTTGCAGCTACGCCGATACCGCACGCCTTACCGATCTCGCCCCCGCCGAACTGCCCCGCATCAGCGGAGACCTGTCCTTGCTCAGCCAAAGCGCAATCAGTGCGCAGGGCGCGCTGGCAGTCGTCCAGCAATCCGGCCAGGACATGGCCGGTCGCATCGAGCAACGGGGCGCTGAACTGGAGGCGTACATCATCCAGAGCGGCTACGCCAATAGCGCGTCTATCGAACAGATCGGCCTGGGCAATACCGGGCTGATCAGCCAGAACGGCTTCGACAACGACGCCCACATCGAACAGTTCGGCTCGGACAACCGGGCCACCATCGCGCAGCGGGGTTCGAGCAATCGCGCCCTCATCGAACAGACCGGCAGCGGGCACAGCAGCAATGTCAGCCAGAGCGGCCAAGGTCTGACGGTAGTGGTTCGCCAGTACCGCTAATCCCAAGGAAATACCGCTGTACTTAAAACATCCATGGAGTGACAAAAATGTTTAAGTTCAAACCTCTTGTAGCAGCCATTCTGACAGTCGCCACTGCCCAGGCTTTCGCCGCCGACAACACGTCGGAGCAAAACCAGCTTGGCATCAACAATGTCGCAGAAGTGCTGCAAAGCGGCGGTTCGGGCAATCTGGCCAAGCAGGGCCAGAGCGGCTTCGGCAACAACGCGATGATCGAGCAGCACAGCTCGCGGGACACCACCGCAGTGCAGTCTCAGGCGGGCAATTTCAACGTTGCCAATTCCCAGCAGAATGCCACGGTGATGACCGGCTCGACCCAGAACCAGCGCGGCTGGGGCAACGATGCGCTGGTTGAACAGACCGGCACGTACAAGACTGGTGCCACGCAAAACCAGAACGGTATCAACAACGTCGCCGAAACCTTCCAGACTGCAGCGACGATGACCAACGCCACCACCAGCCAGACCGGCAAAGACAACTACGGCCTAGTCACTCAATCCGCCAGCTACGCCAGCCAGGCCACGCTTACGCAGAATGGCGACCTGAACAACGGCAGCATCACGCAAGCCGCCAGCCTCACAGACCGCGCGAGCATTGATCAGCAGGGCACCGATAACGACGCTCACGTCACGCAACTCCTCAGCAGCGGCTCCATCGCCGAAGTCGAGCAGAGCGGATGGCGCAACGACGCCATGGTTTCCCAGACCGGCGTGCAGCACGAGGCTTATGTCGATTCCGTCGGCAGCCACAACAGCGTCGACATCGACCAGAGCGGCAATGCGCAGAACGCTTTCGTCGTGCAGTACGGCGAGCGCAACGATTCCAGCATCACGCAGACCAACGGCTGGTTCGGTGGCAACAACACGGCTACAACTGAGCAGTCTGGTAGATATAACAGCGCTGACGTTTACCAGGACGGGCGCAATCAGACTGCCAAGACCATCCAGGAAGGCGACTTCAACGTCGCCGCAGTGGAACAGGAGGGCCGCGGCAACGACCTGCACTTCCACCAGGACGGCGTCGCTAATGAGCTGAACGCCGTACAGCACGGCGTCGACAACGAGATCGTCGGGGTCAGTTATGGTGCGAACAATACCGCCGACATCGAACAGGACGGCCGCGACAACCTGGCCACCGTTCGCCAGGAAGGCTCGTTCAACGACGTCATGCTGACCCAGAGCGGCGCTGATCACTTGGTCAAGGTGACTCAGCATGGCTTCGGCAACGATGCAATCGCCAGCCAGGCCGGCTATGGCAACGCCGCTTACATCACTCAGAACGGCACCCACAACAGCGCCCTCGTCACCCAGCAATAAGCCCCTCCGCCCCTCGACTGCCGGCCGCGTGCCGGCAGTCGCGTTTCAGCATTGCCTGCCTGCTGCGCATCGTTGCCAACCCACGCACCGTTTCGGTGGCGAACCTGGCGATCAGCCACCTGCCGCGCCCCAAACTGAAGCAAGCTGACGCTTCGGTCAGGTCATGCGTGCAGCATGCCGGCCTGGCTAGCACGTGCTGCGTACCATCACCCTCGTCAGAACCACTAATTAAAGACTTTAAATTCAGTTAGTTATCTAAACGCTACAGACACCTCTAGATATTGGCTCGGCGCTTGCTTTGGGACCAAAGCCTGACCGCTTGGACAACTTACAAGCTCATTCAAATGCCAATACGGAGAAACACCCAATGAAGCGCAGCCTGACCACCGCAGCCCTCGCGGCCGGGTTCATCCTCAGCAGCCAAGCCATGGCCAGCCCCATGCTCTGGCAGAACAACAGCCTGACCTATCTGTACGGCAAGGATTACAAGGTGGATGCCGGCGAAATCCAGCAGACCATTACCTTCGAACATGCCAGCGGCTGGACCTGGGGGGACATGTTCCTGTTCGTCGACAACAAGTGGTACAACGGCATTTCTGGCAGCGACGGCCATACCTATTACGGCGAGTTCAGCCCGCGCCTGTCGCTGGGCAAGATCACAGGTACTGACCTGTCCTTCGGCCCGATCAAGGACGTACTCATCTCGGCAACCTACGAGCGTGGGGAAAGCCAGGACGACGGTACGCCCAACCAGAACTACCTGCTCGGTCCAGCCGTGGACCTCGCCATTCCTGGCTTCGATCGCTTCGCCTTGAATACCTATTACCGCAAACCTGACGGGACCACCGGCAAGCCGGGCGGCCAGTGGCAGATCACCCCGACCTGGGCCATGACCTTCCCGGTAGGCAAATCGGACATCCTCTTCGACGGCTATATCGACTGGGTCGTCAACGACAAGAAGAACAGCAACACCGAGCTGAAGAAGAACTTCCACTTCAACCCGCAGATCAAGTACGACCTCGGCAAGGCGCTCGACTACACGCCCGGCAAGCTCTACGTCGGTATCGAGTACGACTACTGGTCGAACAAGTACGGCATCGAGGACGGCGGTTTCGTCAGCGAGAACTTCGTTGGCCCGACCGACCAGAACACCTTCAGCGCCATCGTCAAAGCGCATTTCTGACGCGCTCGCCGCCCGAATGCGCGGGCGGCGCTTGCCCTGCAAGAACGGCTGTTGATCCTGGCAAGCGCAACGGCTGTTCATGCAACAAAACTCGTGCAGAATCAGCCCGACTCGGTTCACCGCCTCCTCCTCTGGATTCGTGGCCTGGACCGTAGGGTGGGCTTCAGCCCACCGAAACCGATGACGGCTTCCAAAGCTGGGCTAACGCCCATACTGAAGGCCGGCCGCCAGCGCGCTAACGGATAGGGATCATGGACAAGAACAACGCACCGCAGCCGCTCTACACCGCACAAGGCAAACCCGCTGGCCGTATTCGCCAGAAGAATGAGGAATCCATACTCGCTGCCGCCGCCGAAGAGTTCGCCCGCTACGGCTTCAAAGGCACCAGCATGAATGCCATTGCCACCCGCGCAGGGCTGCCCAAGGCGAATGTGCATTACTACTTCAACAGCAAGCTCGGGCTGTACGTCGAAGTCATGCGCCACATCCTCGAACTCTGGGACACCGCCTTCGATGACATGACCGTAGACGACGACCCGGCCACCGCGCTGGCCGAGTACATCCGCATCAAGATGGAATTCTCGCGCCGTCATCCGCAGGCGTCGAAGATCTTCGCCATGGAGGTCATCAGCGGCTGTGAATGCCTGTCCGAGCATTTCAACAAGGACTACCGCAACTGGTTTCGCGGCCGTGCCGCCGTATTCGACGCCTGGATCGCCGCCGGCAAGATGGACCCCGTGGACCCGATGCACCTGATCTTCATGATCTGGAGCAGCACTCAGCACTACGCCGATTTTTCCGATCAGATCCGCCGCATCAACGGCAAACGCATGACCCGCGCAGACTTTTCCCAGGCCAGCGACAACCTGATCGCCATCATTCTTAAAGGCTGCGGACTAACACCGCCGCCAACCGCGGAGCGCTGACAGAGCGTGTCGCGCAAGCTGCGCATCCACTCGCCGGCCATCCATTACTTCGACATGGTGCGCCGCTGCCAGTCGATTCGCGAAGCGTCGCGGCGGCTGAACGTTGCCTCTTCGGCGGTGAACCGGCAGATTCTCAAGCTCGAAGACGAGATCGGCACGCCGCTGTTCGAACGTCTGCCCGGTGGGCTGCGACTGACCGCTGCCGGCGAGATCTTCGCCCGCCACGTCATCGTCGTACTGCAGGACGCCGAGCGCGTGCGCTCCGAACTGGATGCACTACAGGGCCTGCGCACCGGCCATGTGGAAATTGCCACCGTATCGGGCGTCACCACCGATCTATTGCCCGGCGTGCTGGAGCAACTGCGCGAGCGCTATCCACGGGTCACAGTGGGCGTCACCAGCCTCGGCTCGCAGGCAATTCCCGAAGCGGTCATCAGCGGTCAGGCGGACATCGGCCTGGCTTTTGCCCTGCCGCGCACCACCGATCTGCAGCAGCTGGGCGTCGGCCATTTCCGCCTGGGCGCCATCGTCAACCCGGCGCATCCGCTGGCCACGCGATCCGACGTCAGCTTCGCCACCTGCGCCGAATATCCGCTGATCCTCGCCAAGAGCGACCTTTCCATTCATCACCTGCTGGCACCGCTGCTGGCGCGTACTCGTCCGCGACACAAGGCGCCACTGGAAACCAGTTCGGTGGAGCTGGCCCTGCAGATGGCCAAGCGCGGCACCGGCGTCGCGTTCCAGACGCGCATCGGCATCGAGGCCGAACTCGCCAACGGCACGCTGGTGCATGTGCCGCTGAACGACAGCGGCTCGGTATTCAGCGACCTCGGCGTCTACGTGCGCAGCTCGCGCTACCTGCCGGTCGCAGTGGATGCGTTCGTCCGCGCGTTGAGTGAAGAGATCGCCGTTCGCGAAGCCGCGCAGAACGGCGCCGGCAGCAACGGGACGACAGCCGGCTGAACATCCGCAGCGGATATCGCTCTATTGAGCGAACCCAAACGCTCAGGAACGTCCCTTGAACGCCTCTCGATTGCTCGCAGTGCCGGCCGCCCTACTCCTTTCTCTGACCACCCTGTCATCGCTTGCGGCAGAAGGTACGCCGCTGGGCTGGGTGGAGCGCGGCCTGATCCTCCCGGAACAGGTCACGGTGAAATTCAAACTCGATACCGGGGCGCTGACGTCCTCCATGCACGCCGAGGACCTCGACTACTTCGAGAAGAACGGCGACAAGTGGGTCCGCTTCGATCTAGACCTCAAGGACGTCGAGCATGACAAGCTGGTCAAGTCGCGGATCGAACGCAAACTTCAGCGGGAGCTGACTGTTCGCGGCGCCGGCGGCAAGGAAGACCGACCTGTGGTGCTGATGAAGGTCTGCGTCGGTGATCGCCTGCTCGAAGAGGAGTTCTCGCTACGGGACCGGGACGAGATGCACTACCCGGTGCTGCTTGGTCGGCGGACCTTGGAAAAGCTCGGCCCGGTGGACTCGGCACGCACCTTCACCATCGAGCCCAATTGCTCCGAAGTAGCCAATCGCTGAGCAGGCGTTAACCCGACGTTACGAACAGCATCGCCTTGAGCCCGCTCTCGGGGCTGATGTCGGGAAACTCCGGCGGGTTCTCCAGACGCTGCTCGAAACGCAGCTGCGGCGCCTCGGCAGCCATGCCCTGGATCAGGAAGTCCGCGCCGATGTCCGGGTCATTCACACAGGCCAGCACCTGGCCGTCGGCGTTCAGCAATTCCGGCAGCTTACGCAGGATCTTCTGGTAGTCGCGGGTCAGGGCAAAGCTGCCCTTCTGGAAGGATGGCGGGTCGATGATGACCAGATCGTAAGGCCCGAGCTTTTTCACCTTGCCCCAGGATTTAAACAGCTCGTGGCCGAGAAAGCTGACCCGACTCAGATCGTGTCCATTGAGGCGATGGTTCTCCCGCCCACGGGTCAGGGCGGCACTGGCCATGTCCAGATTGACCACGTGCTCGGCGCCACCGGCAATCGCTGCGACGGAGAAGCCGCAGGTGTAGGCGAACAGGTTGAGCACCCGCTTGCCCTGCGCATGTTCCTGCACCCAGCGTCGGCCGTAGCGCATGTCGAGAAACAGACCGTTGTTCTGCTTGCGCCCGAGATCGAGCTTGTAGCGCAGGCCGTTCTCGCTGATCTGCCACTCGGCGGGCACATCGCCCAGCAACGCTTCGGTCGGCGCATCCGGCAGATAGCGATGCTGCAGCAGCAAGCGCTGCGCCTGGCTCTGCTGCCAGGCCGGGGATTCGGTCAGCGCCATAAGCATCTGCCCTAGCGCCGCCCGTTCCGCCTCGCCGGGATCACGAAACAGCGCCACCAGCAGCACGCCCTGCAGCCAGTCGACGGTCAGTTGTTCGAGCCCCGGATAGCAGCGGCCGCGGCCGTGAAACAACCGCCGCGTCTCGTCGGGCACGTTGGCCAAGGCGTCGAGCAGGTGATCTTGCAGAATGGAGAGGTGTTCGGGCGTCATGGCGGGCATCGTCGGCAGCGTGGCCGCGCATTCTAAACGCAGCCGCCGCCGACGCCAGGCTTCAGATATCCAGGCAGATCTTGCCAAAGTGCTGGTTGGTTTCCTGGTAGCGGAACGCCTCGACGATATCGTCCACCGCGAAGTGCTTGTCGATGACCGGGCGAATGCCGTTAGCGTCGATGGCGCGGATCATCTCCTGCTGCTGCGCGCGGCTGCCCACCAGCACACCCTGCAGACGCAACTGACGCACCAGCGCCGGCACCAGCGGCAGCTCGCCCGCCACGCCGGTGAGGATGCCGATGACAGCGATATGCCCGCCGATGCGCGCCGCCACCATCGACTGCTCCAGTGTCGCCGGGCCGCCCACCTCGATCACATGGTCGACGCCGCGGCCATCGGTAAGCTGGCGCACCGTTTCACCCCAGGCCGGCGTGCTGCGGTAGTTGATCAGATGATCGGCGCCCATCTCGCGCAGGCGCTCCAGCTTGGCATCGCTGGACGAGGTGGCGATGACCGTGGCGCCGGCCATCTTGGCGAACTGCAGGGCAAAGATGGAAACGCCGCCGGTGCCCTGGATCAGCACGCTGTCGCCGGGCTTGAGCTTGCCGTCGGCCATCAGCGCACGCCAGGCGGTTAGGCCGGCGGTGGTCAAGGTCGACGCCTCGGCATGGCTGTAGCCCTTGGGTGCATGGGTGAACGAGGTGGCGCGGGCGGTGACCATTTCCCGCGCGTAACCGTCGATGCCGTCGCCTGGCACGGTGGCAAAGCCTTCGATCAAAGGCTCACCGGCCAGCCAGTCGGGGAAGAAGGTACTGACCACTGCATCGCCGACCGCAAATTCGGTCACGCCTGCGCCCACCGCCAGCACTTCACCGGCACCATCGGCCATGGGAATGCGTGGCTCGCTCGGGCCCCACATGCCGCTCACTACCGCGAAGTCGTGATAGTTGAGCGAGTTGGCGCGCAGGCGCACGGTGATCTCACCGGCCCCTGGCGTGGCAGCCTCGCTGGTGCCGACGACGACCCGGTCGTAGCCGCCACCGGGCTGCACGAATATGGCTTTATGGCTCATGGAGTTCTCCTCTGCTAATGGAATGACCTGCATGGGAGCGGACGGCAACGACATCGTTCGACCTGCCAAAACCTGCTGCGCATCGCTGCATGAGCGCCGCTCGAATGCGCCACAGCATAGCCAATCCGCCATCGACATGGCTGCCGCGAACTTACGTCCTTTAGTACCGTCGAAAGCGCGTCCGACAATACCTACGGCTCGCCTGCAACTTGCCGTACACGATGATCCAGTGCCGTCCCGGAACCGCAACCCCATGCCCGAGCTTCGCCATCGCCCCCAACAGCTGACTTCTCCACGTCTGCGTGCAGCCATCGCCGTAGCCCTGCTGACCATCGCCACGCCCACCCTCGCCGCCCTGTCGGACAGTGAAATGGCTGCCCGTGATACCGAAAACAAGCGTCTGACCGCTGAACTGCTGGCAAAGCCGAACGAGCTGACTCAACCGCTGGAAAGCAAGTACAACCACATCATCACCTACGGCCAATCGCTCGCCTCCGCGGCCGAAGGCTGGCCGGCACTCTCGGTCGCACCGCGCTACGACAACCTGATGCTCGGCGATTCGCCACGTTCGGCCGCCTTCAGCGGTGCAACGTTCAAACCGGTGGGCGATGCCGCGTTCACCCCACTGCGGGCCGTGGTGCAACAGAAGAGCAACGCGGCAGTGCTGCTCGATACGGAAAAGGTCGCCAAACTTGACCCGAAGGCCCAGGAGGAAGGTGAATCTGTGGAAGTCGGCGCGCTGAACATGGCGCGGCGGCTGTATCTGCATCACCTGGGCCGCGATACCGATCCGGATCACCTGCTTGTCGCCAGCAATGCCTCAACCTCCGGCCGCTCCGTCGCCCAGCTTTCAAAAAGCGGCGGCACCAATGAATACCAGCGCGTGATCCAGGCAGTCGAACAGGCCAAGGCGCTCGCCGATGCCCAGCAAGAGAGTTACAGCATCAGCGCCTTCTTCTGGCTGCAAGGCGAATTCGACTATTCCCACACCAACGGCGGCAAGAACGACCAGGCCTACTACAAGGCCAAACTGCGCCAGTTGCGCGACGACCTCTACGCCGACACCGCCAAGGCCATCGCAGGTCAGGAAAAGATGCCGGCCTTCTTCAGCTACCAAACCGACGCCAAATCCTCGGTCAAGGATGGCTCGCTCGCCATCGGCATGGCGCAATGGGAACTGGCCGAGGAAGAACCCGGCTGGTACTTGGTCGGCCCGGTCTACCCGTACACCGACAAGGGCGTGCACCTGTCGGCAAACGGCTACCGCTGGTTCGGCCAGATGCTCGGCAAGGTCTATCACCACGTCGTCATCGAGCGAAAAGAGTGGGTGCCGCTGTCGCCGCGCCAGGCCACGGCCGAAGGCCGCGACGTGTTGATCGACTTCCACGTACCGCACCCACCATTGGCGTTCGACCAACCCTACATCGGTCACCAGGCCCGCGACGTGAAGGACAAGGGTTTCGTGCTGCGTGACGACCAAGGGGAAGTACCCATCGATGCAGTCGAAATCGCCGCCGATACCATTGTGCGCCTGCGTGCCGGACGCGACCTCAGCGGCCAGCCGCGCGTCAGCTACGCCAGCCACCAGGTCGGCGGCGCCGGCCAGCTACGTGACAGCGACCCCATGCGCGCCGACGCCACCTACGAATACCTGCCCGACCTGATGCCCGCCGAAGCCAACATCAAGGCACTGGTGCACCAGCCCTACCCGCTGCACAACTGGAGTATCGCGTTCGATATCGCCGCTGAAAAAGGCACGCCGACGGAACAGCCTGTCAGCGAGTAGCACCCAGGCGCCGGTCAGACCGGCGCTTCGATACCCAGCACGCGCATGCGGCGATACATCGTCGGTCGCGACACGCCAAGTTCGCGCGCGGCGGCGCTGACGTTCCAGCGATGACGGCGCAGCGTCTCGCGCAGCGCTGCCGCCGACTCGGGTTCGGCTGCGGCCGCCGATTGACGACAGCGCGCCAGAATCGGCGGCAGGCACTCGTCAGGCAGATCCTGCACGGTGATCTCGTCACCCTCACAAGTCGCCAGCGCGTATTGAAGTACGTTGCGCAGCTCGCGAATGTTGCCCGGCCAAGGATAGGCCAGCAGCGCACTCATGGCATCGCCACGCAGATGCGGATTGCCCGGCCGGCCCTCGGCGAGTTCGGCGAATACCCGCTCAATCAAAAAGCCTTTGTCGGCGCGCTCGCGCAGCGGCGGCAGCTTCAGCAACGCGCCGTTCAGGCGGTAAAACAGATCCTCACGGAACGCCCCCGCCTCGACCATCTGCCGCAGGTCGCGGTGGCTGGCGGCCACCACGCGGATATCCACCTTCACCGGTTTCTCGGCACCCAGCGGCATCACTTCCTGTTCGGCCAGCACACGCAACAAGCGGGTCTGCAGATGCAACGGCATGTCGCCGATCTCATCGAGGAACAGCGTGCCGCCATCGGCCTGCTGGATCAGCCCGCGCATACCCTTGCTGCGCGCCCCGGTAAAGGTGCCCGGGGCATAGCCGAACAGCTCGCTTTCGATCAGCGATTCGGGCATCGCACCGCAGTTGATCGCCACGAAAGGTTTGCTCCGCCGGCTGCCGCTTTCATGCAGTGCCTTGGCCAGCCGCTCTTTGCCGGTTCCGGTCTCGCCGTTGAGCAGCACGTTGAGTGGCTCGCTGCACAGGCGTCGGGCGCGCGCGAGCATCTTGCGCATGACTGGGTCGTCGTCGGCCAGCGCATCAAGCGCGGAGTGGCCACCGGGGACACTGCGTTCGACCGGTTCCGCCACCCGGCGGCGCGGCTCCATCAGCGCGGCGAAGAACAACTGGTGCCGATGGGTGCGAAACGCGCGGACCTGGTCGTGGCTGGCGTAGGGAATGCTCAGGACGTCAGCGAGCTCGCAATCGAACAATTGGTCAATCCGCGTCTGTCCCGCGTTACCAAAGAGCCCGGGCGTCATCAATCCATGCTCGGCGAGCAGACCGCGCGCAGCGGTGTTGCCGGCCAGCAGCTCGCCGTTGTCCCCCAGCGCCAGCAAATAGCGCCGGTTGATCACCACGAACTCACGGGAGCCGTCGAAACAGAGAATTGGCCGCTCGCGGTAAACCCGCATGAAGTAGGCGTCCTCGATCATCCGCGCGTACTGCTTGACCAGCTGCAGGGCGAAGGTCTGGGAGTCCTTGGTCGGCGGCGAATGCAGCGCCGAGATATCCAGTACCGCCAGTAACTGACCCTGCGGGTTGAACATGGGCACGGCGGTACAGGTGAGGTTGGTGTGCCAGACGCTGAAGTGATCGTGCTGGTGACAGGTGAGTGCCTGCTGTTCCTTGATGCAGGTGCCGACCGCGCAGGTACCCGCATGGTCCTCGCCCCAATCGGAACCGAGAAAAAGACCGGTCTTGCGATGCGACTTTTCATCCGCCGGGTCGCCGAGAAACTGCACCGCGATGCCGCGATTGTCGGTCAGCAGGATCACGTAGCCGAGTTCGGCAATCTGCCGGTAGAGGTGCTCCACGCCAGCACGGGCGACGTTGATCAATTCGTCGGCCTGGTCCTGATGCTCACGCAGGACCTGCCGGGGCACGTAACGGGCTTCGGCCGGGCGCGCCGGGTCCAGGCCGTAATCGTGCACACAGCGGCGCCATGAGCGCGCAATGATCGGGTCGCGATCACCTGGCAGATGCGGCGTGTGGGCGAGCGATAACACCGCGTCGATATGGCTGACAGGACCGGACAGCAGATTCATGCCTCCTCCTCGAAGGGCTCGCGCCAGACCGAACGCGGGCGACTCCAGCGAAACGCTTTATTGTTTTGCATTAAACGGAGGATAAACCATTGAACCGGACAGGCCAGCCTGAACTTTAGAAGCACTTTTACGATTCGCATTGTTATCTATGCACTGTAAAGGGCTTTACAGGTCTTTACAGGTGTAACGTGTATTCAGCGTTACACACCAACCAAACTCTCACTTACTCTTATAATAATTTCTTTTATTATCAACAATATAAGTTTAATTAATCGTTAAACTTAAAGTTGGCACGACACCTGCTCCCACTGTTTTGCGGAACAAACTCTACGCATAACAAGATCGCCAGCATTCCGATGCGCTTGGAACTGCCGGTAATAATCAGGAGTCATGTCATGCACGATTCAGCTCGCCCGCAGGGCACGCTAAACCGGCGACGTTTTCTTTCCATTTCCGGCCAGTCCTTGCTGGCACTCAGCCTGTCACAACTGATCCCGGTGAACCTGCTCGCCGAGGAACGCCTGCCAGACCTGCCCGACGGCCTGCTGCGCATGGGCCGCGACGTGTTTCCCCACGAGTTCATCAGCGACCACCACTACGTACTGCCCTTGCTCGGCCTGGTGGATGAACAGCCAGCCCTGGTCGCTCGCGGCCTGGACGAACTGCAGCAGCAGGCGCGTCAGTCCCATGGCTCGCCATTCGAACAGCTCGATGAGGCCGAGCGCGTGGCCCTGCTGACCGAGATCGAAAACACCCCCTTCTTCAAGGCCGTGCGCAGCAGCCTGATGTTCGGCCTGTACGACAACAAGGCGCTGTTTCCACTGTTCGGCTACGAGGGTTCGTCCTGGGAATACGGCGGCTACGTCAACCGCGGCTTCGACGACCTGAACTGGCTCTAAGCGCCATCGCCAACGAAACAACAACAAGAACAAGATGAGGAACATCTCCATGGCAACTTTTGCCCAGGACGACGATGGCGTCGTGGTGATCATCGGCTCCGGTGCCGGCGGCGGGACGCTCGCGAACGCGCTGGCCAAGCAGAAGATTCGCAGCGTGGTGCTGGAGGCCGGCAAGCGCCACACGCTGGAGGACATCGAGAACGACGAGTGGGCGATGTTCAAGAAGATCTCCTGGCTCGACAAACGCCAGGCCGCCGGTGGCTGGCACCTGGCCGAGAACAACCCGACCCTGCCCGCCTGGATCGTCAAGGGCGTCGGCGGCAGCACGGTGCATTGGGCCGGCATCGCCCTGCGCTTTCGTGACTTCGAATTCAAGATGCAGAGCATCAATGGCGACATCGCCGGCGCCAACCTGCTCGACTGGCCGGTGACGCTGGACGAGATGGCGCCCTGGTACGAGAAGGCCGAGAAGCACATGGGTGTGACCGGGCCAAGCACCGGCATGGCTTATCACCCGTGGCACAACTCCTTCAAGGTACTGGCCACCGGCGCCAAGCGGGTCGGCTACAAGGAGATCCTCTCCGGGCCGATGGCGATCAACACCGAGCCCTACGATGACCGTGCCGCCTGCCAGCAGCTTGGCTTCTGCATGCAGGGCTGCAAGATGGGCGCGAAGTGGTCGACGCTCTACACCGACATCCCCCGCGCCGAGGCCAGCGGCTACTGCGAAGTGCGCCCGCAGTCGATGGTGCTGCGCATCGAGCATGACGCCAAGGGCCGCGCCAGTGCCGTGGTCTATGCCGACGCCGAGGGCAGCATTCAGCGGCAGAAGGCCCGGGTGGTCTGCGTGGCGGGCAACTCCATCGAGTCGCCGCGGCTGTTGCTCAACTCCGCCTCGGCGATGTTCCCAGACGGGCTGGCCAACTCCTCCGGCCAGGTCGGGCGCAACTACATGACCCACACCACCGCCGGCATCTTCGCGGTGATGCCCAAGCCGGTGAACATGCACCGCGGCACTACCTGCGCCGGCGTCATCTCCGACGAATCCTACAACGACCCGTCGCGCGGCTTCGTCGGCGGCTATCGCCTGGAAATCCTCGCCCTCGGCCTGCCCTTCCTCTCCGCCTTCCTCGACCCCACGCCCAAGGGTTGGGGCCGTCAGTTCACCTCGCGGATGGAGAAGTACAACCACTTGTCCGGGGTCTGGCTGTGCGGCGAAGACCTGCCGCTGGAAAACAACCGCATCACTCTGCACGGCAGCGAGAAGGACCAGTACGGCCTGCCGATTCCGGTGGTGACCAAGAGCGATCACCCAATGGATGCCGCCATGCGCAAACACGGCGTCGCCGCCACGGCGAAGTGCTACGAGGCCGCCGACGCCACCGACATCATCGAGCTGCCGCCCTACCCCGCCAGCCACAACATGGGCACCAACCGCATGAGTGCTAAAGCGCGTGACGGCGTGGTGAACAAGTGGGGCCAGAGCCACGACATTCCTAACCTTTTCGTTTCCGATGGCAGCCAGTTCACTACCAGCGGCGGCCAGAACCCCACCCTCACCATCGTCGCGCTGGCACTGCGCCAGGCCGAGCAGATCGGCCGTCTGCTCAACGAACGTGCGATCTGACCCGCCACTACAAGGGAGTCCACCCATGACCCAGCCCAACAACTCGCAGCGCCTGTGGATGTACGAGCAGATGCTGACCAGCCGCTACATGGAGGAATCCATCGAGCGCATCTACATGGAAGGCAAGACGCCGGTGTTCAACATGGCCAAGGGGCCGATCCCAGGCGAAATGCACCTTTCCAATGGCCAGGAGCCCTGCGCCGTGGGCGTCTGCGCCCACCTCGAGGCTGCGGACATCGTCACCGCCACCCACCGCCCGCACCACATCGCCGTGGCCAAGGGCGTCGACCTCAACGAGATGATGGCCGAGATCTTCGGCAAGGCCACCGGCCTGTCTGGCGGCCGCGGCGGGCACATGCACCTGTTCGATGGCCGGGTGAATTTCTCCTGCTCGGGGATTATCGCCGAGGGCATGGGCCCAGCGGTCGGCGCGGCGCTGTCGCGGCAGATGCAGGGCAAGCCCGGCGTGGCCGTCTCCTTTATCGGCGAGGGCGCGGCCAACCAGGGTGCCTTCCACGAAACGCTGAACCTCGCGGCGCTGTGGAAGCTGCCGGTGGTGTTCGTCATCGAGGACAACGCCTGGGGCATCTCGGTGGCCAAGGCCAGCGCCACCTGCATCGCGCAGCACCACGTGCGCGCGGCGGCCTACGGCATGCCTGGCGTGTTCGTCGAGAAC
Source organism: Stutzerimonas stutzeri (assembly GCF_038561965.1). Lineage (NCBI taxonomy): Bacteria > Pseudomonadati > Pseudomonadota > Gammaproteobacteria > Pseudomonadales > Pseudomonadaceae > Stutzerimonas > Stutzerimonas stutzeri. Next base: position 1,480,927 of record NZ_CP139348.1, on the reverse strand, counting down.
AACGACCCGGACGGCGTGTTCCGCGCCGCCGGCGAAGCCATCGAGCGCGCCCGTGCCGGTGGCGGCCCGACCCTCATCGAGATCGAGACCTACCGCCTGGCCGGCCACTTCATGGGCGACGGCGAAACCTACCGCCCCGAGGGCGAGAAGGACAGCCTGATGAAAAAGGACCCGATTCCCGGCTACCGCCAGCGCCTGCTCGATGAAGGCGTGCTGAGCGAGGCGCAGGCCGAAGACATCGCGGCACGTGCCCGCGGCCGCATCGACGAAGCCGTGCAGTTCGCCCGCGAAAGCCCCTACCCCCGTCCAGAAGAGGCGATGGAAAAGGTGTTCGTGTAACGCACGCGGCCACCACGGCCCCGAAAGGAGCGAGCTTGCTCGCGAACACAGCCCCCAGCAGAACAACAAGAGGAACACCCCCATGAATAGCCAAGCCACCATGACCGCCGCCGTCTGGCACGGCCGCAAGGACATTCGCCTGGAACAGGTTCCACTGCCCGGCGCGCCGCAACCGGGTTGGGTACAGATTCGCGTGCACTGGTGCGGAATCTGTGGCTCCGATCTGCACGAATATCTCGCCGGCCCGGTGTTCATTCCGGTGGATGCGCCGCACCCGCTCACCGGCATCAAGGGCCAATGCATCCTCGGCCACGAGTTCTGCGGCGAGATCGTCGCCCTGGGCGACGGTGTGGAGGGCTACGCCGCGGGCGACAAGGTCGCCGCCGATGCCTGCCAGCATTGCGGGCAGTGCCGCTTCTGCAAGACCGGGCAGTACAACCTCTGCGAGCAGCTGGCCTTCACCGGGTTGATGAACAACGGCGCCTTCGCCGAATTGGTCAACGTGCCGGCCGAGCTGCTCTACCGCCTGCCGGAGGGCTTTCCAATGGAAGCCGGCGCGCTGATCGAGCCACTGGCGGTTGGCATGCACGCGGTGAAGAAGGCCGGCAGCCTGCTCGGCGAGACGGTGGTGGTAGTCGGCGCCGGCACCATCGGCCTGTGCACCATCATGTGCGCCAAGGCCGCCGGCGCAGGCCAGGTGATCGCCCTGGAAATGTCCGCCGCACGCAAGGCCAAGGCGCTAGAAGTTGGTGCCAACCGGGTCATCGACCCCAGCGAGTGCGACGCCCTGGCCGAAATCAAGGCGCTCACCGGCGGTTACGGCGCTGCCGTGTCATTCGAGTGCATTGGTCACAAGTCCACCGCCAAGCTGGCCATCGACGTCATTCGCAAGGCCGGCCGCTGCGTGATGATCGGCATCTTCGAAGAACCTTCGGAGTTCAACTTCTTCGAGATCGTCGCCACCGAGAAACAAGTGATCGGCTCGCTCGCCTATGCCGGCGAATTCGCCGATGTCATCGCCCTGATCGACGACGGGCGCATCGACGTCACGCCGCTGATCACCGGCCGCATCGGCCTGGACAACATCCTCGAACAAGGCTTCGAGGAGTTGGCCAACCACAAGGACCGCAACGTCAAGATCATCGTCAGCCCCGGCGCGCTGGCCGGCTGAGCAGGAGAACCCCATGACCACAGCAGTAAAAGAAAGAAAGCTAACCGTGGCCCGCGCCATGGCCGAAGCCGTGGCGCAGGAAATGCGCCAGGACCCGAAGGTGTTCGTGATGGGCGAGGACATCGGCCAGCTCGGCGGCGTGTTCGGCAACACCCGTGGGCTGTATGACGAGTTCGGCAAGACGCGCATCCGCGACACGCCGATCTCCGAGACCGCCTTCATCGGTGCCGCCGTGGGCGCCGCCTCGGACGGCATGCGGCCCATCGTCGAGCTGATGTTCGTCGACTTCTTCGGTGTCTGCATGGACGCCATCTACAACCTGATGGCCAAAAACACCTACTTCTCCGGCGGCAAGGTGCCGGTGCCCATGGTGCTGATGGCCTCCACCGGCGCCGGCTACTCGGACGCCGCCCAGCACTCGCAATGCCTCTACGGCACCTTCGCCCACCTGCCGGGCATGAAGGTGGTGGTGCCGAGCAATGCCTATGACGCCAAGGGTCTGATGACCGCGGCGATTCGCGACGACAACCCGGTGGTCTACCTCTTCCACAAGTCACTGCAGGGCATGGGCTGGTTGGGCACCGAGAAAGGCGCCACGGTGCCGGTGCCAGAAGAGCCCTACATCGTCGAGATCGGCAAGGCCAAGACGGTACGTGAAGGCAGTGATGTCAGCCTGGTCAGCCTCGGTGCCGGCGTACACCACGCTCTGCGCGCGGCTGCGCAGCTGGAGAAGGGCGGCATCAGTGCCGAGGTCATCGACCTGCGCAGCCTGGTGCCGCTGGACCGCGAGCACGTCATCGCTTCGGTCCGCAAAACCGGCCGGCTGATCGTGATCGACGAGGACTACCACAGCTTCGGCGTCAGCGGCGAGATCATCGCCAGCGTCGTCGAGCACGACATCGGCATGCTCAAGGCGCGCCCGCAGCGGGTGGCATTCCCCGACATCCCCATCCCCTTCACCCCGGTCATGGAGCAGTGGGCGCTGCCCAACGCGGACAAGATCGTGGCCGCCTACCACGCCATGCATAAGGAATGACGTTTATGAGTACCCCCATCGTGATTGCAGACGACCTCTGGGAAGGCGACGCCGAAGCGGTGATCACCTCCTGGCTAGTCAGCGACGGCGCCGAAGTGGCCGCCGGTGACCTGGTCGCCGAGGTCATGTCGGAAAAGGCCCAGTTCGAGATCGAAGCGCCGGCTGCCGGCGTGCTGAAGATCATCGAAGAAGAAGACGCGGTGATCGCCAAGGGTGCGGTCATCGGCCAGGTGGATTAGCCATGACTCGACTGGAGATCCTGCCCGAGCGCGCGCCCGAACGGGTGCCGCTCAAGGGCATGCGTAAGATGATCGCGGCGAAGATGCACGAAAGCCTGCAGACCACCGCGCAGCTGACCCACCACGCCGAATGCCGGCTGGATGCGCTGAAAACCCGTCGCGCCGAGCTGAAGGCCGAGGGCAGCGCGGTGTCCGTGCAGGACCTGTTGCTGCTCAAGGTGATCGAGACGCTGCAGGCCCATCCCGGGCTCAATGCCACGCTGGAGGACGAGGTGATTCACCAGCACGCGGCGGTGCACCTGGGTCTCGCCATTCCGCTGCCGGGCGATCTGCTGGTCGCCCCGGCGCTGTTCGACGCCGAACAGCTGGACGGCGAAAGCCTGTGCCTGGCGCGCAAGGCGCTGGTAGACAAAGCCCTGGCCGGCAAGCTGTCGGTCAAGGAACTGACCGGCGCCACCTTCACCGTCTCCAACCTGGGGCTGTCGCGGGTGCACCACTTCACGCCAATCCTCAATCCGCCACAGGTGGCGATCCTGGGTGTCGGCGGCATTCAGCGGCGGCTGGAACTCGGGCCCAGCGGCGAACTGGTGGAAGTCGAGTGGATGGGCCTGTCGCTGACCTTCGACCATCGCGCCGTCAACGGCTCGCCCGCGGCGGAGTTTCTCGATGATCTGTGCCGGCGTATCGAGGAGTACGCGGCATGAACGGCATCGCCCGGTTCAGCGTGGGCGCCGGCCTGAATGCCGAGCGGGCCTTGTTGCAGCGCGTCTGCGACGGCCTGTTCGACTGCCAGCTGCTGCTTTGGCGCCCCACCGGCCAGGCGCTGGTGATGCCCGGTAGCTTCGAGCGCCGGCCCGGTCTCGCCCTGGCCAGCCAACGCTGCGCGGCCCAGGGCTGGCCGATCCTGCTGCGCGACACCGGCGGCGAGCCGGTGCCGCAATCATCGGCGGTGCTAAATATCGCCCTGGCCTGCGCCCTGCCGGCCGGTGACGAGGTCGGTAAGCGCATCGACATCGCCTATGAACGGCTGCTCGAACCCCTGGCGCTGTGGCTGGCGGAGAACGGCCTCAAGGCCGGTGTGGGCGCGGTGCAGGGTGCATTCTGCGACGGCCGCTTCAACCTCACCCTGGAGGGCCGCAAGCTGGCCGGCACCGCCCAACGCTGGCGGCGCAGCCGTGACGGTCGCCCGGTGGTGCTGGCGCATGCCGCGCTGCTGATCGAAGACTGGCGCGAGCCGATGGCCGACGTGGTGAACCGCTTCTATCACGCCTGCGCCAGCGACCTGCGCTGCCAGGCCGAAAGCCATCTGGCGCTCGCCGAGCGGCTGGCCGATGCCTGGGCAACCGCCACAACCCTGCCCGAGTGCTACCAGCGCGTCCTCGCCTGGCAGGGCCTGGAACTCGGCGCCCGCGCCAGCGCCTATCCGCCCGAAGGCCTCGCCGCCGGACGGCACTCCCCCTTGCTTTGAATAACAACAACCCGGCAGGCAATTCGGCCCGCCATGCATCGGAGGAAACACCATGAGGCATCCCACCCCGCCCCAAGGCAGCCTGTCCAGCCAGCGCGATATACAGCAACTCTCTGCGAAGCGTTACCGCAGCGGCGCAACCACCACTAACGCTGGAAACTAACGCGCAAACAAACCAGACCTGTAGTTATTGCAGTTTAAATAACAAACCTGAAAAGCAGTGATATACGCGCACGTCATGTTGCCCGCTATTACAGAGCGCAACATAGGAAGTCGTTTTTACAAATAAAACAAATATCAGAAGAGTTTTAGCAGCGGACGCTCGTTTAAGGAATGCCTGAAACGAGAAACAACCCCATACAAGGAAATAATAAAAATGAAATTCAAACAGTCGAGTTTAAGGGTACAGATAATCATGGCGGCCTCGCTTCTTGCGGTCACGCCACTGCATGCATCAGACAGAGTCATTACCGACAAGGAATTGTCTGACGAGTCGAACACCAGCGATTGGCTGGCTTACGGGCGGACACACTCCGAACAGCGATTCAGCCCCCTCAAAGACATCAACGTAGAGAACGTCAGCGGGCTCAAGCCTGAATGGTACGCGCCGCTGCCGGATCGCTCCGATATCGTCGGAACACCTTTGGTTGTCGATGGCGTCATGTATTACGTTGGTGAAATGAACAAAACACGTGCGTTCGATGCACGCACGGGCAAGATGCTTTGGGAATATGATCCAAAAGTTTCCAAAGAGATTATCGACAACAACATGAAGAAGGTTTTCTGGAGCCATAACCGCGGCCTTTCAACCTATGGTGACAAGCTATTCATCGCCACCTGGGACGGTCGTCTGATTGCGATCTCCAGAAAAGACGGCAAGGAAGTTTGGCAGACCCGAACCTTCGATCACGACCAGCCGTTGAATATTACAGGTCATCCCAAGGCCTTCGATGGCAAGGTATTTGTAGGCAATGGCGGAACAGAACTTGGCCCGATGCGCGGTTATGTCACCGCTTATGACACTGAAACGGGCAAACAGGTTTGGCGTTTTTATATCGTTCCTGGCAATCCCGCAGATGGGTTCGAGGACGCCGCTCAGGAAACGGCCGCTAAAACCTGGACTGGCCGGTGGTGGGAAAACGGCGGCGGTGGTAATGCCTGGCATGGCTGGACGTATGACGAGAAATACAACCAGCTTATCTTTGGTACCGGTAACGGTGGGCCATGGAATATCAAGATTCGTAGCCCAGAGGGTGGCGATAACCTGTTCCTGTGTTCTGTCGTAGCCGTAGACGCGGATACAGGCGAATACAAATGGCACGTCCAGACTGCACCAGGCGACACCTGGGACTACAACTCGAACATGGACATCGTGCTGGCCGATTTAAAAATTGATGGCAAAGATGTCGATGCTGTATTGCATGCGCCGAAGAACGGCTTCTTCTATACGATCGACCGCTCAAACGGCAAGGTTCTGTCTGCTGAAAAATTCACAGATGCTAACTGGTCAACCAAGTACGACCTAAAAGAACAGCGCCACATTGTTGCGGATGACGCTAGATATCCTGACGGCGAGAAAAATATCTATCCATCGGCATTTGGCGCTCACTCATGGCATGCAATGTCTTATAACCCCGAGTTAAATCTTGCATTTATCCCAACCAACCATTTAGGTAACACTTTCAAGGACGACGGCAAAGACACGAAGCCCGGTCATAAAATGGCGAGCCACAAACTCTACCTGGGGCTGACCGGCTGGGAACTTACCAAAGATCCACATGAATCACGGGGCTCCCTGCAGGCTTGGGACCCGGTCAAGAACAAGCGTGTATGGCAAGTAAATCAAAAGAGCCCGTGGGGTGCTGGAACGTTGACTACGGCCGGCAACCTGGTTTTCCAAGGCCAGCCTGATGGCATGTTCAACGCTTACGACGCTCGTACCGGAAAGGTCCTTTGGTCCTATGACGTGGGCCTGGGTATCTCTGCGCCACCGATTACCTACAAGCTGGATGGCAAGCAGATGATTGCCCTTCTAGTGGGCCCTGGTGGTGCATTAGCCTCCAACTTCGGCGGCTCCGGTGAACTGGGCTTTGAAAGCCATGGCTGGAAATACGGTGCCCATGAGCGCCGGATCATGACGTTCTCCCTTGATGGGAAAGCGGTTGTTCCTGAACAGCCTGCACCGCAGCTCGCCAAGCCGATTATCGATGAGAAGTTTGAAGTCGATGCCAAAAAGGCAGAGGCCGGCGCGGGTGTCTTTGCGGAAAACCTCTGTGTTGGCTGTCATGGCGCCGGAGCTGTAGCGGGTATGAAAGCACCCGATCTGCGGGAGTCGCCGATATTGCTCAAAGGCAGTGAAAAGGCGTTTGAGAGTGTTGTGCGCGGTGGCGCGTTACTTGCCAACGGCATGCCTAAGTTTCCAGATTTGTCAGATGCAGAGCTGGAAAACATTCGCCATTTTGTTCGTCGGCAAGCGCGCGATGGTGTGAAGTCGGGCGGCGGACATTAAGCCGGCAACGGTCAATCGCCAACTCAACACTTGAACCAGTAACGCCTACATAGCCAGGCGTTACCACTGAGCAGAAACGCACGCGAATACCGTGAATGCCCACAGGCATTGCGGCTAACGGTATTCGCTGCACCCCGCATCGTTACATCCCAAGGATTAGAACAATGACAACAAGCCTGCGCTTCGGCAGCGGCGTTCTCGCCGCCTGCCTGTTCACTTCTGCCCACGCGGCCGAGTATTCACCCGATCAGTTCCTCTTCGGCGACTGGAACGGCAGCCGTACCCGTCTGCATGAGGCCGGCGTTGACCTGCAGATCACCTACGTCAACGAGCTGGCCTGGAACACCCAGGGCGGCGATGACCACACCGGCACCTACTCCGATCAGCTGATGTTCGATGCCGCGCTAGACCTGGAGAAACTGCTGGGCTGGTCCGGCGCCGGATTCCGCTTCAGCGTGGTCAACCGCAACGGCGAGAACCTCAACGCCGAGGCCGACCTCGGCGTCCTGCTGCAACCCCAGGAAATTCACGGCTACGGAAGCGTCACCCGACTGGTGCAGTTCTATTACCAGCAAGCACTGCTGGACGACCGCCTGCTGGTCAAGCTCGGCCGCCTGCCCATGAGCGGCGAGATATTCCCCTTCGCCTGCCCGTTTCAGAACCTCGGCTTCTGCGGCACGGTGCCCGGCTACATCACGCCCAACTGGTTCACCTGGCCGATCAGCCAATGGGGCGCCACCGCGCGTTACCAGCTGGACGCAGAGTGGTCGCTGCAGACCGCGCTTTATCAGGTCAACCCGCGTTTCACCGAGCGCGAGCAGGGCCTGAATTTCGGCAGCCCGTCCGGCACCACCGGCTACCACGCAGTCGCTGAACTGGGCTGGACGCCGACCTTCTCCGGTCAACCCGGCGCCTATCGCCTGGGCCTCTGGCGCAATACCGGCGACTTCGCGGACATCTACCGTGACGCTGCCGGCCGGCCGATGGCGCTTTCCGGCGCGCCAGCCGCCGAACACGACCAAGCCACTGGCGGCTACCTGATGGCCGAACAACAGCTTTGGCAGAGCAGCGCGGTGGCCGAACGTCGGTTGAAGCTGTTCGCCAACTTCATCCAGTCCGACCCGGACGTGACCTATATCGAGCGCATCTGGCAGGTTGGCGGCATCCTCTCCGCCCCCTTCGCTTCGCGCCCGAATGACGAGCTCGGCCTGGGCCTCGGCCGCCTGGAAATCAACGACGACGCCCGCAAGCACCTGCGCGAACAGGGCGAGCCGGTGCCTGACGTGGAATACCCCGCCGAACTCTACTACCGCGTCGCCCTGACGCCGGCCATCTCGCTGACGCCGAACGTCCAGTACTTCCACCGGCCAGGCGGGCTCGACGAGGCGCGAGACGTCGTGGTCGTCGGGCTGAAGACGGTGGTCAGTTTCTGAGCAGCAAATAAGAAAAGGCGACCTGGACGGAAGACCGGTCGCCCGAACCGTTGCCGTCGTCGATCTGACCGGCGGCACTTTCTGGAGCTAAAACGAACACTAGGTTAAGAAAACTTATTTTCATAAGCTGCGCTATATCACGATCCCAATCCTGGTAACACTAAGCTTGCGCCAAGACCAATCAATGCCGCACCAATAACCCGATCAACAATGTGCTGCTTTCTCAGTATGCGTCTACGCATGGCTTCAGCGGAAAAGAATACCGCCACTAAGCTAAACCAAACGAAGTGAGACAACGACATGAATAAACCGTAAGCAAAATTAACGAATGGAGAGCTATCCGCTCGCACGACCTGACTATAAGCTGCCACCACAAAAAACATCGTTTTAGGATTGAGCGCATTAGTGAAAAAACCAGTCCGAAACGCCCCCCAAGCTGTAGGTTCGCGTCCGTCAGCTTTCCCTATCGTGAAGGCTCCAGAATTCGTTAACGACCTGACACCTAAATAAATCAGGTAGCCGGCGCCGAGCGACTTCATACCCAGGAACAATATGGGTGAACTGGTGATTATCACGGCAATCCCGAATACCGTGTAAAAGACATGAACTTGCACACCACACGCAATACCTAGCGCAGCCGTCAAGCCATTCTTCCGCCCGAACGAATAACTGTTGCGAGTTACCATGGCAAAGTCGGGACCTGGACTGATTACAGCTAGAACGGTGATAGCGGCAACCGCGAGCAATTCACTCATGCGAATCCTCTGAGAACCCGAGATGCGTGGCGATCGTCAGTTCGGTGCCGCCCGCGAGGCAGTTTCACGACATCCGGTTGGACAGAAGGGAGAATAGTTTTATTTTGTGCTACTTTTTCGCGCAGATCACCGATCTTTGACGACGTGGCTTGGGGCTGAGGGTGAAACATGAAAGCATTTTGCAAATCGCTACGTCGGTCGTTCATAGGTCCTCCTGATGGGCATACCACCGCTTTGGCTCAAGTGGCTGCTGCAATCTTGCGGACCTTAAAGCAATTAAAAAAACGATTTATCGTTTCTGATATCTGTGAGAAAACGTCGTCTATATGAATTTACCTCCGCTAGCTTCGTTCCGGTTTTTCACTGTTGCAGCCAAAACTCAGAGCTTCGTCAAAGCAGCTGAGCAACTGCACGTAACTCACGGCGCCGTTAGTCGTCAGGTGCGGCTGCTGGAGGATGCTATCGGGGTCGAGTTATTTGATCGGCGTAACAGGGCAATATTTCTCAACCAGGCAGGCCAACTCCTTCTTAACGTGACAGCACCCCTGTTCGATCAGCTGGAAGATGTGGTTTATCGATTGCAGCGGGAAGGTCGGGAAGACGTCCTTGTGCTTTCCTGTGAGCCCACCATCGCCATGAAGTGGCTGATCCCTCGACTACCTGCTTTTCATGAAGCGCATCCGAACCTGCAAATCCAATTATTGGCCGCCGGCGGGCCGATTGATTTCGCCCGCTCAGGGGCTGATCTCGCAATCCGCCGCGATGACTTTCACTGGGGCAATTCTGTTCATAGCGTGAAAATTTGCGAAGAGTGGATCGGGCCGGTTTGTACGCCGCCGAATACTCCCGACAAGAAACGGCTAGACAAATTAAGTCTGTTACACAGCAAGACTCGCCCGATGGCATGGGATAATTGGCTACGCCTTACGGGAGTGGATCTCTCTGGCTCTATAAAGGTCGACTATGAGCATTTCTACCTGTCCATTCAGGCGGCGACGTCAGGATTAGGAGTGGGCATGGCGTCCCTATTTATGGTTCAAGCCGAACTGGAGTCCGGCCAGCTAGTCGCGCCGTATGGCTTTATTAGAGACGGTTCAACATATTGCCTTTTATCACCCAATGCTTTTGATGAAAGTTCCAAGCGCAATATATTCAAGAGCTGGATAACGGAACAACTTGATCACTACATTGAGCTTATGGGTGGTGAGCTGCCGCCAACAGCTAACTCGACGAGCAGCCCACATCCCGCGGTATTTTCTTATAGGCCATAACTCGGAATGCTGACCGACAGCGGTTTTGTCAGTAGACCTGCCTACCTGATCGACACTCAGGGCTTGGGCAGATAACCCGGCAACGCTTCCAGCCGCTCCATCCAGCGGGCGACATGGCTGTACGGCTTCAGGTCCACATCCCCTTCCGGCGCCAGCACCACGTAGGGGTAGACCGCGCAATCGGCGATGGTCGGCCGGTCGATCGCCAGCCAGTCGTGACGCTGCAGATGATCGTCGAGCAGCTTGAGCACCGCCGGTGCCTTTTCCAGCGCCGCGGCCTTGTCCAGCGGATAGCCGAACTTCTGCACCAGCCGCGCCGCATTCAGGCTCTGCTGAATCTCGTTCGCGGTGAAGGACAGCCACTGCACAATCTCCGCCTGCCCGCGCGGATTGTCCGGCCACCACGCCAGGCCACCGTAAGTACCGGCGAGGTAAACCAGAATGGCCTGCGAGTCGCGGACGATATACCCGCCATCATCCAGAATCGGCAACTGCCCCAGCGGGTTCAGCTCGGACAGCGGCGGCTTCTTGTGCGCGCCATTGGCGAAATCCACGGCTACCAGTTCAAGGTCGATGTTTGCCAGCGCAGCGAACAGCCGCACCTTGTAGCAGTTGCCGGACGGACCCAGGTCGTACAGTTTCATTGCGCACCTCCTCTGATGAGCTGATTGAATTCGAGAACGTTGCCGTCCGGGTCGCGGATAAACAGCGCGATCCGCCGCGGGCCGATGGGATGCGGCCCCTCGGTGATGACGATGCCCTGCGCCTCGAGCCAGTGCTGGAGCGCCGCAAGGTCATCGACGATAAACGCCGGATGGGTCATGCCGGGCCGCTTGACCGGCGCATCCAGCAGGACGTTGTGCGCATCAGCTGCACGCGCACCGTTGAAGATCAGGTTGATGCGCACGCCATCCGGGCTGAGCATTTCGTTCGCCTCGAAGAGCGGAAAGCTCGCGCTCTCGACGAAGCCCAGCGCCTGGTAGAAGGCCATCGCCCGCGGCCGGTCGCTGACACGAATGCCGATGTGGTCGTAGGCGAGAATGCGGGCGGGACTGGCTGATTGATTCATGTGCGAAACTCCAAGAGACCTCAGTCCCTGAAGTGTCAGCCGCCGCGCGGTTTTCACCTATGCCGCGGGCCTGACAACATCTATGCAGCAATCGCACAAATCCAGGGGTGGCAATGGACAAGCTCAAGGCAATGGCCAACTTCGTTCGCATCGTCGACAACGGCAGCCTGAGCTCGGCCGCCGACGCCACCGGGCAGTCGGTCGCATCGGTGGTGCGCTCACTGGCCGCACTGGAACGCCACCTCGGCGTGCGCCTGCTGAACCGCAGCACCCGGCGCATGGCCCTGACCGACGAGGGCGCGGAATACCTGGCCTGGAGCCGGCGCATGCTGGCGGACTTCGCCGACATGGAGCAGCGCCTGGAGGCCAGCGACGGCACCGTTCGCGGCCTGCTGCGCATCACCGCGCCAGTGGAGTTCGGCCAGCGTTACGTCGCCCCGTTAGTGAATGACTTTCTCAAGGAACATGCAGAGATCCGCGTCGAGCTGAACCTGAGCGACCAGATCGTCCCGCTGCTCGACGAACGCCTCGACCTCGCCCTGCGTATCGGCCACCTGCCCGACTCGGCCATGGTCGCCCGACAGATCGGCAGCACCCGGCTGGTCACCTGCGCCAGCCCGGACTACCTGAGCACCGCCCCCGCCATCGACACCCCGGCGGCGCTCAGGAACCACGCCTGCATCCTCTTCGCGGCCCAGGGCCGCCACTGGTACTACCGCCACGGCGAAAAGGAACAGGCCGAAGAAATCACCCCACGCCTGACCTGCAACCAGATCCGCACCGCGAGCCTCGCCTGCGTGCAAGGCTTGGGCATCACGCGGCTGATGCACTATCAGGTCGCCGATGAACTGGCTGATGGTCGTCTGGTAAGGGTGCTCAGGGATTACGAACCGAAGGACCTGCCGATCCAACTCATCTACCCGCACGCCTTGCAGCTATCGCCAAGGGTGCGGGCGTTTGTGGAGTGGGCGTGTCCGAGATTGGAGAGGGGTTTGCCGGGGTTGGATTAGGACAGAACTACATTTGGCCAATAAAGTTTTTGAGTACTAGCCGCATACTGCGAATGTCGCTTCAGCGAAAGTTTAGGCCGCACTAACCAAAGGGGTGCAGAAGAAGAAGATTTTTCGACGCGTAGTTCAAAGAAGCACCAGCTCGGCCAACCCGGGGAAAACACATCTATAGCGATTCGCTTACTACTAAAGGAGTTCTCCCTCCCTCACCGGAACAAAAAAATCCTAACGCTTGTTATACTTTGGCATGAGCTATAACCAAATACATTGACAAGAAACATTCGCAGGGCCATCGTAAATTTGGTGCACAATTTCAACCCCCATGCGCACGCACTAAACCCCAAGGAAAAAGCAACAACCCCCGCCAACAATGAAGGCATATACGCCATGCTCGGGTACTACTCTCAATACAGCCACCAATACATCACCGCATTAATGATTGGCACAACGTTGTTATTTGCACTTCCCATCTTCTTAGCGCCACTCACCTGGGCAAGGCTGATGCGCTGGACGATTCCAGAGCATCAACATCTGGCCATTTACTTCGGTCGCTGCCTGGGTGCATTCATTCTGGTCGTGGAAGCGGCGATGCTGCGCTCATCGACGACAGGAACAAGCTTTAGCTATGCCTTCGACATTCTCTTCATTGTGTTCACGCTGATGCTAATCGTCCATGTATACGGGGCCTTCCGGCGTATTCAGCCCATTACGGAGACGGCCGAAATCGGCCTATGGATCGGTCTTCTGGTCGCCAACACCCTCTTTTACCCGAGCACCTCAATCACCCTTTAACTAACGCATAGTTGCTCAACAGCAATACGAATCACGAGCCCAGTTCAAAAAAATCTCGCGAAGACAGCAAGTCTCTAACCGATACCTTTGCCTGCTACAGGGAACACCAAAAACAAGATCTTCTCCTCAGAGGCTTATTCGCACACACGCATATATAATTTGACCTTTCACTCAACACATCGAACAAAGACCCCACCAGTTAAACCCACGACCCATTTAAGAAACAGCGGCGCGCATTAAATAATAGCAATCGTGCGTAACGGAAGGCCGCAACCAAATGGAATCACCATGCACAGAAATCTGCTTGCCCTCGCCATTATCTCGGCACCAGCGCTCGCTCAAACCAGCGATTTAAGCTATGAAGCGTACATCAATAGCAACAAGCGTATTAAATGCCTATACGGGTACGCCGCAGAAAAGACCGGTGATCATCAGGCGGCGATCGCAATCTTCGAGGACTGCATTGCTCGGTGGAGCGATATTTATTCCATGATCTGGCTGGCGCAGATGCATGAGTCCGGTGTTGGCGGGAAAGCCAATCCCGCAAAGGCGGCAGAACTCATGCGTCTCGGTGCTAACCTGCCGGATGGTACGGCGTATGTCGATCTTGCGAGATACCACTGGGGAGTAGCACTCATCGAGGGGCGAGGCGTAGCGGCGGACCCCATCACAGGGCGCCAGTGGCTTGAGCGCGCAGCTGCTGCTGGTCAGGCGGAAGCTCGAGCCTATCTAGATGGCGCCGACGAAAACCGCCGCTAGTCTCGAGCTTCGGGCGCTATATCGGCCAGCAGCAGGCGCTCACGAAGCCAACTCACCACGATTGGCAATCCATGCCAATGCCGCGACCCAAACCACGGATACGGTGTAATTGAGCCGCTGATGCAAACCAAATCCATGTCCATCGTCGAACGCTTTGGCCATCAAGCCGACTGTCACGACGGCAAAGATCAAGCAAAGTATTGAGAACCATCCGAACGCTGGAGATGACAGCAGCCTCTTGCTCAGAGCCCCCCAAAGCGCGGTCGCCAGCGTCAGCGAGAGGAACATGACTAGTCCTGCCAGGTTATGAACCTGCTGAGACGGCGAGGGTTGTGCAGGTGCGCATCCCGGATCGCATGAGAACGCCCCAGTAGCAAAACTTGCCAGACCGTGGATCAGTATCAGCGCTGCGCTGAGCTGGGCTAGACGCGATGTAGCGAACCTCCGAGCAACACCCAGAGCAAAAAGTACGAAGAGCACGCCTAGGGGGAAGTTGTTCACCCAGGCGGAGAACGGATGGGTGGGGGCTCCTACTGCCCCTAACTGGCTCATCGCCTGATCGATATGGCTGTAGCCCGGATAGCTTAGCGACGTTAGCGCCACGCCCGCAAAGAGCCAGAGGGGAATTAATAGCCCCAAGCACAGTAAAGTTCGGTCAAAGGTGCTCACGGTGCGGCCTTCCCTTGTCATGGCGACTACCAACTCCATCTCTCGAAAAGTGCCTGCATGCTAGGGATCACCGATGCATTCGAGCTAACCATTTTTTTGCAAGGCAGCTTGCGCATGCGTCATCCTGTCGCCCCCCTTCAAACCACGGATGGAACCATGAGCAGACGTCTGCCAAGCACCTCTATGATGCTTGCCCTGGAAGCAGCCGCGCGCCATCAGAGCTTTGCCAAAGCGGCACAGGAGCTCTCGCTCAGCGAAGGTGCTATCAGCCGGCAAATATCTAAACTGGAAGAATTTCTCGGGACGCGGCTGTTCAACCGTATAGGCAATCGCGTCGAGTTGTCAGTTGCTGGTGACAACTATACTTCGCACATTCGTACGGCACTGGCCGATATCGAACGGCACACCCGCCAGCTCGTTGCGGACGCTAGAGGCAGTACCTCGCTGGAAATTGGCGTCATTCCCACATTCGCCAGTCGCTGGTTGATACCCAGGCTGCCTCGATTCCAGGCGCGTTACCCCGATATAAAAGTGAATCTCCACGAACGTACACAGCCCTTTTCCCTTGAGCATAGTGGCTTGCACGCCGCGATCAACTACGTCCATCCCGCCTGGCAGACAATGAGAGTACAGCCGCTCTTTGAAGAACCGATGGTTGCCGTCTGTCACCCTCGCCTTGCAAGTGAACTACCCGAAAGCATGCCGCTACTTCACAAGCTCGCGAGCCCCTATAGCTGGGCTCGTTATGCAACGCTTGCTGAGTTGCCACTGGATTCCAACTCAACAGGCCCCACCTATGATCGTTATGCGCTGCTGATCGAAGCGGCGAAAGCCGGCATAGGGATGGCGCTCGTGCCTAATTGCTACGTTGAGGAGGAACTGCTTGGAGGCCGGCTTGTAGCTCCTTGGCCGGCATTCGAAGAACTCTGCAAACGCTACGTCTTGGTAACTCGCCCGAGTACGCATGCCGCTTCTGCACTGACGAATTTCAAACGTTGGCTTATGGAAGAGTCTGCTTCCAGTAGGCCTTAACTGGCAGTCATCCCTGAGCTTTAGCCAGCAACTTCGTCCGATTTCGGCCAAAAGCGGACTTCCCTACCTGCGTCTATGCCAATGCCTCATTGCTTAGTGAACCACTAACCAGCCTGGACGGCGTGTCTACCCTGACTTGCGGCCCTGCTCGGCTGATGGCCCATAGATTCGAGGCACACCGGCAGGAACTGCACTTCGAGGATGCACTCGATATAGACATGCTGTAGCCCAGAAGAATGCTCTGACCTAGAAGTCAGAACCTGTGGGTAAGACCGCCGGTGGCGCATCTGGATGGTCGTCCCAAGCATCTTCAGTGCCATACCAATGCTTTGTGTCCACCGAAATGGAGTTCTCGATGTACTCCAGTTCATCGGAATCGGGAGCTTTAGTGGTCCCCGTTAGCTCACAAGTGAAGTCGAAACTCTCCTCTATTTCCGCACCATCGCCGTTGCGAACGTCGGAATTTGACCCCCACTGCAGAGTTACTCCAATTGTCCCGCTTGCGCGGAGGAAGATGGTGTCGGAGGTAATGGATATAACCTCGTGCTCATAGACGATCACGCTTCCACAAAATGGTGGGTAGCAAGCTCATCTACCTCAGGGAGACTGGTTTCCAAAACCCGCTGGACCGCAGCGTCTTCGATGACGCCCGATAAACGGTCTGCTACGGCGGATCGACAATCTGTGATCGCCATTGCCAGACCTGCTACGGCTGACGTCGTCTCTTCCGCGAGCCTAGTCACCTCCCCGTCGGAGAGGCCGAAAACGGCGGGTTCAATGTGGGTGTATTTACTGAGCTGCTCGATTGCGTCTCGAAGTGCTGCATGGCTCTCGTTGAAGTCGAGATCCAACTTCTTCTTCATGTAGTGGTTCGAGAGTCCGCCTTGAGTCGCGTAAATAGCTCGTTCTACACGGGTTACGTCGTCCTTCTTTTTCATTCCCTTTATTTCTGACTTCCACCAGACGCACTTACGCACCTCATCACTTGGGGCCAAGCGGTGGAGCATATGCCGGGTTAGCTCCCGGATCGCGTAGGCAAAATTGTTGAAACGCAGTTTGTTCTCAGTATCAGCCAAATTCCGAACTGCTGCTTCATAGAGGTCGCGCTCGAAGGGCGAGTCATTGAAGAGCTCAAAAACTCTTTTGTCCATGTCTTGCTGACTGCTGGCTGACCAAGCAGTCCTCCCGAAATTGTTCTCCACTGATCTTGGCTTGTCGCGGGCTGAGTCGCCACTGATATTGGACCCAATGCCAGCTTTTGGCCAAAGCAGCCGTTGGCGACTGGCCCCTATCGGCCAAAAGCGGCCAGTCACGTGGTCGTCTATCCAAACCTCGCTCGATTAGGCCCGAAGCAAGAGCATCATGACTGCATCCAGCAACAGCCACGACCAAACAACAGGGGGGCGAGCCACGCGGCAGCTTCTCCAACGCTGTACAGCCAGCGGACCGCTTCAGCCCCCCCCAGGTGCAAGGCGGTGGCCCATCCGCACATCGGTGCTGGGACCCTCGGCCGTCTCGATCAGTCCAAGGTTTCTAGGGGTAGCTCGAGTTACTCTCGAGAGCTTTGGCGCTAGATAAACCCAGTGCCGTCGCTAACGTTAGAGTAAGCAGCTTCAGGCGATGCGATGGTGTCATCGGCCAGCTCCTTCTGATCAGCGTTCAGTGAGGGTCTGGGTGAGCTGTCGCCCCTGTGCATCGTAGGTGTAGTTCGTAATCTGGTTCGGCTCGGTTACGGTCACGGGTAGCAGGGTTAGATGCCAGGCTGTCGTGACGGTCCGGGCTTCATGCAGGCGCTGCTTAAACCGGAACAGCGTGCCGGCCTAACCTGGCACCCTGAACCGAAACAGCCTGAACAGCCTGCTGCACCGAGTGATAGAGCTACTTTTCTTGGCTAGCTGGTTTCGCAGTGCTATGGGAAGGGGTTGGGAGGGGCACTATGGGAATGCCATAGTGCCCGCAGGCGAGATGATTACTCTGTGAGCTTTACTCAGCGTATATCACGACAAAGAGATTGAAAGCGGCTTCAAGATACTCAGTGACCTTAATAGCGTCGTTCTTTGTGGCCAAAGTAATATCGCTCAGTGCCAGCATTAGGTGTTGGTCACCTCGATTCGCGGCGATTACTCGGTCAGTAACTTTCAATATTCCACTGAAGCCAATGGATGGCTCAATAGTTTGGTCGCCCTGTGAAAACAGGAATGATATGGAGTCTCCTAGTTGAGGAGGTATGAGGGTGTCAATCTCGCCCGATACACTTCCAAATGCGCCATCCGCCTGCGTGTATACTGAGAAATCTACAGATACCTTCATAGTGGCTTGCTCGGCACAAATAGAGTGGCTAAAGCAGCCTTTTCTGTTGACATGTCACACCCCATCTTTTCGCCAAGAGAAATCATCGCCGCAATGTTTGCTAGTCGTCCACTTAGGTCGCCTGCATGGGTTCCCCAGCCGGCAGTACCGTACATTTTTCCTGGATCATTTAGCATGTTGTTCATTTTCAAACGAGCCATCGTAATAGCAGCTTGTGCTGAAGCCTTGATCGCCGCACAAGGATCATCGGAGCCTCGACAGGTTCTATCATAGTGTCGCTTTTCTAGAGGCGACATATCTACAGGGCGAGATGCTGTTGCTGATGATCCAGATACAAGTGCACCGCCTACTAATGCGCCAGTTCCCCAAAACGCAGCGCTGCCTAATGTTGCGCCGCCTGTACCCTCCAGAGCAGCAAGACCGATAGCGCAGAGTGGGGTTAGCGGGCCGCACAACCCTAGAGGGTCAGAAGTAGAAAGCGGGTTTCCTTGAACGTAGGCGTAGGTATTCAGCCCGCCCTTGAGCCCAATCGGATCACTTTCGACATACCGCCCATTCTCCGGGTCGTAATCCCTGAAGTAGTTGTAAACTAATTCTGTTTACCACCCCCTTTCACAAGGCCTCCGCTCTCCCGCCAACAGGGCCGCCGCAACTGACAGCCGGCACCGCCATAAGGTTGACTGCACAACCCATCGCCATTAGCCTTGGCACCAAGAATAACCCCCACGCCTCGGGCGGGACTCGTCCCGTACTGCGCACCAGGGGGTTAGTTTTTTCTGCCCTCCTAGCACGTCCTCCAGTGCTCGCGCTGCTCAAAACTCATCAGCGCTCTCAAAAGACAAATCCATACTCTAAGGCGTGGACTTCACCAGACGTGTGGGGCTATGCAGTCCTGACTTCGTTCAGCAGCTCAGGGTGGCGATCAAGCACCTTGAGCAATTTCACCAGAGCCAGCGGCGGCTTGGTTTTGCCGTTCTCGTAGCGCGAGAACGCATTGACGCCACCGCCGAAAATCTCGGCCGCTTCGCGCTGGTCAAGGGCGAGCTTCTTGCGGACACTGGTGATAAAGCCCGGATCGACAATCGAAGCATTCACCTGCTTGTTAAATCCCAGCATCGCCGTGCTGACGCGGGCCGATTCGCCTGCATCCAGAACCGCCTCTCCACAGGCCGGGCAGAAGTCGCCGGTTACTGCCGGAATGGTGGTCGATTCGCTCTTGTAGGTGTACGGCATATCGCGGGTGTCATGCACCAGTTCCGCCGCTGCGCAAGATGGACATTTCATGTTCATAGCTCCTTGAAGGACACGATGAGCACATCATCAATGACCGTGAGTTTCAGATAGACCTCTCCGGCCTCCGTGTTAGTCCGGTACACGTCCTGCCAGACCGTATGATCGGCGTGCGTGGTCATGCTTTTGTAGAAGTCTGCCGGGACCAGCGCCATGACAACGCCGATGATCCCCTCAAAGTCGAACCCCAACGCCGCCCCGCCAGCCAGGGCGGACATGGTTGAGCGCACTTTCCTTGCTTCGACCAAGGCTTTCACGACTGACAGCTTGCAGTGTGGGGTCCTTTTTTCCATATACGTCACGCTAACCTACTAGGTTATATTTGGCAACTTGGTTAATCGCCTCAGGGTAGAGCTTTCTGAGTTCTACGGGCCTCCTCAAGCAGCTTTCCTGGGCCGGAGCTCTGGGCTGCGGGGTGCGTTTTGCTATACACACCTTGCAGATCAGTGATGGTCACATGGGTGTAGATCTGGGTGCTTTCGATGCACTGGTGTCCCAGCATCTCCTGCACATAACGGATGTCCGCCCCATTGCGCAGCATGTGTGTCGCTGTTGCATGGCGAAGGGCATGGCAGGAGCCGCTTTTACCGATCCCGGAACGCCGGATGTACCTACCAACAAGCGTCGTTAGCTTACTTTTCTGGATGCGCTTGCCGGATATGCCCAGAAAGAGCGCTTCGCCGCTGGCCATTGTCGCCAGGCTGCCTCGAACCTCGTTCAGGTACTGCTCAACCCGGTCGAGTGACTGCTGTGCAATGGGAACACGCCGATCCAGGCCGCCTTTCCCTTTGCGCACGGTAACGATCTTCTGCTTGAAATCCACATCTCGGATATCCAGCCCGGCCAATTCGGCTCGGCGTATTCCTGTGGCGTAGTAAACCTCCAAGATGGCCCGGTCCCTCAACCCCATCCGACCCTTCGTGGTCGTCTGATGCAGAATCGGAGCGATCTCATCTTCGTCGGGGATCTGCTTGGGTATCTGGCGAGGAGCCCTGGGCAACGGAAATCTGGAGTAGAAATCCGACGGCACAATGCCGAAGTAGTGCAATCGCTTGAGCAGGCCTGTCACCGCCATTAACCGCATACGCTGCGTCGCAAGTTCCAGGGGCTCGTGGTCGCGCGCCTTGCGATAGCGATACAGGTGCTTGCGATAGCGCTCCAACAGATCCAGATCGACCTGTGAAACATCGCTGATGCCCTGCGGCTCGCACCAGAGCACAAACATTTGCAGCACTGTCGTCTTGGCATATGCGGTCGCATCGCTTTGACCGCGTGCCAAGCAGTCATCAACGTAGAAGCTCACACACGCAGACAGGGTGGTTGGATAAGTTTCACTGGCCATAGTCACCTCCCGTTTTCTTCGGAAACACCAATGACTCCCTCAGCAGGAGTGAGAGCTCTTTGGCGGGGTCGCTAACCGTAAGGACAAAAGCGTTGCTATCTGCGCCCTGCGGAAACAGAACGAAGCGCACTTCGATATCGTTGTGAGTAAGCAGGTGGGCAATTCGTTTAGCCTCAACCAGCTCAGGCCTCGATGAACCAAAGGCGAGATACACCAGCCTGACCAGGCTGTTCTGCAGGATGCTCAGATACTCATCGTCAAATCCTGCGAACCCCAGGGTGGCAGCTACGTTTCGGTGCCCATGACACCACCAGGTCAGTGCTTCGATCGGGCTTTTGCAGAGAATCAGCTCGGTGAACTCGAATACCGCTTTCTGGTTGAAGAAGCCGCTTTGCTCAAAATGCCAGTGGACGTGGTAAGCCGATTGAGATGTCAGCTTGGGCGTGATCCGACGTCCATAGCCACCCAGTATCTGCCCGCCCTGATCAAACATTGGAAACACTAGCGCGCCACGAAACAGCTCATGCCCTGATACCTTCAGTAGACCGACACGTTGCAGCGCACCTCTGACTGTTTCCTCCTGAAGGTAATCCAGCTTGTGTAGCTGCAGGCCCAATGTGCGATCCGCAAAACCCAGTCGGAACTGGGTCAGCAGATCGGCATGGCAAAGACCTCTAAGCTGCAGAAAGGCCTGTGCCTTGACGTTGCTGCGTAATGTCTCGGTGTAGTAGTCGAGCACCTGGCCAATCACCAAACCATCAGCCATCCCATCGTTGTAGGTACAGCGAACGATCGGTTGGTGAATCACTACATCTTGGTTCTGAGTTTGATGGGGCTCGTACATGACTAGGCCTCCCCATCATCGAGACCGAGCTTCTTGCGCATGGAATCGCCGCGCATCTCGATCTTGTGCGCCCGGTGCACGATGCGATCCAGAATGGCATCCGCCAGCGTCGGTTCGTTGATGTACTCGTACCACTTGGCCACCGGCAGCTGGGAAGCGATCAGGATGGCGCCGGCCCCCGTCCGGTCATCGACGAACTCCAGGAGATCCTGTCGGCCGATATCGGTGAGCGGTGACATGCCCCAATCATCGAGGATCAGCAGGTGGCATTTCGCGAGCTTGCTGCGGAAGCCGGCAAGAGAGCCGTCAGCCCGGGCAATTTCGGTTTCCTCCAGCAATCGGCTGACGCGGTGATAGGCGACGGAGTAGCCGCGGCGAATGGCTTGCATACCAAATGCGCACGCCAACCAGGTTTTACCGACGCCCGTAGGCCCGCTGATGAGCAGGTGTTGATGGCGCTCTATCCACTGACATTGCCCCAGCGACAGCAGTTGAGGCTTGTCCAAGCCACGCCGCGGCCTATAGTCGATATCCTCCAGGCAGGCATTACGCATCTTCAACTTTGCCTGTGCCATCAATCGCCGCTGACGACGATTGTCGCGGTCGTGGCACTCGGCCTCGACCAGCAGTGCAACTCGATCGCTGAATGGCAGACTCTGAGTACTGGGACTCTCCAGCTGTGAAGCCATGGCGTTTGCCATACCAAACAACTTCAGCCCATGGAGCTGCTCGATTGTTTGCTGCTCATTCATGGCGGCTCTCCCCAGCGTAGTAATCGGAGCCGCGAACATTGGCGTGGGGAGGGATCAAAGTGGCTGCGGGATGCACTGAGCGGTGCAATTCATCCAACCGGTGTAGCAGGATGGAACGTAGGCTCTTGATCGTGGGAGATTGGATGGCCAAGGCCCGTGTGCAAGCGGCCTCAACCCGGGCATTTCCGTAGTGCTTGGCCAGGTGCTGCAACTGCTGGCAGGCCTTGCTGCCGGAGATAGAGAAATCAGCCTTGCCATGAAACTGCGCCTGAACGACCTCTGAAGTAGCAGTACCGATGCCGTAGGCCCATTCGAGGTAATGGTGAGCGGTTCGCGAAGCATAGGCCTGGTGAGCCTCTGGGCGATGGTTGGGGTTAGTCGTCGCGGCCCCTGGCGTGTCGTCGCGCGGGTGAATGGCTACTCGCTTGCTCAGGTGGAACAGGGAAATAGCCGACGGGCTGACTCTGGCCTCCACCCGCTCCCCCACCAAACGCCAGGGCACCGAGTACGCATGATTCAGCACATAGACGTGATAGTCCGGGCCAACCTTCTGAGCTGCCATCCATTCGCCGTACTCGTAAGGCTCTGCCGGCAACGGTTTCAGCGCTGGCTTATCCAACTCCTGGAATCGCTCGAAACGATTACCGGGCAGGCGTTTGAAAGAACGCCGATTCAATTTCTCCAGCAGCTCAGCCAAAGCAATGTTGATCTCTTCCAAACTGAAGAACTGCTGGCGACGAAGAGGCACTGTCACCCACTGCGTGGCTAGTTTCACACCCAGTTCTGCTTTGGATTTGTCCTGCGGCTTCCGAACGCGAGCCGGCACCACCACGCAGCCATAATGCTCGGCCTGCTCCTGATAGGTCTTGTTGATGGCGGGGTCATTGCCTGGCGTGGTTACCGCCGATTTGAGGTTGTCCGGGATAACTGTCGCAGGCACGCCACCGAAGAACCGAAACATCTGGTTGTGAGCTTCGATCCAGTCATGCAGCTTTTGGCTGGCACTGGCCCAAGCGAAGGTGTAATTGGAGCAGCCCAGCACACCGACAAAGAGCTGAGCTTCATGCTGCTTGCCCTGTGCGGCGTCGAACCAAGGAATGGTCTGACCGGCGTAGTCCACAAATACGCAATCACCTGCGAAATGGACCTGCCGCATAGTGATATCGATCTTGCTCAAGAACTCGCGGTAGTAGTAGGTGAACTGAGAGTACGAGTAAGCCGCGGACTTGAGCTGATTGCGGTACTCGTCCCAGAGCTGGATCAAGGTCTGGTGCTTGGCCTGCATCAGGTGATGGATGGCCACCCAGTCCGGCATGACTTTGCCACTCTCCTGCTGTCTGACCGCGTGAAAGCAGGTTTTTAGCTGACGATCATCCATGTCTTGGATGGTCGCCCAATCCCATTCATTAGTTTGCGCGACGGACACAATCTTTCTAGCGGTATTGATGGAAACGTTTGCCATCTTGGCCATTTGTCGCAGGCTCATTGCTGAGCAGCAGTGGAGATGCAACGCCTTGCGGTAGGTTTGAACTTGCATAGCTGTACCCTCCACGAAGCCGGATCCAGCTATTCAAAGGGCGAGCTGGGCCGGCATCGCTAGACGCAATCGAAAAAAGGATACAGAGAGGCCCCGAAGCCAGAATCTGCACACTGGCTCTCGTCTTGACAGACCGGGCTTCGGGGATAAGACTGAAGGCAGTCGGGGTTTCAAATCGACTGCTACAAAAGGCCTCTGGGATTGCCGTCCTGGGGGCTTTTTCTTATCCGCGCCTCACTGTGTTGGTTACTCGCGTGGTTGCTAGCTCATATGGAATCACCTCCTTGCTCACGATTGAGTGAAACGCCGAATTTGGCGTTGAAGCGCTGCTCGGCCAGGTGGCGAGCAATGTCCTTCACCAAGGCGAATTTCCCACGGCGGTATTCAAGGTCAAACAGCGGAATGGCGACCGTGTTTCGTATCAGCGATTGCCGGAATGCCTCTTTCGACGAGTAGCCCAATGCTCGTAGTAGCTCATCCCCACTCATCACGGGGCCATAGCGGCCCAGCAAATCGCTCTCAAGGCTTTTGGCGAGCTCTTCAATCAGCATTGCTTTCTCGGCATCGTCCATCGCGGTATGTCCAAGTCGTTAATGACTGAGCGTTACCTCACTCTTCGAAGTCTATTCCACCTTCGCAATGCCTGCCTTTTGTCCTGTTATTCGAGAAAATCCCAGAAAATTGAAAAGCTGGGACTAAATTTTCTTACTATCTACTGAAAGTAAAATGGCTTCGCGAGAAAGCAAGCTATGCACCACATGTGGTGCATAGCTTTGGCTTTGGATGGCTTTATGGAACAATTTCTTCCAACAAGCAATTCCGTAATAGCGATTTGCAGCAAATACTATGTAAGCATGCTGCTATATCGACTTGGAATTGAAAAAGTCGGTCATGTCCCCGCGGCGCTTAAAGAGATAGCCGGCAACACGAATAATTTTGACTACGCCCAATATCGATCTGATTTATTTCGATATTGGGACGGCGGAAAGATAAGAAATCCAGAACTTGTAATAAATATTGACGTACTGCTGCCTGGGACAGCACGAATCCTTAATCACCCCATCTGGCCTTTGCTTTCAATACCGAACCCACAAGAAAACGAGTTAGTCTCTCTTGCTCGGAATATCGAACCCGGCCTTCAACACTATATTCTCAAACATGATGAGACCACGCGGACTGTAAGCTTCAAGAATCTCTCAAGAGATCGTCACTGGTTCAATGGAGGCTCATCATTTCGTCAGATGATTGATAGATGCGGGCTAGACGAACTAGCCGCATTACTAATCGCCACCCGAGCACATGAGTTTCAAGGGGCTTATAGGGTATCTTTTTACCTGAGGAGTATTATCAGTGAGTTTTTCACAGAAATCAGCAAGTTGCCTGAATTCAAAATTATTGTAATTCCGCTATACAGGCAAGTGCATGAGTTGTTTATAGGCGCTATCTATAAGCATCCGCACAAAATGGATGGAATGCTTGATCATATCCAGAGAAGCTTCCCTGGGAGCCTTGACCACATGCTAGATCATATTGAAAGACTTTTATTTAGACAAATGAGCCAGCGAAGCCAATACAGCCAGATACTTAAAGAAAATAGAACTCTATAGACGAGGCACTTCAATCGCCTGCTCGATAGAGGTTTCGCCTTCCACAAATCGCGCCAGCTGTTTTGCTGCAATAGGCATCTGCTGACCGCCCTCCAAGGCAACCGTCGCCCGAGCATATTGGGCTGCAGCCTCTCGGCGTTTTTGTTCAGCACTAGAAATCACGACATGTCTCCTCGTGGATATCCGCTATGCCAGGGGGCACCGCCTGCCGGTAGGATGGCTTGCTGCTGGAGCACTCAATGGGGTGGAAGACAGCCCGTTCGGGTCAAATCAGTCGCTCATATTCCGAGAGAAGCTTAACACTGACACTACTTGCATTCGATTTCGGCCGATGGTGACAGACGGCAGTCGATCCCAAGCGGTCACTGACGAGAGGCCGGTACGGGGCTGCGGTGGGCCTGACTCAACACCTAGCACGAGTGGTCACTCATTGCATGAGGTACAGCCATTGCTTGAACAGCCGCTTCCTATTCGAGCTCCTAGGCGTTGCAGAATTTCAATGTGGCTGACATTTGGTTGCTTTAGCTATAAAGTCAATTCGTAGAATTTTATCCTCGCAGGAGGTCGTAAATGGCCAAAAAACCTAAGGCTGCAGCCGCGAAAATCCATACGAGCGAGCCTGCGAAAGCTCTCGCGGCGAAGCCAAAAGCTGCTCCGAAAGCGAGAGCTACTGCGAAACCAGCTGCTACTGCCAAACCGAAGGTCGCTGCCAAGTCGGGGGCTCCCCGAGCGAAGGCCGTTGCTTCGTCAAAACGAATGCACAATTCCCATTCTGACGCTGCTGAACGCATGATGCAGTTGGCTCAGTTCCTTTCGGAAGATCCTGAGGCAGCAAAGGTATTTGCGAAGAAGACGGGTGTATACACCAAATCGGGCGAACTTACGGCTGCTTATCGATAAATGTATCAACACCTCCCTTCGTTTGTTTTGGGCTTTCATGGATGTGATCGGGAAATTGGCGAAGCAGTACTTACTGGCGAGCCCCTTCAGCCAAGCACGAACGACTACGACTGGCTAGGGCAAGGCATCTATTTCTGGGAAAATAGTCCAGAGCGAGCTCTTAGCTACGCCGAAAGTATCAAACGCTACAAGAAACGTGGGAAAGGGGCGATCAAGAGCCCTTATGTCATCGGTGTGGTACTCGATCTTGGACTCTGCTTCAATTTGACTGAGGAGGGTGCCTTGTTGGAGCTCAAAGGAGCTTACGCACTATTGGAGGCAACCGCAGGCGCCACCGGTAATGCTCTTCCGATAAACCGCCCGGGTTTCGAGGGCGACTTGGATTTGCTGAAGCGTCACTTGGACTGTGCTGTATTTGAGAACATGCATGCAGCCCGTGCAAAACTTGGTTTCCCCTCATATCAGACTGTTCGATCACCTTTCAACGAAGGTGTAGAACTTTATCCTGGGACGAGTTTTAGAGAAAAAACTCATATACAGATTTGCGTGCGTGAAATAAGTTGTATCAAAGGTTATTTTCGGCCGTTAAACGATGATGGCGGTTTATTTCAGCCTTAGCGACTGATGTGTGCATGCTAGTTATCAGATACCGCTAGCCTGCAAGGTTGTCACTCTTTGATTATGTTGGTGTAAGCAATTAGGGTTTGCTCGGCGGCGCATGCCCGAATGATTGGGCCTTCGTTCTTTGTGCAGTCGACAGCGCCGGCCAAATCACGTGTACCTGGCTCAGAGGCATTTTCGCAAGGTCCTGCTGGTACTTAGCCTTTTGGAGGTTGATCTTGAAGAACGATGGGCTGTGATCAACTTTATTAGTCTGAAGGCGCCACAGCACGACGAATGCAAATTTGGGCGTGAGGTACTTGTTCTTCCGGTAGTAATCGAGAGCGCTCAGTAGGATTTTGTTGTCTTCCTTCTTTGCGAGCTCTTCCAAAGCCTTAATGCACGAGCGCAGCCGCATCTGCTGCATCAGCCGGTCAAGTTTTTTCTTCGTGTCAGCAGATGAGAGGAGACGCCCGTCTTCAAACACTGACAGGTTGAATTTCAGGATGCACTGAGAACCAACCCAAAGGGTCTTGTGGGTGAGAGCGTTTCGGATCTCGAAGTGGTAGCGCAGCTGTTCCTGATCACAAAGTCTGCATGTTTCGATTGGCTCTTCATGGTCGTGGGTGCGCTCAGTAAACGACCATTCCTCAAACGCCTCAGGTAGTGTCGAGCCCACCGACAGCGGCAAAATGTTGTCTCTAACGCGCTGGGGGTAGCTTTGCATCCCTCACCTCCTGGCTCAAACCATCCTGAACTGAGTGCATGTTTTGGGCGTCACCAACCGGCCCACTGATTGGCTGGGAACGCGTGATAAGTCCGCCGTCTCCACCTCGTAAGCCATCATGCTCACGAGGTAGCTGAGTCAGGTCAGAAGATGCGGCGCTTGTCACGGCGGTAGAACTTTATGGCCAGCGCCCAGAATGACGCCAGAGCAACAAGAGCAGCCTTGTCATATTGCTTTATCAGCTTGGGGATCACTGCTTGTTCCAATCCCGCAAGTAGCCCCGAGAAATGGAGCTTAGAAACGTAAAACTCCCCGAGAAGAATAATCCCCACGAAAAAAACAGCCCCTAGGAAGATTGCCACCTGGGTTCGTCTGGACAGAGCTAGGACATACAAAGTCTCGGCAATGTAGTCCTTCATATCGCTCTCCCACTTTCAATTTCGTGATGACTTTCTGTCGGTTGGTATGATTTCAGCCGACGGCGGCTAGGTATGGCCACCTGCCTATTCATAAGGCAGCTCACCGAACAAGCCAATCATGAGGTCACCATCTAGGACCTCAAACGGAAGCGTGACATACTGATCGGGATGCCGTGGCAACGCCTTGCCATCGTGCGGTGCGTTCTTGGTATGCCCCTGCACGTGATCACCGTTTTCCTTGATGTAGGGCAGAACCACAATTCGTCCATGATTTTTCGACAGGATTGTTCCTTCTTGCCATAGGGTAGTTCCCTCTGCACTACTGGATTCGCCACCGGTATTCTTGATGACCCATCGGGGCACACCATCCTCCTCGTACCAGAAGACGAAACCACCGCATACGACCACGCGCTGACCACGAGCTCTAGCATCAGCAAGCAGTTGTATGACGCTGGCTTGTTGGAGCAGCTGATTTGCTCTCGGAAGCAGAGATGCGCGAATCTGAGCTTTCGTTCGCCCCCAGTGATCAGATCCTGAAAATCCAAAACCCCGAGCAATCCGTTCGCGGAAGCAGCATTGCAAAAGCTTAGTGTCGAGGCGATATAAGTATTCCCATTCCAAGTCACCTTTACGCCGAAGACAGGCGTTGTACTTAGGAAGGGCAATCAGCTGCAGGTAAGGGGCCTGGCTGAGCTCTTGGAATAAAGGAACTCTTAGTGCTTCCATGCCGCGTGGAAGCTTAAGATCACTAGCGGAGGGGCGTGGCAGAGAGGCATTTCTTCGAAGGGCCTCTTGCTCCATCAGTTCTTCCTCATCGCGAATCCGGCGCCCTGAGGTGA
Organism: Stutzerimonas stutzeri; assembly: GCF_038561965.1. NCBI lineage: Bacteria > Pseudomonadati > Pseudomonadota > Gammaproteobacteria > Pseudomonadales > Pseudomonadaceae > Stutzerimonas > Stutzerimonas stutzeri. The sequence continues at coordinate 1,452,208 of NZ_CP139348.1, read as the reverse complement.
GAGCCTTTTCAATCTTCAAGATGGTCGAGGTCTGGAGTTCGACAGAATCAACCGTCTGACACACCCGCTCGTGAATATCCGCGTTGAACTCGTCTGCAGCAGCTATCGCCTCCGCGTAGATCTTAAATACCTGGCCTTTCGCATGACCTTGGCCGTTATCAACAAAATGGTGCTTCCAAGCCAAGAGAGCATCAGGAAATAACTTCAAGGCGCGTAGTTGCCAGTTCCAGCCTTTCCCGAACTGGCGAAACGGGAGCAGTGCTACAGTAGGCACTGAGTGATATGGCATTTGATCGAGTCGCATGGAAACTCTCCGAATAGTACCACTCAGATTTAAAGCTCAGTTCGGCACAAGAGCACAAGGGTATGTGTGTAACTCTACTGGCGCATGTGCAATCAGCGCGAGGTCGCTATTTCTGTTGAGTGCCTCAGCAAAATTTCGACCTACTGCCATGGGGTAATAACGATGACCTTCTAAAATTTCGCTTGGATTTCCCCAGGCTATACCACCGCTGTACTCAGAATATTTGTTTGGCGATATTATGGCGAGTGAACTCAATAAGCTAAGTTCAATTATTTCACCCGTGTCAACAGTAAGCCATGCATGCAAATTTATGCCGCTGCGTCCCTCGTCATGAATATGCTTAAACGTTAGCCCCGATTTACTCCAATCCCTCAGATTCTGCCAAGAAGGGTTGAATACCGGTTGATCCTTTCTCCACAGCTGACCAATGGTCACCTGTACAGGGCGTTTAAGCTCCACCTCAATGAATGGGGCTAGGTAATGGCACCATTTTAAGCACTGAAAAGCTGATTTTGACGGATCCTTCACCCCAGCGGCGCGAAAAGCCTTTTCAATCTTGTCTCCTTCATCTTCACCTAATTTACCATCAGCCCAAGAAGGTTTTTTTATCGAAACTCCACAGCTGTGCGTAAAGGCAACTGCTTGATCAAAATTTGCACGGTAATCTTTGAAATCAGACTCTGATTCAGGATTGTTCGGAAGTTTGTAGAAGAGTCGTTTCAACGCCTTTAGCATTGCCAGCCCCTTTTCGAAAATTAGAAAAATACTTGCCGCTATTCGCGCTGAATTTGCTTTCTTGCCCCGCAGGTCACGAGCACAATAGCTACTTGGTCAACCATTTTCCGTATGCATCAATATCAATCATCGGCACTGTGCCACTGAATTGAAGCTGCGCAATCAGTTTGAATAAGAATGCTGTCGCCGGCTTATTTTCCTGCTCAAACTTGAATGTGCTGTCGCTGCCATCGTAGAAAAAATGTCCATGCGAAGCCACGCAACCGAGATCCAGTCGGCCAGCAGACATGTCCACCTTGAGCGCCTTGTCGAACGATGGACCGAGCGCCGGACTCCAGTCGCTCTCAAATGTGAGCAAACCTCCCAATACTGGAATCAGCGGTTTAGCTGGATACGTGCCGCCGGCATGCGGAATTGGAAGGCTGGTGCGGTGAAGCTTGCGAACGCTAGCGACTTTACGCTGGGCGTAGGCAACAAGTTCTGCTGTGGCCGTTTGCTTCGCTTCGAAAACGGCATAAACGCTTTCTGCCGGAACGATGATCTGCTCATCAAATTTGAAGATGAACGGTGAGTACTGTCGATCAAAAACTACGACATCAATCTGCTCACTGAAGTTGCCCAGACTGTCCACCACAAAAGCTTGTGCCGCTTGATAGCGCTTCGGTAGGTAGGTGTCGAGCATATCGATCCAGACACCTTCACTTGCATCCCCTTTTGCCCCAGGGTGATTGAACGCTTTGCGTGCTGTGCCTAGACGAAGCTGGATATCATCGTGCAAGGACGCAAGAAGAGTTGAAAGTGACCACGCTGACATAAAGCCTCCATCAAATAAGTACTGGCAACCTACATAAGAATTTGACGAGCAGCAGTAAATGCCTTCTGCTCGACCAGCGTGATTAGCGATCTTGGAAAGTAGGGGTTGGTGACATTGCTTGGGCAGTCAGCAATGCTGTCCTTGCAGCTACAGCAGCGTGGGGGTATGCCGCAAGGATGATTGATGGGATAAGCCTTTGGTTGATATCGGAGAAGGTAAATCCTGGCGCGCTGGCCTCGCGTGGGCCGGTCAGCTTAACTAATTCCTCAATCACCTGAGCGCTCAAGCCCAGCCCCTCCAACTTGGAACTCAATAAATACCGTCTCTGTGCATCGTCCGGCCGACCAAACGTCAAAACCTCTGCCGCACGCCGTTGAACCGCAGGATCCAAAGCCTTCAGACGGTTAGTGCACATCAGAACGGCAGCCGGCAATTTCTGATTGGCAATACGATCAATGCCGCGAATGAAGGCGTTAACCCCCGCTCGATCCTCATGGTGCATCTGCGCGTTCTCGCGTGACTGAGCCAATGCATCGGCTTCATCAATCAGCAACAGCACTGCGCCGCGGGCTTTTCCGCCTCTATTTTTAAGCTTCTCGGCGGCCTCGATGGTGTAGTCGAAAGCAGCCGAAACCAATTGCGTCATTTCACCAACCCGTCCCTGACCGCGGGTAGCCAAACTCAGCGGATACAGCGTGATATCAATGCCTTCTTGGCGGGCGACAGCATCCCCGATCGTTTCTGCCAGCTCAGTTTTCCCCGATCCGACATCTCCAGCCAGCACAGCCAAAGGCGGCCGGCGCAATACGGTATCTATTGCTGCGCGCGCTTGCGGATGGTGTTTCTCTGCCCACTCCTGCAGACCAAAAGGGTTGACCAGCAAGCCCAACACCTTGGCTAGTCGATCCTTCTGCTCGTCCAAACCAACCAGGCGTGACAAACGCTCCTGTGGCTCAAAGTCAGGGAAGCACACACGCCGCTCGAACAGCTCATCCAGTGACGGTTTGACGTTCATCAGAAACTCCTTACGCTTGCACGATTGAGGGCGCGACCACCCGCCGAGTAGGTCTTGTCGCTTTCGAGATATCCGCTGATTCCCGGCGCAGATGCACCACCGCGCTCAAACGGCAAATCTTTAAGAGAGTTCTCCTTGTCAGCCGACGAGGCGTTTTGGTATTTCGCGCTGTAGGTCAGATAGCTGTAGAAAGACGCGCCAGATACGTCCCGCCCCTGGCGAACACGTCCTGGGTCATCATCCGTGCCGGCACCGACGAGATCTCCGGCGGTGTACCGCAAGGACGGCTCGATCCAGTCGTCGCCACGTTTGAAGCCGTAAGTCACCTCTCCCAGGTAACCAGCCTTAAGCAGCACAACCAATTCCGCCTCGTACTCTTCGATCCAAACATCACTGGGGTAGCCATAGAACCGCTGCATCCGCCGTAGATCGGTAGCTACCTTGGCTGCCATATGGCGAGCATGCGTAACAGTGAAAGTTTGTGTTTCAGCAACGGTAAAACTGTAGGAAGACATGGCTTGCTCACCCCTGGAAAGAAGAACCGAAGACTTTCTGCCAATAGCCCACCGTCAACTGTTTGGTCGGTGCGTAGAACGCTGCATCGATGGCGTCGCCGGCATCCATTGCCGCATCGATGATCGCGTCGACATTGCGCTGGGTGTACAAGCGCGCCACGTTGTTGTCGGGGTTGACCGGATCAATGATCTGCACCAAATCGGTCAGAGGGCCGACTTTAGAGGCCGCGTAGTTGTCCTCAAAAACGATGCGCTCGCGCAATTCGCTGGTCACTAGGTAGGTGAAGAACGCTTGTAAGGCTTCGGGATAGTTGGAGAAGTCCACTCCGTTGTCGCACAGCTTGGCCATGATCAACTCGATCATGAAGGACTTGAACCGGAAATCCTGACGCTCCTGTTTCATCAGGCGTGCCCAGTATTTGGCTAGGCGGACAACCTGAGCGAAATGCGTCGGGGCCGCGCGCTTACGCGCTTTGGCAAACTCAAGATGCAGCGGAATACTCGTCTCCAGGAAGGAGCCGTCTTCCTGACTGATCAAGTTGCCCCGCCATTGCGGCAAACCGGAGTACAAAACCGGTACGACATCGACATCCAGGCCAGAACCACGGAACGACACGGTCACCGAGTAGGTTTGTGGTTTGACTTGATCCGCGCTGAAATTCGGGAACGCTTTACGCAGTCGCTCCGCCAGATAATCAAGCAAATCGCGGATATCAGTAGGGGCATCGGAACCGCTGATATAGACCGCAACGTCAATGTCATTCAGCGAGCGAAGAGCCGTGCCTTTAGCCAAGCTGCCCGACAGCATCATGCGTTTCAGTGAGAAGTCGGGATGATCCGACAGATACCCTTCCAGCTTGTCCTGCAAGCGCCCAGCCTGCTCCCGGTATTCCTTTGCCTTCTCCTTTGGCAGGTTCACCTTTTCTTCGGCGAACCGCGCTATATCCTTGTGATCGACATGCTCTTTCGACATCTCATCCCCCTTGGAGATCTATACGCTGCTAACGGCTGGGCGATGAGCTCAAATGGCGTGTCGTCGAGCCAATACAAAAAGTTCGGAATAGCGAACTTTGTGACAGACTGCTCGCGCCTATCGGCTTTGTCAAACGATTTGTTCGGAATAGTGGTATATTTTCTACAACTACGGAGGAGATACGACGATGACGACGCGTCTAGGCGAAAAGCTCCGCGATCTGCGCAAGCAGCGTGGGCTGACTCTAGAAAAGCTCGCAGATATGGCTGGGCTCAGTAAAAGCTATTTATGGGAGCTGGAGAACCGAGAGTCCCAACGCCCCTCGGCAGAGAAGCTCACCGCCTTAGCAGATGTACTGGGAGTGGGAACAGCGTACTTTTTCGAGGATGATCTACGCGAGCCAGAGGAGAGACATCTCGATGAAGCCTTCTTCCGCGGTTACAAGACTCTTGAGCCGGATGCAAAGGCACAGCTGAGGAGGATTCTGGATACTTTCAAAAAGGACTTTTAATGATGCCTGAGCGCGAGGTATGGACGCCCCAGAAAGCTGCTATTCGCTTAACCAAGATCTGTGACCGAGTCAGTGAGGTACATGGAGCTGCGCGTTTCCCCGTTGATGTCAGCGAACTCGCGTTAGGCACTGCGGAGGTTTTCAAATGGCCGGATCCGATCGCTAAAGTCGAGTCCGTCGACATTAAAGGCTTCGACGGGGCGCTATTCGCCAACGAGGCGCGCAATCGCTGGATGATGCTTTACAACAACGGATTGGCATCCCCAGGCCGGATCCGTTTTACCCAAGCTCACGAACTAGGGCATTACATTCTTCATCGCCTTAAGCGTGACGAGTTCAGGTGTAGCAGTGACGACATGCTGTCTTGGGAGGAGAAAAACATTGAGGCCGAAGCTGACCTGTTCGCCTCCTTCCTACTGATGCCGCTCAACGACTTTCGTAACCAGCTCACAACGGATGTCGACATTGAACTGTTGCGCCACTGCGCTGTGCGCTATGGAGTCTCACTGACCGCCGCTGCGTTGAAATGGATTAAGTGTACCGAGGAAAGTGCGGTACTCATTCTGTCCCGCGATGGCTTTATGAAATGGGCGTTTTCTAGTGCGGTAGCACGTCGAAATGGAGCCTTCTTTCGCACGCGCAAGGAAGTCGTGAAGATTCCTACGGGTTCACTAGCGGCGTGCTCGACGGTTACGCAGGAGCGCAGAGGGATTGAACTCCCGGCATCGCTCTGGTTCCCGCATGCAGATCGGAATGCGTGCGTGCGAGAAATGAAGATTCAGTCAGAACAATACGAATATGTCATTACCCTGCTCTGCCTTCCCCGCACTGCTTCAGTATGGCCACCCTTTGCAGAGCGAAAAGATGGAAATGGCCACTGGCGACATGAGTGATGAGCCAAGCACACTCAGCGATCAATAGTCATCGAAATGGCGTCCCCTGTTAGGCGAGGATCAGGTAGGGGATGTTCGTCCTGCCTGGGGAGTTAGGGTACACCTAAGCGAAAATAATCCCAGGTTGCGCTCAATAACTCTTCCGTGATTACAGCAGTGTGTTCAGAGCTTTCCGGCCCAAGGTATCAAATTTAGCCAGCAGACCGTATTAATTCTTCCGGTTCCCACAGCTGTAGGGGCTGCACTAACTTGAACGCCCTGCTGGTCAAGGTTGATACTTAAAACCGAAAAAGTCTGAACACCCTGCTGGTGAAATTGATACAGCTTACGCTGGGTGCGTTTCGGGGGCTATTGGGATCATGAGGCGCGCGCCCATGCCACAACATAATTGCTGACATGGGTGGATTTTTAAACAGAGCGCTACGAATTTAGCGCCCTGTTTAGTTTGATGTGCAACCCAGTTATACACTCCTGGCTATTAGTTCAACGTCCTCGTCCAGCTCAGGGTAATGAAGTAGTGCCGAGTCATTTGCAAGTATAAGCAGACCCGTTTTTAGGTATGCCCACTCTTCGGCAGAATAATCACGCGCAAAGGAGTTGGTATCAATAACACCAACCACCATGCCGGCATCGCCGCTACCAAGTTTTACTTGATCGCCGACCTTAACTTCCTCTCCATTTTTATATTTCATATAGGATCTCAGTTCACGAATGGTTCTACTGGCACCGCAGTTGCCGGAAGTTGCTCTGGTTTTAGGACGTAACTTTGCTTCTGCCAGAAACATTGGCAATTATTAGGATTCTGATTGGCAACGAACATATTGTGATGAGAACCATAAACGCCGTGCTGCATTTGGTCATCTGGAATGACATCGAGCGGCCTGTATCCTAGAGTGCCAGGAGGAACAACTCTTCCGCTCACAGTTTTGCACGGTGGGCAATTCTTGGGACAACTCTTGGCTTCTGTTTCGGCGCTAGTTTGCGAAGTTGAGCCAGAGATAGAAGCAGTAAGCGCTGCTCCTCCTACTAGCCCCCCCATTGTCCAAAAACCAGCACCGGCAGTAGCTGTCGTCCCAGTGCCCCCAAGAGCCCCAAGCCCCAAAAACCAAACTAATCGCCCATCAGGGTCGAAGTTATTAATTGGGTTTTGATAGGCATACCCGTAGGTATTGAGCCCTCCCTCCAATCCAATCGGATCACTTTCGACGTACCGCCCAGTCTCGGGGTCGTAATCGCGGAAGTAGTTGTAGTGCAGCCCGCTTTCGCTGTCGTAGTACTGGCCGGGGAACCGCAAGTTGATGGTGGCCGCGCCTACCGCCGCTCCTACACCAAAGGCATCGGACTTCCACCGCCAGACTTCATTACCGGACTGGTTGGTAGCTAGCCGTGGAGTGTTGAGGTGATCAGCATGCAGATAGAAAGCACTGCTGCTGGCGATGCCGCCCTCGGCATCATAGGCCAAGGTAATGCCGCCCAGTGGCAAACTGTCCAACCACAGGTAGAACTGGCTGCTGAGCTTGGCGCCGGTGGGGCTGTAGCGCGTTTCGCCGAGCAGCTGGCCGTTCGGGCCGTAAAGAAAGGTTGTTGTCGCTGTGCCCGTGATCTTGTGAATGCGTTGGCCCAATGCGTTGTAACGGTATTGGGCAATTACGTTGCTGCCAATCTTCACCTGGGCCGAGCGGCCTTGGGCATCATAGTCAAAGGTTCGGTTATTGCTGAATTGCGTCAGGCTACCGGTGGCATCGCTGGTCACTCCCAGTCCGTCGATGCTTACCAGCCGATTGCTGTCGCTGGCATAACTAAGATCGGTGACCACGCTGCCCATGGGCTGGCCTTCGCTCAGGCCGATGAGCGCTTTGCTGGTCCGGTTGCCCACCGCGTCGTAGCCATACTGCAGGCGCTGATTACCTTCATCTTCGCGGGTCAGCCGATCGAGCGCGTCATAGCCGTAGAGCAGATCACCGAACAGGCCGCTCTCCAGGCTCTGGATATTGCTGTTGGCGTCGTAGCCATAATTGACCTGCCAAGGTCCGACGCTTTGCTGGGTGAGTCGATAGTCCTGATCGTAGGTGCGTGAAAGATTGATGCCGTTGGCCCAGGTAAGGCTCTTCAGTGGCCCGAACGGCATATAGCTCAGGTCGCTGGCAAAGGCAGCAGGCTGTTCATCGATAACGATGTCTACCTCGCCAACCTGCCCCGCAGCGTTGCGCTGATATTGCACAGCAAAGCCTGCTGGGTAATCGATGCGCGTGAGCTGGTTGGCGCCGTCGTAGGTGTACTGCAGCGTGTCGTAGACGTCACTGCCAGCCACCTCGAGTGAGCGAAGCTGCTGAGTCAGGTTGCCACGTGCGTCGTAGCGATAGCCCAGCACTCCACTGGCATCCTGCACAGCTGTGAGTCGGCCAACGCCATGATTGCCATCGGCAGTCATGTCGTAGTGGTACTGGATATTAAGCGCTGGGCTGGTTGGATACGTCTTGCTGGTTAGACGATTCAGAGCATCGTAGCCGTAGCTCGTCACCACGCCGCGGGCGTCGGTTTTACGGATGACGTTGCCAGCAGCGTCGTGTGCAAAGGCGGTCGTGCCGCTATCCGGACTTACCAGCTGGGTTAGATTGCCTAACCCATCGTACCGGTACTGGGTGGTGACGCCGCGAGGGTCGCTGACCTGAGTCAGGTTGTCCTGCGCATCGTAGCCTAGGGCGGTGACACCATTGAGTGGGTCGGTACTGGCGACCAAGCGGTCCAGCGCGTCATAGCTGTTAGCGGTGCTGTGCTGCTTGGGGGTGGTGCCAAGTGCGAGGTTATCGTTCAGGTCGTAGCCGTATTGCCGGATCTGGCCTTGTGCGCCGACGGCGCGCAGCAGGCGGCCGAGCTCGTCATACACCCAAGTCTGTTGCTGGGTCAGTACGCCGGATGCATCATTGAGGCGCTGAGCGGTGCGGTTGCCCATTAGGTCATAGTCATACTCGACCTTCTCGCCCACGTTGTTCGAAATCGCAGTCAGACGACGGGCGTCGTCCCAGGTGTATTGCAACCAACTTCCGTCGCCGCGGGTGACTTTGGTGATCTGCCCGATAGCATCGTGCTCAAAGCTTGTGCTGCTACCGGCAGTGCTTGTGGAGCTCAGCCAGCCCTGCGGTGCATAGGTCAGGGTAGTCGTCACACCGTTGGCATCAATCAGCGTCTGGGGGTTGCCGTAGGTATCGAAGTTCGAGAGTTGTGTGACGTGGCCAAGGGCATTGGCTACCTGTGTCAGATGGCCTTGGGCGTCATAGGTGTAGGTGGTGACATCCGACACGTCGGTGCGAGGGCCGTCAGCTGTCTCGATCAGGCCGAGGCTGTTGTAGGTGTAGCTCCAGCTGCGCTCAAGCGCTTGGACGCTTGGCACACCCAGTGCCGTCGCGAGCGTTAGCGCAAGTAGACTTATGCGATGTGATGATTTCATTGGTCAGTTCCTTCTGATCAGCGTTCGATTATGGTCTGGCTAACCGGATTTCCCTGCGCGTCGTAATTGAACTGAACGATTCGCTCGGGCTCGGTGATGGTGGTGGGCCTGAAGAGTGTCGGGTGCCACTCAGTGCTGATCGTACGGGCCTGCGGCGTGCCAGCCGCTTCGGTACGGCTAGTTTCCAGGCCGCGTTCGCTGTAGACGAACGTCGTCTGGTTGCCCTTATTGTCGGTACGGGTCTTGATCAGGCCGCGGCCGTCGTAGGTGAACGTGGAGTTGCTGCTAGGACAGTTGGCCGATGCGACGCCTGCCAGCGAGCTAATGCGTTTGGCACCGCCGATGGTCTGGAAGCTGTAAGTGGCTTTTTTGCCCAAGGGGTTGGTCAGGGTCGTGGAGTTGCTACCGTAGGTGAACAGGTAACGGTCGGCGCCGCCGGCATGTTCGCTTTTAGTGGCTCGCCCCTGCGCGTCATAGGCCCAGGTGGCATAACGCACGCCACGTTCGTCGGTGATGCCGGTCAGCCAGCCGCCTTCTCGTGCGTCCTCATAGTGGTACGTACGTGAAAGGCTATTTCCACCCTGGCTGCGCGTCGCTTTGCTCAGGCGACCAGCCGTGTTGTAGGTATAGCTGACCTGCAGCTCCCCAGCCGTTAACGCCGCCAACCGATTGGCAGTGTTAAAGGCGAGGGTCATTGCATTACCGAGCGAGTCGGTAACTAGAATGCTGCTAGTGCCGTAGGTGAGGGTTTCATAGCTCCCACTCGCATGCTCGACTCGAGTCAAGCGTCCTGCGCTGTCGAAGTGCAGATGATCGTTGCGCGGGGAATCATAACGCCATCCTTGGGCCGTCTTCTCGAGGCGCCCGAGCTCCTTGGGCGATGCGGTTACGGCGGTACCGGACACGCTGAACAGACTTTGACGGCCGTCAGCGTCAATGAGCAGGGCCTTGGTGGGAGAAATCTTAAGCTGCGCTGAATACGTATGCGTCCAACTGGTAGTTCTGCTGTTGTAGTAGCGAACGAAGCGCATATCGCTGCCTGAGCGACCGGAATAGTCTATTTCAGTCTGGAATTTGTTTCCGTAAGCCACGTCGACCGGGTTACCAGCGCTCAGGCTTGGGGAACCCTGTCCAGCAAGTAAGGGTGGCGCTGACGGTACAGGACAGACACCAGGCAGGTCTGGTGCACCAACCCCCGGAACGTCGGGGCAGAGCAGCTCCGCGGGTCGGTTGTAGAAGACCGGGCCGGCAAAGACTCCATAATGCGTTTGCTTGGCAACGGCGAAGTTTCTCGCGGAGACGCCATCGACCGAGCCGGTGAAGTTGTCGTGGAGCAGGATCGCGTGTGTCTTGCAGTCGTTGGTGAACACCCGCTTCATGTTTGCATTGCTTGATTTGAGCGTCTCGAGCATCTGATCTGGCGTATACCACGCACTGCTTTCAAGCCACTTGATCACCTTGCCGCCTGAACATTGGAGGCCGGCAACCTGGTAGAGATATTGCCCGGAGCCATCTGGTGGCTGAGACGCATACACTTCCGTGCCGAAATAGCTAACGCCACCTGTCGTGCAGTTCGCGGCGGCATGGGCGGATTGTTCGAGGAATGCGGAGCTAAGAAGGGTGAGGGCGAGCGTGCTTGAGAAACGATCCATGTTCCAAATCCTACGTCTGGGATGATGCAGGTAGGCTAGATTCGGGTTCGAGAAGTGTCAGCCGTCGCTTTGTGGCCGAGTCCGCAAAACTGATGACCGCCTGTCGGATCCGCTCTATAGCGGGTTCTGGTTAACGCGACCCAGAGGCTCTAGACGAAGCCCCGTTGCACTTTCGGATGGCGTCGGGTGGAGTTTCTTAAGATAAGAATCCGTAAGATCGGCATAGCGTACGACCTGTCCGACTGGCTTGGCGGGGACTTTCATCGCGTCGGGAAAGTAAAGTGGATCAAGCGATCCGTTGCGCGACAGGACGACATGGCTGGGTTGCACTTCGCTTAGGATCGCACCTGGGACGATCTGGTCACCCGATTTGAAGAGACGAGGGGGGCGGCCCGAAACCACAATAATGGCTGAGGAACGTGCGCTCACCGGGTGCACGAAGCTACCCACCAGTGTCATCGGAAGCGGAGATCTTTCGTGTAAAGGCTGTGTCTGCTGTCGAGGTTCGCCGAACAGATTTTTCCGATAGTTGGCAGGCGCTTTCCTGGGCTCAAGCACTGCTTGTTCGCGGGCAGGCTCTTGGAGCAGAACCTCCCTAAGTTGCTGCCATTGGTTGTAAATATTCACGCTCATTCCTATCGCTACGACAAGCGACACCGCCCACGGCAAGGAGCGGTGTCTGAGGATCGTAAATAGCAAGCGTGGTTTCATGCGTGGCGGCAATCCAAAACTGCACCGCTCATTTTTCACAATTCCGAGGAAAGGTCGAACAGTTTGGGGTCGAGACTTGATGTGATGCGCAAAGCAGATGGCGGCCGAGGTCGAGGAAAATCACGAGCGCGTCTTCCCTAGTTGATCAAATCTTGCCAGCGGCCGGTTGCGCAGAATCCGCTAAAGGAACCAGGTAAATTAGCACAGCCCATTTCGCACCACCTGCCTAGAGGACTTGTCAGCGTGGAAGCTCCGGCCGTTGAATCGCGGAGGCCCGCTGTATTTCGAACAATCGACCTTGATCCTCCAAAGTCTCGATTGAATTTGCCTATGCGAAGTGAGCGGCACCTAACGGCCAGAAGCGGACGGCTAGCCTGTGAGTAAATCTGTCACCATTTACGCAATGTACCTATAGGCCTCTGTGTGACGGATCCTCGTGCTTCTTGGCACAACGTCAATTGACATCTAATTGCCATCACTGATTGCATCGGTTAAAACCTCGTGTTAACCGCCATCCGTGAGGCGTCCTGCCCGGAAGGATTCGTATTTGAGCGGATGGGAAATAGGGACATGATCGCGCAATGAAAAAATTACATTTCCAAGTGGACTCACGACTGGCAACTCTACTCAGCCAAGAGTACTCATCCACTGAGAAGGCATTGAAGGAGCTAGTAGATAACGCTTGGGATGCTGATGCGGAGCAGGTGTCGATCACTCTACCTGCCCCTCTCAGCAATGATCCAATTTTAGTCATAGATGACGGGACAGGGATGACCGCCCAGGAACTCTCCGCTCATTACTTAAAAATTGCATCTGATCGGCGCTCCAAACGAGGCCTGCGAACGACTGGAAAGCAACGACTAATCAAAGGTCGAAAAGGAATCGGTAAGTTCGCAGGCTTGATGGCAGCATCAGTTATGAAACTGACAACTTACGCACGGAGCAGTGAAGTAAGCTTCACGTTGAGTTTAAAAGCGCTGGAAGAGCAGGCTGATATCGAGCACTTACCAATTGATGCCGAAGTGGTGCCTTGCTCACCAGAGCTGCACGGCACCTCAATAACGCTGTCGGATCTACACCAAGAACTAGCCTACCCTGATGCCAATAAACTTCGCCAGATTCTTCTCCAAGAGTACGGCAGACAGAAAGACTTCAGTATTACGGTCAATGGCAAGCCCCTGGCCATCGACGACCTCTCTGGCACTTACCGCGAAGACAGCACCACTCTACCTGAGGCTGGTGACGTAACCTTGCGATTCGCCATCAGCGATGCCAAGACTGGCCTGCGACAGCCGGGAATCACTTTGATGGTCGACGGAAAAGCCGTGGGAAAGCCAAGCTTCTTCGGCCTAGACGAATGCGATGATTTTCCGCCCAAGCTTCTCAGAAAAATGTTTGGTGAAATCGACGCCGATGGTTTGAGCGAACATGTCACTGCCGGATGGGATGCTGTTGTGGAAAACAGCGAGTTGTTCCACCAAGTGTCAGAGCACGTACAGGCGAAGCTTAGGGATGCGTTTGTAGAGACACACGGAATGGAGATGCGTCTGGCTCACGCTCGGTTGCAGAAGACAATTCATGAGCGATTGGCTGGAATGCCAGAGTTCAAACGTGAGTACGCAGATCGTGCCATCAAACGAATCTTGGAAAAGTACTATGACGAAGCCCCTAGCAAAGTCGAGCCAATCGTATTCGTAATTTTGGAAGCGCTCGAACGATCCGACTACCGATTTCTTCTTGAGCATGTTGCCGAGGCAAAGCGTCGTGACATCTCTGCCGTAGTGGACTCACTCAGCGAATTTGGCCTTGCAGATATGGCCTTCCTGGTAGAACAAGCCAACGCTCGATCCGCTTACTTGGATCAGCTTGAGATGTTGGCTGCAACGACCAACACACTTGAGGCGACTATGCATCGAGCGATAGAGAACAGCCTCTGGATACTTGGGCCCGAGTACTCACTGTTCAGCTCTAACAAGACACTGCAACGTCAGGTGGAAGACTATCTCGGTGACCAGTACGTAGGTGAACTCGCCTCCAAACGACCTGATCTCCTCCTAAGCGAAGACCTCAATGGAGAGTATTTGCTGATTGAGTTCAAACGCCCCAGTCACGCACTCAAATACGTTGATTACCAGCAAGCGACCAGCTATCGCCATGACTTCGCCAAACATGTCAGTAAACCAATCAAGGTGCTGATAATCGGAGGGAAGCGGTCTGAGGATTTCCCCGCGACCAACCTCGAACCTAACGTTTCGGCAATGCTGTTCGTCGATGTCTTTTCCACTGCCAGAAGACAAATTCAGTGGCAATTGCGGTCACGTCCGGCCTAGTTCCCCTCGCCACATCAGCAATGACACCTTCAAGGTTTACAGGAAATCGGTCATGACCTTTGACGCTAACATTTACGCTGAAGCCTATTACCAAAAAATCCTGCCCTCGTCGGGCAACGATTACCCACGACTCAAAGCCTGGGAGTTCCTTTACGAGTACATCTGGGACGAATCCCGTACTAACTGGGCTGACCTCATCTCAGAGGATCAGATAGATACCACAGCGCTACACATCGGCTTCTACCTAGCGAACTGGGGAATGTTTCGCGGCTCATCAGGGCTTCTGCAGAATAGCAACCTAGATCTGATGAAGGCTTTAGCTAAGCTTCTTTTTGAAGGTCAAGGCCCCGAGCTGTTGGAGCTTTCTATGGATGATTTCGCCTCAGGCGCTCCGCAGCTGGTATACCACCAGAAACTGCTGGACTCAGTACTGGACTCCATGGAGTCTTTAGCATCTAACGTCTCCTGGACAGATACTCTCAAGACCAAAATCCTGATGGGGGTTTGGGGTGAGTGCCCGGCACTTGACCGTTTTTACATCGCAGCTTGCCGAGATTTATTTCCCCGCCGGCCCTTCATCACCGCCGCCAGCGGGAAGGGGCTTACCGCGTTGGCCGGCGTGGTTCAGGAGCTAAATTCCCCCACCTTGCACCTAGAAACAGGACGTCTAAAACTTCCATACCCCACTGCCCGAGTTATGGACATGGCGCTATTCCAATACGGATTAGAAATCGCGTAATTAAACACGCCGTCCTTTTTAGAAGCATGTAATGGCCACTTTTGGCCGAAAGCTGTCGCTGACGGCCGTGCGAACATCTGAACTCGCGACCCAACCCACCGTCTGTCCCCCCTCTCCATCCCGATGCTAGAGTGCCTGCTCCATACCCGCACAACTCCAAACCACCTAGCGAGGCCCCCATGCTCAACCATGTAATGGTCGGTTCGAATGATATTGAACGGTCGAAGCGGTTCTACGACGCCGTGCTCGGCGTACTCGGCGCAGGCGAGCCGTTGCGCAACGTGGGGCCATCCGGGCATACCCGCCTGTTCTACCGCCACGACGGCAGCCTGTTCGGTGTCACCGAGCCGATCAACGGTGAGGAAGCGACCGTCGGCAACGGCGGCACCATTGGCTTCAAGTGCAGTTCGGCGGAGCAGGTCAAGGCGTTTCACGATGTCGGCGTCGCCCATGGCGGCACCACCTGTGAGGAGCCGCCGGGACTGCGCGAAACCAGCCTCGGCGCGTTGCACCTCAGCTATGTACGCGACCCTGACGGCAACAAGCTGTGCGCCATCTACCGCCCGCAGTAATTTCCCTCTCTAAACACCGCACAAGCCATGTGCGGCGCTGAAAGCTGGACCTCATGCGCCGCAGCCCGCTGCGGCGCATGACGTTTCACAAGAAGGCAGCGATTCCCTTCGCGTGCCCTTCCCCATCAAGGCTTGACGACCATCCCCACGCCACGACCGCGCGGGTCTGATCCGGTCTGCAAACGGGTGCCGTCGACGCGTATCGCCTGGATATCACCCATCAGCCAGCCCTGATCCTCCAGCGTGTAGCCCATGGCTTTCAGCTCGTCGGCAGCCTTGCCGGTCAACGGCGCATGGGCGTCGTAGTAGATGGTGTCCTTCGGTAGCAGCTGGTGATGCACGCGTTGCGCGGCGACGGCTTTTTCCAGCGGCATGTCGAAGTCGTAGACGTTGTTCAGCACCTGGAAAATCGAGGTGAAGATGCGCGAGCCGCCCGGCGTACCGAGCACCAGGCTGACCTTGCCGTCGCGCGTGACGATGCTCGGGCTCATGGAGGACAGCATGCGCTTGCCCGGTTCGATGGCATTGGCGTCGCTGCCGACCACACCGAAGGCATTGGCGACGCCCGGCTTGGCGCTGAAGTCGTCCATCTCGTTGTTGAGCAGGAAGCCGGCGCCCTTGACCACCACCCCACTGCCGTAGTCCAGATTGAGGGTGTAGGTGTTGCTGACCGCATTGCCATCGGCATCGACGATGGAGAAGTGGGTCGTCTGCCTGTGCTCAAGGCCCGGGCGTACCTTTTCGGTTTCGGAGATGGCCGTGGGATTGATCTCGGCGGCGCGTTGCTTCAGGTAGTCAGCCGATGTCAGCTTCGCGACCGGCACGTCGGAATAGTCCGGGTCGCCCAGGTAGTCGGCACGGTCGGCAAAGACGCGCTTCTCGATCTCCGCCAGCAGGTGGATGTAGCGTGCCGAGTTCAGTTCGACGCCTTTGAAATCGGCGGCGCGCTGCTCCTTCATGCCGATCAGCTGCGCCAGGGCGATACCGCCGGAGCTGGGCAGTGGCGCGGTGTAGAGGCTGTTGCCCTGCCAATCCACGCGCATCGGCTCGCGCCATTTGACGCGGTAGCCGGCCAGGTCCTCCTTGGTGATCAGCCCGTCGTCACGCCCCATCTGGGCCACCAGCAAGTCGGCGGTCTTGCCTTTGTAGAAGTCGTCAGGCCCCTTGTCGGCGATGCGTTCCAGGGTCTCGGCCAGCTCCGACTGGCGGAAGGTGGAACCCGCCTTCATTGCGCCGAAGTAATCTTCGAAATTGGTCGTCCCCTTGAACAGGCCGAGTGCATCCTCGCGGTACTGGTATTGCTGGTCGGCCACCGTGAAACCTGCACGGGCATAGCCGACCGCCGGGGTGATGAGCTCGCTCTAGGGCAACTTGCCGAACCGCTGATGTGCCTCCCACATGCCGAGCACGGTGCCGGGCACGCCGGAAGCCTTGGCGCCGACCAGGCTCAGGTTCTCGACGACCTCGCCCTTGTCGTCGAGGTACATCGTCTTGCTGGCGGCTTTGGGTGCGACTTCCCGGTAATCGAGAAAGTACGGCTTGCCCTCGATATACAGCGTCATGAAGCCACCGCCGCCGATATTGCCGGCCTCGGGGTAGGTAACGGCCAACGTAAAGGCGGTCGCTACCGCGGCATCGACCGCGTTGCCGCCGGCCTTGAGCACCTGGGCGGCCACCTTGGCGCTGTACTCGTCGGGGGCGGCGACCGCACCGCCTTCCAGAAGCGCACCGTGGGCGATGTGGCCGGTGGCGACGATCGCCATGCCAAGGGTCAATCTGCTGATCTGAAGCAAGCGCATCGTGCTCATCCTTATTGTTGTGATCACTGCCGCCCCGCGATGGCTGGGGCGGTTATCACCAAGATAGACAATGGGGGCGAGGCGTCGGTGCGCAGCGAGCTTGAGGAGAATGCCGCGCCGGCCGAGAGAACTGGCGCTTCTGGAATGTGCTTTTAAATATGCAGGCGAAGCTTGGCTGAAAAATCTATGACTCAATATTGGCGATGCATGCAGGCTGGATATTTGTGAAAAAAAAATGTGCAGCGATGAGCGCTAGGCTGCTTGGCCCGCAATCGCATCTCGGGCCTTTGTTACGCGGTTTCGTCCGCCGGCACGAGGACGCCTATCGAGCCTGGCTGTCCGTCACCGTCCGCTCCGCGGCTGCTTACCACGGCAATCCCTCCCCGCTATACGCATAAAACCCACCGCTGGCCTCCGGCCCCAGGCCATCGATCACCCGCAACAGATCCTGTGCTGCATCGGCTGCGGGTCGGCCGATCTCCGCGCCGCGGAAGGGTTGCGACAGCCGCGAGTTCACCGTGCCCGGATGCAGCGCAAGGAGCACCGCATTCGGCTGGCTGCGGCGCACCTCGATGGAGGCGGTCTTGAGCAGCATGTTCAGCGCGGCCTTGGAGGCGCGGTAGCTGTACCAGCCACCGAGGCGGTTGTCGCCGATGCTGCCGACCTTGGCTGAAAGCATGGCGAGCACGCCGCGCTGGCGGTCGAGCAGGTCGCTGAAGTGACGCAGCAGCATGGCCGGGCCGAAGGTGTTGATCTGGAAGGTGGCGAGCAACTGCGCCTGGTTGAGATCGGCCAGGCGCTTCTCTGGCATGAAGTCGCCACCGTGCAGCACGCCCGCGGCGTTGATGATCAGGTGAAACGGCCCCTGCTCCGCCACGCTGGTCGCGGCTTGTTCGATGCTGGCGGGATCGGTCAGGTCGAGCGCCGGCTCTGACGAGCGGCTCAGGGCGATGACCGACGCGCAGCGCGGATCGCTGCGCAAGGCATCGACCAGTGCGGCGCCGATGCCACCGGATGCACCGATGACCAGCGCGCGAAACCCTTCGGGAAATGATTCCAACGGCATAACGATCTCCAGCAGGTTTATGGCCGGCGAACGCCCGCTTCGCTGCGCCAACGCGCGATATGTTCGGCAAGCAGGTCGGCGATGGGCAGGCAGGCGCCGAGCCGGTAGAGGTTCCAGTAATGGCCTTCCAGGGTGCGATTGATCAGCAAGGTGCCGGAAGCCGGTTGCAGGCTGCCGAGTGCGGACATCATCAAGGGGAACAGCTCGGACAGCCGTTGATGCAGCGCCGCCTCGCGGAAATCCCATTGCGCGCCGGGTTGCAGCAACGGGTGCAGCATCAGGTGGATGCTTCGATACAGCCCGTGCGGCGCCGTGCTCCCTGGTTGGCGCCCGCCCAGGGCCTGAAAACCCGGCTCCAGCGCCTCGCTGGAAGTGCCACGCAGCGCTTCGAATATCTGCACGTAGCCGGTCAGCAGCCGTGGTTCCAGGCGCAGCACGCTGCCGAAATCGTAGACCACCAGTTCGCCGCTCGCGGTCCAGGCGAGGTTGCCGGGATGCGGGTCGGTATGCAGCCGTTGCAGCCCGAATGCCTGCTCGGCCAGCCATTGGCAGAGGGTTTCGGCCAGGCGCTGGCGCACTTCCGCCGTGGCCTGATCGACCTCGGCCATGGAGCGGCCCGGCAGGTCTTCCTGCACCAGCACACCGGGCCTGCAAAGTTCGCCCGCGGCATAGGGTATGCGGATGCCCGGCCAGCTTTCGAAGTGCTCGCGGAAGGCTTCGAGATTGGCGCGCTCGGCGTCGTAGTCGAGTTCCTCGGCAATGGCCCGTTGCAGCTCGATGTAGACGGCATCAAGACGCGCGGGCGGCGTCCCGAACAATCGCCCCAACGGCATCAAGCGACGCAACTGACGCAGATCGGCATCGCAGATGGCGCGGATGCCGGGGTACTGGACCTTCATGATCAGCGCCCTGCCCTGGCGATCCCGAGCGCGGTGCACCTGTCCCAGCGAGGCTGCTGCGGCCGGCTCGGGCTCGATCGAATCGAACAGTTCGTAAAGCTTGCCGTCGTACAGGCGCTGCAGGTTGGCTTCCAGCGCATCGAATGGCAGCGAAGGCACCTGGTTCTGCAAGCGCGCCAGGGCAGCGCTGATTGGCTCGGGCAACAGGTCCTGCCATTGCGAGGCCTGTTGCCCAAGTTTCAGCACCGGGCCTTTCATCTGCCCAAGCGCATCACCCAGCAGATCGCCAACCGGTTCCCAGTCGATGCGCGCCTTGCCCGGCGTGATGCGCTGCACCAGCAGGTTGCCAGCAATGCGCGCACCGGTGCCGCCCAGTTGCAGAAAGCGGCCCAGCGCCGAAGCCGATGGACGAGAGAATCGAGACATGCAGGCAACCCGCGAAGGCAAAGGCTGATCATGGGCCAGCCCGCCGTGCGATCCAAGGGTGAATGGTTGCAGTCTGTTGCGCCGAAATACGGCTGCAAGCATGGCCAACAAACAAGCGAAACGGCGCCTGCCATGCACTCGCAGCCACCTATACGGTGCGAAAGCGGCGCCCGAGCCGCAGAGCGAAAAAGCGCTCAGGCGGAACGGGCGGACGTCAGACGAGTCGGATTAAGTGACTGCGCCGCTCGGTCATCGCTTGTCGGACCCACGCCTTCAGCGTGCAATGACAGCCAATTTGGCAGCGAATCGAGCGGCTTCCGGCCCGACCTGCCTTGACGGCAAAACGGGCGTGTTCCCACGCCAGCTTCGTCAGCACGAACTAGATGTAGCGCGGGAACAAGCACGCAGCGGAGTCTGCGCTAAGGAGAACGGAATGACCGATTTCAATAATCCTTCCTTCCAAACGAACGATGAAGCCCCTCGCATTTCTACCGGCAGCAAGGGGCTGGACGACATTCTGGGCGGCGGCCTGGACCCCAACCGCATGTACCTTTATGAGGGCAGCCCAGGTTCCGGCAAAACCACCATGGCCTTGCAGTTTCTGCTCGAAGGCGTGCGTTCGGGCGAGCGCGTCCTCTACGTAACCCTCTCCGAAACCAAAGCCGAGTTGGAGCTGGTGGCCAAGCGTCACGGCTGGACGCTCGAGGGCATCGATGTTTTCGAGCTGATCCCACCGGAAACCAGCCTCGACCCGGAGCTCGAGCTGACCGTACTGCACCCAGCGGAAATGGAGCTGAGCGAAACCACCCAGCAGGTATTCGACCGCGTCAGCGAAACCAACCCGACGCGAGTGATCTTCGACAGCCTTTCCGAGATGCGCCTGCTGGCGCAGAGCCCGCTGCGCTATCGGCGGCAGGTGCTGGCGTTCAAGCACTTCTTCACCTCGCGCAACTGCACGGTGATTCTGCTGGATGACCAGACTTCCGAGAGTGGCGACCTGCAGCTGCATTCCATCTCCCACGGCGTGGTCATGCTCGAACAACTGGCCATCGATTACGGTGCCGAACGCCGGCGCCTGCGCGTGATCAAGATGCGCGGCATCCAGTTCCGAGGTGGCTACCACGACTTCGTCATCCGGAAAGGCGGCCTGCAGATCTACCCTCGCCTGATTGCGTCGGAGCACCATTCCCCGTCCATCGGCGAATCAGCATCCTCGGGCAATGAGGCGCTGGACAAGATGCTGGGCGGTGGGCTGGAGCGCGGTACCAACGCACTGCTGGTCGGCGCCGCCGGGGTCGGCAAATCATCACTGGCGCTGAGCTATGCCTACGCCGCCTGTCAGCGCGGCGAGCAGGTCGCCTTCTTCGTATTCGACGAAAACATCGGCACCCTGCTGGCCCGCGGGCGGGCGCTCGGGCTTGACCTGCAGCCATGGCTCGACCAGGGCCTGCTGCACCTGCAACAGGTCGACCCTGCCGAGCTGTCGCCTGGTCAATTCACCGCTGCGGTCCGTGACAGCGTCGAGGAGCTAGGCGCCAAGCTGGTCGTGCTCGACAGCCTCAACGGTTACATGCACGCGATGCCGGACGGCAAGTTCCTGATTCTGCAGATGCATGAACTGCTTAGCTACCTGGGACAAAAAGGCGTTATCAGCATCATGGTATTGGCCCAGCATGGCCTGGTCGGCCCGATGGATACGCCCATCGACATCAGCTACCTCAGCGATGCGGTTATCATGCAGCGCTATTTCGAGCACTCGGGGGTGGTTCGCCGAGCGCTTTCGGTGGTGAAAAAGCGCAGCGGCCGGCACGAAAACACCATCAGGGAATATCGCCTCAGCGCTGATGGGATCCAGGTAGGGCCGCCTTTGAGTCACTTCAACGGCATTCTATCGGGCACACCGGAATACACCGGTGATGCGACTTATCTACTGACAGACGAGCATGACGACCCCCACTAAGCGAGATAGCCCCATCGTAGTCGTCTATGCCCCCATCGGCCGTGACGGTCCCGCCTCGGCCGAGCTGCTCAGTCGCAGCGGCATGGAAGCCGTTGTGTGTCACAGCGTCGACGAAGTGCTGCAGCGTGCGGAAACCGACGCGGACGCGGTGTTCATTGCCGAAGAAGGGCTGTTTGGCCAAGATCTCGAAGGGCTTGCCGCCTGGGTCGAGCAACAACCGGCCTGGTCCGACTTTCCCTTCGTGGTGCTGACCAGCAAGCATCAGCAGCCGGCAGTCGCCGCGTGGCGCCAGCGCATGGTCGCTGCGTTGCGCAACGTCTCTCTGCTGGAGCGTCCCGTACAGAGCATCACCCTGACCAGTGCGGTAAAGGCCGCGTTACGTGGGCGGCACCGGCAGTACGAAGTCCGAACGCTGCTGGAAGCACGCGAACGGGCCTCGCAGGAGCTCGAAGCGCTGGTCGTCGAACGAACCAGCGAACTGGAAGAAACCAACCTCGAATTGCGCACCCAGATGGCCGAACGCGCGCATATCGAGGAAACCCTGCGCCAGACGCAGAAGATCGAGGCCATCGGCCAGCTCACTGGCGGCATTGCCCACGATTTCAACAATCTGCTCATGGTCATTACCGGCGGCCTCGACATGCTCGACCGCCGCGCCGACCCGGAGCGCCGCAAGCGTCTGATGGATGGCATGCGTCAGGCAGCGCAGCGCGGCTCGGCGCTGACCCGTCAGCTGCTGGCATTCTCCAGGCGCCAGTCGCTGGCCCCCGAACCCGTGGACCTGGCCCGGCGCATCAGTCAGATGCGCGAAATGCTCGACCGCAGCCTGCGCGGCGATGTGCATGTTCACCAGCAATTCGCGCCAGATCTGTGGCCGGTGCAGGTCGATCCGGGCGAGCTGGAACTGGTGATCCTCAACCTGGCGGTCAACGCCCGCGACGCCATGCCCATGGGCGGCTCGGTACTGCTGCAGGCCTGCAACGCGCCCGATGAAAAGGTGCTCGGCCGTCGTGGAGACTTCGTCCGTCTGGCCGTGACCGACACCGGTACCGGCATACCAGCCGATGTACGCACCCGCGTGTTCGATCCTTTCTTCACCACCAAGGAAATCGGCAAGGGCTCTGGCCTCGGCCTCGCTCAGGTCTATGGTTTTGCCCGGCAGTCGGGCGGCACCGTATGGATCGAAAGCGAATGCGGAAAAGGCACCAGCGTGATCCTGCTGCTACCGCGCGCCGAGGAAATTCCGGCATTGCCTGACGAAGTCGAGCGTGACGCGGACGACAGCACCGATGCGGCTATGGGCAGCGTCCTGCTGGTGGACGACGACGAGGAAGTGGCCGCCCTGGTTGGCGAGATGCTTGAGCATCTCGGCTATCGCGTCACCCATGCCGGCAGCGCCACCGAAGCCCTGAGCGCGCTGGCGAACGGGTGCAAGGTGGACATCGTATTCTCCGACGTGATGATGCCCGGCGGCATGAACGGCGTTGAGCTCGCACGCGAGATTGGCACTCGCGCGCTGGGCGTTCCCGTGCTGCTCACCAGTGGCTACGCCGAAGCCGCGCAACAATCGGCGGCGGCAGTAGGTGTGCATGTGCTGGCCAAACCTTACCGCCTCGAAGACCTGGCAACAGCGTTGCGCGAGGCGATCGATGGCGCCGCCACGGTTACCTGCAGGTTTGGATAGTCGCCCTTTCTGTCGTGCCATCTTCTGGTGTTAGGCTGAGCCACCGCATCTACGGAGGCCCAGATGAACAGCGCATGTACCACGTACTACCTCGATATGACGTCGGCAAATGAACTCCGGCCCAAGCCGCTGCCTGCCGAACTTCAGATCATCGAGTGCGAAGTGCCCCAGCCCGAACTCAACCGTTTCCTGTACCAGCTGGTGGGGCAGCAATGGGGATGGAGTGATCTGGATACATGGGCCATCGCGGACTGGCAGACGCTAGTCGAACAACCGGACCATCGAACATGGGTTGCCTATTACAAAGGCGCCATCGCCGGCTATTACGAGCTGCATCAAGCGGACGATTTCAGCGTGGAGATTCGCTACTTTGGCCTGGCGCCGCAATTTCTGGGCAGAGGCTTCGGCGGGCCACTGTTGAGTCATGCAATCGAAAGCGCCTGGGCCTGGCCTGAGACCCAGCGCATATGGGTACATACCTGCACCCTGGATCATCCGGCAGCACTGGCAAACTACCAGGCGCGCGGCTTTCGCATTTTCAAGCAAGAGACGACGCTGCTTGATTGAGCCAAGCTCGACGGCTGGCCACTCTGTGCGCGTGAGCAGAACGGGCCGCTACAGAATCGGGCCACGCCGTACCGCCACCCAGCTTGAACGGAGCGCCACAGATTGACCGAGTCTTTCCAAGGAAGCTGCCTGTGCGGCGCGGTTCGATACGAAACGCTCACACCGCCGAAGGCACTCAGCCACTGTCATTGTGTTCAGTGCAGGAAAAGCCATGGAGCGGCATTCGCCAGTTATGCGAGCGTGCCCCGCGCCGACCTTCGCATTTGCACGGGCATGGAGCACATCATCGCCTTTCGGTCATCCGAATCGGTAGTACGCCAATTCTGCACTCGCTGCGGTGCTTCGCTGTTCTGGGCGAAAGAACATGGCGAGTATTCCGATTGGATTTCGATTGCGCTGGGCACCTTGGACACGGCCTTTGTATCGCCGAAGCAAAAGCACATCCATCTGCAATCCAAAGCCCCGTGGCACAGGCTCGACGACTGCAGCCAGGGCTTCGCAGAGAACGCGTGATGACCGAAGAAGAGTCGCTGCTGGCGGCCATCCATGAAGAGGTAAAGCTGCACGCTTATCAAGCCTCCTGGCCTCGGGCGTACGACCTGGAGCGTGACCGACTCCTGTCTCTCTTTCCTGACACCTTCCAAGAGATCCAGCACATTGGCAGTACCGCGGTCCCCGGCCTCAGTGCCAAGCCCATCATCGACATGCTTGCTGGCGTTCAATCCATCGCAACGGCCGAACGGCTTGCGCTACCGCTGTGCCAATCCGGCTACACCACGTCTTCCGAGTTCAACGACTCTCTATCAGATCGAAAGTGGTTCATGCGCTGGGCAGACGGGCACCGGACCCATCATCTTCATCTTGTCGTCCATGACAGTTGTGTCTGGCATGAACGACTTAGATTTCGCGACGCCCTAAGGGCCAGTCCAGCGCTCGCCGCCAGGTATGCCGCACTGAAAAAGGCGCTAGCGGCAGCGCACCCCAAAGACCGGGACGCCTATACGGATGCTAAAACGGACTTTATTCGCACCGTCTTGCTCGAGGCTTGATGAAATACCGGAACATGACTAGCCCGCGTGGCCGGCAGGCAGGGCCGAACATATGAGTCTCCAGGCACGCACACTACTCCCGTATAGAAATTAACGAGCCTTTGAATGAATAAAGTAGCCCTCTTGGCCTTACTGGTACTTGGAACGTCGGCCGTAGGGCACGCAGCACCGATAATCGCGAAGTCGCCGTCCGATTTGGTCCCCGCCGGGTATGTGGTCGCAGAGACAATCGAAGGCGACCTGAACAAAGACGGCAAAACGGATTACGTATTGCTCATCAAAGGAACGGATAGCGCGAACTTTATTGATCATGAGTACCGCGGCACACTGGACCGTAACCGCCGGGGCATCGTCATTGTCTTCGACAATAACGGCACATACGAACCAGCCCTGAAAAACCTCGATTGCTTTTCCTCCGAGAACGAAGACGGCGGTGTCTATTTTGCGCCAGAGCTGAGCATCAACATAAACAAAGGCAATCTGTTTATTAATTACGGCCATGGCCGATATGGCTATTGGTCTTACACCTTTCGCTATCAGAATTCCGATTTCGAATTGATCGGTTACGACGACAGTCAAAATCGCGGACCACTTATTGAACGGACAACCAGCATAAATCTACTGACCAGAAAGATGCTGACTAGAGAGAACATCAATCAGGATGCCGAAGGCGGCGACGAGAAATTCAAGGAAACCTGGACTAGGTTTACGGCTCAAGCACCGATCAAGCTGAAAGACGTTACCGACTTCGACTATATACATATGGACAGCGTGATCGGGCCGTCAAAATAAGTACGTCAAGCCAACATGAAGCCGCTCCTGAGGATCTATTGACAGCTGGCGTAACGCATCCTTACGCCGGCCTAACCAACGGGTAGCCCATGAAAGCCGAAACCATTTCTCCAGCGAATATGTTTGAACTGATCGACTCGTATAGCCATGTTGCCAACATTCGGCCTTTTCATCGCGTTCGCTCAGCCTGACGGCAATCACAGCCTATAACCGGGAAACATAATGAGAAAAATACTAGTCAGCTCATGCCTCGCCGGAGAAAACGTAAGGTACAACGGCGGCTGCCTGAGCATTGCCGACGAGAACAGGGACTGGCTGGATAGCCATTTCGAAATCGTCCGCTATTGTCCTGAAGTCGCGTCAGGCCTGCCCACACCGAGAGCCCCAGCTGAAATTGTGCAAGGTACGGGAAAAGACGTCCTGGATCAGGGTTCGCTGGTTATTGGAAATGACGGAATTGATGTCACTGACTACTTTTTGAACGGAGCCAAGCTGACACTCCAGTTCTGCCAGAAGCATGGAATAGAGTATGCAATTCTGGCTGAGTCGAGCCCTTCGTGCGGCAGCTCGACAATCTACGACGGCACATTCACAGGCACAAAGATCCCAGGCCGCGGAGTTACCACAGAACTTTTGGAACGCAATGGAATTCAGGTTTTCAGCCAGCACTCTATCGCGCTGCTAAAGACACGGATTGAACAGAGCGAACAAGAAGGAAATGCAAGGTAGTCGGCGGCGCTTCTGTTATTGAATATGGCACGAAGCACCCGACGGAACCGTTGATGCTGGCCTTCGCGTAGCCAATTTGCTACGCGGGGTCGGTGCTCGACTTTGGTTGCGGCGGAGTCTTCGACGTTGGCAGCCTGGGGTAACGGCCATGGCGCTCGTGCAGGATGGCAGCGTCTTCTCGTTGAGCGAGCATCAGTGGGCTCCTTTGCTCGTCACAACAGCGTCGACTGCCGGGCTGGCCGCTCCCTCGCGACGTGGCAAACGACCATTGAGCAGAGCGTGCGCCGCCAAACCGATCAACAACCCCCAGAACGCGCCCCCGATCCCCAGCAAGGTGATGTTCGCGGCGCACGCCAGAAAAGTGATCAGCGAGGCTTCGCGGGATTTGACGTCAGCCATGGCGCTGGCCAGGCTCGCGCCGATAGTACCGAGCAGGGCCAACCCGGCCAGCGTGGTAATGAAGGCGGCCGGGAGCGCCATAAACACGGCGGCGAGAGTCACCCCGAAAACCCCGACAAGGATGTAGAACACGCCTGCGGCAACCCCGGCGATCCAACGCTTGGACGGATCCTCCGAAGCTTCCTTACCGGTGCAGATGGCTGCCGTGATGGCGGCGACGTTGAACGCGTGAGAACCGAAGGGTGCCATCAGCAGTGAGCCCAGCCCCGTGACAGTCAGGATAGGGTTGGCGCTGGTGCTGAAACCATCGTTGCGCAGCACCAGCATGCCCGGCATGTACTGGCCGGTGAGGGTAATCAGGAACAGCGGCAGCGCCACGCTGAGCAACGCATTGAGCGAAAACTCGGGCCGAGTGAATAACGGTGCCGCAAATTGCAGCGACAGCCCCGAAAGATCCACACGCCCCTGCGTCAGCAGAAACCCCAGCCCCAGCATCAGAATGCCCACCACCGCGTAGCGCGCCGTGAAGCGTTTGAGCACCACATAAGCTGCAATCAGCACGCCGACCAATACGGGATCAAGGCTCATGCCAGCAAACGCGCCGATTCCGAACTGCAGCAGAATGCCGGCCAGCAGCGCCGCAGCCACGCCCGGCGGGATCAGGCGGATAACCTTCTCAAAGCAGCCGGACACACCCAGCAGCACGAAGGCAGCAGCCGAAATGACGTACGCACCGACCGCCTCGGCGTAAGGCGTGGTGGACAGCGCGACCACCAGAAAGGCGGCAGCGGGTGTCGACCAAGCGGTAATGATCGGCTCACGGTTCATCCAACTGAGTAACAGCCCGGTAATCCCCACACCAATCGACACCGACCACACCCACGACGCCGTCAGTTCCGGGCTGAGCCCGGCGACCTTGGCGGCCTGAAAGACCAGGATGAACGTGCCGCCATAGTTGACGATGACTGAAACCAATCCGGCGACAATCGGATGCAGAAGGTCGCGTAGACGAAGGGGCGACGCGGAAGCTGACGAGGACATGGTGCTTTGCTCCTTGCAAAACGAGGTGATTGGCTTGCGTAACAGGTGTTTTATAACGCCTAAGTGGCAGGCCCTACCCGTACGCTTAAAGCCGAAACACCAGACCACTTATCGCGACTAGCGGTTTCTCAAGCGTCCAAGCGCTGACCGAAACGTGCCGTTTGAGCGCGTACAGCCTGGCCTGTTCGCACACGCAAAAACGAGACGGCGCTTGCACGCGGTCGCGGTAAACCTGAATAACCCTTGTTCCAAATTGCTCGCAGCGTGGGTGCTCGCTCGCCTGGCGCAAATGCTGTGGCGAGGGGCGAAGTCCATGAATAGACTGGCCTGCCTTCAAGCGCTTCTTTATTGAGATCAGGCAGACCGCATGGCAAAAGCATTCGAGCTGGAAACCCTGAAAATGCGTCTTAACGATGCTGAGTTTCAGCTGCTGGATCTACACCAGCGGATTCAGCGCGCGCTGCGTGCTCTGATCCTCGAAGGCGCCCTCGACCCAGGCCTGAAACTTCCCGCGACCCGGGTCCTCGCCAAGTCACTCGGGGTTGCCAGAGACACTGTGGAAAATGCCTACGTACAACTGCATCGGGATGGCTTTATCGTCAGGCGCGAGGGCTCTGGCAGTTATGTCTGTGAAACCGTAGGTACCGAATTACGCGGCGCAGCCCGGCGGCGCATCAAGGCGCAAGAAGTCAAAAGCAGCCAGGCGTTGCCGGGAACGGGGTTGAGCCAGCGAGGGCGGATGATTTTCGACAGTGCCGGTGTGAACGACCAACAGGTGATCAAGGCGTTTGCCACCGGCCTGCCCGAAACCCGCACCTTTCCGACCGATGTCTGGACACGCCTGCAACGTCAGGTGATGAAAGACCATCGCGCCAACGTGCTGTTGCATGGCGATCCGCAAGGCGCCGAGCCGCTGCGCAAGGCCATCGCTACCTACTTGAACCTCGAGCGCGGAGCCAAATGCTCTCCCGACCAAATTTTGGTACTGAGCAGCACTCGCCAGGCCCTCTTTCTATGCGCGCAATTGCTGGTCGACGCCGGCAAGCCGATCTTGTTGGAAAACCCGGGCTACTACGGCGCCAAGAAAGCCTTTGAAACCGCCGAGGCCAAGGTTCTGCCTATCGATGTAGACGAAATGGGGATACGCACCGACCTGCTGCAGGCCGACCGTAGCGGCGCCAACTGTGTCTATGTCACGCCTTCGCACCAATACCCCACTGGCGCTACTTTGCCGCTGGAGCGGCGTCTCGAGTTGATCAACTGGGCAGCGGAAAAAGGCAAGTGGGTCATCGAAGACGACTACGACAGTGAGTTTCACTACGACGGGCAGCCAACCGCGTGCGTACAGGGCCTGGACAAATACCAGCGCACGCTCTACGTCGGCACCTTCAGCAAGACCCTCTATCCCGGTTTGCGAATGGGCTACATGGTACTGCCCCACGAACTGGTCAAAGCCTTCACCTACGCGCGCAGCATGATCGACGGCCACACGCCACAAGTCCTGCAACTGACCCTGGCCCGCTTCATGGAGGATGGCCACTACAACGCCCATGTCCGGGCCATGCGCAAGCTGTACGCCGCGCGCCGTTCGACCATGCTCGACGCGATCGGCGAGCATCTGAACGGTGTTGTTACGGCGTTGCGCCCTCCTGGTGGACTACAGATTCCGTGCGTGCTGCACGACGGATGGCTCGAGAACGACACCATCCAGCAGGCGGCTAGCGTGGGTATCCAGCTCTCTGGATTGAGTCGCCTGTACGCCGGTGAGCAGAAGAAACAAGGCTGGCTATTGGGTTACGCGTCATTGACCGCTTTTGAAATCGAAACGGCCATGTTGCGCCTGGCCAATGCGTTGAAGCCCCGCTAGGCGAGCTGCAGAGAGCTAGCGGCTCAAGGCGTAGCTCAGCAGCAGGCGTCGTGCCTAAGTACGCATCGCGCGCAGCAAAGCCAAAAAAATTTCGGGCCGCCAACGGTCACCCTACGCCCCATAAAAGTGCAAATGACGCAGCTCCAGCCTGGATCATAATCGCCCGGGCAGCCCCTATGCTCCCTGGCGTGAGCACCAATTGTGCTCATCTGCCGCCTCGCAATGAGGCACACGCCCCCGCTGCCGAAACGGCATCACGCTGCTCGATATTCTGTTCTTCTGCGCACAGCCATGACGGTCAGATACTGCGCTCGCCGATGCCATTCCGCCTCGGCGAAGCAGGACTGTCACATGAGCGATGCACTTTCCGCCCGCCATCTCGAAGCCGCCGCGCTGCCGCTGATGGATATCGCCGGGCTGTTTTCCACCGAGCTTGCCGAGCGCACAGCCGTAGCCGAACGCATCGGTGCAGCCTGCCGCGAGGTGGGTTTCTTCTGTATTGCCAATCATGGCGTCGACCCGGTGCTGCAGCAGGCGGTGTTCGAACAGGCGCGGGCTTTCTTCGCCCAGCCCGAAGCAGGCAAGCGTGCGCTGGACAAGGTTTTCTCGAGGGCCAATCGCGGCTACGAGCCGTTGCGCGGGCAAGTGCTGGAAGCCGGTGCGCCGGCCGATCTCAAGGAGGGCTTCTACATCGGCGAGGAGCTGGCCGAGGACGACCCGCGCGTGCTGGCCGGGCGCTTCAACCACGGTGCCAACCAATGGCCAGCCGAGCTCGCGGACTTTCGCCCGACCATGGAGCGCTATCGCGATGCGATGAATGCCCTCGCGGCACGGCTGATGGGTGCGATCGCGCTGTCGCTGCAACTGCCGGAGGAACATTTCGCCAGCTTCTGCCGCGACTCCATGAGCACCCTGCGCCTGCTGCACTATCCGCCGCAACCGGCCAACGCCGCGCCCGGTGAGAAGGGCTGTGGCGCGCATACCGATTTCGGCGGGCTGACGCTGCTTCTTCAGGACGAGAACCCCGGCCTGCAGGTCTGGGATCGCCACAGCGGCGGCTGGATTCACGCGGCGCCCGTGCCCGGCACCTATGTGGTCAACCTGGGCGACATGATCGCTCGCTGGACCAACGATCAATACCGCTCGACGCTGCATCGGGTGGTCAACATTTCCGGGCGCGAGCGCTACAGCGTGCCGTTCTTCTTCAGCGGCAACCCGGACCATCTGGTCGAGTGCCTGCCGACTTGCCTCGCGGCGGGTGAAGCCCCTCGCTATCCCGCCGTGACGGTGGAAGAACACCACCGCGAGATGTACCGGAGGACCTATGGCTGACATCGTCCTCATCCACGGTGCCTGGGCCGGTAGCTGGGTCTGGGATTCGCTGCAGGATGGCCTGCGCGATGCCGGACACAGACCCCACGCGGTCGATCTGCCAGGCAACGGCCACAACGACACACCACTCACCGCGGCCTCGCTGCAGCGCTATGTCGAGCACGTCGGCGCACTGATCGAGACACTGCCCGGCCCGATTCAGCTGGTGGCGCATTCCGGCGGCGGCGTTACCGCTACTGCCGTGGCCGAACGTTATGCCGAGCGCATCGCCGGGGTCGCCTATGTCGCCGGGATGATGCTGCCCAGCGGCATGGGCTTCGGCGAACTCTGTGCCGAACTGAGTCGCGACTATCCCGAAGTCAGCGGCATCGGCCCTTATCTCGAAGCCGTGTCCGGTGGCAGCCGCGTGCCCAGCGATGCCGCCTGCGCGGTGTTCTATCACGATGCACCGGCACAGGCCGCCATCGCTGCCGCGCGCCGCCTTACGGTGCAGCCCGATGGCGGCCGCGACATCGCCGCGTACTGGAGCGCCGAGCGTTTCGGTCGCCTGCCGCGGCTGTACATCGAAGCCGCACAGGACCGCTCCGTGCTGCCACGGGTACAACAGCGCATGCAGCAGTTGGTGCCTGGCGCCGAGCGGGTGGTGCTCGATTGCGGCCATGCGCCGCAACTGGCCATGCCCGACGCGCTGCTCGCCGCGCTGGTGGATTTCTTCGCTCGCCATCCTCATCAGGTGCACTGACCCGTTTATTGCATCGCGCTTATCACGCCGAACCTTCAAGGAGCTTCACCATGTTCAAGAAAACCCTGCTCGCCAGCGCCCTGCTGGCGCTGTTCAGCCAAACAGCCCTGGCCGCCGACAAGGTGCGCTGGCTCAACGACTGGCTGCCGGCCGGCGACAAGGCGGCGATCTACCTAGGTGTCGAACAGGGCCTGTTCGCCGCAGAAGGCATCGAAGTGGAAATCGCCAGTGCCCGCGGCGGCAGCGACGTGGTGACCAAGCTGGCCACCAACAGCGCGGACTTCGGTTCGGCCGGGCTGGCCTCGCTGCTGCAAGCCAAAGCCCAGGGCGAGGTGCCGGTGGTGGCGGTCGCCCCGATCTACAACAAGCAGCCAGACGCCTTCTTCACCACCGAAGGCTCGGGCATCAACAGCTTCAAGGACATCGTCGGCAAGACGGTCGCCACGCCGACCTTCTCCGCCTCCAACGTGGTCTGGCCGCTGCTGCTGGAGCGCAACGGCATCGACCCGGCCAGCGTCAAGCTGCTCAAGCTAGATCCCGGCGCACTGGCGCCGATGCTCGCCACCGGCAAGGTCGACGCCACCATCAACTGGCTGACCGTCGCGCCCGGCTTCGTCCGTGCCCTCGGCGAAGCGGACAAGACGCTGAAAACCATCCCCTGGTCGGAATACGGTTTCGAAGGCTACGGCCTGTCGCTGGTCGCTTCGCAGCGCTTCGTGCAGCGCAACCCCGAGGTGGCGAAGAAGTTCGTCAAGGCCTACCAGCAGGCGCAGAAGAACGCCATTGCCGACCCGGCTGCCGCGGCCGCCGCACTGAAGAAGATGGTTGCCGAGGTCGACGAGCAGCAGGCCGAAGAACAGTTCGCCGCCTCGGTCCCGCTGATGCAGAACGACATCAGCGACGCCGAAGGCCCGGGCTTTGACGCCAAGCGCCTGGCCACGACCTGGGAATGGGTCGCCAAGGCGCAGGGCATGGCTGTCGACAGCCTCGACCCGGCCAGCGCCATCGACACCAGCCTGAGCGAGTGACGCCATGAACGCCGCCGCCCTGCCCGCCATGCCGCGCCCCAACATAAGCTTCGACCGGGTCAGCCAGGTCTTCACCTCCTCCGATGGCAGCGAGGTGGTGGCGCTGGACAACGCCAGTTTCGATATCGGCCGCCACGAGTTCATCGCCGTGCTCGGCCCCTCGGGCTGCGGCAAGTCCACGTTGCTGCGCATCCTCGCCGGGCTGGTGCAGCCGACCCACGGCCAGGTCAGCATTTACGGCAGCCCGGTGGACGGCCCGCGTGACGAGATCGGTATCGTGTTTCAGCGACCGACCTTGCTGCCCTGGCTGAACATTCGCGACAACCTGACCTTCCCCATGCGCCATAAGTACGGTCGCGTCACCGCGCAGGAAATCACCCGCGGCGAAGAGTTGCTGGAACTGGTGGGGCTCAAGGACTTCGGCAACAAGCGCCCGGACGAACTCTCCGGCGGCATGCAGCAGCGCGCGGCAATTGCCCGCGCGCTGCTGCACGACCCGGAAATCCTGCTGATGGACGAACCCTTTTCGGCCCTCGACGCGCTGACCCGCGACGAGTTGAGCCTGGAGCTGCTCAACATCTGGACCCAGCGCCCGAAGACGGTGCTGTTCATCACCCACTCGATTCCCGAAGCACTGCTGCTGGCCGACCGCATCCTGGTGATGTCGGCGCGCCCCGGCCGCGTGCAGGAAATCATCGATGTCGACCTGCCGCGCCCGCGGTCCATGGAAACCCTCACGGAGCCCCGTTTCAATGAGCTCGCCAACCATATCCGCCGCAAAGTCTTCTCGCGCCATGCCGCCCATTAAGCCCAAGGCGCTGCGTCTGAGGACCCAGGCCGACCGCTTCGCGCCCTGGCTCGCTCTGCTCGTTCTGTTGCTGGTCTGGGAAGCGGCCTGCCGCTTACTCAAGCTGCCGAGCTTCGTGTTGCCCTCACCCAGCGCCATCTTCGCGGCGACGCAGAAGGTCGGTCTTGGCACCTGGGCCGAGCATATTTTCGCCACCCTGCGGGTGACGCTGATGGGTTACGGCCTGTCGATTCTGATCGGCATCCCGCTGGCCATCGCCCTGGCCTCTTCGCGAGTGATGTCGCGCACGCTGTATCCGCTACTGGTGATCGTGCAGTCCACGCCCATCGTTGCGGTAGCACCGATCATCGTGGTGGTGATGGGCGCTGGCGATCTGCCACGGGTGTTCATCACCTTCCTCATCGCTTTCTTCCCCATCGTGGTGTCCTGCGTGACTGGCTTGCTGGCGACACCGGAGGAGCTGGTGGAGCTGTCGCGCTCGCTTGGCGCTTCCAAAGCCCGTGAGTACCGCAACATCCGTCTGCCCTATGCGATTCCGCACCTGTTCTCGGCGCTGCGCATTTCCATCACCCTGGCAGTGATCGGCGCGGTGGTGGCCGAGTTTGTCGCTGCTGAAAAAGGCCTGGGCTACTTCATCAACTTTTCCACCTCGATGTTTCAGGTGCCTCAGGCCTTCGCAGCGCTGATGATGCTCGTGGTAATCAGCCTGGTGCTGTTCCACCTGATCGGGCTGCTGCAGAAGGTCTTCTTTCCCTGGAGCCTGCCCAAGGGTGGACATTGATATAGCGGTGACGCCGGACCTTGGCCGCGAAGGCCCTCCTTCGCGGCCAAAACCAGGCGCCCCGGCCACTCGTCCGCAATCAGAACCACCAAGAGTCGTGGGATCGGACTTGTCCGCGATAGCCGCCGCACCTGCCCGCCCCATTCGCGGCCAAGGCCGCTCCACAGAATCGGCGCCACAGCCTGACCAAGTCACATTGAACCTGGAAACCACCATGCCCCTAGACGATCTCGCTCTGCTGCGCAAAAGCTTCGACGTCGCCCGCCGCGCGCTGGAAAACGGCACCCATCCGTTCGGCGCCATCCTGGTCGGGCCGGACGGTGAAGTGCTGCTGGAACAGGGCAACGCCTACATGCCCGACCACGACATGACCGGCCACGCCGAGCGTGTACTGATGACCCGCGCCTCGACCCGCTACACACCGGAATTTCTCTCGCGCTGCACCATGTACACCTCCGCCGAGCCCTGCGCCATGTGCGCCGGCGCTGCTTACTGGGTTGGCCTGGGTCGCGTGGTCTACGGCCTTTCCGAGCGCAGCCTGAAAGACATCACCGGCAACCATCCGGAGAACCCGACACTGGACCTGCCTTGCCGCATCGTTTTCGAAGCCGGCCAGCGCAAGGTCGAAGTCGTCGGCCCGCTGTTGGAAGATGAAGCCGCCGCGCTGCACGAAGGCATCTGGTAGGCCCTGCCAGAATCAGGCAAGCGCCCGGCAGGATCGCCATAACGGCGGCACCGTCCTGCGTCGCAGTATTCGAACCACGGCGTCATCGACGTCGTTCGAATCAACCTGCGGAGGACAGCCCCATGTCGAACATCAACGGAAAAATCGTACTCATCACCGGCGCCAGCAGTGGCATCGGCGAAGCCACGGCGCGCCTGCTGGCGGCCCAGGGCGCAACGGTAGTGCTGGGCGCACGACGCCTTGAACGGCTGGAAAAGCTGGTCGCCGAGATCGACGAAAGCGGTGTTATCGCCGCCTGCCGTGCGCTGGACGTCACCAGCCGCGAGGACACCCAGGCCTTCGTCGACTTCGCCGAACGGCGCTTCGGCCGCGTTGATGTGATCGTCAACAACGCCGGAGTGATGCCGCTGTCCCCGCTCGACGCGCTGAAGGTCGACGAGTGGTACCGGATGATCGACGTGAACATCCGCGGCGTGCTGCACGGCATCGCTGCCGGTCTGCCACTGATGCAGCGCCAGCGCTCGGGGCAATTCGTCAACATCGCCTCCATTGGCGCCTACGCGGTGAGCCCGACCGCAGCGGTGTACTGCGCCACCAAGTACGCAGTGCGCGCCATTTCCGAAGGCCTGCGCCAGGAGGTCGGTGGCGATATCCGCGTGACTCTGGTTTCGCCCGGCGTCACCGAATCGGAGCTGGCCGAGAGCATCTCCGACGACACCGCGCGCGCAACCATGAACGACTTCCGCCGTATTGCCATTCCGGCCGAAGCCATCGCCCGCGCCATTGCCTATGCCATCGACCAGCCGGCCGATGTCGATGTCAGCGAGCTGGTGGTGCGCCCTACCGCCAGCCCCTATTGAGGACGCCGCCATGACCCTTCGAACCAGCAATACCCTGGCCGCGGCCTGCGTGGCCGTGCTCGGCTCGCTGACCTTCGCCTCGCTGGATGCCGTCGGCAACGAGCGGCACGAACGTGGCATCGAGGTGATGGATCACCTGTCCGGCGGTGCCGGGCAACCGGTGCTCGAAGCGCTGCGCGAGGACTATCCCTTTCTCGCCGATGGCATCACCCAGTACGCATTGGGTGATGTCTGGGGACGCAGCGAGCTGGATGATCGCACCCGTCAGCTGGCCGTAATCGCCGCCTTCGCCGCCCAAGGCAATCTGCAGTACATGAAGGTCCACGCCGGCTACGCGTTGCGCCTGGGCGTCACCCGTGAGGAGCTGAAGGAGGTGGTGTACCTGACGACCGTGACCGCCGGCTTCCCGCGCGCCATCGACGCCGCCCAGGCATTGCGCGAGGTGCCGGACCCGGTCGCGCGCTGAGTCAAGCGGTGCTGCGCAGCCGCGCAATATCCTTCACCGGCGAGGCGCCGAACAGCCGGCTGTACTCGCGGCTGAATTGCGAGGGGCTTTCGTAGCCAACCCGGTAGCCGGCGCTGGAGACGTCGAGCCCCTCGGCGATCAGCAGCCGCCGGGCCTCCTGCAGACGTAACTGCTTCTGGTACTGCAGCGGGCTCATGGCCGTCAGCGCCTTGAAGCGGTGATGCAGCGTCGAGCTGCTGAGGTTGACCCGCTGTGCCAGTTCGTCGATGCGCAGCGGTTCGACGTAGTTGCGGTTCAGCCATTCGATGGCGCGGGTGACGCGATGGCCCTGGCTGTCGCGTACCGCGATATCGTGCAGATGGCGGCCCTGGCGACCGCAAAGCAGACGGTAGAAGATCTCGCGCATGGCCAGCGGCGCCAGCACGGGAATGTCCTGCGGGCTGGCGAGTAGTCGCACCAGACGCAAGGTGGCGTCGAGCAGCGGCGCATCGATGCGGTCCAGGTAGACCCCGCGCGCCGGCCCTTCGACGGGCTGGCCCAACGGCCCGCCCTCGGCCACCAGCGTGGCGACCATTGCCGGATCGATGTCCAGGCGGATGCACAGGTAAGGCTCACCAGACGAAGCTTCCAGCACACGGCCAGCCACCGGCACAGTGACCGACACCACCAGATAATGCAGCGCATCGTAGGTGTAGAGCTCGTCGGCCAGGCGTACCTCCTTGCTGCCCTGCACAATGATGCACAGCGCCGGTTTGTGCAGCCCGTGCACCAGCTCGCTGGGGGCACTGCAGCGGATCAGGTAAAGGTCATCAATAGCGGTGGGATGCATGCCGTCGTCGCTGACGATGCCATCGATGAATCGCGCCAGGGCGGCGCGCTGGGCAATCGTTTCCTCGGCGGAATGAAGGTCCATCTGGTTCATTGCAGGAAACCACGGGAGCGGGAAAGGTGTTCAGCTTAGCAGGCCGGCCGGCCCACGGTCGTCACGCCCCATGGCGGTGCAGCGGCTCGTCAGCGTTACCGAGTGCAGCACCAAAGCGATGCACCGGCTAACATCGTCGCATGGCCATTGGGTGGCGCAGCTCCCATGGCCACGTCGCACTTCATTTCCTGACTGCCTGGCCAGCTTTTTGCTACACCCTGGTCATGAAAACCCCAGCGGACGCCTCCATGCCCGAATCCCAGACCGCGCGCCTTCAGCTCTGCGGCATTACCAAACAGTACCCAGGCTGCCTGGCCAACGACCGTATCGACCTGTCGATCCAGCCGGGCGAGATCCACGCCCTGCTCGGCGAGAACGGCGCCGGCAAGAGCACCCTGATGAAGATCATCTACGGCGTGACCCAGCCGGACGCCGGCGAAATCCACTGGCAGGGCGAACGGGTGACCATGCGCGATCCGGCCCAGGCCCGCGAACGCGGCATCGGCATGGTGTTCCAGCACTTCTCGCTGTTCGAGACGCTCTCTGTGGCGGAGAACATCGCCCTGGCGCTGGGCGCCAAGGCCGGTACGCCAAAGCAGCTGGAGCCGAAGATCCGCGAGGTCTCGCAGCGCTACGGCATGCCGCTGGAGCCACAACGGC
This sequence comes from Stutzerimonas stutzeri, assembly GCF_038561965.1. Classification (NCBI taxonomy): domain Bacteria; kingdom Pseudomonadati; phylum Pseudomonadota; class Gammaproteobacteria; order Pseudomonadales; family Pseudomonadaceae; genus Stutzerimonas; species Stutzerimonas stutzeri. The sequence goes on along the minus strand of NZ_CP139348.1, from coordinate 1,414,434 downwards.
TGGTGCACAGCCTGTCCATCGGCGAGCGCCAGCGGGTGGAGATCATCCGTTGCCTGATGCAGGACATCCGCCTGCTGATTCTCGACGAACCGACCTCGGTGCTTACCCCGCAGGAGGCCGACGAGCTGTTCGTCACCCTGCGCCGGCTGGCAGCCGAGGGCTGCAGCATCCTGTTCATCAGCCACAAGCTCAATGAAGTGCGCGCGCTGTGCCAGAGCGCCACGGTGCTGCGCGGCGGCCGGGTGTCCGGCGAGTGTGTGCCGGCAGAATGTTCGGACCTCGAACTGGCACGGCTGATGGTCGGCGATGCCGAGGGGCTGGAAGCCGAGTACCCGAAGAGCGAGGGCCGTGCGCCGTTCCTGCGTGTCGAGCGACTGTCCTGGCACAACGCCGACCCGTTCGGCGTTTCCCTCGAAGAAGTGGATCTGGAAGTACGCGCCGGCGAGATCGTCGGCATCGCCGGGGTCGCCGGCAACGGCCAGGACGAACTGCTCGCCCTGCTCAGCGGCGAACAGCGCCTGCCCGCTGCGCAGGCCATGCGTATCCGTTTTCTCGGTGACGATGTCGCCCATCTGCGCCCCGATGCCCGCCGCCGCCATGGCATGGCCTTCGTGCCGGCCGAACGCCTCGGTCACGGCGCGGTGCCGAGCATGAGCCTGGCCGACAACGGCCTGCTCACCGCCTATCAGCAGACCGGCATGGTCGAGCAGGGCATGATCCGCCGGGCCAAGGTCCGTGCTTTCGCCGAGCAGGTCATCCAGCGTTTCGCGGTAAAGACGCCCGATGCACAAACCCCGGCGGCAAGCCTGTCCGGCGGCAACCTGCAGAAATTCATCCTCGGTCGCGAGATCCTGCAGCAGCCGAAGCTGTTGATCGCCGCGCACCCGACCTGGGGCGTGGACGTCGGCGCGGCGGCGGCCATCCATCGTGCGCTGATCGAACTGCGCGATGCCGGTGCGGCGATCTTGGTGATCTCCGAAGACCTCGAAGAGCTGTTCCAGATCAGCGACCGCATCGCCGCCCTGAGCGACGGCCGCCTTTCGCCACAGCGCGCCACCGCCAGCACCTGCCCGGTCGAAGTCGGCCGCTGGATGGCCGGCCAGTTCGATACCAGCGACACCCCCGTTTCCACCTCTGCCGCCTGACGAGAATCCATCATGCTGTTATCCCTGCAACCCCGCGGCGAAGCCTCACGGGCCATGCTCTGGTTCTCGCCATTGCTGGCCGCGCTGCTGACGTTGCTGAGCGGCGCCCTGCTGTTCGCCCTGCTCGGCCATCCACCGCTGGAAACCCTCAAGGTGCTGCTGATCGACCCGCTCGGCGACCTCTACGGCGTCTCCGAACTGCTGGTCAAGGCGCTGCCGATCCTGCTTTGCGCCCTGGGCCTGGCGGTGGTCTACAACGCGCGTATCTGGAACATCGGTGCCGAAGGCCAGCTGCTCATCGGCGCCCTGGCTGGCAGTGCGCTGGCAGTCAACATCATCGACTGGGATTCGCGCTGGGCATTGGCGCTGACCCTGCTGGCGGGCACCCTCGGCGGCGCCGCCTGGGCCGGGCTCTGCGCCTGGTTGAAAACGGCCTTCAATGCCAACGAAATCCTCACCAGCATCATGCTCAACTACATCGCACTGAACCTGTTGCTGTTCGCCGTGCACGGTCCGTTGAAGGACCCGGAAGGCTTCAACTTCCCCGAGTCGGCGATGTTCGGTGATGCCAGCCGGCTGCCCGAGCTGATCGACGGTCTGCGTGTGCACGGCGGCTTCTATTTCGCCCTGCTGGCGCTGGTGGTGGTCTGGGTACTGCTGCAGAAAAGCTTTCTCGGCTTCCAGATCAAGGTGCTCGGCCTGGACAAGCGCGCCGCCGGCTTAGTTGGTTTTCGCGACAAGAAACTGGTGTGGATCGCCCTGCTGATCAGCGGCGGCCTGGCCGGGCTGGCCGGCGTCGCCGAAGTCACCGGACCTATTGGCCAGCTGGTGCCGCAAGTGTCGCCTGGCTATGGCTACGCGGCGATCACCGTGGCCTTTCTCGGTCGCCTCAACCCCATCGGCATCGTCTTCGCCAGCCTGCTGATGGCGCTGCTCTACCTCGGCGGCGAGAACGCGCAGATGGCGGCCAACCTGCCGCAGTCCATCACCCAGCTGTTCCAGGGCATGGTGCTGTTCTTCCTGCTCGCCTGCGACGTGCTGATCCTTTATCGGCCGCGGCTGAAGCTGTGGGCGCGCAAGCCCGCCCCGCTCAGCGCCCAAGAGGAGCCGGCCACATGATCGCGCTCGCCCCGTTGCTCACCCCTTCACCCGCTGCTCGCTTGAAGTTCGAGGCCTGACCGATGGACATGGATCTGCTGACCAATATCTTCTACGCCATGATCCGCACCGGCACGCCGCTGCTGCTGGTCGCCCTCGGCGAGCTGGTATGCGAAAAGAGCGGCGTACTCAACCTCGGCCAGGAAGGCATGATGCTGTTCGGCGCGGTGATCGGCTTCATCGTCGCCTTCGCCAGCGGCAACCTCTGGCTAGGCGTGCTGTTCGCCTGCCTGGCCGGCGTACTGCTCTCGCTGCTGTTCGCCATGGTGGCGCTGGGCTTCAACGCCAATCAGGTAGCCACCGGTCTGGCGCTGACCATCTTCGGCGTCGGCCTGTCGTCCTTCGTCGGCGCCAGCTGGGTCGGCAAGCCGCTGGCCGGCTTCGAACCCATCGCCATTCCGCTGCTCAGCGAGATCCCGCTGATCGGCCGCATGCTGTTCGCCCAGGACCTGCTGGTCTATCTGTCCTTCGGGCTGTTCGCGCTGGTCGCCTGGGTGCTGCTTAAAAGCCGCATCGGCCTGATCATCCAGGCCGTCGGCGAGAACCCCAACGCCGCCAGCGCCATGGGCCTGCCGGTGCTGCGCGTAAGGACGCTAGCGGTGATGTTTGGTGGTGCCATGGCCGGCCTCGCCGGTGGTTACATGTCGCTGGCGTACACGCCGATGTGGGCGGAAAACATGACCGCCGGGCGCGGTTGGATCGCCCTGGCGCTGGTGGTCTTCGCCAGCTGGCGGGTCTCCCGCGTGTTGCTTGGCGCCTATCTGTTCGGCCTGGCCAGCATCCTCCACCTGGTGGCCCAAGGGCTAGGCCTGGCGATCCCCGGCAACCTGCTGGCGATGCTGCCGTATGTGGCGACCATTCTGGTGCTGGTGCTGTTGTCACGGGATGCGATCCGCACGCGGTTGTACGCGCCGGTGTCGCTGGGACAGCCTTGGCAGCCGGGGCATTGATTTTGTCGGACCGGTTGGCTACACGGAACCAGGCCGGTTAGCGAGTTGCTTGAGAGCTTGGTTTCGCCCTGCTGGGCGACTCACTTTATTCAAGCGTTTGCCGAGTGCTGTATCTGGTAGCGCGTGCTGCGCCCGCCGCCAGGCAACCGGGCAAGGCAGCCCTTGTCGACAAGATCGCTCAGATGGCGCGTGGCGGTGGCTTTCGAGACCTTGGCCACAGCCTGGTATTGCGCGGCGCTGATGCCGTTCTCGAAACCTCTCTCGCCACCATCGAGCAGGCGGTTAAGCACTTTGATCTGCTCGGCAGACAGGGTTTGGCTGCGGTGAGCCTGCCAGAAGCGTGCCTTGACCAGCACGCGGTCGATGCGCGCAAGGGCCTGCTCCAGGCTCTTGAACAGCGTGGCAAGGAACCATTGCAACCAGGCGGTGATATCCAGCGTGCCTCTCTGGCTGGCTTCGAGAATGCGATAATAGCCGGCGCGGTCATCGAGGATGCTCGCCGACATGGCGTAAAAGCGGATGGCCTGCTGTTCTCCCTGCGCAAGGGCCAAGTCGGTGATGGCGCGCGTAAGGCGGCCGTTGCCGTCGTCGAAGGGGTGCAGGGTGACGAACCAGAAGTGCGCAATGCCGGCTCGTAGAAATGGGTCGAGGCCTGCATCGCTGCGGCTGCTCTCGAACCAGGCAAGGAAGTCGTCCAGTTGTTCTTCCAGCCCGGCGCGGGGTGGCGCTTCGAAATGCACGGTAGGGCGGTCGAGTCTCCCGGAAACTACCTGCATGGGCTCTTCGCCGCGCAGCATGCCAATGCGTAACGGGCGGGCCAGCAGGTGGTCATCACTGGGGAACAGCCAGCCATGCCAGGTGAACAGCCGCTGCAGATCGAGCGGCTGCTGATACGCGCGGGTGGCATCGAGCAGCAGTTCCGCCAGGCCTTCGGAACGCGAGGTGATGCGGCCTTCTTCGCTCAGCCCCAGGCGCCGCGCCAGTGACGAACGCACGGAGCCGGCATCCAGCTGCTCACCCTCGATGGCTGATGAGGTGACGATGTTCTGCAGCATGGCATCCAGGTTGCTCTGCACCTCTGTATCACTGCCAACGGCACCGAGCATCCCGAGTAGGCGACCCTGAGCCTGACTGCAGGTACGCAGCAGCGGGGCAAGTGCGTCTGCCTGCCAATTGAAGTGCGGCCAGTTGGGCTGCTGCCAGACCCAGAGCGGGTCATTCATGAGGGCTGGCTCCTCTGTGAGCCGATTAATGAGCTTATTCGGCTCATTTGGTGAGCCGATAATGCCGACTAATCGGCTCACTGTCTAACCTTTAAGCGAGGGGCTATCGGGCTTGAACTCGCCTGCGCAGTGCGGTTGATCCGCCTTGGCAGGCGGCTGCCGCTTCATTCAGAGACTCAAGCCCAATATCAATCCAACGTGTACTCAAACGTACTCACCACCCGCAGCCGTTTCCCCACGGTCCGCCCACTATCCATATCGCTGCCATCGTCATCGATCACCCGAATCACGCCCTGATTGGCATTCTTCAGCCGCCCAAGCGTAGCGCCGGCATCATCGGCAAAACGAGTCGCCTGCTCACGGGCATTGCTGGTGGCCGCTTCCAACAGTTGAGGCTTCAGTTCGTTGAAGCCGCGCAGCTGGTAGCGCGGCCCGGCGAAGCCGTTCATCTCGGTATCCAGCTGCACGCCAGCCATGATCAGCGGATCGATGGCATTGGCCGCCGTGCCCACCGCATCGACGCGCTCGGACTTGACCACGACCTGGCCTTGGCCGTTGAAACGCAGTGCCACATCACGCGAGGCCCATTCGCGCGCCAGCAGATCCTGCACCTGCAACGGCCGCACTTCGATTTCCTCATCGGTGAAGCCCTGCTCACGCAGGAACGCCAGCACCCGTTGCCGATCCTCGCTCAAACCTTGCTGCACCTCGGCAAACTGATTGCCGCCGCGACGAAAACCCAGCGTCCATACCGCGAAGTCGCTTTTGACGTCCATCTCAGCCAGGCCCTTGACCGTCACCGTGCGGTCGGCCATGCGAAAACGCTCCACCCCCTGCCCTACCGACCAGCCGGCAAACGCCACCGCGGCGGCGATCAACACCGCTGGCAGAAATCCAATTCGAGCTGTAACCACGCGCTTCTCCCTGTAGGAATTGACCGAATGCGCATGCTACTCCAGCCATGGGCGAACGCCAGTGACCAGGCGCTCAGCCGCGACCCAGCCGCTGCAACGCCTCCAGCCGGAAGGCGATGTGCTGCTCGAGCTCACTCAGTTCGCATTCCAGCCGCTCGCGCTGATGGGTATCGGTGCAGGCATTCAGCCGTTCACGTAACGCGGCACGCTGCGCCAGCAATTCCACTTCCCGTGGCGGCACCCCGGCGCTCTTCAGCACCGAGAACGGCAAGCGCAAGCCTGGCGGCGTCTGTAGCCAGCCGTTGTCCACTACCAACGGTTCGCCTTTTTCCTGCACGCCGCGCTGCCATCTGGCGATATCGCGGGCGATGCGTTGTTCGATGTCCTGATCGCTCACGACTCGGCCCTCTTTTAGCTGCCCGATCATGAAAACCCAGCTGTGTAATTTTGTCTGCTGCAGGCCGACGCCAGGTCACTGGCACGTCCGTTGCGTTGCGTCTGTATGATTGCGCCCCGCTCGAAACGAACTTTTTGCCGCGGCTTCCATTCTTTTGCTTAGCGCCACCGCTACCGATCCGAGGAATCATCCATTGCCCAGTCTCAATCTGCAGATTCTTATCGCGGCCTGCCTGGGCGTCGCCATCGGCTGGCTGACCGGCACGCTGCCGACCGATGCGCCCGTTCGTGAAGGCGTGCTCTATGCCAGCACCCTGGCCGGCAGCATCTTCATCGGCCTGCTGAAGATGGTGCTGATTCCGCTGATCTTCACCTCCATCGTGGTCGGCGTGGCCAACCTGCAGGCACATCGGCAGGTGCATCGGGTCTGGGGTGGTGCGCTGGCTTACTTCACCCTCACCACCGGCGCCGCGATGCTGGTGGCGCTGGTCGCAGCGAATATCTTCAAGCCCGGCGCTGGGCTGTCGCTGGACCTGTTCGCCGATGCGATGAACGACTTCGAGGCACGCCAGCTGACGTTGCCGGAGTTCTTCCTGCACTTTTTCGCCAACCTGTTCCAGAATCCCTTCGCCGCGCTGGCCAACGGCAGCATCCTCGCCGTCGTGGTGTTTGCCATGTTCATCGGCGTGGCGCTGGTGGCCGGCGGCGAGCGCTACCGCAATATCCTCGTGGTGCTGCAGGAATTCCTCGAACTGATGATGCGCATCATCAGCTGGATCATGCGCCTGGCGCCGCTGGGCATCCTCGCGCTACTGATCAAGCTGGTGGCCGAGCAGGACGTAGCACTGCTCAGCGCCGTCGGTGGTTTCATCGCGCTGGTGTTCGCCACCACGCTGTTCCACGGCATCGTGGTGCTGCCAGGCATTCTCTTCCTCACGACCGGCAAGTCGCCGCTGTGGTTTTTCCGTGGAACCCGCGAGGCGCTGATCACGGCGTTTGCCACCAGCTCCAGTGCGGCGACATTGCCGATCTCCCTGCGTTGCGCGGAGGACAACCTCAAGGTGCGCCCGGGCATCGCCGGCTTCGTGCTGCCGCTGGGCGCGACCATGAACATGGACGGCACCGCGCTCTACGAAGCCGCGGCTGCGCTGTTCGTCGCCAATCTGATGGGTATCGAACTGAGCCTGGCGCAGCAGGCGGTGGTGTTCTTCACCGCGATGATCGCCTCGACTGGCGCGCCGGGGATTCCCAGTGCGGGCATGGTGACCATGGTGATGGTGCTGCAGGCGGTCGGCCTGCCGGCTGAAGCGGTGGCGATCCTGCTGCCGATCGACCGCTTGCTGGACACAGTGCGCACGGCGGTCAACGTCGAGGGCGACATCATCGGCAGTGTGGTGGTGCAGCGTTTCGCCGATCGCGCCTAGCGCAGGACCCCGCGCAACATCAGGTCGACGACTCCTTGCGGGTCTTGGCGATCAGTTCCGGGTCGATGCCCCAGCATTCGTCCAGATACCAGTCCTCACCGAACATTTCCGCCGGATGCTGAGTGCGGCCCGCGCCGTTGCCACAGGCCATCGAAGTGGCCGGGCAATAGCGGTCGCAGCCCCAGCACACACGTTCGGGGTGGGAAGGTTCGAGGGGAAATTTCTTGGCCATTGCGGGTGCCTTTTTGGGCGTTGTTGCAGTGGCCACAGGCTAAGCCTCCTCGCCGTCGCCAGACTTGATCATGCTCAAGAACGACCGGTATCGGCGCACAACAACTGTATGCACATACAGATAAAGATTGCCTGAAGCGCCTTTTGTGCACATGCTTCGCGCCATCGACCGCTGCCGTCACAGCCTCCATGCAACTCTATCTCTGCGAAAAACCTTCCCAGGCCCGCGACATTGCCAAGGTGCTCGGCGCCAACCGGCGTGGCGACGGTTGCCTGCAGGGCGCCGGGGTGACGGTGACCTGGTGCATCGGCCATCTGCTGGAAACCGCCCCGCCGGACGCCTACGACCCGCGCTACAAGCGCTGGGTGCTGGCCGACCTGCCGATCGTGCCAGAGCGCTGGAAGATGCTGGTCAAGCCGAAGACCGCCAGCCAGTTCAAGGCGGTCAAGCGCCTGCTCGGCGAATGCAGCGAACTGGTGGTCGCCACCGACGCCGACCGCGAAGGCGAGATGATCGCCCGCGAGCTGGTCGAGCATTGCCGCTATCGCGGGCCGATCCGCCGGTTATGGCTGTCGGCGCTGGACGACGCCTCGATCCGCAAGGCGCTGGCCGCGCTCAAGCCCGGCGCCGAGACCTTCAACCTCTACCACGCCGCCCTTGGCCGCTCGCGTGCCGACTGGCTGATCGGCATGAACATGAGCCGGCTATTCACCCTGCTCGGCCGCCAGTCCGGTTATCAGGGCGTGTTGCCGGTGGGCCGGGTACAGACGCCGACGCTGCGCCTGGTAGTCGATCGCGATCGCAGCATCGCCGACTTCGTCCCGGTGCCGTTCTGGGCCATCGATGTGCAGCTGCTCGCCGATGGCGCCGCCTTCACCGCGCAATGGCAGGCGCCGGACGACTATTGCGACGATCAAGGCCGCTGCCTCGATCAGTCCCGTGCACAGCAAGCTGCCGAAGCCATGTGCAATGCCGCCAGCGCCCGGCTGGTGAAACTGAAGACCGAGCGTCAGCGCGAGGCGGCGCCGTTGCCGTTCGATCTCGGCACGCTGCAGGAAGTCTGCTCGAAGAAGCTCGGCCTCGGCGCCCAGGAAACCCTCGACATCGCCCAGGCGCTGTACGAAACCCACAAACTGATCACCTACCCGCGCAGCGATTGCGGCTACCTGCCGCTGAGCCAGCACGGCGAAGCGCGGGCCATCGTCGCGGCGCTGATGCAGGCCGACCCGGCGCTCGCGGCGCTGCAGCCGCATCTGGACCTGTCGCGTCGCTCGCGGGCCTGGAACGACGCCAAGGTCAGCGCTCACCACGGCATCATCCCCACCGTTGCCGCACGCGGTCTCGAACGCCTGGCGGGCCGGCAGCGAGCGGTCTACACGCTGATCCGCGCGCGTTATCTGGCGCAGTTCCTGCCCAACCATGAATACGACCGCACCCAGGCTGACTTCGACTGCGCCGGTCACGCACTGCGGGCGGTGGGCAAGCGCATCGTCGAGCCCGGCTGGAAACGCGCCATGCCCGAAGCGTTGGCACCGGCACGCGGGAGTCGCGAAGCGCCAGCACCGCAAAGCCTGCCGGCATTGCAGCAGGGCCAGGATTACACGGTGGGCGAGATCAACCTCAAGGACCAGCAGACCCAGCCGCCGAAGCCCTTCACCGAAGGCGACCTGATCAAGGCGATGAAGAACGTCGCCAAGCTGGTGGACGATCCGCGGCTGAAACAGAAGCTCAAGGACACCACCGGTATCGGCACTGAAGCGACCCGCGCCGGCATCATCCAGGGCCTTCTCGACCGCGGCTACATGGTTCGCCAGGGCAAGGCGCTGGCGGCGACATCGGCAGCCTTCAGCCTGATCGACGCCGTGCCACGGCCAATCGCCGACCCCGGGACCACGGCGATCTGGGAACAGGCGCTGGACATGGTGCAGACCGGCGAGATGCCGCTGGAAGAATTCGTCGCCAAGCAATCGGCCTGGATGAGCAAGCTGGTCGAGCGCTGCGCCGGGCTGCGCATGACCATCAGCGGCCCGCCGGTAGCCGCGGGCCGAGGGGGAAAACCGTGGAAGAAGAAACGCAGCGGCACGCCCCGCAAGGCCAGCGGCCCACGCACGAGAAAATCACGCGCAGCGGATTGATGGGGCGGATAAAAGCAGCCGCTTAGCAACCGCAAAGCCCCGCAGCGAACATCGGCACGCCGGAGCGTAGGAACAATCAACCCTTGTAAGGTGGGCTTCAGCCCACCAGTACTCCGCAATCGCCCACCTACTTGCCTGACGGTGCTACCCGATCTCCAGCACCTCATAGCACTGTCGTTGGCCGTTGACCTGCAACTCCACCTCATCGCCCATCTGTCGTCCGAGCAGGCCCTGTCCCAGCGGTGAGCGCGGCGAGATCACCAGGATCTCCCGCCCCTCGTGCTGCAGCTTCAGCCCCGCCGCATCCGGGCCGAGGAAGAACCAGCGTTCGTGGCCATCATGTTCCAGACAAAGCAGTGCGCCGACCCGCACGTTGCCGTCCAGGCAAGCACCCGGCTGCAGGTTGCGGTAGGCGGCAAGCGCCGTCTCGATCTCGTGCAGGCGTCGTCTTTGTCCATCGGCGAGGTAGGCGGCTTCCAGGCCGCGGGTGTCGTACTTGTTCTCGGCCTTGCTCTCGGCATGGGTGGCGGCCTCGTGGGTCGCGGCCAGCACAGCCTTGGCGACCTCGCGGTCGGCTTCGAGGGTGGCGATGATCTGCTGCTGAAGGGCGGTCTTGTTCATGGGCCAGGCTTATAGCCGGATGGCGCGCCGAAAGGAATGGCGGTGTCGCTGTTCGGCGCTGCTCCTGCCTCGATGACCTCATCGGCGAGCCAGGGATTGCGGCCCTCGGCGATCCACTCCAGCGTCTCGCGCCAGAAACCGTTGCGATGGCGGTCGTGGAACAGGCCGAAATGGCCGATGCGCTCGAAGCCCATCGCGCGGGGATTGAGCTGCACCAGCTGACGCGGGCTGTTGCGAAAGTAGCCCAGGCCCCGGCGCATGGCTGCCGGCGTGGCGAACTCGTCATCGCTGGTGCTCACTGCGAGGATCGCCGCGCGGATCGCGGCGAAGCGGCTGAACAGCAATTCATGCTCGTGCGCAGGGTAGCTGTCTTCCAGCCGTGCGCCACGCCGAGACCACTCCTGGGCGACGCCGGCCGGCAGGTCTTCCAGCCAACCGAGCCGCCGACCGGGAAAATAGCCGTAGAGCCGGGTCACTGCGGGCATGAACAGGTGCCACTTGGCATACATGCTCAGGCGCCGGTTGGCAGCGTAATCGCGCCAGTAGGCGTACTGCCCCGCCACATTGAGGTAGCGATCCACCTGGTTGGCCGCCTCGGCAAAACCCGGCATGAAACCGCCGGCACTGTGCCCCACCGCCACCAGCAGGCCTTGCGCATCACGCTCGCGCATAAAGCGCACGGCGGCGTCGAAGTCGTACTCACCCCAGTCGCGCCAGCGCATCTGCATGTCGCGCAGACGCTCCGGTCGCGAGCCGCCGATACCGCGGAAGTCGTAGGTCAGCGCGGCAAATCCGTGCTCGCTAAGAAAGCTCGCGTAGCGGGCGTAATAACGCGACAACACTCCGGTGGCGCAACTGATGATCACCGCGCCGCGCTCCGGACCTTGTGGACTCCACAGCTGCGCAGACAGCGCAAAGCCGTCGCGGCAACGCAGCGAAACGGATTCAGGCATAGCAAGGACCTTCCGAATTGTTGTGCCGTCACCTTGCCCCGCAAAGCAGGTTTTTTCCATAGCGACATCGTCCTGTAGCCGCCCCGCTGGCGGCGCAATTCCCAATGGACCCGAACGGAAGATCATGTAGAGTACTCACGAATTTTTCGTGAGTACTCTACATTGAGCGAATGGCTCTGTTTGGTAATGGCTCTGCCTACGTCCAGTGCAGCAGAACGAATGCGTGCCTGGCGAACGTTGAAAGCCGCCGGTTCCGCAGTACTTCGGGACGGCGTGTATCTGCTACCCGATCACCCGTCCTGCCGAGAAACCCTTGCTGCGGTGGAGCGCAATATTCTCGACAGTGACGGCTACGCATGTTTGCTACCGGTAAGTGATCCACACGGCGAACGCTTCATTCCCCTGTTCTCCAGGGCCAAGGAATATTCCGAGCTGCGTTCCGAAACCGAAGAGCAGCTTGCATTGCTGGATGCCGATACCGCTCTCGCCGTCATGCGCCAGGCTCGCAAGTTGCGCAAGACCTTTTCCCACATCCATGACATCGACTTTTTCCCGGACGCTACGCAACAGCAGGCTGACTCGCGGCTGCGCGAATTGGAGACAGCGATCAGTCGGGCACTCTCGAGAGACGAGCCCAGCGGCCATGAGCAGGCGATCGAGCGATTGCCTGTCGCCGCATTCAAGGAGCGTGTCTGGGCTACCCGGCAACGCCCCTGGGTCGACCGCTTGGCCAGTGCCTGGCTGATCAAGCGCTTCATAGACCCCGCGGCGCGCATTCTCTGGCTGCAGTCACCGAGCGATTGTCCTGATGACGCGCTGGGTTTTGATTTCGATGGCGCCCGGTTCAGCCATGTCGGCAACAGGGTGACCTTCGAAACCCTGCAAGCCAGCTTCGCCCTGGATGCACCCGGCCTGACGCGCATGGCTGCGCTAGTGCATTACCTCGACATCGGCGGCGCCCAGCCGGCCGAGGCGGCTGGCGTGGAGCGGGTGCTGGCCGGCCTGCACACGAGTATTGGAAACGACGACCAATTACTGAATGCCGCCTGCGCCATTTTCGATGGCCTGCTGGCGGCTTTTGGCACAGAAGGGCCTAACGATGAGTGAGCAAGCCATGCAATCAGAAGAGCAGACGTTACCGCGCAGCGTCAGTTTCACGGAGGCACTACTGTTCTGGCTCAAGCTCGGCTTCATCAGCTTTGGCGGCCCGGCTGGGCAGATCGCGATCATGCACCAGGAACTGGTGGAGCGGCGGCGCTGGATTTCCGAACGACGTTTTCTCCATGCGCTCAATTACTGCATGCTGCTGCCCGGCCCAGAGGCGCAGCAACTGGCGACCTACATCGGCTGGCTGCTGCATCGTAGCCGGGGCGGCATCGTCGCAGGCGCACTGTTCGTGCTGCCGTCGCTGTTGATCCTGATCACCCTGTCCTGGATCTACATTGCTTTCGGCGACGTGTCTCTGGTTGCAGGAATCTTCTACGGCATCAAGCCTGCGGTGACCGCCATCGTATTGCACGCAGCCCACCGCATAGGCTCCCGTGCGCTGAAGAACAGCTGGATGTGGGCGATTGCCGGGGCTTCGTTCGTAGCCATCTTTGCGCTCAATGTGCCATTCCCACTGATCGTGCTGGGCGCAGCCACGATTGGCTACCTTGGCGGGCGGATTGCGCCGGCCCGGTTCAGCATCGGCGGTGGCCATGCGGCAGGTGACAAGTCATACGGCCCGGCGCTGATCGACGACGATACCCCACCCCCTGCACATGCGCGCTTTCGCTGGTCGCGCCTGGCGTTGCTGCTGGCGATCGGCGCTGCGCTGTGGCTGCTTCCCATGGCGGTCCTGACCGTGTTGTTCGGGTGGGGCGGGACGCTGACGCAAATGGCCTGGTTCTTCACCAAGGCGGCTTTGATGACGTTCGGTGGGGCCTATGCGGTGTTGCCCTACGTCTACCAGGGAGCGGTCGGCTACTACGGCTGGCTGAGCCCGACGCAAATGATCGACGGCCTCGCCCTCGGCGAAACCACACCGGGACCGCTGATCATGGTGGTGGCGTTCGTTGGCTTTATCGGTGCCTACGTGCAACAGGTGTTCGGCGCAGACCAGGCCTTCGCTGCCGGCGCCCTCGCCGCCTGCCTGGTCACCTGGTTCACCTTTCTGCCATCGTTCCTGTTCATATTGGCAGGCGGACCGGTGGTGGAATCGACCCATGGCGAGCTGAAATTCACCGCACCGCTTACGGCCATCACGGCGGCTGTGGTCGGTGTGATCGTCAACCTGGCCTTGTTCTTCGGCTATCACGTGTTATGGCCACAAGGCTTCGCCGGCAGTTTCGACTGGCCTTCGGCGCTCATCACACTCAGCGCAGCGGTGGCGCTATTTCGCTTCAAGCGTGGGGTAATCCAGGTGTTGCTGAGCTGCGCTCTAGTCGGCCTGGCGGTGCATCTGCTGCGATGACGGCGCCAACTGGCGCCGTCGATGTGCTGGCGCTCAGCTCGCCTTGAAGCGGCTGACATTGTCGAGCAGAGTGCCGGCCAGGTCGCTGAGGCGGCTGGCGGTGTGGTGGTTGCTGCCTACCGCTTCGCCGTTTTCCTCGGCCATGCGGGCGATGGTGGCCACTTGTTGGGCGATTTCGGCGGACGCCGTGCTCTGTTCGCGCAGCGCATTGGAAATCTCCGCCACGGTGAAGAGCACCTGGTTTGCCGCTTCACGGATGCCGCCCATGGCCTCACCGGCGCGCTGAGCACGTGCGACGCCTTCGTTGACCTTTGCCACGCCCTGCTCCATGCCTTGCACCGCACCCTCGGTGCCCTGCTGGATGGCCGAAACCATCTGTGCGATTTCCTTGGTGGAGTTGGCGGTGCGTTCGGCCAGCTTGCGCACCTCATCGGCCACCACGGCAAAACCACGTCCCTGATCGCCCGCTCGCGCGGCCTCGATTGCCGCGTTCAACGCCAGCAGGTTGGTCTGTGCGGCGATATCGCCAATCACCCCGACGATGGCGGAGATCTGCCCGGAGCGTTCGCCCAGCTCGGCGACGGTACGCGCCGAGTCGCCCACCGATATGGCGATCTGGCTGATCTCCTCGACCACCGCGGCGACGATTTCGCCGCCCTGGCGTGACAGTTCGCCAGAGCGATTGGCCAGTGCATCGGCCTCGCCGGCGTTGCGCGCGATGCTCTCGATGCCGACGGTCATCTGCTCCACCGCCGCCGCCATGCTCGATGCTGCATCACTCTGGCACTGCGAGGCGACATGAATCTGCCCGGAGGCAGTTACCAGGCTGCGCGCCGAGTCGGCGACGTGGTCGGAGTTGCTCTTGATGCTGCCGATCAACTGGCGCATGGCCTCGGCCATGTCGTTGAAGCTGCCGGCTACGTAACGCAGCTCGTCACGCGCGGCCAGCTGGATGTGCGCGGTGAGGTCGCCGGCGGCGAGCCGTTCGCTGCCGTCGCGCAGGCTGCGAATGCTGGTCATCACCGACAGGTAGGCACCCACCGAGAGATAGCCGATCACGCCAAGCACCACCAGCAGCATGGCGAGGTTGCCATGCAGCATCTGGCGGGCGTCGTCGATACGTTGCTGCAGCAGCTGATCCAGATTTGGCAGCAACACGTCGTACATTTGCGAGTAGCCGATGCTGATCGCCTCGGTGGTCATGTCGAAGAACTGCGCCGACGTGGTGCTGCTGAAATCGCCGCGCACCACCATGCCCTGGACAACCCGGTCAACCGCTTCACCGCGCTCACGCAGGGTCGCCACCGCCCGGTTCAGCTGCGTCTGCAGCTCCGGCCGCTGGGCGATGACCTTTTCCACACTGCGTTCCATCTCGACCGTCGCCGAGCGAATTTCCTCGGTCACCACGATCAGCGCGGTGCGTTGCTCGTCGCTGATTTCGCCCCGGGCCAGCATGGCCGACGCACTGCCGCGCAGGCGCCCGAGCCGCTCGATCAGAAACGGCACGCGATTGACCGCGGCAGTCATCAGGTAATAAGTCTGCGGCTCCGGATCGAAGGTCAGGCCGTAGACGTCGGACAGCAGCGTTTGAAAATTCAGCAGCTCGCCGATCAGCGCGGTATGCGCCTGATAGCTCTGCGGCTGCGACCAGCTCTGCACGCTCCGCTTGATCTCGTCCCAGCCGCGTCCGATGTTCTGCCATTCGCGCATGCCACGTTTGTCGTCGGCCAGTGTGCGGTTCATCTCGGCCATGGCCGCATCGACGTTGGTCTGCAGTGTGTTGCGGCGGTCAGCCATCGAGGCGTTGCCACCCAGCAGCATGGAAGATACGCCGCGGTGTTGCTGGGTCAGCTCGACCAGCTTGGACAATGGTCGCGCCAGGGCGGTCGCGACCAGTTCGCTCTCGGCTCGCTCTATGGTGCGGTTGAGCTGGCTGGCGATGGTCCACATCAGGCTGGCGAAGGCGAGAAATACCAGCAAGCCGATCAGGGCAAACTTGCTCGGGTAGTTGAGCCGGTTCATCAGCAGTTCGGCGGGCGAAAACACGATTTTCATGGGGCGTTCCTGGACGATGCGAGGTGCTGCACGAGAGCGATCGGCGTCGAGTTGCCCGGCGGTGCCGAGGTGCTTCGAGGCGATCAGAACGAAATGAGATCTGCCGCGCAAAATACGGATGCGACCTCACAGTCACCCTGATCAGAGTCAAGATTGCAGGGCAAAAAAACTGGCGCCAGCAGACCGCCCGTCCGATGCCTGGTCCATCGCCACCCCGTGCGCAGGGTTCCCTGCACAGCAGGCGAACTCCGGCTTGCCGTTGCAATCCCACCACCCTGTGATCTCCTTCTTCAGCGGTAGGGCTTTACCTGCGCGCCCAAGCGTAAATAATGCCGCCTCTTTTCAACGCGCCGAGGTAATTATGACGGCACCCGCCACCGCAGCGACCCCGCCCCTTTCCGCCCGTGCCGTACTGCTGCTCGAACTGGCGCTGGCCATGGGCGGTTTCGCCATCGGTACCGGCGAGTTCGCCATCATGGGGCTGATGCCCAACGTGGCCGAGGGGCTGGGCATCAGCGAACCCCAGGTCGGTAACGTCATCAGTACCTACGCGCTGGGCGTGGTGGTCGGCGCGCCGCTGCTGGCAATTCTCGGTTCGAGGCTGTTCCGCCGACAGCTGCTGCTGTTGCTGATGGGCTTCTTCGCCCTGGGCAACTTCGCCAGCGCCCTGGCGCCGGATTACGCCACGCTGATGGCCTTCCGCTTCGTTACCGGGCTGCCCCACGGCGCCTATTTCGGCGTGGCGATGCTGGTGGCGGCCTCGATGGTGCCGCCAGACAAACGCGCCCAGGCCGTCGCCCGCGTGCTGATGGGGCTGACCGTGGCGATCTTGATCGGCAACCCGCTGGCCACCTGGCTCGGGCAATGGCTGAGCTGGCGCTATGCGTTCGCCCTGGTCGGCGCCATCGCCCTGCTGACGGTGCTGCTGGTGGCGCTGTTCCTGCCGCTGAACCGCGACGAGCCGCGCAACAGCCCGCTGCACGAGATACGCGCGTTCAACCGGCCGCAGGTCTGGCTGGCGCTGGCGATCAGCTCGATAGGCTTCGCCGGCATGTTCTGCGTGTTCAGCTACATGGCACCGACCCTGCTGGAGGTAACCGGTGTCAGCGCCGGCTGGATTCCATTTGCCCTCGCTGCATTCGGCTTGGGCGGCATCGTCGGCAACCTGGTCGGGGGCTGGCTGTTCGATAAGCTGCGCTTCAAGGCAGTCGCCTGGCTGCTGTTGTGGAGCGCGCTGGTGTTGCTGGTGTTTCCACTGGCGGCACACTCCGTCTGGACGATCTTCCCTGCGGTGTTCGCAGTGGGCACCATGGTGTCGCTGTCGCCCGCCCTGCAGACCCATCTGATGGACGTCGCCGCAGATGCCCAGACGCTGGCTGCCGCCTCCAATCACGCCGCCTTCAACGTCGCCAATGCCCTCGGCCCCTGGCTCGGCGGCCTGGCGATCACTGCGGGCTTTGGCTGGACTTCGACCGGCTACATCGGTGCCGCTACGGCCGTCGGCGGCCTGCTGGTATTTGCCTGGGCCTGGAAGATCGAACGCGCCGTACGGGATTCCGAGTCGAGCCCGGCGACCTGCTGCTCCTGAGCGCGACGCCGGCTGTCCGTTGGCTGCGACCATGGCGCGCAACATGCAGTAATTAGTGAAGCGAAGGGCCGCATTGCAGATCATTCGGCAAGCGGGTCCTATCTATCTATAGCCTCTGATTTTTCGAGACCCTGACCTTGCAGCGCTTCTTTCTGTTTCGCAGCAGAGCCCGACGGCTCTGCCTGTTGCTCATCGCCCTGTTCGCCGTTGGCCTGCCGGTGGGCTGTTCTGTGCTCGAACAGAAAGAGCGCGAGTTGGTGTTCCGAATCGAACCGGGCACCGCGTCCTGGTTCAGCGGCCTGCCACGCGGCATCGAAGAGTTGCAGCTGACCGATTCGGCATTCGGCGACGAACAGAACATTCATGCCTGGTGGTGGCCAGCCGCCGACGCTGATGCACCCGCCCTGCTCTACCTGCACGGCGTGCGTTGGAACCTCACCGGCCACCTGTTTCGCCTGGAACAACTGCGCGCGCTGGGCTTCTCTGTGCTGGCCATCGACTACCGCGGTTTCGGCCAGAGCCTCGGCGACCTGCCATCGGAGCGCAGCGTCTATGCCGATGCACGTATCGGCTGGGAACGCCTGAAAGCACTGCAGCCGGATGCCAACAAGCGCTTCATCTACGGCCATTCCCTAGGCGGCGCGGTGGCCGTCGATCTGGCCGCGGAGCTGGGGCAACAGGCCGAACGCGAGGACGCGCCAGCCGAGGCGCGTGCCTTGATCATCGAATCGACCTTCACCTCACTTGCCGACGTGGCGACGGTGGTATCCGACACCAGCCTGCCGGTGCGCTGGCTGCTGTCGCAGAAATTCGATTCGGTGAAGAAGATCGACCGCATCGGCATGCCTCTGCTCGTAGTCCACGGCACCGAAGACCGCTATGTGCCGGCGCGCTTCAGCGAGCAGCTGTATCAAGCCGCGCGCCAGCCCAAGCAGCTGTTGTTGGTCGAGGGCGCCACCCACAACAACAGCCTGCGCGTGGCGCTCGGCGCCTATGGCCGTGCGTTGCAGGCGTTACTGGAATCCGACACGCCGCCATCCCTCGAAGTCTCCAGGCGCGGTTAGGCTTGGGGCCGTCCTGCGCCTCGCGCGGACCTCGCCGTAGGGTGGGCTTCAGCCCACCAGCCGATGCACCGCGGGGTGTCCGGTGTACTAAATCCCACCCTACGTAACTGAGGTGAGTCGCCCGGCAGCGCCGGTGATCCCGCTTAGCGCTGCAGCCTCTCGAGCAGCGCACGGTGGAACTCTTCCGGTGCCTCGACCTGCGGTGAATGCCCCAGATCAGGGAAGGCCACCAGCGTCGCATCCGGAATCATCGCGGCGGCCTGACGGCCCAGCTCTGGATAATTGCCCAAACGCTTGGCGACGTCCTCCGGAGCGCGGTTGGCGCCCGGCGCGGTGCGATCCAGCCCGCCGATCAATAGCAAGGTGGGGGTTTTGATCCGAGAAAATTCATGGATCACTGGCTGGGTGAAGACCATTTCCGAGGTCTGCGCCTGGTTCCAGGCGACCTGCTGCTTGCCCTCTCCGGCATACATACCCGCCAGCATGCCAACCCAGCGGTCGTACTCCGGCTTCCAGTTGCCGTTGTAGTAGAACTTCTGCTGGTAGGCCTTGATGCTGTCGAAGTCCGTCTTGAGTTCCGATTGGTAGAGCTGATCAATCGAGGCGTACGGTACGCCTTCGGCCTGCCAGTCCTCGAGACCGATTGGGTTGACCAGTACCAGCTGCTCGACCCGCTGCGGGTAGTTCAGCGCCAGCCGCGCCGCCAGCATGCCGCCCATCGAGTGGCCGATCACCGTGACCTGTTCGATGCTCTCCTGCTCGAGGAGTGCCTGGGTATTGTGCGCCAGCTGGGCGAAGCTGAACTGGTAACCCTCGGGCTTGCTCGAGCTACAGAAGCCGACCTGATCGGGTGCAATCACCCGGTAGCCGGCATCGCCAAGCACCTTGATGGTGCGTTCCCAGGTCGCCCCACAGAAGTTCTTGCCATGCAGCAACAGCGCCGTGCGGCCGTTCGCCTTGCCCTGCGGCTCGACGTCTATGAAGGCCATCTCCAGCGCCTTGCCCTGGGATTCGAAACGGTAGTGCTTGAGCGGATGCGGGTAGCTGAAGCCTTCCAGCTGCGGACCAAAGGCCGGTCGGCTTTCGGCCAGCAGCGGCAGGCTGAGGGTTAGACCGGTGGCGAGCGCCAGGACGGACACGGCTGTTTTCACACGCGACTCCTTGTTCAGTATGGATCGGGGGAAACCCGTACATAGGAATGCGTTCGTCCCGTCAGGTTCGCGGTCGGATTGCGACATCGCATGTCCCGACCGCATCAGCCCATCGCCCGGCGCTTACAGACGGAAGCGGCCGACCAGCTGGTTGAGCTGCGTCGCCAGGCGCGCCAGTTCGTCGCTAGCTACCGAAGTCTGCTGCGCACCGGTGGCGCTCTGCTCGGAAATGTCGCGAATGGCGATAAGGTTGCGGTCCACTTCGCGGGCGACCTGGGCCTGCTCCTCGGCTGCGCTGGCGATCACCAGGTTCATCTCATTGATCTGTCCGACCCGCTCGGCGATAAGTCCCAGCGCTACATCCGCTTCGTCAGCCATGGCCTGGCTGCGGGAAGCGAATTCACTGCTCTGCTGCATGTCGCGCACCGATTGCTCGGTGGCGCTCTGGATCGCGCCGATCATGCGCTCGATTTCCTGGGTCGAGCTCTGCGTGCGCTGCGCCAGGTTGCGTACCTCGTCGGCCACCACAGCAAAACCACGCCCGGCCTCGCCCGCGCGCGCCGCCTCGATGGCAGCATTGAGCGCCAGCAGGTTGGTCTGCTCGGCAATCGAGCGGATCACGTCTGCCACCTGGCCAATACTCGCCGCTTCATCGGCCAGACGGGTCACGGTGCCAACGCTTTCCTGCAGCCGGTCGCTGAGCTGGTGAATGGTCTGGCGCGTCGCGGTGACCTGGCGGCGGCCAGCTTCGGCAACCGTCTCGGCATCGCGCGAGGCATCCGAGGTTCGATTGGCGTTGCCCGCCACCTCATCCACTGCCGCAGACATCTCGGTGACTGCGGTGGCCGCCATCTGTACTTCTTCGTTCTGCTGGTGGATGCCCTGGGCGGTGTGCTGGGTGACGGCATGCAGCTCTTCGGCTGCGGATGCCAGCTGCGTGGCCGAGCCCTGGATATCCTGCAAGGTGTCGCGCAGGGTGCTCTGCATCTGCCGAATCGACTGTTGCACTTCGGTGATCTCGTCACGCCCGCGGCACTCGATGGTCCGAGTCAGGTCACCTGCGGCAACCGATGCAGCGGCCTGCTTCAGCTCTTGCAGCGGTCGGCTGATGCTGCGCAGCAATACCATGGCAAACAGCCCGCCGCCGATCATCAGTGCCAGCAACAGGCCGATATTCAGCACGCGGTTGCGCTCATACAGCGCCAACGCCTGATCATATTCAGCCTTGGCCTCACCCAATTGCATCTCGATCAGCTCGCTGTAGCCCTCGGAAATGGGATCGATCAGCGGATACAGATCGTTGATGACGAACGCTGCCAGGCGCTTCTCGCTGTGGCGATCGAGCGTGCGCTCCAGCTCGTCCAGCGGAGCGTCGGCAGCTTTCATCAACCCCTCGAGGCGCGTCGCCACCCGGCGTTCGGCTTCGATCAGCTTGGTGCTCATGAAGTCGCCCCACAGACGGCGAATCTCGCCGCGCGCATTACGCACATCATCACGCGCCTGTCCGTAGGTGAGCATGCCGCTGCGCGTCTTGTGCGTGGTGTCGACGATCTTCACCGCATACAGATCGGCGATCAGCTTGAGGTCACGCAGCGGTACGACGCGGTCGAGGTAGACCGTATTCAGCCCGGCTACGCTGCGCTGCTGTGCGTTCAGCCCGGTCAGGCCGATGACCAGACAAGCCAAGAGCATCGCCCCAACCAGCATCAGCAGGCGGGCACGGATGGTGAGTTGCTGCATATTCATTCTTTCCATATGACGTGCCGTCTCTGAGGGCGGCAATTGGCAAGTAAGGCAGTTCTTTGTAATTGGTTCTGGCAGCACGGTCGATCTGCTCGACCGATGTCCCATTGCGGGACGTGACATGGGGGGGCAAGGCCTCGAGGTGTTTGTTATTGAATCCCAGAGTACTCGCGCGCCAATAGAGGCATTGTGCCATCTAACCGTTCGGTATCGGTCACCCCTTATCGGCTTTTAACGCGAAGCTGTAACCAGGTTTAACCTCGCAAGGCCCATGCCAGAGCGGATGAGGCCAAGAGGGTTCCCCGTCCAAAACCAGACTCGAAGCCACCTGACGCCCTCGGCACCGGCGCAGCGGGGTTCGCCAAGCGAGCGGCCTACGACTAATGGCGCTGCGCATACTGTGCGCTGCTGCGCAGCGTCCGGATGAACAGCTGATACCTTCGCGCCCCACAATTTCAGCAAGGGACCTGTCGTGAAAACGCTTATCAAGAGTGCCGTTCTGGCGCTGACCACTAGCATTGCCGGCCATGCTCTGGCCGACGCCCAGCCATCGCGCAACCTGGCCGAGGCGGTGAAGAACTTTTCCGACTACAACAGCCGCCTGGAACAGGCCATGGCGCAAGGCCTGACGCCGGAAAGCATGGCGCAGATTCACGAACTGACCTACACGCTGAAAGACGCGCTGGACAAGATCAACGAGGAGATGGACGGCCTGACCGACACCCTCGAGGAAATCCACATCGCCTCGGAAGCCAAGGATGCCGACGAAGTGAAGCGCTACGCCAACGAATACCTGAAGACTGCGCGGACGGTGATCAAGTAGCTCACCGGTCGATCAGCGCTTGACCGGCAAGATGTCAAAGCCAATGCGGTTGTCGCTGATCACACGAAACTCCAGCGTCTGCCCCGCTTGCACCTGTGCCAGCTTCTCTCGGCGCAGGCTGAGTTTGCCGCACAGCGTGTCATCCAGCGGATCGGTGCCAATGCTGACGATCCGCGCGCCGGCCGGCACCTGAAAGCGCACCACCTCCCCGACATGAATGCGCGCCGCCAGCTCACGATCGATCAGCACGGCGATATAGCAACCACCGCCGCGCAAGCCGAAGTCCCGCGTCACCACCACCTCACCGGAGTTATCCAGCGTCTGCTGATACGCCAGTACACGCTCGGCCGGCACCGGGACGACGTCTTCGGCATCGGGCTGCCAGGACGAGCAGCCAGCCAGCGAAAGCAGTGCGGCGAAAGCGAGAATTGGGCGCATATGAACTCCTGTTCGGAAGACGAAACGGCGAGCCGGATCATTGAGCATGCCAGAGCGGCAGATGATTGCTAGAGTCAGACGCCAGTTTCGTATCAATGACGGCAGGTGCAAGGTGAACAACCCGAACGACGACCAGCCACGCTTCTGGCGCGACGCCGCGCTGCCCTTTCTCGAAGCGCGAGCAGTCGCCGACGGGCGCAAGGTCTGCTATGCGCCGCATTGCCACGAGACCTTTTCAATCGGCGCGATCACAGCAGGTGCGAGCACCTACTTCAACGGCGAGGCCCGCGAAACGATCGCACGCGGCACGCTGGTGCTGATCAATCCGCAAACGCTGCATGCCTGCAATCCCATCGATGGCCAGGCCTGGTCGTATCTTATGTTTTACGTCGACGCACGCTGGCTGGGCGCGCTGCAGAATGAATTGGGCGTCAGCAGCGACGGGGTTTTCATCCCCTACGCACCGATCCAGAGCCTCAATCCGGGCTTGTTCGACGGGCTGACGCAGCTGTACGCCACGCTGCTCGACCCGCTGGCGGACACGCTGCACAAGCAGAGCGCTGCGGTCGAATACTTCACCCTGCTGCAACAGACGCTAGCGCCCGCGCCAACCGAGTCGCGCACCGAGCCGTTGCAGCAACTGAGTCGCGCTGCCGACTACATTGCCGAGCACTGCACCGACGCGCTGCGCCTGGAAGACATCTGCCAGGCCGCCGAGCTGTCGCCTTCCTACCTGATCCGCACGTTCAAGCAGCACTACGGCATGACCCCGCATGCCTATCTGCTCAACCGCCGTATCCAGCGCAGCCAGCACTGGCTTCGCCAGGGCCTGGATCTTGCCGAGGTGGCGCTGGCCGCAGGCTTTGCCGACCAGGCGCACTTCCAGCGCACCTTCAAGCGCCAGCTGGCCGCGACGCCCGGCCAGTATCGCGACCGGACTGCCCGCAGCTAACCGACCACGAGATAGAGCGCGCTGCCGGCCAGCAATAGCGCCATTGTCCGATTCAGCCAGCGCACCCGCGATGGCTCCTGCAGGTAGCGACTGAGAAAGGCTCCGGCGCCGGCCCAGCAGGCAATCGAGGCATAGCAGATGAGGAAGTACAGAGCGGCGAACAGCCAGACCCGCTGAACATCGCCGTTAGCCGCAAACAGGCCCATCCCGGCGACAGAGGCCAGCCAGGCCTTGGGGTTGAGCCACTGCATCAGCGCCCCATCGAGCAACGAGGGGCCACCACTGGCGGCAGCAGGTTCGAGCCGACCATCATCAGCAGCCAGGCGCCAGGCCATGTACAACAGAAACGCCACGCCACCCCACTGGATGCCACGCATCAGTATCGGCGCACGCTCCAGCAGCTCGTACAGCCCGAGGCCAATGAGCAACAGCAACAGGGTGAAACCGATGGTTGCGCCGGCAATGTGCCGCCCGCTGGCGCGAAAGCCGAAGCGTGCGCCGCAGTTCAACGCCACCAGATTGACCGGCCCGGGCGTAATCGAAGACGCCAGCGCGAACGCGGCCATGGCGAGATAGGGGTCCATAAATACTCTGTTTGCCAATCGAAGGAGGCAACAGGATAGCGGCTCGTGGGAGTCGCTTTATTGAAGGAAATTGCCCTGCCTGCGCTACGGATGATGGCTGCCAGGATAGGGCCGCTCTTCCTCCAGTTCACCATCGCGGCCGATGACTTCGACCGATGCCGTACGGCCCTCCATGAAGGCGTCGAGGGCGCTGTACATCTCGTCCTTGGTGAGGGTGCGCAACACGGTTTCCTGCGACTGCTGGTCTTCCAGCTCCCAGCCCATTTCGGTAGGCCTGACTTGATAGATGTTCATGGCGATTCCTCTGGCATAGGTAGCCCGCGAGTGGCGCGGGATCAATATAGGTCGGCTAGCCCGGCTGATTGGAGCCGTCGCGGCCCTCGATATCCGGATCGTCCGGCAGCACTTCGGGCTCGTCAGGATTGTCCCGTAGCGACGGTTGGTCGTCGAAATCGGGGTCTTCGCCAGGGTTCTTTTCACCGGCATCGGTCATGGTGACATCGGGCTCATCGCCCGCGAGTTGTTCATCCGCGTCCATGGCTGCTCCGCATCTCGCTGGTGGTTGGTATCGATTGGAGGGGGGAATCGACACCTCGTTCGTATTGCGATGTGCCGGCGGTCCGATGCTTGCCACCGATGCTGGATACCGCTCTCACGTGTAACCGAAGGTCGCCTCGTCAGCTGAGCGCAAGGCGCGACCATCCAACCGATTGCACTGCCGGTTCTGCTACACCACACTGCCCACTCACACCCAACCGCAGTCGGAGATTCCATGCAGACACTCACCCCACAATCCCGCGCGGCCATTCTCGAAAACCCGGACGCCCTGGAATGCACCCTGTACCGCCCCGACGAATACGACGAGGAAGCGGAAGAGCAGGACCTTGGAGACGCGCGCATCATCATTTCGGGGCCCTTCCAAGCCCCCGCTGAATGGGATGCCAAGGACCGTGACGACTACTTCGATGGCACTTCGCCAGAAGCCTTCGTCACCGGCCGCATCGCCTGCCAGGCAGCGCCCGATTCCGGCGTCTATTTCACCGCGGTGCCCGGCGATTACGCCGCCGTAACGGAAAAACCGGGTCAGGTATCGATGTTCTACGTCTGGGACTGCCTGAACGACGCCGAAGGTCAGTACGTGCTGATCCGCGAGGAAGAAGAAGAAGCGTGATCCAGTAACTTCCTGCTGGATATAGAGTGCGACAACCACCCTACGGCCCCAGCACCATCCGTAGGGTGGGCTTCAGCCCACCGAACAGCCGCAACACCAATGGTGGGCTAAAGCCCGCCTACTGCGCTAAGTCGCAGCACGTTGTGCAAATCGAAGCAGATCGCCTTCGCGCTCTGGCAGTTTCAATCCGCACCGTCCCTTTAATACCTGCGCTGACCTGATGGCGTTGCTTAGCTGTCTACCCCGGTAGACACTCGACTCGTTCACCATAAAAACGAGGATCTGCATGCGTTCCTTGACTAGCGCCTGGCGGTCGCCGGTTTCGCGGATGAAGCTGGTTGCCGGCCTTCTGCTGCTGTTGGCTGCCCTGCTCTACATCGTCGCGACTCGCTTCGAGGCCGCTCATCCGGCATGGCCCTATGTCGCCTCCTTCGCCGAAGCGGCGATGATCGGCGCGATTGCCGACTGGTTCGCCGTCACCGCCCTGTTCCGCCATCCGCTGGGCCTGCCGATCCCGCATACGGCGATCATTCCGCGTAGCAAGGCGCGCATCGGCCAGAGCCTGTCCAGTTTCATCACCACCCATTTTCTAGCCACGCCGCTGGTGCTGGCCAAGCTGCAGGAGCTCGACATTGCCTCGCGCCTGGCCGGCTGGCTGCGCCATCCGAGCAATGCTGAAGCCGTGGGCCACAGGCTCACCGGTGTGGCGCATTTCGGCATCGCCGCGTTGCACGACGAGCGTGTGCGCGCCTTCGTCGAGGCCAAGGTGACCAAGCGGCTGCGCAAGTTCGACCTCTCCGCACCGCTGGCCCAGGCGCTACGCGTACTGACCAGCCAAGGCCGGCATCAGGCGATGCTCGACGAGCTACTGTTGCGCCTCGACGCGATCATGCAGGACGACGACACCCGCGCCCTGGTCGCCGATGCCATCAGCCGGGAAATCCGTACCCTGCGCTATCTGGGCCTGAGCCGGCCGGTGAGTGGCTGGTCGGCGAACAAATTCGTCGACGGTCTGTCCGCGCTGATCGCCGAGATCGCCGCCGACCCCGAGCACCTGATCCGCCAGCGTTTCGACGAGCATGTCAGCGAATACATCGAGCGCCTCGAACAGGACCCGCAGTACGCTCTGGAAGTCGAACGCATCCTCGCGCAGCTTTTGGAACACCCGGCTACCAGCGCCTATTACGGCAATCTCTGGCAGGAATTGACCGCCTGGCTGGAGAGCGATCTGGCCAGCGACGACTCGCGCATCGGCCGGCGCATCGTCAGCCTTTGCAGCGGCCTCGGCGACGGCCTGGCTGGGGACGAATCCATGCGCAGCTGGATCAACGAACAGCTGCTGGCTGCAGCGCCCGGGCTGCTGGAGCGCTACCGCGGGCAGATCGGCGCTTATATCGCGCAGCGGGTGGAGAACTGGGAAAGCCGGGAGCTGGTCGAGCAGCTGGAGCAGAGCGTCGGCAAGGACCTGCAGTACATCCGCATCAACGGCACGCTGGTCGGTGGACTGGTTGGGTTGGTCCTGCACGCGCTGACGCAGTTGCTCGCCAGCTAATGTGCCTCAGGCGCTGCGCAGGTGCGCGCTGATCTGGCTGGCGCTGTCCGCGCGGCCAAGCGGCTGGTCCCAGCGTAGCGTGGCCGGTGTGCCGCTCAGGTACCACAGGCGATTGGCCAGGTCATCGGCGTCGCGCGCATCGTGGGTCACGCAGATCATCGCCATGCCGGGGTGCTGGTCCAGCAGGCGGGCGATCAGGCCGCGCAGTTCGGCGGCGCGGTCCGCATCCAGCGAAGCAAATGGCTCGTCGAGCAGCAAGAGCTCGGGCTTGATCGCCAATGCGCGGGCCAACGCGGCACGCCGGGCCATGCCCAGCGAGAGTTGATCCGGCAGACAGTCGCCCGATCCGCTCAAGCCGACCTCGGCCAGCAGCCGCTCGATCTCCGCCGCCCCCGCGCCGACCAGCGCCAGGTTCTGCCGAACCGTGCGCCAGGGCAGCAGACGATGCTCCTGAAACAGGTAGCCGACGCGCAGCCCGGCACGTTGCGTGACCATCGGACTCAGTTGCAGATCGAGCCCGGCAATGGCGTTGAGCAGGGTCGTCTTGCCGACGCCGGAAGGTCCCAACAGGCAGATGCGATCACCCGGGCGCACCTGCGCCACGATCTTGCCCAGCACAGGATGGTTGCCGCTGGGGCCGTCCAGGCGCAGCTCAAGCATGGCGCACGCCCGCTTCGCGCCAGGACGATGCGCGGCGCTCCAAAGGTTGCAGCAGCGCCAGTTCGATCAGCTGGACCACGGCGATAAAGGCCAGGCTGTAGGCCAGGATGCTCGCCACATCGAAGACCTGAAAGGCCATGTGCAGCTGAAAGCCGATGCCATCCGAGCGCCCGAGCAGCTCGACCACCAGTACGATCTTCCAGATCAGCGCCAGCCCGCCGCGGGTAGCCGCCATCAGGTAGGGAAACAGCTGCGGCAGCCAGACATGGCTGATCCGCTGCCAGCGCGTGAAGCCATAGACCAGGGCCATCTGCTCCAGTTTGGGATCGAGGCTGCGTGCACCCTCGCGCACGGTGACCGCCACATTCGGCACCTTGTTGATCACCACTGCCAGTACCGCCGCGGCCTCCACCAGCCCGAACCAGACATAGAGCAGGATGATAATGACCAGCGCCGGCAGGTTGAGAAACAGCACCAGCAGCGGATCTAGCACGGCATTGGCAAGCCGCGAGCGCCCCATCCAGACACCGAGCAGCGTGCCCAGCGCCATCGCCAGCACGAAAGCGATCAGTACCCGGCGCAGCGTTACCAGCAGGTGCTCGGGTAGTTCGCCGCTTTGCACGGCCAGCCAGAAGGTATCGAGCACGGCGGCCGGGCTGGGCAGCAGCGGCGTCTGCACCACCAGCGCAATCACCGTCCAGAGCGCCACCGCGAACGGCAGCGCAATCCAGCAGGCCCAGCGTGAGCCGTTCATGGTGCGCTCTGGAACAGAGCCGCCGGCATAAGCTTCGCCGGATCGGCGCCGGTGAGAGTCAGCAGTCGCTGCAGGTCAGCGATCCGCGTCTCGTTAAGAGGCGGCGGTATGCCTTCGACGAAGCTGTCGCGTAAGGCAGCGAATACCCCATCTTCGTCGGCACGCATGAGCGGGCGCAGCGCCTGCCAGTGCGCCGGCTCGCGGGCTAGCTCGTCCTTGGTCTGGCCCAGCGCCGTGGCGAAACGCTGCAACAACGCTTCATGTTCGACTGCCCAGGATTCGGGGAATAGATAGCCGAGCACCGGCAGGTCAGGGTCGAGTTCCAGAGACTGCAGCAGATCGGCCAGGCCGAACGCCACCTGCACGCCGCCCTCGCCGCGCATGCGCGCGGAGAAATGCCAGAAGGTCAGCAACGCATCCACCTGACCGCGGCGCAGGGCCTGGCCAAGCAGTGGCGGTGCGGCGTATTGAACAGTCGCCTGTTTGGCCAGATCGATTCCGTCCTGTGCCGCGGCATGCTGCAGCAACTGCCAGCCCAACCCGTCCGGGCCGCCGGCGACACCGATGCGTTTGCCGCGCAGGTCGTCGAGCGTGCCGATGGCGGCGCTGCCTTCGGGCACCAGCACTTCGCCGATCTGCGAGGAAAAGGGTACGTAGCGATAGGCCGTGCCGGCCTGGTAACGCGCCTGCGCCCAGAGCAGATCGCTCACCGCACCGTCGACGCTGCCGCTGGTCAGCGCCAGCCGCGAGGCCGGCACATCGGCCACCAGCCGTACCTTCAGCTCGAAGCCATTGGCGCGATCCAGCCCCTGACGCTTGAGATGTTCCAACTCCCAGTGCGGCGTGCCGAACTGCAGCACGCTGAGAGTCAACACTGGCAGCTCCTGCGCCTGCGCGCACAACGGCAGCAGCACAAGCGCCAGCAGCGCACGGCGAGCACGTAGCATGAGCGGGGTGAGGATGGGCAATGAAAGCATCATGCCCGCAGGGTACGAAGCCCCCTGCCGGGCACGAATTGTACTTTGGTGCCTGTTGGCTGCTGCGATGGTCGCAGCGGGCTTGACCTCGCTACGACCATCGCAGCCTGACTCAGGCCTGCGTGGCGATACGCTGCTGCAAGCGCGCCTGGAGCTTTTCCAGTTCGGCCGGATCGGCCTTGCCGGCGGCATGGATACCGAGCCCTTCGCCCGAGTAACGCGGCACGATGTGCACGTGGATGTGGAACACCGTCTGCCCGGCCGGCGCGCCATTGAACTGGGCGACCTGCACGCCATCGGGCTGCAGTTCGTCAACGATCACGCGGGTGAGCTTCTGCACCACGGCCATGACCTTGGCCAGCGCCTCGGTATCCACATCGAGAATGTTGCAGGCGGCGGAGCGCTTGGGGATCACCAGCGTGTGGCCGAAGGACTGCGGGAACAGATCGAGGAAGGCCAGTACGTCGTCATCCTCGTAGAGCTTGTAGCAAGACGCATCGCCACGAATGATCTGGGCGAAGATGTTCTGCGGGTCATAGGACGTGGTCAGGGACACCTTGGTTTCTCCAGCAAGTCGAAAAGACAAACCTTAGCACTCTCCGCGCGCCAGCGACTTGCGCAGCGATGCTTCGGAACGTTGCGGGCATGGCGGCGCTCTCAATCTCATCCCCCCGCGATCCGAGGTTATTCCGATGCACGTCCGCGCCGTCGCACCGATTGCAGCTGCAGTCGCGCTTTGCCTGTCTTCCTTGTCCGCCATGGCTGCCGACATCAAGCCCTCCGAACTGCTCGACCAGGCCAAAGCCGAACAGAGCGCCTATATCGATACCGTCAAGCAACTGGTCGCAGTGGATACCGGCACCGGTCAGGCAACGGGCCTGGCCACGGTCAGCAAAATGCTGGTCGAGCGCCTGCAGGCGCTGGGGGCCGAAGTCAGCACCAGCCCGGCGACGCCATCGGCCGGCGACAACATCGTCGGCACCCTCAAGGGCAGCGGCAGCAAGGACTTCCTGCTGATGGTGCATTACGACACTGTATTTGCCGAAGGCACCGCGCAGGAGCGCCCGTTCCGCATGGACGAGCAACGCGCCTATGGGCCCGGTGTGGCTGATGCCAAGGGCGGCGTGGCGATGATTCTGCATGCGCTCGAACTGCTCAAGGCGCAGCAGTTCGACGGCTATGGCAGCATCACGGTGCTGTTCAATCCGGACGAGGAGATGGGCTCGGCCGGTTCGAAGAAGATCATCGCCGAGCTCGCCCGCAAGCATGACTACGTTTTTTCCTACGAGCCACCAGACAGCGATGCGGTGACCACAGCCACCAATGGCATCAATGCCGTGATGTTGGAGGTGAAGGGCAAGTCGTCCCACGCCGGCTCCGCGCCAGAAGACGGTCGCAACGCCGTGCTGGAACTGGCGCATCAACTGGTGCAGCTCAAGGATCTGGGCGATCCGGACAAGGGCACCACGGTGAACTGGACCATGATTGCCGGCGGCGAGAAGCGCAATATCATCCCGAACAAGGCGACCGCCGAGGCGGACATGCGCTATTCCGATATCAGCGAAACCGACCGCGTGCTCGCCGATGGGCAGAAGATCATCAAAGACCAGCTGATCGACGACACACGTGTTGAACTGCGCATCGACAAGGGCCGGCCACCACTGGCGAAGAATCCGGCATCGGAGCGCCTGGCCAAAACCGCGCAGCGCCTGTACGGCGAGATCGACCAGCGCATCGAGCCGATCGCCATGCGCTTCGGCACTGACGCCGGCTACGCCTACGTACCGGACAGCGACAAGCCGGCCGTGCTGGAAACCATGGGCGTGGTCGGTGCCGGGCTGCACTCGGAAGACGAATACATCGAGCTGTCGAGCATCGCACCGCGTCTGTACCTGACGACGGCAATGATTCGTGCGTTGTCTGCCGAAGACGCCGCGCGCTGACACACGCGTCAGGCCGGCCGAGAGGCGAAGGTTGCAGTAGGCGAAAGCCGGCGCTGCGGGTATCTTCGCCACCTCCCCAGTACAGGACCTTCCGCCCGATGCATCGCCTCGTCACCCTTTGCGCACTGGCGCTGTTTGCCTGCACCGCTCACGCCAAGGTCGAAGTGCTGCCGCTGGAGCATGAAGACCAGGGGCCGGTACTGGTCGCGCGGGTCACCGAGCAAATTGCGCCGGGTGATTACGAAGCGCTGCTCAAAGGCATCATGGCCCACCCGGGCAAGCACGCGCGAAAGCTGCTGATCCTCGACAACATCGGCGGCAGCGCAGCGGAAGCGATGCGCATGGGCTATCTGCTGCGCGAGACGGGTTTCGACGCGCTGGTTCCAGCCGCCGCGGTCTGCCAGGGCAGCTGCATCTACCTGTTGGCGGCTGGGCGACAGCGAACCGTTCGTGGGCATGTCGGCCTGCATCGGCCCTACACCAGCAACGGCGAATCGGCACTGTCGATTGCCCAGCGGCCATACCGCGCGCCGCGCATCTACCTGCGGGACATGGGCGTCAATCCACGGCTGGCTGACGATATGCAGCTGATCGAACCATGGCGCATGCGCGTACTGACGCCAACCGAGCTCAGGCGGTACCGGCTGCAATAGCGTGACCCGCACGCTGCACTACGGCATTCCCCTCGTCACGCTGCTGATTGGGCTTGCCCTGGGCATGATCGAGCCGGTCGGCGCGCTGACCGTTCTGGTGTTCGCTGGCTGGCTTATTGCTCAGCCACGTGTGCCTCACCTGCTGTGGCAATTGGGTGCGTCGCTCGGCGCTCTGTTGCTCGCTGCGCACATGCTCCCAGGCTTCATAGCGCTGCCGCTCGGACCACCGCAAGACCTAGGCGGCGCTGCGCCTGGCAAATGCACCTAAGCCTGGGCAAGGCGATGGTAGCGGCCCTGCTGCTCGCCTGGTGGCTGGGCAACAGCCTGCATCTGCTGTTGCTGACCTATCCGCTGCGCTGACTTCACCAAGAAATTTTCGCCGATCTGTCGATTCATCCCGCGCCCGTTCGACCAATGATCGGAGCCGGCGGAATTTGCTGCACGCCCGTCTAGGCTCTTTCCAACCACTGAAGGAGTCCACCGATGCGTTTCATGGTGATGATCAAGGCCACCCCGCAAACCGAAGCCGGCGAGATGCCCAGCGAAGATGTGCTCGCGGCGATGGGCCGCTACAACGAAGAACTGGCCAACGCCGGCGTACTGCTCGGCGGCGAGGGCCTGCACCCCAGCCACAAGGGCGCGCGCGTCCGTTTCAACAACGGCGAGTGCAGCGTGACCGACGGCCCATTCGCCGAAACCCGTGAGCTGATCGCCGGCTACTGGCTGTTCCAGACCGCCTCGCTGCAGGAGACCATCGACTGGATCAAGCGCTGCCCGCAATCAGCCATCGGCGATTCGGAAATCGAGATTCGCCAGATATTCGAAGCGGAAGATTTCGGCGCCGAGTTCACCCCCGAACTGCGCGAGCAGGAAGAGCGCCTGCGCGCGCAACTCAATCAATGACCGCAAGGAGCAAGCAATGAAGATCACCACTTACCTAACCCTGGACGGCGCCACCCGCGAGGCGTTCACCTTCTACAAAGACGTGCTGGGCGGCACGCTGGAGATGATGACCTTTGCCCAGGCACCGGATGCCGAGCAGTTCCCCGCCGAGTATCGCGAACGGATCATGCACGCCTGCCTGAACCTCGGCGATGGTGTGCTGATGGCCTCCGACTCCTTGCCCGACACCTGTGGCGGCGGGCCATACGAAGGCATCAAGGGTTGCTCGGTTTCCCTGCATCCGAGCAGCGTGGACGAAAGCGAAAAGCTATTCGCTGCCCTGGCCGAGGGCGGCACAGTGGTCATGCCGCTGGAAAAAACCTTCTGGGCTGAGCGCTTCGGCATGCTCACCGACCGCTTCGGCGTGTCCTGGATGGTCAACTGCGAATAAGGCGACCGCATCTGCCGTTTTCAGGTCCGTAACGGTATTCGTGGTTGATTCGCATTTGGAGAGGCGACTTCTTTGTTATAACGTATCGCACCTTCTGGCGGGCACAGCGAAACGCTGTGCCCGCATCGCGATCATCCCGTTGTGAGCTGTTCATGCCCTCCCCCAATCTGACCCCGCCAGCCTCGGCGCGCCTGCATTCCATCGACGCGCTGCGCGGCCTGGTGATCCTGTTCATGCTGCTGGACCATGTCCGCGAAACCTTCCTCCTGCATATGCAGGTGCCCGACCCGATGGACGTGGCGGTCACCGAGCCGGCGCTGTTTTTCAGCCGCACCCTGGCGCATCTGTGCGCACCGGTGTTCATCTTCCTCACCGGCCTGTCCGCTTTCCTTTATGGAGAAAAACATCAGGACCGTCGTGCGGTGTCGAGCTTTCTGCTCAAACGCGGGCTGTTCCTGGTGGCGCTGGAGTTCACCTTGGTGAACTTCGCCTGGACGTTCCAATTCCCGCCCCAGGTGATTTATCTACAAGTCATCTGGGCCATCGGTCTGAGCATGCTGGCATTGTCGGCGTTGCTCTGGCTGCCGCGCCCTGCGCTGATCGTGCTGGGAATGGTGATCATCGGCGGGCACAACCTGCTCGACCCGCTGCAGTTCGCCGCAGACTCGGCATTGCACATCCCCTGGGCCATCCTGCATGACCGCGGCTGGATCGAGGTTTCGGAAAACCTGCGCCTGCGCACCTCCTATCCGCTGTTACCGTGGATAGGCGTGATCGCGCTCGGCTATGCCGCCGGCCCCTGGTTCGGCAGGAACGCGGACGCCGAGCGACGTCAGCGTTACCTGGGCGGCTGGGCTCAAGGCGCCTTGCTCACCTTTATCCTGCTGCGGCTGATCAACGGCTACGGTGAGCAGCCCTGGGTCGTCGGCGAGGATGGCCTGCGCACATTGATGAGCCTGCTGAACATCACCAAGTACCCACCGTCGCTGCTGTTCCTTTGCCTGACGCTGGGTTGCGGCCTGCTTCTGCTGCGCTACTTCGAACGCAAGCAAGACAGTGCCTGGCTGCGGCCACTGACGGTATTCGGCAGCGCGCCGATGTTCTTCTACCTGTTGCACCTGTATGTGCTGAAGCTGCTCTATATCGCCGCCGTGGCGATCTGGGGCCTGAACCGAGGCAATCACTTCGGCTTCGATGCAGTGTGGCCGCTATGGTTATGCACCGTAGCGCTGGCTGTGGTCCTGTTCCCGGCGGTGCGCTGGTTCGCCGAACTCAAGGCGCGGCGCAGGGACATCACCTGGCTCAAGTATCTATAAGCACGGCAGGCTCATAGGCCGCGTTGCACCGCGCTGAGGCCAGCGCGGTCGCCTGCTACGCGCCTTCGAATGAATCGCTTTCGAACGCACGCAGCCTGGTGCCGTCGCGCATGTCTCAGAACAAGCCGAGCGCCCAGGCGACGACGAACAACACAAGGGAAAAGCCCCACATCCACCACAGCGAGTAGCGGATGTGTCGGCCCAGATCGAGACCGGCAAGCCCGAGGGCGAGCCAGAGGGCCGGTGAGAAGGGGCTGATGAACGTCCCGATGATGTTGCCGATGGTCATCGCGTAGACCACGCTGGCCGGTTCGACACCGTGGTCAGCCACCACTTCGAGTGTCACCGGCAACAGGCCGAAGTAATACGCATCGGTACTCAACATCAGCTCCATCGGCAGACCGAAGACGCCAAGAACGATGTGCAGATTGGGCACCATCGAAGCGGGCAGCACCTTGACCAGATCCTGCGCGATAGAGGTCAGCATCCCCGTGCCGGTGAAGATTCCAAGCATCGAACCAGCCGCGAGAATGATCATGCCCATGCTCAACGCCGCCGGTGCGTGCGCCGCAATGCGTTGCATCTGGATCTTGCCACCCGGGTAGTTGATCAGCAGGACCAGCGACAGTCCGATCATGAAGATGTAGCCGGCCGGCAGCACGCCGGCGAATAGCGACACCAACACCAGCAAAAACAGGCCGCCATTGATCCAGAGCCGGCCGGGGCGCTCCAGTGCGCGCTCTTCTTCGCTGGGCTCGTGAAGATGGTGCTGGCTCTCCACCAGCACGCCGGCATCGGCATCACCGACGCCCGATGCGATACGGCGCTGCTCGCGCCAGCCAAGCAAGGCCGCCAGCGCCACCAGCAACACCACTCCAACGCCCTGAATGGCGATCAGCGGACGCCACAGTTCGGTGACATCGATGCCGGTGACCGCCGCCGCCCGGCCCAACGGCCCAGCCCAGGGCACCATGTTGAAGATACCCGCGCCCAATGCCAGCAGCAGCAGCATCAGATAGGGGCTCATGCGCAGCTGTCGATAGAGCGGCAGCAACGCCGGAATCGTCAGCAGAAAGGTGGTCGCGCCTGCACCGTCGAGGTGCGCCAGCATGCCGATCACCGCAGTGGCCACCGTGACGGCGACGACATTGCCGCGGGTCAGCCTGACCATGGTCCCGATGATCGGGCGGAACAGGCCGGTGTCCTGCAGCACGCCGAAGAATGTGATGGCGAAGACGAACATGGTGGCAATGGCAATCACCCGGCCAAGGCCATCGGTGAAGAATCCG
Source organism: Stutzerimonas stutzeri (assembly GCF_038561965.1). Taxonomy (NCBI): domain Bacteria; kingdom Pseudomonadati; phylum Pseudomonadota; class Gammaproteobacteria; order Pseudomonadales; family Pseudomonadaceae; genus Stutzerimonas; species Stutzerimonas stutzeri. The sequence goes on along the minus strand of NZ_CP139348.1, from coordinate 1,378,782 downwards.
GTGATAGCTTCCAGCCCGAAGCCAGCCAGCAATGCCCCCGCGAGAGGTACCAGAATCAGCGGCAGAATGGGCGCCATGCGCCCGACGAGCAACAGCAGTACAAGACTGCCAATGGTCAACAGACCAATCAGGGTCAACACACCTTATCTCCTCTTTATTTTTATCCGGCTGAGAACAGCTGAGTCGGAAGGCTACGAAACCAAGCTTTCAGAAACCTTTACCGGCTTTGCCGTGACAGCCGAATACGTGAGCGGATATGTCGAGCCACGCGTGCAGTAGGTGCCTGCCCATTGCCCCTGCTGGAAGTGCCCATCGATCCGAAAGATGTGAACTCGCTAGCAAAATGCCACTACAGCAGCCATGATATCTCCAGCGTCCGCTGCGGGCCGGCCGAATGCCATACGCCACCCCGCCCGGCCAGGCTCTTGCGCAGGGCCAGCCCCCTGATCACTGATGGCAACGGAACGTCCCTATGTCGCCCATTCGTCTCGCTGTATGGCCTTTGGTCCTGACCGCTGCCTGTTACACGTCCTTCGCCAGCGCGCTGGGTTTGGGAGAGATCAGCCTGCACTCGGCCCTCGCCGAACCGCTGAAGGCCGACATCGGCTTGCTTGAAGCGCGCGGGCTGGGCAGCGACGAGATCAAAGTGCGTCTGGCCCCGAGCGACGTATTCGCCCGCGCTGGCGTTGAGCGTCCCGACTTCCTTTCGAGCCTGCGTTTCGTTCCGATACTGGAACAGGGCAGACAGCGCATCAGTGTCAGCTCCAGCGCGCCCGTCAATGAGCCTTATCTGAATTTCATCGTCGAGCTGACACTGCCGGGTGGCCAGCTGTTGCGCGAATACACGCTGCTGCTCGATCCGCCGCTGTACCAACCCACGCTAGCGGCGCAAGCCCAAGCTCAACCAGAAGCACCACCGGTCGCACAGCTCCGGCCGGTTCAGGCCGTATCAGCCAAGCCTAGACCAGCCGAGCCGTTGCCGGTGGCCGAGCAAGGCAAACGCTACCGGATCATGCCCGGCGACAGCCTGTGGGGCATCGCCGGGCGCATGGGAAATCCGCTGTCGACCTCCCGTGAAGCATTCATGGCCGACCTGTTTGCGCTCAACCCAGCCGCGTTCATCAATGGTGACCGCAACCGCCTGCGGGTCGGTACCGAGCTATTGCTGCCGGACAGCGCCATGCCTGGCCAGAGTACCGCCGAGCAGCCTGCGGCCCAGGCGCAAGCTGGCGAAGCCGTATCGACAACAGTGCCGACGGCGGCAACGCGGTCCGCGCAGCCTGCGCTCAGCGAACAGCCGTCCACAGCGGATCGAGGCCTGATCGAAGTGCTCAGCCAGCTGGAAGCCCAGGTTCTCAGCCTGCAGGCCCAGATGGATGAGCAGAACCGTCTGCTCGCCGAAGCGCAGCGCAGCGTTGCCCAGCGTCAAAGCCAGGCCCCGGAGCCGTCTGCCGAGCCAATAGCGGAGCCCATAGCCGAGCAGGCACCAGCCGCGCGCCCTGCGCAGCCGCAAACAGCGCCAGCTGCCGTGCCGGTCCCTGCGGTGCAGCAAGAAAGCAGTGGCAATGGGTGGCTATTTGCCGCGCTGGGCTTACTGGCCCTGCTGGTGGGCTTGCTGATTCTTCGCCGCCGACCCATTGCCGTCGCGCTGACCACGCCCGAGCCCCGTGCGGCTCATGCCAAGCGTGCTGAAGCGTCCTTCCCTGACATCAACCCTTTCCACCGGCAGGGGGTAGATGTCACCGAAATGACGATGGACGAATACCTCGGTCGCGCGCCCGCCTCGCAACCATCGCAGCCGCAGCCAGCCCTGTTGCTTGACGAGATGCTGGTCAGCCTGCCGGATGACCTGGACGCGCTGACCTCAATCGCAGCCGCCGATGACAAGAATGCGGAACTACGCGAGCGTCTCAACGAGGCGCTCGGCTGCATCGATCGAGGCGAAGTCGATCGTGCAACGAGTCTGTTGGTCGCAGTTCTGGATCAGAGCAACAGCGGCGACGGTCAGTACGTCCGCGAGCAACTCGCACGTATCGCCTGAGCGAACACGTGCGGCGGGTTTTCCGCTTGATGTGCGGGCGCGCCGCTTGCCGATAGCGGTGGTTCTATCGCCGCCAGTCGATTCGCGGCGTACCAGGCAAGGCTAACAGCAGGCTGCTACCAGACCGTGCGGCATACTAGTCAGCCCAACCTGGAGAACATGCCCCGTGGATCTGCTCTTTCTCGGCACTTCGTCCGGCACGCCCACCCGAGCCCGTAATGTCACCGCGCTGGCGTTGCTGGAAGACACCGGCAAGGCCTGGTACCTGATCGATTGCGGCGAAGGCACCCAGCACCGGCTGCTACGCACCCCGCTGTCGCTGCACGACCTGCGCGCCATCTGCATCACCCATGTACATGGCGACCACTGCTACGGCCTGCCCGGCTTGCTCGCCAGTGCCGGGATGATGGGGCGCAAGGCTGCGCTGACGATCATTGCTCCGCACGGCATCGAGACCTGGGTGCGTGCGACGCTGGAGATGAGCCAGAGCTGGCTGGGCTACGAACTCGACTTCCATGCCGTCGAGTCGCTGGACGAATGGCGCAGCCCGAACATGCGCATCGAGGCCGCCGCGCTTTCCCACCGCGTGCCCTGTTACGGCTACAGCTTTACCGAAGCCCGCCCTGACCCGCGCCTGGATACCGACCGGCTTGATCGCGACGGCGTGCCCCGCGGCCCGCTCTGGGGCCAACTGGCCAGGGGTTTCGACGTCGAGCACGAGGGCCGTGTACTGCGCAGCGACGACTACCTGAGCTTCACCCGCGCCCCGCAGCGAATCGTCATCGGCGGCGACAACGACCGTCCCGAACTGCTCGGCGACGCCTGTCGCGGCGCCCAGTTGCTGGTCCACGAAGCGACCTACACCGAAGCGGTTGCCAACGACGCGCGCGGTGATTACGGCCATAGCACCGCGGCATCGGTGGCGCGCTTTGCGCAAGCGGTGGGGCTGCCGAACTTGGTGTTGACCCATTTCAGCGCCCGCTATCAGAAGCATGCCGGGCGTGGGCACTCGATCGAAGACCTGCGCGCCGAAGCCAGCTCGCTTTACGCCGGCCAGCTATTGCTAGCCGAAGACTTCATGCACTTGCGCCTCGGCAAGGACGGACAACTGACAGCCATCGAGCCGCCCAGCCCTCGCCCGCCACGCTGACTGCAGTAAAGATCGTCAGCAACCGCTGCAGCTCCGACCCGGCTGACTACACTGGCTGCTGCACCTGCGGCCAGCGCAGTGGCCCTGCACCGCTTTCGATACCCGACGGAGCCGCCGATGGAACGTCTCACCGCACAACACTTCGCCCCCGAACTGCTCGAACTTTACGACTTCTACGTTCACGGCAAACTCAGCCGCCGGGAATTTCTCGACCGCGCGGCAGCCTTCACCCTGTGCAGCATGAGCGCCGTTGCCGTGCTCGACGCGCTGACGCCCAACTACGCGCTTGCCCAGCAGGTTCCCTTTACCGATCCGCAAATCACCGCCGAGTACATCACCTACCCCTCACCCAACGGCCACGACCAGGTACGCGCCTATCTGGTACGACCAGCGAAGGTCGAGGGCAAAGTGCCAGGGATTGTCGTCGCCCACGAGAATCGCGGGCTCAATCCCTACATCGAAGACGTTGCGCGGCGCGTGGCCAAGGCTGGTTTCATCGCCCTGGCGCCGGACGGGTTGAGTTCGGTTGGCGGCTATCCCGGAAATGATGACAAGGGCCGTGAACTGCAAGCCGCGGTCGACCCGCAGAAGCTGATGAACGATTTCTTCGCCGCCATCGAATGGCTAATGGCGCATGAAGCCACCACCAAGAAAATCGGCATCACCGGCTTCTGCTATGGCGGTGGCGTGGCCAACGCTGCTGCCGTGGCCTATCCGGAACTGGCAGCAGCAGTGCCGTTCTATGGCCGCCAGGCCAATCCGGCGGACGTCGAAAAGATCCAGGCGCCGCTGCTTTTTCAGTTCGCCGAGCACGACGAGCGCGTGAATGAAACCTGGCCCGCCTATGAAGCCGCGCTCAAGGCGGCCGGCAAGCATTACGAAGCGCACATCTACCCAGGCACCCATCACGGATTCCACAACGACAGCACCCCGCGTTACGACGAGCAGGCGGCGGAGCTGGCGTGGCAGCGCACCATCGCCTGGTTTCAGCGCTATTTGAGCTGACGCGTCTCTACCGTGGCCGGCACTGAGCGCCACGGTCACCCCCCTACCGATCTGCCTTGAGAACGCCGGCGTGTTCGCCAGCGCATCAGCACCGCGCAACAACTGGCCCGTCCCTAGCGCGCCGCGGCATGGCGATACATCCGCCGCTGCATGTTGACGTTTACGTAAAAGAACGGTACTGCTATGGCTGTCCGCAACGTTCAGGAACTCCCCTCGATGACCTTCAGCGCAACGCTCGATGACCGCCAGGCCGATCTCTGGTTAGAGGGCTCCCATGGGCGCATCTTTGTCCGTAGCTGGTTTCCTGAGGCCGATGCGCTTAGACCAGACCGCGCACCGATCCTGCTTCTGCATGAGTCGCTCGGTTGCGTCGAGCAATGGAAGGAATTTCCCGCCGCCCTCGCCAATGCGACCGGCCGAACAGTGGTCGCCTATGACCGACTGGGTTTCGGTCGTTCCGACCGGCTGACCGCTCCACCCAGGCCGACCTTCGTCGAGGACGAAGCCGCGCAAGGCTTCGCTCGTGTGCTGGAACACCTGGGAATCGAGCGCTTCGTGATACTCGGACACAGCGTCGGCGGCAGCATGGCCGTGCATTGCGCCGCTCGATATCCCGAAGCCTGCCAGGCGATGATCACCATGTCGGCCGTTACCTTCGTCGAAGCGCGCACCCTCGCGGGCATCCGCCAAGCCAAAGCCTGGTTCACCGACCCGGCGCAGCGCGAACGCCTGCACCGCTACCACGGCGATCGAAGTGATTGGGTACTGAGCGCCTGGATCAATACCTGGCTAGCGCCAGACTTCGCCTCATGGACGCTGGCCCACGCCCTGCCCGAAGTCGGCTGCCCAGCGCTTGCCATCCATGGCGGTGACGATGAGTTCGGCTCCGAACGACACCCTCAGCTGATCGCCGAGCATGCCAGCGGCCAAGTCGAACAGGCGCTGCTTCCCGGTGTAGGCCATGTGCCGCATCGCGAGAAACCGGAACAGGTGCTGGAGCGGGTCGAACGCTTTCTGCAGTCGGTTGGTTGAGTCCTGCGCGTTCGGGTACTTTGGCGACCGCCGGGGCTCCAGCAGTTTGAAAGCAGTGCCTTCACCGCTAGCGAAGGCACTTCTGCAGATCAGGACCGTTGGTTGAACCTGCCCAGATCCATATGGCGGTTCACGTCCTTGTACAGCAGGTAGCGGAACTTGCCCGGGCCGCCGGAATAGCAGGCCTGCGGGCAGAAGGCTCGCAGCCACATGTAGTCACCCGCCTCGACCTCGACCCAATCCTGATTCAAGCGGTACACCGCCTTGCCTTCCAGTACGTACAGGCCGTGTTCCATCACGTGGGTTTCGGCAAAGGGAATCACCGCCCCTGGCTCGAAGGTAACGATGTTGACGTGCATGTCGTGGCGCATGTCGCTCATATCGACAAAGCGCGTGGTGCCCCATTTGCCGTCGGTACCGGGCATGAGGATCGGCTCTATATCGTTCTCGTTGGTGACGAAAGCCTCCGGGTAGGGCAAACCCTCGACCGCCTGATAGCCCTTGCGAATCCAGTGGAAGCGCACGGGTGTCGCCCCCGTGTTGCGCACGCTCCATTTGGCCGCCGGCGGTATGAACGCGTAGCTGCCGGGACGCATGTCATAAGGGGTACCCTCGATCGTCAGGGAGAATTCCCCATCGACGACGAACAATACGGCTTCGGCATTCGGGTCCTGCTCGGGCCGGTCGCTGCCGCCGCCGGAACCCAGCTCAACGATGTACTGGGAAAATGTTTCGGCGAAGCCCGAAAGCGGACGGGAAAGTACCCACATGCGCATGTTGTCCCAGAAGGGCAAATGGCTGGTGACGATGTCGCGAAGCACCCCCTTCGGAATGACCGCGTAGGCCTCTGTGAACATTGCACGGTCGGTTAGCAGCTGAGTCTGCTCGGGATGCCCGCCCGTAGGAACGTAGTACGTTGTGCTTGCCATGGTTCTCCAGGTGCATCGAGGGCTTGCTGATACTTAGCCGCAAGCCATGTGGATGGAGTAGTAACTGTATACAACCAGAACATGATCAGTCAAAAATTGTATACAATTTTTCGAACTGGCTGCGCCGCAAGCACTATCGCACCGGTTCGCTGCCACACCGCAACGCTAACCAAAAGCCGTTATAGCTGACGGCTTTCCACGGCATGAAAGGTGCGGCGGTAGTCAGACGGCGTAGTGCCCAGTTGGGCAGCGAATTGCTGGCGTAGCGAAAGCGTGGTGCCGAAGCCAACCTCCGCTGGCGTCCGGAGTTCTGGCTGGGCGCTACGACGAAGGCATTCCTGCAGGCACTCGACTGACGACCGAGGGTTTTTCTTGGCTCGAAGAGTTCGTTTTCGAGAACAAGAGAGATGAGCGAATTGCGGCGGCCAAGCAGCTTAAGGCAATAGCCAATGACCTCGGAGCAACCCGGGCCCAGCTGGCATTAGCCTGGGTGCTTCAGAACCAAGCTGTAACGTCAGTTTTGGTAGGCGCCTCAAGCGTGGCGCAGTTGCAGGAAAACCTCGGAGCGCTCGAGCTTGTTCCGCGAGTTGATGCTGCTGTGCTTCAGAAGATGCATAAGATCTTCGAGCACCATTAATGGGATCGTCACGCTAGCAAAGTTCTCGCACGAGGCTTGGCCAGCTTCCGGTTTCCGTTGGCCATTATCAGAGGCGACCGGCCATAGTTGCCGGTCGCTAATGTCCATTTTCGGCCAGAGGCAGACATCCGGATGTCATGACGGCACACCTTGCTGACCTCTGTTTCCGGCACATTCTCTCAAGCTAGCCAAGGCTAGGCTGTCGGCACTGTTCCACCATCAATAACGAACTCGGTCCCGGTGATGGAAGCGGCCCGAGGCGAAGCAAGGAAAGCAATCAGGTCAGCAACTTCCGTCGGTGTCGATGGGCGCCCAAGTGGTATACCCCCCAGTGCGCCCATGATGATCTGCTTGCCACCCTCATAGTCAGTTCCCGCTTCCTGCGCGAGCCGCTCGGCCAATGCGACTGAGGCTTCGGTTTCAACCCAGCCGGGCGATACCCGGACGACCCGCACCCCTTTCGGCGATACCTCTTTCGATAGGCTCTTGCTGTAAGTCGAGAGCGCAGCCTTGGCCGCGGCATAAGCGGTCGTGGCTTCCGGCAGAGGCAGCCGACTCTGGATCGAAGTCACGTGGATGATGACGCCCTGCCCCTGCGCCAGCATATCCGGCAGCAAGGCCCGATCCAGGCGCACGGCCGGAAACAGGTTCAGGTCGAGCTCGCGTTGCCACTGCCCGTCATCCAGCGCAGCGAAGCCGCCACCGGGGGCCGAAGAGCCACCCAGCACATGCACGATGATGTCGACGCCTCCCAGTCGCGCTTTGACTGCGGATGCCAACGCCTCACAGCCTTTCGGGGTCGAGAGATCTGCCGCGACCAAGAGGCCTCCCGGCATTTCGAAGTCGGCCTCCCGGGCCGAGGTCATCACCTTCGCGCCCTGAGCCAGGAACAAGTCGACAACCGCACGCCCGACGCCCTTCGTGCCTCCGGTCACCAAGACCCGCTTACCGCTCAATTCAAGGTTCAGCACGGGATGATCTCCAGCGAGAGGATTCGGCCGTTCTCCAGCCTAAACACTTGGTTCAGCTGGACCGGGCTACCAGTGAAATTACCGGTAAGCCGCGTGTTGACAGTCAGCTTGCCCTCCCCCTGTAGCGCCTGAAGCGGTTCAACTTCGAAGGCGAAGGCCTGCCGAACCTCATGCTGCCAGGCTTCGATGGCCGCGAGGCCGTCATGAGTTTTGTTCTCATCGAACACCGTGGCGTCCGTGCAGAAGCAGCTGGCAAGCTGCGATAGGTCACCACCGTTGCTGATGTCAAAGTACGTCTCGACGACGTCCGGAAGCTGTAGGCTCATTCGAAATTTCTCCTGGATGGATTTCAAAGCGATCTTGCGGCCGCGGTAACAGCCAACTCAATAGGGACAAAGATGCATGGCTAATCCCTTAAATCAGGATAATTAAGAGCATTCGGCTAAACCTAATGGCCTATCAAGCCTTCGTCCGTCTGCGCACGACCTGAGCTGCTGGGGGCTTGGGTGAGCTGAGAAAGACGGGCTTAACGGTGTGGCGCCAGGCTTTAAGGCGCGACATGTCCGCCAAGCGAAGTTGGATGTTTAGCAACCGGTAGGCAGATAGCCCAGGCACATCCGTGACTACGATGGAGGCCCACAGAGGTTGGCTCGCCTGATCCACGGGCGCGGTCAAGATGCTAGTAGCGGTTGCTCTTGGCCAGCCGGAGTCACGGGCATCGCACGTGTGCCGGGGCGCCAAGATCAGGAGATCAAACCTAGCGTCGATCCCTTCAGGGTTGCGGCCGCTCGGGTAGAACAATCCAGTTTCCGAAAGATGCTTTCTACGTGAGTGCGCACGGTGCTCGGGCTGATCTCCAACAGCCGCGCCACCTGCTTATTGCTGGCGCCCCGGCTGATTTCCAGAAGAACACGGCATTCGCGTGCGCTGAGCACTGCTGCCCTCGGCTGATGCAACCGGCGCTTGCCGCCGGCGGCTGTGGCACTGGACGCGTCAGCTACAACCCGGCTGCCACTACCGCCGAGCTGGTCGCGTGTCTCATCAGGGTCGAGAAGCTGAAGGTGCATTGGTTTAGTCCTGGACGGGCTTGGCGAGCGATCTTGCTGCCGAAGCGACAATTTGCTCAACTGGGACAGACCCAAATGCCCCATCCCGAAATACAGGACAATCCATGCCAGACCTACGCATTGGCCTCGGTGAGTTGGACGCTGTTATCGCGGTGGCGCGCCGGGCTTCGTTTCGCCAGGCAGCCATTGACCTCAACGTATCGACCACCGCGCTTAGCAACACCATCGCCAAAGTGGAAGCGAGCCTCGAGACGCGGCTTTTCAATCGAACCACACGCAGCGTGGCTGTCACCGAGGCGGGCCGGATCTTTCTGGACCAGGTGGGGCCGGCCTTGCAGGATGTACGGGCAGCGCTCGATGCCGTGCGTTCGCATAATGCAAGCGCCTCGGGCACGCTGCGAATCAACGCGTTCGCCACTGCCGCACGGGCAGCGCTCTTGCCGCTGGTGGTGGAGTTCCTGCGGCAGCATCCGAAGGTGCATATCGACCTCGTCACCGAAGGTCGTCTGGTGGACATCGTCGCTGACGGCTTCGATTTCGGCGTACGTTCCGCGAGTATTGTACCGAGCGATATGATCGTGATTTCGCTCGGTCAACCCCGGCGGTACGCGGTGGTGGGTACGCCAGCATACTTCGCCCGACATGGACGGCCACGCACCCCGCCCGACCTCCACAACCATGCCTGCATTCGCATCCGGCTGCCGAACGGCGCCATTTTTCCTTGGCATTTCGAACGAGACGAGGAAGTCATCAAGCTCGACGTAGCCGGGCCGCTGACGCTCGACGAGGCCAGCGTCTCCAAAGCGGTCGTGGAGCAAGGCCTGGGGCTCGGCTTTTTCATGGAGCAGGACGTTCAGGCTGAAATCGAAGCCGGGCAGTTCGAGCGGGTCCTTGAGGACTGGACGCCTCCCCGGGACAACCTCTGCCTGTACTACCCGAACCGCCGCAACCCCTCTGCCGCGTTCCAGGCATTCGTAGCCCTGGTTCGCGCCGGTCAAAACAGCTAAGACGGACTCACCTCACCCGATCATCCGCTCCAGCAGGCCGTCGAGCGATCCATCTTCCGCGCCCGCTATCAGGCGATCAGCCCCAGCGTCAGCGCCTTCAAGGTGGCAGCGGCTCGGGTCGAGCATTCCAGCTTGCGAAAGATGCTTTCCACGTGCGTGCGGACCGTGCTCGGGCTGATGTCCAGTAGCCGCGCCACCTGCTTGTTGCTGGCGCCACGGCTGATCTCAAGCAGGATGCGGCACTCCCGCACGGTGAGTATCGAACCCTTCGGCTGATGAACTCGGCGCTCGCCCCGTGCCGCTGCGATCACCGCATCGCAGACGTCGCTGTCGAACAGTCCCTTGCCGACGTCCTGTTTAAGCAGCCTTTCCGCCTCCGATTCGCCGTAGGCCGACCGCCACGGCCTTGCCCCTCTTAGCGCGACCCAGGCGACGGACGAAGCGAACAGCCGATGCTCAGCGCACAGCGCATCACCCATCACGCCTCGAAAATAGCCGCTGCCGTTGAGCCGTTCGTAAGCATGGGCTGCGATCTCTCCGGGCACGGCCAGTTCGCTGATGGGCCGCAGTGCCTGTTGCGTCCAGTACGGCACGAGGTGTACCCGCTCCGCGGCCCCGTAAGGCAACGCCCCAGCGGTGTTCCATAGGTGATTGGAAACAGCCGCCCGGCCGAGGCCGTAAACGAGCGCTGCTTTTCCGATCGCGGTCAGCGTTGGCTCACTCAAGCCCGACAAGCGTGCCGCCTCTACGGCAACATGCGCCACTTGACGCGAATGGCCCGCTAGCCAGGGAAGCTTCAGGTCGATCACATCTCCCCAACGTCAGTGATACGGAACGCTCCGTCTCTGCATGGGCCGGGGGCTTCGAAAGGGTTTCGAGATTCGCCAGCCACTCCCCGGCGTTTTCCACCAGCAAGGACGCCAGCGAGGCGGGATAACGTCGATCCGACTGTTCACGAATCCAGCGCAGCGCAGCGTCCAGGCCATGTGCTCGGCTGAGAATGTCCAGATCACCGGCAAGCACCACCTGATAGGCCGCTTCAGGAATATGCTCATGGGTCACGCCCAATGGCCGACCAGTCCCGTCGTAGGTTTCGAATACGCGGCACAAGCCCGCTTCGACAGCGGCACCGAGTTCGAGGGTTTTGGCGATTTCACCAGACACCTCGCAGTGCACGACGGCAAGCGGAGTTGCCTGATGCACCGCGTTCATTTCTTCCTTGCCTAGGGTCTGGTCGAGCATCGCACGGCGGCCCTCGACGTCATCACCGAGCAAATCCGCGAACCCTTCGGCGTTGGCAGTGCAGCCGGACCAGCGCAACAAGGCGACCTGCTCCGCAACCTGCAGGTGCTCGCCATCGCCATGCGCGGCTTGCGCCAGCATACGTGCCAGGCTTGCAACGCGCCGGGAATGCCCGAGCGGCTGTCCCATACTGAGGTCACCTACCTGGGCAATAGCCGTCAGTGCTCCGCTCAGAGAGATGTCCAGCTGCAGCGCGCTATCCATGAAAAAATGCTCCGGGGTCGGATAAATGACCGATGCCCGCAGCGCAGGCCAGTCAGCAGAATTTGAGCTCCCACATAGGAGCTCATCCAATGAAAACACTCAAATCGAAAGTCGCCACAGCTGCCTTTGCCCTTGCAACCACGTTCGCCGCGACCGGCAGCCAGGCGCAAGGTACAACGCCTTCGGTGGTAATCGTACACGGCGCATTCGCCGACGGCTCCGACTGGGCCAAGGTGGTGCCGCGGCTCCAGGCCGAAGGTGTTGCCGTGACGGTTGTGCAGAACCCACTGACATCACTGGCCGATGATGTCGCAGCGACACGCCGCGCGTTGAACAATCAGCCCGGCAAGGTGGTTCTGGTCGGCCATTCCTGGGGCGGCACGGTGATTACCGAAGCCGGCAATGACGAGAAGGTCAGCGCGCTGGTGTATGTCGCCGCATTCGCACCGGAGGCCGGGCAAACCAGTGGCGAACAAGGCAAGGGCGCGCCCACGCCTCCTGGCATCAGCCAGATCAAGGCAGACGCCAACGGCTTCCTGTATCTGACGCCCGAAGGCATGGCCAAGGACTTCGCCCAGGATCTACCGGCGGCGCAGACCGCTGTGATGGCCGCGACCCAAGGCCCTATCCAGGCATCCGCCTTCGAGGACAAGACGACCGTCGCTGCCTGGAAGACCAAACCGTCCTGGTATTTGCTCGCCACCGAGGACCGGATGATCCACCCGGACGTCCAGCGCTCGGCCGCCAAGCGTATCGGCGCGACCCAGGCCGAGCTGCCCACCAGCCATGTTCCCCAGCAGTCGCAGCCAGATGCGGTAGCCGAGGTGATTCTCGAGGCGGTACGCAGCGTGGGCGAGCAGTGATCACTAACACCACTGACAATCTTTTGAACCGGGGTAGGCGTATGGATCATCTGCGTGATCGAAACTATGACTACATCGTGTGTGGTGCGGGCACGACGGGCTGCGTGGTAGCGGGTCGGCTCGCCGACCACCCCAACGCACGCGTATTGTTAATTGAAGCCGGCCACGGATATACCGGTCCCGAGGTTGTCGAGCCGGCGCAATGGCCGTTGAACCTCGGCTCGGAGCGCGACTGGGCATTCGAGGGGCAACCCACCCCCCTACTCAACGGCCGTCGCCTTTCGCTCAACATGGGCAAGGGCCTCGGCGGCGGCTCCAGCATCAACGTGATGGTCTGGGCGCGCGGGCATCGGTCGGACTGGGATCATTTCGCGGCAGAGTCCGGCGACCCCGCCTGGGGCTACGATTCGGCGCTGAATTACTACCGCAGGATCGAGAGTTGGCAAGGCACCCCGGATGCCGTGCGACGCGGTTCAGGCGGCCCCGTACACGTCGAGCAGCCGGCCTCGCCTCAGCCCCTCGCCTGGGCAACGCTGGAAGCGGCCAGCCGTTTGGGCATCCCCCGGTACGACAGCGCCAACGGCGAGATGATGGAGGGCCCGGGTGGTGTCGCGATCACCGATCTGCGCATCAAGGACGGCAAGCGCGAATCCATGTACGACTCGTATATCCGGCCGCGACTGCACTACCCGAATCTAACGGTCCTGACCGGCGCTTTGGTGGCCCGTGTCCTGCTGAGCGGCACGCGGGCAATCGGCGTTGAAGTGGTGGTCGGCGGCGAACGGCAGCGCATCCATGCCCGAACCGAAGTCATCCTATCCATGGGTGCGATAAACACGCCGAAGGTGCTCATGCAATCGGGCGTCGGCCCGGAAGATGAGCTGCGCACTCACGGCATTGCCCCGATCCATCACCTTCCCGGAGTGGGCCAGAACCTCCAGGACCATATCGCCTTTGGCTGCACCTGGGAGTACCTGCAATCTCAACCAGTCGGCGCCGGCGGGTGTGAAACCAAGCTGTACTGGAAAAGCGACAGTCGCCTGGACGCCCCGGACTTGCTGCAGTGTCAACTCGAGTTCGCGGTGCCCTCACCCGCTGAAGTCGGTATTCCAGCGCCGCAAAATGGCTGGACGATGTTCGCAGGCCTGGCAAGGCCCGTCAGTCGCGGGCATGTAAGCCTGTCAGGTGCCGGTCCACTGGATGGTCCGCTCATCGAGCCGAACTCGCTGAGCGCTCCCGAGGATATGGCTGCGGCGTTCGCATCGATCGACCTGTGCAGGACGCTCGGCAATAGCGAAGCCTTCAATGGCTTGATCAAGCGAGAAGTCGTGCCCGGGCCGAAAGAACATCGCGCGATGCAGCAATTCATTCGCAATTCGGCCGTAACCTACTGGCACCAGTCCTGCACAGCCAAAATGGGCCGGGATGCGATGTCGGTGGTCGACCATCAACTGCGCGTCCATGGCATCGACAGACTCCGGATCGCCGATGCCTCGATCATGCCTCGCATCACCACCGGCAACACCATGGCGCCCTGCGTCGTCATCGGCGAACGAGCGGCAGACCTTATCCTCGCGGCGCAAGGCGTAATCGATGACACGTCCTCGTCGAGTGAATAACGCGATGAGAATACTGATCGTTGGCGGCGGTATTGCCGGCCTTGCAATGGCCAGAGCATTGGAGCTACAGGGGTTCAGCCCCGATCTGATCGAACGCAGGGCCGGTGCGCCACAAGGCGGGACCGGGCTCTACCTGCCAGGCAATGCCGCAAGAGCCTTGCAGGCCCTGGGGCTGCTGAACTCGATTGCAAAGGTCGCCATGCCGATAACTACCCAACGCATCCTTGATAACCGAGGCAAACCCCTGAGTGTCACGCGGACCGCGGATGTCTGGTCGCGTTGCGGGCCGTGCCTGGCGCTGCCCCGGGCAGCCCTGCATGCCGCACTGCGCGACTCGCTGCGTGAAACCGAGCTTCGCTTCGGCATTTCGCTCACCGGCATCGAGCCGCTTGGCGCCATAAGCCGGGCGACCTTCTCCGACGGCACGGCACGTGAGTATGACCTGGTCATCGGCGCGGACGGCATCCACTCGCAGGTGCGCCAAAGCTCGTTCCCAGACGTCAGACCCTCGTACACCGGCAATGTGTGCTGGCGCTTCACTACCAAAGACACCGTCGGAGTCGAAGGTTGGACAGTCATGCTCGGAGACGGGATGAGTCTGCTGGCCATTCCGATCGGCAACGATCAGGTCTACGTCTATGCGGACATGGCGGTAAACGAGTCGGACGCGCAGCGAAACCTGACCGACCTTCCACCCAGCACCTTACTGGCCAACTTCTCAGCCTCCTTATCACCACTCATCACTCATGGGCCGGCCGACGCTCAGGTTCACGTTGGTCGGATCGAGCAAGTGCTCATGGAGGAATGGGTAAAGGGAAACGTGGTACTGATTGGCGATGCGGCACACGCCTCCTCCCCAAGCATGGCAGAAGGTGCGGCGATGGCGATGGAAGATGCACTGGTACTGGCCGAAACGCTTGGCAGAGCCCCAAAGGTCAGCGATGCGCTCGCCGAGTACACGCGCCGACGCAAACCACGCGTCGATTGGGTCCAGAAGCAATGCGCTGCGCGGGACAGGATGCGTGGGCTGCCCGGCTGGGCACGTGTTCCGTTGCTAAAATTCGCCGGCAACGCGTTGTACAAGCGAAGCTATCTACCCTTAACGGAACCGACATGACCCGCAGCTGTACGCTACCTCGACGTATCGCAGTTACCCTCCTCACCTTGTCGGCGCTATGTGCCGCACTGCTGCTAGGCGTTAACTATTGGGCGACGCCCACGGTCGTCATTCGAAACCAATCGGGCGTCACCGTGCAGGTTGAAGCTCAATGGAGCGCCAATCGCAAAAAGCTTCCTGCCATCGCTCCGGGCGCAATGCGAACATTCAAAGTAGCGGGCGAGTCGTCGATAGCATTTGTGGTGACTTATCCGGACGGAAGGCAACTGACCAGTCTGCCGATGTATTTCACTACATTTACAGCTGTCACCGCTGTAGTTACTGACGGCCTAGTGGACGTTCGCGCAAAGTTTTGATGGGGGCAGTGCTCTGACGATGTTCACTAGGTTCCGCTCCTAGCCGGTAGCTGCCGGTCGAACTTCGGCTATCAGCCGAAAACAGCCAAGGCAGAGCGCTATTGGTCAAGTGGAAATAAACCACCCAGCCAACTCTGGCTGATGTTTGAGTACTCGCGCTGCACGCACCCTTTCACAACACGCACGCCAAACGAGCGCTTGATCAAATACGGCTGGATTCAGCTTAGTGGCAACAGCCAAAAGCCTGGATTGCTGCGACATCCGCGCCACGCCAACTCACTGGCCCTTGAACCCCTTCGCCACCAGATAAACCTCGTTCGAGCGCGGTCGTGACGCCGCGGGCTTGCGGACTACCACTTTCTCGAATGAGGTGCGCACGTCCCTCAGGAAATCGTCGGAGCCTTCGCCCTGGAAGACCTTGACCACATAATTGCCATTGGGCTTGAGCACTTTGCGGACCATGTCGAGGGTGAGTTCGACCAGGTACATCGAGGAGGCCTGGTCGGCGACAGCGACGCCGCTGAGGTTGGGCGCGATGTCAGAGACGATCAGATCAGGCTGCCGGCCGTCGAGCGTGTCGAGAAGCTGCTGGAATACGGCATCCTCGGTGAAGTCGCCCTGGATGAAGTCGACGTTGTCCAGCGGGTCCATCGGCAGGATGTCGGTGGCCACGACCCGTCCCTTTTCGCCCACGAGCCTGCCGGCCACTTGTGACCAGCCACCAGGGGCTGAGCCGAGGTCCATCAGCAGCATGCCGGGGCGTATCAGCTTGTCCTTCTCGTTCAGCTCGATCAGCTTGTAGCTGGAACGCGAGCGCAGGCCATCCTTCTGGGCCTGTTTTACGTAGGGATCGTTGACGTGTTCATCCAGCCAGCGGCGGCTGCTTTTGGATCGTTTCATGGAGGGAGGCAACCACGGAAAATCAAAATGGGAGAAGCGGGCCGGCCAGCGCATGGTGCAGAGCAGAAGCTGTTGGGCGCGAAATGGCGGCAATTATAGGCCGATAATGCAACGCAGGTTAAATCGACGGGGTTGCAGGCATGGCCTCCGGCAACGCCGCGCCTTCTTGAGTGCCGCCAGGCCTGGCCTGACAGGGACGAGCCACGCCGGTACAATCCGCGCCTCTCCCCCCTTTTTTTCTTCCTCTGCCGGAGTCACCGGCCAGGACTATCAGCATGATTCGCATCAACGAACTATCCCTGCCCCTCGATCACTCCGCCGATGAGTTGCGCCAGGCCATCGTCAAACGCCTGAACATCAGCGACGCCGATCTGCTGAATTTCACCGTGTTCAAGCGCAGCTACGATGCGCGCAAGAAGAACAGCGTCATCCTGTTCATCTACATCATCGACCTGGAGGTCCACGACGAGGCGGCCGTCCTGGCGCGCTTTGCCGATGACCACAACGTGCGTCCAGCGCCGGACACCAACTACTACCCGGTAGGCCAGGCGCCAGCCAATCTGAGCGAGCGCCCGCTGGTGGTGGGCTTCGGCCCCTGTGGACTGTTCGCAGCGCTGCTGCTCGCACAGATGGGTTTCAAGCCCATCGTGCTGGAGCGCGGCAAGGATGTGCGCAGCCGCACCAAGGACACCTGGGCGCTGTGGCGCAAGAAGGTCCTGACGCCGGAATCCAACGTGCAGTTCGGCGAGGGTGGCGCGGGGTTGTTCTCCGACGGCAAGCTCTACAGCCAGATCAAGGACCCCAAGTTCTACGCGCGCAAGGTGGTGCACGAGTTCGTTCGTGCCGGTGCACCGGCCGAGATCATGTATGTGAGCAAGCCGCACATCGGCACCTTCCGTCTCACCGGTGTGGTCTCGACCATGCGCGAGGAGATCATCGCGCTCGGCGGCGAAGTGCGCTTCGAGAGCAAAGTCACCGATCTGCTGATCAACGATGGCCAGCTTGAAGGCGTGGTGCTGGCCAGTGGCGAGACGATTCACAGCCGCCATGTGGTGCTGGCGCTGGGGCACAGTTCACGCGATACGGTGCGCATGCTGCACCGCCAGGGCGTGTTCATCGAGGCCAAGCCGTTTGCCATCGGCTTTCGTATCGAGCACCCGCAAGGGATGATCGATCAGGCCCGGCTGGGCAAGTACGCCGGCCATCCCGAGCTGGGCGCCGCGGACTACAAACTGGTGTACCACGCCAAGAATGGCCGCGCGGTCTACAGCTTCTGCATGTGTCCGGGCGGCACCGTGGTGGCGGCCACATCCGAGCGGGGGCGCGTCGTGACCAACGGGATGAGCCAGTACTCGCGCAACGAACGCAACGCCAACGCGGGCATCGTCGTTGGCATCAACCCGGAGCAGGATTTCCCAGGCGATGCGCTGGCCGGCTTGGCACTGCAGGAGCGTCTGGAATCGCGCGCCTATGAACTGGGTGGCAGCGATTACTGCGCCCCCGCACAGTTGGTGGGCGACTTCATTCGCGGCGTGCCATCGACCGAGCTCGGCGAAGTCGAGCCCTCCTACAAACCCGGCGTGCGCCTGGGCGATCTGGCGCCCTCGTTGCCCGAGTATGCAATCGAGGCCATCCGCGAGGCACTGCCGGCGTTCGGCAAGCAGATTCGCGGCTTTGATCGCGCGGATGCCGTGCTCACCGGCATCGAAACTCGTACCTCGTCGCCCGTACGCATCACCCGGGACAACGAGACATTGCAGAGCCTTAACCTGCGCGGCCTGTATCCGGCCGGTGAAGGCGCGGGTTACGCCGGTGGCATCCTTTCGGCGGGCGTGGACGGCATCAAGGTCGCCGAAGCATTGGCCAAGTCGATGCTGGCTGACGTGGAACAGACTGAAGTGCAGAGCAACTGAGCGCCGCCCTGATGAAATTCGACGACATCAAAAAGCTTCACCAGAAAAAGTACCGCGCCGAGTTCGGACATTTTCTGGTGGAGGGCGAGCATCTGGTGCTGGAACTCCAGAAAGCCGCCCTGCACAACCCGCAGCTGCAACGCAGCGAGCTGTATGTGACCAGCACCTACGAGCACTGGCAAAGCCCGTTCAAGACCCACCTGATCAGCGACCGCCAGATGGCGCAGATCGCCGATACCAAGACCCCGCAGGGCATCGTTGCGCTGGTGCCAATGCCGCTGGCGGGCGCGCCGGCTTCTGCGCCGATTGCCGGCGAACGTGCCATCTACCTGCATGAAATCCAGGACCCGGGCAATCTCGGCACCATCCTGCGTACCCTGGCCTGGTTCGGCAATTTCCGCTGCCTGCTCAGTCCCGGCAGCGTCGACCCGTACAACCCCAAGGTCGTGCGTTCGAGCATGGGCGCGATATTCCATGCGCCGCTGGAGCTGGAGGTGGAGCTGGAATCCTTGCGTGCGCGTTTCGAGCGTATCGCCTGCCTGGATATGAATGGCGAGCCTGTACGGTCAACGGCTTTCGGAACCTTCGATTGTTATCTGTTCGGCAACGAAGCCCGCGGGGTGCCACGCGAGGAGTTGAGCGCACTCGGCGCTCAGCCGTTCACAATTCCCGGCTGTGCCGCCATCGAATCACTGAACCTGGCCGCGACGGTCAATATGTGCGCGTACGAGCTGAGCCGGTAACGGCTACGCAGATGGTGGGGCCGTCGGTCATACGGCCGGGGAGCCATCCAGGGGAATGCGGACCGTGAAGGTGGTGCCGCTAGCCGCGGTCGAGTCGACGTCGATACTGCCATGATGCGCATCTACGATGGCGGACGCGATGTATAGGCCAAGCCCGAGGCCTGCTCCGGCGCCATACTCGGCATTACCGCTTTGCAGGTGGCGCACCATCGGGTTGAAAAGACTGCTTTTCGCCGATTCGTCGATGGGGCGACCGACGTTGTGAACCGTCAACGTGGCAATTCCCTCATCGCTTTTCAAACTGACCGTGACGAGTGTACCCGCCTCGCCATGCTCGATGGCGTTGCCGATCAGGTTGGCGATCACCTGCTCCATTCTGGATTTATCGAACTGTCCAGGAAGGCTCGGCTCGGACTGCAGGATAATCTGTCGGTCGGGGTTGTACGCCCTTGCCTCTTCGACCATACCTTCACACGCCTGCGCCAGGTCTTCGCTGTCCTTGCGCACCGGAATGCCTCCGCCGGAGTGCGTGCGGGTGAAGTCCAGGAGGTCGCCGACGATCTTGATGGAGCGCTTTACGCTCGTATAGATACGCGACACGTTGATGGTCGGTTTGGGGGGCAGATCCCCTGCATGTAGCAGTACGTCAGCACTTAGCAATATGGCGCCGAGGGGACTTCGCAGATCGTGGCCCAATATGCCAAGAAACACATTTCGCGCGGCATCTACAGCGTCCGCATAGCTGACCACCGACTCGGCAAGCGCCTGATCGATTGCTTCGTTGAAGCGGACGATGTCCGAAACCTCATGCTCTTTCGACACCGCATCGGACGACATCCACAACACCAGCACACTGGTGCGCAATGCGCGGTACTCCGCGATCAGCTGCTCGATCGTGAATCCTGACGAGTGCCGTATTTCCGCATGCGTTTCCGCCGGGGTGATATCGCCGGAGCGCCGCGCTTTGCCATGGGATTTAGTGATCTGCGCCTTGGCTGTCTGGGCCGTTCGCAAATCTGCAGCGATCGCAATCAGCATTTGTTCTGCGTGATCCCGCAACGCCGCTGAATCCATGCCATCGGCGGCTGGTGTCATCGTCTTGGCGAAGTCTTCCCATTGCTGAAGGATAGGTTCGATATTTTCAAGAATAAAATCAGCTAAGCGCACGTTCGCTCCTCGTTACTGAAATGGATGGTTAAGCGGCGACGTATTTCAGTAAGGAGCGGAACGTGAGACTACAGGTAACCCGTACGCGCGGTAGGAAAATAATCGTGCGTTACCAACTTATATTTCCAGCAAAGTGAGGCTCGCTATTTGCGCAAAAAAACGGATCAGAAAGAGAGGTTATAAAGGCATCAATCAGTAAAAGCCTCCTCCGTTACTACCGCACGTCTCCGCAAACATCGACGACAGTCGGCCGCAATGCGCGCGCGACGTCGATGCCGTACCAAATCCCGCCACCATGGTCGCCAAGAGCTGCCAACTAAATCTGCCCGCTTTGCACGAGTTAACACTTTTGCGCTTGCTCTAGCGCCAATCGATGACAGTCACACAAGCCCAACGCATCATGCTCGCTCGACGTCGTGCCGCAGGAACAAGGACCGGGCCCTCGCATGCAACCTAGCCTCTCTGACCCATTGCTGGACTACGCCGGGCAAAGCTCGCCGGGGCGAAAGCGTAGCCATAACGAAGACGCCCTGCTCTGCTCGCCCGAGCAGGGCCTTTGGGCGATAGCTGACGGCATGGGTGGGCACCAGTGCGGAGAGGTCGCGAGCAATCTGGCGCTGACTGCACTGCAGCAGGCGATCGAAAGCGGCGAGGCGCTGCAGGGAGCGGTCCAGCAGGCCAACCAGGCGGTACTGGAAGCAGCGGTAGATGACGGCATGGGCACCACGTTGGTGTCTGCGCATTTCCACGGCGCCGATTTCGAACTCGCCTGGGTCGGCGACAGCCGAGCGTATCTGGTCACCTCAAACGGCATCGAACAACTGACGCGAGACCACAGCTGGGTGCAGATGATGATCGACGCCGGCGAGTTGAAGCCCGCCGACGCTCAAAGTCATGCCTGGCGCAGCATCATCCTGCGCTGCCTGGGGCGCGAGGTGCCTCTGGAAGTGGGTATCGGCAGCGGAACACTCAAGGCCGGTGAGCTGCTTCTGCTATGCAGCGACGGCCTGACCAACGAGCTGACCGACGCTCAGATCCACGCTACCTGCACCTTTGCCGATACGTTGGAGAATCTGGTGGAGCAACTGATCGACCAGGCAAATACCCATGGCGGTCGTGACAACATTTCCTGCATCGTGATCGGTCGCACCGCTGCCCCTACTACGGTCGAATCCCGCGGGCGCCGCTTCATCAACATGCTGTTAAAACCCCTCAAGTCGTAGCAAGCACGAGTTTTTGACAATGCATCGGATGCTGGAAATACCGGGCTATCGCCTGCACAAGCGGCTCGGAAAAGGCGGAATGGCTGAGGTGTACCTGGCCACACAGCTGTCGCTGGATCGCGAGGTGGCGGTCAAGGTTCTGTTGCGCACCGAGGATGCGGCGTTCACCGAGCGTTTCATCCAGGAAGGCCATATCGTCGCCTCACTGCGCCATCCGGCCATCATCACCATCCATGACATCGGGCAGATCGCCGATGGCCGGCACTACCTGGCGATGGAATACATAGGCGGTGGCGACCTGGCGCAACACCGCGGCATCGTCTTCTCACCCTCGCGGGCGCTGGATATCGTTCGCCAGCTTGCCGGTGGCCTTGCGGTGGTGCACGACGGCGGGCTGGTTCATCGTGACGTCAAGCCGGCCAATATCCTCTTCCGTGACGACGGCAGCGTTGTACTCACCGACTTTGGCGTCGCCAAAGCGGTCGAACTGGATAACGAACTCACCCACTTCGGCATCGCGGTCGGCAGCCCTGCTTACAGCAGTCCGGAGCAGGCCCAGTGCCAGCCGCTGGATGCGCGCAGCGACATCTACAGCCTCGGGGTAATCCTCGCCGAGATGCTCACCGGCACCAACCCGTTCCGCGCCAGCAGCTATCCGCAAACGGTGCTCAACCATCTACAGATGCCCGCGCCCCAGCTGCCGCCGGCGCTGGCGCCCTATCAACCGCTACTCGATCGCATGTTGGCCAAGCAGCCGGGCGAGCGCTTCAGTAATTGCCGTGAGCTATTGGCGGCCATCGACACGCTCACCGAACCGGACATGGACCAGACCCGCA
Source organism: Stutzerimonas stutzeri (assembly GCF_038561965.1). Taxonomy (NCBI): domain Bacteria; kingdom Pseudomonadati; phylum Pseudomonadota; class Gammaproteobacteria; order Pseudomonadales; family Pseudomonadaceae; genus Stutzerimonas; species Stutzerimonas stutzeri. Next base: position 1,356,700 of record NZ_CP139348.1, on the reverse strand, counting down.
TCGCGCCGGCACTGCTTATGGAACCCGCACCACAGCCCCGACGCCGGCGACAGCGTCGGCGCATTGGCCGCTGGGCGACTGTGAGTGCGGCGCTTGCTTTGGCAATAGCCGCGTTGGGCGTGGGTGGCTATCAGTGGTTTCAGTACAGCCAGATCAGCGAGTTTCTCACCCGTGCCGAGTCGCGCCTGGGCGAAGGGCAACTGACCGCACCGGCGTACGACAATGCCGACTACTACTTCCGCCAGGCCCTGCGCCTGGACGCGGACAATGCAGATGCCCTCGATGGCCTGCGCCGCGTCCTCGATGCCCGCATCGCCCAGGCCCTAGAACTGGCGGCGCAGCGACTGGCCGATGACCAACTGCTGGAACCGGCCGAGGACAGCGCCGTGCACTACTACCAGCAAGTGCTTGGCTGGCTGCCGGAGCACCAGGTGGCGCTCGATGGGTTGGCCCGAGTCAGCGAACGCTATGTCGAACTCGTCGAAGCGGCATATGGCAGACGCGAGTACGCGTTGGCACTGGAATACATCGAGCAGGGACTGGAAGCCTCACCGGGGTATGCACCGCTGCTGGTACTGCACGAAGCCCATGCCCAGCGCGTCGCCAAGGCAAGAGCGCCGCGGCCTGTGCCGCGCACCGCTGCCAGCACCTCGCGCACCCAACCGGCTACCACGCAGACCTCGCAAGCGCCGGCCAATCCGGTCAAGCGCCTGTGGAATCGGATATTCAATTGATAATCACGCCTGATCGCCCGGCTGATGCCGGCGATCGCTCCCGCTCAAGGTAACGCAGACATGCTCAGGATCCACTTCGCAGACAATCGTCAGAGCCCCGTCTGGCTTGCCGACGAACGCTTCACCCTCGGCTCGGACCGCAGCAACAGGCTGGCGATAAGCGACGCCGGCGTGGCGCCCTTTCACGCCGAGCTGATACTGAAAAACCGCTTCTACTACCTGACCGACCTCGGCACACCGGGGGGCACATACGTCAACGACGAGAAGATCGGCGAGCGTTACCAGATCCGCTCCGGCGACCGCGTGCGCCTAGGCGCTCTGGAGCTGGAGATCGTCGACCCGGCCAAGGTTGGCGCCAAGGTGGCGGCTGCGCCGCGCTGGCTGTTACAGGTGGTCAAGGGCGAGAACCAGGGCCACAAGTACCACATCACCGGCTCGATGACCTTTGGCCGCTCGGTCAAATGCGAGCTCTGCTTCGCCGACGCGGAGCTATCCCGCCGGCACGCGGAGTTCTATCTGAAGGGCGATGTGCTGGAAGTGAAGGACCTCGCGTCGGCCAACGGCTTGATGGTCAATCGTGAGAAAGTCACGACCGCTGTATTGCAGCCGGGCGATCAGATTCAGCTGGGCACTACCACGCTGCTGGTTATCGGGCCCAGAGTCAGCGCGCCGGAAATCGTCGACGAGGACGCCACCGTATTTATCCGCGCCGCTGACCTGCCTACCGCTGCCGCTGCCCAGCCCAAGGCGCCCCGGCCCCGCCCTGCCACGCCGAATCCACTGCATACGCCGGCCCCGGCAACCTCAGCGCCAGCACTGGATGCCCCGCGCCAATCAGGCTGGCGCCTGGCGTTGCTGCTCGGCGCGCTCGGGCTGGCCGTTGTCGTGGGGCTGGTTGCGCAGCGGATGATCTAGCGGCTCGCTGCTCCTGAATCGGTGAAAACCACTTCGCCGTTTCCGACGCGTGACTCCTACTTTGACGTGTCGCTACCCTCGCCCTCTACGCAGCGCCCGTAACCCTTCAAAGACCAGTACCGCGATCGCTGCCCAGATCGCGGCGTACGTCAGCCACTGGTCCGCCGTGATGCTTTCGCCGAGCAGCAACGCGACGACGACCAGCAGCACCGGCTCGACATAGCTCAGCAGGCCGAACAGTGCCAGATCGAGGTGTTTGCTGGCGACGATCATCAGCGCCAGGGCCAAGGCGCTGAGCGCACCGAGGCCGATGATCAGAAGCAGCAGAGACGGGCTCGCAGCGAGCTGTTGCAGGGTGCCTCGGTCGGAAAAGGCGAACAGCGCAGCGACCGGCAGGCTGATCACCAGATCGACCCACAGGCCGCCGAGGCTGGCGGTGCCGATCCAGCGGCGCAGGACGAAATAGCACGGGTAGCCGAGGGCAACCGCCAGCACCGGCCATGACAGCGACGAGGCCAGCAGCAGCTGGTTGCCGACACCCACCGCCGCCAGCAGACAGGCCAGACGTTGCAATCGACTGATCGCCTCGCCAAAGACCAGCCGCCCGGTGAGCACCAGGGTCAGCGGCAGCAGGAAGTAGCCAAGCGAGACATCCAGCCCGTGGCCGTTGATCGGCGCCCACATGAACAGCCAGAGCTGCAGGCCGACCAGCGCCGAGGACAGCGGCAGGGCAAGCCACAGCCGCGCCTCTACCGGTACGCGCACAAGGATCTGCCGGACTTCGCCCCAACGCCCGATGGCGAGCAGCAGCAACGCCAGGCAGGGCGCGGTGAGCAGGATGCGCCAGCCGTAAATCTGCTGGCCGGTCAAAGGCTCGAGCAGCGAGGTGTAGTAGTACAGCGTGGCGAAGAGTGTCGAGGCTGCGAGCGAGCCCGCTACGCCCGCCAGCCTGTTTCGAGTGTCCATGGGCTTCCTGCAAGTTGACGATCCGTGCGCCAGGCAGCGATATCAGGGCTCGACCTGGCTCCACTGCTTGTTCAGACGCTTGTCCGATACCGCCATCTTCGTGCCGAGCTGCTGTGCCCAGAGCGAGACGCGGTATTCCTCGATCATCCAGCGATACAAGGCAAGTTCGGCATCGCGCTTGCCTTCCTGCAGGTGCTTCTTCAGGCGCACCTGATACTGCTCCCAGTAGCCGGCCAGTTCGCCGGACCAGACGCGATCACGCTGCAGCTGCGCGCCGATCTTCTCGAAGCGCTGCTCGATGGCCTTCAGATAGCGCGGGTATTCCTTCAGCCACTCGGCAGGCGTCTCGCGGACGAACCCCGGATAGACCAGGTTGCCCAGCTGCGCCTTGATGTCGTTGAGCGCGACGGCCTGGGCCAGGTCGATCTTGCCTTTGAAGCGTTTCTGCAGGCCGTGCCAGTGCTTGAGGATTTCCAGCGTGAGACGCGCCAGGCGTTCGGCATGCGCCGCCCAGTCGCCGCGCTTGCGTTCGGCCAGCGAGGCCAGGGCGGCGCCATCACGGGGCAGCTGGGCTTCACCGTCGAGGATGCAGCTGTCCAGGCTGGCCAGGAGAATGTCCTCGACCAGCCCATCGACCTTGCCCATGTCGCGGTAGAGCAGGCCCAGTTCGGTGAGGCCCGGCAGCTTGTTGCGCAGGTACTTGGCCGGTTCCGCCAGTTGCTGCAACAACAAGCGCTGCAGCGCCCGGCGATGCTGATAATCGGCTTCGGCCTGAGTCGGGAAGCGCCCTTCCTTGACCACCCCGGCCTCTTCCACCAGCGCGGGGTAGACCGTCATCGACAGCCCGGCCATCTTCGCCTGGGCCTTTTCCGCGACCTGGGCAAAGCCCTTGGCCTCGACCGGCTTCTGCTCGGCTTTCTGCTGCGGCGGCGCCAGTGCAGCCTGGCTGGCTTCGGCAAAGCGCGCGGTCAGTTCGGCCAGATTACGCCCTTCGCCAAGGAACTTGCCGCGGGCATCGACCACCTCGATGTTCATCTTCAGATGGTTTTCCAGCCCAGCCGCCGCCTCGGCCCAGGCCTCATCCGACACGCGAGCGCCGGTCATGCGCAGCAATTCGCGACCCAGCGCCTCGGGCAGCGAGCCTTCACCGAAGCTGATCTTGGCCAGCGCCGCGCCGACGAAATCCGGCACCGGCACGAAGTTCTTGCGCAGCGCCTTGGGCAGGTTGCGCACCAGCGCCACGGCCTTGGTTTCCAGCAGCCCCGGTACCAGCCAGTCGAGCCGTTCGCTGCGCAATTGCGGCAGCAACGGCGCAGGCACGCGCAGGGTCACGCCATCGCGCAGGTGGTTGGGTTCGAAGTGATATTCCAGCGGCAATTGCAGCTCGCCGATGCGCAGGTGATCAGGGTATTGCGCGGCGGTGACTTCGCTGGCATCGCGCGCCAGCACGTCCTCGTCGCGCATGACCAGCAGCTGCGGGTCTTTCGCGCTCTCGCGCTTGTACCAGCTCTCGAAACTGGCGGTCTGGTAGATGTCCTGCGGCACGCGCGCGTCGTAGTAGGCAAATAGCGTGTCTTCGTCGGCAATGATGTCGCGCCGGCGGGCCTTGGCTTCCAACTCGTCGAACAGCTCCAGCAGCTCGCGATTGGCGGTGAGCGCCTTGGCGCGGCTGTGCATCTCGCCACGCACCAGACCTTCGCGGATGAACAGCTCACGCGCCGCGGGCGGATCGATCGGCCCATAGTGCACCGGCCGCCGACCCACGACGATCATTCCGTAGAGCGTCACCTGCTCGTAGGCCACCACCTGGCCGCGCTTCTTCTCCCAGTGCGGCTCGAAGTGGTTCTTCTTGATCAAGTGGCCGGCCAGCGGCTCGATCCAGTCCGGCTCGATTTTGGCGACCATGCGCGCGAAGAGTTTGGTGGTTTCCACCAGCTCGGCGGCCATCAGCCAGTTTGGCTTCTTACGCCCGATCACACTGGACGGATGCACCCAGAAGCGCCGCTGGCGCGCGCCAAGGAAGTCACCCTCCTCGGTCTTGTTGCCAACCTGGCTGAGCAGGCCAGCGAGGATCGCCTTGTGTACGGCAGCGTAGCCCTTGGCCTTTTGCGCCGCCTCGCTGGCTTCGGCCTGCTGACGGACGATGACGTTGACCTTGGTGTCGGTAGTCGGTGCGGGTTGCGGGTTGGCCCCGGCCGGACGCGTGGGAGAGGCTTCGCCGTCTTCCACCCTACGTGCCTTATCGGCGTGCGGTAGTTGACCGGAGCCATCCACCGACCTGCCTGTGCCAAGCTTGAGTTCACGGGCGATCAGCGTCAGTTGCCGATGGGCGTCACGCCATTCACGGAGGCGCAGATAGTTGAGGAAGTTCTTCCGGCACCAGGTACGCAGCGGGTTGGAGCCCAGCTCCTGGCGCTTCTCCTCGAAGCCGCGCCAGATATTGATCAGCGCGGCGAAGTCCGAATCCGGATCTTTCCATTGCGCATGGGCCTGATCGGCTGCCTGCTGGCGATCAGCCGGGCGCTCGCGCACGTCCTGCACCGAGAGCGCACTGGCAACGATCAGCACTTCGGCCAAGCTGCCCTGGTGTGCGGCTTCCAAGAGCATACGGCCAAGACGCGGGTCGATCGGCAGGCGCGCCAACTGGCGCCCCAGCGGGGTCAGCTGGTTCTCGCGATTAACCGCCGAGAGTTCCTGCAACAGGTTGAAGCCGTCGCTGATGGCCTTGCCATCCGGCGGCTCGATAAAGGGGAAATCCTGAATGTCGCCTAGGCGCAGATGCAGCATCTGCAGGATCACCGCGGCGAGGTTGGTGCGCAGAATCTCCGGATCGGTGAATTCCGGCCGGCCGAGGAAATCTTCCTCGCTGTACAGGCGAATGCAGATACCCGGCTCGACTCGCCCGCAACGGCCCTTGCGCTGATTGGCGCTGGCCTGGGACACGGCCTCGATCGGCAGCCGCTGGACCTTGGCGCGATAACTGTAACGACTGATACGTGCGGTGCCGGAGTCGATCACGTAGCGGATACCCGGCACCGTCAGCGAGGTTTCCGCAACGTTGGTGGCCAACACGATCTTGCGGCCAGGCCGCGGCTGGAAAATTTTCTGCTGCTCGGCCGGCGTAAGCCGCGCATACAGCGGCAGCACCTCGGTGAACCTCAGATTAGCCTTGCGCAGCACCTCGGCGGCATCGCGAATCTCCCGCTCACCGGGGAGGAACACCAGTACATCGCCAGGACGCTGGCCGAGGCTTTGCTCGTGGGCCGTGATCTCGTCCAGCGCAGCGAGGATGCCTTGATCGATGGTCAGGTCGTCCTCGACCCGATTGCCGTCCTCGTCGATCTCGGCCGCCAGTGGCCGATACCAGGTTTCCACCGGATAGGTACGCCCGGACACCTCGACGATGGGCGCACCATCGAAGTGCTCGGAAAAGCGCTGCAGATCGATGGTCGCCGAGGTGATGATGACCTTCAGGTCCGGCCGGCGCGGCAGCAGGGTCTTGAGGAAGCCCAGCAGAAAATCGATGTTCAGCGAACGCTCGTGGGCCTCGTCGACGATGATGGTGTCGTATTTTTCCAGGAAGCGGTCGTGCTGCGTCTCGGCCAGCAGGATGCCGTCGGTCATCAGCTTGATCAGCGAGCTTTCCTTGCTCTGGTCCTCGAAGCGAACCTGATAACCCACCAGTTCGCCGAGTGGCGTGCCGATTTCTTCGGCTACGCGGGTGGCGACGCTGCGCGCCGCGAGACGGCGCGGTTGGGTATGGCCGATCAAGCCGTGCACGCCACGGCCGATTTCCAGGCAGATTTTCGGCAGCTGAGTGGTCTTGCCCGAGCCGGTCTCACCGGCGATCACCAGCACCTGATGTTTTTCCAGCGCGGCCTTGATCTCGTCGCGCTTGGCAGCGATCGGCAGGCTGTCATCGTAGCGAATGCTCGGCACGCTGTTCCGGCGAGCTTCGACCTTGGCCACCGAGGCCTGGAAGCGCTCCAACCATTGGGCCAGCTTGGCTTCGTCGGGCTTTTTTCTCAGCTCGTGCAGCTGCCTGCGCAGGCGGTGGCGATCAGCGAACAGGGCCTGGTCGAGATTCTTAAGCAGGGTATCGATAGCGGGCGTTGCGTCGGTCATGGACAGCCGTGGGGCAATTCGTGAAGGGCGCGATTGTCGCAGATTTGACCGGCCGGCCGAAGGGAAAGGGATTGATGGAGGGGACCGCGCCGGCAAGCCGGCGCGGTATTCATGCGATCAACGGATCCAGTGACCCCAACGCGACTTCTCCTGCACCTGCTGGATGCGCATGGTGCCGATGCTCTGCTCGGCCGCAGCGGCGATCTCGTCGTCGATCAGCTTGGTCGAAAGCGAGAGCCAGCTCGTGGCGAAGGCCAGCGCATCGCCATGCAACTCCAGCGCTTCGGTGGAGATATTGGCCAAGTTGTCGCACGGCGTGTGATAGCACTGATCGAACGATTCCCCGGCGATGCCGCCGTAACGCTGCGCCTGCTCCTCGGTTTTGATGTCCTCGGCACCGGTGAACAGCCCGCCGAAGGCAATGCCGTCGTCGAAGAACTGTGCATAGTCGGAGCGGAAATCAATCTCGGTGCCTTCCGACGGCGCGTTGCGCAGCTGGAAGTAGGTGCGTAGCAAACGTTCGATTGCAGCCGAGCCGGGCGGGCCCTGCAGGCCAAAATCGGAGCCATCGCCGTCATAGATGAAGTTGCCATAGTTCGGCGAACCGATCATGTCGACATTCAAGTACGCCTTGATGCGTCGCTTCTGCTCATCCGGCAGCTGCGTAACGTAGTAGGTCGAGCCGACCAGCCCGGATTCCTCTGCCCCCCACCAGGCAAAGCGCACCTTGTTTTCCGGCCGGGCCTTGCTCATCAGCAGCGCCATCTCAAGCAACGCCGCACTGCCGGAGCCGTTGTCGTTGATGCCGGCGCCTTCAAACACCGAATCCAGATGCGCACCGACCATGATCACGTTGCTCGGATCGCCACGGCGCGTCTCGGCCAGCAGGTTGTAGGTCTCGGTCTGCTCGCGTACCACGTCGACGTTCATGCTCAGCTGCAGGCCTGCGGTTTGCGCCCAGGCCACACCGTTGTCATAGGTCGAGAACATCACCGGAATGCCGCCGCTGTAATCCTCGCCCAGAGTCGCGACCAGCAGCCCCTTGCGGTCTTCGGTGTCGCCCTGGTTGAAGATGATTGCACCGGCCGCACCGGCCGCCGCGGCATTGGTCGCCTTCTGCCCGAACGGGCAGGTACCGCGCTGCATCAGCGCGATGGCACCCGCCGGGAATCCCGCGAAGTCCTCAGGCTCGCAGCCACTGGTCGAGGTGTTGCCGGCACCAAGCGCCAGGTCGACCGGCACTACCAGTGCTGTAACGTTGCCAGGGTCGGTCTGGTCGGCATAAGAGAAGTCTTCCTCCCATACGTACTGCGCCGGCTGCGGAGCCACCGCGCTGAGCGTGCCGGGGCCGGCCGGATAGAACGCGAGGAAGGGAAACGCCTGTACCTCTACGCGATAACCGGCGCGCTGCAGACGGCTGCGCACGTAGTCGATCGACGCCTGATAGCCGGGCTGACCGGACGCGCGATTACCGTCATTGAGTGTGGCGATATCCTGCAGCGCCTCCAGATGCTTCATGACGTTGCTCGCCTGCATGCAGCGCGGCAAACCGACCGGCGTGCCGACCAGCAGCGGCGAACGGCACAGCGCCGCATTGGGCTTGCCTGGCGTCCAGAAGTCGTTGAATAGTGCGGTATCGACCTGCGGCGCCGCGAAGGCGGCACTGCTGGCGATCAATGCGAGAGAAGCAACTACCCGAACAGCATTGTTTTTCTTGTGCATGGGTAACTCATCCTTGCAACGGATTGATGGGCAGGCCGCCTGTGGCTTGCGCCATCGTCCCCTACGGCATTAAGCGGACGCGGCCATAGGGAGCTAGACCAAACGGCCGCCGTCTCGGTTCTGAGACAGCCGCCCGCCGGTAGCGCCGTTGATCGGGATGAAAGAACTTCGTTTCGAGACGCGCTCAAGCAGGGCGCAGCTTGGCGCCCTGTGACAACTGCGCGAAAGCGACGGCAGGCGTTGCACCTGCCGTCCAACTACCAGATCAGATACGGAACTGCCCCACCAGCCGCTGTAGCTGCTCGGCCAGGCCGTTAAGCTCACGCGCAGTCTGCGCGCCCTGTGCGGCATCGCTCGCCACGCCGTCCACTGCATCAGCGATGTGGTGCACGCTGCGGTTGATCTCCTCGGCCACGGCAGTCTGCTCTTCGGCCGCGGCAGCGATCTGCGCGTTCATCGAGTTGATCGTGCCGATCAGTGCAGAAATGGCATCCAGCGAGTCGCCAGCCTGATTGGCGTGATCGCGAGTGCTCTCGCCCTTTTCCCCGGCGCGCAACATGGTGGAGACGGTGTTCGACGTCGCGCTCTGCAGGCGGTCGATCATGCCCTGGATCTCGCCAGTGCTCTGCTGGGTTCGGCTGGCCAGGGCACGTACTTCGTCGGCAACCACGGCGAAACCACGCCCGGCCTCACCGGCACGCGCCGCCTCGATGGCTGCGTTGAGCGCCAGCAGATTGGTCTGCTCGGCGATGGCGCGGATCACGTCGAGCACGCCGACAATACCTCTGACGTCCTGCTGCAACCCATCCAGCGACTCACCACTGCCACGCAGTTCGCCGACCAGCTCGTGAATCTGGCGGATGCTCTGGTCGACTACTTGCTTGGCAGCAACGCCCTGTTGATCCGTCTCGCGCGCCGCCTCTGCGGCACGCTGTGCACCCATCGCCACTTCATGGGCAGCAGCGGACATCTCGTTGATTGCGGTGGCGACCTGATCGGTCTCGCTGCGCTGGTCGGCCATAGCCTGCTCCGAACGCTGCGCCTGGCTGGCCACCGCACCGACCAGGCCGCTGAGTTGGGTGGTGGTTCCAGCGACCTGCTGCACCAGGGAGTGGATCTTCTCGACGAAACGGTTAAAGGACATGGCTAGCTCGCCCAGCTCGTCCTGGCTGGTGATCGGTAGCCGCTGAGTCAGGTCACCGTCGCCCTGGGCCATATCGTCCAGGTTGCGCTTGATCAGCAGCAGCGGGTTCAGCAACGCGTTGCTCATGAAAACGGCCAGTAATGCCATCAGCACCAGCAGTGCGAAAGCCGAAACGAGCATGATGGTCACCAGGCCATCAATGCGTTTCTGAAACTCTACTCGTGCAGCCTGTACGTCGCGCTCCACACCATCGAGGTTCAAGGAGGTACCGACGACCATCTTCCACTTCGGCAAAAATTCGGCGTAACCCACCTTGGGCACCAGCTCGCTGCTGTTGCCCAGCACGAAGCTGTAGTCGACATAGTGGCTACCATCCTGCCCGGCCCGCACCAACTCGCGAATGGCGTAGACCCCGTTGGGGTCGCGATAGTCGTAGAAGCTCTGTCCAATCTTATCCTTGGTGTTGCCCTGCAGGATGCGAACACTCTGGGTGTCGTAGCCCCAGAAGTAGCCGTCCTTGCCGTAAGACAGCCGTTCGAGAATGGCAACGGCCTGATCACGCGCCTGCATGTCGCCCTCGGCAGAACGCTCATGGATCGGCCCGATGGCATTGCGCGCCAGTTCGACGTAGTGCTTAAGCTCGGCGCGCCGGTCCTGGATGAGGCTATCGCGGGTATGTGCTTCTTGCTGTTCGGCAAGACTCTGCAACTCATAGACAGCGATCCCGCTGAGCAGGGTTGCAAGCAGAAGAATCGGGCCCAGCGTAAGCAGCAGCAACTTCATTCGCAGACGAAGATTGGAAAGCATTCTGATTCATCCCTGGTTAGAAACGTTGACCTAGAAGACTGCGGCGTAAAACCAGTGACACTTAAGCGCTGTTTTCAAAGCCGTCCCTCAGTTTTTCGACGTCGAAGTGCTTTTCTTTACCCATAAAAAACGAAACCCTGCCAAGGCAGGGTTTCTCAAAGGCTCGTTCTAGAGCCTTCGGACCGCTTACTAGATACGGAACTGCCCCACCAGCCGCTGTAGCTGCTCGGCCAGGCCGTTAAGCTCACGCGCAGTCTGCGCGCCCTGTGCGGCATCGCTCGCCACGCCGTCCACTGCATCAGCGATGTGGTGCACGCTGCGGTTGATCTCCTCGGCCACGGCGGTCTGCTCTTCGGCCGCGGCAGCGATCTGCGCGTTCATCGAATTGATCGTGCCGATCAGTGCAGAAATGGCATCCAGCGAGTCGCCAGCCTGATTGGCGTGATCGCGAGTGCTCTCGCCCTTTTCCCCGGCGCGCAACATGGTGGAGACGGTGTTCGACGTCGCGCTCTGCAGGCGGTCGATCATGCCCTGGATCTCGCCAGTGCTCTGCTGGGTTCGGCTGGCCAGGGCACGTACTTCGTCGGCAACCACGGCGAAACCACGCCCGGCCTCACCGGCACGCGCCGCCTCGATGGCTGCGTTGAGCGCCAGCAAATTGGTCTGCTCGGCGATGGCGCGAATCACATCGAGCACGCCGACAATACCTCTGACGTCCTGCTGCAACCCATCCAGCGACTCACCACTGCCACGCAGTTCGCCGACCAGCTCGTGAATCTGGCGGATGCTCTGGTCGACTACCTGCTTGGCGGCAACGCCCTGCTGATCGGTTTCGCGCGCCGCCTCTGCGGCACGCTGGGCGCTCATCGCCACTTCATGGGCGGCAGCGGACATCTCGTTGATTGCAGTTGCAACCTGATCGGTCTCGCTGCGCTGGTCGGCCATAGCCTGTTCCGAACGCTGCGCCTGGCTGGCCACCGCACTGACCAGCCCGCTGAGTTGGGTAGTCGTGCCAGCCACCTGCCGTACAAGAGCGTGGATCTTCTCGACGAAGCGGTTGAACGAGGCCGACAGTTCGCCCAGCTCGTCACGGCTGGTTACAGGCAGGCGGTGTGTCAGGTCACCGTCGCCCTGGGCCATATCGTCGAGGTTCTGCTTGATTTGCAACAGCGGGCGGAGAATTGCGTTGCTCATCAATACGGCGAGCCCGGCCATCAGGATCAGCAGCAAGAACGCCGAGCCGAGCATGATCAGCGTCAAGCTGTCGATGCGCGCCTGGAAAGCCGCGCGGGCCTCGCCTACATCGCGCTCGACGTCATCCAGATTTAGTGAGGTTCCGAATACCAGATTCCACTTTGGCAGGTACTCGGCATAGCCGACCTTGGGCACCAGCGCGTTGCTGCCAGGAATAGCGAAGCTGTAGTCGACGTAGTGACTGCCATCGCGGCCGGCCTTGACCAGTTCGCGAATGGCGTACACGCCATTCGGGTCGCGGTAATCGGCAAAATTCTCGCCGATACGCTCGCGTGTAGCGCCCTGAAACACCCGCAGCGATTGCGCGTCATAGCCCCAGAAATAGCCTTCGGTACCATAGCTCAGGCGCTCGAAAATGGCGACTGCCTGGCTCCGTGCCTGCATGTCTCCCTCGGCAGCGCGTTCATAGATCGGGCCGACAGCATTTTTTGCCAACTCGACGTAGTGTTTGAGTTCGGCACGGCGGTCCCGAATCAGGCTAGCGCGCGTCTGTGCCTCCTGCTGGTCGGCCAGTTGCTGCAACTCAAGTACCGCAACCCCACTGAGCAAGACCGTCAGCAACAGGATCGGGCCAAGCGCCAGCAAGAGTAATTTCACCCGCAGACGTAGTGACGACAGCATCTGACAATCCCTCATAAAATACATGGGTAAGTAGTGCCATTGTGCCATTTGCTACATCAAAGGAGAACGCTACGAAGCGCTAAGTCATAGCCTGCCGGCCAATGCCGCTAGACGCCGTTCGCATAAAACAAAAAAACCCCGCCAAGGCGGGGTTCTTTGTTTCACAGCAGCATCTATTTCTTGTGTCCCAACTTGCGCAGCTCTTCGTCACGCAATTCGCGGCGCAGGATCTTACCGACGTTGGTGGTCGGCAGGCTGTCGCGGAACTCGACTGCCTTCGGCCGCTTGTAGCCAGTCAGGTTGTCATGCATGTGCTTCATCACCTGTTCTTTGGTCAGGCTTTCACCCGGCTTGACCACGACGAACAGCTTGATAGCCTCACCCGACTTCTCATCAGGCACGCCAATCGCAGCGCACTGCAGAACGCCCGGCAGGCTCGCCAGCACGTCTTCCAACTCGTTGGGATAAACGTTGAAGCCGGACACCAGGATCATGTCCTTCTTGCGGTCGACGATGCGGATATAGCCATCTTCCTGAACGATGCCGATGTCTCCGGACTTGAACCATCCTTGCGCATCGATTACCTCGGCAGTGGCTTCGGGGCGCTGCCAGTACCCTTTCATCACCTGCGGGCCCTTGATGCACAGCTCGCCGATCTCGCCTTGTGGCAAGTCTTGCCCTTCGTCGTTGATAACCTTGAATTGCGTAGAGGGGACCGGAATACCGATGGAACCGAGCTGGATGTGCTCAATCGGATTGACCGAGGCCACCGGGCTGGTCTCCGTCAGGCCATAGCCTTCACAGATCGAGCAGCCAGTCACCTGCTTCCAGCGCTCGGCAGTCGCCAGTTGCAGCGCCATGCCGCCAGACAGCGTGACCTTGAGCGCAGAGAAATCGAGCTTGCGGAAATCCTCGCTGTTGCACAGCGCAACGAAGAGCGTGTTGAGCCCTACGAAGCCGCTGAAGCGATACTTCGACAGATCCTTGATCATCGCCGGCAGGTCGCGCGGGTTGGAGATCAGGATGTTGTGGTTGCCGCTAAGCATCATCGCCATGCAATGAAAGGTGAAGGCGTAGATATGGTAGAGCGGCAACGGAGCGATCAGCACTTCGCTGCCGTCGTTGAGGTTCGAACCCATCAACGCCTTGCACTGCAGCATGTTGGCGACAATGTTGCGGTGGGTCAGCATGGCGCCCTTGGCGACGCCCGTGGTGCCACCGGTGTATTGCAGTACGGCGACGTCGTCGCTGCTCGGCGAAGCCTCACGCACCGACTTGCCACGGCCCAATGCCAGCGCATCGTTGAGCTTGACGGCTTTCGGCAGGCTGAATGCAGGCACCATCTTCTTCACGTGCTTGACCACTGCGTTGATCAGCATTCGCTTGAGCGGCGGCAGCATGTCCGCCACTTCGGTGATGATCACGTGTTTGATGCCGGTCTTGGGCAGCACTTCCTCGGCCAGGTGCGCCATGTTGGCCAGGCAGATCAGTGCCTTCGCGCCAGCATCATTGAACTGATGCTCCATTTCCCGCGCGGTGTACAGCGGGTTGGTGTTGACCACGATAAGGCCGGCACGCATGGCACCGAAGACGACGATGGGATACTGAATCAGGTTGGGCAGCTGCACGGCGATACGGTCGCCGGGCTGAAGATCGGTGTTCTGCTGCAGGTAAGCGGCGAAGTCGCCGGACAGCTTGTACAGCTCACCGTAGGTCAGGGTCTTGCCGAGATTACTGAAGGCCGGCTTGTCCGCGAAGCGCTCGCAAGACTGCTTGAGCACAGCCTGGATGTTCTGATACTCGTCGGGATTGATCTCGCTGGCGACCCCAACAGGATACTTATCCTTCCAGAAGTTATCGGTCATGAACCCCACTCCTAAGCAACAGCTTTATTACTGCGCGATGGCAGCTGTTTTGTTGTGATTTGTTAACTTTTGTACCACTAATCGGGCTAAAAGCGTGCCCGAGGTTAGCAGCTTTGCACAGGAGCGAACAGAGTCCGACCGGGAGGGATTCGACATAAAGTGACCGGAACACATGTCGCGGTCACTCACATGAATAGCCCCAAGAAAGCGCGCAAGGTCCGGTCAGGCGCTTTCACGCAGCTCTCGGCGGAGGATTTTGCCTACCGGAGTCATCGGCAACGAATCTCGGAAGACATAGTGCCGCGGCATCTTGTAACCGGTGAAATTCTCCCGGCAGTAGGCTTGAAGTTCATCCTGGGTAAGCGTTGGGTCGCTGGGCACGACGAACAACTTGACCGCCTCGCCCGATTTTTCGTCCGCCACGCCAATGGCAGCGCACGCAGCCACTTTCGGATGGGCCATCACCACGTCCTCGATCTCGTTGGGGTAGACGTTGAAGCCGGAAACGATGATCAGGTCCTTTTTGCGATCGACGATGCTGACGAAGCCGTCTTCGTCGATCACCGCGATATCGCCGGTCTTAAGCCAGCCCTCTTCGTCCAGCACCTCAGCGGTGGCGTCCGGACGCTGCCAGTAGCCCTTCATGACTTGCGGGCCCTTGACGCACAGCTCGCCACGCTCGCCGAGCGGCAAGGCGTTGCCTTCGTCATCGATGACCTTGACCGTGGTGCCTGGCACCGGAAGCCCTACAGTGCCGAGGCGTGAATGCTCACCGTGAGGATTGGCACAGACGACGGGCGACGTCTCGGTTAGCCCGTAACCCTCGACCACAGTGCAACCGGTCATGCTCTTCCACCGTTCTGCGACCGCCGACACCAGGGCGGTGCCGCCCGAATTGGTGCCTTTGAGACGGGAAAAGTCGATCTTCTTGAATTGCGGGTGAGCCATCAGCGCAACGAACAGCGTATTGAGCCCGAGGAAGGCGGAAAACTGCCAGCGCTGCAGTTCCTTGACGAAACCGTTGATATCCCGCGGATTGGTGATCAGCACGTTGTGGTTGCCGGTGACCGTCATACACATGCAGTTCACCGTGAATGCGTAGATATGGTAGAGCGGCAACGGCGCGATCATCACCTCCTGGCCTTCACGAATCACCGGATGACCGTGTTCGTCCAGCTGCTGCATGTTGGCCCGCACCTGCTGCATGTTCGCCACGAGATTGCCGTGCGTCAGCATGGCGCCCTTGGCCACGCCGGTGGTGCCACCGGTGTACTGCAGCACGGCGACGTGGTCGAGCTCCAGCGCTGCCGGCTTATGGTTGTGGCGGGCGCCGTCACGCAATACCTGCTTCAAGGGGACCGCCTGCGGCAGGCTGTAGTCCGGCACCATTTTCTTCAGATGCTTGACCGCGGCGTTGACCAGCGCGCCCTTCAACGGCGGCAACATGTCGCCGATCCGTACTTCGATCAGATGTTCGATCGAGGTATCAGCCAGTACCTGCTGCACCTGATGGCCAAACGTATTGAGGAACACCAACGCGCGCGCGCCGGAATCCTGGAACTGATGACGCATCTCCCGTGCGGTATACAGCGGATTGGTATTGACCACGATTAGGCCTGCACGCAACGCACCGAACACGGCAATCGGATATTGCAGCAGGTTGGGCATCTGGATCGCGATGCGGTCACCGGGCTGCAAATCGGTGTGGTGCTGCAGCCAGGCAGCAAAGGCGGCAGAGTAGCGTTCCAGATCGGAGTAGCTGAGGGTAACGCCCATGTTGCTGAACGCAGGGCGATCCACATGGGCCTTACAGGCGCGCTCGAACACTTCGACGACCGAGCGATAAGCACTCAGATCAATGTCATTGGGCACGCCAGCAGGGCGTTTGTCATTCCAGAATTCAGGCTGCATTGTTATTGGCCTCTTTACCTGAGAGTGTCTGGCCCGCGCGCAGCGGGCTTTGGCGAACTTATCAGGTAGACGTCATGACGCAACAGCCCGGAAGGCACAAATCACTGATGTGAATCTGTCGTCACGGAGCAGGCTCGGGACAAGCGCGGTGCATGCCACTAGAATGCAGCCCCAGCGCGCAGACACCGGGCTGTGCCGGTTTGTGCGGAACCTGATTCGATCAGCCGGCGCAACAGTTGATGCGCCGCCCCAGCACTTGAGGACAACCATGAGCACCATCAGCAACACGCCATACGCCGAACTGGAAGTTGGCCAACAAGCGAGCTTCGAAAAGCGCGTGGAAGAAAGGGATATCCAGCTGTTCGCTGCCATGTCGGGCGACCGCAACCCGGTGCATCTGGATGCCGAGTTTGCCGCGGGCACGCTGTTCAAGGAGCGCATTGCTCATGGCATGTTCAGTGGCGCGCTGATCAGCGCGGCGGTCGCATGCACCATGCCTGGGCCAGGCACCATCTATCTTGGCCAGAGCATGAAGTTTACCCGCCCGGTGAAGATCAATGACACGCTGACCGTACGCCTGGAAATCCTCGAGAAGCTGCCAAAGAACCGCGTGCGCATTGCGACGCGCGTGTTCAACCAGAACGAAGAACTGGTCGTAGACGGCGAAGCGGAAGTGCTGGCGCCGCGCAAAAAGGAAACCGTGGAATTGAAGGAGCTGCCGCCGATCAGCATCGGCTGAGCATTGCCACCTTGCTGGCATCGTCGCTTCGTTGAAGGCGGCAAACTGAGGGCGCCTGATCGGCGCCCTTTTCTTTTCAACTGCGCCTCGCTCGGCCCAATAGATCAATAGCCGGCCGGGGGATAAGCAGAACGCTATTACGGCCCTTGGCTACGCCCCGTGCGATGCCCAGGCGGAGGATGCGTGACGGATACCGCGCGCCGATCATCGGGTGAGCAATACAACAAGAACAACAACGGGACCCTCATCCATGCTCATACGCTCGATCGCTTATCGGCGCCTGGCGGCGCTCGTCCTTGGTGGCTTTTCGCTGGCCATGCAACCCGCTTCGGCTGCCCCGCTCGGCCCTGGCCCGGACGAGGCCCTGCTCTACTACCAGCGCGCCGATGGTGACTACAACGGCTGGGGTCCGCATCTGTGGAACACCCCGGGCTGCAATGGCAGCGCGAATGAAACCAGCTGGGCGCAACCCGTCGCGGCGGCCGGAACCGACCCGGAGTACGGCGCGTTTTATCGCATTCCACTGAGCGCCGACGCCAATTGCCTGAACCTGATCATGCACAAAGGTGACGAGAAGGACCTGGGCGGTGGCGACCTGACCTGGCGCTTCGACGATCTGGGCCGTCGTGTCTTTACGGTCAGCGGTAATTCGCAACTGTCCCGCACGCCGCTAAGCGGCAGCACTGTGGCCATCAAGGGCGCGCGCGCGCATTGGCTTGATCCGTTCACCCTCTCACTGGTGGGCGGCGCGCCGGGTGCCAGCCGGCTGGAACTGCGCTATGCCAGCGACGCCGATATCCGCATCGACAGCGAGACGCGCACCGTCAGCGGCGGGCAAATCCTGGCGCTGCAGCCGTCCGCGCTACGCAATGGCCTCAGGCGCCAGCACCCGCATCTGGCGGACGCCCCCGCTTACCGGGTCAAGGCGGGTGCGCGCGACCTGCGCCGCGCCGTGATGAGCCAGCTGGTAGTGATCAGCTATGACGCGGACGACCGGGTCATCGATGCCACCGAAGTGCAGACCGCGGGCATCCTCGACATGCTGTTTGCCTACAACGGGGAGCTGGGCGCGACGCTCGATGCCAGAGGTGTTTCGTTCAAACTCTGGGCACCCACTGCACAGCGGGTTCGCCTGCACGTATTCGATGCCACCAAACGGCTGCTGCCCGGCTACCCCAAGGTCATGCAAGAGCGGCTCGGCGTATGGAGCATGAAAGGCCCACGCTCGCTCGATCGACAGTATTACCAGTACGAGGTCACGGCCTACCGGCCAAGCACCGGCAGGATCGAGACGACGTTGGTCAGCGACCCCTATGCCTTGAGCCTGTCTCGCAACAGCCAGTACGCCCAAGTCGTCAACCTGAACGCCGACGATCTCAAGCCAGCCGGCTGGGACGCCCTGCGTCCGCCACACCCGGAACGCCCCGAAGCGAGCGTGATCTACGAAACCCATCTGCGTGACTTCAGCGCCAGCGATACCAGCCTGCCCGCTGCGCTGCGCGGCACCTACGCAGCGTTTACTCAACAGGACAGCAATGGCATGCGGCACCTGCGTGACCTGCAAAAGGCCGGGCTCACGCACGTGCAGTTGCTGCCGGTGTTCGACATCGCCACTATCGATGAAGACCCCACCCAGCGCATCAACCTCGACGATCCCTTCGCCAAGCTCTGTGAGCTGTCGGACGCTGCCCAGGAGCGCTGGGCGCAGTACTGTGGCGCAGCGAGTATCCGCCAGGTGCTGCATGGCTTCGACCCGTCCAGCGGCCAGGCGCAATCGCTGTATAACGATCTGCGTGGCCTGGATGACTTCAACTGGGGTTACGACCCCTTCCACTTCACTGCACCGGAAGGCAGCTACGCCAGCAACGCCGAGGGCGTGCAGCGCATCATCGAGTTCCGCCAGATGGTGCAGGCCCTCGCTGGCAATGGCCTCGCCACGGTGATGGACGTGGTCTACAACCACACCAACGCCTCGGGCTTGGCCGACAAATCCGTCCTGGACAAGGTCGTACCCGGCTACTACCACCGCCGCCATCCAATGACCGGTGCGGTGGAAACTTCGACCTGCTGCGAGAACACCGCCAGCGAACATCGCATGATGGCCAAGCTGATGACCGACTCGCTGAAAGTCTGGGCACGCGACTACAAGATCGCAGGCTTTCGCTTCGACCTGATGGGTCACCATATGCGCGAGCAAATCGTCGATGCGTATCGCGCCGTTCGCCGTATCGATCGCGACACCTATTTCTACGGCGAAGGCTGGGAGTTCGGCGAGGTCGCCAACAATGCGCGCGGCATCAATGCCAATCAGCTGAACATGGCCGGCACCGGCATCGGCACCTTCAATGACCGTCAACGCGATGCCGTCCGCGGCGGCAGCCCCTTCGACAGCGGCGAGAGCATTCGTCGCAACCAGGGCTTCGCCAACGGCCTCTATCTGCGGCCCAACGAGCTGAGCGCCGCCGGGCCGCAGGAGAAGGCGCAACTGCTGCATGCCTCTGACCTGATTCGCGTCGGCATTGCCGGGGGGCTACGCGACTTCCAGTTCGTTACCGCCGACGGCAGTACGCGCAAAGGCAGCGAGATCGACTACAACGGCCAGCCCGCCGGCTATACGCTGGACCCGCAGGAGATTGTCAACTACGTCTCCAAGCACGACAATCAGACGCTTTGGGACAACAACCAGTACAAGCTGGCGACCAGCCTGCCCGTTGCCGACCGGGTCCGCCTGCACATGGTGGCGCTGTCGGTGCCGCTGTTCAGCCAGGGCGTACCCTTCATCCATCTCGGCTCCGACATCCTGCGTTCCAAGTCGATGCAGCGTGACAGCTACGACTCGGGGGACTGGTTCAACGCGGTGGATTTCACGTATCAGGACAACAACTGGTACAAGGGCCTGCCGCGTGAAGACAAGGACGGTGACAACTGGCCGCTGGTTCGCAAGATCATCGTCGATCCACATGCCAAACCTGCTGCGAACGACATCGTCATGGCGAAGCGTCGTTTTCTGGAACTGCTGAAAATTCGCAGCGATAGCGCGCTATTCCAACTCGACAGCGCTCGCGAGGTGCAACGGCGCTTGCAGTTTCACAACACTGGCCCCGAACAGCAGCCCGGCGTAATCGCCTTCAGCCTGGCGGACGGCCCGCGCGACGGCCGCGACCTGGACCGCCGCTACAACTCCTTGATGGTGGTACTCAATGCATCGGACAAGCAGGTTCGCCTGCCAGGCGCGAACGGCTACCAGCTGCATCCTGTACTGAAGAACTCGGTCGATCCGATCAGCCGCCAGGCCAAGGTTGCGAGCGGGGAATTCGAGGTGCCGGCATTCACAACGGCTGTGTTTATCCAACCTCAGACACGCCGGTGAGGTGCGGCTAAAGCAAAAAAAAAGGCGACCATAGGTCGCCTAAATGCCTTGCGTGCTCTTTGAATTTGTCGGGCTCAGCTCTTCTTGTGAGCGTCCCGCCAAATGAAATATCCGAAACCTGCGAGGAAGGCGACCATTAGGCCGACCGTGACCACCCCTGCGAGCACCACATCATCGACAAACATGAGACCTACCTCCGAAACTTGATTCGCTGTTCGATGGGTTCAAGTTAAACCCGCTTCCCCTTGAAAAAATTGACCCGGATCAATGGCCGCAAAATGGCGCCCACAGGCGCATGAAACGACTGATCCAAGTCAAGAAAACAGGGGCTTTTGGGCGTGATCCAGGGGGTAGCAGAAGTAGGCGGGGTTCAGCGCGGGAGGTTGCACTTGCTGCTTAATAGCCAATCGTTATGAGCGCGCTGCGGTAACGCGTCCCGACGCAGGCGGCTAACGTTTTTTCGGGGCGCGCTTGCCCTTCTTCTTTTTCGCCTGCCCAAGCGGCAGCACCTGTTCGAAGACATTGCGCATGTCCTCGAGGCGTTTGTCGTTGAGGTCATGCACGCGTTTGGCGCGCTCAGCGTTGAAGTCGATCAGTTTATCGTCGGTACTCATCGCGTCGGTCTCGGCTGGATCAGGCGGAAAGTCAGGTTGACGCGCGGCTGCAGCACCTTGCTGGCGCGCGCAATCTGGTGCTGCCAATGATGCTGCGTCGCGCCACTCATGACCAGCAGCGAGCCATGGCTCAGAACGAGCGAATGTTGAATCGGTCCGCTGCCCTTGCGCCGCAGATCGAAGCGCCGTTCGGCGCCCAGGCTCAACGAAGCGACCGTCGGGCACTCGCCCAGCTCCGCTTCATCATCGCTATGCCATCCCATCGCGTCGCGCCCGTCGCGATACAGGTTGAGCAGCACACCATTGAAGCGCTGGCCGGTTTCCTTCTCCAGACGCTCACGCACGCCATGCAGCAATGGGGTCCACGGCAGCGGCTCGTGCTGCAAGCCCGAATAGCGATACCCGACGCCGGCATCGCCATACCAGGCGACCAGTCGCGGCACTGGCAACAATCGGCCGTAGATGCGGATTTCCGGCTGCGACCAGGGCGTGCTCTCGATCAGCTCGCGCAGCCAGACATCCGCGGTCTCGCCGTCGACCCAACCTACCCGGTAGTCCAGCAGCGCGTCCGGAAGCGCGATCACCGTGTCTCGGCTCGGCTCGGCAGCGAACACGTCAGACCTCGACATCCACCCAGAGCCCCTGACGCGGCAGCTCGTCGAGCTCGGCCTGGTCCTGCTCATCGGTCTCGCCGGTCGCCAGCTCTTCGGGGGTATAACCACGACGCTGCCGCCGACGCTGTTCGTCACGCAGCATCTGCTCGCTCTCTTGCGGGTGCCGGCGATCGAGCGTGACTGCACTTTCGTCGGGGCTTGGCTGCACGGGCGCCACCGGGGCGATTTCCGGGCGAGGCTTGACGACGTCCTGCTGGGCGCTGACCGGAATTACGCCTGATGGAATGGGTGGCAGCATGCTCATTACCCCTCTTTACCGATGAATCGGCGCCGCACCGGCCAACTTTAACAGGACCGCTACACTTCATGCGTCGAACAGTCGCCATCGGTCGTCGCTCTGATGGCAACGTTCCGTTAAGATAGCCGGCTTTTTCACAGCGGGAGGCAGCATGGCGCAGCAGTATCTACCGGGGCAACGCTGGATCAGCGACAGCGAAGCGGAACTCGGTCTGGGAACCATCCTCATGCTGGATGGCCGGATGCTAACCGTGCTCTATCCCGCGACGGGCGAAACCCGCCAGTACGCCGCACGCAGCGCCCCGCTGACCCGCGTGCGTTTCGTTCCGGGTGACGAAGTCACTCACTTTGAAGGCTGGAAGATGACCGTGCGCGAAGTCGATGACGTCGACGGATTGCTGGTCTATCACGGCCTGACCGCGCAGAACGAAGCCCGCACCCTGCCCGAGACCCAGCTTTCCAACTTCATCCAGTTCCGCCTCGCCAGCGACCGTCTGTTCGCCGGCCAGATCGACCCGCTGAACTGGTTCAAGCTGCGCTATCACACCCTGGAAAATCAGAGCAAACAGCTGACCTCCACGCTTTGGGGGCTGGGTGGCGTGCGTGCGCAACCCATCGCGCACCAGCTGCACATCGCCAAGGAAGTCGCCGACCGTATCGCCCCCCGCGTATTGCTGGCGGACGAAGTGGGCCTCGGCAAGACTATCGAAGCCGGTCTGGTCATCCACCGCCAACTGCTCTCCGGGCGCGCCAAGCGCGTACTTATTTTGGTGCCGGAGAACTTGCAGCATCAGTGGCTGGTGGAAATGCGCCGCCGCTTCAATCTGGAAGTCGCACTGTTCGATGACGAGCGCTTTATCGAAAGCGATGCCAGCAATCCATTCGAAGACACCCAATTGGCATTGGTCGCGCTGGAGTGGCTGAAAGACGACGAACGCGCGCAGGACGCCGCGTTCGCTGCCGGCTGGGACCTGCTGGTCGTGGACGAGGCGCACCATCTGGTCTGGCACCCCGAGAACGCCAGTGCCGAGTACAAGCTGGTCGAACAGCTGTCTGAAGTGATTCCCGGCGTGCTGCTGCTGACCGCAACACCGGAACAGCTCGGCCAGGAAAGCCACTTCGCCCGCCTGCGCCTGCTCGACCCGAATCGTTTTCATGACCTCGAAGCCTTCCGCGCCGAAAGCGCCAGCTATCAGCCGGTCGCCCGGGCGGTGCAGGAACTGCTAGACGAGGGTCGGCTGTCGCATGAAGCGCACCAGACCATCCATGACTTCCTCGGTGCCGAAGGTGAAGCGCTGCTCGCCGCGGCCACAGATGGCGACATCGAAGCCAGCAGCCGCCTGATTCGCGAATTGCTCGACCGCCACGGCACCGGCCGCCTGCTGTTCCGCAACACCCGTGCGGCCGTGCAGGGTTTCCCCGAGCGCCAGCTGCATCCTTATCCGCTGCCCTGCCCCGCCGAATACCTTGAATTGCCGCTGGGCGAGCACGCTGAGCTGTATCCGGAAGTGGCCTTTCAGAGCCAGCAGGAAGACGGCGAAGCAGCCAATCGCTGGTGGCAGTTCGATCCGCGCGTCGAGTGGTTGATCGACACGCTGAAGATGCTGAAGAAGTTCAAGGTTCTGGTGATCTGCGCCCATGCCGAAACCGCACTGGACCTGGAAGACGCACTGCGCGTGCGCTCCGGCATTCCGGCCACGGTTTTCCACGAAGGCATGAGCATTCTCGAACGCGACCGCGCCGCCGCCTACTTCGCCGATGAAGAATTCGGTGCGCAGGTGCTGATCTGTTCCGAGATCGGCAGCGAAGGCCGTAACTTCCAGTTCGCTCATCATCTGGTGCTGTTCGATCTGCCGGCGCACCCGGATTTGCTGGAGCAGCGCATCGGTCGTCTCGACCGGATCGGCCAGGCTCACGTTATCCAGCTGCACGTGCCGTATCTGGAAACCAGCCCGCAGGAACGCCTGTTCACCTGGTATCACCAGGCGCTTAACGCTTTCCTCAACACCTGCCCGACCGGCAACGCGCTGCAGCACCAGTTCGGCCCGCGCCTGCTGAGCCAGCTGGAGGAAGGTGACGACGACGAGTTCCAGAAACTCATCGACGAGGCCCGCGCCGAGCGCGAACGCCTGGAAGCCGACCTGCATGCCGGCCGTGACCGCCTGCTGGAACTCAATTCCGGCGGTGGCGAGCAAGGCAAGGCACTGGTCGAAGCCATCGATGAACAGGACGACCAGTTCGCCCTGCCGATCTACATGGAAGAGCTGTTCGATGCATTCGGTATCGACAGCGAAGATCATTCCGAGAACGCCCTGGTACTGCGCCCCAGCGAAAAGATGCTGGATGCCAGCTTCCCGCTGGGTGACGACGAAGCCGTGACCATCACCTATGACCGGGAACAGGCGCTGGCCCGTGAAGACATGCAGTTCCTCACGTGGGAACACCCCATGGTGCAAGGCGGCATGGACCTCGTGCTGTCCGGCTCGATGGGTAACACCGCTGTAGCGCTGATCAAGAACAAAGCGCTCAAGCCTGGCACCGTATTGCTCGAGCTGCTGTTCGTCAGCGAGGTAGTGGCGCCACGCGTACTGCAGCTGAGCCGCTTCCTGCCGCCATTGGCGCTGCGCTGCCTGCTCGACGGCAACGGCAATGATCTGGCATCGAAGGTCGCCTTCGACACGCTCAACGATCAGCTGGAAAGCGTGCCACGGGCCAGTGCCAACAAGTTCGTCCAGGCCCAGCGTGACGTTCTGGCCACCCAGATCGCCGCTGCCGAAACCAAGATCGCGCCGCGCCACACCGAGCGTGTCGCCGAAGCCCAGCGCAAGCTCAAGGCCGGGCTGGACGAGGAACTGGCCCGCCTGACGGCGCTGCAAGCGGTCAACCCGAGCGTGCGTGACAGCGAAATCGAAGCACTGCGTCAGCAGCGCGAAGATGGCCTGGCTGCGCTGGAAAAGGCCGGGTTACGCCTGGAAGCGATTCGAGTACTTGTGGCCGGTTAGTGTCCTAGCGTCCTAGGATGGGCAGAAGCCCACTCTAGGGACGCCGATTGGAGCGTTAGCGGCTAGACCGCAGCTCACCGACCGGAGCAAATCGGACCGCACTTCAGTCACAGTACCGACGACGAAGCGAAGGCGCCTACCCCTGATCTTTACGCGCGATCCGCCAGTACGCGCCAAATCGGGCGGCCAGCGCTTTGGGTGGTTCGGCATACAAGCGACGGCCCAGGCGCAATGCTCGCTGCTGCAACTGCACACGCCGCTGCTCGATACAGCGCTGCAACGCGTCACGGGCTTCCGGCACACCGAACAGCTCAGGCTCGCCCTGCATCAGCTGAGTCATCACCGCCAGGTCGTGATCATCACCCAGCGCGTCGGCGAGCTGCTTGAGCTGCTCGGCTCGGCTTTCCAGAGCCTCTGGCCAGCATGGCGACAGCAACTGGCAGTGATACCAGTGATCCTTCACCCGCTTGCGCCACTCGTGCAGTAGCTCGTCCGAGCCTTGCTTTTGCGCCCGCGCCAGATCCCGCACACCATCGGCATAGGTCCGCCGCAAGCCGTCGGCCAGCAGGTCGAAGCCCTTGCCCGGGAGCTTCCAGTGCTGAACGTCCTGGGTCAGCGCACGCAGTTCACCAAGCACCTGCGCCACATCCGAATCGAAAGTCGCATGCACCTCGCCCTGCGGAGCGGCGCGCTGCTGCAATTGCAGACGGATCTGCCGAAATGCATCGCTGACGAACAGCGACTGGTCGGTTCGCGACAGGGCATCCCAGCTTTCCAACATGGCCGCAGCATCACGCGATTCGGCTAAGCACCGCCCCACGTCGCGCAGCCGACGGTTGTCGAGCTTGAATCGTGCGCCGAGGGGCTCGCGCACCAGCCGCAACAGTGCGCGCAGCTCTTTGAAACGCTTGCGTGCCTGATGTACCCCTTCTGCACGCTCGGACGGTTCGACGCAAAGGGCCTGGATCGCCTTCTCGATGCGCTGCAGGGCGACCTTGCGCACCTCCTTGGCGGCATTGCGTGCAGGGCGGCCATCAGGTTTCTCCTCGATAAAGACGCTCCGTTTGAGCACCAGTACTGGGACCTGTACGCCTGGGCAGGTGTTGGCACGCAAATGTGAAGTTTGTGTGTCAGCGCGTGACTTCGGTCCCGGCTCAACCGTAGCGCTTGCGCGCCTCGATGGCCAATCCGCTGCCGATACTGCCGAAGCGATTACCTTCGACATGCCGCGCCCGTGGCAAAAGTCCCGCAACGCTGTCGCGCAGTGCTGGAATGGCGCTGGAGCCGCCGGTGAAGAACACCGTATCGACCTGATCGTGGCGCACCCCGGCATCTGCCAGCAGCTGCTCGATGCTGCCACCAATACGCCCAAGCAGTGCGGCGATGGCGTTTTCGAAACCAAGCCGGGTCAGTTCAGCGCACAGTTCGGGTTCGATGCGCTGGAAATCAATGGCGAAACGCTCTGCCTCGGTCAACTCGATCTTGCCCTGCTCGACCTGCATTGCCAGCCAGTGCCCGGCACGCTGTTCGATCAGGCGGTACAAGCGATCAATGCCGGTAGGATCGACGATGTCGTAGCGCATGCTCTGCAGCGCCCGTAGCGAGGCCGGCGCGTAAACGGCATTGATGGTGTGCCAGGTCGCCAGGTTGAGGTGCGTACTGGTGGGCATCGGCGCATCGCTCTTCATCCGGCTGCCATAGCCGAACAGCGGCATCACGCCGCTCAGGCTGAGCTGCTTGTCGAAGTCGGTACCGCCGATATGTACGCCGCCGGTAGCGAGAATGTCCGCCTGACGGTCCTCGATCGCGCGGCGCTCGGGTGACAGTCGTACCAACGAGAAGTCGGAGGTGCCGCCGCCGATATCGACGATCAACACTCGCTCTTCCCGCTCGATACGCGATTCGTAGTCGAACGCCGCGGCGATCGGCTCGTACTGGAAGGACACGTCCTTGAAACCGATCTTGCGTGCTGCGCCAGCCAGGGTATCGGCAGCCTCGCGATCGGCCTGCGGATCGTCATCGACGAAGAACACCGGCCGCCCCAGCACGACCTCTTCGAATGGCCGCCCCGCAGCAGTTTCCGCGCGTTGCTTGAGGGTGCCGAGGAACAGTCCGAGGATTTCCTTGAACGGCATGGCGCTGCCAAGCACCGTGGTTTCGCTTTTCAGCAGCTTGGAGCCGAGCAGGCTCTTGAGCGAGCGCATCAAGCGCCCCTCGTAACCTTCGAGGTATTCGCTCAACGCCTGGCGACCATAAACCGGCCGGCGCTCCTCGAGGTTGAAGAACACCACCGACGGCAACGTCGGCTGCTCGCCTTCCAGCGCGATCAATGGGTCCATGTCCGGGCGCCACCAGCCAACCGTCGAGTTGGAGGTGCCGAAGTCGATGCCGCAGGCGCGGGCGGGTGGGACGTTGAGCATGGTCTGTTCCGCGGCTACTGAAAAAACGGCCGCGCAGTGTAAAGGAGGTGGCTCTCGGTTGCTGGCCTATCGTCGGCTATCCCGGCGAAGGCGTTATTTGCCAGGCAAAAAAATGCCCGGCCATTGCTGGTCCGGGCACAAACCCCATAACGCAACGCCGTATCAGGCGGGTACTGCCTCCGCGTCGGGCGCATCCGCCGCCATCCCGGCGGTCATGCGCTTGGCATCGGCACAGAAGGTGCGAGACGCCTGGAACAGAAACAGCATGGTCAGCAGCAGCGATCCAGGAATCAGGTACATCGCGCCATGCAGCCCCTCGGCACGGAAGGCTTCGGCCATTTCGCTGGCGCCCGCGGCAAGCATGGCAGCCTCGGCGAAATGGTCCGAGAGCAGGCCCACCACCACCGTCCCCATACCGCCACCGAGCAGATATAGCCCGGCGAAGAACAGCGCCATGGCGGTGGCCCGCAGGCGCGGTTCGACCACATCCTGAATCGCCGTGTAGACGCAGGTATAGAAGTTGTAGGAGAACAGCCAGCCAATGCTGAACACCGCAACGAACATGCCGACCTCGATACGCCCAGCCAGCAGCGCATAGCCGGTCGCGATGGTCGCGATCAACATGCTCACAGCAGCGAAGATCAGGCGACCACGGGCGAAGCGCTGGTGAATACGGTCAGCGACCCAGCCGCCCAGCGTCAGCCCGAACAGCCCGGTCAGCCCGACGATCACACCGGTGGCGACCGAGGCCTGGACCAACGAAACCCCGTGGTAGCGCATCAACAGCGGCACCATGAAGGCGTTACAGGCATACGTCGCGAAGTTGAACGCCAGCCCGGCCAGCACCAGCCACCAGAAGGTGCGAATAGACAGCACCTTGCGCATCGGTTGCTTCACCGGCTCCTGGGACACCTTGACGGTCTCGGCGGCACCACGCTTGGGCTCTTTGATGAAGAAGATGAACAGCGCCAGCACCAGGCCGGGCACGGCCGCGATGAAGAACGGCGCGCGCCAACTACCGAAGGCCTCGACCATCGAGCCGATGGTGAAGAATGCCAGCAGCAAGCCCAGTGGCAGGCCCAGCATGAAGATGCCCATGGCCCGCGCGCGCTTGTGCGCCGGGAACAGATCGCCAATCAGCGAGTTGGCGGCGGGTGCGTAACTGGCCTCGCCGATGCCGATCCCCATGCGCACCAGCAGGAAACTCCAGAAGTTCCAAGCCAGCCCGTTGACCGCCGTCAGGCCGCTCCAGGCAGTCAGCCCCCAGCCCATGATCTTGCGCCGTGAGCCGAGATCAGCCATGCGCCCCAGGGGCAGGCCGGCAATGGCATAGACGATGGTGAAGGCGGTGCCAATCAGACCGAGCTGGAAATCGTTGAGGCTCCACTCCAGGCGGATCGGCTCGGCAATGATCGCCGGTATGGTGCGATCGAAGAAGTTGAACAGGTTCGCCAGGAACAGCAGGAACAGCACGCGCCAGGCGTTGGATGCTTGGGTGGAAGGCTGCATGACGTCGGTCTCGATTATTCTTATATTCCGGCCGCAGACCAGCCGGGACTCGACGATGACTCTAGAGTCTGCGCCAGTTCCTGTCTCCGAACATCAACCTCGCTTATGCCGCGCGATGGCTCAGCGCTCGCGCCATTCGGCCAGCCAGCCAAGGCTGGCATCGGTACCCTGCTCGCCCGGCTTGTACTCGGCGCTCAGCCAACCCTGATAGCCGCTGGCCTGCAAGGCATGCAGCGCTGCGCCGAAGTCCAGCTCACCGCTACCAGGTGCACCCCGGCCCGGACAGTCGGCGAACTGCACATGACCGATGCGATCACCCAGCTGAGCGATGCAGCTCGGCAGATCCAGCTGCTGGCGCGCCATATGGTAGAAATCCAGCTGTGCCATGCAGTTGGGATGATCGACCCGCTGCAGCAGCGCGTTGAGATCCGCCGCGCTATTTATCAGAAAGCCCGGCATGTCGAGCGGGTTGATCGCCTCGCAGAGCACGCGAATACCAAGCATGTCGAAGGCGTCGGCGGTCTTCCACAGGTTGTGCTCGAGGGTCTCCAGCGCCAACTCACGATCGACACCCTCGGCGAGCCGCCCCGGCAGCACGTTGATACAGGCCGGGCGGACCATCAGCGCGTAGGTCAGCGCCTCCTGCAGGGCATTGTCGAAAGCCTCCTGCCGATCCGGCACTGCCGCCAGACCTGGCCCACCCTGTTGCAGGTCGCCGGCGGGCAGATTGATCAGTACCAGCGGCATGCCGGCGCGCTTGAGCTGCTCTTTCAGGCGGATGGCCGGCAGCTCGTAGGGAAATTGGATTTCCACCCCGTCGAAACCGACGATGCGGGCGGCGAGGACGCGATCGGCGAGCGGCAGCTCGGTGAACAGCAGTGAAAGGTTGGCGGCGATTTTCATTGGCCGCCCTCCCGATACATCTGCACCAGCGTAGCGGGGTCGCGTTTCAGGTTGCCCTGGCTACCATGCAGGCGCATCAGCTGCGCGGCCAGCCCGCTCAGAGGTGTCGCCGAGCCCAGCTCGCGGGAGAGTTTGACCGCTGTATTCAAATCCTTGAGCAAAGTCCGCACATGCCATTTCACTGGTTCGAACTCACTCGCCGCCATCTGCGGGGCGAGAATCTGCAGCGGCTTGGAATCGGCGAAGCCTCCGGCGAGCGCTGGTGCCAGCAAGCTGGCGTCGACCCCGGCACGCTCGGCCAGCGCGACCACTTCGGCGATCACCAGGGCATTGCAGGCGACGATCATCTGATTGCACACCTTAGTGACCTGGCCTGCGCCGACATCGCCCATATGGGTAAGGCGCTGGCCCAGATTCATCAACACCGGACGCACCCGTTCGACGTCCTCGACGCGGCCGCCCGCCATGATCACCAGGTTGCCGGTCTCCGCACCGGCCGTGCCACCGGATACCGGGGCATCGACCCAGCGCATGCCGCTGCGAAACTCCAGCTCGGCGGCCATGTCACGCGTCGCGGTCGGCTCCAGGCTGGAATGATCGACCAGCAGCTTGCCGGCCTTGCCACCTTCGGCGATGCCTCCTTTGCCGAACAGCACTTCGCGCACCGCGGCGGTGTCCGCCAGACAAAGCAGCACGATATCCGCCTCGGCACAGAGCTCGGTGGGCGTTGCCACCGCCTTGGCACCCAGCTCGAGCAGCGGCTGACACTTCTCGGGCGAGCGATTCCACACGACCAGACGATACCCCGCGGCCAACAGGCGTCGGCACATCGGCAGCCCCATCAAGCCGATACCGGCAAAGGCGAGGGTTGGCAGATCGGACATGGGGCAACTCCTTGGCAAACGAGGCACCGATTCTAGCGCTGCAGTGCTGTCGACAGCCATGCACTGGCCGCTCCGCAAGCTGAACCCGCGCTCTGCAACAGCTCGGTGTCACAATGACATGACCCCGACGCAGCAAATTGCCCGATCAATCGGAACGATCCGCTTTTGAGCGCCTCTGAAGGAGGCCTCGGGGGCCGCCTCGTGCAGTTCTATCCGCTCAACGTACGTCCGCCTCGGCGATAGGCGTGCATCAGAAGACATCGCAGGAAACAAACAATGGATTTAATTCAGATCATCGTCCTGGCCATCGTGCAGGGACTAACCGAGTTCTTACCGGTATCGAGCTCGGCTCATCTGATCCTCTTCCCGCATCTGGTGGGTTGGGAAGACCAGGGATTGGCATTCGACGTGGCTGTACACCTCGGCACCCTGGTCGCGGTGGTTTGGTACTTCCGCCTGGAAGTGTTCGGCATGACCCGTGACTGGTTCGCTTCGGTGGCGAAGCGTGAACGGGTAGGTGACAGCCGGCTGGCCTGGGCAGTAATCCTCGGGACGATTCCAGCCGGCATTGCCGGGCTGCTGTTCAAGGACTTCATCGAAGTGCAGATGCGCTCGCCCCTCGTGATCGCCTGGGCGACCATCGGCTTCGGTCTGCTGCTGTGGTGGTCGGACGTAGTCAGCCGGCGAACTGCGCAACCACGCGATGAGCACAGCCTTACCTGGAAAGACATTCTATTGATCGGCTGCGCTCAGGCGCTGGCGCTGATTCCCGGCACCTCGCGCTCAGGCGTGACCATGACCGCCGGGTTGCTATTGGGGCTGTCACGCTCCGGAGCGGCGCGTTTCTCCTTCCTGCTGTCGATCCCGATCATCGTGCTTGCCAGCGCGTTGAGCACGCTGGATCTGGTGGAAGGTGGCGTAGCCGTGGATTGGACGGCGATGGGGCTGGGTGTGGTGCTGTCGGCGGCGAGCGCCTACCTGTGCATCCACATCTTCCTCAAACTGCTGGAGCGGGTAGGCATGCTGCCGTTCGTGATCTATCGACTGATTCTCGGTGCCGTATTGCTGATGCTGTTCACCAGCGCCTGAGATCGGCCGTTCCGATTAGCCGCGGTTCGCGATCCGTCGCGCCACCGCGGCAGCCTGGACAACCCGACCGCTTCAGCCCTGGGGCAGGTCGATCAGCAATGGACCGAGCAAGACCGCGGCAATACGCGCCTCGGTAAACATTTTCTCAGCCAGAGGCACCCTGTTTATCTGCGCGCCTTCGATAGCATTTTCCTGAATCGGGGCGACCTCCCTGAAGGAATGACCATCTGCCCAAACCATCGCGACCTGACCCTTCTTATCGCACTTCACATTCGTTCCTTCGCTCTGCAAGGTGGCACATTGCTTACATACGGCCACTACAGAACTCTTAGGTGTAACGGCTGAAAAAAGTTCGTCGTGTTTCGAGATATTTCTAAAAAAGACTCGCGAGTTGGTTATCCGACCGCGTTGCGCAGCTTTGCTTGGCGCCAAACGCCGCCCGCGCTCTATAATCCGCGCGCTTTTTTCCGCTATTGAACCGGAGAACCCTCAATGCTGAAGCGCTCCTTGGCAGCCGTTGCCGGCTTTGCCCTGTCCCTGTCTATTGCCACCACCCACGCCGCTGAAGCCCTGAGGGTTTCTGCCATCCCCGACGAAGCACCGACCGAGCTGATCCGCAAATTCAAGCCGCTGGGCGAATACCTGGAACAGCAGCTGGGCATGCCGGTGAAGTTCACCCCGGTGTCGGACTATGCCGCCGTCGTTGAATCCCTGGCTTCCGACCGCCTCGACCTCGCCTGGCTAGGCGGCTTCACCTTCGTGCAGACGCGCCTGAAGACCGGCGATGCAATTCCGCTGGTGCAGCGCGAGCAGGATGAGAAGTTCACCAGCAAGTTCATCACTGCCAACCCTGACATCAAGTCGCTGGCCGACCTCAAGGGCAAGACCTTCGCCTTCGGCTCCGTGTCGTCGACCTCAGGCAGCCTGATGCCGCGTTACTTCATGCTCAGGGACGGCATCGAGCCGGAGAAATTCTTCAAGCGTATCGCCTACTCGGGCGCCCACGACGCTACCGCCGCCTGGGTCGAAGCTGGCAAGGCCGATGCCGGCGTGCTCAACGCCTCGGTGTGGGACAAGCTGGTCGCAGCTGGCAAGGTCGATACCGCCAAGGTCCACGTGATCTCCACCACCCCGCCTTATTACGACTACAACTGGACAGTACGCGGCAACCTCGATCCGGCGTTGGTCGAGAAAATCAAGGCAGCATTCCTCGCCCTCGACCCGGCCAACCCGGAGCACAAGGCGATCCTCGATTTGCAGGCAGCCAGCCGCTTCATCGAGACCAAGCCGGAGAACTACGCAGGCATCGAAGAAGCCGCGCGGGCAGCCGGTCTGCTGAAGTAACACTGCGCATTATTCGTACGTGAGCACCTTGCAGGCGCCGCCAGCGCCAGACTGCGCGACCGAACGTGAGCCGGCTTTAGGGCTGGCTGGCGTGGGGCACACCCATGCCGGCGGCCAGCCTGCGTTGCGTGGGATCGATCTGCAGATCGCCCAAGGCGAACGTGTCGCGATCATCGGACCGTCCGGAGCAGGCAAGACCACGCTGCTGCGCCTTCTTGCCACTTCGCTCAAGCCTGACCAGGGCGAGATCGAGTTGCTGGGCAAGCGTCCCTGGACGCTTGCGACCGCCGCCCGGCAACGACTGCGCACGCAGATAGGCCTGATTCACCAGGCGCCACCGCTGCCGCCCAGGCAACGTGTAATCACCGCAGTGCTGGCTGGCCGCCTTGGCCACTGGTCACTACTCAAGAGCCTGCTCAGCCTGATCTTTCCGCTGGACCGCCAGGGCGCTGCCGATGCGCTCGGACGTCTCGATCTCGCCGACAAGCTGTACATGCGTTGCGACCAGCTGTCGGGCGGTCAGCTACAGCGGGTCGGGATCGCCCGCATGCTTTACCAGGCACCGGCTCTGATTCTTGCCGACGAACCCGTCTCGGCCATGGACCCGGTACTTGCCAGTCACACCCTGGGGGTACTGAGCCGCGAAGCCCAGCGCCGCAGCGCCACGCTGCTGGCCAGCCTGCACGCGGTGGAACTGGCACTGGAACACTTTCCGCGCATCATCGGTGTACGTGACGGACGCATCCTGTTCGATAAACCCGCCACTGATATCGGCCGTGACGAGCTGGCCGCGCTATATGCCAATGAACAGCTCCAGCACGCCCCGTCGCCACCTGCTGCACCGGCCCCGCAACTGAACATCCCGCGATGCTGAACCGCGCGCTCACCCGCCAAGACCCCGCCACCGCTTCACGCCTGATGCTGACACTGCTGGCCCTGGCGCTGCTGTGGCCCGGACTGAAGCTGAGCGAACTGGATCTAGGCGTGCTGTTCGATGGCAGTAATGCGGGAATCATGGGTACGTTTCTATCGGCGTTCTGGCCGCCGGAGCACAGCGGCGAGTTTCTCGGCCTGCTCGGACAGGCAACGCTGGAAACTCTGGCCATTGCCACCGCTGGCATGACACTGGCGCTGAGTGTCGCCCTGCCCTGCGCCCTGCTTGCCACCCGCGCGCTGTCCCTCTCGGCACTCAGCCGCGGCGGCCGCCCGGCCTGGTGGGCGCAGGCCTTGCGCTGGCCAGTGCGCGGATTGCTGATCGTATTGCGCAGCATCCCGGAGATCGTCTGGGCGCTGTTGTTCGTCCGCGCCGTGGGCCTCGGCCCGACCGCCGGTGTGCTGGCCATCGCCATCACCTATGCCGGCATGCTCGGCAAGGTCTACGCAGAAATTTTCGAATCGGTCGACCCGCTGCCGGCCCGGGCCCTGCTAGGTGCCGGCGCCTCGCGGATGCAGGCGTTTCTCTATGGTGTGCTGCCGCAGGCCACGGGCGAAATGCTGTCGTACACCGTTTACCGCTGGGAGTGCGCGATCCGCGCATCGGTGGTGATGGGTTTCGTCGGCGCCGGTGGCCTGGGCCAGCAGATGGATCTGTCGATGCGCATGTTTGCCGGCGGTGAAGTCGCCAGCATGCTGCTGACGTTCCTGATGCTGGTGCTGCTGGCCGATCTGCTGAGCCGCTTGCTGCGCTGGAGATTCGCGTGAGACTGCTGTCGCGCCTGCTGATCCCGGCCGGGCTGGCCGCCGCCGTAGTGGCCGCATTTGCCTACCTGGAACTGGAGAGCACGGCCTTGCTGAGCGGGGACGGCCTCGCGCAGATGGCCGCTTACGCCTCCGGCTTCATGGCGCCGGACCTGTCCTCACCGCACCTGCAGGCAATCTTCTACGGCACGCTGGAAACCCTGGCGATGTCGGCCATCGGCACCTTGCTCGCGGCCCTGCTCGGCTTGCTGCTGGCACTGCCAGCGGCAGGCCGCTTTGGTCTGCTACCGCAGGCGGCGTCACGGCTGTTGCTCAATGCGCTGCGGGCAATACCGGAGTTGGTGTGGGCGGCCCTGATGGTGCTGGCCGCCGGGCTCGGCCCAAATGCCGGGACGCTAGCGCTGGCCCTACATACCGCCGGCGTGCTTGGCCGCCTGTTCGCCGAGGCCCTGGAGAACACCCCGCCACAGCCGGGCGATGCCTTGCGATTGGCCGGTAGCGGACGCATCGCGGCGTTCTGCTACGGCACCCTGCCAGCGCTCTGGCCGCAGCTGGTGGCGTATACCTTGTATCGCTGGGAAAACAATATCCGCATGGCCAGCGTGCTCGGCTTCGTCGGCGCCGGCGGGTTGGGCCAGATGCTCTATATGAGTCTGAGCCTGTTCCAAGAAGCTCAGGCCTCAACGGTCATCCTTGCCATGCTCTTGATGGTATTGGCAGTGGACAGCCTCAGCGCTTGGGCGCGGCAGCGCTGGGTACGCAGCTAATCGAACGCGCCTGAGTCGCAGCGCACCGCTTCAGTGCACGACAGGCTGCTGCTCCCGCTCCTGCACCAGTACCCAAGGGGCGACGACCACAGCCCACAGATTCGGGTCGCGCTGCTGCCAGTCCTGCGCCTGCTCGGCCTGCATCTTCGACAGCTGGCCACCGCTCAGCCATGCGGCCACCTTGCCCTGATCATCGTCAGCGACGGCCATCGCCACCGCGACCAGATCGGCATCGCCCGCCACATGCAGCAACGCGCCACGGGCAAAGAATGGCTGCAGTTCCTGCCACGTAATCGCTGCAGTTTCCCCTAGCAGCTTGGCATAAAGAGTGCTTGCGTCGTCGGCCATGGGACTCACCAGATACGAAAAGGGCGCAATGATACTCGCGCCCCGATTCCCATCAAACGGTTGAATCTGCCGGCTGTGCAAACGGAGGAGACACTTCTACACTGTGCCGGTACAGTTGCCGGAGCGTTTCGGGATGTTCGCCTCTTAACGGCACTCTGGCTCGCAGGATTCAAACAATAACGATGCAAGTGGAGCACTTATGAAGACCAAGCAGCGTCTTTCGAAAATTTTCCTGGCAATGGCACTGACCGGCGCAGCCAGCTACACCTTGGCCGCCGACACAATCCGCATCGGATTGGCAGGGCCGGTAACCGGACCGGTGGCGCAGTACGGGGACATGCAGTTCATCGGGGCCGAAATGGCCATCGAACAGATCAACAAGGCCGGCGGGGTGAACGGCGCTCAACTGCAAGGTGTTCGCTATGACGACGCCTGCGATCCGAAACAGGCCGTGGCGGTGGCCAACAAGATCGTCAACGACAACGTCAAGTTCGTGGTCGGTCATCTCTGCTCCAGCTCCACGCAGCCAGCATCCGACATTTATGAGGACGAAGGCATCCTGATGATTACCGCGGCGTCGACCAGCCCGGACATCACCTCCCGCGGTTACGAACTGATCTTCCGCACCATCGGCCTCGATAGCCTGCAGGGCCCAACCGCTGGCAACTTCATTGCCGACCACGTCAAGCCGAAGAATGTCGCGGTCATCCACGACAAGCAGCAATACGGTGAAGGCATCGCCACTGCGGTCAAGCAGACCCTGGAAGGCAAGAACATCAAGGTCGGCCTGTTCGAAGGCATCAATGCCGGCGACAAGGACTTCTCCTCGCTGATCGCCAAGCTCAAGCGTGAAGGCGTGGACTTCATCTACTACGGCGGCTATCACCCGGAACTGGGCCTGCTGCTGCGTCAGTCCAAGGAAAAAGGCCTGAACGTGCGCTTCATGGGTCCGGAAGGCGTCGGCAACTCGGAAATCTCCGCCATCGCCGGTCCAGCTTCCGAAGGCATGCTCGTGACACTGCCGAAGTCGTTCGATCAGGATCCGCGCAACAAGGAGCTGGTGGACGGCTTCAAAGCCAAGAAGCAGGACCCGACCGGCCCGTTCGTGTTCCCGGCCTACGCCGCCGTGCAGGTCATTGCCGAAGGCATCGAGAAAGCGGGTAGCACCGACACCGACAAGGTCGCCGAGGCGCTGCGCAGCAACACCTTCGACACCCCTACCGGCATGCTCGCGTTCGACGAGAAAGGCGATCTGAAGGACTTCAATTTCGTCGTCTACGAATGGCACCAGGACGGCACCAAGACCGAAGCCAAGTAATTTCCATCAGCCTGATGAAGCCCACTCTCGCGTGTGGGCTTTGTTTTAAGCAGGCGGCCCTGCCAAAAGCACCGGGCCGCCCTGCCGTACCTGTAATTCAACGAGCGGCCTGAACAGCAGGCCCACCTCGAACCGATGCCGTGTGTGATCCGCAGGGCACCGTACCGCAGTGGCGCCGCGCCAGAGTGTGCGGTGCGTTCGACGTGGGGCAGCGCAGCAGACCGAAACGGAATTACAGGGACTTCGGGAGAGCAGTGATGCCTGAGCTTTACCACTACCTACAACAACTGATCAACGGGCTTACCGTTGGCAGCACGTACGCGCTGATCGCCATCGGGTACACGATGGTTTACGGCATCATCGGCATGATCAACTTCGCCCACGGCGAGGTGTACATGATCGGTTCGTATGTCACCTTCATCGCGATTGTCGGCCTGTCCATGATGGGCCTGGATGCCTTGCCCATACTGATGATTGGCGGTTTCGTCGCCGCCATGATCGTCACCAGCGCCTACGGTTACAGCATCGAACGGGTCGCCTACCGTCCACTTCGCGGCAGTAACCGCTTGATCCCGCTGATTTCTGCGATCGGCATGTCGATCTTCCTGCAGAACGTCGTACTGCTGGCACAGGACTCCAAGGACAAGGCGATCCCCAACCTGATGCCGGGCAACCTGGTCATCGGTGAAAGCGCCATGAACGGCGTAGTGATCTCGTACATGCAGATCCTGATCTTCGTGGTGACCTTCGCCGCGATGTACGGCCTGACGATGTTCATCTCGCGTTCACGTCTGGGTCGCGCCTGCCGCGCCTGCGCCGAAGATCTGAAGATGGCCAACCTGCTAGGCATCAACACCAACAGCATCATCGCCCTGACTTTCGTCATCGGTGCTGCGCTGGCTGCCGTCGCGGCAGTGCTGATCAGCATGCAGTACGGGGTCATCAATCCACACATCGGCTTCCTGGCCGGCATCAAGGCGTTCACCGCAGCGGTGCTCGGCGGTATCGGCAGCATTCCGGGCGCCATGCTCGGTGGTCTGGTACTCGGCGTAGCCGAAGCCTTCGGTGCGGACATTTTCGGAGACCAGTACAAGGACGTCGTGGCGTTCAGCCTGCTGATCCTGGTGTTGCTGTTCCGCCCAACCGGCATCCTCGGTCGTCCGGAGGTTGAAAAGGTATGAGCGGCAATCTCCGTACAGCCTTCTTCAGCGCCCTGCTGGTCATCGCCGTGGCGGTGCCGGTGTTCGGCCTGAAGCTCACCACCGTCGGTATCCGTGTCGAAGTGCATGGCGCCGAAATCGGTACCTTCTGGATCATCGCCGCATGTGCCGTTGCCATGTTCGTCTGGCAGCTGTTTCGCACGCACCTGGCCGCTGGTTGGGCCGCGAGCCCGAACTTGCCCACCGTGCCTGCCGGCGCCGGCAATTTCTTCACGCTGCCCTCGACCCAACGCTGGATCATCCTGGCGCTGGTGCTGGTTGCGCTGGTGTGGCCGTTCTACGGATCACGGGGCGCGGTAGATATCGCCACGCTGATCCTGATCTACGTGATGCTCGGTCTCGGCCTGAACATCGTCGTGGGTCTGGCCGGCTTGCTGGACCTCGGTTATGTCGGCTTCTACGCCGTCGGCGCCTACACCTACGCGCTGCTCTCGCACTACTACGGTGTCGGGTTCTGGACCGCCTTGCCCATCGCCGGCGCGATGGCTGCCTTGTTTGGCTTCCTGCTGGGCTTTCCGGTATTGCGCTTGCGCGGTGACTATCTGGCTATCGTGACCCTCGGCTTTGGCGAGATCATTCGCATCCTGCTGCGCAACATGACCAGTGTCACCGGCGGCCCGAACGGCATCAGCGGCATCGACAAACCGACCCTGTTCGGCCTGTCCTTCGACCGCCGTGCCGCCGAAGGCATGCAGACGTTCCACGAGTATTTCGGCGTGGCCTACAACTCGGTGAACAAGGTGATCTTCCTGTACCTGATCGCCCTGCTGCTGGTACTGCTGACGCTGTTCGTGATCAACCGCCTGCTGCGCATGCCGATCGGTCGCGCCTGGGAAGCCTTGCGCGAAGACGAGATCGCCTGCCGCGCCCTGGGCATGAACCCCACCGTGATCAAGCTCTCGGCATTCACCCTCGGCGCGACCTTCGCCGGTTTCGCCGGCAGCTTCTTCGCCGCGCGCCAGGGGCTGGTATCGCCGGAGTCCTTCACCTTCATCGAGTCGGCGATCATCCTCGCCATCGTGGTGCTGGGTGGCATGGGCTCGCAGCTCGGCGTGATTCTCGCGGCGATCGTGATGATCCTGCTGCCCGAGCTGATGCGCGAATTCAGTGAGTACCGCATGTTGATGTTCGGCGCCCTGATGGTGCTGATGATGATCTGGCGCCCGCAAGGTCTGCTGCCGATGCAGCGCCCACACCTGGAGCTGAAACAATGAGCCGCCCGATTCTAGAAGTACGCGGCCTGATGATGCGTTTTGGCGGCCTGCTTGCCGTCAACGAGGTGGGGCTGACGGTACACGACAAGCAAGTGGTCTCGATGATCGGCCCCAACGGCGCCGGCAAGACCACGGTATTCAACTGCCTGACCGGCTTCTATCAACCGACCGCCGGGGAGATCCTGCTCGACGGCACGCCGATTCACGGCTTGCCCGGCCACAAGATCGCTCGCCAGGGCGTGGTGCGCACCTTCCAGAACGTCCGCTTGTTCAAGGACATGACGGCGGTGGAGAACCTGCTGGTGGCACAGCATCGTCACTTGAATACCGGCTTCCTTGCCGGCTTGCTGAAGACTCCGGGCTTTCGCAAGAGCGAGCGCGCGGCGATGGATTTCGCTGCGCACTGGCTTGAGCAGGTCAATCTGACCGAGGTTGCCAACCGTCCGGCTGGCACCCTCGCCTACGGCCAGCAGCGCCGCCTGGAAATTGCCCGCTGCATGATGACGCGCCCGCGCATCCTCATGCTCGACGAGCCGGCGGCCGGCCTCAATCCGAAGGAAACCGAGGACCTGAAGGCGCTGATCGCCATGCTGCGCGACGAACATGGCGTCACGGTGCTGCTGATCGAACACGACATGAAGCTGGTCATGAGCATTTCCGACCACATCTACGTGATCAACCAGGGGACGCCGCTGGCCGATGGTTCACCCGAACAGGTGCGCAACAATCCAGACGTGATCAAAGCCTACCTGGGGGAGGCGTAAGCATGCTGACTTTTGAAAACGTCTCGACCTTTTACGGCAAGATCCAGGCGCTGCATGACATCAACGTGCAAGTGGAGCAAGGCGAGATCGTCACCCTGATCGGCGCCAACGGTGCCGGCAAGTCGACGTTGCTGATGACCCTTTGCGGCTCACCGCAGGCGGCCAGTGGCAGCATTCGCTTCCAGGGCGAGGAACTGGTCGGCCGGCAGACCTGCGACATCATGCGCAAGGCCATCGCCGTGGTGCCCGAAGGACGGCGGATCTTCGCTCGCCTGACGGTTGAAGAGAACCTCTCCATGGGCGGTTTCTTCACTGGCAAAACGGACTTCCAGGAGCAGCTGGACAAGGTGCTCGGCCTGTTCCCGCGGCTCAAGGAACGCTTCCAGCAGCGCGGCGGCACCATGTCCGGCGGCGAACAGCAGATGCTTGCCATCGCCCGCGCCCTGATGAGCAAGCCCAAGCTGCTGTTGCTCGATGAACCGTCGCTCGGCCTGGCACCGATCATTATCCAGCAGATCTTCGAGATCATCGAACAGCTGCGCGAGGATGGCGTGACGGTGTTTCTGGTCGAGCAGAACGCCAACCAGGCGCTCAAGCTGGCCGATCGCGGCTACGTGCTGGAGAACGGACACATCGTCATGCAGGGCAGCGGCGAGGACCTGCTGACCGATCCGAAGGTACGTGACGCCTACCTGGGAGGTTGAACCAAATTCGGCGTTTACGAAGCCCCGCCTCATGGCGGGGTTTTTTTTGCTCTTCGCTTTTCTAGCGCCGTCTGCAAGCGTCAGGCGAACCCCCGCCCTGCACCCGCAGTCGAAGAACCCGCTATGCTTTCCTCCGCTCATTCACGCTGTACTACCCGTCAAGGAGACCTCATGAAGCGCCACTGCCTGCTCGGCCTGCTCATGGCTGCCAGCGTCACTGCGTATGCAGAGATTCAGACGCAGGAAATTCCCTACACCGCTGCCGACGGCACCGAGATGATCGGCTACTACGCCTATGACGACGCCATCGAGGGCAAGCGCCCCGGCATCGTTGTAGTCCATGAGTGGTGGGGGCTGAACGATTACGCCAAGCAGCGCGCCCGTGACCTCGCCGAACTGGGCTACAGCGCCCTGGCCATCGACATGTACGGTGAAGGCAAGAACACCGAGCATCCCAAGGACGCCATGGGCTTCATGCAGGCGGCGATGAAGGACGCCGACGCCGCCAAGGGTCGTTTCAATGCCGGCCTCGACCTGCTCAAGGAACAGGCCCAGACCGATACCGCCAAACTCGGCGCGGTGGGCTACTGCTTTGGCGGCAAGGTGGTGTTGGACATGGCCCGCCAGGGCGTTCCGCTGGATGGCGTGGTCAGCTTCCACGGCGCGCTGGCGACCGAGACTCGCGCCGCGCCAGGCAGCGTCAAAGCACGCGTGCTGGTCGAGCATGGCAGCGAAGACAGCATGATCAGCAGCGACGACATCGCCGCGCTGAATGTCGAGATGGTCAAAGCCGGCGCCGACTACCAGTTCGTCAGCCTGCCTGGTGCCAAGCACGGCTTCACCAATCCGGGCGCCGACGCCCATCAGAAGAGCGGCCTCGACGTCGCCTATCAGAAAGCCGCGGACGAACGTTCCTGGCGTGACATGCAACGCTTCTTCAGCGAAACCTTCGGCGCACCGGAAGCCATCCGGGCGCAGTGACGGCAGCAGGTTTCGTCCGTGATTCGTCCCGGCGGCACGCCTGTCGCTGGGACGCGTGCTAGCATTGCGCGCATATTCATCGTCGATCACGAGTCATGGCCGAACACGATTTCCGCTACACCC
This sequence comes from Stutzerimonas stutzeri, assembly GCF_038561965.1. Lineage (NCBI taxonomy): Bacteria > Pseudomonadati > Pseudomonadota > Gammaproteobacteria > Pseudomonadales > Pseudomonadaceae > Stutzerimonas > Stutzerimonas stutzeri. The sequence continues at coordinate 1,314,714 of NZ_CP139348.1, read as the reverse complement.
TGCTCAACCCCGCCCATACCCTTACCGAATGCCGCGCGTTGGCGCCGGGCCGCTATCAGGTCACCGGCAATGGCGGCTCCATTCGCAGCGGCGACGTACTGATCGTCACGCTCAAGGGCAGCCGCGATCTATCCCAACGTCTTACGGTCGATAAGGTCCGCCACTTGATCAACCCGCCCGGGCAATGGATGGCCGTAGCCAGCGGACCGGTTTTCCGCGAGTTGGAAATCCTTAACTGGCAGGTCGCTTGCGATAGCTGCGGCAAGCAGCTGGACTTCGAATTCGCGGTAGACGCCAAGCTGGGCGAGGCCGCCCGCAAGCCTGCCGCGCAAGCCCGTATTGCCGAACTCGGTTGGTCAGGCGTGGACGGCCAACACCTCTGCCCTAGCTGCCGGAAGGAGAAACAGGCATGACTTTGCGTATATTTCCTTTGATTGCAACTCTCGGCCTCGTGGGCTGCGCAACGGAGCCTCTTGAGCTGCAGCGCGACGTCACCTATATCGCCGAGTGGATCGGCGACGAGCCGGTAATCGGCCGTACCGCCGTATCGCTCACGCTCAGTGAAGGGCGCGCCTACGGCAATGCCGGCTGCAATCACTGGTTCGGCAGCTACGAGCAGAACGGACAGCAGATCCGCTTCAGCAACCTGGGCAGTACGCGCAAGATGTGCGCCGAGGAGATCATGGAGCAGGAGCACGCGTTCCTCGACCTGCTCAATCGCGTCGAGCGCTGGGATGTCTCCAACATCGACCAGCTGCGCCTCTGGCCCGCTGAGGGAACTTCGCTGCGGCTGTGGCCGGAGCAGGAATAACGCGCTCCAAATCTGCGCATGCCGCAAGGCTTGCGCACCGCTTTCACGCGAGATCGCTGAACAATCATCTGTCGGTACCGCCCTCACGGCCCATTCGCCTCGACGCCCCTATTCCCGCCACGCCGCGGATTCCGACGCTCAGCGCCTGCGCAAGTAAACCCGTCTACCGGCGTTCACGAAACTGGCACATCCAGTGCATAGACTGAATCAACCAGTTTCGGGGACCCTGGTACAGGCAGGCCAGGGATTCCCCTCTTTAATACCGCTCACCTGAAGGGCCGCAACAGCGGCCCTTCAGCCGTTCTAGCGATAGAGTTCGCGGCGGAAGATCAACGGCGGTGAGCCTTGGTAGATGCCGAAGCTCGCCAAGCCGCGCGCGGTTTGGCGTCCAGTACCATTCCAGTCGTACAGCAGCCACGCCGGCGATCCAGGTAGCTCGACCTGCACCGAACCATCATTGCCCGCGCCAGGCGCGCTCATCAGGATCTGCCCAATACCTGCTGTGGGGCCGCTGCGACTCGGCGTCGTTTCCCCAGCAGACAAATTGCCGGTAAAAGTGTCCACAACCAGTGCAGGATTGCCGAGCAACGGGGCAGAACAAGTATCTTGCGTTTCGGTCTGGAAAGCTCCGTCGCGCCAGCTTTCGATGCGTAGCGGCAGGCTCAGCCCCTTCAGCTCGGAACCGTGCGCGTTGTCGAGGCTCAGCCGACCCAGGCGCAGCTCACTCCCCCCGAAGGTGAAGGAGTAAGGCTGGCACGTAGTGCCGCCGAAGCATGCACCGTCCTTATCGGTCAGTTCGGCCGCGGAAAACGATTGCCGCGCGAGAATGGCGATCGGCGCATCCTCGCTACTGGGCTGCAAAGCACTGCGGTAAATAAGCTGACGGCCCGACCAGACGAAGGACATCTCTCCATCGCCAGAGACGGCGTCTAATTGCGCCACGCTGACGCTGCCCTGGGCGGTAATTCTGCCATCAAGGCCGGGCCGACCCGTTTCGGAGGTAGGAAGAAGCGAGAGCGCCGGTGGGTTCAATCGCCAGAAAGGCTCCCGATCATAGTTATTGGTGACAGCCCCCTGACGATTGAGTCCGGTAGCGACGAGCGTAGGCGGCTGGACGAAATCCACGGCCTGTTCCTGATAGCTGAAAGCTCCGCACGCGGGCTGCAGCGCGGCCGACCCCTGCACGCCCAGGGAGGCCGGAATGATCCTGCCCACCAGTGCGCTGCTGCCCCCACCGATGGATTCACCGAAATATGCCGGCGGGGTGGCGACCAGCCTGAAGACACCGACCTCGGAAAGCCTGCTGGACACACTGGTCTGAGTTCCCAGTACATGCTCGTAGGTTTGTGGCAATAGGGTCCCGGCGCTACCCGGCACGGGCGCTACCAACTGACTGGAAAGTCCGATACCAGCCAAGCGAAAATTCGGCGTGGTCGGATTGCCCACGCACAGCGCCTCAGCGTTCAGCAGCTCACCGTCGGTCTGCCAGCCCACCGCACGGATGCGCAAAGGGAAATTGTCACCGGCTCGTGCAGCGAAGACAGGGCAGGTCCCGCTCACCCCTGCCGCCGTGCAGAGCGAATCGGTTTCCAGACAAAGCCCGTATGGCTTGACCAGGAAGGGATCGGTACCCGTCATGCTCAGCCCGTTGTCGCCGGTTGCGGCGCTGCCGTTATAGATCGCCGTCAGACGCATCTGGCCCGCATCGTCGTAGCGAACCGCGAGCGAGGCGCTGCCGGTCGTGTCGAATGCCAGGGCAACGCCGGTAGGACTGGTACTGACATTGGTGCCGTTGACCACCACCGGCTGGGTGCCGCTGGCGGGGTCGACATAGATCGAACTGAACTGAAGCGTCCGCGTGACGTTGGCGAAGCCAGGCACGCAGAGCTGAGCATTGTTGCTCGAGCGAACGGCCCGTAGCGGGATATTGCTCTGCGTTCGGGCCGAAATCAGCGTTGGCGCATCGAAGATAAAACCGCTGTCGGCATAGGTGATCCGACAATTGCTAGTCGAACATACCGGCACACTTAGCGGCTTGGTCGCCGGAACAGAACCCGTTATGCCGAGCGTGACGGCGCCAACCGCGCCATTTCGCAACTGCGCACTGGCCACCCCACCACTGAAACTCAGAACATTGCCACCGCTGACAGACGCCGGTGCCGTAGCGGTCCACCCGTTGTTCGGCGTCAGGGTGACCGTAACCGGGTCGGTAAAGAGGCTGCTGCAGGCGCTGTCCAGGCAGGCACGGATGGTCACAGGCTGCGGATTGCAGGTCACCGCATCGCCTGAGTACTCGAAGCGAAAGTGGTCGATCTGCTGACCGATCGCCTCTAGCCGATCCGCGCAGAACGATAGATCGTCTAGTTCGTGGACATTGTTCGAGCCGCCGGTGGAGCCGGTGAAGGTGACGAAAAAGTTCTGCGGCAGCGCCGCCTGGCCAGCTTCGGCCTGGGCATCGAAGGGCGCGATCAGGGTTGCGAATCCTGCACCAGTATTGCGTTCGACGCTGACCAGCGTGCGACCGGCGATCCGGCTGTCGAGGGTGATGCGGTAGGTATGCCCCGGACCAGGCGTCGTGCCGGATACATCCACGCCCGGGTTGAGGTTGGCCGCGGCCCCGCGCAGGTACCGGTAACCGCTGGTGCCGCTGCCGGACCCGCGAATGGATACCGAGTCGGCCCGCGCGCCCGGTCCGCCTACGCGGGTTTCGGTCGGATTGGAAAAGTTGCCGAATTCGTCCAGTGCGATACCCAGCCAGCCGCCGGAGAAACCACTGACACCGTTGAGCTGCGCATAGCCCAGCGAGCCGCCGTAGCCACCCGGCTGCGGTGTGACGGAAGCATCCGAGAAGATCACCGCCACACCATCGGCCCCAGAGCCGTTGTAGGCGTAGTACTTGAACTCGATCTGCACCAGATTGCCGGCTGCTGGCACCAGGCGTTGCACGGTGGCGCCAGTGGCGACGTTGCCGCTGTTGTCGGTCAGGCGCAGGCGATTGCCGATAATGCGCGGCACGCCGAAACTGCCATTTCGGCTAGTCACAGCCCAGTCATTACCGAGGGCTGCGCGGTTGAAACTGTCGTTGAGACAGCTCGGCACAGCCGGTGGCCGACAGGCATTAGCCGGAGTGGAGTTGGGGAGGCAGGTGCCGATCACCGTGCTGGGGCTGTTGACGAAGATGGTCGAATAGCTCGGGGCGGTGAAATCACCGAAGGCCGTGGTGCTGTTGAGCGTCACCGCCCCGCTGACCGTGGTAACGCTGATCGGAAGCTCGGCGCTGCCCAAGGTGCTGCTGGTGAACGTGGCCGATCCAGCTCCCGTTACGCTGCCAGAAACCATGTTAACCCCGCTGAACTGCGCGGCGTTGTTGGCTGCGTGGAAGTTACCCTGAATGGTTCCGCCAGTGATCTGCAGTCCGGACGAATCCGAGCGGGCGCCGCCGAGCAGGTTGGTACCGTTGGTGGTGACCGTGCAGCAACCGCTGCGTACCAAGCCGCTGATGCTGCCGCCCGTTAGACTGATACTGCCGTTTGTGGAGGTCAGCGTTCCGCTCACCACCGTGCCATTGGTCGTGATCAATCCTGTGGTCTGCACCAGACCACCCACATTGCTGGTGCGAAGATCGAATGCCCCGCCACCGGTCACGTCTCCGCTCACCGACATGCCGTTGATGGTCACGCCGTTGCCGCCATACACGCTTCCGCTCACGCTGCCGTTGGTCAAGCTGACCGAGGCATTGCTGGAGACCGAGCCGCTGATGGTGCCGCCATTGATACTCAGCGAACCGCTGTTCCCGGTAACCGAACCGAAGACCTGGTTGTTGCTGCCCACCAGGTTGACCGCACCGCTGCCGGTCGTTATCGAGCCGCGAATCGTGTTGTTGCCCGACCCGTCGATCGTGCCAAAGGTCGACTCGAGCGAGATGTTCTTGGCCGAGGTGCCTATGGTGACACCACTACTGAGAGCAAAGCCTCCATTGGCAACCACCCGGATATCGCCCAGGCCTTCCCAGAACACCGTGGACACCCGAAGCACGTCGCCCGCGGCCAGCACAACCCGGCCGCTACAGTTAAAGGTACTGCCCGACTGACTCCAGCTGCCGGAGCAAGGCGGAGGTGAAATAGGATTGAAAAGAGTATCGCTGCTGAACGTGTAGGTCGCAGCCCAGCCGGGCAGAGTCCACAGGAGCAGAGGCAACAGCAAAAGAGTCCGCTTGATCATGACAGAGCCGCCTTCCGGCCCTGCCCGCACAGGGGCGTATCGCTCACGGTCCCACCTGGCGCAACGGGCATGGATGGCGAGGAGTCCTCGCGCGTCTGGCAAGCACGACTCATGGCAACTCCACGACTGCAGTCAACTGGCGATAAGCGTAGTCCGGGCTTCCCGCTGCCGCGTACTGCGCGGTCGCGGTGATCTGGCGGAAGCTGACGGTCTTGTTCTCTTCGGCCACCGCTCCGGCCGAGCTCGATGTACACGCGACGGCGATCGAAAAGCCTTCGAGCGTGAAGGTCGCCGCGCAAGATTGGTTCGCCACTGCGCGGGCGATTCCCCACTCCAGTCCAGCCTGGGCCATCTGATAGGCGCGCGCCTGCTGCAGGCTCATGCTGTTGGTGGCGCTCTGGTTAAGCGCCAGGTGAGTCATCGCCGCAATCACCGAGGCAATGACGATAATGATGAACAGCGCGGCCACCAGACCAAAGCCGCGCTGACGGGCATCAAGGCGCATTGTCGACATGCACCTGTTGCAGCAAGACGATCTCTTCATTGTTTTTCTTCAACGTCAGGCGAATGCTTACCAGACCGCCACGTGTGCTGGTGCCGGGGGCATAGCTGAATTGGCAGGCGGCCACTGAATCGACCAGCACTGCGCTGTTGGCTGCGCTATAACCGTAAGTCGCGGCGAGGCTGCCAAAGGTCGCGCGTCGAATCACGCCGGTGCCGTTGCCGGCGGCATCCGTACCGGGACCGTCGCAGCGATAGCCCACCACATCGCGCACTAGGTAGAAACGATGCTGCGGCGAAGCAAACTTGAACCGAAAGTTGTTTGCCGTCGTGCCGCCCAACGTAAGCGCACCCAACGCATGGCTAAAGCTCACACCGCTTGGCGTAATGACTGCCGCAGAGGTGCTGGCGTTCTGGTTGAATGGCGGCCAGACGCTGTCACCCTGCGAGCTGGTACCGATGTTGTAGATCACCATCCAGCGCGCCGCAGCCACCTGTACCGAGTCGACGCCAGGGCTGAGCACCTCGATGCTGCAGGCGCTGCTGGGCGGGCAACGAGGCGGGTCGAAACGCACGCCGGCACCGCCATGCTGGTTCGCCCGATAGCGCCCAGCCTGATCGATTAGCAGCAGCTCCAGCGTCTGGGAGTCGCGGGCGCGCAGGGTATTCGGCACGCCTAACCGTACATCGCGCGCCATGCGGTTGAGTGCGGTCGCGGCTAGATCGACCAGCTCGGCACGACGGCTCTGATCGACGAAGCTCTGCATCGGATTGTTCAACACGGTCGCAAGCATTACTGCGACCACGCCCGCCAGGGCAATCACCATAATCAGCTCAACCAGAGTAAAGCCACGCGCGTCGGTACGCGCGCTGCCTTTGGAATCCGCGACTCTGCCCATCAGTAACGCGCTCGATAGCCGGCGAGGCTGAGATCCTGACCCGCTGGGTCCGTAACGGTCACCAGAATGCGCAGGGCGTTCGCTGCGCTCAGGCTGTTGAGCGTCACCGGTGCCACTTGTACCTGCACGCGATAACCCTCGAGACCCGCAATAGGCGAGATGGAAAAAGCACTACGTGGCGCTAACGGCTGTGCTCCGGGATAGGTCAGCCCGTTGTAATCGCAGACATCGTCAAAGCCGGCGCGGCCGGAGCCGTTGGCCGAAGCCGCACAGTTCGTGCTGGTGGGAAAAGACTGCAGGCTGATCTCTTCCAGATAGGCTTCAGCAATGGACAGCGCCTGCTGGCGCAGCATTGGATCAGCCGAACGCCCAGTAATGGATGCCATGGCCGAATAAAGCGCGGCCACCGCAATACCGATGATGACGATACTGATGACCAGCTCGACTAAGGTCATGCCACCCTGCCGATGCTTGGCTGGGCGCGCTAGCGAATGGGCTTTAGCGTCAGCGGAGATTCTGCGCGCTCCGTTTGGATCCGGAAAAAATCGAGGCATCAGGGGTGGGCCTCAACGAAACCAGTGTCGGCATGTATCGCCAGGCTGAAACCGCCGACCCGACCGATCTGGCTGCCGCTGCCGCAGGCACTGCCGGCGGCCACACAGCCGCGGGAATTGAAGGTGACGTCCAGCGCCTGCTGCACGCTCACCCCGGAAGGAAGTCCGGCGGCGTAGCTGACACCGGAAGGGTTGCTTACCAAAGCGCCTGCGGGGACGGCGCCGCAGGCGCTAGCGTAGCTTAACGAGTAACCACCGTTGTCGACCCGCGCGCGGATCGAACAACCGCTCGACAGCGCGAGCTTCTGCGCGTAACGCACGGCGGTCAGGCTCTGCTCGAAGTACAGGCGCTCATCGAACACTTGGCGATCAAAAAACCGGGGGCCCACCACAGCGGCAAGCACACCTACGATCATCAGGACGAGGATGAGCTCGACGACTGTGAAACCGCCTTGGGGGATGCGCATTGGCATTGGCCCATTACTAGCGCAGGCTGCAGGGCGACTTCGATCCAGCAGGAACGAATTCGGCATCGACAAACTGCGCCGGCCTGACCGGCTTAGCAGCCGCTGGTTGTCACAGTGAAAGATGGCGGTGTTATCACCGCAGGAGTACCTGTGCTGGTAGCTTCGGCATAAACTACTTTGCAATCAGTAGTGCTCTTCACAGCTACGGTACCTGCAGTAGAAACATCGTAGTCATTAGAAGTTATCTGCGCTGCGGTCAGGATGCCAGTTGCACTCGGATAACCGTTTGAAAGTTGAACATCAACTCCTTCCAGCTTCACTGATTCTGGCTTGGTGCCCGTCGCTATGTAAGCGGCATGGGCAATCGCTGAAGCAGACTTCATCGCCCCGGCTGCTCCATTAATAGATGCCACTTTCGCATCCTTTCCAAAATCAGCAAATCTCGGCAAAGCAAACGCCGCCAAAATCCCCAAAATAACAATCACCATAATCAACTCGATCATGGTGAAACCGCTCTGTTGCTTCTTCATGGTTGTTGCTCCTTGGTAATACTCAGTTGAAGTTGACGAAGACTTCGCCGGTATTGGCGTTGTATTCGATGACGTCGTCACCGCCATCGAGGTTGTAGGTGTAAAGGCAGCGGGTGCCGTTAGCCGTAGCGGTGAATGCCGGGTTAGTGCCGACAAGGCTTTGCGATGAGGCCTGTAGCAGGTTGTTCCAGAGGTTGCGACACTCGCCCGCAGTCATGCTGGCATTACCCAGCGGCGTGCCGCTGCGCTCGGTGCCGACGGGCCAGCCGTTGGCGTTGACGTCTATCGCGCCATTGCCGTAGCCCTGCACATTGATCTGGCAGTTGCCCGCCAGGCAGCTGTTGCTGCCGCCGTTGCGGTTGAGTTCGTACTGGCCGCGCACTAGAGACACGGCCGATACGAACGCTCCGCCGGCATTACGTACGCTGGCGCGGTGGGCGTCCTTGGCCGAGTCGATGAAATGTGGCAGCGCTACCGCGGCAAGAATGCCGAGGATTGCGATCACCACGACCAACTCGATCATGGTGAAACCCGCTTGTTGTCTCGCGTCCATCTGTCGCCGTTTTTCCGTCATATGTTCTCCGAGATCGGTCCCTAAGCAATTGCCGTGCTGGCGCGCCGTTTGGCCCGACCAGCGGCTGTAATCCCGTCGTCAGCCCCTGCCCTGCGCTGCGCTGCCCAGCTCCCACATCGGCAGAAACACGCCGAGCGCAAGAATCAGCACCATCACGCCCATGCAGACGATGAGAATCGGTTCGATGGCATCGGCCAGCTGCTTGAGGTCGTAGTCGACCTCCTGCTCGTAGAAGTCAGCGACCTCGATAAACAGGTCGTCCAGCGCTCCGGTCTCTTCGCCGACGGCCATCATCTGCAATACCAATGGGGTGAACAGGCCGGAGCTATGGGCAGAGCGGGTCAGCGCTTCGCCGCGCTCGACACTTTCGCGGATGCCGAGAATGGCCTGGCCGATATGCTGATTGCCGACGCTGGCGCTGTTGATCGAAAGGGTCTGTAGCAGCGGCACGCCGGCGCGATACATCATCGCGAAGGTGCGGGTGAAACGAGCCAGGGCTATCCGTTCGAAGATACCGCCGACAATCGGCAGGCGCAGCTTGATGCGATCCCAGCGCAGTCGCCCGGCATCGGTCTCGATCCATTTGAAGAAGGCGTAAAGTCCGCCAACGATGCCCAGCAGCAACAGCCACCAATAGTCCCGCATGAAGTTGGAAGTACCGATCAGCAAGCGTGTCGCCCAGGGCAGCTGCGCGTGGAACTGGGCGAAGACCTTGGCGAAGGCCGGGATCACCAGCAGGTTGATCACCCCCAGTGCAACGCCCATGGCGACCAGTACGAAAATCGGGTAGCGCGTCGCCTGCTTGATGCGCTTGCGTGTCTCGCGCTCCAGTTCGAGATAGGCCGACAACTGTTTGAAGGCCTGATCTAGCTGGCCGGTGTTCTCGCCGACACTGACCATGCTGACGAACAGGTTGTTGAACACCTTGGGATGGGCATTGAGCGCAACGGCCATGGACTGCCCACTTTCGAGGCTGGCGCGCACGTCTTGCAGAATCCCGCGGAAATACAGGTTGCGACTGGATTCCGCCAGACCGCCGATGGCGCGAATGATCGGCACCCCGGCCTTGTTCAGGCTGTACATCTGCCGGCTGAAGATGATCAGCTCATCGAGGTCGACGCGCTTGCGCTGCAGCTTGTTACGCAGCAGGGCTAATACGTCGACGCTCGCGGCCTGGGCGCGCTGTGCGTCGATAGTCAGCGGTGTGATCTGCCGGGCTACCAGTTCGCTGGCCACGGCATCTGCGCTGGCACCATCGAGTGCGCCGGAAACTCGCGCTCCATGCAGGTCGCGGCCGGTATAGCGGAAGCTAGGCATCGGCGCGGTCCTCACCGAGCAGCCGCTCGCTAGCAATGATGCTGGCGCTCAGCACGGCGACCGAAGGCAGCAGATAACGGGCTGTCACGCGAGTACCTCGTCATCCGCCAGAGTGGCGCAGACTTTCAGCACTTCTTCGACGCTGGTGATACCGGCGATTGCGTAATCCAGCGCGCAAGCCGCGAGCGGCCGATAGTGCGCCTGGTGGCGCGCGGCTTCGGCGAAACCCTGTGGATCGCCGCGACGCAACGCGGCGATCATCGGCTCGTCCAGTTCCAGCAATTCGTACACACCGACGCGGCCTGCGTAGCCGCTGTTGTGGCACTGGTGACAACCACTACCGCGTTTGAAGCGATGCTCACGCAGCGGCGCACCATGGAGCGACTCCAGCCAGGCGAGCTGGCGCGCATCGGGCTGTTCTTCCTCCATGCAGTTTTCGCACACCCTGCGTATCAGCCGCTGCGCCAGCACGGCGTTGAGCGCTGTGGCCACCAGGAACGGCTCAACCCCCATGTCGATCAGGCGCATGGCCGAGGTCAGCGCATCGTTAGTGTGCAGAGTCGAGAGCACGAGATGGCCGGTCAGCGCAGCGCGCAGGCCGATCTCGGCGGTTTCCTGATCGCGGATCTCGCCGACCAGGACGATGTCCGGGTCCTGACGCAGTGCGGCGCGCAACACCCGGGCGAAGGTCAGCTCGATCTTCGCATTGACCTGCACCTGATTAACACGCGGCAGGCGGTACTCGACCGGGTCTTCGACGGTGATGATCTTCTTTTCCGGGCTGTTCAGCTCGGAAAGCCCGGCATAGAGCGTGGTGGTCTTGCCCGAGCCGGTTGGGCCAGTGACTAGCACCATGCCGTGCGGACGCTGCAGCAGGCGCCGGAAGCGCTCGAGCATGGCCGGCGGCATACCGGTGCCCTCGAGCTTGAACATGGCGCCGCTCTGGTCGAGCAGACGCATGACAACCGACTCGCCGAACTGCACCGGCATCGTCGATACACGGACGTCTAGGTTGCGGTTCTTCACTCGGATATTGAAGCGGCCGTCTTGCGGCAGGCGCTTTTCCGAAATATCCAGGCCGGACATGATCTTCAGACGCATGACCAGCGCCGAAGCAACACGGTGCTCCTTCATTACCTGCTCGTTGAGCACGCCGTCGATCCGCTGGCGGATGCGGACCACGCCTTCGTCCGGCTCGATATGGATGTCCGAAGCCTTCATTTGCACGGCGTCTTCGAACAAGGTCTGCAGCAAGCGCACCACCGGTGCATCGCTGTTGCTTTCGGCACCCAGACGCGAGAGGTCAAAGTCGCTTTCCTGCAGTTCACCTTCCAGCTCGCCGGCCAACGAGGCGATTTCGCTGGTGCGCCGGTAGAGCTGATCCAGAGCGCCTAGCAGTTCGCTTTCACGCACCACGGCTGGGTGGACGCGCTTGCCGAGCAGGCGCTCGATCTCATCCTGGGCAAAAATATCCAGCGGATCGGTCATACCCACCAGCAGGCCATCAGCCTGGCGGGACAGCACGATCACGCGGAAGCGTCGAGCCACTGCCTCGGGCAGGCTCTGGGTCAGCTGATTGTCAAACTTGTAGTGTTTCAGTTCGACGAAAGGAATCTGCAGCTGCTCGGACAACGCATGCAGCAGGCGGCCCTCGTCGATAAAGCCAAGGTCCAGCACCGTGCGGCCGAGCTTGGAGCCGGTACGTTTCTGATCCTGCAGCGCCTGTTGCAGCTGGGCGTCGCTGATTAGTCCGGCCTGGACCAGCAGATCGCCGAGGCGAATCTTGCGTTGGCGCATATCTTGAACTGTCATCGAATCGCTCCAAGCGCGCCGGCACGTTCGGCGGCGAAGCGCCGCGAGTTGTCATCGAGCCCCCGCCCCTGAGCGGCCAGGCGGTAATGGCGGGCAGCTTGGGCGGGCTGGTCGATCTGCTCCAGCGCGATGGCCAGGCCCAGCTGCCAGGACGCCTGCTGAGGCTGTCCAGCGACCAGTTGGCGGTAAACCGCAACGCTGCCCGGCCAGTCACCAACCTGCTGCTGCAATGCAGCCAACAGGGCGAAATAGCTGGGGTCATCGGCAAGCGAGGGCGCGTTCTGTTTCAAGGTCGCCAGCGCAGCAAGCTTGTCGCCGCTCTGCAACTGGCCACGCGCAAGCAGCGTGCGCAGCTCGGCGTCGAAGGGGCGTCGTTGAAGCTGAGCGGGCAGCCAAGCGAGCAGCGGCTCGATTTGCCCAGCGGCAAGGTAGGTGCGTGCCAACCAGCGCGTCGGCTCGGGGTTTTCCGGCTGTGCGGCATGCAGCGCTTGCAGCAATTCGATTGCTCGTGGGTAGTTCTGCTGCTGCAGGGCATCTCGCGCCTGCGCCAATGCATCTGGCCGATGGCTGCCAATCTGCACGGTCGGCTTCGGTGATACCTGCGGCGTGGCTAACTGCGCAGGCGCTGCCTTGGCGACTGGTCGAGCATCCGGAGCGATCACCGAAGCGGCCTGGTCCGCTGACGCTGTGCGGGTCACCCAATCAGGCAGGCTCGACTCATCCAGCGCCGGCTCGGCAACGGGCAGCTCGATCAGCTCGGGCTCGGTTTCTGAAGCCCCACCCATGCGCACTTCTAACCAGAGCTGCGCATGGCCGCCAGCGGGCTCGATGCGATCACGGATGTCGAGCCGGTCCGTCATGCCAATCAGCAACACCTGCACCTGATCGCCCTGCTGCTCTACCCGCCAAGACAGATTCAGCCCGTTGTTCTCGACGCGACCGTGTCGTGCATCGCCAACAAGCGTCACGCCAGGCAAACGCAGGCTGATCGCGCCGCCTTCATCGGTGCGCTGGTAGCTGATCGATCGATTCAGCAGCAACTGCAGCACGAAGCGAGCGCCGTCTTGCTGCGGCAGAACATCCAATAGCTGAACCGCTGGCGCAGCGGTGACAACCGGAGCGATGGCGATCGGTGCCTCCTGCGGCACGGCGGCTTCAGGCAAGCGCTGAAGCGCAGCGGCCATGGCCCAGATCAGCAACAGCACGGCGATAAGTGGCAGCAGCCAGCGGCGCAACCGCACCGCGCGCTCACGACGCGCCGCTGCAGCCTCGTCAACGGAGCGCATGCCGCCGAGCGAACCTTGCCCGCCGGACGCTGCGCCGCGGGCTTCGAGATCACGCAGCATGTCGTTGACCAGACTCATAGCGATGCCTCAACGAACGGGTACAACCAGGGCCATACGCCTACAACCAGGCTTACGCTTGCAGCGCCAGCCAAGATGGCCCAACGCAGCGGTGAGACAGCACGCACGAAGGGGCGCGCGCCTTCGGTATCGGCCAATGCGCGTCGCACATGGCGACAGGCGACCCGCCGCTGGCCTTCGCCAAAGGCGGCCATCAGGCATTTGTTGGCCAGGATGTTGATCAGTCGAGGGATACCGCCGCTACCCTTGACCAGCAGCCGCACGGCTGACGGCTGGAACAGTGGCTCACCCTCGTAACCGGCGGCCGCCAGACGCTCGTCCAGATAGCGGCGCGCGTCGCTGACATCGAGCGGTTGCAAACGATAGGAGAACGTGACGCGCTGGCGCAGCTGGCGGAAAGCGTCGCTGGCAAGGGTGACATCCAGTTCCGGCTGGCCGAACAGCACCACCTGCAGCAATTTGCGCTGCTCCGTTTCCAGATTGGTCAGCAGGCGCAGGGCTTCCAGGGTGGCAGGCGGCAAGGCTTGCGCCTCGTCGATCAACACCACGGTGCTCTTGCCTTCGCTCGCCAGCTCGATCAGGCGCCGATGCAGCGCGGCAAGCAGCCCATGGTCATCCAGCTGCTCGACCGCAGGCACGTGCAGCTCATGCGCGAGGGCTTGGCGCAGCGCTCGCGGTTCGAGCGACGGGTTTGGCAACCAGGCAAGCTGGTAACGCTCCGGTTCGAGCTGCTTGAGCAGCGCACGGCAAAGCAGTGTCTTGCCGGTCCCCACCTCGCCAGTGACCTTGACGAAGCCCTCGCCTTCGGCCAAAGCCACACGCAAGAGGTTCAAGCAGGCCTGATAAGGCGGAAGCTGGACCATGAAGCCGGTGTTCGGCGTCAGCGCGAATGGCTTCTCGCGCAGGCCGAAGAATGCCTCGTACATACCGCGGCCTACCTAACCTGCCGAAACGAATCGGCGCTGCGACGCAGCTCGTCGACCCAGACCTGATCGTCGATCACTTGCGGACGCACCAGGATGACCAGCTCGGTCTGCTGTAAAGATTTGCGCTGCTGCTGGAACAGCCCCCCAACCACCGGCAACTTGGAAGCCCATGGAATGTTGGCGTCGTTGTTGCTGTTACGGTTTTCCAGCAGGCCGCCAATGACCACGACCTGACCGCTGCGGGCCCGCACGATTGAGTCGGACTGGCGCGTGGTCGACAAGGCCAGCGGCAGGTTGAAGACATTATCCGAGCTGCCCAGCTGGATGCTTTTGTTCTGGTCCTGGACACGGCTGACGGTCGGCCGCACGTGCAGCGTGACCTGATCGTTCTCGTCGATCTGTGGCGTCACATCCAGGGAAATGCCAGAGAAAAACGGCGTCAAGGTGATGTCCAGGTCCGGTGCGGTGGTGCCGCCGGCAAGCGAGGTGGTGGTCGTCGATACGTCAGTGACGAAGAACTCGTCGGTACCGACCTTGATCACCGCTTTCTGGTTGTTCAACGTCGAGATCCGCGGGCTGGACAGCACGCGCACATCGCCCTGGGTTTCCAGCAGCTGCAGCACCCCGTTGAAATCGCCTACGCTGACCGCTGCGCTGAACACGCCGCCCACGTTGTTAACACCGCTCAGGGCATCGCCCTGTAAGCCCAACGCGATATTGGCGTTGCCCATGGAACCCAGCTGGGCCCAGTTGATGCCCGACTGGAAGCCGTCCGACAGGTTCACCTCGAGGATCTTCGTCTCGAGGATCACCTGACGCTGCAGGTTGCGCTGCGCCTGTTGCAGGAAGCGCTCGACGGCCTGCTGATCGCCACTGGACGCACGAACCACGAGCAGACCGGCCTGCGGGTTGACCACGACACTGTTGCCTGCCTCGCTGCCGATCATCATCGCCACCACTTCACTCACCTCGCCCCAAAAGTCGACGTTGCTGCTGGTCAGCAACTGGCTGGCATTGACGGTGCTGGAGGTTGTACTGGTGGTAGTGCCACCGGCACCTGTGCCAGTGTTATCGCTGGTGGTGGCCTGACCCGAGCTGACCCGGGTATCGCTCATACCCTGACGCTTCAGGTTGAGGTAATTCAGGTCATAGGTGCGGGTTACCGCGGTATTCGCCTGAATCTGGTAGCCATAGCTGGTGCGCCGATAGTCATATCCGTAGCTGTCGCGAACCGCTGCAAGCACTTCTTCCAATGTCACATTGCGCAGGCTGAAGGTGATATTGCCGGTCACAGCCGGATGCACCAGCAGGTTCTGCCCCGCGCTGTCCATCAGACTGAGGAAGAACTCGCGCGCCGGCATGTCGTTGGCTACCACGTCGAAGCGCGGGCCGCTGACAGCCGAACTGCCGTCGATACTTAACGGTGGAATCAAGGCGGCCTGCACGGAAGGTGGCGGCAGCGCCTTGGCCTGGCTCTGTTGCAGGCTTTCCTCGAACAGGCGGTTGCTCTGTTCGTAGAGGCGCCTGTCGCCGTCCTCGAACGTCTGGCAGGCAGCCAGCAGGCAGAACAGGCTCAGCAAGCCGAGACGCGGCAAGAGGGTCGGCATCATGGTCGGGTTTGACTCGGAGTGATGACCGGCGCGACCAGACGCAGCAGTTGCTGCTGGCCATCACGTTCGATCAGGACGGAATTCGTATTGATAGCCAGGACTCGAGCATCAGCCAGACGCTGGCCCACCCGCAGCGACTGCCCGTTGAGTACCGCACGGGCGCCATCGGCGCCACGGAATATGCCCTGCAGATGCATGGCAGCCGCCGGGGCTTTGTGCTCTGCGGTGGCCTGAATTAGGGCGGCAGGTGGTCTGGTTGGGTCAAGCGCAAAAGCCGACGCCGGCAGCAAGAAGGCCAGCCCGACCACACAGAAAAATTTAGACACCGACCCACCCCGCGTCACGGCTCAAAGTATGCAGTTCGAGAGTGATCCGAGCCTTGTCCGGCCCGGCTTCCTCGATGTGGTAATCCAGGCTGTCCCAATGCAGACGCCAGCCACTGTTCTGCACGGTCTGCAGATAATCGAGCAGGTCGAAGTAACCACCTTGCAGGGTCAGACGCACCCCATGACGGTAGAAACCAACGGTCGGAGACGCGGCGGCACTCGCGGTATCTGACGGAGCGGCAGGGAGCTCCAATGGCGCGCTGAAACTTTGCAATCCCACCATCTGCAGCCGCGGCTGCCGACGCAACAAATCCTGCAGCAGCGCTTTCATCCGCGCAGGTGAAATCAACGAGCTGGTTCCCTCGTCGATGCTGTGCAAAATCCGCTCGCGGCCAATTTTTGCGGCATCGAGAGCGTCCAGATATGGCCGATTGGGATCGGCGGCGAGCCGGGCCTGAAGCTCAAGCAATGCGTTGCTGGCTTCCAGACGGCGTGCTTCGGCAAGCTGACGTTGACTATCCTGCTGAGCGATTCGCTGGGCGAGCGGCTCAGCGACCAGCATCAGGTACAGCATGCCCAGCAATGCCGCGCCGACCAGCATGCTCAGCCATTGCTCACGTGGCGCCAATGTTCCCCAACGCTGCCGAAGGAGATCCAGAGCACTACTCATCATCGGCCCCCTTTGCGGATCTCGATGCCAATCGGAAAAGCAGCAGGCCGCTGTCATCGCGTTGCAGATCGAAGCTGCCAAACTCACGACCCTGCAGTGCTTCGCTGCGGCCGAGACTTTCCAGGTAAAGCGGGAGCAACTCCTGATCCTGGCTCAAGCCACGCAGCAGCATGTCGCTGCCACCTGCCTGCAAGCGGATCCGGGTTAGCCAAAGCCCACTGGGCGGGTGTCGATCGGCAAGCGCGGCCAGCAACGGGGCGAAACCACCACGCAGCTGGCTGTCGAGGGTTCGCAGATGCTCCGCGAGACGCTGCAGATGGCGATTCTCCGCTTCGCGCTCGGCTAGCTGCGCTGGCAGGCGGGGGTCCAGTGTCGGCTCGCGGTAGTTGGCCTTGAATGTTTGCAGCTGCGCTTCGGCCTCGCGCGCCTGAGCCTCGGCATGCTGCCGTGTCGCCACGCTCTGCTGCAGGTTCCAGCCTTGCCAGATGCCGTGGGCGAGCAATGCCAGAACCAATAGGCAAACGCCAACCAGCATCTGCCGCGGCCGCGGGCCACCCTGCTGACGGCGTTCGCGCTGGTAGAGATTGACGTTCTGCATCAGACGGCTTCCTGACGCAGGGCAGCGCCGACTGCACCCAAACAGAACGCCTGTCGAGATTCGGAAAGGTCGGCAGCAGGCTGCCCTGGGAATAGCTCCCGCAAATCAAGCCGCTGCAGATTCACCGCAAGGCCGCTGGCCAACCCCTGGAAGGTCCGCTCACCGTCCTGCTTCATGGGCAGCAACATCAATCGACTGATGTAGCCCTTGCCAAGCTGACTTTCGAAATAATCGAGCGAGCGCTGGATCTCCAACGTCATGCTTCCAAGATCCTGGGCCGCTCGGGCGAGCCCGTGCTCGATACGACGCGCCATGTAAATGTCGGTACCGTTCTGGGTGCAGATAAGGCCCTCGCTGGTGCGCAGGCGCAGCAGCGCAAGATTGATTCCGTCAGCGCCAGCCAAAGATCCCAGGTTGCGAAACGCCAGCTCGGTGATATCGATGCTCGCCATGCGCAGCCCTGCTTGCCGCACGAACTGGGCATGGCGCTGCATACGGGCTTTCTCGAGAACGGCGCAGTAGACCATGCGGTTACGGCCGCGGTAGGCATCCTCAGGCAATGCGAAGCAATCGATCACAACGTCATCGAGCGGCTGACTGATCATGTCCTTGATGCGCCAGCGCATGGCGTCGCGAAGCTCCTGCGGCTGCACATCGGGTGCTTCGAGAAGGAACATCTGATACTCGGACGGATGCAGCAGCAGGTTCACCGGCATGCCATCAAGCGCATGTGCGTTAACTGCCTGCTCGAGCAGCGCGGGCTGAGCCTCAACCGCCCCCTCGAGATGTTCACAGCACAGCAGTTCAGGTCGGCCGTCGTGCGGGCGTACCACATGCGCAAGCGCGACGCCCTGCGGACCCACCTCGAGACCGAGGACGCCGGCTGGCTTGAAATTCTTGGATTTGGAAAACAGACCCACCACTGGCTCCCTCGCCAAGAATGTCGGTACTCAACTGCTTAAGTGCAGAGAATCGATTACTGAGGGCATGAACAGATAGCATAATGCCATCCATCTAGCCCCTGACAAAGCCAGTGATGCGCCCAAATATTGTCGTAAATCAATCGCGCACTAAAAAAACGTCAATCAAAAGACGCCAAATAACGCGCGCATTCTGGTCTAAACCGGAGCACCTCGCTACTAGGGCCGCCACCTTTCGTCGCACGATTTGGTCACAAAATAGTCAGCCTGACGAACGGTCCAGCCTTTAAGGAACTTTTAGTCTTGAGCTGATCGCCAACGCTAGAACAGGCTCAACTGCTCGAAACCAGCGCGCAGATCGATCAGCCGCACGCCGACTCCGATCAACCGGACCGGCCTGGCGCCACGGGAGAACGCCATGGCCAGCAGGTCTGCATAGTCTTCGAGCTCAAGCCCGGCGCCGGCCTGTTCCAGCGTGGTCTGGCTGAAGTCATGGAATTTAAGCTTCACGAATGGCTTGCCTGGCCGGTAGCCGCTGTCGAGCCGAGCCATACGGGTAGCAAGCTGCTGAAGCAGTTCGGGCAGTCGCTCCAGGCAAGCAGGAAGGTCAGGCAAGTCACGATCGTAGGTTTGCTCGACACTCACCGACTGCCGACGACTCTCGACTTGCACCGCACGCTCGTCGATACCACGCGCCAACCCCCAGAGCCGCTCGCCAAACGCACCAAACTCGCGAACCAGCTCCAGCCTGCCCCATTCACGCAAGTCGCTGCAGGTACGGATGCCCAGCCGCCCAAGTTTCTCCGCGGTGACCCGCCCGACGCCATGCAGCCGCTTGACCTCGAGCGCTTGTACGAATTCATCGACTTGCGCTGGTGTGATGACGAAAAGGCCGTCAGGCTTTTTCCATTCACTGGCGATCTTGGCGAGAAACTTGTTCGGCGCGACACCTGCCGAGACAGTGATGCGCAGTTGCTGCCAGACGCGTCGACGGATGTCCTCGGCGATACGCGTGGCGCTGCCGGAAAAGTGCTCGCAGGCGGTGACATCCAAGTACGCCTCGTCCAGCGACAGTGGCTCAATCAGCTCGGTATAGGTGCGGAAGATGTTCTGAATCTCGCGCGACGCCTCCCGGTAGGCATCCATGCGCGGGCGCAGGATGAGCAGATCGGGGCACAGCTTCAACGCATGCCCCGAGGCCATGGCCGAACGCACCCCGTACGCGCGCGCCTCGTAATTGCAGGTCGCGATGACGCCGCGTCGATCGGCAGCGCCACCCACTGCAATTGGCCGCCGGGCCAGGCTTGGGTCGTCGCGCATCTCGATAGCGGCATAAAAACAGTCGCAATCGATATGGATGATTTTGCGAAGGCTGGGTTGACTCACGAAAAACGGGGCACCGGGCAGGAGTGAACGAATCTTCAGCGCGACAGGTCGGTTATTCAGATGGTAAGTCCTTTACCGCCCCGATAGTCGGAGGTTCAGATGAAAATCTTGTATGCAGGCGCAATCGTCCTGAGCGGTCTTTTTTCCGCGGCCGCGATGGCTGACCAGGACATGATGAACACTCAACCGCAAGGCACCAATACGCAGCAGGAAAAGCACGGTGACGATCACGTGCGCGAGAACAAGGACGGCGACAAGCAGAGAATGAAAGAAGAAGTGCAGGACGACTGGCGAGAAGATGCCGAAAAACGCCGCGAGAGCGACGTAATGAAGCCCGAGCAACGCGGCTAGCCAAGTCCGTCCGGTTACAGCTCCAGCGGGTACGGTTGCACCAGCGCCTTGCCGTAGCCGTCGATGAACTCCGGCGGCATGCGCTTGGGCTTCCCGCTGGAGAGTTCGATACAGACGAAGGTGGTCTGCGCACGCAGCAGGGTTGTGCCATCGGCCGGCCTGATCAACTGGAAGCTGCGCTTCATCCTAAGCCGCTGGTCCGACTCGGATATCCAGGTTCCGAGACTCAGAGCATCACCCTCATAGGCTGCAGCCAGGTAGTCAATCTCGTGCCGCAACACCGCCATGGCCCGGTCCAGGCGGTGGTAGTCGTCTATTCCGAGCCCAAGGCTTTGTGAGTGCTCCCAGGCGCAGCGCTCCAACCACGTCACGTAGACGGCATTGTTGGCATGCCCGAGCTCATCGATGTGCTCGGATTGCACCTGCAGGTCGATGATGAATGCTTGCGGCTGATCCCAGCTCATTGGTCAGATGCCTCGATGACTGATTGCGATGGCCTATGAAAGCGCAGCAAAGCCAGCGAGTCACGCAGGTTACCGCGAGCAATGGTGCGATATTCAGAAACCAGCCGCCCTGCCCTGCTTTTCCATCGCACAAAACAAAAAGGGCCATCTCATGAAAGATGACCCCTTGAAGCCCAAAACGGGCAATAAAAATGGCGTCCCCTAGGGGACTCGAACCCCTGTTACCGCCGTGAAAGGGCGGTGTCCTAGGCCACTAGACGAAGGGGACGAAACCTTCGCAAACTTACCGAAACAACCTATCGGCAAGCCGTGATTGGTGGAGCTAGACGGGATCGAACCGTCGACCTCTTGCATGCCATGCAAGCGCTCTCCCAGCTGAGCTATAGCCCCAGATTTATCGTCTCTCGACGCGCGATGTAAACATCGCTGAATAATGGCGTCCCCTAGGGGACTCGAACCCCTGTTACCGCCGTGAAAGGGCGGTGTCCTAGGCCACTAGACGAAGGGGACGCAAACCCTTCAAGCGCAACCTGTATTTCTTATCTTCGCAAATACAGGTTGGTGGCAATTCTGCTCTTCGAGATTTGGTGGAGCTAGACGGGATCGAACCGTCGACCTCTTGCATGCCATGCAAGCGCTCTCCCAGCTGAGCTATAGCCCCATCTCGAGGACGGGGCGCATATTAGGTGCGCACCCCTGCAGTGTCAACAACAATTTCGAACGGGCCGAAGATTTTTTGGCATTAGGAACAACTACTTACCGCCGACGGGCGGTAACACATCGCACTACGGCGAGGCTGACCCGCTGCATCACCCTTTCTCGAACCCGTCAGGCGATCGTCGCGAGCAGCTTCTCCCACTCCTTGGCTTCCTTCTTCGAGGCGCCCCCGAGCAGCTCAAGCGCATTGCGCAGACGGAAGCGCGTCAGATCCGGACCGAGGATTTCCATGGCGTCCAGAACCGATACCGAACTGGCCTGGCCAGTGATAGCCGCGAACATCAGCGGCATCACATCGCGCAGCTTGAAGCCGAGGTGCTCCGCAACCTGCGTGATGCAGGCCGTGATGCGGTCCTTCTCCCACTGACGCAGCGCCTCGAGCTTCCACAGGATCAGCTGCATCACCTGGCGCACCTGTACGGCATCGAGTTTCTTGTGCGCAAACAGCGCCGGATCGAGCGGCAACGCACCTGAGAAGAAGAAGCCAGCCAACGGCGCAATCTGGCTGAAGGTTTCCACGCGCTGCTGCACGTGCGGCGCGATCTGCATCATGTACTGCGGATTGAACGCCCATTTCTGCACTTGCGCAGCGAACTGCTCGACCGACAGCTCGCGCAGCCATTGGCCATTCAGCCAGGACAGCTTTTCCAGATCGAAGATCGGCCCGCCCAGGGACACACGATTGATGTCGAAATGCTCGACCATCTCGTCCAGCGTGAATTTCTCGCGCTCATCGGGCATCGACCAACCCATGCGCCCCAAGTAGTTGAGCATCGCCTGCGGCATAAAGCCCATGCGCTCGTAGAAGGTCACCGAGGTTGGGTTCTTGCGCTTAGACAGCTTGCTCTTGTCCGGATTGCGCAGCAGCGGCATGTAGCAAAGCTGCGGTTGCTCCCAGCCGAAGTACTCGTAGAGCTTGATCAACTTGGGCGCCGACGGCAGCCACTCTTCGCCGCGCAACACATGAGTGATGCCCATCAGGTGATCGTCGACAACGTTGGCGAGGAAGTAGGTCGGCAGGCCATCGGCCTTCATCAGCACCTGCATATCCATGCGATCCCAGCCGATCTCAACGGTACCGCGCAGCATGTCCTGCACCTGGC
Organism: Stutzerimonas stutzeri; assembly: GCF_038561965.1. Lineage (NCBI taxonomy): Bacteria > Pseudomonadati > Pseudomonadota > Gammaproteobacteria > Pseudomonadales > Pseudomonadaceae > Stutzerimonas > Stutzerimonas stutzeri. The sequence goes on along the minus strand of NZ_CP139348.1, from coordinate 1,292,593 downwards.
ACACGCCTTCGCTCGGCACTTTCATGCGGATCACGTGGGATTCGCCGGCAGCGATGCGGCGCTGAGCCTCGGCCGGATCAAGGTGCATGCAATGACCGTCGTAGCGTGGCGTTTCTTTGTTCGCCATCTGCTCAGCACGCACCTGATCCAGACGCTCGCTGCTACAGAAGCACGGGAACGCATGGCCGTTGCCGACCAACTCGTCCGAGTACTTCTTGTAGATCTCGCCGCGCTCGCTCTGCCGGTACGGGCCATGCGGGCCGCCGACATCGGGGCCCTCGTCCCATTCAATGCCTAACCAGCGCAGCGCATCATAGATCTGCTGCTCGGACTCACGAGTCGAGCGTACCTGATCGGTATCCTCGATGCGCAGGATGAACTGACCGCCGTGCTGACGGGCGAAACACAGGTTGAACAGCGCGATATAGGCGGTTCCAACGTGAGGATCACCAGTGGGAGATGGCGCAATACGGGTGCGGACGGTGGTCATGAATGCTCTCGAACGAAAAGGACGAACAGAAAAACAGAAGTGCCGAATGTTAACAGGCGAGGCGCGGCCGGCTCCAGCCGGACGCCAACGCCTTACCGGCTGACGGGCACAGCAATGCGGAGCATGAGGCGCGACCATTTCAGGGAGCCAGGGAAGATGCACCCTTGCGACGATACGGGCGGAAAAAGCGCCAGGCCATTCAGACCTGCAGCAGGCGCTCGCGCAGCTTGTGGATTTCGTCGCGTGCCTCGGCAGCCGCCTCGAACTCCAGATCGCGCGCCAGGCTTAGCATTTTCTCTTCCAGCTGGCGGATCCGCTTGGTGATCTCGCTCGGCGAACGCAGCTCGTTTTCGTAGCGCGCACTTTCCTCCGCCGCCTTGGCTTCACCGCGCCGCTTCTTGCTGCGCGAGCCCGGTACGGTTGCACCTTCGAGAATGTCGCGCACGTCTTTCGTCACGCCCTTTGGCACAATGCCGTTGGCTTCGTTAAAGGCAATCTGCTTGTTTCGCCGGCGCTCGGTCTCGTCCATGGCACGCTGCATGGAGCCGGTGATGTTGTCGCCATAGAGGATGGCGCGGCCATTGAGGTTGCGCGCGGCACGCCCGATGGTCTGGATCAGCGAGCGCTCCGAGCGCAGGAAGCCTTCCTTGTCCGCATCGAGGATCGCCACCAACGACACCTCGGGCATATCCAGGCCCTCGCGCAGCAGGTTGATGCCAACCAGCACGTCGAAGGTGCCCAGGCGAAGGTCGCGGATGATCTCAACGCGCTCCACGGTATCGATGTCCGAGTGCAGGTAGCGCACCCGCACGTCGTGGTCGCTGAGGTAGTCAGTCAAGTCTTCGGCCATGCGTTTGGTCAGCGTGGTGACCAGCACCCGCTCCTCCTTGGCCACGCACTTGCGAATCTCCGAAAGCAGATCGTCGACCTGCGTCAGTGCCGGACGCACTTCAATCTGCGGATCGACCAGACCGGTCGGACGCACCACCTGCTCGACCACCCGCCCGGCATGCTCGGCCTCGTAAGGCCCTGGCGTGGCGGAAACGAAGATCGTCTGCGGACTGATCGCCTCCCACTCGTCGAAACGCATCGGCCGGTTGTCCAGCGCCGACGGCAGACGGAAGCCGTACTCCACCAGGGTTTCCTTACGCGATCGGTCGCCCTTGTACATAGCGCCGACCTGCGGCACCGAAACGTGGGATTCGTCGATCACCAGCAGCGCATCGGCGGGTAGGTAGTCGAACAGGGTCGGAGGCGGCTCGCCTGCGTCGCGACCGGAGAGATAGCGCGAGTAGTTCTCGATGCCATTGCAATAGCCGAGCTCCACTATCATTTCCAGATCGAAGCGAGTGCGCTGCTCCAGCCGCTGCGCCTCCACCAGCTTGTTCTGACTGCGCAGGTAGTCGAGCCGCTCACGCAGCTCGTCTTTGATCTTCTCGATGGCGTCGAGCAAGGTTTCCCGTGGCGTCACGTAGTGGCTCTTGGGGTAGAAGGTGAAGCGTGGCAGCTTGCGGATCACCTCGCCGGTCAGCGGATCGAATGCGGAAAGACTTTCCACTTCATCATCGAACAGCTCGATACGCACAGCTTCCAGGTCCGATTCCGCCGGGAAGATGTCGATCACGTCGCCGCGTACGCGAAAGGTGGCGCGGGCGAAATCCATGTCGTTTCGCGTGTATTGCAGGCCGGTCAGGCGGCGCAGGAGTTCACGCTGATCGAGCCGATCGCCACGATCCACATGCAGCACCATCTTCAAATAGGACTGCGGATCGCCCAGACCATAGATGCATGAAACAGTGGTAACGATGATCGCATCTGATCGCTCCAGCAGCGCCTTGGTGGCCGACAGGCGCATCTGCTCGATGTGGTCGTTGATCGACGCATCCTTCTCGATGAAGGTATCCGAAGACGGTACGTAAGCTTCCGGCTGGTAGTAGTCGTAGTAGGAAACGAAATACTCCACGGCGTTGTTCGGAAAGAACGCCTTGAATTCGCCATAGAGCTGGGCGGCCAGTGTCTTATTCGGCGCCAATACCAGTGTCGGCCGCTGAACATGGGCAATGACGTTGGCGACGCTGAAGGTTTTGCCGGAGCCGGTTACACCCAACAGCGTCTGGTGCGACAGCCCCGCCTCGATGCCTTCGATCATCTGCCGAATCGCCTCCGGCTGATCGCCGGCCGGCTGGAAACGGGTGACCAGTTCGAATTTGGACATTTCGCCTCTCTAGGTAACGTGTGCGAGCTTGGCGGCCGGTTCTTCGACAGCCATTCAGCAGTTTGGCGCGACGGCGAGCAGACCTTAAAACTCCTGCCGCAGATGGGCGCGCAACACTTGGGAAACCGCCCATCTTTCCGCTACGCAAAACGCACCGAAAGTGATCAGAAAACCTCGGTAGCATATCGCAGGCAATAAGCATGACCGCTATACTACCGCCCCGTTTGCGCATCACCCTGCGCGCCGACGCGAGGGTGGTGAATCTAGTCACTCTTCTCTTTCGAGCCCCCTCACCATGAGTTTGTTCTCTGCTGTCGAAATGGCGCCGCGCGATCCTATCCTCGGCCTCAATGAAGCCTTTAACGCCGACACGCGGCCGAACAAGGTCAATCTCGGTGTCGGTGTCTATTACAACGAACAAGGTCGCATTCCCCTGCTGCGCGCCGTAGTCGAGGCGGAACATGCCCGCATCGCTGCCAACGCGCCGCGCGGCTACCTGCCGATCGAAGGCATCGCCGCTTACGACGCAGCCGTACAGAAGCTGCTGTTCGGCGAAGATTCTTCGCTGATTGCCGAAGGCCGGGTCGTGACTACCCAGGCGCTTGGCGGCACCGGAGCACTGAAGGTCGGCGCCGACTTCCTCAAACGCCTGCTGCCCGATGCCGTGGTTGCCATCAGCAACCCTAGCTGGGAAAACCATCGCGCACTGTTCGAATCGGCCGGCTTCCCGGTACAGAACTACAGCTACTACGACGCCGCCAACCACGGCATCGACCGCGCCGGCCTGCTGCATGATCTGAAGAACCTGCCGCCCCGCTCCGTCGTCGTGCTGCACGCCTGCTGCCATAACCCGACCGGCGTCGATCTGGACCTGGATGACTGGAAACAGATTCTCGATGTGCTGCGCGCCCAGGATCATGTTCCGTTCATCGACATTGCCTATCAGGGTTTTGGCGACAGCATCGAGGAAGACGCCGCTGCCGTGCGCCTGTTCGCCGAGTCGGGCATGACCTTCTTCGTTTCCAGCTCGTTTTCCAAATCCTTCTCGCTGTACGGCGAGCGCGTCGGCGCGCTATCGATGGTTACCCAGAGCCGCGAGGAGTCCGCGCGGGTGCTGTCGCAGGTCAAGCGCGTCATTCGCACCAACTATTCCAACCCGCCGACGCATGGCGCCACCATTGTCGCCTCGGTGCTCAACAGCCCGGAACTGCGCGCCATGTGGGAAGCCGAGCTGGGCGAGATGCGCAGCCGCATCCGTGAACTGCGGCTGAGCATGGTCGAGCAACTGGCAGCCAAAGGCGCGAAGACGGATTTCAGCTTCGTGGCAGCCCAACGCGGCATGTTCTCCTATTCAGGCCTTACGGCTGAGCAGGTCGAACGGCTGCGCGTCGAGTTCGGTGTTTACGCCATCAGCACCGGCCGCATCTGCGCCGCCGCACTGAACCGCAACAACATCGGCCACGTCACTGACGCCATCGTTCAGGTGCTCTGATCGACTCCGTTTCGGGGCCTTTTCAGGCCCCGAAATGGCGCCGCGCCTACTGCCGCAGAGGGTTGACTTCTCTTTTGCAAACAGTAGGATACGCACCGTTGTTCCGCGATAGCTCAGTCGGTAGAGCAAATGACTGTTAATCATTGGGTCCCAGGTTCGAGTCCTGGTCGCGGAGCCAAATTCGAAAGCCTCGGTTAGATACCGGGGCTTTTTTATGGCCGCCGGACTCTCACCAGGGACGGCGTCCCAGGTTATTCGCTTCGCTCACCCCTTCGGGGCCGCGCTGAAGCGCGTTCTGCTGGCGCAGTCGAGCCTGGTCGCGGAGCCAAATTCGAAAGCCTCGGTTAGATACCGGGGCTTTTTTATGGACGCCGGACTCTCATCAGGGACGGCGTCCCAGGTTATTCGCTTCGCTCACCCCTTCGGGGCCGCGCTGAAGCGCGTTCTGCTGGCGCAGTCGAGTCCAGATCGCGGGGGTCACTCCGGTAGCGGCTCGCCAAGCCGCTGCCGCCACCAGCCGTGAGCCAGCATGGAGCAACCCCAGCCCAACAGAACGCCCAGCACATTGGCCAGCATGTCCCAGCGGGATGCCGTGCGATGCGGCAGTAGTCCCTGAGCGAGCTCGATCAGCAGGGCCGCGGCCACGGTCAGACATAGCCCCCAGATGAACGGTATGCGAGGAAAACCCAGGCGTAGCGTGAACACCAGGGCCGCAAAGCCCAGCAAATGATGCAGCTTGTCTTGCTGATTGAATAGCTGCGGTACCGGCTCTGGCTTCAAGCCATTGAAGAGCACGACCGCCAGCACGATCAGAAAAGGCAATACTCGCAGATAGGGCATAAGAAAGGGTCTCTCACTCGAAGGCGCAAGGCATAAAAAAAGAGGACGGCGCCCTCAACGCGACCTATGACCGGCGAAAAGCGGTAAAGATCACTAACGGCCGTTTCACTTTCTTTACTTCATATCTCGATCACAAACAAAAATGCCCGCATCACTCGATGCGGGCATTTTGTTGAATGCACCTACGATAACGTCTGGTGCTTATGCTTCGGTCTTGCCGACAGCAGACTTGATCAGCGGCTGCAGCTCACCCTTTTCGAACATCTCCAGAATGATGTCACTACCACCGACCAGCTCACCGCCCACCCACAGCTGCGGGAAGGTCGGCCAGTTGGCGTAGGCAGGCAGGCTGGAGCGAATCTCGGGGTTCTGCAGGATGTCCACATAGGCGAACTTCTCGCCGCAGCCCATGATGGCCTGGGTTGCACGAGCGGAAAAGCCGCACTGCGGGGCATTGGGCGAGCCCTTCATGTACAACAGCACCGGGTTGTTGGCGATCTGTTCTTTGATGGTTTCGATGATATCCATGGAGTACCTCGGCTAGACACGGTTGCCGCGCATTGTACCGGAAAACGCCGGGGAAAGCCGAGCGGAGGACTCGGCTTTATCGCGACGCAAGGGCCGCCAATACTGCGATTCAGCCCGATATAGCCAGCGCAGAGCGGATTTGCGCCTGCGCTCGCTTTCTGGATAAGATCGCGCCTTTCCCGTTTCGTCGCTCCCCGTGCGACCCCCAGTCGTCGGTCCCCTTTTCCCTTGAAACCACTGGATCGCGAGCTGCGGCAATAAAGGTAGTTGATATGAGCGCAAGGCATTTTCTCTCACTGATGGACTGCACGCCCCAGGAGCTGAATAGCCTGGTCCGCCGAGGCATCGAGCTGAAGGATCTGCGCGAGCGCGGCGTCCTGTTCGAGCCATTGAAAAATCGCGTGCTGGGGATGATCTTCGAGAAGGCTTCAACCCGCACACGACTGTCATTCGAAGCCGGCATGATCCAGCTCGGCGGTCAGGCGATCTTCCTCTCGCCACGCGACACCCAGCTGGGCCGTGGCGAGCCGATCAGTGATTCGGCCATCGTCATGTCGCGCATGCTCGATGCGGTGATGATCCGCACCTTCGCCCATTCGACCCTTACCGATTTCGCCGCCAATTCGAGCGTGCCGGTCATCAACGGCCTATCCGACGACCTGCACCCCTGCCAATTGATGGCCGACATGCAGACGTTCCATGAACACCGCGGCAGCATCGCCGGCAAAACGGTGGCGTGGATCGGCGATGGCAACAACATGTGCAATACCTATATAGAAGCGGCCATCCAGTTCCAATTCCAGCTCAAGGTTGCCTGCCCCGAGGGCTACGAGCCCGACGCCGAACTGATGGCGCGCGCGGGTGATCGCGTGCAGGTGCTGCGTGATCCCCGCGAAGCTGCAGCAGGCGCTCATCTGATCAGCACCGATGTCTGGGCTTCCATGGGCCAGGAAGACGAAGCGGCTGCGCGCCTTGCCACCTTCCGCCCCTACCAGGTCGATCGCGCCTTGCTCGATTGCGCCGCCGAAGACGTGCTGTTCATGCACTGCCTGCCCGCCCACCGTGGCGAAGAGATCAGCCACGACCTGCTCGACGACCCGCGCTCCGTTGCCTGGGATCAGGCCGAGAATCGCCTGCATGTGCAAAAGGCGCTGCTGGAGTTTCTCGTCGAGCCGGCCTACCACCACGCATGAAGCACGAGCCGCCACTGCTGCAACTGCGTAACCTGGCCTGCGGCTATGGCGAGCAGAGCATCGTCCAGCACCTCAATCTGCATTTGAACCGCGGCGATATCGGCTGCCTGCTGGGCCCCTCCGGCTGTGGCAAGACCACCACCTTACGTGCCATCGCCGGCTTCGAGCCGGTGCACCAGGGCGAGATCCACCTGGCGGACTCGGTCATCTCCCGCTCAGGCTTCACCCTGGCGCCGGAGAAGCGCCGTATCGGCATGGTCTTTCAGGACTACGCGCTGTTCCCTCACCTAACGGTGGCGGAGAACATCGCGTTCGGGATCCGCAAGCAGCCTGACTGCTCGCGCATCGTCTCGGAAATGCTCGAACTGGTGCACCTATCCGCCCTTGGCAAACGCTACCCGCACGAACTCTCAGGCGGTCAGCAACAGCGTGTCGCGCTGGCGCGGGCCTTGGCACCTGAACCCGCGCTTTTGCTGCTCGACGAGCCCTTTTCCAACCTCGACGTCGAGCTGCGTCGGCGCCTCAGCCATGAGGTGCGCGAGATTCTCAAGGCACGCAACACCAGCGCCATTCTGGTTACCCACGATCAGGAAGAGGCCTTCGCCGTCAGCGACCAGGTCGGCGTGTTCAAGGATGGTCGTCTTGAGCAATGGGACACTCCGTTCAACCTCTACCACGAGCCCCTGACGCCCTTCGTCGCGAGCTTCATCGGCCAAGGCTACTTCATTCGCGGGCAGTTGCTCGACCCGGAAACCGTGCAGACCGAACTCGGTGTGATTCGCGGTAACCGGGCCTACACCTGGCCTGCGGGGAGTTCGGTGGACGTGCTGCTGCGCCCGGATGACATCGTCTACAAGCCGGATAGCCCGCTGCGTGCGCTGATCGTCGGCAAGACTTTTCTCGGCGCGTCGACGCTGTACCGGCTGCAGCTGCCCACCGGCAATCAACTGGTAGCGATATTTACCAGCCACGCCGATTACCCGACCGGGCAAGAAGTGGGCATCGCCATTGCCGCCGATCATCTGGTGGTGTTTCCGGCTCAGGGCAGCGTCGCCGCCCACGAAACGCTTCAGCCAGCGATAGCAGCGCGCTAGCCCTTCTGCCGGCGCAGGCGAAAGAACTCGCTGAGCACCGTTCCGCATTCCTCTGCCAGCACGCCACCCTCAACCAGTACATGGTGATTGAGAAAGCCCTGCTCGAAGAACTGGCCACGGCTGACGACCACGCCAGCCTTGGGCTCGGTGGTGCCGTAAACGACTCGCTGGATGCGCGAATGCACGATCAGACCGGCGCACATACTGCAGGGCTCCAGCGTCACGTAGAGCGTGCTACCAGGCAGCCGATAATTTTGCACAGCCAGCGCCGCATCGCGCACCGCGACCATCTCTGCATGGGCGCTAGGATCGCGCTGCGAGATCGGGCAGTTGTAGCCGCGCCCGATAATCAGGCCGTCCTGCACCAGCACGGCGCCCACCGGCACCTCGCTCAACGCCGCGCCCTGCGCCGCCAGCACCAAGGCTTCGCGCATGAAGTGCTGGTCCTGGCTGCGGTCGATGATCAGTGGCTTTCTCACTGCTGCACCCTGCCCTGTCTCATACCACCTCTATCGCGGCCATCAGACCGGTTTCCATATGGTCGATGACATGACAGTGGAACATCCAGACACCCGGGTTATCGGCGACCAGCGCGATGCGGGCGGTTTCGTTCTTGCCCAGCAGATAGGTGTCGGTGAACCAGGGATCGATCTTGCGGCGATTGGACGAGATCACCTTGAAAGCCATGCCGTGCAGGTGAATCGGATGTTGGTACTGGCTGAGGTTGCGCAGTTCGAAGATGTAGTGCCCATCCTTCTTCAACGTGGCAATCGGGCGATCGGCGCAGGTCTTGTCGTTGATGTCCCAGGCCTGGCCGTTGATCTGCCAGAACGTGAAGGCACCGCCCTGCTCGACATCTGTCGACAGGTTGCCGGCCCACTCGAAGTTGAAACGCAGGGTTTCGGCGCGCTGCAGGTCCGGCTCGGCCACGGGGTTGGCCGGCAGCGCCGGCGGCCAGACACCCGCAGCGTCGTCATGCGCCACCGAACGCAGTGTCGCCAGCCGCAGAGGACCATTGCGCAGGGACAGTTCAGTGCCAACCTTCGGCACCTTCAGCGCCAGCTCGATGCGCATACCAGGACCAAGCCAATACTCCTTGCCGAGCGGCACGGGTGCGACCGGATGCCCGTCGAGCGCGTAGATGCGCGCCTCGCCGTCCGGCAGGTTAAGCCGGTAGGTCAGGGTGTTATCGAGGTTCAGCAGCCGCAGTCGCACGACCTGCCCAGCCGGAAGATCAAGCGTGGGAGCATGCTTGCCATTCACCGTCGAAAGCACACCAGGCGTGCCCCCACGGGCCGCCTCGCGGGGCACGCTGAATTCGGTGAAAGCGCCCTGCTTATCGACATGCCAGCTTTTCAGATTGAGCGTGCGCTCGTGCCTGAAGCCACTCGGCTCACGTTCCTCGACGATCAGCGGGCCGACCAAACCACGCCCAAGCTGGGCAGCACTGGTGGTGTGCGGGTGATACCAGAAGCTGCCGGCATCGTGCAGCTGGAAGCGATAGTCGAAGAACTCACCGGGCAGCACTGGCAGCTGCGATACATAAGGCACACCGTCCATTTCCAGAGGCAGACGAATGCCATGCCAATGAATGGTGGTGGGCTCCGGCAGGTTGTTGATGAAGCGCACGCGCAGCCAGTCGCCCTGACGGCCACGCAGCTCCAGACCTGGCGCCTGTCCACCATAGGCCCAGGCTGGCGTCATATGACCCGGCACCAGCTCGACGTCCAGCGGTGCGGCGATCAGCTCATAGTCATGGGTAGTGATGTCAGCCGGACGGCCGAGCCAGTAGCGTGCGCCACTGCCGGCAAGGCCGACCACGCCAAGACCGGCCAGGCCGGTGAGAATCTGTCTACGGGTGAAGGACATGCGTGGGCTCCAGCCAGTCCGAATTAATGGGCCCATCAGGCTCGACGCGCCTCTCTGCGGAAGCTGCGCATAGCATGAGGGCAGCCTGGGCTGCCCTCATTGCTTCAGATCACTCCCACTCGATCGTGGCAGGCGGCTTGCTCGACACGTCGTAGGTGACGCGGGAAATGCCTTCGATTTCGTTGATGATGCGGTTGGAAACCTTCTCCAGCAGCTCGTAGGGCAGATGTGCCCAGCGTGCGGTCATGAAGTCGACGGTTTCCACCGCACGCAATGCGACGACCCACGCATAACGACGGCCATCGCCAACAACACCCACCGATTTGACCGGCTGGAACACCACGAAGGCCTGGCTGGTCTTATGGTACCAATCGAAGTTGCGCAGTTCCTGAATGAAGATGTGGTCGGCACGACGCAGCAGGTCGGCATATTCCTTCTTCACTTCGCCAAGGATACGCACGCCCAGCCCCGGACCCGGGAAGGGATGACGGTAGACCATGTCGTAGGGCAGGCCGAGTTCCAGGCCGATCTTGCGCACCTCGTCCTTGAACAGCTCGCGCAGCGGCTCGACGAGCTTGAGGTTCATCTCCTCCGGCAGGCCACCGACGTTATGGTGTGACTTGATCACATGCGCCTTGCCGCTCTTGGCGCCAGCCGACTCGATCACGTCCGGGTAGATGGTGCCCTGAGCGAGGAACTGGATGTTGTCCAGTTTGCTGGCTTCGGCATCGAACACGTCGATAAAGGTGCGACCGATGATCTTGCGCTTCTTCTCCGGGTCCGCCTCGCCTTCGAGATTGCCGAGGAACTGCGCTTCGGCGTCGGCGCGGATTACCTTGACGCCCATGTTCTCAGCAAACATGGCCATCACCTGATCGCCCTCATGCAGGCGCAGCAGGCCGTTATCGACAAATACGCAGGTCAGTTGCTCGCCGATGGCTTTGTGCAGCAGCGCCGCGACGACCGAGGAATCAACGCCCCCGGACAGGCCCAGCAGGACGTTGGCCGAACCCACCTGATTGCGCACCTGCTCGACCAGATCCTCGACGATGTTGGATGGCGTCCACAACGCTTCACAGCCGCAGATTTCCAGCAGGAAGCGCGAAAGAATGCGACCGCCCTGACGGGTGTGGGTCACTTCAGGATGGAACTGAACGCCGTAGTAACGACGGTCATCGTCGCCCATGGCTGCAATCGGGCAACTCGGCGTGCTGGCGAGGATATGGAAACCTTCCGGCAGCGTGGTCACCTTGTCACCGTGGCTCATCCAGACGTCCAGGCCGAACACCCCGTCGTCATCCATATGGTCTTCGATGCCGTCGAACAGCTTCGACTTGCCAACCAGATCGACGCGGGCATAACCGAATTCGCGAACGTCGGAGCCTTGCACCTTGCCACCGAGCTGCTCGGACATGGTCTGCATGCCATAGCAGATGCCGAACAGCGGCACACCGAGATCGAACACAGCCTGCGGCGCGCGCGGGCTTCCTACCTCGTGAACCGATTCCGGACCGCCGGCGAGAATGATGCCGCGCGGTGCGAAGGCACGGATGTCGTCCTCGCTCATATCCCACGGATGCAGTTCGCAGTAGACGCCGATCTCACGTACGCGGCGGGCGATCAGTTGGGTGTACTGGGAACCGAAATCCAGAATCAGGATTCGGTGAGCGTGAATGTCAGGATGAGCCATATGGGCATCTCTCGTGGTAGTCACAAATGACACGGGGCTGATCGAACAGCCCCGTTCTCATACTTTTAAAATCGATTTGCCGCGTCGCGAGCGATGGGCAGGCAACGCAGCATGCCCTAGCACAGCAGTGTCAGATCGATTCTTCAGCCGACCCGGTAGTTCGGCGCTTCCTTGGTGATCTGCACGTCATGTACGTGCGACTCGGCCATGCCGGCGCCAGTGATGCGCACGAACTGCGGCTTGCTGCGCATCTCGTCAACGGTGGCGCTGCCGGTGTAACCCATCGAAGCACGCAGGCCGCCCATCAGCTGATGGATGATCGCTGCCAGCGAGCCCTTGTACGGCACACGGCCTTCGATACCTTCGGGCACCAGCTTCTCGGCGCCAGCGGCGGAATCCTGGAAGTAACGATCCGAGGAGCCTTGAGCCTGGGACATGGCACCCAGCGAGCCCATGCCACGGTAGGCCTTGTAAGAGCGGCCCTGGAACAGCTCGATCTCACCCGGCGCTTCTTCGGTACCGGCGAACATCGAACCCATCATCACCGCGTTGGCGCCAGCGACGATGGCCTTGGACAGGTCACCGGAGAAGCGGATGCCACCATCGGCAATCATCGGCACACCGGTGCCTTCGAGCGCGGCGGAGACGTTGGCGATGGCAGAGATCTGCGGCACGCCGACACCCGCGACGATGCGCGTGGTGCAGATCGAGCCCGGGCCGATACCGACCTTGACCGCGTCTGCGCCGGCCTTGACCAGATCCAGCGCCGCTTCGGCGGTGGCAATGTTGCCGCCGATCACCTGCACCTGCGGGAAGTTCTCCTTCACCCAGCGCACGCGGTCGATCACGCCGCGGGAATGACCATGGGCGGTATCCACCACCACCACGTCGACACCGGCAGCGGCCAGTGCTTCGACGCGATCACCGGTATCGGCGCCGGTACCGACTGCGGCACCGACGCGCAGACGACCCTGGCTGTCCTTGGAGGCCAGCGGGTAGGTCTTGGCTTTCTCGATGTCGCGGAAGGTGACCAGACCGCGCAAGTGGAAATTGCCGTCTACCACCAGCATCTTCTCGATGCGGTGCTTGTAGAGTTCGGTCTTGATTTCTTCCAGGGCGGTGCCTTCAAGCACGGTGACCAGCTTGTCCTTGGGCGTCATGATCGCTGCGACGGAATCGCCGGCGTTGGGAGTGAAGCGCAGGTCACGGCCGGTAACGATGCCGACCAGCTCCTTGCCGGAAACCACCGGGAAGCCGGAGAAGCCGAGCTCGTGCGCCTTGCGCAGCAGTTCGCTGATCTTTGTTTCCGGCGTGACGGTGACCGGATCGTGAACGATGGCGGTCTCGTGACGCTTGACCTTGCGCACCTCGGCAGCCTGCTGCTCGATGCTCATGTTCTTGTGGATGATGCCGATGCCGCCTTCCTGCGCCATGGCGATGGCCAGGCGAGCTTCGGTGACGGTGTCCATGGCCGCAGAAACCAGCGGAATGTTCAGCTCGATTTCGCGGGTCAGACGGGTCTTCAGGCTGACATCCTTCGGCAAAACCTCGGAATAACCCGGGATCAGGAGAACATCATCGAAAGTCAGGGCTTCTTGGCTGATACGCAGCATGGCGGGGGCTCCCAGGCGGGAAAAAGGAAGCGCGGCATTATACCCACGCACCCCTTCTCGCTCAATGCGGATCTGCGCTGCTTCGCGCTCGTCTAAAAGCGCAGACCTCATAAAATGACCATTCGGTCACGAGCGATCGATCACCAGCGCCACCTTGAAACCCAGGCGTTCGGCAAACTCATCCAGGAACGCTTGACGGAATTCTGCCTCGCCCCAGCCGTTGAAGATGAATCCCAGATTGGAAAAGCCGCAGGCCGGGATGAATAGAAAACCGTTGATGTCATCTTCGAAGCCGCAATCCGGACAGGTGAAATTGTCGGTTTGCCTGGGCATCCATTCGTCGAGGCTCTCGAACAATGCCTCGCCGATCTCGCGGCGGCACTCGGGACAGCCTGCCTCCTCGGCAAAATCCCGTGTCGGCGTGTAGATGCAGCGCTTGGTCATTACCTCCAGGCCGTTGATGGGCTCGCCAAAGGGCAAGCGTTCAGGGTGCAGCACGACACTGCGCGCGCCGGAGGCAATCGCGTAACCCATACCGCCGACGCCACGGCCACAGGTGGTAGGCAACGCCTCGACGATGCGCCGCTCGGCCAGCCAGCGCAGGATCATCCGCGCCTTGGCTTCATGGCCGGGGAACGTGGAAATGCGCGGCACGATAATGGCTTGGCTCTGGCTCATGGGGGCTCGAAACGGAACACGAAGGGAAAGCCGCGCAGCTTAGCGCCACGCCCGTGCCGGTCAAGACCAGGCAGACCGCCACCGTGCGCTTTTCGGTTTGCGCACGAGCGCGCCCGGCTTATCATCGCCGCCATGCTCAAAGATCCCTTCCAGCGTCTCAATCTCGATCGCGAAGTGCTGACCGTCAGTCAGCTCAACGGCCGCGCCCGCCTGCTGCTCGAAGATGTGTTCGCCCAGATCTGGGTCGAAGGGGAGATTTCCAATCTTGCCCGCCCGGCGTCCGGCCACATCTATTTCACCCTCAAGGACAAGAACGCCCAGGTGCGCTGTGCGCTGTTCCGTCAGAACGCAGCGCGGGTCCGCCAGGCCCTGCGCGACGGGCTGGCGGTGCGGGTGCGCGGCAAGGTGTCGTTGTTCGAGGGGCGCGGCGACTACCAGCTGATTCTCGACACACTGGAGCCAGCCGGCGACGGCGCGCTGCGCCTGGCTTTCGAGGCGCTGAAGGAAAAGCTCGCCGCCGAGGGCCTGTTCGCCGCCGAGCGCAAGGCGGCCCTGCCCGCCCACCCTCGGCGCATCGGCATCGTCAGCTCACCGACCGGCGCGGTGATCCGCGACATCATTTCGGTGTTCAAGCGCCGCGCGCCGCAGGTCGAGCTGACGCTGATCCCGACGGCCGTGCAGGGCCGCGAAGCCACCGGACAGATCGTCCGCGCGCTGCAGCTGGCCGATGCCCAGGGCTTCGACGCGCTGATCCTGGCCCGCGGCGGCGGCTCGCTCGAAGACCTCTGGTGTTTCAACGAAGAAGCCGTGGCGCGCGCCGTAGACGCCTGCATTACGCCGATCGTCAGCGCCGTGGGTCACGAGACTGACGTATCGATCGCCGATTTCGTCGCTGACGTTCGCGCACCGACTCCGTCCGCGGCTGCCGAGCTGCTCGCGCCGAGCAGTTCGGACCTGCAAAACCGGCTCAGCGGGCTGCAGCAGCGCCTGGTGTTGCGCATGCGCGATCGCCTGCACCGAGACGCCATGCGTCTGGAAGGCCTGACCCGCCGCCTGCGCCATCCCGGCGAACGTCTGCAGCAGCAAGCTCAGCGAATCGATGATCTCGAACAGCGCCTGCTGCGCGCCGTCGACCGCCGTCTGTGCAGTGGCCAGGAGCGCCTGGCCCGCCTGGAAACGCGACTGGCTGCGCAACATCCGGGACGCACGCTAACTCTTCTGCGTCAGCGCCTCGAGCACCTGTCCTCGCGCCTGCCACGGGCGATGCAGGCAACCGTTAAGGGGCGACGCCAGCAGCTACAAGGCCTCGTCCAGACGTTGCACGTGGTCAGCCCACTGGCCACCCTCAGTCGTGGTTACAGCATCTTGCTCGACGAGCGCGGCCAGGCGATCCGCAGCGCCAGCCAGACAGCACCTGGGCAGCGCCTGAAGGCCAGGCTCGGCGAAGGCGAACTGGAGGTGCGGGTGGAAGACAATCATCTGGCGCCGATTACGCTGCCATTGCTGTAAGCCCGGCAGCGGTAGCCTGGCCGGAAATGCCCTGACATCCCTGGCTCTTTCTCTATTCCTGCGTTTACGCGAGGATGGGCCGTTTCTCTCAGCGGACCCATCCATGCCACGCCTGCTCACACTGCTGCTCTGCCTTGCGCTTGCCCTTCCCGCCCATGCCGAAGGCTTCATCACGCGCCTGCTCAACAAACCCGCGCCCGGTGGCGTCGCCGTTATCGAAGTAGGCGATGGCCCGGCCGCGCCACAGGCGCGCTACCAGGGCAAGCCGACGCTGGTAGTGCGCGAGGATGGCAAACGCTGGATCGCCATCGTCGGTATTCCGCTTTCGGTGAAGCCCGGCGCGCAGCAGCTGGAGATTGATGGCCGCGGGCAGACCTTCCAGGTCGAAAGCCGTGAGTACCGAGCGCAGCACATCACGCTGAAGAACCAGCGCCAGGTCAATCCGAATCCGGCAGACCTCAAGCGCATCGAGCGCGAACTGGATGAGCAGAACCGCGCCTATCGCCAGTTCAGCGCCAATCAGCCGAGCAACCTGCTGTTTGATCGCCCGGTCAACGGCCCGTTGTCATCGCCATTCGGGCTGCGCCGCTTCTTCAACGGCGAGGAACGCAACCCGCATTCAGGCCTGGACTTCGCCGCCAAGACCGGTACGCCGATCAAGGCGCCGGCAGCAGGCAAGGTGATACTGACGGGCGATTACTTCTTCAACGGCAAGACGGTTTTCGTCGACCACGGCCAAGGCCTGATCAGCATGTTCTGCCATCTTTCCGAGATTGGCGTGAAAGTCGGCGATCAACTGGCGCGCGGTCAGGTGCTCGGCAAGGTCGGCGCTACCGGCCGTGCCACCGGCCCGCATCTGCATTGGAACGTGAGCCTGAACGACGCGCGAGTCGACCCGGCCATCTTCATCGGCGCGTACAAGCCTTGAACACATCACGAGGAACGACAGCGATGCGCATCAAAGCGACTGATTCCACCCTGCTGATCATCGACATTCAGGAACGCCTGTTCCCGGTAATTCTCGAAAGTGAAGCCATGGCCGAGCACACCGCCTGGCTGCAGCAAGTGGCTCAGCGAGTCGGCGTGCCGGTACTGCTGACAGAGCAGTACAGCAAAGGGCTCGGCCATACGATTGCTGCCCTGCGCGAGGGCGTGGAAGAGGCAGCCATTGTCGAGAAACTGCATTTCTCCGCAGCGGGCGACGGCGAGTTGTTCCAGCGCCCCGGCGGCGAGCGCCGGCAGTTCGTCATCTGCGGCTGCGAGACTCATGTCTGCGTGCTGCAGACGGTGCTGGACCTGTTGGCCCGCGGTAATGAGGTGTTCGTCGTGGAAGAAGGCGTCAGCTCGCGCAGGGCCAGCGACAAGGCGCTGGCCCTGAAACGCATGCGCCAGGCCGGCGCGGTCATCGTCTCGCGGGAGATGGTCGCCTTCGAATGGATGGAGCGCGCCGGCACCGAGCTGTTCAAGAGCATCAGCCGCGAATTTATCCGCTAGCCAAAACACACCGATACACCGGGCTGCGGCCGAGGCGGTTTGCCAAGGCCGCGCCCTCACCTTTCAATGGAGATGCACATGTCTGACGATCTGGCCGGCTGGCTGGACTGGCTCAGAGCCCACCCTGAACTGCAAACGCTGCTCGCCAGCGCCACGCTGATTTTTGCCGCCTGGCTGTCCAACTGGATCGTCAAGCGCATCCTGGTGCGCGGCCTTTACCGCCTGCTGCAACACACCCGCGAGAACAAACTGCAGGACTTCGGCATCATCAAGCGGTTGTCGAACATCGTGCCCGCGCTGGTGCTGTCGCTTGGCGTGACAACGGTGCCTGGCCTGCCGGAGGCCGCGGTGACCGTGGTGCGCAATGTCTGCGGCGGCTTCATCGTGCTGACCATCGCGCTGGCGCTCGGCGCGCTGCTGGACATCATCAACGTGGTCTACCAGCGCCGGCCGGACGCACGCCTGCACCCGATCAAAGGGTATCTGCAGGTGGTGAAGATCGTCGTCTACGCCATCGCCACCATCCTCATCATCGCCACCCTGATCGACCGCTCGCCACTGATCCTGCTTTCCGGCCTGGGCGCCATGGCGGCGGTGCTGATGCTGATCTTTCAGGACACCCTGCTCTCGCTGGTGGCCAGCGTGCAGATCACTTCCAACGACCTGATCCGCGTCGGCGACTGGGTAGAGATGCCGCAGCTCAATGCCGACGGCGACGTGATCGACATCGCCCTGCACACCGTCAAGATCCAGAACTGGGACAAGACGATTACCAGCATCCCGACCAAGCGCTTCATTTCCGATTCGTTCAAGAACTGGCGCGGCATGCAGGAATCTGGCGGGCGTCGCATCAAGCGCAGCCTGTATCTGGATCAGCAGAGCGTGCATTTTCTAAGCGAGGATGAGTGCAAGCATCTGCACCGTTTCAACCTGCTGGATGAATACCTCACCAACAAGCGCCACGAAATCGACGAGTGGAACGCCAAACTCGAAGAACGTGGCAAGGAGCCGGTCAACACGCGGCGCATTACCAACATCGGCAGTTTTCGGGCATATGTTGAACGCTACCTGCGCGCGCACCCCGGCGTGCACCAGCACATGACGTTGATCGTAAGGCAGATGAGCCCGACTGCCGATGGCTTACCGCTGGAGATCTACTGCTTCACCAACACCGTGGCCTGGACGCAGTACGAGTCGATTCAGTCGGACATTTTCGATCATCTGCTGGCAATCCTGCCGGAGTTCGGTCTGCGCGTGTTCCAACACCCAAGCGGCGCCGACATGCGCAACTGGGGTGAAGCGCTGGGGCAGCGCGGCGCACCGGCGCTCCCATCCCTGGAAAAGCATCCAGCGGAAGGCGACAAGGAAAGCTTGTCGAGCGCGGTCGGGCGGGGATAGAGAAAGATCGGCGGGGAAGAGAAGTTGCGCGAACCAACGTCTCAAACCGCCCCATCACGAACGCGTCGTCACTAGCGGCTATCGCAGAGGCCTAATCGTAGGTTGGCGCTGAGGCACGAAGCAGCTGGCGCAGCCTTGAGCACTGCCCATGCGTCGTCCCTGACGCCAGCACCGCGAGCCACACCACCGCGCCCCGCGCCTCAGCGCCAACCTACGTCCGGAGCGAGGGAATCCTCGCTCCTATACCGCCATTGTTTCGTTTAGAAGCTCATGTCGACCCGCGCCCAGTAGGTGCGACCCGGTTCGTTTACGCGACTAGTGGGCTCGAGGCCGTAATCGGCGAAGCCCGCGCTGCCGGCAAGATTGAGGTGCTCGCTGTAGGCCTTGTCCAGCAGGTTGTCGACGCCCGTGCTGAGCTTGAAGTTCTTGTTCAGCCGGTAGGCACCGTTGACCGCCAGCACGCCGAAGCCCGCACTCTCGTCGAAGTCCTTGCCCACCACGGTGCCCTGATTCTCGGCAACCCGCCCCTGCGAGGCGACCACGCGCCAGAGGCCACTGGTGCTCCAGTTTTCACGCTCGTAGGTCAGACCCAGGCGCCCTTCCAGCGGTGGGATCTGCGGCATGGCCCGATCATCGCTGCGGTTCTTGCCCCAGGCATAGGCCAGGCTCGCATCACCCTTCCAGTTGCTGGTGAACCGATAACTCGCACCCATTTCGGCACCGGCAATGGTGGCGTCGATGTTGCTGACATCAGCACGGAGCATGCCGGGCATCACGCCGGGCACATAGCTGAACAGGATGTAGTCTTCGACCAGCCCGGCATAGGCCGAAACCCAGGCCTCCAGTGGTCCCTTGGCGTATTGCAGGCCGACGTCGAGCTGCGTGGTCTTCTCTGGCCGCACCGAGTCGAATGGCTGCACGGTGCCGACCGGGCCGGGGTTGGAGACGAACAGCTCCCAGTAGTCGGGGAAGCGTTCGGCATGACCGACGCCTGCGTACCAGGTCGCGGGCATTGCCGCGAGCTCTTCCTCGTAGCGCAGGAAGCCGCTGTAGAGCGTGTCGCGACGGGCTTCGCCCTGAGTCGGGTTGTCCCAATCCTGACTGATCGGCATGCCCATCATGTTTTTCAGAGTCGGGTGATGGCTGCGGAAGAAATCGCGCTCGTCGGTGGCTTCGTGCAGATCCAGGCGCAAGCCGCCGATGAGTTTCTCGCGCTCGCTGAGCTGCCACGTCACTTCGCCGAAGATGCCATAGCTATGCAGCATGGCGTCCGGCACCCAGGGCAGTGCGTCGCTTCCTGCCGCAGCGACCATCTGGTTGACGTGCAGGTTCGGGTCCATGACCTTGCGGTGCTCGCTGCGCTGCGCATCGACGCCAGCCTTGAGTTCGACATCGGTCCACTGCCAGGTGCCAACCACCCGGCCGCCGAGGGTGCGGCGATCGACCCGCGACAGCGTGGGGTTCGGCATCATCCCACCTGGGCTGCGCAGGCTGTAGTTATCCATGATGTGGTCGGCGTAGTTGTAGTAGACCTGCGCTTCCAGCCCATAGAACGTTTCACCGATATTGGTCTTCTCGAAGCGCAGCCCCAGGCTTTCGCGCTGGAACTGGCTGCCGTCCATGCCGCGCCCGGCATAGCGTGCGAAGCCGTCACCACGGCCGGCGGTGAGTTCGATCAGCGTATCTTCGTCTGGCGTCCAGCCCAGCGCCACATCGGTGTTCCACTTGTCGTAGCGCGACGGCACGGTGTTGCCATTGCCGTCGGCGTAATCATCGGCCTGTGAGCTGTTGGCCATCAGCCGTGCGTAGCCTTGGCTGTTGCCAGCGGCAGCATCCAGGTTGCGGTCGAAGCGACCATTTGAAGCGGTCAGCAGACTGCCGTTGATGCGGTAATCCGGCTCGCTGAATTGCTCCGGTTCGCGCTCGAAAAGCACAGTGGCGGCCGAAGCGCCTGGTCCCCAGAGCACGCTCTGCGGTCCTTTGATGACGGTCAGCTTGTCGAACGTGTCCGGGCTGATATACGAGCTGGGCGAATCCATGCGGTTGGGGCAGGCGCCGAGCATTTCGCCGCCGTTGGAGAGCAACTTCAGCCGCGAGCCGAACATGCCACGGAACACTGGATCGCCGTTGACGCCGCCGTTACGCACCGCGGAAAAACCGGGAATGGTTTTCAGATAATCGGCGCCATCGCTTGCCGGCATAGGCTGTCGCGGGATCTTCGGGTCGGTCACGACCGTCAAGGGTGATTGCTGGCCGACGCCGGTGATGACCATCGGCGCCAGTTCGACGGTGTCGGCGTGCCCCGCGTGGGCGGAGTGATCGGCTTCGGCCGCCAGCGCGCTGCCGGCGAGCATCCCCAGCAGAGCGGCATGGGCGAACTGCCAACGCAGACGAGACGGTTGAATTGAAAAACGCTCAGACAAGCGCGCACGCGCCGTACAGCCATGAGTAATGCTGGACATAGGAACTTCCACTTCTGCATGTGATTTGGCCGCCATAGGCGGTCGATGAATGTCAGCAGTGCAGAAGCGGAGGTGCGCGCGGATGGCCACTGCTGCGACGCAGCGCCGATGGCAGCGGTTGTTCGGGAAGAGGCTGGAAATAACCCGGTTCGTGGCGCGGCAGCGCCAACTGGACGGAAAGACTGAGCGGTGGGTTGACCGTCAGCAGCTCGCAGTAGCCACAGAGGTCTAGCGCGGCCAGCCAGGCCGGCTCTCCCGCGCGTGCCTGGCCATGATGACCGTGAGCGGAGGGTTCATGCCCGGCGTGGTGCTGATGCTCGTTGACCTGAGCGGCCTGAGCAACCTGGACTGCCGAGTACAACGGGCCGACATGGATCATCAGCATGGCGAACAAGCCAAGCCAGATACTCATTGTCGAAAGCCGTTTACGTGTCACCGGTATGTCCTTCAGTTGACCGTGACCTAACCCAGTGAGGGAGTAGCCGGATGATCGCACGCAGCCCGCATCGGTGCTGCTGCGACATGAGGCCGCAACGAGCGGCAGCAATCAAACTCGAGCTTTGCCGAAAGAATCAGCATAAAAAGCCAAATACACATGTTAATTGGAACAAACCATCAATTTTCCTCACGAGCTTGCAATACACAGCCACCAAGCAATAGCTTTGCACCATAAACCACTGCCCATACTGGGCAAACAAGTTGCTAGCTCAAGCTTCGCCTGGGGAAACACCATGACCATGCTCAAGAACCCGTCGAAAAAATATCGCGCCTTTCCAGCCATCGACATCCCGGATCGCACCTGGCCGTCCAAGTCGATTACCCAGGCACCGATCTGGCTGAGCTCGGATCTTCGCGACGGCAACCAGTCGCTGATCGAGCCGATGGACGCGGCGAAGAAAATGCGTTTCTTCAAGACACTGGTTCAGGTTGGCATC
The DNA here is from genome assembly GCF_038561965.1 of Stutzerimonas stutzeri. NCBI lineage: Bacteria > Pseudomonadati > Pseudomonadota > Gammaproteobacteria > Pseudomonadales > Pseudomonadaceae > Stutzerimonas > Stutzerimonas stutzeri. Next base: position 1,271,093 of record NZ_CP139348.1, on the reverse strand, counting down.
AAGGAAATCGAGGTCGGCTTCCCCTCCGCCTCGCAGACCGACTTCGACTTCGTCCGCGAGCTTATCGAGGGCGGGCACATCCCCGACGACGTCACCATCCAGGTGCTGACCCAGGCCCGTGAGGACTTGATCACCCGCACCTTCGAATCGCTCAAAGGCGCCAAGCAGGCCATCGTCCACTACTACAACGCCACCGCGCCGAGCTTTCGCCGCATCGTCTTCAACCAGGACAAGGCTGGCGTGGTGAACATCGCGGTCAGCGCGGCACAGATCATCAAGCGCCTGGCCGCGCAGAATCCGGAAACCGCCTGGCGTTTCGAGTACTCGCCGGAGATCTTCAGCTCCACCGAGCCGGAGTTCGCCGTCGAGGTGTGCAATGCGGTGGTCGAGGTGTTCCAGCCGACGCCTGAGCAGAAGCTGATCCTCAATTTGCCGGCCACCGTAGAAGCCGCCACGCCGAACATCTATGCCGACCAGATCGAGTGGTTCTGCCGCCACGTCAACCGTCGCGACAGCGTGCTGGTCAGCCTGCACACCCATAACGACCGAGGCACCGGCGTAGCCGCCACCGAGCTGGGCCTGATGGCCGGCGCCGATCGCGTCGAAGGCTGCCTGTTCGGCAACGGCGAGCGCACCGGCAACGTCGACCTGGTCACCGTGGCGCTGAACCTCTACACCCAGGGCGTCGACCCGCAGTTGGACTTCTCCGATATCGATGCAGTGCGCAAGGTGGTCGAGGAATGCAACCAGCTGCCGGTGCACCCGCGCCACCCTTACGTGGGCGACCTGGTGCATACCGCGTTCTCCGGCTCGCACCAGGACGCGATCCGCAAGGGCTTCTCCCAGCAGGACCCGAACGGCATCTGGGAAGTGCCCTATCTGCCGATCGATCCAGCCGATATTGGCCGCAGCTACGAGGCGGTGATTCGCGTCAACAGCCAGTCCGGCAAGGGTGGCATCACCTTTCTGCTCGAGCAGGAGTACGGCATCAGCCTGCCGCGACGCATGCAGATCGAGTTCAGCCAAGTGGTACAGAAGGAAACCGACCGCCTTGGCCTGGAGATGAGTGCCAAACAGATCTACGCGCTGCTGGAAGCGGAATATCTGCAGGCAACCGCGCCGTACATGCTCAAGGGTCATCGCCTGCAGGAAGAGAACGGCACCAGCGCGGTCGACGTCGAAGTTGCAGCCGATGGCGAGATCGCCCACTGGCGTGGCATCGGCAAAGGTCCGCTGGAAGCGCTGGTAGCCGCGCTGCCGGTCAAGCTGGAGATCATGGACTACCACGAGCACTCCATCGGCGCCGGCAGCAACGCCAAGGCTGCCGCCTACATCGAGGTGCGCCTGGATGGCGAGCGGCCGCTGCATGGTATCGGCATCGACGAGAACATCACCACTGCCAGCATCCGCGCGCTATTCAGCGCCATGAACCGCGCCTTGCGCGAGGCCCAAGAACAGGCTGCCTGAGCCTGAACGGCGAGCCCACGGGGCTCGCCCTTGCATCTGCTCATGACAGTCACCCCTCCTCCGACAGGCGTCATGGTTGGCGCCTGTACATCGCAACTGCCATCTCCGTGGCTCGCCGGTCGCGGCCCTGGGTGGTAATCGACTGAACTGTTCTTCGCCGAAGAACCCTCCCAACTCAGTCAGCCAAGCCCTGGCAAATCGGCAGAAACACGTCAGCCTTCGGCAGGATTGTGCAAACGCTCCTGCCTTCACCGCCATTAGGCTTGGCCTCTGCAACCCGACCAACAAAAGGAGCCGTCATGAGCAACAGCATCGGTTACGCCGCCCTCGACCCAAGCACCCCGCTCGCGCCCTACTCGTTTTCGCGCCGCGAAGTAGGACCGAACGATGTCCAGATCGAGATTCTCTTCTGCGGCGTCTGCCATTCAGACCTGCATACCGCGCGCAACGAGTGGAACAACACGCTGTATCCCTCCGTACCCGGTCACGAAATCGTCGGCCGCGTAAGCGCGGTCGGCGCGAACGTCAGCACGTTCAAGGCTGGCGATATCGCCGGCGTCGGCTGCCTGGTCGACAGCTGCCGCAGCTGCTCGTCCTGTGGTGAAGGCCTGGAGCAGTATTGCGAGAGTGGTTTTGTCGGCACCTACAACGGCCCGGCCTTCGGCGGCGGCGAAAACACCCTTGGCGGCTATTCGGACAATATCGTCGTGGACGAAAAATTCGTCCTGCGCATCAACCACACCGACAACCTGGCGGCCGTCGCCCCGTTACTTTGCGCTGGCATCACCACCTACTCGCCGCTGCGCCAGTGGAAGGTCGGCCCGGGCCAGAAGGTTGGCGTAGTCGGCCTCGGCGGCCTCGGCCATATGGCGGTAAAGATCGCCAATGCCATGGGCGCGAAGGTCGTGTTGTTCACCACCTCGCCGGACAAGCGGGACGATGCCCTGCGGCTCGGCGCGTCGGAAGTCGTGGTATCGAAGAACAAGGAGGAAATGGCCGCGCACGTCAACAGCTTCGACTTCATCCTCAATACCGTCGCCGCGCCGCATAACCTCGACGCCTTCGTCAATCTGCTCAAGCGCGACGCCACCATGACCCTGGTCGGCGCACCGGCTTCGCCACACCCATCGCCCAGCGTGTTCGGCCTGATCTTCAAGCGTCGTCGGATCGCCGGCTCGCTGATCGGCGGCATCGCCGAAACCCAGGAGATGCTCGACTTCTGCGCCGAGCACGGCATCGTCTCGGACATCGAGATGATCCGCATGCAGGACATCAACGACGCCTACGAGCGCATGCTCAAGAGCGACGTGAAGTACCGCTTCGTCATCGACATGGCCACCCTGAAAGCGGCCTGATCGTCCGGCTGGCAGGCCTGCGGGCACGCCGGCCCTTCCCTCTTTCATGCGCAGCCGCTAAGGTCGCCGGCCTTCGTCGAGGAGCCGGCATGCGCTATCTGATCTTCGTCACCCTACTCTGGGCCTTTTCCTTCAACCTGATCGGCGTTTACCTGGCCGGTCAGGTGGACAGCTATTTCGCCGTGCTCACGCGAGTGATCCTCGCCGGGCTGGTGTTTCTGCCGCTGACCCGCTGGCGCGGCGTCGCCCCCGGCTTTATTGCCGGCGTGACTCTGGTTGGCGCTTTGCAGTTCGGCGTCACCTACCTGTGCCTGTACATGAGCTTCAACGTGCTGACGGTCGCCGAGGTGCTGTTGTTCACCGTGCTCACGCCGCTGCACGTGACACTGATCGACGATGCGCTCAACCGCCGCTTCAACCCCTGGGCACTGGTCGCGGCAGCGGTGGCAGTGTTCGGTGCCGGGCTCATCCGATACGACGGCGTTTCCGGCGACTTTCTCGGCGGCTTTTTGCTGATGCAGCTGGCCAACTTCACCTTTGCTGCCGGGCAGGTGTTCTACAAGCATCTGGCGCAGCGCTATCCATCCGACGTGCCACTGCATCGCCGCTTCGGCTACTTCTTCCTCGGCGCACTGTTGATCGTGTTGCCAGCATGGCTGCTGTTCGGTAACGCCGAGAAGCTGCCAACCACCACGACGCAATGGACGGTGCTGATCTGGATGGGCGTACTGGCAACCGCGCTCGGACAGTTCTGCTGGAACAAGGGCGCAACGCTGGTGGATGCCGGCACCCTGGCCGTGATGAACAACATGGCGGTGCCGGTGGGCCTGGTACTCAATCTGCTGTTCTGGGGAACCACCACCAACCTGATATTGCTGGCGATCGGCGGCGCGATCATCCTCGCCTCGCTGCAGATCAACCGCCTAGGCCAGAGGCCCATGAAGGCGCAATGAAGGCGCAATGACATTACGCAAGTCTTTGTTTTTTATGACTTTTAGCTAGACGACAGGTAGAATGCCGGCCCGCGCATGGATGCGACACTCGTTCAGTTGTCGAGAATTCCATGCGCCGCTTCAGTCTCTTCCTGCTTGTCCTGTTTTGCTGTTCCAGCACCTATGCCGATGCACCTCGCACCTTCCGTGAAGCGAAGAAGGTCGCCTGGACCATCTATGCCGACCGCCCGGTAGACTTCTACTGCGGCTGCAGCTTCAAAGGCAATCGTATCGATCTAAATAGCTGCGGCTACATTCCACGCAAACAGCCCAAGCGGGCCGAACGGGTGGAGTGGGAGCACATCGTGCCAGCCTGGGTCATCGGCCATCAGCGCCAGTGCTGGCAGCAAGGCGGGCGCAAGCAGTGCACCGCCAAAGACCCCCTCTTCAGCCTGGCCGAGGCTGATCTGCACAACCTGGTCCCGGTGGTCGGCGAAGTGAACGGTGACCGCAGCAACTTCGGCTTCGGCATGCTCACTGAGAAACCCAGCCAGTACGGCGCCTGCCCCTTCGTGGTGAACTTCAAGCAGCGCACGGCCATGCCGGCCGAATATAGCCGCGGTGCCATTGCACGGACCTACCTGTACATGAGCGAGCGCTACAAGCTGCGCCTGTCGAAACAGGACCAGCGCCTGTATGACATCTGGAATCGCCAGCATCCGGTCAGCGAATGGGAGCGCACACGCAACCAACGCATCGCCTGCCTGCAGGGTAATGCCAATGCCTATGTCGGCAAGGTCGACATGCGGCGCTGCGACCGCTCGATTTCCCGCTCCTCGGCAACCGCCGGCCGCCAGGGCTAGCGCGCCACCGCGACTTGCTGGAGGCAGGGAATGCCCCGGTTGCATGCCGCCTGGCGCCGCTGCATGCTGCCGGCTGGATTGATCACCATGGCAACTTCCATGCAGGACAGAACGCTCTACGCAACGCTCGGATTGGTCGTGCTGCTGGCGCTGGTGTGCTCCGCCATCGCGCCCTTTGACCGTGCAACCTGGCTGCTGGAAGTCGCCCCGGTGCTGATCGCTGCGCCCTTGCTGCTCTGGAGCTACCAGCACCTGCCACTGACGCGATTGCTATACGTGGTGATCGCCATCCATGCGTTGATCCTGATTCTCGGCGGGACCTATACCTACGCGCGCGTCCCAGCTGGGTTCTGGGTGCAGGAATGGTTCGAGCTCAGCCGCAATCCGTACGACAAGCTCGGCCATTTCATTCAGGGCGTGACGCCGGCCCTACTCGCCCGTGAAATCCTGCTACGCCTACGCATCGTCACGCCTGGAAAAATGCTCGGCTTTCTCGCGGTCTGCGTCGCGCTGGCGTTCAGCGCCTTTTATGAGCTGATCGAGTGGTGGGTGGCACTCATCGCTGGGCAAGGCGCGGAAGATTTTCTCGGCACCCAGGGTGACCCATGGGATACCCAATCGGACATGTTCATGGCACTGCTTGGCGCGCTCTTGTCCGTGACCCTGCTGGCGCGGGTGCAGGATCGCCAGATAGGACACCTGAGCCGCACGAGCACGGCGGCATAGCGCAATGCTCTATCGCATGGGAGCGGACGCCGTGTTGCTGTTGCACCTCGGCTTCATTCTGTTCGTGCTGCTCGGTGGCCTGCTTGTCGCGTGGAAGCGTGGCTTCGTGCTGATACATGTTCCGGCGATTGTCTGGGGCGTATTCGTCGAGCTGAGCGGGCGGGCGTGCCCGCTGACCCATTGGGAGAACCTGCTGCGGCGCTTGGCCGGCGGCGCGGGATACGAGGCGGGCTTCATCGAGCACTATCTGCTGCCATTGATCTATCCCGCCTGGCTGAGCACCCCGGTGCAGTACCTGCTGGCGGCGGTGGTGGTGCTGGCCAACCTGCTGATCTATGGCTGGGTGCTGTGGCGTCAGCGGCGCAGCACCGTTGCCCACCAGTTGCCCCGAGAGTAACCGCGGCACCTCACGCTCACATCGGGTTACAAGCTGCCAATAATCCTTCGAACCGCCCCCCGCCGGGGCTTTGCGGATGCTCTTCGGCATCTCGCGAATCGCCCATCACCGCGCAGCGAGAACCTTGCGCCCTGACTCGGGTCCGGACATTAACGCCCCGCCCAAGCCGAAGGGGGCCGAAACTCGCCAAGGGGATCATTCATGTCGCTCGTGTCCGTCCGCCGTCCCGTTTTTCTCATCGCTCTGCCGTTTTTACTCGCTACGCTTTTTCCTGCCCATGCGCAGGTCGCGCCAGAGCTCGACGTGCCTTATGTGCCGACGCCGGACCGTGTGGTCGCGCGGATGCTGGAGATGGCCGACGTGAAGTCCGGCGATACCGTCATCGATCTCGGCTCCGGCGACGGGCGCATCGCCATCGCGGCTGTACGCGACCGCGGCGCAGACTCGGCGCTGGGCATCGACCTCGACCCCGAACGCATCGAGGAAGCCGAAGCCAACGCGAAATCGGCTGGCGTATCCGACAAAGTCAGCTTCGAACAGGGCGACCTATTCAAGAAGGACATTTCCGAAGCCACGGTACTGACAATGTACCTGCTGCCGCGGATCAACCTGCGTCTGCGTCCGGTCATCCTCGATACGCTAAAACCTGGCACGCGAGTGGTGTCCCATGCGTTCGGCATGGACGACTGGCCGGCCGATCGCACCGACTATGTCGGCGGCAGCTATGTCTATCTGTGGATCGTCCCGGCCAAGGTCGAGGGTCGCTGGGAGGTCGAAACGCCGGATGGTAGCTTTGTCCTCGACCTGCAGCAGCAGTATCAGCAGGTACTGGGGATTGCTCGGTCCGGCGGGCTGAACAACAGCGTCGTCGGCAATCTCGAAGGCGACATAATCCACTTCGAGATCGGCGGCACGCCTTACGTGGGAAGAGTCGAAGGCGATCGTATCAGCGCGCTGAAAGGCGAAGGTTCGAGTTCAAACTGGAACGCGCGGCGTAGCTGAGCATGGACGCTCGAGCACACACCCGGCACGCCACCGGGCTTTCCGTTCTCGACGGCGTTGCCGTACTGGTGGGTGTCGTGGTCGGCGTGGGCATTTTTGGCTTTCCGCCATTGGTGGCCCAGCATGCAGACAGCGCGACAACCTACATCGCCTTGTGGCTGGCCGGCGGTGCGCTGATGCTGATCGGCGCGCTTTGTTACGCAGAGCTGGGCGCGAGCTTCCCGGATGAGGGCGGTGAGTACCATTACCTATGCCAGGCCTGGGGAAGCAGGCTGGGACTGATGTTCGCCTGGGCCCGCGGCACCGTCATCCAGACCGGCGCCATTGCGGCGGTGGCATTTATCTATGGCGACTACGCACAGCGGCTGATTCCCCTCGGCGACTACGGAAGTGCACTGCACGCGGCCTTCTCCGTTGTCCTGCTGACCACGCTCAACGTGCTCGGTACACGCCAATCCAAACGCATCCAGGTGCTCTTGAGCAGTCTGACCGTTCTGGCGCTGACTGGCATCATGCTGACCGGCCTGCTTTCGCCCGAGCAGACCAGGCCGGTCCTCGCCGCAGAGCCTTCCGCCAGCGGGATCGGTATCCTCGGTATGGGCATGGTCTTCGTCCTGCTGACCTATGGCGGCTGGAACGAAACCGCTTATCTATCTGGAGAACTGCGCGATCCGGGACGCAACATGAGCCGGGTTCTGCTCGTTGGTACCCTGGTTGTGACTACGCTCTATCTGCTGACCAACATTGCGCTGCTGCAGATGTTCGGCCTCGAAGCCCTGCGCCAGTCGGATGCGGTCGGCGCCGACCTGATGGAAGTGGTTGCCGGCAGCTGGGCGGCACAGGGTTTGAGCCTGCTGATCTGCTTCACTGCCTTGAGCACCATAAATGCGACGATTCTGACCGGTGCTCGCGTGTACTACGCGCTAGGTCGGGACGTCCCCCAGCTGGCAATGCTCGGCGCCTGGAACGAGCGCGGCTCGACGCCCATCCGCGCGCTGCTGGTCCAAGCGGCCATCACCCTTTTGCTGATCCTGTTCGGCGCATTGAGCCAGAGCGGTGTGCAGGCTATGGTCGCCTACACTGCGCCGGTGTTCTGGTTCTTCATGTGCATGACGGCATTGGCGCTGCTGCGCTTGCGCAATCTACAGCCGCACGTGCCACGACCGTTCAGGGTTCCGCTGTACCCGCTGCTGCCGTTGATCTTCGCCAGCAGCTGCCTGGGCCTGTTCGTTTCGAGCACGCTGTACGCAGGCCCGGGCGCCCTGCTCGGGCTAGCGGTACTCGCGTTCGGATTGCCGCTGCTACTTATGCGGCGCACGGCGCTCGCGGCGGACACGCTTGAGCGATGACCACTACGGCTTCAGCTCGAATTCGTCACCATCGTGGTAGGCCGGAAAGCGCTCGCGGAACGCAGCCAAGTCGCGCACGCGCAACGTGCAGCGCAAAACAGCATCGCGGTCCTCGCCGTTCAGCAGCGTGTCGCCCTTGAAATCGAGCACCTGGCTGTCGCCGCTGTAGGGATAGCCCTTACCATCTTCACCGATCCGGTTGACCGCCGCGACGTAACAGAGATTTTCGATAGCGCGCGCCGGTAACAGGCGATTCCAGGCATCACGGCGTGCGGCGGGCCAGTTTGCCGTGTAAAGCAGCAGGTCGGTGCCGTGTGGATCACGGCTCCATACCGGAAAACGCAGGTCGTAACAGATCAGCGGGCGCACACGCCAGCCGTTCACCTCGAACAGTGCTTGCTGCTGCCCCGGGGTGTAATGCTTGTGCTCGCCGGCCATACGGAACAGGTGTCGCTTGTCGTAATGCAAGACCTCACCATCCGGGCGCGCCCAGAGCAAACGATTGCGATGACTGCCGTCGGCAGCCTCGATGATCACACTGCCAGTGATTACGGCATCCAGCCGGGCAGCTTGCGCTCGCAGCCATACATAGGTCGGCCCCTCTTCCGGCTCGGCCAGTGCAGCCGAATCCATGGAGAAACCGGTGGTGAACATCTCCGGCAGGACGATCAGGTCGGCGCCGCTGGCCTGATCCAGCAGCGTAATGAATCGTTCGTGATTGGCGGCAGCGTCCTGCCAGATCAGGCTGGTCTGTACCAGCGCCAGTTCGAGGTCGGGCAGATCGTTCAAATCGCGCATAGTCGTTCCGCCGCTTCACGCAGCGTCTCCTCTCGTTTGGCAAAGCAGAAACGCACCAGCCGCAAATCGGCCGGGGCGTTCTGGTAGAACACCGAAATCGGAATACTTGCAACGCCGTGTTCGCGGGTCAGCCACTCGGCCATTGCGACATCATCAAGATCAGGGCGGATCGCTGAATAGTCGGCAAGCTGGAAGTAGGTGCCCGCAGCCCGAGTGAAGCTGAAGCGAGACCCAGCCAGCAGATCGCAGAACAGATCGCGCTTGGCCTGGTAGAAGGCCGGCAGCTCGCTGATGTGCTCGGGATGTTCAGCCATGAAATCGGCCAGGGCCCACTGCAGCGGCGTCACCCCAGTGAAGCTGACGTACTGGTGCACTTTGCGCAGCTCACTGCTGAGCACAGGCGGCGCCACTACATAGCCAGTCTTCCAGCCAGTGACGTGGTAAGTCTTGCCGAAGGAACTGATGACGAAGGCTCGCTGGTAAAGCTCATCATGGCGTAACACGCTGGCATGCTCGCGGCCGTCGAATACCAGATGCTCATAGACCTCGTCACTGAGCAGATAGATATCGCGTTCGCGAATCAGCGCAGCCAGGTGATCGAGATCATCGGCGTCGATCAGTGCGCCGCTGGGGTTATGCGGCGTGTTCAGCACGATCATCCGCGTGCGCGGGGTAATGGCGTCGGCCAGTCGCTGCCAGTCGATATGAAAATCCGGCAGGCTCAGCTGCTGGTGGATGCAGACGCCGCCGGCCAACTGCACCGAAGGCTCGTAACTGTCGTAGCAGGGATCGAAGACGATGACTTCATCGCCCGGTCGAACCACCGCCTGGATCGCACAGAAGATCGCTTGGGTAGCGCCGGGCGTGATGGTGACCTCGCTGGCGGCATCCACTTTTCGCCGATACAGGGCGGCGACCTTCGCCGCGACCTGCTCGCGCAATGCCGGCAGGCCGGTCATCGGTGCGTACTGGTTGTGTCCCGCCATGACATGGTGGGCCAACGCCTCGCGCAACGCGTCGGGGCCGTCGAAATCGGGAAAGCCCTGGGAGAGATTCAACGCACCGGTGTCCGCCGCGAGCTGCGACATCGTGGTGAAAATGGTGGTGCCAACGTTGGGCAGTTTACTGATGAGCATGACAGCCTTCCGACAAGCCTGCCGCGTGGGGGTTCGGCAGGACGGCGAACAGAATAGCCGATGACCGATGCACGATACGAGGTACGCAGCACCCGTCGTGGGGCTGCTACAGTTGCAGCGAACGGGCATCCACTCGTATCGACCATAAGGAACCTTCCATGCCTAGTCATCCTGTCAGCACGCTGTGGAACGACCTGCGCGCCCAGGCGCAACGCGCGCTGGAGACGGAGCCGACCCTGGCCGCGGTTTTCCGCCAGGCCATCCTCGATCACCCCGACTTCGGTTGCGCGCTGGCCTACCGCATAGGCCATGCGCTGGCGGAAAGCACCGAGCAGGGCCATACGCTCGCCGACCGCTTCGCCAGCATTCATCACCAAGCCGCGCAGCTGGCCGAGACGGCGTGCTGCGACCTGCAGGCAATCGTCAGCCGCGATCCGGCGTTCGACACGGCACTCGAAGTGTTCCTGTTCTCCAAAGGTTATCTGGCACTACAGGCCTATCGCGTCGGGCACCTGCTGCACGGACGGGGCGAACGCCTGCTGGCGATGTTCATTCAGGCGCGCAGCAACGAACGACTGGGTATCGACATCAATCCGGCCAGCCGGATCGGCAGCGGCATCATGCTCGACCACGGCACGGGCATCGTCATTGGCGAAACCGCCGTGGTGGGCGATGACGTGTCGATCCTGCAGGGCGTTACTCTGGGGGGAACTGGCAAGGAAGGCGGCGACCGCCATCCGAAGGTACGCAGCGGCGTGATGATCGGCGCAGGCGCGAAGATCCTGGGCAACATCGAGATTGGCGAGGGGGCGAAGGTCGGCGCAGGTAGCATCGTGCTGCATGCCGTTGCGCCGCACACCACAGTGGTCGGCAATCCGGCACGTCAAGTCGGCACGCCGCGCCACGCACGACCGGCCCTGGATATGGACCAGTCGTTCGACGGAGATCGCTGAGCAGTCAGCGCTTGTCGCGGCGCTTCTTCTCGGCCTTCTTGTGGTGGGACATGAGACGGCGCTTCTTGTTGACCTGGCGGTCGGTAAGCGTGTTCTTCTTGCCTTCGTAAGGGTTTTCCCCGCCCTTGTACTCGATACGGATGGGCGTACCAACCAGCTTCAGAACGCGCCGGTAGGTATTTTCCAGATAGCGGGTGTAGGACTTGGGAATCGCGTCGACCTGGTTGCCATGGATCACGATCAGCGGCGGGTTGGCGCCGCCCAAGTGCGCGTAACGAAGCTTGATCCGGCGGCTGGCAACCATCGGCGGTGCATGCTCGCGGACTGCATCTTCAAGGATCTGCGTCAGACGGCTGGTGGGCCAACGCGTAACGGCTGAAGTGAACGAAGCCTGCACCGACTTGTACAGATTGCCGACGCCAGTGCCATGCTTGGCGGAGATGAAGTGGATGTCGGCGAACTCGACGAAGAACAACCGGCGCTCCAGTTCGGTCTTCACGTAGTCGCGCTCACTCGGCTCCATGCCGTCCCACTTGTTCAGTGCGATGACCAGCGCCCGACCGCTTTCCAGCACGAAGCCGAGCAGGTTCAGATCGTGTTCGACCACGCCCTCGCGGGCATCCATGACGAAAATCACGACGTTGGAATCCTGGATCGCCTGCAGCGTCTTGACCACCGAAAACTTTTCTACGGCCTCGAAGATCTTGCCGCGGCGGCGCACACCGGCCGTGTCGATCAGTGTGTACTTGGCGTCGTCACGTTCGAAGGGAATGTAGATGCTGTCGCGGGTTGTACCGGCCTGGTCATAAACGATGACCCGCTCCTCGCCGAGCATGCGGTTGACCAGCGTCGACTTGCCCACATTGGGCCGACCGATGATGGCGATCTTGATGCCATCCTTTTCGCTCGGTCCAGGGATGCGTTTGAGCTCTTCGCCTTCAGCAACCGCCTCACCCTCTTCACCCTCGCCTTCGGCAACTTCGGCATTGTCCTTGGGAAACATGCCGAGCGCCTGCTCGAGCATATGGGTGATACCACGGCCATGGGCGGCGGCGATCGGCAGGGCGTCACCGAGGCCCAGCGGGCTGAATTCCGCTCGGGCGATATCCGGATCGATGCTGTCGACCTTGTTCGCCACCAGGAAGTGGCGCTTGTTCATCTTGCGCAAGTGCTCGGCAATCATCTGATCGCCAGGCGTCATGCCGGCACGCGCGTCGACCATGAACATGACCGCATCGGCCTCTTGCATGGCTTGCAGCGACTGCTCGGCCATCTTGGCGTCGATGCCCTCCTCGTCACCGGTCAGACCGCCGGTATCGATGACGATGTAGGTGCGGCCCTGCCATTTGGCCTCGCCGTACTGGCGATCTCGGGTCAGACCAGCATACTCGGCAACAATGGCGTCGCGGCTCTTGGTCAGGCGGTTGAACAGGGTGGACTTGCCGACGTTCGGGCGGCCCACCAGGGCGATTACGGGAACCATGCGGCTCTCCACTGCGATATTTCAGAAAACACGAAGGCCGCTGCAAGGCAGCGGCCGAATATTCATGGCTCCGCCAGGCGGAGCCGTGGGCACAACGTGCGGTCAGTCGGCCTGACGAATCGTCAGTGCCACCAGCTTGCCGTCGTTGCCAAAGGCATATAGCCAGTCGCCCTCGACTACCGGGCGGGCACGGACGCCGGAACTATCGATACGCTCGCGGGCGACAAAACGACCATCAACCTGGCTCATCAGATGCAGATAGCCTTCGATGTCCCCTACCACAACATAGCTGGAAAACACCGCCGGGGCTGAAAGCTGGCGACGGGCCAGGGAGTCGTTGCGCCACAGCGCAGTCGTCGACCGCTCGTCGATGCCTTCAACCGCACCGTCAGCAAGGCTCAGGTAGACGCTGCCATAACCAAGCGCCGCACCCGAGTAGCTGGAGGCGTCACGCTGCCAGAGCACACGACCACTTTCCAGCTCCAGCGCCGCAGCACGGCCCTGGTAGCTAGCTACGTACAAGGTACCGCCAGACAACAGCAAGCCGCCGTCGATATCCACAACCCGCTCAAGCTCCGAGCGCCCTTGCGGAATAGCGACGCGCTGCTCCCATACCGGAAGTCCGCGACGAGTATCCAGCGCAACGACCTTGCCACTCGACAGGCCGGCGACGGCCAGCTGATTGGTCAATAGCGGCGCGCCGGTACCCCGCAGGGTGAGCACCGCAGGCGAGCTTTCGTAGCTCCAGCGCTGCGCGCCGGTATCGATCTCCAGAGCGATCAGGCGATCATCCTGAGTCTGCACCAGAACGATATCGCCATTGACGGCCGGGGCGGCCAGCACTTCACTGCTGACCTGGCTGCGCCACCGCTCCTCGCCAGTGCTAACGTCCAGCGCGAGCACTTCGCCACGCAGGGTGCCGACCAGGACCAGGCCGTAGCCAGCACCCACGCCGCCGGAAACCGGCTTGTCGAGCTTCTTCTTCCAATTGACCTTGCCGGTCAACCGATCCATGGAAACCACCAGTCCTTCGACGTCGGCGGCGTAGATCTGATCGCCGTATACCACCGGGGTCAGCAAGTTATAGGTTTTACCCTGCCCCTCACCGATCGAGCGGCTCCACTCTTTCTTCAAGGAGATTTCTGCCTTGAACTTGGTGAGTTCCGCCGGCTCCAGTTCTTTAGTGTCCTTGCTGCTGCAACCTGCGGCCAGTACGGCCAAGGTCAGCAACGCTGCAGTCTTCCAGCGCATCGTTTACGCCTCCCCTCGGGCCAAATCATCCAGCTTCATTTGCAGGCCACCAATGGCGGCATCCTGGGACAGCGACTCCTTGGCCTTGGTGTAAGCCGCGTGGGCGTCGTCGCTACGGCCTAGCTGCACGAGCAGATCGCCCCGAAGCTCTTCACGGCTGGCGACGAACGCCTGATCGACCTTGCCATCCAGCAGCTTGAGCGCTTCATCAGCCTTGTCCTGCGTGGCCAGAACGCGCGCAAGGCGCTGACGTGCCAGCTCATCCAGCGTTTTGTCGGCTGGCTTGTCGACGACGGCGCGGAGCTCGCTAGCCGCCTCATCCAGTCGACCGGACTCGACCGCCACCTTGGCCATGAACAGACTGCCGTATTGCGCGTAGTGCGTACCGGCAAAGTCCTTCTTCAACAGATTGCCCAGGCGCGAGATCTCGGCGGCGTCGGCCTCACCGGTTTCCAACGCAGCGACCAGCAACTGCTGGTAAACGAGCGAGGCGCTCTGCGCCTGGTTGATCTGATGTTTCTGCCAGAACTGCCAGCCAAATACCAATACCAGGGCCAGCACCGCCCCCAGCAGCAGCGGCTTGCCGTTGCGCTGCCACCAGTCTTTGATCTGCGCCAGTGTTTCTTCTTCGGTACCCGAGGTCACGCTGTAACTCCTTTCATTCGCTTAGTCTCAGACCTGCTCGAGGCAGGCAGCCAGACGCTCGGGTAGAGCATCCCAGGCAATGCTTTGTTGTTCGGTGTCGTCGCGTAGCGGCTTGCAACCTACCACGCGCCCGGCAAGTTCGTCCTCACCCAGAATCAGTGCGAAACGTGCGCCGCTCTTATCGGCCTTCTTGAACTGGCTCTTAAAGCTGCCGGCCCCAGCGTTGACCAGCAGGCGCAGGCCCGGAAGCTCATCGCGCAAGCGTTCGGCCAAGGCCAGCGCTGCCAGCTCTGCGGCCTCGCCGAACGCGCAGATATAAGCGTGTGGCACCGGGCTCAGTGCATCCGGCACCAGTTCGAGTGTTTCCAGCAACAGCACTAGACGCTCGACGCCCATGGCGAACCCAACGCCCGGCGTCGGCTTGCCACCGAACTGGCTGATCAGACCGTCATAGCGCCCGCCAGCACAGACCGTGCCCTGAGCACCGAGCTTGTCTGTGACCCACTCGAAAACGGTACGGCCGTAGTAGTCCAGGCCACGCACCAGCTTTGGATTGATTTCGTAGGCGATACCCGCCGCATCGAGACGGGCTTTCAACCCATCGAAATGCGCTCTCGACTCGTCATCGAGGTAGTCGTGCAGCGTCGGCGCGTCAGCCAGCAGTGCCTGAGTCTGGGCGTTCTTGCTATCGAGAATGCGCAGGGGATTGGTCTTCAGACGCCGCTGGCTGTCTTCGTCGAGTTGATCGAAGCGCTGCTGCAGGTAGACGACCAGCGCATCACGGTAACGGGCGCGGGCTTCACTGGAACCTAAGCTATTGAGTTGTAGCGTCACGGCATCGGAGAGGCCGAGCTGTTTCCACAGGCGCGCCGTTAGCACGATCAGTTCGGTGTCGACATCCGGCCCCGGCTGATTGAAAACCTCCACGCCGATCTGGTGAAACTGGCGATAGCGGCCCTTCTGCGGCTTTTCGTAGCGAAACATCGGGCCGGTGTACCAGAGTTTCTGCACCTGCCCGCCGCCGGTCAGCCCATGCTCGAGCACAGCGCGCACGCAACCAGCCGTGCCTTCCGGACGCAGGGTCAGCGACTCCTCGTTACGATCGAGGAAGGTGTACATCTCCTTGTCGACGACGTCGGTGCCTTCACCGATACCACGTGCAAACAGATCTGTGAACTCAAGAATCGGCAGGCGAATCTCGCTGTAGCCGTAGCTATCTAGCAATTGCGCGAAAGTGCTTTCCAGGTAGCGCCAGATCGGAGTCTGCGCAGGCAGGATGTCGTTCATGCCACGAATGGCTTGCAGGGACTTGCTCAATGGATTTCCTTAAGGATCAACTGCGCGCGATGACCGCCGCGTCGGCCGCGAGCTTCTCGGCGGCCTTGCGCCGGATGAGCTGCTCCAGCTCATCGACGAGGTTGTCGTTGTTCAGTTTCTGCGCCGGCTTGCCGTCGATGTAGACCAGGTTGCTCGGGCTGCCACCGGTAAGGCCGATATGCGCCTCCTTGGCTTCACCCGGGCCATTGACCACGCAACCAATCACGGCAACGTCCAACGGCACCAGCAAATCCTCCACGCGGGTTTCCAACTCGTTCATGGTCTTGACCACATCGAAGTTCTGCCGCGAGCAGCTCGGACAAGCGATGAAGTTGATACCACGCGAACGCAGACGCAGGGATTTGAGAATGTCGAAGCCAACCTTGATTTCCTCGACTGGATCAGCCGCCAGCGACACACGAATGGTGTCGCCGATTCCGTCAGCAAGCAGCATGCCCAGCCCCACCGCGGATTTTACCGTGCCGGAGCGCAGCCCGCCCGCCTCGGTAATGCCGAGATGCAGCGGCTGTTCGATCTGTCCGGCGAGCAGCCGATAGGCCTCCACCGCCATGAACACATCGGACGCTTTGACGCTGACTTTGAAATCCTGAAAGTCCAGTCGATCGAGGTGATCCACATGGCGCAGCGCGGACTCTACCAGCGCCTGCGGTGTCGGCTCGCCGTACTTCTTTTGCAAATCCTTTTCCAGCGAACCGGCATTCACGCCGATGCGGATCGGGATGCCCTTATCTCTAGCGGCATCGACGACTGCGCGAACCCGGTCCTCGCGGCCGATGTTGCCTGGGTTGATACGCAGGCAATCAACGCCAAGCTCGGCCACACGCAACGCGATCTGATAATCGAAGTGAATGTCCGCCACCAGGGGCAACTGGACGAGCCGTTTGATGCGCCCGAACGCTTCGGCGGCCTCCATGGAAGGCACCGAAACCCTGACGATATCCGCGCCGGCATTCGCTAGGCGCTGGATCTGCGCAACCGTCGCTTCGACGTCGCAGGTTTCGGTATTGGTCATGCTCTGTACGGAGATCGGCGCATCGCCACCGACCGGAACGTTGCCCACCCAGATCTTCCGGGACTGGCGACGCTTGATAGGAGATTCGGAATGCATGGTCAACTTACTGTCCGAGCTTGAGGCGCGCCGTCTCGCCGCGCATGTGAGAAGCGAGGTTCACGTTTTCACCGTTGTAACTGAGCTGGGCGCCGCGGGCGTACCCCAAATGCACGTCCAGCGGCGCCTTGCCACTGACCGTCCTGGTGGTTCCGGCCTTGGCCAGTGCGCTGAATAGTACCCGTCCGTCGGCATCGCTCACCCGCGTCCAGCAGTCAGCGGTAAAGCGCAACTCCAGTTGGACCTCACCCGGGGCGGCAGCAACAGCGCTGGGGGTGCTCGCCGCAACAGGAGCAGGAGCCTCGGCGGAAGCGGCTGATGCGGCCGGGCTCTCGCCCACGGACGCTGGCAGTTCCAAGGGCAGTGAATGCGCTGCCTCGCCCGCCGGCGCGGCAGTATTGCTCGGATCTACCGAAGCAGGCGGTGCTTGCGTTGCATCGGATGACTCAGTGGTCTCGCTTGGCTGCGGATCGCCCAATGGGCCGGACTGCTCTGTCCGCGGCGCGGCTTGCTGATCGGCAGCCTCATCGGCGCGGTCCAGCAGATGAATCTCGGTGGTACCGTCAGCACCTTGCACTTCGATCCGCTCCAGCGCCGAGACCGGGCGTGTGGTGACCTCGCGCGCCGTGCGCTCTTGCCACCAGTACCAAGCCACCGCGGCCAGAACCAACAACAACGCGAAGCCGAAGAAGCGCATGAAGCTACGTGATAAACGGCCGGGCTCTTCGATGCGACCCAGACTGTTCACGTTACTGCCGGAAGCGTTGGTGCCGGTGTGCTGATCGAACTCCTGAACCAGGCGGTTCTGATCCAGGCCGAGCAGTTTTGCATAGGCTCGAACGTAACCACGGGCAAATGTATGCCCCGGCAACTGGCTGAAGTCGCCGGCCTCGATACGGGCCAGCGAGCGCTCAGTGAGATTCAGCTGTTGCGCAACGGCAGACAAAGGCCAGCCTTTGTCTTCGCGGGCTTTACGCAGCGTTTCGCCGGGATTGTTGCCCATCGGTGCAGCGGATTCTTGGTGCGGCGCGGTCATCGTTGCTCCGAAAGATATTGCTTGTACTCATCCGTACCGGGATACAACCGCCTTAGCTGCAGCCCCAGGCTGGCAGCTGTATCACGGTCCTGATGGATGCTGGCCAGGCGAATACCAAGCAGCAGACTACGTGCGTTCTGCTCGGACACCTGACTGAAGCTATCGTAATAACGCTTGGCGGGAACGTACTGTTTGTCCTCGAAGGCCATGAGGGCAAGTTCGAGTAGCGCACGAGGCTGGCGACCGTCTAGGCGAAGCGAGCGCGTGAAGTAAAGCTCAGCCTCCTCGCGCTGTCCCAGCTGCAGCGCGGTCATGCCGAGATTCTGAAATACTCGCGCCCGCTCGGGGTACATGTTGTCTTCGGCTGCCTGACGAAAGCGCTCCATCGCCTCAGGGTAGCGTTTCTGCTCGAACAGAAAGCTGCCGTAGTTGTTGAGAATGCGGGCGTCACGGCGACTGGACAGCGCCTCGCGGTAATGCTTGTCGGCCAGGTCGTTTTCCATCTCGGTCTGGAAGACCAACGCCAGCGCGGCATGCGCATCGGCGCTGCGCGGGTCCATTTCCAATGCCTTGCGCAACGGTGTCTTGGCGCGTGCGGCTTCGCCCTGCTGCAGATAACCAATGCCCAACTGGATATAGGCGTCACGTGCCTGCTGACGCCCCTGGTCGGTCCTCAGCGGATCGACGGTTCCAGAAGACACACAACCGGCCAACAGGCCGGTCAGTAGAAGCAGCAGCGCAGCGCGCAGAATCATCGGCATCCCCCTCAGGATCGGTTCGAAGCAATTTGCGCCGCACCTGGCTCGCTCTGTAGCTCACGCACAGCGATGTATCTCTCGCTTCGACGCGTCCGGTCCAGAACCTGGCCGACGAGCTGACCGCAAGCCGCGTCGATGTCTTCGCCGCGGGTGGTACGCACCGTTACATTGTGCCCACCTTTGTGCAGGATGTCCTGAAAACGGCGGATGGCATTGTTGCTCGGCCGCTCATATCCGGAATGAGGGAATGGATTGAAGGGAATCAGATTGATCTTGCACGGAATGTTCGTCAGCAGCGCAATCACCTGCTCGGCATGCTCGGGCTGGTCATTGATGCCCTTGAGCAGCGTGTACTCAATGGTCAGCACGCGCTTCTCGCCAAGCTGCGAGATGTAGCGTTTGCACGCCGCCAGCAACATATCCAGCGGATACTTCTTGTTGATCGGTACCAGCTGATCGCGCAGCGCATCGTTGGGTGCGTGCAGCGACAAGGCCAAGGAAACGTCGATCACCTTGGCCAGCTCATCAATCATCGGCACGACGCCGGAGGTCGACAGCGTCACCTTGCGCTTGGAGATACCGTAGCCGAGGTCATCCATCATGATGTGCATGGCGGCGACCACGTTGTCGAAATTCAGCAGCGGCTCGCCCATACCCATCATCACCACATTGGTGATAGCCCGATCTACTTTCGCCGGGATGGAGCCGAACGATTTATTGGCAATCCACACCTGCCCGATAACTTCAGCGGCGGTGAGGTTGCTATTGAAACCTTGTTTGCCGGTGGAGCAGAAGCTGCAGTCCAGCGCACAACCGGCCTGCGACGAAACGCAAAGCGTCCCGCGCCCGCCCTGCGGGATATACACCGTTTCCACACAACTGCCCGAAGCGACACGCACAACCCACTTGCGGGTGCCGTCGCTGGAGATGTCTTCACTGACGATCTCCGGGCCGCGAATCTCGGCGCAAGCCTTGAGCTTTTCGCGCAAGGCTTTGCCGAGATTGCTCATGGCGTCAAAGTTATCGACGCCAAAGTGGTGAATCCATTTCATCACCTGACCGGCGCGAAAACGCTTCTCCCCGACGGACTCGAAGAAGCTCTCCAGTTGCGACTGGGTAAGCCCGAGCAGATTCACTTTACCGGTAGTGGCAATCATTGGATTCACCTTCGCTTGATCAGCGAATGCGTGCGCACACTTCGGTGGCAGCGAAGAAGTAAGCGATTTCACGGGCAGCGGACGCTTCCGAATCGGAACCGTGCACGGCGTTCTCGTCGATCGAAACGGCAAAATCGGCGCGAATGGTGCCAGCAGCTGCTTCTTTAGGGTTGGTAGCGCCCATCAGCTCACGGTTCTTGGCGATGGCGTCTTCGCCTTCGAGAACCTGAACGATGACCGGGCCGGACGTCATGAAAGCAACCAGGTCCTTGAAGAAACCGCGCTCGCTGTGCTCGGCGTAGAAACCGGCAGCTTCGCGCTCGGACAGCTGAACCATCTTGGAAGCGACGACGCGCAGGCCGGCCTTCTCGAAACGGGTGGTGATTTCGCCGATGACGTTCTTGGCGACAGCGTCAGGCTTGATGATGGAGAAGGTGCGTTGCAGGGCCATGTAGGACTCCAAACTGATGGGTTAAAGCGAACGAGTAAACCCGCGGATTATACGCGGGTTCAGGTCAAAAACATAAGGGTAGAGGGCGCGACCCCAGGATCAGCCGATAGCCTGCCGAACGGTTGCCGTTGCATCCCGGAGCGGCAGCGCGACCCCGAGCCGAGTCCTATTCAGCCTCTTCGATCCAGGCTGCCTGAATGGCTTCGAGCACTTTTTCTCCGCCGCGACTGGGCTCGTCGGCAAAGTCAGGCAGCTCCACTACCCAACGGTGCAAATTGACGAAATTCACGTAGCGCGGATCAACGTCTGGCTTGCGCTCAGCCAGCTCGATGGCAATCTCCAGCACATCACTCCATTTCAGCTGCATGACGCCTACCTCAATGCCCTTCGGAAACCTGGTTGATGGTGTATTTCGGTATCTCCACGACAAGGTCGGCATCAGCCACTATCGCCTGGCAAGACAGCCGCGAATTAGGCTCCAAGCCCCATGCCTTGTCGAGCATGTCGTCTTCAAGCTCGTCGGAGGCCTCAAGCGACTGAAAACCTTCACGCACCACCACGTGACAGGTCGTGCAGGCACATGACTTCTCACAAGCATGCTCAATGTCGATGCCGTTACGCAGCGCGGCATCCAATACCGTCTCACCTGTCTGCGCCTCGATAACGGCGCCTTCCGGGCAATGGTCGGCATTGGGCAGGAAAATAATCTGCGGCATCTGGGTCAATCCTCAATATCGTTTAGCCGCCGCCCGGCCAGTGCGGCCTTGACGGTGGAATCCAGCCTGCGCGCAGCAAAGGCGTCGGTAATCTGGCTCAAGCGCTTGGCCTGTCGTTCGATGGCGACCACATCGTGGCTATCCAGCAGCCCGCGCAGATCAGCCATCTGGGAGTCGATTGCAAGCCGCTCTTCAGCCGATAGCAGGCGCTCGCCGTCAACCAACAATGCCGCTTCAACCGCCTCAAGCAGGCGCTGCGCGTCCACCAACTGCTCACGCAAGGCGCGCGCATCGCGATCCTCGTCAGCCTTGCGGAAGGAGTCCTCAAGCATTCGGGCTATCTCGCCATCCGTCAGGCCATAAGAGGGTTTGACCTGAATACTGGCCTCGACACCGGATGCCAATTCGCGCGCCGACACACTGAGCAAGCCGTCCGCATCGACTTGGAAGGTAACGCGAATCTTCGCCGCCCCTGCCACCATCGGCGGGATTCCGCGCAGCTCGAAGCGTGCCAGAGAGCGGCAATCGGAAATCAGTTCACGCTCACCCTGCAGCACATGAATCATCATGGCCGACTGACCGTCTTTATAGGTGGTGAAGTCTTGCGCCCGAGCAACCGGAATCGTCGTGTTGCGCGGGATGATCTTTTCCATCAGCCCGCCCATGGTTTCCAGACCAAGCGAGAGCGGAATCACATCGAGCAGTAACAGCTCGTCTCCATCGCGATTGTTGCCCGCCAGCGTCTCGGCCTGAATCGCTGCGCCGATAGCCACAACCTCATCGGGGTCGATGTCAGTCAGCGGCTCACGACAAAATAGCTGCCCGACGGCAGAGCGCACTTTCGGCACGCGGGTCGAGCCACCGACCATGACCACCGCGGTAATCTCCTCCAGCTCCACGCCGGAATCACGCACCGCACGACGGCAGGACTTGAGACTACGCGCGATCATCGGCTCGATCAGATCATCGAAGGTCTCTCGATTCAGTTCGCCCGACCAACCGGCATAGGCAACCGACACCACATCGACGTCGCTGAGACGCTCCTTGGCGTCACAGGCAATCTTCAGCAACTCGCGCTGAGCACCGGGGTCAAGATCGCCGGAAACTCCGGCACATTCGAGAATCCAGCCAGCCACGGCATGATCGAAATCATCGCCGCCCAGAGCGGTATCGCCGCCGGTAGCCAGCACCTCGAAGACACCTTTGGTCAGCCGCAGAATTGAAATATCAAAGGTACCGCCGCCCAAGTCGTAAATGGCGACGACGCCTTCCGCCTGCCGATCCAGACCATACGCAACGGCGGCTGCAGTAGGCTCGTTGAGCAGACGCAGAACACTGAGCCCGGCGAGCCGTGCGGCATCCTTGGTAGCCTGGCGCTGCGCGTCGTCAAAATAAGCCGGAACGGTGATCACAGCCCCAACCAGCTCACCGCCCAGACTCGCTTCGGCGCGCTGACGAAGTGTGCGAAGAATTTCAGCAGACACTTCAACCGGGCTCTTGGCGCCCTGCACGGTTTCGATGAAAGGCATCTGCGATTCGGCCTGACGGAAGCGATACGGCAGCTGCTCACCAAGCTGCTTCACATCAGCCAGGCCGCGGCCCATCAGCCGTTTGACGGAACTGATGGTGTTGAACGGATCGGTTGCGGCGGCAAGCTTGGCTTGCGCACCGACCTCAATATGATCAGCGTGGTAGCGCACCACCGACGGCAGAATCACCCGCCCGTCGGCATCTGCCAAAGGCGCCGTAACACCGCTGCGCAACGCAGCCACAAGGGAGTTGGTAGTGCCCAGGTCTATTCCGACCGCCAGGCGCCGCTGATGAGGCTGTGGGCTATGTCCGGGCTCAGCAATCTGAAGTAAGGCCATGTCTTTCTGATATCGGGCGCAGCGCTAGGCGCTGCGCGGGGTTAATCGTCGAGGCGCTCTTCGAGTTGGCGCACTTCCTGAGTCAGCTTGTCGAGGAACTGCATGCGTCGAACCAAGCGCTCAGCATCGGCGCGCCGCTCAGGACGCTGCCAGATCTGGGCAAAATCATCGTTCAACCCTTGCTGCGCCTGCTTCAAGCGCAACTTGAACGGCGCCACGCCATCCAGATCGGCTTTTTCGTGAAGCTCCTCGAGCTCCTCGCGCCAGTGCATCTGCTGCATGAGGAAGGCAGGATCCTGAACAGTCGCTTCCAGCGGCACTTCATGCCCTTCGATCGCCAGCAGATACCGCGCTCGCCGACTAGGGCTCTTGAGTGTCTGGTAGGCCTCGTTCAGGTTGGCCGAGCGCTCCAGCGCCTGACGCTGATCGCTTTCGCCAGCATCTGCAAAGCGATCCGGATGAACCTGACGAGCCAGCTCTCGATAACGATCAGCAAGCCGCCCCAAGTCCAACTCGAACTCCGGCTTCAACTCGAACAGTGCAAAGTGACAAGGAGTACCCACGGCGTCCTCAGATATTGAAGCTTTCGCCGCAGCCGCATTCGCCACGAACGTTCGGGTTATTAAACTTGAAGCCCTCATTGAGGCCTTCGCGAACGAAGTCGAGTTCGGTGCCGTCGAGGTATACAAGGCTCTTGGGGTCAATGATCACATTAACGCCATGACTCTCGAACACCGAATCCTCGGCTGCCGTCTCGTCAACGAACTCGAGAACATACGCCAACCCGGAGCAACCGGTCGTACGGACCCCAAGCCTCACGCCTACACCCTTGCCACGCCCGTCCAGCGAACGGCGGACATGCTGGGCTGCCGCGGGCGTCATGGTGATAGCCATTGCAACCTCCCTTAGAGCAGACCTTTCTTCTCGCGGTAATCACGCACCGCAGCCTTGATCGCATCTTCGGCGAGCACGGAGCAGTGAATTTTCACCGGCGGCAGCGCCAGTTCTTCGGCAAGCTGCGTATTCTTGATGGTTTCCGCCTCTTCCAGCGTCTTGCCCTTCATCCACTCGGTAGCGAGGGAGCTAGAGGCAATCGCCGAACCGCAACCGTAGGTCTTGAACTTGGCATCTTCGATGACACCTTGCTCATTGACCTTGATCTGCAGCCGCATTACGTCGCCGCAGGCCGGCGCGCCGACCATACCGGTACCAATGCTCGGATCTTCATCGTCGAACTTGCCGACGTTGCGCGGATTTTCGTAGTGGTCGATGACCTTATCGCTGTATGCCATGGTGCAATCCTCTTAGATCAGGCTATGCGGCGTTTGCCGTCGGTCAGTGGGCTTGCCACTCGACCTTGGAGATGTCGACGCCGTCTTTGAACATGTCCCACAGGGGCGAGAGCTCACGTAGCTTGGTTACCGCCTCGCACACTTTCTGTGCTGCATAGTCGATTTCCTCCTCGGTCGTGAACCGGCCAAAGGTGAAACGAATGGAGCTGTGCGCCAGCTCATCATTGCGCCCCAACGCGCGCAGCACGTACGACGGCTCGAGCGAAGCGGATGTGCAGGCGGAGCCGGACGATACGGCCAGGTCCTTGAGAGCCATGATCAGCGACTCACCCTCAACGTAATTGAAGCTGAGATTGAGATTGTGCGGCACGCGAGCGGTCATGCTGCCGTTCACATACAGCTCTTCGAGATATTCGACTTGCTTGTAGAAGCGATCACGCAGCACGCGGACACGCTCGTTTTCCTGGGCCATCTCTTCCTTCGCGATACGGAAGGCTTCACCCATACCGACCAACTGGTGGGTTGCAAGGGTGCCGGAGCGCATGCCGCGCTCATGCCCGCCACCATGCATTTGCGCCTCGAGACGAACACGGGGCTTGCGGCGTACGTAAAGCGCACCAACTCCCTTCGGCCCATAGGTCTTGTGCGCCGAGAAAGACATCAGATCGACCTTCATCTGCTCGAGATCAATCTCGACCTTGCCGGTCGATTGCGCTGCATCGACATGGAGCAGAATGCCGCGAGAGCGGGTCAACTCACCGATCGCGGTAATGTCATTGATGGTTCCGATTTCGTTGTTCACGTGCATCACAGACACCAGGATCGTGTCGTCGCGCAGTGCAGCCTCAACCATGGCGGGGGTTACGATGCCATCCTCACCCGGCTCGATATAGGTAACCTCGAAGCCTTCGCGCTCGAGCTGCCGAGTGGTATCCAGAACAGCCTTGTGCTCGACCTTGGTGGTAACGATGTGCTTACCCTTGGAGGCATAGAAATGTGCAACGCCTTTGATCGCAAGGTTGTCCGACTCGGTCGCACCGGACGTCCAGACGATCTCACGGGGGTCAGCATTGACCAGCTCGGCAACCTGGCGGCGCGCATTTTCCACGGCCTCCTCGGCCTTCCAGCCAAAGGCGTGAGAGCGCGACGCCGGATTGCCGAAGTTGCCTTCGTTCGTGAGGCACTCGATCATCTTGGCGGCAACACGCGGATCCACAGGAGTGGTCGCAGAGTAGTCCAGGTAAATCGGCAATTTCATTCAGATCTTCTCCTATCAGGCAGTCGCCCTGCTCATTCGATGGCGGACGTTTCTATCTTGTCCATCTGCGGCGAAGTGCCGCCAGCCTTACGCATGTCCTGGCGCAGCGCGACCTGCTGCACGTCCTGGCGCATAACCAGATCAGCCAAACTGATGCCGCTGAGGAATTCATGGATTTGCTGACTCAAGTCGCACCATAGATGGTGGGTCAGGCAGGTATCGCCGGAGTGACAGCCACCCAGTCCCTGGCAGCGCGTAGCATCGACCGACTCATTGACGGCATCGATAACCTGAGCAACCTGGATGCCGGCCATGTCACGGGACAGCTGATAGCCACCGCCAGGGCCGCGCACACTGGTCACCAGACTGCCACGGCGCAGCTTGGCAAAAAGCTGCTCGAGATAGGAAAGCGAAATCCCCTGGCGCTCGGAAATATCGGCCAGAGAAACCGGACCATGCTGCGCGTGCAACGCGAGATCAAGCATGGCGGTAACGGCATAACGGCCTTTGGTGGTTAATCGCATCGGTCTGCACCAAGCATTACGGTTTGGCGCAATTATGCAATTCCCGAGTATTTGAGTCAACTATAAGACCTATTGATTTAGTAGGTCTTTAGCGAGATGGCGCAGCGTAATCCCTGGCCCGCCGCTCAGCGGGCTCGCATGATACCAGCTGCAGGCAGGCCCCGCACTCAACCGCGCCCATCACCCGCCTCAGGCTTAACCTCGACGAAATCTTCTTCTCGCAGTTCCGGCAGATCCTTAGCGCAATAATCACTACCCAAGGCTTTCAGCGCACCGCACATTCCTTCCAGGCGCTCTTCGACAGCCTGAACGTGGTCGAGTAACTGGCCGATAGCTCGGGCTACCGGATCCGGCATGTCCTCACTGACTCCGTAGGCGTCAAAACCAATCTTTTCGGCGATAGCCTTGCGCTTGGCCTCCTGCTCGTCACTAGACTTGATAATGACACGTCCGGGGATCCCTACTGCCGTAGCTCCCGGCGGCACCTCCCGCGTGACCACTGCGTTGGAGCCGATCTTCGCTCCCGCACCGACAGTGAACGGCCCGAGAATCTTCGCGCCGGCCCCGAC
The DNA here is from genome assembly GCF_038561965.1 of Stutzerimonas stutzeri. Taxonomy (NCBI): domain Bacteria; kingdom Pseudomonadati; phylum Pseudomonadota; class Gammaproteobacteria; order Pseudomonadales; family Pseudomonadaceae; genus Stutzerimonas; species Stutzerimonas stutzeri. Next base: position 1,244,661 of record NZ_CP139348.1, on the reverse strand, counting down.
GATAACGCCATCTTCGAGAGTCGGATGACGCTTACCCTTATTCCAGCTGGTACCGCCCAGCGTGACACCGTGATAGAGGGTCACGTCATCACCGATTTCCGCGGTTTCACCAATCACGATACCCATGCCGTGATCAATGAAGAAACGCCGTCCAATCCTGGCACCTGGGTGAATCTCGACACCGGTAAGCCAACGACCCAGGTTCGATGACATACGCGCAAGCCATTTCCATTCATGCACCCATAGCCAGTGGGAAAGCCGATGGATCCAAATGGCGTGCAGGCCCGGGTAGCAGGTCAGAACTTCGAACGCATTGCGAGCTGCCGGATCGCGATGAAACACGCTTCGAATATCTTCGCGCATGCGCTCGAACATCAATCACTTCTCCGTTTGTGAGGCTCGCCTCGGGTGGCCTTCTGCGTCTCGGTGAGGATACCGCGCAGGATATTCATCTCTAGCTTGCTGATACCGCTGCGCCCATAAAGACGCCGCAGCCGGGGCATCAGATGCCTAGGCTTGGTCGGGTCGAGGAAACCAATATCCACCAGCGTCTGCTCAAGATGACCGAAGTAATTCTCCAGCTCGTCAACCGTCACCGGCTGGGCATCGAGCATCGCCGTGGTTTCGAGCTTCTCGACCTTCGTTGGCCGCCCTTCGGCTGCGAGCCAGGCCATGCGCACTTCATAGGTGAGCACCTGCACCGCGGCGGCCAGATTCAACGAACTGAACTGAGGATCAGACGGAATGTGAACGTGATATTGGCAACGCTGCAGCTCCTCGTTGGTCAGCCCGGCATACTCACGACCAAAAACCAACGCCACATCATTTCCACTTGCCGCCTGCTCCACGGAAACCGACGCGCATTCTCGCGGATCAAGCAACGGCCATGGAATGCGACGGTCACGCGCGCTCGTTCCAAGCACCAGACTACAACCGACCAAAGCCTCTTCCAGCGTACCGACCACCTGCGCAGCATCGAGGATATCGGTCGCGCCGGACGCCCTGGCTATGGCATTGGGGCTTGGGAAATCTTCCGGATCGACCAACACCAGACGCGACAGCCCCATGTTCTTCATAGCGCGGGCGGCGCCACCGATGTTGCCAGCGTGACTGGTATTGACCAGCACCACACGAATGTTCTGCAGCGACACAATGATTCTCTGCTTGAAAGCGAGGGGAAAGCTTACAGGAAGCACCTCTTGATCCGCCATCTGCGCCCCCCTGCCACAGCACCAGTGACGCTACATGCGCCGACGCTTTCCTGATAGAATTTCGCGCTTTCTTTAACGACCAGGTAATTGATCCATGCAGCCCATGCTGAATATCGCGCTGCGCGCCGCCCGCAGCGCCGGTGAACTGATTGTCCGCTCCACCGATCGCCTGGATGCAATCTCGGTCAACGAGAAAGAAGCAAAGGACTACGTCACCGAAATCGACAGGGCCGCCGAACAGAGCATCATCACCGCGCTGCGGAAGGCCTATCCAAATCATGGCATCCTCGGCGAAGAAGGCGGGCTGCTCGAAGGATCCGGTGACGGCGCGGACTACCTGTGGATCATTGACCCGCTGGACGGCACCACCAACTTCATTCGCGGCATACCGCACTACGCCGTCAGCATTGCGTGCAAATACCGCGGCCGCCTGGAACACGCGGTCGTTCTGGACCCTGTGCGCCAGGAGGAGTTCACCGCGAGCCGCGGCCGCGGTGCAGCAGTGAACGGTCGTCGCCTGCGAGTCAGCGCACGCAAGAGCCTGGATGGCGCACTGCTCGGTACCGGCTTTCCATTCAAGGACGGCCAGATGGACAACCTGGACGCCTACCTGAACATGTTCCGCAGCCTGGTCGGCCAGACCGCAGGCCTGCGTCGGGCGGGAGCAGCCAGCCTGGACCTCGCTTATGTCGCGGCAGGCCGCTTCGATGCGTTCTGGGAGTTTGGACTTTCCGAATGGGACATGGCAGCCGGCGCCCTGCTGATTCAGGAAGCGGGCGGCCTGGTCAGCGATTTCAGCGGCGGCCACGATTTCCTGGAAAAAGGGCAGATCGTTGCAGGCAATACCAAATGCTTCAAGGCCGTACTGACCGCTATCCAGCCCCACCTCACGCCGTCACTCAAGCGCTGAGTACGACGCAAAAAAAACGCCCCATCGGGGCGTTTTTTTCGTCTGCAATATCGCTCAGATCACTGTTGCGACAGCACCAGCTGACCGTCTTGCACCGGAATCTGGCTTCCCGGATCACGATCCATACGTACGCGACCAACCTTCCCGGCAAGGTCGTACTTGACATCGTAGCCGACGACCTTGTCATGCGTATCGGTAACGGTGCTGCAACGCGTTTCGGTGGTGGAATAGGTGCTACCGGCCTGCATCCGCCCCTGCACTTGATTACCGGCGTAGCCGCCACCAACCGCACCGGCAACGGTAGCGATCTTTTTGCCATTGCCACCGCCAACCTGATTACCGAGCAGACCACCGACCACAGCACCCACTGCGGTACCCGCAATGCGATGCTCGTCCTGCACGGGTTTCTGGCGGGTCACCGTGACATCCTTGCAGACCTCACGAGGCGTTCGGATGGTCTCCTTGATGGGTTCGACCGCCAGCACCTCGGCGAATTTCGGGCCTCTATCTACCAGTGTATAAGTAGCGAAAGCGCCACCAGCAGTGGCGATCACTACACCGAGTGCCGTACCGACCAACATGGATTTGTTCACAGTGACATCCTCTTCCTTCGGGCTGCGCCCGTTCCGCCGCCTTGGACCGCGCCAGGCTACGGAAGTTCGAAGAAGAATCAGGGGCGCTCGTCGACTTCTTCTTCTACCACCGGCGGAATCAGATCATCGCGGGTGAGCTTGAGCCAGACCAGCAGCATGCCAGCGACGTAGACCGACGAGTAGGTGCCCGCTCCAACGCCGATCAACAGCGCCAGCGAAAAGCCCCACAAGTTCTCGCCACCGAACACCATAAGCGAGCCAACAGCGAGCAAAGTCGAGACGGACGTCGCCACGGTGCGCAGCAGCGTTTGCGTGGTGGAGATGTTTATATTCTCCAACAGCTCCGCCTTGCGCAGCATGCGGAAGTTCTCGCGAATCCGATCGAAGATCACAATGGTGTCGTTCAGCGAATAACCGATCACCGCCAGCACGGCCGCCAGCACCGTGAGATCGAACGAAATCTGGAAGAACGAGAACACCCCAAGCACCAGGATCACGTCGTGGAAAAGCGACAGCACCGCGCCCAGGCCGAACTTCCATTGGAAGCGGAATGCCACGTAAACCAGAATACCGCCCAGCGCGAGCAGCATGCCCAGACCACCCTGATCACGCAGCTCCTCGCCGACCGCCGGCCCGACGAACTCGACACGCTTTACGCTCACCGAATTGGCGCTATCCGCGTTGCGTAGCGCACTGGCGACACGCTCCCCAAGCTGCGGGTCATCACCAGGCATACGCACCAGCACATCGGTGGTCGCACCGAAACTCTGGACCACCGCATCGGCAAAGCCGGACTGCACCAACTGCCCACGAACCTGCTCGAGCTCGACCGGACGCTCGTAGCCTAACTCGATCAATGTGCCGCCAGTGAAGTCGAGGCCAAAGTTGAGCCCCTTGACCACCAGACTGGCCAGCGAAGCAACCGTCAGCAGCACGGTAAGGGCAAAGGCCACATGGCGGACGCCCATGAAATTGATTACGCGTTTCATCGTGCTAGCCCCTTAAATCCACAGCTTCTTGAGATCGCGGCCACCATAGATCAGGTTGACCATGCCGCGCGTCACGATGATTGCAGTGAACATCGACGTCAGAATGCCGATCGACAGGGTCACCGCAAAGCCCTTGATCGGGCCGGTACCCATGGCGAACAGAATGCCGCCGACCAGCAAGGTGGTCAGGTTGCCATCGACGATCGCCGAGAAGGCGCGGTCGAAGCCCTCATGAATGGCGCGTTGAATCGACATGCCATTGGCAATTTCCTCTCGAATTCGCGAGAAGATCAGCACATTGGCATCGACCGCCATACCCATGGTCAGGACGATACCAGCGATACCCGGCAGGGTAAGCGTGGCGTTGAGCATGGACATCATGGCGGTCAGAACCACCATATTGAAGAGCAACGCGATGGTCGCCAGCACGCCGAAGAACTTGTAGATCAGCACCATGAAGATGGCGACGAAAAGGAAGCCCCACATCGCCGCCTGAACACCCAACTTGATGTTCTCGGCACCCAGGCTCGGGCCAATGGTGCGTTCTTCCGCGAAGTACATCGGTGCAGCCAGACCGCCGGCGCGCAGCAGCAATGCCAATTCGGACGACTCACCCTGGCCGTCGAGGCCGGTGATGCGGAACTGACTGCCGAGCGGCGACTGAATGGTCGCCAAGCTGATGATTTTCTTCTCTTCCTGGAAGGTTTCGACCCGCACCTCCTGCTCGACGCCATCGACCGCCTGGCGTACATAGCGGGTAACCGGACGCTGCTCGATGAAAATTACCGCCATGCTGCGACCGACATTGTTACGCGTGGCGCGATTCATCAGATCACCGCCATGACCATCGAGACGGATGTTGACCTGCGGACGACCGTTCTCGTCGTAGCTGGCCTGGGCATCGGTCACCTGGTCGCCAGTGATGATAAGCGTACGTTCCAGCTGAACAGGCGGGCGACCTTCCTGGCGGAACTCGAACGCCTCGGTAGAAGCTCGCGATGCGTCGGCATCGGCTGCCAGACGGAACTCCAGGTTCGCTGTCTTGCCGAGAATGCGCTTGGCTTCAGCGGTGTCCTGTACGCCTGGTAGCTCCACGACAATCCGATTGGCGCCCTGGCGCTGTACCAGCGGCTCAGCTACGCCAAGCTCATTGACGCGATTGCGCACGGTGGTCAGGTTTTGCTTGATCGAGTATTCGCGTATTTCCGCCAACTTGGCTTCGGTAAGGGCCAGGCGCAGTACGTATTGCCCGTTGCGCTCAGCGGAAGTCAGCTCGAAATCGGTAAAGTTCTTGCGGATAACTGACTGAGCGGCGCTCAGCGTTGCCTCGTCAGCAAAGCCTAGCTGCACGGCATCCTTCAGATTCGGCAGGCTGCGATAGCGCACGCGCTCTTTACGCAGCAGGCTCTTGACCTCGCCATCGGATACGTTCAGCCGGGTTTCGATAGCCTTTTCCATGTCGACTTCCAACAGGAAGTGCACACCGCCGGAAAGATCGAGGCCCAATTTCATCGGGCTTGCACCCAGACTCCGCAGCCAATCAGGCGTAGTAGGCGCCAGATTGAGGGCAACGACGTAGGCGTCGCCAAGCGCACGCCGAACGATATCTTTGGCTGGCAACTGGTCGTCCTGCCGCTCCAGACGCACCAGGCCACCGCGGCCCTGCTCGTCCAGCGATGCAGACTTGACGGCAATACCGCCATCCGCGAGCGCCTTACTGATGCGCTCAAGATCCGCGGTTCCGATTTCTTGCGCCGTGCTGGCGCCGGTAACCTGGATCGCCGGGTCATCCGGATAAAGGTTGGGTGCCGAATAAACAAAGGCGATCGCTAGCACTGCCAGAATCAGCAGGTATTTCCAGAGAGGGAATCTATTGAGCATGACGCAGCCCGTTTAATGAACGCGGGGCGCCTTGCGCGCCCCGTCGGTGTTGAATGAAGTCAGCTCAGATGGCTTTCAATGTGCCCTTGGGCAACGTTGCGGCGATTGCCACTTTCTGGAACTTCAGCTCAACGCTGTCGGACACTTCGATCACAACGAAGTCATCGGCGACCTTGGTGACCTTGCCAGCGATGCCGCCGGAGGTGACCACTTCGTCACCCTTCTGCAGGCTGGCGATCAGGTTCTTGTGTTCTTTGGCACGCTTGGACTGGGGACGCCAGATCATCAAATAGAAAATGACCAGGAAACCGACCAGGAAAACCCACTCGAAACCAGTACCAGCAGGACCAGCGGCAGCCTCCTGGGCATAGGCGGCGGGAATCAGAAAGCTCATGTAGCACTCCTGTTGCAGAAAGGATTGTTTTGTTGTGGCATGTCACGCAAGCGGCGGCGTTGGCAGACCGCGCTTGGCATAAAAGGCGTCGACAAAGGCCGCCAATGTACCTTGTTGAATGGCGTCGCGTAAACCAGCCATCACTCGCTGGTAATGTCGCAGGTTATGTATGGTATTCAACATGCTACCCAGCATTTCGCCGCATTTATCCAGATGATGCAGATACGCACGGGAGAAATGTTTGCAGGTGTAACAGTCACAGCTAGGATCCAACGTGGAATCGTCGTGCTTATGCACCGCATTGCGGATCTTGATCACACCGGTATCGGTAAAAAGGTGGCCGTTACGCGCATTGCGCGTAGGCATGACGCAATCGAACATGTCGACACCGCGCCGCACACCCTCGACCAGGTCCTCCGGCTTACCCACGCCCATCAGGTAGCGAGGCTTGTCGGCAGGCATCTGCGGCGGCAGAAAATCCAGAACGCGGATCATCTCCTCCTTCGGCTCGCCTACTGAAAGCCCCCCGATGGCCAGCCCATCGAAGCCGATTTCGCAAAGCCCTTCCAGCGAACGCATGCGCAGCGACTCGTGCATCCCCCCCTGCACGATCCCGAACAGCGCAGCCGAACTGTCGCCATGCGCAGCCTTCGAGCGCTTGGCCCAGCGCAGCGACAGCTCCATCGAGCGTCGCGCGACGTCTTCGTCGGCGGGATAAGGCGTGCATTCATCGAAGATCATCACGATATCCGAGCCCAGGTCGCGCTGGACCTGCATTGACTCCTCCGGCCCCATGAACACTTTGGCGCCATCGACAGGCGAGGCGAAGTAGACCCCCTCCTCCTTGATCTTGCGCATCGCACCCAGACTGAAAACCTGAAACCCGCCGGAATCGGTGAGGATTGGTCCCTGCCACTGCATGAAGTCATGCAGGTCGCCGTGACGCTTGATCACCTCAGTTCCGGGACGCAGCCACAAATGAAAGGTGTTGCCGAGAATGATCTGTGCACCGATCGCCTCGATGTCGCGGGGCAGCATGCCCTTGACGGTACCGTAAGTGCCTACCGGCATGAACGCCGGCGTCTCGACGGTGCCACGGGGAAAGGTCAGACGTCCCCGACGCGCCTTGCCGTCGGTGGCAAGCAGCTCGAAGGACATATGGCAGGAGCGAGTCATTGGGTTTCCTCGGGACCGCGCGGCGCGGGATTGCGGGTGATGAACATGGCATCACCGTAACTGAAGAAGCGATAGCGCTGAGCCACGGCCTCGGCATAGGCCGCCATGGTTTCCGGGTAGCCGGCAAAGGCGGAAACCAGCATCAGCAGCGTTGATTCAGGCAGATGGAAATTGGTTACCAGCGCATCGACGACATTAAAGGTCTTGCCTGGGTAGATGAAGATATCGGTATCGCCACTGAACGGTCTGAGCTGCCCATCACAGGCTGCCGTCTCCAGCGAGCGCACGCTGGTGGTCCCCACGGCGATCACCCGACCGCCGCGGGCGCGACAGGCGGCTACCGCGTCGACCACATCCTGCGTCACCTCCAGCCACTCACGGTGCATGTGGTGCTCTTCGATACGCTCGACACGCACTGGCTGGAAGGTTCCAGCGCCGACATGAAGGGTAACGTAGGCCGTTTCCACGCCAGCCTCGCGCAGCGCCTGTAGCAGCGCCTCGTCGAAATGCAGCCCTGCAGTAGGCGCCGCCACAGCCCCTGCGCGCTGTGCATAAACGGTCTGATAACGCTCGCGATCGGCAGCGTCGTCAGGCCTGTCTATATAAGGAGGCAAAGGCATGTGCCCGATACGCTCGAGTAGCGGCAAGACGTCCTCGTCGAACTCAAGCTCGAACAACGCATCGTGCCGGGCGACCATCACCGCCTCGCCGCCGCCTTCCAGCAGGATCCTCGATCCGCCCTTTGGCGACTTGCTCGAACGGACGTGCGCCAGAACACTGCGACCGCCAAGCACCCTCTCGACGAGGATTTCCAGCTTGCCTCCAGTAGCCTTCTGACCAAACAGGCGCGCCGGGATCACCCGCGTGTTGTTGAACACCATCAAGTCGCCAGGTCGCACGTACTCCAGCAGATCAGCGAAGTTGCGGTGCGACAGCTCTCCGGTCTCGCCGTCGAGCACCAACAAACGACTTGCGCGCCGCTCCGCCAGGGGATGTCTTGCGATCAGGGCATCGGGCAGCTGGAAGGAAAAGTCAGCGACTTGCATAGACAGGATTCAGGACGCGGAAAGGGCGCAAATCTTATCCGAAAGGCATCTATCTGGCCACGCCAAACGATTGACCACTGCACTTTGTATCCATATACTGCGCGCCCACTGTGCCTCGATGGCGGAATCGGTAGACGCAGCGGATTCAAAATCCGCCGTTGGTAACAACGTGAGAGTTCGAGTCTCTCTCGAGGCACCATCAGTGAATCGCTACACGCAGCCACGCTGCAAACTCCGCGAGCGGCAACCGAACCGCCAGCAAACGGAGACGCCGTAGCGAAGCTTCAAAACACCAAGCCGTACGCGACCATCTAGAAAGAACATGGCTCTGCAGTAAAGCAAGCAATATGGCAACACCGCTTCCCCGCAGACTGACATCCGTATCGATGCGGTCGGCTTCGGCATGACTCTCCCACCCCAGTGGATACAGCGAGTCGCCCATCTCAAAAGTGCCGAAATGGCGCTGCCTGGACAGGCAAATTCTATGGCTCCGAGGGGTTGGCATTCCCCGGCGAGTTATCGTAGAGTGTGCCCACTGTGTTTGCATGGGTCGCTGTTGAATCGTGACCTGGTGCAGTAGATCTTCAGATCCGCTACTCCGCTCGACTCTCTTACTCCTTGCAACCAGTTACAGCTTCCTGCAATGCAGGGGCAATTCTACTTTTGAGTTTCAAGGATACAAAGACATGTCGAATCGTCAGAACGGTACCGTCAAGTGGTTTAACGACGAAAAAGGTTTTGGTTTCATCACTCCCGAAAGCGGTCCGGATCTGTTTGTGCACTTCCGCGCAATCGAAGGCAATGGCTTCAAGAGCCTGAAAGAAGGCCAGAAAGTCAGCTTCGTCGCTGTGCAAGGTCAAAAGGGCATGCAGGCTGACCAGGTTCAAATCCAGGAATAAGCCCCGCTCCGAAAGCCCCTGATGGCAACATCAGGGGCTTTTTTATGCGCGCAATTCCGTAGAATGCGCCACCGCCACCTGATCGAGACATGTAATGCGCCGACATCTGCTCAGCCCGCAGGGCCAATTCCCCGCCGCCGGCCTGGCGCGCCGACTGGCAGCAATGTTCTATGACAGCCTGTTGTGTATTGCGCTGATGATGGTCGTCACCCTGTTCTATCAGCAGGTATTGCTGCGATTACTCTACGGCAGCGAACAGCTACAGATACTTGCCGACGCCGGCCGCCTGGATATCGACCCGCTGCTTTCCACCCTGCTGCTATTCAGCCTGTTCGCCTTTTTCGCCAAGTTCTGGACCCACAATGGCCAGACGCTGGGCATGCAGGTATGGGGGATTCGAATCCAAAACGCGGACGGGCGCGCCATTGATCTGTGGCAAGCACTGCTGCGCTTCCTGATCGCACTGGTTTCGCTGCTGTGCCTGGGAATGGGTTACTGGTGGATGCTGATCGACAAACAGAAGCGCACCTGGCACGACATCTACTCCGAGAGCCAGGCCGTCCAGTTACCGAAGAATATTCACAAGAAGTAAGCTCAGCCTGCAACAGCTGACCATCACAGACAGATAGCCGTCGGCGCCCTCGCCGAGGGCTTCCAACTGCAACTATCCCGCTCGACGCAACAGCCAGGCGCCGATCAGCGCACAAATGCTTGCCGGCAGCACCACCGCCAGCAACGGCGAAAAGCCAAATACCTGACTTGCCGGACCGAGCAGGTCCTGAATGATGCGGAACACGAAGCCGACAACCACACCCGTAAAGACGCGCTGCCCGAGCGTGACCGAACGCAGTGGCCCGAAAATGAACGAGATCGCCAGCAAAACCAGCGCCACGGTGACAGCCGGCTGCAGGACCTTGGTCCAGAAGGCCAGCCAGTAACGACCATTGTTCAATCCCTGCTCGCCAAGGTAGTGGATATAACGCCACAAGCCGGTGATCGACAACGCTTCCGGCTCCATCACCACGGTACCAAGTAGCTGAGGGGTCAGTTGGACATCCCAACGCTCTTCGGGCGCGCGCAGCACCTCAGTGCGGTCGCCCCGGAAATGCGTCGTCGATATGTTCTCGAGCTTCCAGTGATCCCCCTGATAGCTGGCACGACGAGCAAAACTCGAAGACTGCAGCCGGCGCTCGTCATCGAAGCGATAGCGCGTCACGCCCACTAGAACTCCGCCGGGCTGCACGGCGTTGACGTGCACGAATTCGTTTTCCTGGCGATGCCACAACCCGCGCTTGCTGCTCTGCGCCTCCCCCGCACCTTGCGCCAGGGAACGCCGGGCCTGGGCGATATCCTCGGTCGCGGGCGCGACATACTCACCGATCAGGATGCCGGCAACGAGCAACACCAGCATCGGCTTCATCACCGCCATCACGATGCGCCCCAGCGAGACGCCAGCGGCGCGCATGATGGTCAGCTCGCTGCTGCTCGCCAGCGTGCCCAGGCCGATAAGGCAACCGATCAGCGCCGCCATCGGCAGCATTTCATACAGCCGACGCGGCGAGGTGAGCAGCACGTACTGCAAGGCGTCACCCAGACCATAGTTGCCCTGGACATCGCCCAGCTCATCGATGAACGCGAACAGCAGCGCCAACCCAACGATGATGCCGAGCACGGTCAGAATCGCGAGGAAGACATGGATACCGATATAGCGATCGAGCTTAACCATGAGCCATCTCCCGCTGCATACGGCGCTTCTTCATTCGCAGCCTGATCGGCTCCCAGAACAGCATCAGCAGGCCGATCGCCAGGAACACGCCATGCACCCACCACAGCCCCAGCGCCACTGGAATACGCCCCTTGTCCAGCGCACCCCGCACGGCGATCAACAAGGCGAGATAGGTCATGTACAGCAGAATGGCGGGCAGCAGCTTGAGAAAGCGCCCCTGCCGCGGGTTGACCTTTGCCAGCGGCACGGCCAGCACGGTGACGACAAACACCAGGAGCGGCAGAGATAGCCGCCACTGCAATTCGGTTTGATGACGCACGTTGTCGCTACCCAGCAGCTCACGAGTCGACATAGCCTCGCGCTCGCTCAGCTCCATGCTCACTTCCGGTTTGGGCAGCAGCACGCCGTAGGTGTCGTACTGAATCGCACGATAGTCGGCCTGCCCTGGCTTGCCGTCATAGCGATAGCCGTTTTCCAATATCAGGTAGCGACTGCCGTCAGGCTGGATCTCCTGCCGGCCGCTTTCGGCAACCAGCACCGACAGCCCGCTTTCCTTGCCGGTCTGACGCGATACGTTGGTTTCGGAAATGAACACGCCGCCCAGCTCGCTACGGTCAGCCGATAGCTCACGGGTGTAAGTTACCCGCGAGCCGCCACGCAGCGTCTGAAATCGTCCTGGCACCAGCGTATCGAACTCGGTCAGCGAATCCTGCTGGTTGAGGATGCGATCCACCTCGGCGATACCTTGCGGCGCCAGGCCCAAGCTCAGCCAACCCACCAGCGCAGCAACCAGTGCCGCCGGCGCCATGCTGTACGCCAGCAGACGACGCTGACTCATGCCGGTCGCCGACAGCACGGTCATCTCGCTTTCCAGGTAAAGGCGACCATATGCCAGCAAAATGCCGAGGAACAGCCCGAGGGGCAGGATCAGCTGGAGAAAGCCGGGCAGACGAAAGCCCATGATCAGCAACAGCACCCCGGGATCGAGCACTCCCTGCGCAGCCTGCGCCAGGTACTTGATGAAGCGGCCGCTCATGATGATCACCAGCAACACGGCACTGACCGCGCTCATGGTGACCAGCAGTTCTCGGGACAGGTAACGAAAGACGATCAAACCAGACACTCCAGGGTTGTCAGGCTCTGGCGGCAACGCTCAAACTAGCCGCCAGTTGCCGGCCCGCCGCAGCAGGCCGTTGGAAATAGGTAATGACGCACCGACCGGACGCGGATCGCCGCGCCGAGGCAATCGCCGAAACACGGTCGATTGCAACGTTTCTAGCCTAGCGCAGTCGTTAGCAACGACCGTACAGGCGAACCACCGGAAAAATAAGCCCGGCATTATCCTGCAAACCCGACTCTTTGTCTTGGGGACACCACGTCATGGAATTTGTTGTCAAAAGCGCCAAAGCCTCCACCCAGAAGACCGCCACCCTGATCCTGCCCCTGGCCGACGATTGCGTCCTCGGCAGCGTCGCACAGAGCGTAGACAGCGCCAGCGGCGGTGCACTCAGCACCGCGCTCAAGCGTGGCGACATCCAGGGCAAGCCGGGACAAACGCTGCTGCTGCACGGCCTGCCTGGCCTCAAGGCTGAGCGCGTGCTGCTGGTCGGCATCGGCAAGGCGGACGAACTGGACAGCCGCCAATGGCGCAAAGTGGTCAATGCCGCACTGGCAGCGATCAAGAACCTCGGCGGCGGCGATGCCGCATTTGCCATGCAGGACGTCCAGGTCAAGGGCCGCGACAGCTACGCTCGCACTCGCCTGCTGGTAGAAATCGTCGCCGACGGCCAGTACGTTTTCGATAGCTTCAAGAGCAAGAAAGCCGAACCGCGCGCGCTGCAGAAGATCATCCTGCTCTGCGACAAGGCCGAGCAGCCAGCACTGGAACGTGCCGCGCGCGAGGCATCGGCGATCGCCAGCGGCATGGCTTTCACCCGCGACCTCGGTAATCTACCGCCGAATGTTTGCCACCCGACCTACCTCGCCGATCAGGCGAAGCAGATGAGCAAGGCCTACAAGAGTCTGAAAGTCGACGTTTTGGACGAGAAGAAGCTGCGTGATCTCGGCGCCGGCGCTTTCCTCGCTGTGTCTCAGGGTAGCGATCAGCCCGGCTGCATCATCGTCATGCAGTACAACGGCGGTAAGAAAGGCGACAAGCCATATGCCCTGGTGGGCAAAGGCATCACCTTCGACACCGGCGGCATCAGCCTCAAGCCGGGCCAGGGCATGGACGAGATGAAGTACGACATGGGTGGTGCCGCTAGCGTATTCGGCACCCTCAAGGCCGTACTGGAACTGCAGCTGCCCATCAACCTGGTCTGCCTGCTGGCCTGTGCCGAGAACATGCCCAGTGGCGGCGCCACCCGCCCGGGCGACATCGTCACCACCATGAGCGGACAGACCGTGGAAATCCTCAACACCGACGCCGAAGGCCGCCTGGTGCTGTGCGATACCCTCACCTACGCCGAACGCTTCGAACCACGTGCGGTAATCGACGTGGCCACCCTGACCGGCGCCTGCATCGTCGCGCTGGGCAGCAACACCTCGGGCCTGCTGGGCAACAACGACGAACTGGTGCAGCAGTTGCTGCAGGCAGGCGAAAGCGCTGCCGATCGCGCCTGGCAATTGCCGCTATTCGATGAGTACCAAGAGCAGCTGGACAGCCCCTTCGCCGATATCGCCAACATCGGCGGGCCCAAGGCCGGGACCATCACAGCCGCCTGCTTCCTCTCGCGCTTCACCAAGAAGTACGCCTGGGCGCATCTGGATATCGCCGGTACGGCCTGGACCAGTGGCGGCAAGGAAAAAGGCGCTACTGGCCGTCCCGTGCCGCTGCTGACCCAATACCTGCTGGACCGGGCCAGCTGACGATGCCGACCGTCGCGCATGAACCCTCGGGCCGGAGCCGCCTCGCATCGGCCGGCTCGGGCGGAGCACGGCCATGACGCGGGTCGAGTTCTATGTACTGCCGGATGACAACCCGCTCGGCCGCTTGCGAGCGGCCTGTCAGCTGGCAGCCAAGGGTTGGCAGCACGGCATGCAGGTATTCGTCCGCTGCGTAGACGAAGCGCAATCGAACCAGTTGGACGAGCTGCTCTGGAGCTTTCGCGCCGAGCGCTTCATTCCCCACGAGCAGGATGACGATGACCCTCAGATCCCGGTAGTAATCGGTATCGACCAGGCACCGCCATTCACTCAGGGACTGTTGATCAACCTGGCGTCGACGCTCTCTTCGCACCTCGACCAGTTCAGCCGGATCATCGAGATCGTCAATCAGGAGCCGCAGCTGCTTACCGCTTGCCGGGAGAACTTCCGCCTGTATCGACGGCAGGGCTATGATCCGCAACGGGTCGAACTCTAGAACCCTCCATACCACAGCAAAGGACAACCCCTGGCAGCAGCCGGGATGCTGCAGCCTCCGGAACCTCTGAGATGACACCGAAAGCCCCGAACAAACCCGCCGAGCTGCTGAGCGATCTCGAGTCCATCCGTGCCCTGCTCGGAGACGACTTCCCTGACAACCCGCCGAACAGCGAAGCGCTTGATCCAGACAGCATCCCCTTGCTGTCCGATATCGTCGAGCCGGCCCCTGCTGCAACCTCCGGCGACCCGAGTGACGACGAGCCACGGGAAACCAGTGTACGCAGCGCGTTCCGCACCCTGGCTGAGCGGCACATTGATCACGAGCTGCGCACCGCCGCCAACCTGATCCTGCAGGAAGTGATCGACGACTTCGTGCCGCAGATCGAAGCGGAGCTCAAGCGCCGCCTGGAAAGCCGGATCGACCGCCTGGTGCGCACCCCCCCGCCGCGTAGCTGATCCTCTCGCCATTGATGCGCAGTTAATCCGCACGGCCGCGAAATCTCGCGGCCGTTTGCCTTTATACTTGCCCGTTTTTCCGACCAGCCGTTTTAAGGGTCCCGCCGCATGGACAAGACCTACCAGCCGCACGCCATCGAGACTTCCTGGTACCAGACCTGGGAATCGAACAACTATTTCGCCCCGCAAGGTTCCGGCGAGCCCTACACCATCATGATCCCGCCGCCGAACGTCACCGGCAGCCTGCACATGGGTCACGGCTTCAACAACGCGATCATGGACGCCCTGATCCGCTGGCGTCGCATGCAGGGCCGCAACACGCTTTGGCAGCCGGGCACCGACCATGCCGGTATCGCCACCCAGATGGTGGTAGAGCGCCAACTGGCTGCCCAGGGCGCCAGCCGTCATGACCTGGGCCGCGAGAAGTTTCTCGAGAAGGTCTGGCAGTGGAAGGAAGAATCCGGCGGCACCATTACCCGGCAGATCCGTCGCCTGGGCTCCTCGGTGGACTGGTCGCGCGAGCGCTTCACCATGGACGAAGGCCTGTCCGAGGCGGTCAAGGAAGCCTTCGTGCGCCTGCATGAAGACGGTCTGATCTATCGCGGCAAGCGCCTGGTCAACTGGGATACCAAACTGCACACCGCCATTTCCGATCTGGAAGTGGAGAACCACGACGAGAAGGGTCACCTCTGGCACCTGCGCTATCCGCTGGCCGATGGCTGCAAGACCGCCGATGGCCTGGATTACCTGGTGGTCGCCACTACCCGTCCGGAAACCATGCTCGGTGACGCCGCCATCGCAGTGCACCCGGAGGACGAGCGCTACAAGAGCCTGATCGGCCGCCACGTCATGTTGCCGCTGGTCAACCGCCTGATCCCCATCGTCGCCGACGACTATGTCGACCTCGAGTTTGGCACCGGCTGCGTGAAGATCACCCCGGCGCATGACTTCAACGACTATGAAGTCGGCAAGCGCCATCATCTGCCGCTGATCAACATCTTCGATCAGAACGCCTGCGTGCTGGCACGTGCCCAGGTGTTCAACATCGACGGCTCGGTGAACGACAAGATCGATGGCAGCCTGCCAGACGGCTACGCGCACATGGACCGTTTCGATGCGCGCAAGGCCATCGTCGCCGAGTTCGAGGCGATGAGCCTGCTGGAAAAGATCGATGACCACGCGCTGAAAGTGCCGCGCGGCGATCGCTCCGGCACCATCATCGAGCCCTGGCTGACCGATCAGTGGTACGTCTCCACCAAACCGCTGGCCGAGAAGGCCATCGCTGCCGTGGAAAGCGGCGAGATCCAGTTCGTGCCCAAGCAGTACGAGAACATGTACTTCAGCTGGATGCGCGACATCCAGGACTGGTGCATCAGCCGTCAGCTCTGGTGGGGCCATCGCATTCCTGCGTGGTACGACGAAGCCGGCAACGTCTATGTCGGCCGTGACGAGGCCGAGGTTCGCACCAAGTACAACCTCTGCAACAACGTCGAGCTGCGTCAGGACGAGGACGTGCTGGACACCTGGTTCAGCTCGGGGCTGTGGACCTTCTCCACCCTCGGCTGGCCGCAGCAGACCGAGTTCCTCAAGACCTTCCACCCCACCGACGTGCTGGTCACCGGCTTTGACATCATCTTCTTCTGGGTCGCCCGGATGATCATGCTGTCCACCCACCTGACCGGGCAGATTCCGTTCAAGACCGTCTACGTGCACGGCCTGGTGCGCGATGGCCAGGGACAGAAGATGTCCAAGTCCAAGGGCAACGTGCTCGACCCGCTGGACATCGTCGACGGCATCACCCTTGATGAACTGCTGACCAAGCGCACCAGCGGAATGATGCAGCCCAAGCTGGCCGACAAGATCGCCAAGCAGACCCGCGCCGAATTTCCCGAAGGCATCGCCAGCTACGGCACCGACGCCCTGCGTTTCACCTTCTGTTCCCTCGCGTCGACGGGCCGCGATATCAAGTTCGACATGGGCCGCGTCGAGGGTTACCGCAACTTCTGTAACAAGATCTGGAACGCCGCCAACTTCGTCTTCGAGAACACCGAAGGCAAGGATACGGGCGCCAATGATGAGTCAGTGGAGCTGTCCTCGGTGGACCGCTGGATCATTTCCGCGCTGCAGCGTACCGAAGCCGAAGTGAGCCGCCAGCTGGAAGCCTTCCGCTTCGATCTGGCTGCTCAGGCGCTCTACGAGTTCATCTGGGACGAGTACTGCGCCTGGTACCTGGAGCTGGTCAAGCCGCTGCTGTGGGACGAGACGGCCAGCGCCGAACGCCAGCGCGGCACCCGCCGCACCCTGGTGCGCGTGCTGGAAACCGCGCTGCGCCTGGCACATCCATTCATGCCGTTCATCACCGAGGAAATCTGGCAGCGCGTCGCACCGCTGGCCGGCAAGTCCGGCCCGACCCTGATGCTGCAGCCGTGGCCGGAGTTCAACCCTGAGCGCATCGACGAAGCCGCCGAAGGCGACATCGAGTGGGTCAAGGCCTTCATGCTGGGCATCCGCCAGATCCGCGGCGAGATGAACATCTCCATGGCCAAACGTATCGACGTAGTCCTGGGCAACGCCTCGTCTTCCGACCAACACCGTCTGGCCGACAACGAGCCGCTGCTGAAGAAGCTGGCCAAGCTGGAAAGCGTGCGCCTGCTCGGCGACAGTGAAGAAGCGCCGCTGTCCGCGATTGCGCTGGTCGGCGACATGCAGGTGCTGGTGCCGATGGCGGGCCTGATCGACAAGGATGCCGAACTGGCACGCCTGGACAAGGAAATCGCGCGACTGGACGGCGAGGTCAAACGCGTCGGCGGCAAGCTGTCCAATGCCGGCTTCGTCGACAAGGCGCCAGCAGAGGTGATCGACAAGGAACGCGCCAAACTGGCCGAGGCCGAGCAGGCCAAAGCCAGGCTGCAGGAGCAGCGCGACCGAATCGCCACCCTCTGATCATCCGATCAATCGCGTTAAACGAGAAGGCCAGCCCGAAAGGTGCTGGCCTTTTTGCTTAAGGAGGTCATCTTGATTGATGACAAGTTATTACCGGTAACGCTGATACACTATGTCGCACATGAAACACCCCTTTACAAACTGGCAGGCCGTTAAAGCCAAGACGAACAGCTCGACGATGTGAAATGAGCCCCCTGCTGCGAGGCGCGATGCAATCTGAGCATTCACGCTGAACGCGCAACCGATTCCTGGGCAGATTACTGCCTCGACTTTTTTCACCTTCGACAGCAACTCGTGCCCCTGCCAGCCGCTGAGGCTGCGTCGCCACGTCCGCATGCCCGGCAAGGTTCCTCAAGATGGAGTCCCTCCGATGTATGCGCTAATGGCTGTCGTGTTCGTCATAGGCTATCTCTGCATAGCCTTTGAACATCCCCTGAAAATAGACAAGGCCGCTGCGGCGATCCTGACCGCGGTACTGACCTGGACCATTCTGGTGCTAGGCGCCGACCAGATCCTGCCGCTACTGCAGCCGGGCAGCCATAACCCTGCCGATTCATCGGCAGTGGTCGTCGAAGCGCTACGCCATCATCTCGGCGAGGTGTCGGAGATCCTCTTCTTCCTGCTCGGGGCGATGACCATCGTCGAGCTGATCGACTCCCACGAAGGCTTCAAGGCGATCACCGATCGCATCCAGACCCGCAAGCGTGTGCATCTGCTGTGGATCATCGGGTTCCTGACGTTCTTCCTCTCCGCGGCGCTGGACAACCTGACCACCACCATTGTCATGGTTTCGTTGCTGCGCAAGCTGATCCGCGGCCGTCCCGAGCGCTGGCTGTTCGTCGGCGTTGTCGTGATTGCCGCCAACGCCGGTGGCGCCTGGTCGCCGATCGGCGACGTGACCACCACCATGCTCTGGATCGGTAACCAGATCACCGCATCCGGGGTGATCGTCAATCTCTTCATCCCGAGCCTGGTTTGCCTGCTGGTGCCGCTGACCATCCTCAGCTTCACCCTGCGCGGCGAAGCGCCACGGCCGCGCCCCCGTGCTCACCTGGCCGAGAAGCATCCGCCAAGCACCAGTGTGTTCGAGCGCAATCTGGTACTCGGCCTCGGTCTCGCAGCCCTGCTGTTCGTCCCGGTATTCAAGACCGTGACTCACCTGCCCCCGTATATGGGCATCCTCTTCGGCCTCGGCGTGCTCTGGGTAGCTACCGAGATCATTCACCGCAACAAGAACGACGAAGACAAACATCCGCTTTCAGTGGTTGGCGTTCTGCGCAAGGTGGACACCCCCAGCGTGCTGTTCTTCCTCGGCATTCTGCTGGCCGTGTCCAGTCTCGCCACCGCCGGCCATTTGACCCAGGTCGCTACAGCGCTGCGCGAATCGCTCGGCCATATCTACGCGATCAACTACGCCATCGGCCTGCTCTCTGCGGTGGTCGATAACGTGCCGCTGGTAGCGGGCGCGATGAAGATGTATCCGCTGGTCAGCGAGAAGATGCTGGCGGCAACTGCCACAGAAGAACTCGGCTGGATGTCGCAGTTCGTCGTTGACGGTAATTTCTGGGAGATGCTCGCCTACTGCGCCGGCACCGGCGGCAGCACGCTGATCATCGGCTCGGCAGCGGGCGTCGCCGCCATGGGCATGGAGAAGATCAGCTTCACCTGGTACATCAAGCGCGTCAGCCTGCTGGCCTTCCTCGGTTACACTGCCGGCGCAGCGACCTACGTCGGCATGCTCGCCCTGCGCTGAGCCATCGCCCCGCCGGGTCGTTGATGCCGAAAGGCGCCACCAACGACCTGGCCAGGGACCGCGCATGACCGTCAGCAAGACCAAAACCAGTTTCTACCGCAGACTCTACGTCGCCTGGCTGATCGACAGCGGCAGCGCCACCAGCGTCCCGGCGCTGATGGAGGCGACCGGCATGCCACGACGCACCGCCCAGGACACCCTTGCCGCGCTCGCGGAGCTGGACATCGATTGCACCTTCGAGCAGGACGACGGCGAGCGGCACAACGCCGGCCACTACGCCATTCGCGACTGGGGCGCCATCGACAAAGGTTGGATCGAGCGAAACCTGGCCCATATCAAGTCCGTCCTTGAATACCCCTGATCATCCATGAATGCCGATCTGCTGCTGGTCCTCGCCCTGCTGGCGAGCTGCGTCGGTCTGTTCGCGCTGAACAAGCCGCGCATGGACGTGGTAGCCGTGCTGGCGATGGTCGCTCTGCCACTCACCGGTGTACTCAGCGTGCAAGAGGCGCTGGCCGGTTTCAGCGATCCGAGCGTGGTGCTGATCGCTACCCTGTTCGTCATTGGCGATGGACTGGTGCGTACCGGCATCGCCTATCGCCTGGGCGACTGGCTGATGCGCGCCGCTGGCAGCAGTGAAACCCGCCTGCTGATCCTGCTGATGCTGGCCGTCGCGGGGCTCGGTTCGGTAATGAGTTCGACTGGCGTAGTGGCGATCTTCATTCCCGTGGTGCTCGGCATCGCCAATCGCATGAAGGTGTCACCGCGCCGACTGATGATGCCTCTGGCATTTGCCGGTCTGATCAGCGGCATGCTGACTCTGGTGGCGACCCCACCAAATCTGGTGGTCAACAGCGAGCTGCGTCGCGCCGGTCTCGAAGGTTTCGCCTTCTTTGCTTTCACCCCGATCGGTCTGGCGATCCTGTTGCTCGGGATCGGCTACATGCTCGTCGCCCGTCATTGGCTAGGCACCGACAAGAACAGCGAAGCGCTGGAGCAACGGCATACCCTGGCCGACCTTGCGCAGAACTACCGGCTCGACGAACGCGAGCGGCGCCTGCGGATCTTGCCGGGGTCGGTCCTGGCCAACCAGGCACTCGATGCGCTGCAACTGCGCAGCCAGTACGGCATCAACGTGATCGCAGTAGAACGCCACGAGCGCCTGCGAAACCTGCTGCTGATGGCCACCGGTAACACCGAGCTGTTCGTCGACGATGTGCTGCTGGTCGACCTCGCCAGCCCGGCCATCGGCCTGCTTGGTGCCTATCAGGAACTCGGTCTCGAGCCGCTGCAACTCAGCACTTCATACTATGCCGTCCATGCGCGGGAGCTGGGATTGGCCGAGGTCGCACTGCCGCCGGATTCGCGCCTGCCAGGCAAGACCATTCAGCAGCTCGGCTTTCGCAGCCGCCACAAGCTCAACGTCGTCGGGCTGAGGCGCAACCGCGAGGCGCTGCAGGGGCTACTGGTCGACGAGAAGCTCAAACCGGCCGATACCCTGCTGGTCGCCGGCAGCTGGAAGCACATCCACCGCCTGCAGGGGTTGAGTAGAGACTTCCTGGTACTGAGCCTGCCGGCGGAGGTGGACGACGTCGCCCCGGCCGCCCGCCAGGCACCCTTTGCGCTGCTCGGGTTGGCCGTGATGGTGGCGCTGATGGTCAGCGGCCTGGTGCCCAACGTGTTGGCCGCGCTGATCGGTTGCCTGGTCATGGGGCTGTTCCGCTGCATCGACATGGATAGCGCCTACAAGGCGATCCACTGGCAAAGCCTGGTGCTGATCGTCGGCATGCTGCCGTTCGCCCTGGCGCTGCAAAAAACTGGCGGTATTGCACTGGCCACTTCCGGATTGGTCGGCCTGCTCGGCGACGCCGGTCCGCATGCCCTGCTTGCCTGCCTGTTCCTGCTGACTGCGCTGATCGGGCTGTTCATCTCCAATACCGCGACGGCCGTGCTGATGGCGCCAGTTGCGCTTTCCACCGCCGAACAGCTGGGCGCCTCGCCCTACCCGTTCGCCATGATCGTGGCCCTGGCTGCCTCTGCAGCGTTCATGACACCAATCTCCTCGCCAGTGAACACGCTGGTGCTTGGCCCTGGACAGTATCGCTTCGCCGACTTCTTGCGCATCGGCGTGCCCTTTACCGCGCTGGTAATGGTCGTAGCCGTGCTGCTGGTGCCGCTGCTGTTTCCGCTTTGAACGTGCGCAACAGCGGATCGTCGGCGAGCTGGCGCCTGTCGAAAAGTGGCATGGCGACTGTAAGACACAGCCGTTAAGCTCCAGCTCTCATTCTAAAAAGAACAGATTCCATGCCTCAGCGTGTCGCCCTGTTTCCGGTCCTGCTGGCCGGTGCCGTTCTGTTATTGGTCGTCCATGGACTCGGCCGCTTCGTCTATACCCCGCTGCTGCCCTGGTTGGTGGAGGACGGCCTGCTTAGCGTGCAGCAAGGCGCCAGCATCGCCAGCTGGAACTACCTGGGCTACCTCATCGGCGCGTTGCTCGCGGTGCGCTGGCATCGCGTCGCGCAGATACGTCGCACGCTGCCCTGGGCGCTTGCGCTACACGTGCTGAGCAGCCTGTTGCAGACCCAGGCCGAATCCGCCGATACCCTCGCCGCACTGCGCCTGGCCAATGGCATCAGCAATGGCCTGGTGTTCGTCCAGGCGCCGTCGCTGATTCTCGAATGGCTGGCGCGCCAGCAGCGCGTTTCCTCCAGCGGCCTGGTCTATCTCGGTGTCTGCGTAGGCCTGATCATCTCCAGCTTGCTGGTGAGCCTGAGCGATGGTTTTCTGCTCGGTGCCGAACGCTGGTGGCCGGCGGCGCTGTTGTCGATACCGCTGGCCTGGTGGGGCTGGCGGCAGCTGTCGCGGCTGGACATGCCGCCCGAGGACGAAGCCCACCCGTCGGCGACGCCGCCCAGCGGCAAGCTGCTCGATCGCTCCAGTACCCCGTTGTTTCTCTCCTACGCCGGTGCCGGGATGGGCTACATCCTGCCGATGACCTTCCTGCCGATGGTCGCGCGCCTGCAGGTGGAGCCCGGCGATTTCCTGATCGGAGGCAGCTGGCTGGTAGTGGCGCTGGCGACCCTGCCGTCGCCCTGGCTGTGGAATCGTCTGGGGGTGCGCATGGGCGATGATATCGCCCTGCGCCTGAGCTATCTCACGCAGCTGCTTGGGGTGCTGGCTGCACTGCTGCTACCCGGCGCCGTTGGCATCCTGCTTTGCGCGGTACTGGTCGGCGGTACCTTTCTCGGCACCGTGCTGCTGACCCAGCGTTTGGCGCGGGCGCTGCATCC
This sequence comes from Stutzerimonas stutzeri, assembly GCF_038561965.1. NCBI lineage: Bacteria > Pseudomonadati > Pseudomonadota > Gammaproteobacteria > Pseudomonadales > Pseudomonadaceae > Stutzerimonas > Stutzerimonas stutzeri. The sequence continues at coordinate 1,222,031 of NZ_CP139348.1, read as the reverse complement.
GCATCAGGGGCCGCGGCTGTCAGCGGCGTTGATCGCGCTATACGGCCTGACGCAACTGGCGGCACCCTGGCTGACAAGCATCTGGATGGGCATGGGCGGCAGTCTGCATAGCGCCTTCTGGCTCGGCGCTGGGGCCCTGCTCTGGGGCCTGCTGTGGATGCTGATGGTGCCGCGCCGCCGCTAGCATCGGGACGTTTGCGCGAGCGGCGGTTGTGGGACAATGCGCGCCCCTGCCGCCAACCTCCGCTGATCAAATGACGCGCAAAACCCCATCCCCTACTTCGCAGCCTGACCGTGCCGAACCCGGCAAGCCGGTACTGCATCGGCGCAACCGTCACAGCGGTCGCTACGACTTCCCGGCGCTGATCGCCGGCTGCCCGGAGTTGACCGAGCATGTCATCGTCAATCCGTATGGCAAACAGAGCATCGACTTCGCCGACCCGGATGCGGTCAGGGTGTTCAATCGCGCGCTACTCAGACAGTTCTACGGCATCAAGCATTGGGACATTCCGCCGGGCTACCTCTGCCCGCCGGTGCCCGGACGCGCCGATTACCTGCACGGCCTGGCCGACTTGCTCGGGCAGAACGACGACCAGGCCATACCCCGCGGCACCTCTGTGCGCGCACTGGACATCGGCAGCGGTGCCAACTGTATCTACCCGCTGATCGGCCATCGGGAGTACGGCTGGCACTTCACCGGCAGCGACATCGATGCCGTCGCGCTGGGCTCGGCCCGCGCCATCGTCTCGGCCAACGGCCTCGCCAAGGCCATCGAGCTGAGGCAGCAAACTGCACCGAAGCACATTTTCAACGGCGTGGTATTGCCGGGAGATCGCTTCGATCTGACGCTGTGCAATCCGCCGTTCCATGCGTCGCAGGCCGAGGCCAGCAGTGGCAGTCAGCGCAAGTGGCGCAATCTCGGCAAGCTCGATCCGAGCCGCAAACTGCCCGCGCTCAACTTCGGTGGCCAGGCGGCAGAGCTCTGGTGCGAAGGCGGCGAAGCGGCCTTCATCGCGCGTATGGCGGAAGAGAGTGCGTTATTCGCCAGGCAGGTCTATTGGTTCAGCACGCTGGTATCGAAGGGGAGCAACGTGGCGCCACTGGTGACACGGCTAAAACGCCTCGGTGCCCGTCAGGTGCATACCCTGGACATGGCCCAGGGGCAGAAGAAGAGCCGGTTTGTCGCCTGGACCTTTCTCAGCGAAACCGAGCAGGCGAGCTGGCGCGCCGAGCGCTGGCCGAAACGGTAAAACTCAGGCAGGTGCGGCGGAGGGGCTTAGATCGCAACGTCCCAGAGCTGCTTGTTCTTTAGCGCCATGGTCTGAATGTAGCGCGGCTCGCCGTTGATCTCTTCCAGCTCGGTCATCCCGGCCAGCTCACCGACGACGCGGTAACGCTTGCCGACTCGCTTGTCCTGCAACGGGTAAAGCTTGGCGATTTGCTGGGCGAGTTCGGTGAGGGTGGACATTGCTTCTTGCTCCATTGACTGCGTGCCGCAGGTATTTACCAACTGTTGATGACGGTTATGCGACAGCCGAGCCTTAGAGGGTGGTTCAAGACTGCCGCCTGATTGCGAGCTGCGCGCACAAAGGCCGATAGTTTGCGGCTAAGAACCGGCGATTTGTTCTTAACGTCTTCTACGCCGCTTCGCTTTTGGAGCGACGAATTCCGAATTGATTCCCTCACGTTCGTCGCCGCTCACTGCACTACGACGCCAGACGTCGAATTGGCATTCGCCGGCCACGACAACTTCGGCGAGGCTGGCGATCCAGTCTCAGGTCAGGACGGAGCCGTAAGGCAGCGGACGAGCAGGTTTCAGCAGGTTCCCAGGCCCATTTGTAGCAACGCCAGACCGCCCTGCTGCCAGCCCCACCAGGCGAGCGCCAGCAGGCCCAGCAGCAGCGCGCCGGCGATGCCAAGCCCGAGCAGCTTCATCAGTTGACCTGCGCTTCGCGCAGCCGCTCGACCGGCTGCTCACGAATCGGCCAATTGAGCACCGCCGCCATCAGGCTCAGCGCGATTGCGATCTGCCAGACCAAGTCATAGCTGCCGGTGCGGTCATACAGCCAGCCGCCCAGCCAGCCGCCGAAGAACGAGCCCAGCTGATGGAACAGAAAGGCGATACCGCCGAGCATCGACAGATTGCGTACGCCAAACATGGTCGCCACGGTGCCGTTGGTCAGCGGCACCGTAGACAGCCACAGCAAGCCCATGGCGATGCCGAAGGCATAGGCGCTCCAGACGGTCAACGGCGCCAACAGGAAGGCACTGATCACTACCCCGCGGATCAGATACAGGCCAGCCAGCAGCTTCGGTTTGGAGTAGCAGCTACCCAGCCAACCGGCGGTGTAGGTGCCGACCACATTGAACAGCCCGACCAGTGCCAGCACCGTGGTACCGACCTGAGCCGGCAGGTGCTGATCGACCAGATAGGCCGGCAGGTGCAGGCCGATGAAGACCACCTGAAAGCCACAGACGAAGAAGCCCAGCGCCAGCAACCGGAACCCGGAATGCCCGGCGGCCTCACGCAGCGCCTCGCCCAACGACTGCTGCGCACCGGGCGCCGCCGGGGCCTGCGCCGGACTACGCATCATCCCCGCAAGCGGCACGATCAGCGCCACCAGCATGCCCAGCGCCAGCAGCGCCGAGGACCAGCCCAGCCACTCAATCAGGCCGAGGCTGCCCGGCAGCATGATGAACTGGCCGAAGGAGCCGGCGGCGCTGGCGATGCCCATCGCCATGCTGCGTTTTTCCGGCGGCACCGCGCGGCCCACCGCTCCGAGGATCACCGAGAACGAGGTGCCCGACAGCCCCAGCCCGATCAGCAGCCCGGCACTCAGCGTCAGGGTTGTCGGCGAGTCGGACATCGCCATCAACGCCAGCCCGACCGCGTAAAGAACGCCACCTATCAACACGGCACGCGCCACACCGAAGCGGTCCGCCAGCGCACCGGTAACCGGCTGCATCAGGCCCCAGATCAGGTTCTGCATGGCAATGGCGAAGGCGAAGACCTCCCTGCCCCAGCCGAACTCGGCGCTCATCGGCGGCAGGAACAGGCCAAAGCCGTGGCGCACGCCCAGGGAAATCGCGAGGATCAGCGAGCCACCAGCGAGAATCCAGGCCGAGTTGCGCCATACAGCGGTCATGACGGTCGTTCCTTGAAGAAAAGGCGACCAGTTTACTCAGTTAAGCCTTTCTTTCGTCACCCCATGTGTCCGCCGAGCTACTCACCGGCAGAGCGCTATAGCGCCAGCAGGCCTACCGCCATCAGCAGCGGCGTCGCTACGCTGACTGCCGCATTCAACCCCAGCGCCGGCAGCAGGTGTTGTGCCTGCAACGGTTCACGCCGCAGCAGCCATGCCGCGCGCAGAGCGAGCGGCAGGCTCAGCAGTCCCAGAGCGGCGCCGGACAGACCGGGCTGCGTCAGCATGGCCAACAGCACCCCGTATGTCAGCAGCCACTGCACAAGCGCCACGTGCAAAGCCTTTTCGACGCCGATGTGCATGGGCAGGGTGCGCCGGCCAACGGCGCGATCGGCCTCGATGTCCGGAAACTGGCCGAGCAACAGCAGGTTGTTGCATAGCAACAGGGCCGGCAGGATCAACAGCAGATCCCCGGTGTTCGGTGGGCCGCCGAGAACGATGCGCGTACCCAGCACCATGAGCGCAAAACCCAGGCCTGGCGCGAACAGGCACAGCCAGGGATGGCGGGTCAGCCAGGGCGTGTAGACCACCACCAGCAGCAGGCCCGCCAGGCCAAGCGGTGCCAGGCTGAGCGTCAGTTGCGGCTGGCGTAGCAGGAAAAACAGGCCAATCAACGCGCAGCCCAGCAGGCTGCCGAGACCAAGCAGCAGGGTGCGGCCAAGCAAGTGCGGATGCGCCAGCAGGGTGCCGCTGCCGCCGCTGAATGCGGTACGACGGGTACGCAGGTCGAGGCCGCTGCGGTAATCGCTCCACTCGTTCAGCGCATTGACTGCGGCATGGGCAGCCAAGGCGCCAAGTAGCACCAGCACGGCATCTACGACGGGAACCGCATCCGATCGCCCGCGCGCGGCCAAGGCCAGCCCGAGCGCCACGCAGCTCAGCGTCAGCAGCAGGAAACGACCGCGCACCACTCCCAGCCAGTCCCAGGTTCCGCTCATCGTCCTACCCCCACATTCACCTTGCGTACGGCAGGCTAACGCCAACGCCACCCGTGGTCTTTGACCCAGATCCGCTCAATGCCGAGCAGGCACTGCTTGTGGCAACCCCAACGCAGTTCTCGCCTGCGGCGACGCTTCGGGACACAGGCCACGCGATGCCTGCTCTCGGGTAAACTGCCCCACCTGTTGCATTCCAGCCGTGAGATCGCCATGCCCATCCGCCACTGTATCGTCCACCTGATCGAGAAAAAGCCGGACGGCACCCCCGCCGTGCTCCATGCCCGTGACTCGGAGCTGGGCAACTCCCAGGCCATCGAGAACTTGCTGGCCGATCTCAACGAGAGCTACAACGCCAAGCAAGGCAAGGCCTGGGGCTTTTTCCACGACGAATCCGGCGCCTACCCGTTCAGCGGCTGGCTCACGCAGTACATGGAAGGTAATAACGACTTCACCGCGTTCAGCCGCCAGGCGGTCGAGCATCTGCAGAAGCTGATGGAAGAATCCAACCTCTCCACCGGCGGCCACGTGCTGTTCGCCCACTATCAGCAGGGCATGACTGATTACCTGGCCATTGCCCTGCTGCATCACAGCAACGGCGTTACCGTGACCGACTCGCTGGACGTGACCGAAGCCAGGCACCTCGACCTCGGCCAGCTGCATCTGGCGACGCGGATCAACATTTCCGAGTGGCAGAACAACAAGCAATCGAAGCAGTACATCTCCTTCATCAAGGGCAAGAACGGCAAGAAGGTGTCCGAGTACTTCCGCGACTTCATCGGCTGTCAGGAGGGCGTCGACGGCCCGGGCGAAACGCGCACCCTGCTCAAGGCGTTCAGCGATTACGTCGAAAGCGAGGACCTGCCGGAGGAGAAAGCGCGGGAGAAGACCAGCGCGCTGGTCGGCTACGCCAGCAGCCAGTCGAAGATCGGCGAACCCATGTCGCTGGAAGAGCTGTCCGGGGTGATCGACGAGGAGCGTCCGCGTGCCTTCTACGAGCACATCCGCAACAAGGACTATGGCCTGTCGCCGGAGATTCCTGCCGACAAACGCACGCTCAACCAGTTTCAGCGCTTCACCGGGCGGGCCGAAGGGCTGTCGATCAGCTTCGAGTCGCATCTGCTGGGCTCGAAGGTCGAATACGACGAGGCGCGCGACATGCTGATCATCCGCCAACTGCCGACCCAACTGAAGGACCAGCTCAAGCGGCGCAAGGACTGACCGCGCCATGCGCCTAGGAAACGCCGTTCTCGATGATTGCCTGTGCGACCCGGCAGCGCCGCTGGGGCGTGATCCGGCACGCTGTTTCGACCTGGACAAAGTACAGGCACAGGTGCAGCTGGCAAGCCTGAAAGATTGGCTGCGCGTGCAGCAGACCATGCTCTGGGCCAACCAGCGCGACGCGCTGCTTCTGGTGTTGCAAGGGCCGGATTGCTCCGGCAAGAACGGCGTAATCCGCCGCGTGCTCGCTGGTCTCGATCCGCTGGGTCTTGCGCCGCACAGCTTCCAGGCGCCGAGCGAGGAAGAACGTCACCACGATTTCCTCTGGCGCTACCGGACACGCCTGCCCGCGCCCGGCATGCTCGGCATATTCAATCGCAGCTACTACGAAACGCTGGTCAGCGATCTGCGCGATGGTCTGTGCACACCCGCTGACATCCCGCCGCGTCAGGCTGCGATCGAGGCTTTCGAACATCAGCTGCCAGCCAGCGGGATTCGCCCGCTCAAGTGCTATCTGCAACTGTCCGTCGATGAGCAGAAGAAACGCTTGCATCGGCGCCTGGAGCAGCCAGAAAAGCGCTGGAAGCTGACCCTCGGCGATCTGCACGACCACCGCCACTTCGCCGAGCAACAGGCGCAATGGGCGGAGGTGCTGTGCCATAGCCACAGCGATGCGGCGCCCTGGTACGTGATTCCTGCCGACCACCGCTGGCTGCGCGACCTGCTCGCCGCCAGCCTGCTCGCCCGCGAGTTCGAACGCCTGGCGCTCGAATGGCCGACGCGCCCGGCGCCGTTCAGCCATGCCGATCTGGACAGCACGCCGTGACGCGCATCGGCATGGTGCTGTTACTGCTTCTGCCTGCGCTGGCCCAGGCGCAGCAAGTTGACGCGGCGGCGAAGCTGTCGGTAGATGAAGTTCGCTTCACCGTGGCCAATGCCGAGTTCACCCTGATGCACGAGATGGGGCACCTGCTGATCAGCGAACTGCAGCTGCCGGTGTTGGGCCGTGAGGAAGACGCCGCCGACCAGCTCGGCTTCATGGGCCTGTTCCTGCTGCAGCAGGAACAGCACCGCGACGACTTCTACGCCAAGCTGATGGACGTCGCCGATTACTGGCGCTTGGAATGGCAGAGCGCGGAGCGCAACGGCGCACAGGTACCGGTCTGGGACAGCCATGCACTGGATGCCCAGCGCTTCTACAACATTGCCTGCCTGGCCTATGGCAGTGATCCGGACCGGTTGGACTGGGTGCTGGAGGTAAGCGGGTTGCCGGTGGAACGGGCGCTGTACTGTCCCGAGGAATATGCGCAGGCCGCCCACGCGGTGCAGTGGTTTCGCGAACATTTCGGCCGCAGCGACGAGCAACCGGCGCGGCATCGCATTCAGGTGATCTACGACACCCCACCCGGGCATCTGCCGGGCGGTGCCGAACTGCTGGAAAAGATTCGCGCCAGCGGCGAACTCGAAGCGGTCGCGGCCAAAGCCAGCGATGCCTTCGACCTGCCCCGCGACCTCACCCTGCGCATGAGCACCTGCGGCGCTCCGGACGCCTGGTTCAACCGCATCAGTGGTGAGCTGACGCTGTGCTACGAGCGCATCGCCTATTTCCGCGACCTGGCTGCGGAACTGCCGCGGCTGCGCAGTGCTGCAGCCGCGCCGCACTAGGCCTCAGCGCGCTTCGATCCGGTAGCCGATTCGCGGGAAGTGCACATGCACGACACCGGTGCGATCGTCGCTGCGGCGCACGATCAGCTCTTCCATGCCAGCGAAGACCAGCTCGCCCTCGACCGGATCGGCGCCGTAATCCACCGCCGCAATAGCGACCTGCTGGCCTTCGTGGAAGCCGTTGGGTTCAGAGAAAGCCTCATCCGGCAGCGCCGCAGGCTCAGCCTCGAGCGCCATGCGCAGCGCGTCTTCGGCGGACAGCTCGCTGCTTGAGCCATGTCCCACGCCGAGCACCTTGCCCAGCCAGGCACTGACATCCGGATAAGTATCCACCAGCGGCGCGGTAACCGGGGTAGCGCGCAGGAACCACAGGCAATGCGCGACGGAGAAGTCGGCGATCGACGGTGCCGCACCCAGCAGGAATTCGCCCTGCTCACGCGCCAGTTGCTGCTGCAGGCGCGTCATGAAGGTCGGCCAGTCGTTCTTTGCCTGCTCCAGCGAAACGCGACTCACCGAGCCGTTGGCGAAAAGCTGCGCACGATCCTTGCTGAAGGTCTGGACGAATTCCTTGGGCACCTGGGCGAAGCGCAACGCCATCGACTCAGGCTGGAACACCAGGCTCACCGCATTCAGGAACAGCACCGAATCGGCCCACTTGGCCAGTGTCGCGGCGGCAAACTCCTGGCCTTCGGGAAACAGCGCCGGCGTGGCCTTTTCAGCTTCGAGGCGACGCGCGATCAACGCAGTATCGCAATAGACATCGGCACCGACCTGCAGCACTGGCGTGCGCCGGTAGCCACCGGTCAGGGCGGTCAGATCGGGCTTGGGCATGACCGGGGGGATCATCACCGAGCGCCAGGACAACTGCTTGAACCCCAGCATCAGACGCGCCTTTTCGGCAAAGGGCGAGGTGGGATAGTGGTGCAGGATCAGCTCGTGCATGGCAGGCTCCGCCAGATGGATGGGTGAGATCGAGGACATCAGCTTAGACGCTCCGCCCGAGCGAGCCTACCGGCTGATTAACGCATCATTCACGCGACCGGAGCGGCGAGACTCACCAGGCGCTCCTTGGCGCGCTTGTCCAATCGCTTGATGGCAATCTCCCTCCGCAGCGCATCGCCCTTGCTGGCGCAGGCCTCGACATAAACCAGCGCCTGCGCCGGACTGGAATGGAAGAAGCGCGCGCCACGTCCACGCTGATGCTCGGCAAAGCGCCGTTGTGCGTCGTCGCTGATACCGCAATACAACGCACCGTTGGCGGCGCGGACCAGATAGACGAACCAGGGTTTTGGCATCACCTCGGTCATGGGAAAAAGAAAGCCTCGATGCAGCGGCGAGTCGGGCCGGCATTATGCCCAACTTGCGCGAGGCATCCAGTTGCCAGCGCTCTTGCGTCATCGTTTGCGCTGCCCACTTAGCAGAGTGCCAGTTAGCTGTCCAGATATGGTGGCGGTTCGCCTTTGCGTATACTGCGCCGATGTTTGCCCAAACCGTGTTCCGCAAGCGCTGCGCCATCTGGCTGTTGGCGACCGGACTCTTCCTGATGCTCAGCAGCTGCGCCGAAAAGCCCAGCGAGCTGGAGCGGATACGGGAGGAAGGCGTCCTGCGCGTGATCACCCGCAACAGCCCTTCCACCTACTTCCAGGACCGCAACGGCGAGGCCGGCTTCGAGTACGAGCTGGTCAAGCGATTCGCCAGCAATCTCGGCGTCGAACTGCAGATCGAAACCGCCGACAACATCGAAGAAATATTCAGCCGCCTGAACCGCCCCGGCGGCCCCGCGCTGGCCGCTGCCGGCCTGGTTGCCAGCGAAGGTCGGATGGAACTGGCGCGCTTCACCCGCTCCTATCTCGACGTCACCACGCAGGTGGTCTACCGCAGCGGCCAGCGCCGGCCGACCAATCCGCAGGACCTGATCGGCAAGCGCATCCTGGTACTCAAGGGCAGCAGCCAGGCGGAAAAGCTCGCCTCGCTGCAGGCCGAGTACCCGGAGCTGCGCTATGAGGAATCCGATGCGGTGGAAGTCGTCGACCTGCTGCGCATGGTCGATGAGGGGCAGATCGACCTGACCCTGGTGGAATCCAACGAGATGTCCATGAACCAGGTGTATTTCACCAATATCCGCGCCGGTTTCGATGTGGGCGAGCAGAACAGCCTGGCCTGGATCGTCGCCAAGGGTGAGGACGACAGCCTGCTCAAGGCCGCCGACTCCTTCCTCGAACAGGCCCAGCAGAACGGCACCCTGCAGCGGCTGCGCGAGCGCTACTACGGTCATGTAGACGTGCTCGGTTACGTCGGCGCCTACGCTTTCGCCAAACACCTGCAGCAACGACTGCCGCGATACGAAAAAGCCTTCCGCGAAACCGCCAAGCGACATGGCATCGACTGGCGTCTGCTGGCGGCGATCGGCTATCAGGAATCCCATTGGCAGCCCGAGGCCACCTCCAAGACCGGCGTGCGCGGTCTGATGATGCTGACCCTGCGCACCGCGAATGCAATGGGCGTGACCAACCGCCTCGACCCGGTGCAAAGCATCCAGGGCGGCGGCAAGTATCTGGTCAAGATCCATACGGGCCTGCCGGGCAGCATCGAAGAGCCGGACCGCACCTGGTTCGCCCTCGCCGCCTACAACGTCGGCGGTGGCCACTTGGAAGACGCCCGCAAGCTGGCCGAAGCCGAAGGGCTGGACCCCAACAAGTGGCTGGACGTGAAACAGATGCTGCCGCGCCTGTCGCAGAAACAGTGGTATAGCAAGACACGCTACGGCTATGCCCGCGGCGGCGAGCCGGTGCACTTCGTGGCCAACATCCGCCGCTACTACGACATCCTCACCTGGGTGACCCAGCCGCAGATGGAAGGCCAGCAGCTCGCCAAGAGTGACCTGCATATCCCCGGCATCTACGCCACCGACCTGATGGAAGAACTGCCGCCGCTCTGAGCGCTCGGCTACCGGCTCCGCCTCACGACGGGCCGGCCCCCACACGACGCAGCAGTGCCTTCTCGACTTCCAGAATCACCAGCACCGCCACACCGGCGAGCACCACCAGCACGCCGGTGGTCAGCGGTAGCGCCTCGGAGGCGAACAGCGATTGCATGAATGGCGCGTAGGTGAACAACAACTGCAGCGCGAACACGCCAAACACCGCCACCAGCACTCGCGGCGTGCCCTTCACGCCTTGCACGGTAAAGGAAGGCGCCTTCAGGTAACGCACGCTGAACAGATAGAACACCTCCATGCAGACCAGCGTATTCACCGCCACGGTGCGCGCTGCTTCTACCGTCTCGCCCTGAGAGAGCATCCACTGGTACATGCCGAAGATGCCGGCGAGAAACAGCGCCGAGACGAAGAAGATCCGCCAGATGACGAAGCGTGACAGCATCGGCTCGTCCGGTCGCCGTGGCGGACGCTGCATGACGTCCGCCTCGGTTGGCTCGAAGGCCAGCACCAATGCCAGCGCCACGGAGCTGACCATGTTGACCCAGAGCACCTGCACCGGCGTGATCGGCAAGGCGATGCCGAGCAGCACGGCAAGCAACAGCGACAGCGACTCACCGCCATTGATCGGCAGCAGGAAGGTCACCGTCTTGCGCAGGTTGTCGTAGACCGTACGCCCCTCTTCCACTGCATGGGCGATGGAGGCGAAGTTGTCATCGGCCAGCACGATGGCGCCAGCCTGTTTGGCCGCCTCGGTGCCCTTCATGCCCATGGCGACACCGACATCGGCCTGTTTCAATGCCGGCGCGTCGTTGACACCGTCACCGGTCATGGCGACCACCTCACCGTTGGCCTGTAGCGCGCGCACCAGACGCAGCTTGTGCTCCGGGCTCGCACGGGCGAACACGCGGGCTTCGGCGACCGCTTGGCGCATGGCCGTTTCGTCCATCTGCTCCAGCTCGGGCCCGGTGATCGCCTTGATGTCGTCGCCCATGCCCAGCTGCCTGGCGATGGCGCTGGCGGTCACGCCATGGTCACCGGTGATCATGACCACGCGGATGCCGGCAGCGCGGCATTGCGCGACGGCGGTTATCGCCTCGTCGCGCGGCGGATCGATGATGCCGACCAGACCGAGCAGCGTAAGGCCACTGGCGACATCGGCATGCTCGAGGCCCTGCTTGTCGGCGGCCAGCCTGCGCCTGGCCAGGGCCAGCACTCGCCGACCAGCGCGTGCCTGTGTTTCGATCTGCTCGTGCCAGTGTGCCTCTTCCAGCACCCGCTCCTCGCCATCGGCCTCAAGCTGGTAGGAACACATTGCCAGCACGCGCTCCGGTGCGCCCTTGAGCAGTACCTCGCGCGCGCCTTCGCAGGCATGCAATGTCGCCATGAAACGATGCTCGGACTCGAAGGGGATCACGTCCAGCCGCGGCCGATCGACCTGCAGCGCTGATGGCGACAACCCGGCCTTCATCGCCAGGGTCAGCAACGCGCCCTCGGTGGGATCCCCGGCCAGCACCCATGCCTGATCTTTCTCATGCAGGCTGGCGTCATTGCACAGCGCCGCTGCTTCCACCAGTGCGCGAGCAGCCGGCGAGCGTGCCTGAAGCATGGCCGGTTCGACTGCCGCGCCGTCGAACGACAACGTACCTTGCGGGGCGTAGCCGGCGCCTTCGACTTCCAATGACTGGCCGGCGCAAACCACCTGCTGCACGGTCATCTCATTGCGGGTCAGCGTGCCGGTCTTGTCCGAACAAATCACCGTCACCGAGCCCAGGGTTTCCACCGCCGGCAGACGGCGAATCACCGCGTTGCGCGTCGCCATGCGTTGTACGCCGATGGCCAGGGTGATGGTCATGATCGCCGGCAGCCCCTCCGGAATAGCCGCCACCGAGAGCCCCACCGCTGCCATGAACATCTCGCCGGCGCCCACGCCGCGCACCAGCGTGCCGAAGAGAAACAGCAGCGCGCCGGTCGCCAGGATGACCATGGTCAGGATGCGACCGAACTCTTCCATCTTGCGCAGCAGCGGCGTGGTGCCCTGCTCCACCGATTCCAGCATGCGACCGATGCGGCCGATCTCGGTAGCCGCGCCAGTGGCGACCACCACCGCACGCGCCTGGCCCTGGGTCACCAGCGTGCCGGCATAGCCCATGCAGAGGCGATCACCGATTGAGGCAGCATCGTCCACGGCGCCGACCTGCTTGTCGACGGGGACCGATTCACCGGTCAGCGCCGCCTCGTCGACGCGCAGGTTGCGCGCCTGCAGCAAACGCACATCGGCCGGCAGGCTATCGCCCGAAGCCAGCAGCACCACATCACCAGGCACCAACTCGGCGGCATCGATGTCCTGCTGGCGACCATCACGCAGCACCACCGCATGCGGCGCCAGCAAGTGGCGGATAGCCTGCAGGGCCTTCTCCGCCTTGCCTTCCTGGACGAAGCCGATCACCACGTTGAGCACCACCACCGCCAGGATGACGAAGGTATCGACCCAGTGGCTCATCAATGCAGTCACCAGCGCAGCGGCGATCAGCACATAGAGCAGCACGTTGTTTACATGGCGCAGCAGGCGCTGCCAGATGCTTGCCTGCTTGGCCTCGTCGAGCCGATTGGGGCCATACTCGAGCAGCCGCTGCTGGGCCTGCTCGTGAGTCAGGCCGGCGCTCGAAGACTCCAGCGCAAGCAATGCCTCATCGGTCTGGCACGCGTGCCAGCGGTTCGATTGGGTTTGCTGTTCGAGCATTGGATCCCCCTGATCATTGATTCGGTGCTACCAGCCGCACCGGCAGAGCTAGCCCATAAGAGCCGAAATAGAGCCTTCTATGCCATCGTAGGGAAACGGCTTGCAACACTCATGCAGCGGTCAAATGCCGCACGCCGCCGAGGCGACCCGCAAAGTCCACTGCCGCGCTATTCTTGCCCGTCAGTCATGATCTACCGAGGACGCACCCATGCAAAAAACCGTACTCATCATCGGCGCTTCCCGCGGCCTGGGCCTCGGCCTGGCCAAGCAGTTTTCCAGCGCAGGCTGGCAGGTGATCGCCACGGTGCGCAACCCGCAGCATGCAGAAACGCTTCGCCAGATACCGCAACTACGCGTCGAGACGCTGGATATGGACGATGCGGGCAGCGTAGACCAGCTGGCCACACGCCTGGCCGGCACCCGGCTCGACGTGTTGTACGTCAACGCCGGCGTTGCCGGGCCACAGGACAAACCGGCCACGCAAGCCACTCAAGCGGAAGTTGGCCAGCTGTTCTTCACCAATGCGGTCGCACCAGTGCGCCTGGCCGAGCGGCTGCTGCCGCTGGTGGATGCCGAACGGGGCGTGGTGGTGTTCATGAGTTCGATTCTCGGCAGCGTCGAGACCGGCCCGGGCATGGGCATGGACCTGTATGGCGCGAGCAAGGCCGCGCTGAATCACATGACCCGCACCTTCGTCGCCGGGCTCGGCGAGACCAAGCTGACCGTGCTGTCGATGCATCCCGGCTGGGTAAAAACCGACATGGGCGGCGACCAGGCGCCGTTGGATGTCGAGACCAGTACCCGGGGTATGGTCGAGCAGGTTACCCGTGCCATCGGGCAGGGTGGGCATCGGTATTTGGATTTCCAAGGTGATCCGTTGCCCTGGTGAGGGATGCGAGAATCGCCGTAGGAGAAGCTTGGCCGCGAAAAGACAACCTCGCTGCCAGATCCATTCGCGGTCAAGCCGCGCCCGCTAATGAGGTCGAGCCAAACCCTCTGTGACAAACCCATTGCAACCCTTTATCTTTCCCTCTCGGCAGAGGCATCCACGCCTCCGCCCCCTGGATCAGCAGACAGGGCATAACTGAGCTGGCTACTCTGAACTCAACCATTCAGGAGAAAGCCAGCCATGGCTGCTCATCGCATCTGGATCAAGAATCCCCTCGCCCTGTTCACGGCCAACGACCACCGTGCCCCTGGCGGGCTAGTGATCGAAGACGGTGTCATCACCGAAATGCTTGCTGCTGGCGCATCGCCCGCGCAGCCTGTCGACGAAACCTTCGACGCCCGTGAACATGTGGTACTGCCGGGGCTGGTCAACACCCATCACCACTTCTATCAAACGCTCACCCGCGCCTGGGGACCGGTGGTCAACGAGCCGTTGTTCAACTGGCTACTGACCCTTTATCCGGTCTGGGCGCGGCTGACACCACAGGCACTGCAGCTGGCAAGCAAGGTGGCGCTGGCCGAGCTGCTGCTGTCCGGCTGCACCACGGCGGCGGATCACCATTACCTGTTCCCCGGTGGTCTGGAAGAAGCGATTGATATCCAGATCGAGGTCGTGCGCGAGCTAGGTATGCGCGCCATGCTCACCCGCGGTTCGATGAACCTGTCCAAGGAGAACGGCGGCCTGCCCTGCAAGAGCGTGGTGCAGGACGCCGAGACGATTCTTGCCGATAGCGAGCGGCTGATCGAGCGCTACCACGAGCGCGGCGATGGCGCGCAGATCCAGATCGCCCTGGCGCCGTGCTCGCCGTTCTCGGTCACCACGGACATCATGCGTGCCTGTGCGGAGATAGCCGAAGCGCGCGACGTACGCCTGCATACGCATCTGGCCGAGACACTGGACGAGCAGGAGTTCTGCGCGAAGCGCTTCGGCATGCGCACCGTGGACTACCTGCAGAGCGTCGGCTGGCTCGGCCCACGCACCTGGCTGGCCCATGGCATCCATTTCAACCAGGTGGAAATTCACCGCCTGGGTGCAGCCGGTGTGGGCATCTGCCATTGCCCAAGCTCCAACATGCGCCTGGCCTCCGGCATCTGCCACACCCTCGAACTCGAGGAAAAAGGCGCCACTATCGGCCTGGGGGTCGACGGCTCCGCCTCAAACGATGCCTCCAATATGATGCTCGAAGCGCGCCAGGCATTGTTTATCCAGCGCCTGCGCTACGGCGCCGAGAAGATCACCCCGCAGAAGGTGCTCGGCTGGGCGACCCGGGGGTCGGCGCACCTGCTCGGGCGTAACGACATCGGCGAGCTGGCAGTGGGCAAGCAGGCGGACCTGGCAATGTTCAAGCTCGACGAACTGCGCTTTTCCGGCAGTCACGACCCCATTGCTGCGTTACTGCTGTGCGCCGCCGATCGTGCTGACCGGGTGATGATCGGCGGCAAATGGCGTGTCGTCGACGGTCAGATCGAAGGCCTCGACGTGCAGGGGCTGATTGCCGATCACCAACAAGCGGCGCGACAGCTGGTCAACGGCTGATCGCTACGCACAACGCTTGCACCAAAGCTGGGCGCCATGGATTACTGGCGCACCAGCGCAAGCCTCTACCAGCCGCAATCGGCGAAGCTCAGGCGCCGCATGCCGGCGTCACGCAGGTATCTGTCCAGTTGGTCAGCTTTTTGCTAACCAGCTATCAGCCAACACAGGCTCTGTAGCTAGACAAACAGGAGCGTCACCCGCCATGCAGAACAACCCACGGAAAACCCTGCTGCGCACTCTCGCCGCAGCGATCGGCTTCAGTGCCGCCCTCACCACCGCTGCCGCTTCGGCCGCCGATCCGCTGAAGGTCGGCTTCGTCTACATCGGCCCGATCGGTGACCACGGCTGGACCTACCAGCACGAGCAGGGCCGCAAGTACATGGAAGAAAAACTCGGCGACAAGGTGAAGACCAGCTTCGTCGAGAACGTGCCAGAAGGCGCCGATGCCGAGCGGGTGATCCGCAACATGGCCAAGAGCGATTACGACCTGATTTTCACCACCTCCTTCGGTTACATGAACCCGACGTTGAAGGTCGCCAAGCAATTCCCCAAGGTCACCTTCGAACACGCTACCGGCTACAAGCAGGCGAAGAACGTCGGCACCTATCTGACCCGCTCCTATGAAGGCCGCTACGTCGGCGGCTTCCTTGCGGCGAAGATGACCAAGAGCAAAAAGGTCGGCTACATCGCCTCCTTCCCGATTCCGGAAGTGATCCGCGACATCAACGCCATCCAGCTGGCGCTGGACAAATACAATCCCGGCACCGAGATCAAGGTGGTGTGGGTCAACACCTGGTTCGATCCGGGCAAGGAAGCCGATGCCGCCAACGCACTGATCGATCAGGGCGTTGACGTAGTCTTCCAGCACACCGACAGCCCGGCGCCGATCCAGGCCGCCGAGCGCCGTGGCGCCTATTCCGTCGGCTATGCCTCTGACATGCAGCACTTCGGGCCCAAGGCCGTACTGACCTCCATCGTCAACGACTGGGGTCCGCATTACGCCAAATCCGCCGAAGCAGTAATGGCCGGCAACTGGAAGTCCGAGGATTTCTGGGGCGGCCTGGCCGAAGACAGCATCAGCCTGCCAATCAGCGACCTGGTACCTGCCGACGTGAAAGCCGAAGCCGAAGCAATCATCGCCAGCATCAAGAGCGGGGAATTCCATCCGTTCACCGGCCCGATCAAGGACCAGGCTGGCGAAGTCCGCATCGCCGAAGGCGAGACCGCCAGCATCAAGGACCTCGCCTCGATGAACTACTACGTCGAAGGCCTCAAGGCCGAAATGCCGAAGTAAGCGTTACCTGCGCTGGCCTGATGCCGGCGCATTGCGGAATCTGCGTGCTGTCCCGCCACCAGGCGAACCGCACGCAGGGGGCATAGCCCTCGAAAGCCGCCGGTACGAGAAGACCGGCGGCGCCGTACCGGAGTCAGCCATGAATGCACTGCCCATCATCGATATTTCCCCGCTCTATAACACCGACGAAGCCGGCCACCTGGCGGTTGCCAAGGCAATCGACCGCGCCTGCCGCGAGTGGGGCTTCTTTTATATAAAGGGCCATCCGATCAGCACCGAGCGCATCGCTACGTTGACCGAACACGCCCAGCGCTTCTTTGCCTTACCCGCCGACGAAAAGCTGAAGATCGATATCACCCAGAGCAGCCATCACCGCGGCTACGGTGCTGTCGCCACCGAGCAGCTGGACCCGAGCCAGCCGTGCGACCTGAAGGAAACCTTCGACATGGGTTTCCACATGAGTGCCGACCACCCGGACGTACTGGCCGAAAAACCGCTGCGTGGGCCCAACCGTCATCCGCTTCAGCTCGAAAGCTGGACCGACCTGATGGAGGGCCACTACCGCGACATGCAGGACCTGGCCTGCACCCTGCTGCGTGCCATCACCCTGGCGCTGGGCATCGAGCGGGACTTTTTCGACAAGCGCTTCGTCGAGCCCATCAGCGTGTTCCGCATGATCCACTACCCGCCCCGGCAGACGGCCACCAGCGCCGAGCAGCAGGGGGCCGGCGCGCACACCGACTACGGCTGCGTCACTCTGCTCTATCAGGATCAGGCCGGCGGTCTGCAGGTGCAGAACGTCAAGGGCGAGTGGATCGACGCGCCGCCCATCGAAGGCACCTACGTGGTCAACATCGGCGACATGATGGCGCGCTGGAGCAACGACCGTTACAAGTCGACGCCGCATCGCGTGGTCAGCCCGCTGGGCCTGGACCGCTATTCCATGCCCTTCTTCGCCGAGCCGCACCCGGACACCGAAATCAGCTGCCTGCCCGGCTGCTACAGCGATGACAACCCACCGAAATATCCCAGCACCACTTGCAGCCGGTACATGCTCTCGCGCTTTGCCGAGACCTACGCCTACCGACGGCAGGGCGAGGCCGAATCGGCCTGAGCGGACTTTAATTGCAGTAGGAAAACCCGGGCGATGGCCATCGAGCCACTCGTCCGAGCTGCGCTCGTCTGACGCATTGACTTTTGAGTCAGGAATTAGTTGACCGAAAAGTCAGATAGCGATAGTTTGCGCGTCAGAACAACAACAGTCGGAGGCATCGCCGTGATCCAGTTTCTCCTCAATCGTGAGTTGCGCAATGAGCAGGCTCTCGACCCCAACACCACGGTGCTGCAGTACCTGCGCGAGCACCGCGGCAAAACGGGCACCAAGGAAGGCTGCGCCTCCGGCGACTGCGGCGCGTGCACCGTCGCAGTCGGCGAGCTGGTGGGCGACCGCCTGCGCTACCGCACCCTCAACTCTTGCCTGACCTTCGTCTCCGCCCTGCACGGCAAGCAGCTGATTACTGTGGAAGACCTCAAGCATCAGGGCCAGCTGCACAGCGTTCAGCAAGCCATGGTCGACTGCCACGGCTCGCAGTGCGGGTTCTGCACACCAGGCTTCGTCATGAGTCTGTTCGCTTTGCAGAAGTCGGCAGACGGTTACGACAAGGCCGACACCCACGAAGCACTGGCTGGCAACCTCTGCCGCTGCACCGGCTACCGCCCGATACTGGAAGCGGCCGAGCAGGCCTGCTGCGGCAAGCAGCCGGATCAGTTCGACGCCCGCGAAGCCGACACCATCGCTCAGCTGAAAGCCATCGAACCGCGCGAAACCGCCGAGCTGAACAGCGGTGACAAGCGCTGCCTGTCGCCACTGACCGTGGGCGACCTGGCCGACATTTACAGCGCCAACCCCGATGCCCGCCTGCTCGCCGGTGGCACCGACCTCGCGCTGGAAGTCACCCAGTTCCACCGCGAGCTGCCGGTGATGATCTACGTTGGCCACATCGCCGAGATGAAGAAGGTCGAAATCACCGACAGCAGTATCGAGATCGGCGCGGCCACCCCGCTGACCGATTGCTACGA